>CAVVPK010000034.1:0-253393 GCA_963750065.1 uncultured Alphaproteobacteria bacterium
AGAACGCCATCGATCTCCGCCTCGGTGCAGAGGTCGCGTCCATCGACCGCACCGGTTCCGCGGTGGTGCTGACGGACGGAACGTCCATCGCCTTCGATCGGCTGGCGCTTGCCACCGGCGCCACGCCGCGCCTGCCGCCGGTCGCGGGCATCGATCTCGACGGCGTCTTCACGCTCCGCCATGCCGAGGACGCGCGCCGCCTGCGTAGCGCGCTCCATGCAGCCAACGATGTCGTGGTCGTCGGCGGCGGCTTCATCGGGCTGGAGATCGCCGGCACGGCGCGCCTCACCGGCAAGACGGTGACGGTGCTCGAAGCCGCCGACCGGCTGATGGGCCGCGTCGTGGCGCCGGAAATCTCAGCGCACTTTCTTGCCCTCCACCGCGGCTGGGGCAGTGACATTCGCCTCGGCACCGCGGTCGGCCGCATCGTCGGGGAGGGCGGCAGGGTGGTCGCGGTCGAGACCGCGTCGGGCGACCGCATCGCGGCGGATCTCGCCGTCATCGGCATCGGTGTGACGCCTAACGTTGCGCTCGCGGACCAGGCGGGTGCCACGATCGACAACGGCATCCTGGTCAACGACTTCATGGAGACCAGCGTTCCCGGTCTCTATGCGGTCGGCGATTGCGTCGCCTTCGATCATTGGGAGCTGAAGCGCCGCGTGCGGCTCGAGTCGGTGCAGAACGCCGTCGATCAGGCCAAGACGCTCTCCGCCGTCCTTGTCGGCAAGCGCGAACCCTACCGCGCCGTGCCGTGGTTCTGGTCGGACCAGGGCGACGTCAAGCTGCAGATGGTCGGCCTGTCGGGCGACGCCACCGAGAGCCATGTGCGCGGCCATCCGGACGAGGGCAGCTTCTCCGTGTTCCACTATGCCGGCACGCGGCTGGTGGCGATCGATTCGGTCAATCGCGCCGCCGACCATGTCCTCGGCCGGCGCATGATCGGCGCCGGCATCTCGCCGCCGCCGGCAAGCGTCGCCGACCTGGGCGTCGATCTGAAGGCGCTGCTTGCGGCGCATACCCCCGCCGGGTGAGACTGGCGCCTCCTCGGGGCGCGTGCGAGCGAGGGGGGATGCCATGAACGGTTCAGCCGGCAGTGACGGCAAGCTCAGCCTCGCCGAGATCGTCGCCATCGGCATCGGCGGCATGGTCGGCGGCGGCATCTTTGCGGTGCTCGGACTGGCCATCGAGACGGCCGGCCATGCGGTCGCCATCGCCATGCTCTTCGGCGGCATCCTGGCGCTCTTGACCGGCATCTCCTACGCCCATCTCGGCCTTGCCTTCCGCGACGACGGCGGCAGCTTCACCTATGTCGAGCACGCCTTCGACAATACGGTTGCGGCCGGAGTTGCCGGCTGGCTGCTGGTCGCCGGCTATGTTGGCACGCTGGCGCTCTATGCCACCACTTTCGGCGCCTATGGCGCCGCGATGCTCTCCGGCGGCGGCGTGTCCTGGCTGGCGCCGGCGCTTGGGCTTCTGGTCGTCGGCGCCTTCCTGGCGATCAACCTCTTTGGCGCCACGACCTCGGGCCGCATCGAGCTTGCGATCGTCGGCGCCAAGGTGGCGATCCTGGCGGTCTTTGCCGTCGCCGGTCTGCTGACGGTCCAGGCCGATCACATGCTGCCGGTGTTCAATCTGGGCCTCGCCGCGCCGGTGGTGGCGGCCGGGCTGATCTTCGTCGCCTATGAGGGCTTCGAGCTGATCCCTAATGCCATTCAGGAGATGCGCCACCCGGAGAGAGACCTCAAGCGTGGACTGATCCTCGCCATCCTCATCACCTCGTTCATCTATGTGGTGGTGAGCATGGTGGCGCTCGGCAATCTGACGCCTGAGCAAATCGCCAAGGACCAGGAATATGTGCTGGCGGTCGCCGCGCGGCCGACGCTCGGGCAGGCCGGCTTCGTGCTCATCGGCATCGCCGCGCTGATGTCGACGGCCTCGGCGATCAACGCCACGCTGTTCGGCTCGGCGCGCCTGGCCACGGTCATGGCGGCCGAGCACGCGCTGCCGCGCGTCTTTTCGATGCGCGAGCGCACGCGCGACGTGCCGTGGGTGTCGCTGGTGGTCCTCTCCGTGCTGACGGGGGTGTTTCTGCTGCTCGCCGACCTCACCGTCATCTCGTCCTTCGCCAGCGCCGTGTTCCTGACGATCTTCGCAGCGGTCAACCTGTCCGCCTGGCGTCTGCGCTCCCGCATCGCCATTCGTGCCGCGGTGCCGCTGGCGGGGGCGCTGTTCTCACTCGCGGCGCTCGCCGTGCTCCTCTGGCACACATGGCAAGTCGATCGCATTAGCCTGGCCTGGATCGGTGGCTTCTTCCTCGCTGCGATCCTGCTTGAGACGCTGGTGGTGGCGGTGCGCGGCCAGCGGCCAAAAGCCACGGCTTCCAGCCGGAAAGCCGGCTGAGCCTTTAATTTTAACAACTTTGATCTGACGCAATCCGGATCGTTCGGAACCCCCCTATCTTCCGCCTCGTTCACCGCGCAATTGCGGGCACCGTTATGAGGTGTTCGGGGGGGAAGGCTCTTCCGGACGGGGCGACGGTCGGCGCACGCGGTTCGCTTCGGTGCCAAAACCGAAGGAGACTTACGACCATGAGTGTATTTGCCAAGCGCGCCTCGTTGGCGCTTTTTTCTGCCATCGTGCTGACCGCGGCCTCGGGCGCGGCGATGGCGTCGACCGTTGTCCACGTGTCGCTGTGGGACAAGGGCGCCGACATGAAGATGGTCACGGGCGAAGAATATGCGCCCGGCGTCAAGATCGACCTGTCCAAGGCGACCATGGGCGTCAAGGCGATGCCCGATCACGCCAAGGCCGGTGTGGTGACGTTCAAGGTCACCAACAATTCCAAGGACACCATCCACGAGATGATCGTCATGCAGCTCGACAAGGCTGGCGATCCGCTGCCCTACATCCAGGCCGAGAATCGCGTCAACGAAGACAAGGCCGGCGATAAGGGCGAGGTTTCCGAGCTCGACCCCGGCAAGTCAGGATCGCTGACCGTGGCCTTGCAGCCCGGCAAGTATCTCCTCATCTGCAACGTGCCCGGCCATTACGCCTCAGGCATGTGGACCGAAATCACCGTCACCAAATAAGCCACGGGACGACGGGAGCGCGGGCGGCGTCGCATTTTTGCGGCGCCGCCCACCGTCTTTTCGCCCTGGAGCGGCCGGCGGCCCCGGAGCGGACACTGTCGTTTGCTTTGGGGCCGCGCTGCGTTCAGTGCGTGTCGACGGCCGCCGCGATCGCGTCCGACATGATGTCCACGCCCTGGTCGATCTCGGCGTCCGAAACGGTCAGCGGCGGCGCGATGCGGAACACGCCCCCCATGCTTGGCAGCTTGACGATGTTCATGCTGAGCCCCCTCAGCATCGCCTCGTCCATGATCCGGGCACCGAGTTCGAAGCCCGGGGCTTTCGTCTGCCGATCGGTGACGATCTCCATCCCGAGCAATAGGCCGCGCCCGCGCACGTCTCCGATGCATTCGAACCGTTGCTGGAGGGTGAGGAGGCCATTGCGCAGCCGTTCTCCGCGCGCGACTGCCTGCTCGACAAGACCGTCGCGCTCGACGACATCGAGAACGGTGACGCCAACGGCGGCCGGCAGCGGATCGGAAACGTGCGTTGTGTAGAAGAGGAATCCTCTTCGAACGCCTTCTGCTCGATCGCCTCGGTGGTCATGACGGCGGCGAGCGGCAGGCCGG
This sequence comes from uncultured Alphaproteobacteria bacterium, assembly GCA_963750065.1. Classification (GTDB taxonomy): domain Bacteria; phylum Pseudomonadota; class Alphaproteobacteria; order Rhizobiales; family Kaistiaceae; genus CAVSRC01. The sequence goes on from CAVVPK010000034.1 coordinate 3,698, forward strand.
CACCGAGAGTCTTCGATAGGGTCATGATGTCGGGCGTGACGCCGTCGCGCTGGAAGGCGAACATGTGTCCGGTGCGGCCGACGCCCGTCTGGGCCTCGTCGAGGATGAGCAGCATGTCGCGCTCCTCGCACTTCTGCTTCAGCGCTGCCAGATAGCCGGGCGGCAGGTCGAGAATGCCGCCGCTCGAGAGAATCGGTTCGGCTATGAAAGCCGCGAGACCGCCGGTCGACTGGCGATCGATCAGCGAGAATGCGTCGTCCAGTTCGGTTCGCCAGTCATTCGAACCGTCGGCATAGGTGAAACGCGGACGGTAGGCGTTCGGCGCCGGAATGACGAAGGATCCGGCAGCGGCCGGCCCATAGCCTCTCCGGCCGGCGCTGTAGGTCGCCGACGCCGCAGCCCCGGTCATGCCGTGCCAGCTTTGGGCGAAGGCGACGACTTCGTGTCCGCCTGTCACCAGCTTGGCCATGCGGATGGCCGCTTCGTTGGATTCGGCGCCTGTGGTCAGCAGTTGCACACGCTCGAGACCCGGTGCCAAGGCGGCAAGACGCGACGCCAGCTCGACGACGGGACGCGACAACATCCCGCTGAACAGGTGGTCGAGCGTTGCCACCTGCTTCTGGACGGTCGCCACGATGTCGGGATGGCCGTGACCGAGCACGGCGCTCATCTGGCCCGATGTGAAGTCGAGGATTGCGCGTCCGTCCGCGTCATAGACGAAGCTGCCCTCGGCCCGCTCGACAATGATCGATTCAAAGCTGGGTCCGTAGCGCGTCAGATGCTTGCGGGCAGATGCCCAGAATGCGGGATCGTCATTCAGCGACATGGGATCACCCTCTGCTGGCCGTCCGTCCACGGCTAGCAACCCTTGCGAAAGCAGGCAAATTGATATTGTTTCATTTGGATATCAATTGGTCTGATGGAATGCGATTTCTCGATCTCGCCCTGCTCAGGAGCTTCACCCTCGTTGCGCGGACGGGCTCGATCAGCCTCGCCGCGCAGCAGGTCGGGCGCACACAGTCGGCGCTGAGCATGCAGATGCACCGGCTCGAAGCGCTGGTCGGCCAGGTGCTTCTGCACAGGACAGGGACGGGGGTGCGCCTCACGGCCGCCGGCGAGAAACTTCTGGCACATGCGGAATCCCTGTTGGCGCGGCACGAAGACATCCTGGCCGAAATGAGCGGCACTGCGTTGAAGGGCGCCGTCAGCTTCGGCTGTCCGGAAGACTATTCGATCGCCTTCGTCCCCGAGCTTCTGAGAGATTTCTGCGCGCTCAATCCCGATGTCGAGGTGCGCATGGTCTGCGCGCCGACCTCCGAGCTGCGTCCGCTGCTGCACCGGCGCCAGATCGACATGGCGCTGGTCTCGCTTCCCGATCCCGACAACAGCGCGGTGATCCGCAAGGAGCGCTTTGTCTGGGTGGCCAATGCCGCAGAGCCGTCCATTCTTGGCGACAGCATCCTGCCGCTGGCGCTTTCGGCGCCGGTGACGCTCGATTACCGGGCGGCCACAGACGCCATGGCGGCGGTCAATCGCCGCTACCGGGTGGCCTTTGCCAGCAACAGCTACGCCGGCCTCGTCGCCATCGCGCGCTCCGGCCACGCGATCAGCGTGCTCACCCGTACGGCCGTCCCGCCCGATCTCCACATTGTCACCGCCGGCCTGCCGCCGCTGCCCGAGATCGGCATCGCGCTCGAGTTTGCCGAACAGCGACCGTCTTCGGTCGCCAGCGCCTTGGGCGACCACATCCGCGCCGTCCTGCCAACTCTGGGAGACACTGCCCCGCCAGCGCTCCCGGACGACCGGCCGCGCGGTTCGCGACCGTCGCAGTTGTGAGTCGCTCCGGTCGGCCTGATCGCCGTCCGCCACCGAGCCGATTGCAGTCCCGCCGGCCTTCGACTACATAGGCGCCAACTTCCCCAACGATTTCGTGTGACGGCCCGCTCGGGCCAAGCGGAGTGCGGAATGGCGCGCCAGTTCATCTATCACATGCAGGGCCTGTCCAAGTCCTATGCGGGCGGCAAGAAGGTCCTCGAGAACATCAACCTGTCCTTCTACCCGGATGCCAAGATCGGCGTTCTGGGGCCGAACGGCTCCGGCAAGTCGACGCTGTTGAAGATCATGGCCGGCAGCGAGAAGGAATTCGCCGGCGAAGCGTGGCTGGCCGATGGCGCCACCGTCGGCTACCTGGCGCAGGAGCCGCCGCTCGACCCGGAAAAGGACGTTCTGGCCAATGTGATGCAGGGCGTCGCCGCCAAGCAGGCTCTGCTCGACCGCTACAACGAGCTGATGATGAACTACTCCGACGAGACGGCGGAGGAGGCGACCAGGCTTCAGGACCAGATCGACAGCCAGAACCTGTGGGACCTCGACGCCCAGGTCGAGCAGGCGATGGACGCCCTCGGCTGCCCGCCCAACGATGCCGACGTCACCACGCTGTCGGGCGGTGAGCGGCGCCGGGTGGCGCTCTGCCAGCTCCTGCTGCGCCAGCCCGACCTGCTGCTCCTCGACGAGCCGACCAACCATCTCGACGCCGAGACCGTGCGCTGGCTGGAGAAGCACCTGCGCGAGTACCCGGGCGCCATCCTCATCGTCACCCACGACCGCTACTTCCTCGACAACGTCACCGGCTGGGTCCTCGAGCTCGATCGTGGCCGCGGCATCCCTTACGAGGGCAACTACTCGGCCTATCTGGAGAAGAAGGCCAAGCGCATGGAGCAGGAGGGCCGCGAGGATGCCGCCCGCCAGCGCGCTCTGGCGCAGGAGCGCGAGTGGATCGCCGCCAGTCCTCGCGCCCGCCAGACGAAATCAAAGGCGCGCATCCGCGCCTATGACGAACTGCTCAAGCGCAACGAGGAGCGGGCACCGGGCACCGCCCAGATCCTTATCCCGCCGGGCGAGCGCCTGGGCGACACAGTCATCGATATCGAGGGCCTGTCGAAGGGTTATGGCGACCGGCTACTGATCGAGGACCTCTCCTTCAAATTGCCGCCGGGCGGCATCGTCGGCGTCATCGGCCCGAACGGGGTCGGCAAGACGACGCTCTTCCGCATGCTCACCGGCCAGGAAAAACCTGATGCCGGCAGTGTCCGCCTCGGCGACACGGTGCATTTGGGCTATGTCGACCAGGACCGCGACGATCTCAGCCCCAACAAGACCGTGTGGGAGCAGATCTCGGACGGGCAGGACATCATCAAGCTGGGCAAGCGCGAGATGAACTCGCGCGCCTATGTCGGCGCCTTCAACTTCAAGGGCGGCGACCAGCAGCAGAAGGTGGGCTCACTCTCCGGCGGCCAGCGCAATCGCGTCCATCTCGCGAGCCTCCTCAAAAGCGGCGCCAATGTGCTGCTCCTCGACGAGCCGACCAACGACCTCGACACCGAGACGCTGGCCGCGCTGGAAGACGCGCTCGAAGACTTCGCCGGCTGTGCCGTGGTCATCTCGCACGACCGCATGTTCCTCGACCGGCTGGCCACCCACATCCTCGCTTTCGAGGGCGACAGTCATGTCGAGTGGTTCGAGGGCAACTTCGAGGAGTACGAGGCCGACAAGGTGCGTCGCCTCGGCGCCGACGCCGCCAACCATCACCGGGTGAAGTACAAGCAGTTCGCGCGGTGAGGGGCGTCAGGCCGGCGGTGCGATCAGCGTGACGTCGGGGAAATAGGCGCGGTAGCGGCGGACGTCGCGCGTCAGGATCGGAATCTTCGCGACCTCGGCGTGGGCGCCGATGAAGAAATCGGCGATCATGCTGGTGCGCGGGCCTCCGGCTGCGCGATATCGGGCGAAGGCGCGCCCAGCAAGGAACAGCGCGGAAGTGGGCGCGCGCTCCAGGACGAGGCCCAGCTCGGAGATCGCCGTTTGCAGATCGGCCTCCGCTGCGATGCGAGCGGCGAGTTCAGCGTAGGTGATTTCGTTGAGGTAGGCCGCTCCCCGGCTGCGGCATTGCTGGAGATGCTCGCTCGACCACGCAAACCAAACTGGATCGTCGCTCAGGAGGTCGACGATGACATTGGTGTCGACGAGCGTCATTCGACCTTCAACGGAGGATCCTCGGCCGGATCGCCCCGAAGTTCCTTCATGAACTCGTCAGTGGTGATGCCGCGGATGAGGCGCTGTTTCGCAAGCCTGCGGAGCCTCTCCATGTAGTCGTCGGTGCTCTTCGACTTCTCGATGATCACACCCCCGGCTGCCGTGGCGCGTACGTTCACCTCGTCGCCGGGCTTGATCCCGACGGCGTCGCGGACGCTCTTGGGGAGCGTGACCTGGCCTTTGATGGTGACCCGCGTGGACATGGCGATTTCCATCGTGGTATTACCAGAAGAGGAAAGTAATACCGACGAGACCGTGTTTCAAGTCGTGAGATTGGAGGCATTCTCGTAGCCGGCTGGGCGCCGACGCCGCCAACCATCACCGGGTGAAGTACAAGCAGTTCGCGCGGTAAGGATCGTTTCGCTTCGAGAAGAGGTTATCCACAGCTCTCGCCGTATGAACGTGCTGCTGAACGTTTTGAGGGATAGAAACCGCTTGGTGCCGGGGAACGGCAGCTTCACAGGCTGCACGCGTGTTTTCTCGCGTTGACATCCGTGCTGTTCTAGTGCCCTAAGACCTTGGTTCCTCTCGAATTAGCTTTTGCTGAGAGGAGCGACCAATGCCCGACAATCGGCGGCCTGATGACGAGTTTAGGCTTGAGGTCCGATACGTCAGTATTCGGCTTTCACGCCGCGCAAGTTTGCTTGCGGCCGTGGTTTTGGCGCTGGTGATCGCTGGACACTTATTGAGCATATGGTAGCAGCGGCCACGCAATTTGCGCGTTGCGCAATTGCCGCCGCCGATGCCATGTGAATAGCCGATCCCGCTTGATCCACCCTCAAATCCGCCTAGTCCCCGGCGCAATATCTGAAGTTCGCCGACGAGCGCTCGCGCCCGGCGGCCACCACGCCGCCGCCCGCCGCGCCCCAATCAGCGTGTTGGCGTCGAGGCCCCATTCCTTGGCGAGCGTGCGGATCATCGCCTTGGACAGGTCGCGCTTGCCGCCGAGCACCTCGGCGGCGCGGCTGCTGGAGCCGAGCAGGCGGGCGAGATCGCACTGGGCGAGGCCCCGGTTGTCCATCGAAGCCTTGAGGTATGCGACCGGCTCCATCGGCAGGTCCTGAACGTGCTCGGCCTCATAGGCCATGACCAGGATGGTGAGCAGCTCAAGTTCCTCGTTGGTCTCGGCGTCCGGCAGCACGACCAGTTCGTCGATGCGTTTGGCCGCGGCGCGGTAGTCGCGCGCAGTCCTGATCGGCTTGGGCGGTTTCATCGGTCAAATCCTTCCTCGCATCATACCCATGAAGAGGGCAGAGGGCCTCGCCCGTCGCCGCGCTATTCGTGCTGCAAATTCGCGGTTGCGTGCTACAGGTGCTGCCAGCCCAGCGACCTGACGCGGCAAAGATGGCCCGCGAGAACCGCTGCTTTTTTGCAGTCGCACTCTCGTAACCGGCACTCTTGTGAGGTCGCTCGCATGGCTGTCTCGTCGAAATCCGATTGGTTGATTCCGGCAGGCCTGATCGCGCTTGCCTTCATCCCCGTGGTGGCGGGCACGGCCCGCCTCGTCATGTTGGCCGGTGGCGCCGCGGTCACCCCCGAAAATGCCCGCTTCATCGCTGCCCCGATCCCGGTCGTGCTGCACATCATTTCCGTGACGATCTACTGCGTGGTCGGTGCCTTCCAGTTTGCGCCGGCCATCCGCCGGCGCCATCCGCGCTGGCATCGGATCGCCGGGCGCGTGCTGGTGCCGACAGGATTGCTGGCGGCCTTTTCCGGATTGTGGATGGCGATGACCTACGCCATCGTGCCGCCGGACAATGCGTTGCTGCATGCCTTCCGGCTGTTCGCCGGTTCAGGCATGGCGGTGTCGCTGGTCCTCGGCTTCGTCGCCATCCGCAGGCGGGACGTGGAGCGCCACCAGGGTTGGATGCGCCGCGCCTACGCCATCGGTCAGGGTGCTGGCACCCAGGCGATCACCCAGCTTCCCGTGATTCTGCTCTTCGGTCCGCTGGACGACATGACCAAGGCGCTGGCGATGGGTGGGGCCTGGGTACTCAATCTCGCCGTGGCCGAGTGGCTGATCCGCCGGCGGCGCCCCGGGGGGCGACAACAGTTCGCGCGGGCTTAGCTCCGGGTCGATTGTTGCTGACAACTTCCTGCCGCCGCCAATGCTAGAGGTTCGGCATGAGCGAGCAGCGTTTCTGGATCGGTGTCGCCGCGCGCGACCATGTGCTGGAGGGCGTCGCCGGTGGCTTCTGCCAGCTCGGCCACGGCAAGGCGGCGCCGGTGAAGCGGCTCGCGCCCGGCGACTGGATCGCCTATTACTCGCCGCGCACGGCGCTCAGTGCCGGAGAGCCGGTTCAGGCGTTCACGGCACTCGGGTGCATCAAGCCGGGCGAAGCCTATCAGGGCGACATGGGCGATGGCTTTCATCCCGTCCGTCGTGACGTCGCGTGGCGGGAATGCCGCGCGGCGCCGATCCATCCTTTGCTCGACCGGCTGAGCTTCACCACAGGCAAGACTGGCTGGGGTTATGCCTTCCGCCGCGGCAGCTTCGCCGTGAGCGCGGAGGATTTCGCGGTCATCGCCGAAGCCATGGGCGTCGACCTCGCAGCCTGACCCTGCCGCCGTGTCACCGAGGGGTTTGTGCTGTGCGGTCGAAATTGCCGGTGTCACGCGACATAGGCGATGCGGTTCTCGTCCGGCGTCAGTGAGCCCGGGAAGCGTTCGATGCGGTTGCGGCCGTTCTGCTTGGCCAGATAGAGGGCGGCGTCGGCTTCCCGCATCAGCATTTCAAGCGTCGTGCCTGGCAGGAAGGCGGCAACGCCGGCAGACAGCGTGGCATGTACCGGAACGCCGTTGATGTCCTCGGCCGCCGCCTGGAAGGACTTGCGCATGCGCTCGGCGATCGCCAGCGATGCCTCGATGCCGCTGCCCGGCAGGATGGCCGCGAATTCCTCGCCGCCGATGCGGCCGAGAATGTCGCCGGGACGCAGCGCCTTGCGCGCCGATTCGCCGAACACACGCAGCGCCATGTCGCCGGTGGCGTGGCCGTGGTGGTCATTGATCCATTTGAAGTTGTCGAGATCGATCATCAGCACGCCGCAGCGTATTCCGGCGACCCGGCTGCGCTTGATGAGACTATCGGCAAGCTCGAAGAAGCTGCGGCGATTGGCGAGCCCGGTCAGCGGATCGATCGTGGCGGCGTTGTGGCTGGCAAATTCCTTGCGCTCGCGCACGGCGGCGACGACGAAGATCGTGGTGCCGATCACGAAGATCTGGCCCTCGAGGTAGATGAACCCGCCGATGCTGAGGAGCGGGGGCAAGCCGATCTCGGTGCCGCCCAGCCCGCCGAACGGTCCCAGGCCGATGGCGACGATGTTGGCGACGAAGAGCGCAGCGAGCGGCTTGTAGGCGGCGAGCAACCCGGCCGGCGGCCGCAGCAGGACAGCCAGAGCACCTGCGAAGTAGGCGATGTTGAAGACGCTTGCCGTGATTCCGCGGATTGCGGGCAGGCTCGACCCGACCGGCAGTAGATTGACCGCGGCAACGGCGAGGGGTCCCACGAGCACCAGCGGAAGATAGGAGCGGGCTCCCGTAAGCAGGCGGGTTCCATGCCACTGTACCGCTGCGGAGACCAGGAAGACGACGAAGGCAACCGCGGCGACCCGGTCATCCCCGGTGAAGGCGCTGGCCATCGACAGCGCTACGCCGCCGGCAAGGATGATGTGCGACACGCCCCACCAGGTCGCCGCCGGCACGTCGCGATAGTAAAAAGCTATGTAGATCAGCAGGCCGCCGCAGGTCAGCTGGATGACGGCGATCATCAGCACCATTGTGGGGATATCGATCGACACGGGCACGGCAACCGGTTAGCGAGCGCTTCCTGGCATGACAACTAATCCGATGGAATGTGCGGGCCGTTAGCAAATTGCGTAAACTTGGACGGATTAACCCTGTCTGCTGCCGTTTTGGAGCTTCTGGTTAATGCGCACGCCCGTGGCGGCATGGTCGCCCTCCCAATATCTGAAGTTCGCCGACGAACGCTCGCGCCCGGCGCGCGATCTCATCGCCGCGGTGCCGCTGACGGCGGTGCGCCGCGCGGTCGATATCGGCTGCGGGCCGGGCAATTCGACCGAGCTTTTGGTCGCGCGCTTTCCAGACGCTGAGATCGTCGGCCTCGATTCCTCGCCCGAGATGCTGGCGGCGGCGCGGAAGCGGCTTCCGGACGTCACTTTCATCGAGGCGGACGTGGCGAGATGGACCCCGGGGACGCCGGAGGCGCCGGTCGATCTCCTCTTTGCCAACGCCACCTTCCAGTGGGTGCCGGACCACAAGGCGGTGCTCAAGCGCCTCTTTGCGGTGCTTTCTTCCGGCGGGGTGCTGGCCGTGCAGATGCCGGACAACGTCGCCACGGAGCCGTCGCATACGCTGATGCGGGCGGTGGCGGCGGAAGCTCCGTGGGCGCCGAAGTTCCGCGTGCCCATCGCGCGCGAGACGATCGGCACGCCGGCCGACTATTACAATCTTCTCCAGCCGGCCGCGGCGCGCATCGACGTCTGGCACACGCTCTACAATCATCCGTTGGCGAGCGCGGGAGCCATCGTCGAGATGGTGCGCTCGACCGGCCTGCGCCCCTACCTCGATCGCGTCGACGCCGACGAGCAGGCGCTGTTCCTGGCGCGCTACACGGAAAGGCTGGCCGAGGCCTATCTGCCGCTTGCCGACGGGCGCGTGCTCTTCCGCTTTCCCCGCCTGTTCATCGTCGCGGTGAGGGCGTGAGGGGCAATCAATTAGCCAGCAACTGGATCAGCCGGTTTGTGCGGGTCAGGCGGTCGGCCAGCATGGCGGCAATGCCCTGATGGAAACGAGCGGCGATCTCCGGCTCGCTGGCGTGCAGGCGGTCCAGATTGGTGCGGCTGAAACGCCATGCCACCAGGTCGCTCTCCGCGACCACCGATGCCGAGCGCGGCACCGAGAGATAGAAGGCGATCTCGCCGACGATGGCGCCGTGCGCAAGCGTCGTCAGCCGGATGGCCTGGCTGCCGTTGGTCAGTTCCACCGCAGCGCGGCCGGCCTCGATGAAGAAGATGTCGTCGGACGGCTTGCCCTGGGTGATCAGCGCGGCGCCGGTGGCAATCTCGACACGCTCGCAATAGGGGACCAGGGCTTCGGCGAAGGCGGCGTCGCCGACCACGCCCATGAGGATATCGCGGGCCGGCCGGCTCTGTGCCGTCGCCAGCGTTGGCGCCACTTTCGCCAGCAGGGCGTTTTCGCACCACTCCACTCCGTGGTCGAAGCTCGGTTCGATGCGCACCGGGCCGTCCCGGTTATGCTCCAGCCCGCCGCGCAGCATCGCCTTGCGAACCTCGCCCGACATGCCGGTCAGCACCAGCACGAAGCCCGCCGGCGCAGCCGCCTGCGACAGGCGGACGAAGGACAGCACGGCGGAGGAATCGAGGCCGCTGACGCGGTCGAAGTCGATGACCAGAAAGCGGATGCCCGGCACGCTGGTGTCCGCCAGCCGCTCCAGGATGCGCTTGCGCAGCCGCTCGGCGGTGCCGAAGAACAGATAGCCCTGCAGGCGATAGAGCAGCGTCGCCTCGCCGTTGGTGCGCAGTGCCACGAGCCGCTCGTCGGCGGAATCGGCGCCGGTCTGGTAGTCGCGGCCGGTCAGCGTGTAGCGGACGATGTCGATGCGGCCATAGTCGATCGCGAACAGAACGGCAGCGGCGAGCAGCCCGACCAGGATGCCCCAGGCGAAGCCGACAAAGGCGATGACCGCAAAGATGAGCACGACGACGGCATATTCGGCGCGCGCGAGACGGGCACGAGCGCGGATCAGCCATTGATTCACCAGCCCGCCGCCGATCCACAGCAGCACGCCGCCGAGCAGCGGGGTCGGCACCAGCGACAGGATCTGCGGGCCGAAGGCGGCTGCGGTTGCGCAACAGACGGCGATCGTGAGGCCCACGGTCGCATCGGTGGCCCCCAGACGCGAGGCGAGGGCGGTGCCCGACACGGAGTGGTAGCCCGGAGTGCCGGCGCCGAGGCCGGCGAAGAGGTTGCCGATGCCGATGGCGCGCAGTTCCCGATCGAGATCGAGATCGCGGCGCTGCATCGAGTTCGATGCCGGTGGCGTTCATCAGCACGGCGATGACGGCAAGCAGGGGAACCGTCGCAAGTGCCAGCGTCTGGCCGGCAATCGCCTGCCACTCGATCAGCCTGAGATCGTCCGGCAGCAGAGGCGGCCACAGGGCATGGCCTTCTGGCAAGGTCATGAGCCAATGGTTGGCACGCAGCGCAGCGTGCGGGATTCCCATCGACAAGACGATCAGGTTGAAGAGCACCAGGGCGGCGGCAAGGGTCGCCGGCAGAGCCAGCCGCCAGCCGCCGCTCAGCCGCTGGACGACCGCGATCGTCGCGATCAGGCCGGCGGCCGATAGCAGGCGGCCGAGCATGGCCGGCTGGGCGAGCAGGTCCAGCGGCGCGCTGATGAAGTGGGCGCCGGCGATGGCATCGATGCCGCCGACGAGAACCAGCCAGCCGGAACCGGCGAGGAATCCGCCGATCACCGGAAACGGGATGAAGCGGACGAAGCGGCTGAGGTGGAAGAAGCCGAGCAACCAGGTGCCGGCGCCGATGGTCAGGGTGGTCAGCGCGACGGCTGCGACGATCGTCGCCGGCACGGCGCGATCGTTGCCGGGCGCGACATTGGCGGCGATGGCGCCGACGATGCCGGCCATGGCGGCGACGGGAACGCTCTGGGCGACGGCGACCACGCCGCGCGTCGAACTGAGGAACGGCACCACTGCTGCAAGCACTGCGCTGGCGAACAGCGCCATGCCGGCGCCGTTGGAAGACAGTGAACCGGGAAGCGCGGAAAAGAGCAGCGTGCCGAAGCCGATCGACTGGACGATGGCCAACAGGCCGCACACCAGGCCGACCGCAATACTCTGCGCAAAATGCCTGTCGGCTTCGCCGGCCACCGGCGAATGCGAGACGGTATCCATTGCCCCCTGCCGGGTCCCTCGGCGACTGCCGCAGGCCCCCGCTGCCCCCTGGTTGTCCTTGGTCAAGTCTTCCTGTTTGGCGGGAGCCCGTCAATGGCGAGCAGCGACAATTCCTCCTTCTTGGGTTTCGCTCTGGCCACCCCGTCGATCGCCGTCGATTACGTCTTCTTCATCTAGTCGAAATGCCGCAGCAACGCTGGTGGTGATGAATGAGAGTGGCCCTATCTGCCGCTTTCGAAACCGCAAAGCCCGAGCGTTGGTGAGAGAACGATGCACTTCAGGCGCGTCGCTATCGTTGCTGCAATTATCGTGGGTGCATCGTCGCTTGGCGGCTGCGCGCTCGCAGACTTTCCCATCATCGATGCAGGCGGCCCGGTAACCTCCATCGAGCGCGACCTGCTGTTCCGCGCGCTGGCGATCATGATGATCGTTGTCGTGCCGGTCTTCGTGCTCACCTTGTGGTTCTCGTGGCGATACCGCGCTTCCAACAAGCGCGCCCGCTATCAGCCGGATTGGATGTCGAACACGGTCGATACCGTCGTTTGGGTCGTGCCGGCGATCATCGTGATGGTGCTGGGGGTCTATGTGTGGACCTACACGCACCAGCTCGATCCCTACAGGGCGCTGGACCCGGCCATCAAGCCGCTGAAGGTCGACGTGGTGGCCGAGGATTGGAAGTGGCTGTTCATCTATCCGCAGCAGGGCATCGCGACGGTCAACCAACTGGCCTTCCCGAGCGGCGTGCCGCTCAGCCTGACCATCACGTCGGATACGGTGATGAATGCTTTCTTCATCCCGGCGCTTGGCAGCCAGATCTATGCGATGGCCGGGATGAAGACGCATCTCAACCTGCTTGCCAATGCACCGGGCCATTTCGTCGGCCGCAACACGATGTACAGCGGCACCGGCTTCGCCTTTCAGCGCTTCGCCGCCGTCGCGATGTCGAAAGCCGGCTTCGATGCATGGGTAACGAGGGTGCGCAAGTCACCGAGGGTTCTCGACGCAGCGTCCTATGCCGAGCTTGCCAAGCCGAGCGCGCCCTATCCGATGACCTACTACGCGAGCGTCGAACCGGGGCTGTTCGACCGCATTATCCAGAAATATCGCGGCGGTAGCACCGCGACACATGCCGCCTTGGCTGCCGCGATGCCCCAGGGTGCGGCGACACGGAGGAAATCCTGATGTTGGGGCGGCTGACCATCGACGCGCTTCCACTTTACAGCCCGGTCGCCTTCAGCGGCGCGGTGTTCACGATCCTCGGCGCCTTGGCCGTCGTCGGCTTCATCACCTGGCGGCGGGCGTGGGGCACTCTGTGGAAGGAGTGGCTGACCAGCGTCGATCATAAGCGCATCGGCATCATGTACATCGTCCTGTCGCTGGTCATGCTCATGCGCGGCTTCATCGACGCGCTGATGATGCGCGCCCAGCAGGCGATGGCCTACAATTCGATGGGCTATCTGAAGCCGGAGCACTTCAACCAGGTCTTCAGCTCGCACGGCACCATCATGATCTTCTTCATGGCGATGCCGTTTCTCACCGGGCTGATCAATCTCATCGTGCCGCAACAGATCGGCGCCCGCGACGTCGCCTTTCCCTACATGAACGCGATGAGCCTGTGGCTGACGGTGGCCGGCGCCGGCCTGGTTCTGGTTTCGCTGGTCGTCGGCAAGTTCTCGACGGCCGGCTGGACCGCTTATCCGCCTTATTCGGAGATGGCCTACAGCCCCGGCAGCGGCGTCGACTACTGGGTGTGGTCGGTGTTGATATCCGGCATCGGCTCGACGCTGACCGGCATCAATTTCATCGTCACGATCCTCAAGGAACGGGCGCCGGGCATGACGCTGATGCGCATGCCGCTGTTCACCTGGACGGCGCTGTGCACCAGCGCGCTGATGGCCTTCGCGTTTCCGGCGCTGACCGTGGTGGCGTCGATGCTCGAGCTCGACCGCGTGGCCGGCATGCACTTCTTCACCAACGGGCAGGGGGGCAACATGATGAACTTCGCCAACCTGATCTGGATGTGGGGCCATCCCGAGGTCTACATCGTGATCCTGCCGGCCTTCGGTATCTATTCGGAAGTGGTGTCGATCTTTTCCGGGCGGCGGTTGTTCGGTTACGCCTCGCTCGTCTATGCCACGGCAGCCATCGCCATCCTGTCCTTCACGGTATGGCTGCATCACTTCTTCACGATGGGGGCGAGCGCCGACGTCAACGCCGCCTTCGGCATCGCCACGATGATCATCGCCGTGCCGACCGGCGTGAAGATCTTCGATTGGCTGTTCACCATGTATCGCGGTCGCATCCGCTTCGAGGTGCCGATGCTGTACACGATCGCGTTCCTCATCACCTTCGTGATCGGCGGCGTCGCCGGTGTGCTGCTCGCCTTGCCGCCGGCCGACTACCTCATGCACAACACCACTTTCCTGGTGGCGCATTTCCACAACATGCTCATTCCCGGCGCGCTGTTCGGCTATATCGCCGGGTTGAACCTGTGGTTCCCGAAGGCCTTCGGCTTCCGTCTCGATCCGAAGTGGGGCAGGCGGTCCTTCTGGGGCTGGGCGATCGGCTTCTACGTCGCCTTCATGCCGCTCTATGTGCTCGGCTTTATGGGCATGCCGCGGCGCATGGCGCACTACGCGACGGCGGCGTGGCAACCCTGGCTGATCGTCGCCGGGATCGGCGCGCTGATCATCCTGTTCGGCATGGTTGCTTTCGCCATCCAGATCGTGGTCAGCTTCCAGAGGCGCGAGGAACTGCGCGACCTGACCGGCGATCCGTGGGATGGGCGCACGCTGGAATGGACGACGGCGTCGCCGCCGGCGCCCTACAACTTCGCCGTCATCCCGCACGTGCATGGCCTCGACCCACTCACCGATGCGAAGAGGCTGGGCATCGCCCGGCAGCGGCCCGCCGCCTATGACGATATCACCATGCCGAAGAACAGTGCGTTCGGCATCGCTGTCGGCATTGTGGCCGGCGTCCTCGGCTTCGCGGCGATCTGGTATATCTGGTGGCTGGCGGCGGCGAGTGTTGTCGCACTTGCCGTTGTCGTCATCGTGCGCAGCAGCAGCGACGACACCGACCGGATCATCCCCGCCGCAGAGGTGAAAGAAATCGAGGATCGCCGCTTCGCCGATCTGGCCAGGGGGCTGGCGCAGGCGCGCGGCCGGGAAGCGGCACATCTGCCCGAAGCACCGGCGTCGGAGGTGGCGTGATGAGCATCGTAATCGACGAGCTACCGCTCCTGACGGACGGCACGGCGGAGAGCGAAAGGGCGGAGACCAAGGCGCTCGGCTTCTGGCTCTATCTGATGACCGACGCGGTCATCTTCGCGCTGCTCTTCGCCACCTATGTCGTCATGCTGCGCGGCACCGCCGGCGGCCCGACGGGCCGCGACCTGTTCAGCCTGCCGCACACATTCGCCGAGACCATGGTGCTCCTGTTCAGCAGCACGACATTCGGCCTGGCCATGGTGGCGGCGCATCGCGGTGCCCCGCGCACCGCCGTCCTGTGGCTGACGGTGACGCTGGTGCTCGGCCTCGCTTTCGTCGGGATGGAGGTCAGCGAATTTGCCGGCATGATCGCCGCCGGCGCCGGGCCTCAGCGCAGTGGCTTCCTCACCGCGTTCTTCACGCTGGTTGCGACCCACGGCCTCCATGTCAGCATCGGCATGCTGTCGATCCTCGTCATGATCGGCCAGATCGCGGTCAAGGGGCTGACCGAGCCGGTCACCTCGCGCCTCTACCGCTTGAGCCTGTTTTGGCACTTCCTCGACATTGTCTGGATCGGCATCTTCTCGATCGTCTATCTCACCGGGGTGCTGTAGATGCCCGCCACACTCAGAACCTATCTGACCGGCCTTGCCCTCGCCCTGACGCTGACCGTCGTTCCCTTCGGCCTCGTCTTCTTCCGGCTGCTACCCGCCGGACCGTCGGTCGTCCTGATCGCGGCGGCAGCGGTCGTTCAGGTCCTCGTCCATTTCCGCTACTTCCTGCATATCGACCTCAGGCGCACGCATCCCGACTGGCTGGTGACGCTGGCCTTTGCCGCGGTGCTGCTGTTCATCATGATCGGCGGCACCTTGTGGGTCATGTTCGATCTCAACATGCGCATGATGTGAAGGCGGCGACCGTGCCCGCTCAGGGGCCCGCGGCCGCCAGTTCCTCCACCATGCCGTCCGCCTGCCGCGCGGTCTGCCGCCGCCGCTCCTTGGTTGCCGTGGCCAGCCGCTCCAGCACCGCAACCGTGGTGTCCCAGTCGATGCAGCCGTCGGTGATGCTCTGGCCGTAGGTCAGTTCCTTGCCGGGCACGAGATCCTGCCGGCCGGCGACGAGGTTGCTCTCGATCATCACGCCGACGATACGGCGGTCGCCGTCGCCCACCTGGCGGGCAATGTCGGCGACCACCCGCGGCTGGTTTTCCGGCTTCTTGGCGCTGTTGGCGTGGCTGGTGTCGATCATCACCTGGGGCGTCAGACCGGCCGTCTCCAGCACGCTGCAGGCGGCGTCGACGCTGGCCGCATCGTAGTTCGGCACCTTGCCGCCGCGCAGGATGAGGTGGCAGTCGCCGTTTCCGGACGTGGCGGCGATCGCGGCCCGCCCGCTCTTGGTGACGGCGAGGAAATGGTGCGGCTCGGAGGCTGCCTTCACCGCGTCGACCGCGATCTTCACGTTGCCATCGGTGCCGTTCTTGAAGCCGACCGGGCAGGAGAGGCCCGAGGCCAGCTCGCGATGCACCTGGCTTTCGGTGGTGCGCGCGCCAATGGCGCCCCAGGAGACCAGATCGGCGAGGTATTGCGGCGTGGTCATGTCGAGGAATTCGCAAGCCGCGGGCAGCCCCAGCGTGTTGATCTCGAGCAGCAGCTTGCGGGCGGTCCTCAGCCCCTTGTCGATTTGGAACGAGCCGTCGAGGTCGGGATCGTTGATCAGCCCCTTCCAGCCGACCGTGGTGCGCGGCTTTTCGAAATAGACGCGCATGACGATCTCAAGCTGCCCGCGCAGGCGATGGCGGAGCTTGGCGAGCCGGCGGGCGTAGTCGAGGGCGGCGAGTGGATCATGGACGGAGCAGGGACCGACAATGGCGACCAGGCGGTCGTCGTCACCGGCGAGGATGTCGTGGATGGCACTGCGCGCGTCGGTGACCGTGCGGCTTGCCGCCGGCACGCGCGGGAATTCCTGCATCACCTCCGCGGGCGTACTCAGCTCCCTGATTTCGCGGATGCGCAGATCGTCGGTGTCGTTCGGCATTGGTCCTCATCCTTGGATCGATCCGCCGGCGGCAACAAAAAAGCCGCCAGTCGGTCTGGCGGCTCTCGGGAATTCGCTTGTTCAGTGCTTCAGATCGAACGCGCCCCTGCCTCCGCCAGTGTGTGCGGATAGCTAAACCAGTAGCCAAAGAAGGTGGCGGCGGCGCGGGTCATGGCTCCCTCATAGGCGAGATCGCCGCGCTTGTCACGCGGCTTGTCGGGGCATCGTGTGCTGTCTCTTTTCCCTCCCGAAAGCGAAGAGCGACCGCACAGCGGCCGGGCGAACGTGGTGTTCCCGGCCCATTGCACGGGGTGCGATTTACGTATAAGGATATCTTTATGTCTTGCGCAGAAGGAGGCGCGCTCATGGCCAAACCGGCTCCGCTTGCCGTCGATACCGCCATTGCCGCGCTGAAGGCCGCCGGCGAAGCGACGCGCCTGCGCATCCTGGCGCTGCTCGGGCAGGCCGAGCTGACGGTGAAGGACCTCACCGCCATTCTCGGCCAGTCGCAGCCGCGTATTTCGCGCCATCTGAGGCTGCTGGCAGAAGCCGGCCTGATTGATCGCTACCCGGAAGGGGCGTGGGTGTTCTACCGCCTGACCGACCAGGGACCGGCGCGGCGCTTTGCCGGCGATCTCTTGGCGCTGATCGACGTCGGCGACCCGGTACTGGCGCGCGACCGTGAGTATCTGGCGGCGGTCAAGCAGGAGCATGCGGAAGCCGCTCGGCGCTATTTCGCCGACCATGCCGGCGAGTGGGACACGATCCGCGCGCTGCATGTCGCCGAAGCCGCGGTCGAAGCGGCGATGGCGTCGGCCGTCGGCGAGCGCCGGTTCGAGAGCATGCTCGACCTCGGCACCGGCACCGGCCGCCTTCTCGAGCTGTTCGCGCCGCTCTATAACCGCGCCGTCGGCATCGACGCCTCGGCCGACATGTTGACGGTGGCCCGAGCCAATCTCGACCGTGCCGGTATCGCCAACGCCCAGGTGCGCCTCGGCGATATCCAGCACCTGCCGTTTCAGCGCGACAGCTTCGACCTGGTCACCGTCCACCAGGTCCTGCACTTCCTCAGCGACCCCGAGCGGGCGATTGCGGAGGCCGCGCGCGTGCTGAGGCCCGGTGGGCGGCTGCTGATCGTCGATTTCGCGCCGCACGACATGGAATTCCTGCGTGAGCGCCATGCCCATCGCCGCCTCGGTTTCGCGCCATCGGCGATGCGCCAGTGGATCGAGATCGCCGGCCTGTCGCTGGTGACGGCGCGCGATCTTGCCGCCGGCGACGGCGCCACCGGCAAGCTCACAGTGACGCTGCTGCTTGCCCGCGACAGGCGGGTGGCAATGGCCGACGAACCGGCCGCCAGCCGCGAGGTGGCGTGATGACGCAGATCAAGCACAATGCCCACGGCGCCAGCAGCGGGCTCAACGTCTCGTTCGAGTTCTTCCCGCCGAAGACCGAGCAGATGGAACAGACACTGTGGACCTCGATCGGCCGCCTCGCCCCGCTCAAGCCGCACTTCGTGTCGGTGACCTATGGCGCCGCCGGCTCGACCCGCGAGCGCACCCACGCGACGCTCAAGCGCATTCTCACCGAGACCGATCTCAATCCGGCCGCGCACCTGACCTGCGTCGGCGCCACCCGCGAAGACCTCGACAGCGTGGTCGACCGCTACGCCGAGATCGGCGTCAGCCATATCGTGGCGCTGCGCGGCGACCCGGAGGGCGGGCTCGGCACGCCCTATGTGCCCACCCCCGGCGGCTACGGCCATGCCGGCGATCTGGTCGAAGGCATCAAGCGCCGCCACCCGGAGATGGAGGTGTCGGTGTCGGCCTATGTCGAACGCCATCCGGAGAGCGCCGACTGGCCGACCGAGCTCGACAACCTCAGGCGCAAGGTGGATGCCGGCGCCGACCGGGCGATCACCCAGTTCTTCTTCGACAACGACATGTTCGACGCCTTTCGCGAGCGCCTGGCGGCCGTGCGGATCGACATTCCGCTGGTGCCGGGCATCGTGCCGGTCACCAATTTCACCCAGACGGCGCGCTTCGCCGCCAAGGCGGGGGCCAGCGTTCCGGCCTGGCTGGCAGAGCGCTTCGCGGGGCTTGAAGACGATCCCGGCACCCGCCAGCTGATTGCCGCGGCGGTCGCCGCCGAGCAGGTGCTCGACCTGGTCGAGCGCGGCGTCACCGATTTCCACTTCTACACCATGAACCGCGCCGACCTGGTCTTCGCGATCTGCCACCTGCTCGGCATTCGCCCGCCCCGACCGACGCCAGCGGAGGCTGCGGCATGACGCACACGAAGAGGCCTCCCAAGAACTCGCTGGACTGGTGGAGCAAGGGGCCGAAGCTGTCGGACGAGGAACTTAAGGTGTTCGAGCGCCGACCGACAGTTGTTGGCATTGAGCACGTCGAAATCACCGTCCCGAAAGGCGGCGAGGAGGATTGTCGCCACTTCTATGTCGGCGTTCTCGGACTGGAGACGGTCCCGCAATCCGAGAGTCCAGCAGAGCATTGTTTCTTGCGGGTGCGGATCGGCGATCAGCAGGTTCACTTCCGAACCGATGTCGAGTTCCGCCCGGCCCGCTTCGCCCACGCCTGTCTGCTTGTTAGCGGGGCCGAGAGGCTCGCGGATCGTTTGACCCAGGAAGGGTATGAAGTCACGCGCGACCAGGAGGCCGCTCTTGGCCGGTTCCACACGCGTGATCCGTTTGGCAACCGAATCGAAATTGCAGAGTCTGGATGGTGATCATGTCCGTACCCACCGACGCCGAAACCCGGTTCCGCGCCGAAGCGGCCAAGCGCATCCTGGTGCTCGACGGCGCTATGGGCACCATGATCCAGGCGCACCGCTTCAGCGAGGCCGAGTTCCGGGGCGAGCGCTTCAAGGACTGGCCGAAGGATCTGCGCGGCAACAACGATCTGCTCATCCTGACGCAGCCCGACACGATCCGCGCAATTCACTGCGAATATCTCCGTGCCGGCGCCGACATCGTCGAGACGAACACCTTCTCCTCGACGCGGGTGGCGCAGGCCGATTACGGCATGGAAGAGCTGGCCTTCGAGTTGAACCGCGAAGGCGCGCGGCTGGCGCGCTCGGCCGCCGACGAAGTAACCGCCGAGACGCCGGACAGGCCGCGCTTCGTCGCCGGCGCCATCGGCCCGACCAACCGCTCGGCCTCGATCTCGCCCGACGTCAACAATCCCGGCTTCCGCAACATCACCTTCGACGATCTGGTCGCCGCCTATGCGGAAGCGGCGCGCGGGCTTGCCGAAGGTGGCGCCGACCTGATCCTGTTCGAGACCGTCTTCGATACCCTCAACGTCAAGGCCGGCATCGTCGCGGTGGAACAGGTTGCTGCCGAGACCGGCAGGCGGCTGCCGATCATGATTTCGGGCACGATCACCGACCTGTCGGGGCGCACGCTCTCCGGCCAGACGCCGACCGCCTTCTGGTATTCGGTGCGCCACGGCCGTCCGCTCACCATCGGGCTCAACTGCGCGCTCGGCGCCAGGGAAATGCGCGCCCACATCGCCGAGATCGCGCGCGTCGCCGATGCGCTCGTCTGCGCCTATCCCAATGCGGGCCTCCCCAACGAGTTCGGCGAATACGACGAGAGCCCGGAGGCGATGAGCGCCATGTTGGGCGAATTCGCCCGCGCCGGCTTCGTCAATGTCGTCGGCGGCTGCTGCGGCACCACGCCCGACCATATCCGCGCCATTGCGGCGGCGGTCGCGGGCGTTCCGCCGCGCGTCGTCCCCCATCCGCCGGCAGCTATGCGGCTGTCAGGCCTCGAACCCTTCGAGTTGGCTTCATGAGTTCTTCTGCCGCCACCGGCTTCGTCAATGTCGGCGAACGCACCAATGTCACCGGCTCGGCGCGCTTCCGCAAGCTGATCACCGCTGGCAATTACGCCGCCGCGCTCGATGTCGCCCGCGATCAGGTTGCCAACGGCGCCCAGGTGCTCGACGTCAACATGGACGAGGGCCTGCTCGAACTCGGAAGCGGCGATGGTGACCTTCCTCAACCTGATCGCCGCCGAGCCGGATATCGCGCGCGTGCCGATCATGATCGACTCGTCGAAATGGTCGGTCATCGAGGCAGGCCTGAAATGCGTTCAGGGCAAGTCCATCGTCAATTCGATCTCGATGAAGGAGGGCGAGGACGCCTTCCGCGAGCGCGCCGAGACGGTGCGCCGCTACGGCGCCGCCGTGGTGGTCATGGCCTTCGACGAGAAAGGCCAGGCCGACACGCTCAAGCGCAAGACCGGCATCTGCGCCCGCGCCTACAAGATCCTCACCGAGGAGATCGGCTTCCCGCCGGAAGACATCATCTTCGATCCGAACGTCTTCGCGGTCGCCACCGGCATCGAGGAACACAACAATTACGGCGTCGATTTCATCGAGGCGGTCAAGTGGATCAAGGCCAATCTGCCGCATGCCCATGTCTCCGGCGGCGTCTCCAACCTGTCCTTCTCGTTCCGCGGCAACGAGACCGTGCGCGGTGCCATGCACGCGGTCTTCCTCTATCACGCGATTGCTGCCGGCATGGACATGGGCATCGTCAATGCCGGCGCGCTGCCGGTCTATGACGAGATCGAGCCGGAGCTGCGCGACCTCTGCGAAGACGTGGTGCTCAACCGGCGGAGCGACGCCACCGAACGGCTGCTGGAGGCGGCCGAGCGTTATCGCTCGGATGGCGGCGAGAAGCAGGTGGCCGACGCCGCCTGGCGCTCGCTGCCGGTCGACAAGCGGCTGGAGCACGCGCTCGTCCATGGCATCACCCAGTACATCATCGAGGACACCGAGGCGGCGCGGCAGGCCGCAACCCAGCCGCTCGACGTGATCGAAGGGCCGCTGATGGCCGGCATGAACGTGGTCGGCGATCTCTTCGGCGCGGGCAAGATGTTCCTGCCCCAGGTGGTCAAGTCCGCCCGCGTGATGAAGCAGTCGGTGGCCTACCTGCTGCCTTATATGGAGGAGGACAAGCGCCGCCACGGCGTCGAAGACCGGCCGGTGGCGCGCATCCTGCTCGCCACCGTCAAAGGCGACGTGCACGACATCGGCAAGAACATCGTCGGCGTCGTGCTCTCCTGCAACAATTACGAGGTGATCGACCTCGGTGTCATGGTGCCGGCGGCGAAGATTCTGGCGACCGCAAAGGAAAAGAAGGTCGACATCATCGGCCTCT
Organism: uncultured Alphaproteobacteria bacterium; assembly: GCA_963750065.1. GTDB lineage: Bacteria > Pseudomonadota > Alphaproteobacteria > Rhizobiales > Kaistiaceae > CAVSRC01. The sequence continues at coordinate 25,173 of CAVVPK010000034.1, forward strand.
CGGGCCTGATCACGCCGTCGCTCGACGAGATGTGCAACGTGGCGGCGGAACTGGAGCGCGAAGGCTTCGACGTGCCGCTCCTGATCGGCGGAGCGACCACCAGCCGCGTTCATACGGCGGTGAAGATCCTGCCCAATTACCAGCGCGGCGCCACCGTGCATGTGCTCGATGCCAGCCGCGCCGTCGGCGTTGCCTCCAGCCTGCTCGGCACGGGCAGGGCGGACTACGTTGAAGAGATGCGCAGCGAATACCGCAAGGTGGCCGAGGCCCATGCGCGCGGCCAGGAGGAGAAGCGGCGCATCACGCTGGCCCAGGCGCGCGCCGATCGCTTCGCCATCGACTGGACGGGCTTCAGCCCGGTCCGGCCGAAAATCCTTGGCACGCGGAGCTTGACCAATTACCCGGTCGCCGAACTCGTCCCCTATATCGACTGGACGCCCTTCTTCGCCACCTGGGAGATGAAGGGCACGTTTCCGTTGATCCTCTCCGATCCCAAGGTCGGCGAGGCCGCGCGCTCGCTTTATGAAGACGCGCAGGCGATGCTGAAGCAGATGGTCGCCGAGGACTGGCTCACCGCCAACGGCGTCATCGGCTTCTGGCCCGCCAATGCTGAAGGCGACGACATCGTCGTCTACGACGGGGAGACGCGGGAAAAGGAGAGGGCGCGCCTGTTCACGCTCCGCCAGCAGATCGCCCGCTCCGGCAACAGCAGCCGCGCCCATGTGGCGCTCGCCGATTTCGTCGCGCCACGCGAGGCCGGGGTGACCGATTTCATCGGTGGCTTCGCCGTCACCGCCGGCATCGGCGAGGAGGCGGTTGCCGAACGCTTCGCCCGCGCCAATGACGACTATTCCAAGATCCTGTCGCAGGCGCTCGCCGACCGTCTCGCCGAGGCCTTCGCCGAACGGCTGCACCAGCGCGTGCGGCGCGAGTTCTGGGCCTATGCGCCGGACGAGACGCTGACGCCGTCAGAGCTGATCGGCGAGGCCTATGACGGCATCAGGCCGGCGCCGGGCTATCCCGCCCAGCCCGACCACACCGAGAAGGGGACCCTGTTTTCGCTCCTCGACGCGGAGGCCGCCACCGGTATCAAGCTCACCGAGAGCTATGCCATGTGGCCGGGCTCGTCGGTTTCCGGCCTCTATTTCGCCCACCCGAAGAGCCACTATTTCGGCGTCGGTCGCATCGAGCGCGACCAGGTCGCCGACTACGCCGAACGCAAGGGCTGGACGCTGACCGAGGCCGAGCGCTGGCTGGCGCCGATCCTCAACTACGAGCCGGCGCGGCCGGTGGCGGCGTAAGGGCCGGTCTGCCACCGGATTTGCGTTCGCCGGGCCCACGCACTAGCGTTTGCGCGGGTGGCAGGGGCTGAGCGAAAACGCCGATGCGCAAGCATCCGCGGGATTTGCTGAGGAGGCCTGTATGACCAATCCCCCGATGATTCGTTCGACGGCTGTGGCTGTCGTCATGTCCGCCGGCCTGATTGCCGTCGGCTCCACCACGGCGCTAGCTGCCGGTGCCCCGGACGCCTGCAAGCTGGTCGCGCCTGACCTCGTCGGCAAGATCTTCGGAACGCCCATTTCGGCCAAATCGATCGACACGCATGGCGGTGGCGCCGACGTCAGCATGTGCGCCTATCAGGGCGCGGCCATCGGCAGCGGATTCATGTTGATCGCGGCGGTGCTGCCGAAGAGCGATCTTGCTGCCGAGGTTGCCGACCAGAAGAAGACTGTCCTCAACGACACGCCGCCGCCCGGCATCGAAAAGCCGAAGGTCGCCGATGTGTCCGGCGTCGGCGACGCGGCCTTCCTGGTGTCCTCGAATGTCATGGTACAGCTGCACGTCTTCGCGCGCGGCGACAAGCTCGTCATCAGCCGCAATGTGCCTGCGAGCCCCACGGCGATCGCTCAGGAGAAACAGGTCGCGGAGGCGGCCATCGCCAATCTCCCGTAAGGCTCTCGTGCGGCCCTCGCGTCGCCGCTATTATCCCGACCTCGGGGAGGGAGAGAGCCATGTGCCGCAATATCCGCACGCTTGCCAATTTCGATCCGCCGGCGACCGACGACGAAATCCGCGCCTCGGCGCTCCAGTTCGTGCGCAAGATCAGCGGCTTCACGCACCCGTCCAAGGCCAACGAGGCTGTCTTCAACCGCGCCGTCGACGAAGTGGCGCACATCGCCCATCACCTGCTGGAAGACCTCGTGATCAATGCCCCGCCGCGCAATCGCGAGGCGGAGGCCGCCAAGGCCAAGGCCCGCGCCGCCGTGAGGTTCGGGTGAGTTTCTCTCTTCCACGTCATCACCGGGCGTGTCCCGGTGATCCACGCCTCGCGGAGTTGCCCGGAAGGAAGACGTGGATGGCCGGGACGGGCCCCGGCCATGACGAAGAAGATGGCGATACGGTCGACCGATGAGAGCCATTGCTGCAGCCATTGCGATGCTGGCGGTGGCCCTGCAATCTGCGCCCACCTCCGCCAACATCATCGGCACCGACGATCGCGGAACGCTTGTCGCGCTGGGGCCTGAGCTCGGTCTGTCGCTGGCGGAGATCGCCCGCATCCGCCAGGTCTCCGGCCATGTCGCCTGTTTCGGCGCCCGGCAGGCGTTCGCCTCCGGTGCGCTGTTCCTCGCCAACGATCTGGTGCTGACCGCCGCCCATACCTTCTTCGAGGACGGCCGGCTGGCCACCAAGTGCTTCTTCAAGGCGCAGGCGGCAGGTGCGGACTGGATGCCGCTTCTGACCGACGCCGCCAATGCCCGCTTCGGCGCCGTGCCGCCCAGGCCCGCTTCCAACAATGACTGGGCGGTCGTCCGCCTGGCCACGCCGATTGCGGGCGCCAAGCCGTTTCCGCCGGCCACGACGCGTCCGCGGGCCGGTGACCGGCTGATCGTGCTCACCGCCCAGCCGGCCGACATGCAATCGCTCGACCCGTCCATGCCCGTGGTGCGCGGCTGCACGGTCAGGCGGGTGCCGGTCTCGAGCGCGGCGACGAACTTCTATCGCAGCGATTGCGATGCGGTCGGCGGCGCCTCCGGCGGCATGCACTTGGCCCGCGTCGACGGTCGTCTGGTATTCCGCGCCATCACCATCTCTACCGGCCCGTGGCGCGACGCGGCGCTCCACGGTGCGCCCTACAACGAGAAAGCGGGCAGCGTCACCACGGCGCTTGAGACCGACAGGGCGATCCTCGCTGCGGCACAAGCGCTTGCCGGCGGACCCTGAAGCGATGACGGTGCCGGCGGCCGGCCTGTGATTCGACGATTTGGCGGCTCCAAGCCTTGCTTCGCCGATCATTGGCGTCGAAACTGACCGGCATCGTCCAAAAGAGCGGCGGGGGTGGGTCATGGCCGGCCTGATCATCACGATTGCGCAGCAGAAGGGTGGGGCGGGCAAGACCACGCTTGCCGCCCATCTCGCCGTCGCCTATGCGCTCGGCGGCAAATCGGTGGCCGTGCTCGACGTCGATCCGCAGGGCAGCCTCGGCCAGTGGTACGAACGCCGCGAGGAGGTTCTCGGCGAGGACGAGACCGGCCTCGAGTTCCGCACCGCCAGCGGCTGGGGCGCGCGGCGCGACGCGCGTCATCTTGCCCGCAGCCATGACGTGGTGATCGTCGACACACCACCGAAATCCGACATGGAGATCAAGCCGGCGGTGCAGGCCGCCTCGCTGGTGGTCGTCCCGGTGCAGCCGACGCCGATGGACCTGTGGGCGACCGAGCCGACGCTGGCCATGATCGACCGGGAAGGGACCCCGTCGCTGCTCATCCTCAATCGCGTCATCGCCCGGGCGTTGATCACCGCCGAGATCGCCGAGGCGGCCGGCAAGCTCGGCCACCCGCTCGCCAGGAACTCCTTCGGCAGCCGCGTCGCCTATGCCGTCTCGATCGGCGACGGCCTCACTGTGCTGGAGACCGACCCGAACAGCCTGGCGGCGGAGGAGGCGCAGGCGATCGCCCGCGAGGTCGCCCGGCGCGCCGCCCGCCTGGCGGACTGAGCGCGCGCAGACCAGCCCTGCATCCCGTGCCGGGCGCAGGACTTGCCTCTTGCGCTGTGGACCCCATTTATGGTTACCAATAGTGACCATGTAATCATTCTAATTGAGGTCCTGCCATGTCCCTTCGCCCCGTCAAGCGCGTCGTCGATGCCAAGCCCACCCTGGAAGGCGCCGGCGTCAAGCTGCACCGCGCCTTCGGTTTCGGGCAGACGAGCGACTTCGATCCGTTCCTGCTGTTCGACGATTTCCGCAACGAGAAGCCTGAGGATTTTCTCAAGGGCTTCCCGTGGCACCCGCATCGCGGAATCGAGACCATCACCTATGTGCTGGCCGGCACGGTCGAGCACGGCGACAGCCTGGGCAATCGCGGCAAGCTCGGCGCCGGCGACGTCCAGTGGATGACGGCGGGCAGCGGCATCATGCATCAGGAGATGCCGCAGGGCGATCCGAAGGGCCGCATGCACGGCTTCCAGCTATGGGCCAACCTGCCGTCCTCGCTGAAGATGACCTCGCCGCGCTACCAGGACATCCAGGCCGCCGACATCCCGGAAGTGGTTGACGACGACGGCACGGTCGTGCGCGTCGTGGTCGGCAGCTTCTGGGGCAAGACCGGCCCGGTCGAGGGCGTTGCCGCCGATCCCAACTACATCGACGTGTGGGTGCCGCCGGGCAAGAAGAAGACGCTGCCGGTCGAGACCAGCCGTCACGCCTTCGCCTATGTCTTCGAGGGCTCGGGCAGCTTCCGCGATGCCTCGCATCCGTTCGGCGTGCTGACCGAGAAGAGCGACGCCGACGGCAACGAACTGATCGTGCGCGAGACGGTGGGAAACCGCTCGATGGTGTTGTTCGACTCCGGCGACGAGGTTACAGTACAGGCAGGCGACGAAGGCATCCGCTTCCTTCTGGTTTCGGGAAAGCCGCTCAAGGAGCCGGTCGCTTGGTATGGGCCTATCGTGATGAACACGCAGGCCGAGCTGCAGCAGGCCGTCCGTGACCTGCAGACGGGCAACTTCATAAAGGAGTCGGCCTAGCCATGACTGGGTCTGGCGCCGGCAAGACGGTCCTTGTGACCGGCGCCAATCGCGGCATCGGACTGGAAGCCTGCCGCCAACTCAAGGCGGCCGGCTTCTCGGTCATCCTTTCCGCGCGCGACGCGAGCAGCGGGCAGGCGGCGGCCAATGCGCTCGGCGTCGCTTTCTCCCGCCTCGACGTGACCTCCGCCGAGGATATTGCCGCCCTTGCCAATGAGCTTCGCCGTGAGGGCCGTCCGCTCGACGGGCTGATCAACAATGCCGCCGTCTCGCTCGATGGCTTCAACAGCGCGGTCGTGCGCGACACGCTGGCGGTCAACTTCTTCGGCGTCCTTAACCTGACCGAGGCCCTGCTGCCGCAGATCGGCGACGGCGGCGTCATCGTCATGGTGTCGAGCGGCATGGGCGAGCTGGATGCCTATGGGCCGGCGCTGCGCGCCCGCTTCGCCGATCCGCATCTTACCCGCGACCAGCTGGTCGCGCTGGTCGACGAGTTCTCTGCCGGCGTCGATGCCGGCACCTTCCGCGAAGCCGGTTGGCCGGCCTCGGCCTATCGCGTCTCCAAGGCGGCGATCATCGCGCTGGCCAAGCTCATGGCGCGCGACCTCGCGCCGCGCGGCATACGCGTCAATGCGGTCTGCCCGGGCTGGGTGCGCACGCGGCTCGGCGGCCATTCGGCGCCGCGCAGCGTCGAGCAGGGGGCGGCGTCGGTTGTCTGGGCGGCGACGCCGGGTGAAGCGACCGGCGGCTTCTTCCGCGACGGCAGGCCGACCACCTGGTAAATCCGATCATCGGGTAAACATGCGGGTGGCCTCCGGCTTGGCCCGGCCGCCGCTTCCGCGCTAAACCGTCAGGCCAGTCCGGCCGGCCAATTCATTCGGCCGGGCTGCAAGACGGGAGGCGCACGCGCTTGCTGCCACAGATCTGGCCGGCCGTACTCGCTCTCGGCTGGATACTCTTTGCGATTGCGGCCGGCGAGGGGGCGATGGCGCTGGTCTCGCTGGCTGCCGGCGATGGCCTCGCCGGGGTCTTCGCCGTCAATGCCGGCATCACCGTGCTGTTTGCCGGCGCCTGCGTGCTGACCACCAAGGGGCGGCCGTTCGAGCTGCGCTTCCGCGATGCGGCGCTGTTGACCGTCGTCTCCTGGTTCGTGGTGCCGCTGTTCGGCGCGCTGCCCCTGATGGCGGCACCGACCAATCTCAGCCTGCTCGATGCCTATTTCGAATCCGTCTCGGGGCTGACCACCACCGGCTCGACCGTGCTCACAGGGCTCGATGCCATGCCGCCCTCGATCCTGCTGTGGCGCTCGACGCTGCAGTGGATCGGCGGCATCGGCATCGTCGGCCTGGCCATCGTCATCCTGCCGTTCCTCAAGATCGGCGGCATGCAGCTCTTCCGGCTCGAATCGTCGGACCGCTCGGAGGACGTGGTGCCGCGCGTGCGCAGCGTCGCCAATTCCGTCGGCCGCATCTATCTGGCGATCACCGCCGCCTGCATTCTTTCCTACTGGGCGCTGGGCATGACGCCGTGGGACGCGCTCAATCACGCTTTCACCACCGTATCCACCGGCGGTTATTCGACCCACGATGCCTCGTTCTCGTGGTTCGGCAGCAAAGCGCTCAATTGGGCGTCGGTGGTGTTCATGACCGCCGGCAGCCTGCCGTTCCTCGCTTACGTGCGCCTGTTCCGGCGCGGCCGGTTGGCCGAGCGCGTCGACCCGCAGGTCGTCGCCTACTTCATCATCGCGGCGGCGCTGTCGGCAGTGTTCGCCCTGTGGCTCACGCTGCAGCCCGGCCACGGCGGCTTCGGCGACGTCACCAACGCGGCCTTCACCGTCGTCTCGATCATGACCACCACGGGCTTCGGTTCTGGCGACTTCGCTTCCTGGGGCCCCTTCGCCGCCGTGTTCCTGTTCATGGTGTCGTTCGTCGGCGGCTGTACCGGCTCGACCGCCGGTGCCATCAAGGTGTTCCGCCTGCAGATCATGGGCCGCGTTGTGGTTCAGCACATCCGCCAGGCGCTGCACCCGCACATGGTCTCTCCGCTACGCTACGCCCGGCGCGTGGTGACCGAAGAGGAGGCGGCCTCGGTCGGCACCTTCGTCTTCCTCTATCTGCTCACCTTCGTCATCGTCTCGGTGCTGGTCAGCCTGACCGGGCTCGACGCGGCGACCGCCATGTCGGCGACGGCAGCCACGCTCGGCAATGTCGGCCCGGGCGTCACCGAGGCGATCGGCCCGGCCGGCAACTTCGCCGCATTGCCGGAGATCGCCAAGCTACTGCTCACCATCGCCATGATCGTTGGGCGGCTGGAAATCCTCGGCGTGATGATTCTGTTCCTGCCGGGCTTCTATCGGTAGAGCCTTCTGCGACCAGATAGAGCCAATTCCGTTTCTCGCCCGGCGGAGCGATCCGGCGTTGAGCCCGGCGAAGGGCGATGCCGGGCATCGGTCGAGCCGGGATCGGCGTCGGGCGCCCGCCGGTTAAGAAACCCGAAGGGACGGGCGCTTTTGCGCGATTATCGGCGCCGTCGGTCTTGGCCGTACCCCGGGTACGCCCTTCGCCCGCCAGCTTGATCCTGACGCAAAACAAGCTCCGTCGGAATGGTTCTATCTGGTCGCAGAAGGCTCTGGGGCGCTGCAAAAAGCGAAGGCCGGCACCGCGGGCTCGCGACACCGGCCTTCATCCAATCCTTCAGGCCCTTGACTGACGTGTGGCCGCCGTCGCTACAGGGCGCCGAAAACGATTGCCCCAATGAAAAGGAACGCCGCTAACACTATGACCACATGGAACGGTCGAGATAGGCTCATGGTCTGTCTCCCGTACCTTTGGCACAGTCGTCGAGTCTATCGTACTGCGGCCGGTCGACAAGCGAAAAACTTGCCGCACCTCGGCAGCCGCAGCGCAACCTGAACGACAGGCCCCAAGTCATTCTGAATGCGCGTCTTCCGTCTGTGGATATCTGCATCCATGGTGGTGGCGAAAGCGTGTCGCGACCAGATTGGATTGATTCCGTTTCTCGACTGGTGCGGCGATCCGGCGCCGGGCTGGCGAAGCGCGTGGCGGCAGAGGCCCAAATAGGTTATCCCGGCATCGGTCATCACGCTGCATCGAATGTACTGCCAATGCCGAACCGCATCTCAACATCGACATCGCGTCTGGCGCTCTTCAGCGTCGGGATCGGCATCCTGGTGCTGGGGCTCAAGTTCCTGGCCTGGGGGCTCACCGGCTCGGTGGCGCTGTGGTCGGACGCGCTGGAGAGTTTCGTCAACGTGGCCACGGCGGTCGCCGCGGTGGTCGCTATCCGCTACTCGGCCATCCCCGCCGACGACAATCATCCCTTCGGCCATGGCAAGGCGGAATATTTCTCCGTGGTGCTGGAGGGGGTGCTTATCATCGTCGCCGCGGTGTCGATCCTGACCTCCGCCTGGTTCGGCTTCCAGCACCCGCGCGCGCTCGAACAGCCGGCGCTCGGCCTTGCCGTCAATCTCTTCGCCAGTGCGATCAACGGCGTCTGGGCCATGGTGCTGGTCACCGTCGGACGCAAGCGGCGCTCGATGGCGCTGGCCGCCGACGGCGTCCACCTGTTCACCGATGTCGCCACCTCGGCCGGGGTCTTCGTCGGCCTCGTCCTGGTGGTCATGACCGGCTGGCTGGTGCTCGATCCGCTGCTGGCGGCGGCGGTGGCGGTCAACATCCTGTGGCAGGGCTGGAAGCTGATCCGCGTCTCGGTCGGTGGGCTCATGGACGAAGCGGTGCCGCCGGAGACGCTGGACCGCATCCGCACCATCATCTCTGAGAATGCCGAAGGGGCCATAGAGGCGCACGACGTGCGCACGCGCCATGCCGGGCGCATGATCTTCATCGAGTTCCACCTTGTGGTGCCGGGCGCCATGGCGGTGTCGGAGAGCCACGCGATCTGCGACCGCATCGAAAAGGCGCTGCGCAATGCGGTGTCCGACGTCCACATCGCCATTCATGTCGAGCCGGAAGAGAAGGCCAAGCACATCGGCGTGGTGGTGCTCTGAGGGGCGGACGGCCACCGGCCGACGTGGCTACGCCGGCACGAATCGCTTGTCATTTCAGCGCGGCGGGCTGGCGCAACGGCTTAGAAACGCTGCAAAAAGCCAATGATCCTTGTATTTCCGCAGTATCATCAATAGATAGATGGATCGACATTTGGCCGGACGACTGGGCCGAGTAACTCCTGCGTTAGGAGTACGCTTCAGATTATCTTTCCAGATTCGACGAACCGGGAATCGGACCGCGATGCGGCTCGGTCCCCAAGCGTGCATAACAACCAGGAAGGTCGATTTATGATCACCGGCACCGTGAAATTCTACAATGGCCAGCGTGGCTATGGTTTCATCCAGCCCGATAACGGCGAAAAGGATGTGTTCGTCCACGCGACCGCGCTCGAGCGCGCCGGCATTTCCTCGCTCGCCGAAGGCCAGAAGGTCTCCTTCGAGACCGAGACCGACCAGCGCTCCGGCAAGATTGCCGTCAGCAAGCTCGAAATCGAATAGCGCACCAGGGCGTGCGTTCACCCGATAGCGCGGCGGCCTCGCTGGCCGTTCGCGAACCCGACGCCGGCGCTGCCGCGGGCGCGCGCAACTGGATGCGCGTCGTCGCCGGCTATCGCAGCCCCAATCAAGTGCGCAGCTTCGTCGAGTTGACGATCACCGTCGCACCGCTGTTCCTGCTGTGGGTGGCGATGTGGATGGCGCTGCCCCACGCCTACTGGCTGTCGCTGCTGCTGGCGCTGCCGACGGCGGGCTTCCTCGTCCGCCTGTTCATGATCCAGCACGATTGCGGTCACGGCGCCTTCTTTCGCACAAGGCAACTGAACGACTGGGTCGGCCGTGCCATCGGCGTGCTGACGCTGACGCCTTACGATTTCTGGCGTCGGTCGCACAACATGCACCACGCCGGCTCGGGCAATCTCGGCCGCCGCGGCATCGGCGACATCCGCACCCTGACGGTCGATGAATATGGGGCGCTGTCGCCGTGGCGGCGCTTCCGCTACCGGCTGTACCGGCATCCGGCGGTCATGTTCGGCATCGGCCCGGCCTTTCTCTTCCTTCTGCAGCAGCGCCTGCCGATCGGCGCCATGCGGGAGAAGTCCGAGTGGTCGAGCACCATGGCCACCAACGCCGCCATTGCCGTTGTCACCGCAGTCTTGGTGTGGCTGATCGGCCCGGTGCCGTTCCTGCTGCTGCATCTGCCGGTCATCGTGCTGGCGAGCGCCATCGGCGTCTGGCTGTTCTACGTCCAGCATCAGTTCGAGGAGACGTTCTGGGCTCAGGACGTCGACTGGAGCCAGCCGGAGGCGGCGCTCCACGGCAGCTCGCATTACGATCTGCCGCTGGTGCTGCGCTGGTTCACCGCCAATATCGGCATCCATCACATCCACCATCTGGCGAGCCGCATTCCCTACTACCGGCTGCCCAGTGTGCTCAGGGACCACCCGGAGCTTGCCGACATCGGGAGGCTGTCACTTGGCGAAAGCCTTCGCTGCGTGCGCCTGGTGCTGTGGGACGAGGCGCACAGGAAGCTGATTTCGTTCCGCGAAGCCCGCGGCCAGCTGGCAGCGCCGGCAGCCGCCTGATCGAGATGTGCGGAGGGCCGCGGGCCCGACGCGGATCGGCAACCGTTCGACCATCAGCCAATTGACAGCTTCGCCGTGCGACATGGCTGTCGATGGAAACACATGCTTCGCGCTCTGCGCGCCTTCCGCTGGCGGCCGGCACCGCCCTTGTCCTGAGTCTCTGCTGGCTGGCGCCGGCGTTCGCCGCCACCGGCCCGGCAACGGGCCCCGCCACGGAGCCGGCTGATGCCGCCGCGCTCGGCGGCTACAACGTGCTCATCGCCGATCGCGGCAACAACCGCGTGCTGCTGGTCAGCCCGGACAAGAAGATCCTGTGGGAATACGACTTCAAGGGGTTGGCGCACTCGACCGGCGCCGACGATGCCTTCTTCGCCGACGGCGGCAAGAGCGTGATCGTCAGCCTCGAGCACCAGCAGGTGATCGAGATCATCGATATCGCCACCAAGCAGGTCACCTGGCAATACGGCGTGCTCGGCAAGCACGGCTGGAAGAACGGCTACCTCTACTTTCCCGACGACGCCTATCAACTGCCCAACGGCGATATCAGCGTTGCCGACATCCGCAACTGCCGCATCCTCGAGATTGCGCCCGACAAGACGATCGTGCGCCAGGCCGGGCTGACCGATCGCTGCGGCAGCAAGGCGCCGCTCTTGGCCTCGCCCAACGGCGATACGCCGCTGCCCGATGGCCACGTGCTCATCAGCACGATCCGCGACCATTCGATGACCGAGCTCGATCAGTCGTGGAAGCCGGTCCTCAAGATCGACCTGCCGATCCGCTATCCTTCGGACCCGCAGCTCACCCAGGCCGGCAACTTCCTCATCGCCAGCTACACCCATCCCGGCAAGATCATCGAGATCAGCAGCACCGGCAGCGTGGTGTGGGATTACGCCGCCACCGGTGCCGGCAACCTCAACCGCCCGTCGCTGGCCATCGAACTGCCCAACGGCAACATCATGGCCAATGACGACCTCAATCACCGCGTCATCGTCATCGACAAGGCGACCAAGACGATCCTGTGGCAATACGGCGTCACCGGCCACCGCGGATCGGCGCCCGGGTATCTGGCGATCCCCGACGGCCTCGACATCATCAAGGCGGATACGACCAACGCCGCCGCGACGAAGCCGACTGTAACGCAGGCGGCCACCCATGGTTGACCTTCGTCACCTGGGCGCTGCTCTGGCGGCGGCACTGGTGGTTGCCGCTGCCGCGCATCCCGCCGGCGCCGCTCCGGTCGTCCACAAGGTCGGCGCCGTCACCCGCCATGCGGCGAAGTTCATCGGTCAGGATGTGGCGATGCGCGGCTATCTGCTCGCCCGCAAGAACGGCTACATCCTGTTCTCCGACGAGCCGGGCGGGCGCATCGGGCGCTACGACCTGCCGGTGTCGGGCGCCGGCATCGACGCCATCGTGCCGGGCAAGCGCTTCGTCATCGAGGGCACCTTCCTCGACCACGGCCTCAAGGCGTCGAACGGCAATCCGGACCACCTGGAGCTGACCCAGCCGCCGCAGCTGGCCGGACACTAGGACGCCGGGCGGGACGGGTGTTCCCCTCTCCCGAGGGGAGAGGGCCGCGCACCTTGGAGCGCAAGCGACTTAGGTGCGTGGGGTGAGCGACTGTCTTGTTTGTCAAGCGGTTTGCCATGGTCGTCGATCTCTGAGGATGGCATTGAGGATGGTGAGGAGCTTTCTGGCGACGGCGATGATGGCGACGAGTTTGGGCTTTCCGGCGGCGACCAGGCGCTCATAGAAGGCTTGCAGGATCGGATTGCGGCGGGCGGCGACCATCGCGCCCATGAAGAAGGCGGAGCGGACGCTAGCGCGGCCGCCGCCGATGAAGCTGCGGCCGCGCCATTGGCCGGACTGGCGGGTGAAGGGGGCCAGGCCGACGAGGGCGGCGATCTGGCGGCGGTCGAGGGTGCCGAGCTCGGGCAGGTCGGCGAGAAGCGTCCTGGCGATGGTTGGTCCGATGCCGGGCACGGAGACGAGCAGATCCTCCTTCTCGCGCCACACCGGCGAGCCGCGCACGCTATCGTCGATGTCCGCCTCGATCTCAGTCAGCTCCTTCTGCAAGGCCTTGAGCAGGCGGGCGATGCTCTTCTTCGTCCGCGTCGCTGCCCGCTTCTCGCGCTGCCGCTCGGCGACGATCATGGCGATGATCTGGCGCCGGCGGGTGACCAGGTCGGCGAGGGCCTGGGTCTCGGCATCGGGCAGCGGACGGACCTCGGGCTTGGTCGCCGCCACGAAGCGGGCAATCACCGCGGCGTCGATCGGATCGGTCTTGGCGCGCTTGCCGACGGCCTGGGCAAAGGCCCTGACCTGGGCCGGATTGACCACAACCACCGGCAGGCCGGCAGCGCACAGGCTGGCCGCCACCACCGTCTCGAAGCCGCCGGTCGCCTCCACCGCCACCGTCATCACCGACAGCGGCTTCAGCCGCTCGACCAGCGCCTCCAGACCGGCCGCATCGCGCGCGACCGCAAAAGCTTCTCCACTCGGCTCGACATGCACGTCCAGCCGGTCCTTCGACACATCGATACCGACAACGCTGGCGTCCATCTGCACCCATCCTTGCCTAATCGGGCTCCGCTTGCGGCCCAGGCGACTGTTCGGGTTCTTCGATGGAACGGCGGACGGAGACCCGCGCTCACCCACGGGCTCGATCTCCCTCGGGGTATTCGGTCTCCCGCCCGCCACCGCACCGGCAACCTTAGCCGATGACGGCACCAATGAGTTACAAGGGCGTACGGGCCCTCGTGAGGCAAAATCCCCTCACCCGACGTGGAGCCTGTCCTCGGGCCGGCCTTCGGCCGGACCCGGGGGCGCCGACCTCTCCCACCAAAGTCGGATGTTTCCGACTTTGGCACCGTTGAATCCGAACGCGGGCAAGCCCGTGTTCGGTGGAGAGGTGAGTCCCGTCTAGGCGGCTTCTAGCCGCTTCATCTCGGTGTCGAATTCGAAGCACAGTTGCGCCGCCTCGTCATCGGGCAGCCATTTTGCCATGTTCGGAAACACGGTCTGCCACATTCGGACTTCCCGCTCCGACCAAGGCATCTTCTCAGCCGATCGCGCCTTGTCGATCACCGCCTGTAGTCGGCGGCGCACCAATTCGGGGTCGGGCGTGGTGTGCTGCTGTGGTGCCTTGAGGCGATCCTCTCCGGGGCCGAATAGGCTTCCTTGGGCCGGGGCCCGTCCGAAAAGGTCAGGTTCGTCAGTCATTGTGCTCCTGCCCTGTCGGCTCAAGTCCCAGCGCCTCACGGTTCAGCGTATCGTCCAGCGTCGATTCGAGAACGATATCGGCTGTGGCGAACAGATCAATCAATTCGGCAATCCGCCCACAGATATCCCGCAATTCACGCACCAAATTGAGGTCTGCGGGCAGGCCGATCCGGCCTTCGAGCCATCTCGGCAAGAGACGATAGCCGCTGACGGAGAAATTCCAGACTCGCTCCGGCAGTCCGGTGATGCGGCCTGTACCGTCGTCGCACAGCGTGATCGCGCCATCCGCATAATCAACAGCGGCCACGGTACTCCGTGGCTCAGTGACAACGCGCGCCAGGTCGGGCTGACGGTAGGGTTCGCTCGGCTCGCGCGCGAATGTTTCAACCGCCCTGATCTCGCTCCCTATCGCAACGGCTTGGCGGAAGACCTCGGGCCGATGTGGAAAGGGAACGTGTGGGAAAACGTCCTCAAGGTCTTCGGCGAAGCGAAGCGTGTAGGACCTTGCTGAAAGAAGGCAGAGGATTGCATCGAAGATGTCTGGCGCTGCGACCGGTTCACCGTAAGCCGCGCTCAAGCTCTCGAGAATGGATGATGAAACATTCGGCGCATCGACGTTCGGCCGGCGATCAAAGAGCGGAAAGGCGTAGCCGCCATAGCTTCCGCGGAAGGAGTGGTAGTCGGGTAGCAGCCCATGGCACCAGACTGCTGGTCCGGCCCCCGTTCCTGATGGCATTGCATAAATGCAAACATCTTGATTTCCCCAGACCTCTTGGAGTTCAGGGCGCAAGAAGTCTCCGTATGCACGCTGATTGTATAGGTACCGTCTATCGAGCGGTCTGTAAGCGATATAAGCGATATGCCTAACATCAAATGGAATGGCCCTCGCACCGGTCCACTTTCGATCGCGCGTGTCGTGAAAAGCTTCACGCGCATCATCATCATCGCGAGCTGATAGGAACGCCCCGATCCGATTGCTCAACCGATCAATTGACGCATCATAGACGAACTCGTCACGCTTAGTCTGGAGACCGCTTCGGCAATAGGCGAAGCATTCGCGAAGGTTTATCAGTTCTCCGTTGAGGAATGGCGTTGGCCGCATATCCTCCAAAACGGATCGAGCGACGATAACCGCGTTGGATTGGGTACCAACGTCAGCTCGGCTCGCCAGCCAGTCGAGCTTTGCTCGGCGCGAAAATAGCCCCTCTGTCCAAGTGTCTTGGTAGTACACGTCAGCCGCCTCACCATTCGGCTTGCTCCCGTCTGCAATGGCCAAGGTGATCGCCGTGCCGACCATGATGTTGAAGACGCCTTGATCAGCATCTACGCCGGCTCGCTCGCCGCGCCGAACGTCGCCACGAAGGTCGATGATCTCGATGCGATCGAACCGCCGACGCAGCATCTGGCGCAAGCCGGCATAGGGCCAGCCGGTCAGGAATTTGCGGTTGGTGATGAACGCAACAACGCCCCGTCTCGGTGCATTCTCGGCCTCGAAAAGCTTCCAGATTGCCCAGCGCCAGAATGCGACCGAGAGTTCGGGAAACGTGTTGAGTTGACCACCTTCACCAGCGTTGCGTACCGGCTCTTTGAGGTCGTCCCAAATGTGATCCATCCAGTCGCCGACAAGCGTGTGGTTCTCGCCCTCGTCAAGACGCCGGTAAGGAGGATTGGCGATAATCGCGAGGATGGGTTGCTCGGTCTTGATCCGATTAGCTTCTCTGCGCTCATCGGCGATACCTTCCGAGACGAAGCCCAGCGGGCCGGCAGGTGCAGCGGCCCCGGGCTCTGCCAGGGTGTCGGCAAGGTAGATGCCTAGCCGCGGCAGCTCCAGCGGTTCTGCTCTTTCGCCATCGTCGCCTCGAGGATGCCGCAGCGCATGATGCAGACGTGTCCGTCGTCAGAGTTTTTGGGGCAGCGAGCGGCTTCAATTAAGGGAGGCTCTGGCTCGTCTGGTTGATGATGCTATGCGGCTTGCTGACGATGCTGCAAGCGTCGGTTTGCGATGGTCTGTCGTTTGATCCTTTCCCGTTCGATGAGGATGGTCTGGCCGCGCCCGAAGTAGACGTCGGCCGGCGTCAGGTTGCCCAGGCTCTCGTGGTAGCGCCGGTGATTGTAATCGGCGACGAAGGCGCCGATCTCAGCCTCGAGGTCGCCGGGCAGGTAGTAGTTCTCGAGCAAGATGCGGTTCTTCAACGTCTGGTGCCAGCGCTCGATCTTGCCCTGGGTCATCGGGTGGTAGGGTGCGCCACGAACGTGATCCATGTCCTCGCGGTCGAGCCATTTGGCGAGGTCAGCCGAGACGTAGCTCGAACCGTTGTCCGACAGGAGCCGCGGTCGATGCACGACCGTGACCCGGTCCAGTCCCGACGCTTTCAGCGCCAGGTCGAGTGTGGCGGTGACGTCCTCCGCCGTCATGCCGGTGCACAGCTTCCAGGCGATGATGAAGCGCGAGAAGTCGTCGAGGATGGTCGACAGATAGTACCAGCCCCAGCCGATGACCTTGAGATAGGTGAAGTCGGTCTGCCACATCTGGTTGGGCTTGGTGGTCTTGTCCTTGAACTCGTTCGCCGCCTTCACGACGATGAAGGCCGGGCTGGCGATCAAGTCGAGCGCCTTCAGAAGCCGGTAGACCGAAGCCTCTGAGACAAAGTAGCTTTCGGCATCGGTGAAGCGCACGGCCAGCTCCCTGGGCGATAGTGCCGGCTCCTCCAGCGCCAGATTCTTGATCTTCTCGCGGACAGTGTCCGGGATACGGTTCCACACCCGATCCGGCGGGGGCGAACGATCGTCGAGGGCTTCCGGGCCGCCGGTCTGATAGCGATCGTACCAACGATAGAAGGTCGCCCGTGGGATGCCGAGCTTGGCCAGCGTGCGCTTGACCGGCAGGTGTGATTGCTCGACCAGGCGGATGATCTCCAGCTTCTCCGGTGCCGGGTACCTCATGCGCCGTCCTCCCCATCCCCCGTCACGCTTTTTTTAAGCAGACGGTTCTCGAGGGTGAGTTCGGCCACGACCTCCTTCAGCGCGGATGCCTCCCGGCGCAGGTCCCTGACCTCGTCCGAGGTTGCCGCCCGCGCCGTGTCACCGGCCAGCCGCTTCTTGCCGGCCTCGAGGAACTCCTTCGACCAGCGGTAATAGAGGTTCTGGACGATCCCTTCACGCCGGCAGAGCTCGGCGATACTGTCCTCGCCGCGCAAGCCGTCCAGCACGATGCGGATCTTGTCTTCGGCCGAAAAATGCCGCCGGGTCGTACGGCGGATATCCTTCATGACCTGTTCCGCCGGCATTCTTACCGGCCCCGACTTCTGTCTCATCTTCGCTCCCTCCGGGGGCTACGATGAGCCGGAAATCCTCCCTTCCTCAACCCGCTAAATCTGTCTCATAGGCGCTGATGCCGGACAGTTCGGTGCCTTAAGTTCGACAAACGCTCTTGCCGGTGCGCCGCGTCTTACAAGCGCGATATCCGGTCTGCCAACGCCTGCATTTAGGTACTCAGGGACCACGATCAGGCGCGGAGCGGCTGGAAGAAGCGGAAGCAAGGCTTCAAGCAGCTGCTGAAATGCCGGCGCAAGCGCTGTCTCGGGAACATCGGGATTCGCTCGCCGAAGTTCCCGGATGCGATATGCGTAGACCCGCAAGAGCTCGGTAGTGGTCATGTCGACTTGCTACCCTGCATAACGTTCCGTGTCACCAAGTTCGGATAGCCGGCCGACCTGACCGTGCACATCCCCCCACCTTATCCCCCCATCCCAAACCGCCCCCATATTGGCCTCATCCCCGCCTGCGAAGGGGCGCGCTCATGAGGCGTTCTGTGCGTGGGGCGGGGAGCGGCGCCCGCGCGTCGAGACCGCATCTCGGCGCCCGGGACGCCCCGGCCAGGACCGTCGGCACTACGACCGGCCGTCCCGCCATGCCTCAGGCTTCGCGCCGGAGCGTGTGGCGTAAGTGACCTCAAGGCGGGCCGCCTCGGCGGTACGCCCGAATAAACCGGGTCGGGCGTGTTTCAGGACGCCGCGGCGGGCGCTCGGCTGAGCGCCCCTACAGACTACTGGCATGGCACTCATCGAGCGCCCGCCACCCCTTCATGTCTTCGGGCACGAAGGTCGTTCCTTGAAATCTTCATACCCCGGCCGCGGACGCGGCGCGGGAACGGGCAACCATGCGCGGAGCAGGCCCATGAGCCACAAGCGGAAATCGCCCCATCTCCGGCGCGCGCTGGCGCGGATGACGCCGGCCGCGGTGGACGAGCGCAACGACCGGCGCGTCGTCGTCACCCTCTTTGCCACCTGGCACCCGACCCGCTGCGGGCGCGTTGCCTGTCACCGCGCGCTCGCCTGCGTCGATCCGGACGTCGCCTGCTTCGATGAAAACCGCGGCCACCTTCGCGATGCGCTGCACGATCTCGCCGACAGCAAGCTTCTGGCCGATCCCGACGACTTCGACGACGCGGAGGATGCCGACATCGACCCGGCATGGCTCGCCCAAAGCTAAACCCTTCCTTAAAGGAATCGGTCGCATTTGAGCGATCATGGTCCGTCGTGTTGCGTATCAGGCGGCTGCGGTGGTCGGGCTGGCCATAACCTTGGCCGGCTGCGGTTTCGGCTTCTTCGGCTACGAACAGCGTGCCGCCTGGCGCGACCGGGAGGAGCGCGCCTGCATGGCCAGCCGGCCGCCGGTGGTGTTCTCGGCCTGGGTCCAGCCCGAGCGCTCGATCAACGGGCGTGGCGCCTGCGGCATCCTCTATCCCTTGAAGGTCTCGGCGCTGGAGGATGGCTCGGTTCGTGTCGGCCCCTCGGCCACGCTCGGCTGCCCGATGACCACCATGCTGGAAGACTGGTTCCGCAACGCCGTTCAGCCGGCGGCGATGGCCTGGTTCGGTGCCCCGGTCACCGAGATCAAGCAGCTGTCCAACTATGCCTGCCGAACCATCGACAGCATTCCCGGCAAGCAGCTTTCCGAGCACGCCTTCGGCAACGCCATCGACATCGCCGCCTTCACCTTCGCCAACGGGCGCACGGTGACGGTCAAGAGCGGCTGGCGCGGCGCGCCGGAAGAGCAGGGCTTCCTGCGCGAGGTGGAGGCGACCGCCTGCGAAACCTTCAAGACGACGCTCGGACCGGGCGAGCCCTATCACGGCGACCATTTCCATCTCGATCTCGCCCATCACGGCCGGGACGGCACGCGGCGCTACTGCAATCCCAAGCCGCAATTCCAGCCGCCCCACCGTCCGCCCTATGGCGGCGGCCTGTTCGCCCGCTCCAACATCGACTGGATGCGCACCGGCTCGATTACGCCCGATGGCAATGCCGATGTGCCTGGCACTCCCGGTGCGTCCGGGCTCGATCCCGCCGTGACGGCGCCGGCCTTCACCGGCAACTGATCCGCCGCGCTAAAATGGGTATGCCGCCAACGCGGATGTCGCCCTATATGGTCTCCGCCACCCTTTGCCGGAGACTTGATTCATGCGCGCCGTCGCTTACCGCAATGCCCGTCCGATCACCGCCAACGATGCCCTGGTCGATATCGAGATCGAGCAGCCGACCCCCGGGCCGCACGATCTGCTGGTCAAGGTCGAAGCGGTCTCGGTCAATCCGGTCGATACCAAGGTCAGGCGCCGCAACGATCCCGGCGGCGAACCCAAGGTGCTCGGTTTCGACGCGGCCGGCACGGTGGCCGAGGTCGGTGGCAAGGTGTCGCTGTTCAAGCCGGGCGATCAGGTCTGGTATGCCGGCTCCATCGCGCGGCCGGGCACCAACTGCCAATTCCATGCGGTGGACGAGCGCATCGTCGGGCCGAAGCCGGCCAGCCTCGATTTCGCCGAGGCCGCGGCCCTGCCGCTGACGGCGCTTACCGCCTGGGAGCTGCTCTTCGACCGCATCGGGGTGAAGCCCGGACGGCATGACGATCACCGCTCGCTGCTCATCGTCGGCGGGGCGGGCGGCGTCGGCTCGATTGCCGTCCAGCTTGCCCGCGTGCTGACCGGCCTCACCGTCATCGCCACCGCGTCGCGGCCGGAGACGGTCGACTGGGTCAAGGCGCTCGGCGCCCACCATGTCGTCGACCACGCCAAGGCGCTGCAGCCGCAGCTGGCCGCGCTTGGCGTTCCGTCGGTCGATATCGTCACCGCCTTCGCCGGCACCAAAGCCCACGCATCGGCGATCGCCGATATCGTCGCGCCCGAGGGCCACATTGGCATGATCGAGGGCGATGGGCCGGCCGGCATGACGGCGGAGGACTTCGGCAAGCTGTTCTCGAAGGCCGCCGCGTTGCACTTCGAACTGATGTTCGTGCGCCCCCGCGGCGGCAGCACGATGATCCGCCAGCACGAGATCCTCCAGGAAGTTGCCGCTCTGGTGGACGACGGCAAGCTCAAGACGACGATGACCAGAAGGCTCAAGCCGATCGGCGCGGCAATGCTGCGTGAAGCCCATGAAGCGGTCGAGAGCGGGCGCACCATCGGCAAGGTGGTGGTCGAAGGCTGGCCGGAAGGCCGCGTCGTGGGGCTCTAATCTGGCGGCTTTTCCTGGCGCCGCTCCTCGGGCGGTGCCGCGTTGCCGCCCCGGCGGCGGTCATGCGGCAGCACGCGGTGAACCGAGAAAAGGCGGTCGAGGAAGCGCTCGTGACCGGCGAGCAGGGCCGATTGGCGGTTGGCGAAGAAGTCGATGATCATGCCCGACTTCATCAGGGCATAGGCGCCCTCGTGGTGTGTGAAATCGACCCTGAGGCGCGTGAACGCCTTGTGGTTGGCAGCGGTTTCCCGCGTGATCACCTCGAGCGATGGCTCGGGTCCGAGTTCCGTCACGGCGTCCACGCAGGTCGCCGTCCCCACCTGTCCCTTAGGCGGTATTCCTTGCGAATTCGCTTACGTGGGGTGCCGCTTTTCCCCGGAATCCGCCGATTTCTGGTTAACAGAGGGACAACCGCTCAGCGCGACTCACGGTTCGCCGTAGCCGCCGCCGGTCGGCGTGGTCACGATCACCGCCTCGCCGGGCTTCAGTCGTGTCTGGTCGCAGCCCGACAGCGTCTCGATCGTGCCGTCGGTGCGGCGCACGCGGGTCAGTCCAACTTGCCCGGCTTCGCCGCCGGCAAGCCCGTGCGGCGGCACGGTGCGGTGCGATGAGAGGATGGCGCAGTCCATCTCCTCGAGGAAACGCAGCGTGCGCTCGGTGCCATCGCCGGCATGCCATCTGCCTTTGCCGCCGGAGCCTTCCCTTATGTGGAAGTCTTCGAGCAGGACGGGAAAGCGGAATTCGAGGATCTCCGGATCGGTCAGGCGCGAATTGGTCATGTGGGTGTGGACCCCGTCGGCGCCGTCGAAGCCGCTGCCGTCGGAAAGGATGCCGGCCGGCGCGCCCGAACAGATCGTCTCGTAGTATTGATAGCGGTCGTTGCCGAAGGTGAGGTTGTTCATCGAGCCCTCAGCCGAGGCGAGCGCGCCGAGCGCGCCGAACAGGCAGTCGGTGACGCCCTGCGAGGTCTCGACATTGCCGGCCACCACCGCCGCCGGATAGCGCGGCGAAAGCATCGAGCCTTCCGGAATCACGATGTTGATCGGCCTGAGACAGCCGGCATTCATGGGAATGTCGCCCTCGACCATGACGCGGAAGCAATAGAGCACGGCGGCGCGGGTCACCGGCTCCGGGGCGTTGAAATTGGTCTTCTGCTCGGCGCTGGTGCCGGTGAAATCGACGGTCGCTTCGCGCTTCTCCCGGTCGACCGTGATCTTGACGCGGATCACGGCGCCCTGGTCGGTCTCGACCGCGAATTCTGAATCGTGCAGCGCCTCGATCACCCGGCGCACGCTCTCCGCCGCATTGTCCTGGACGTGGCCCATATAGGCGGTGACCACGTCGAGGCCGAAATGCTCCACCATGCGGCGCATCTCCTGCACGCCCTTCTCGTTGGCGGCGATCTGGGCGCGGAGGTCGGCGACGTTCTGCGCCGGGTTGCGGCAGGGCCATGTGTGGCCGGTGAGCACCTCCATCAGTGCTGCCTCGCGAAAGCGGCCGCGTTCCACCAGGCGCAGATTGTCGATGAGCACGCCTTCCTCGTCGACGGTTCTTGCGCGCGGCGTCATCGAGCCCGGCGCGGTGCCGCCGACATCGGCGTGGTGGCCGCGCGAGGCCACCCAGAAGAGGATCTTGCCTTCTTGCTTCCCTGTCGCGCCTGCGGCGCTCCCCGCCTCTTGTGCGAACACCGGCGTGCACACCGTGATGTCGGGCAGGTGCGTGCCGCCGTTATAGGGCGCGTTGAGGGCGAAGACGTCGCCGGGATGGATGTCGCCGGCATTCAAGCGGATGATCGTCTCCACCGAGCGGTCCATGGAGCCCAGATGCACCGGCATGTGCGGCGCATTGGCGATCAGCCGTCCGTCGCCGTCGAAGACGGCGCAGGAGAAATCGAGCCGCTCCTTGATGTTGACCGAATAGGCGGTGTTCTGCAGCACGACGCCCATCTGCTCGGCGATCGACATGAACAGGTTGTTGAACACCTCGAGCATCACCGGATCGGCTTCGGTGCCGATGGCGGCGCGCTTCGGCAGGGGCACGACGCGGGCCAGCACGATCGCGTCGCGCGCTGTGACCGTCGCCTGCCAGCCGGGCTCGACCATGATCGTCTGGTGCGGCTCGATGATCAGCGCCGGGCCGGCGACCGTGTGGCCGGGATTCAGGCCATCGCGCAGGAAGACCTGCGCCGTCCGCCAGGCGCCCTGGCTGTAGACGCGCACGTTGGTGTGCGGCGAGCGGGTCGTCCGTCGGCGAGTGGTCGCGCCGGTTCGGCGATGGCGGCGCCGCCGCCCACGGCCTCCACTTCGAGGCTCTCGACCACGACCGCCTTGTCCTCGAAGACGAAGCCGAACTGCTTGCGATGCGCTGCCGCGAAGGCCGCGATCATGGCGGGGAGGGGAAGGAGGGCGTTGCCCGTGCCCCGCCCACGCTCCAGCACCGTCACCGGGATCGGCGTGTCGGTGCCGTCGTAGCGCAGGTGCGCGCGGGCAATGATGGTGATCTTGGAATCGCTTACGCCCTGTGCTTCAAGCTGTGCCGTAGCGTCGTCTTCAAGTTCCGATTCAAGTCGGGCGAGCACCGCCTCGATGCCCGGCTCTGCGGCAGCCATTACCGCATGGTTGCGGGTGGCGCGGATATCGGCCAGCCCCATGCCATAGGCGGAGAGCACGCCGGAATGGGGGTGGATGAGCACCGTCCTGATGCCCAGCCTGTCGGCCACCAGGCAGGCGTGCTGGCCGCCGGCGCCGCCGAAGCAGTTCAGTGCGTATTCGGTGACGTCGTAGCCGCGCTGGACGGAAATCTTCTTGATGGCGTTGGCCATGTTCTCGACGGCGATGTGCAGGAAGCCGTCGGCGATCTCCTCCGCGGCGCGCCCGTCGCCGATCTCTTGCGCCAGCCGCGTGAACTTCTTGCCGACCGCCGTGGCGTCGAGCGGCGCGTCGCCATGCGGCCCGAAGACGTGCGGAAAGAACTCCGGCAGAAGCTTGCCGACCATGACATTAGCGTCGGTCACGGTCAGCGGGCCGCCCTGCCGGTAGCAGGCAGGGCCGGGGTCGGCGCCGGCCGAGTCCGGTCCGACCTGATAGCGGCCCTGCGCGTATTTGAGGATCGAGCCGCCGCCGGCCGCCACCGTGTGGATACGCATCATCGGCGCGCGCATCCTGACGCCCGCCACCTCGGTCTCGAAGGCGCGCTCATAGTCGCCGTCATAGTGCGACACGTCGGTCGAGGTGCCGCCCATGTCGAAGCCGATGACCTGATCGAAGCCGGCGCGCCGCGCCGTCTCGACCGCCGCCACCACGCCGCCGGCCGGGCCGGAAAGGATGGCGTCCTTGCCCTGGAACAGATCGGCCGCGGTCAGCCCGCCCGAGGATTGCATGAACATCAGGCGGGGGGCGTCGGCGGCATCGGAGCCCCCCAGTTCCGCCGCCACGCGATCTACATAGCGGCGAAGGATCGGCGACAGATAGGCATCAACCACCGTGGTGTCGCCGCGGCCGACCAGCTTGATCAGCGGCGAGACTTCGTGGCTGACCGAGACCTGGGGAAATCCCATCTCGCGGGCCAATCGCCCCACCTGGCGTTCATGCTCGGGGTAGCGCCACGCATGCATGAAGACAATTGCCACCGAGCGTATGCCGGCGTCCCAGGCGGCCTGCAGCTCGCCCCGTACGGCTGCGAGGTCCGGTGCGGCCTCCACCGTACCGTCGGCGCGCACGCGCTCGGTAACCTCGGTGACGCGTTCGTAGAGCATCTCCGGCTTGACGATCCGCCTGGCGAAGATCTCCGGCCGCGCCTGGTAGCCGATCTTCAGCGCGTCGCGGAAGCCGCTTGTGATGAGGAGAAGCGTGCGGTCGCCCTTGCGCTCCAGTAACGCATTGGTGGCGACCGTGGTGCCCATCTTGACCGCGGCGATCAGGCCGGGCGGGATCGGTGCCCCGTCATCGACCCCGATCAGCCGGCGGATGCCGGCAATTGCCGCGTCGGAATAGGCCTGCCGGTTCTCGGAGAGCAGCTTGGCGACCCGGATGTTCCCCGCGGGGTCGCGCGCCACCACGTCGGTGAAGGTGCCGCCGCGGTCGATCCAGAAGTCCCATTTGCCCGTTTCTGTCTCAGTCAAGCGGCCTGCCTCCTGTTCACCGCTGCCATGACTGGCATGGCCGCACCATTTATCTCAAGGCCCATGCGCATCACTGCCCTAGGAATGCCGTGCTTCCGGCGATAGCATCGGGCGGATGACGTACCGGAGTAGCATGGCATGCGTGGCATTCGGCCCCTCTTGGCCGCTTTTGTTCTGGTCCTTTCGGCGGGAGCGGCGTGGGCCGTCTGTCCCGGCCTGGACGTGCAGTTCGAGGATTCCTTCGATCAGTTCAAGCCGAGCTGGGGCGATCCGTCGGCCGAGGTGAAGGTCGAAAACGGCAACATGATCCTCAGCCCCGCCTCGGGCACCTACGACTGGCGGGCCAATTCGGCCGGGCTCTACGACAATGTCGATATGTGCGTGACGGTGACCACACTGGCCGCGGTCACACCCATCGACGCCAAGGCCGGGCTGATGTTCTGGTACGACGACGTCAACAATTTCTACGTCTTCGAGATCGCGCCCAACGGCCGCGCCTCGGTCTGGCGCCGCCAGCGCGGCAAGTGGCTGGCGCAGGTGAAGTGGGCCGATGCCGCGTCGGTCAACAAGGGCGATGGCGCCATCAACGAGCTGCGCGTGACCACGCTCGGCAGCGACGCGACCTTCTATGTCAACGGTACCGAGTTCAACAAGATCTCCGGTTCACCGCCCGACAAGGGCCAGGAGATCGGCCTGTTCGCCGCTTCGCCCGATCAGGGCCAGGCTTCGTTCGGCTTCGAGGGCCTGCGCGTCACCAAGCCGTGAGGCTTCTCCGGAGCTTTCTCCAGCCTCCCCCGATCAGGTCGGGGGCCGGCTCTGAGGAGGCGGCGAAGCCGCCCCGAAGGACGAGGCTGGCCCGCCCCTGTCGAGCGTAGGGTTCCCCCGTCTTGCGCCGTGCCCGTGATTGGGGGAGGCTTGCAGACCATGACGATTTGGAACCGGATCAGTCAGGCGGCTCAGGGCGGCGGCGGTGCGTTCAGCGCGCTGTTTGGCTGGGCCGGCAGCCTGATTTCCGGCGATCCGGTGACGCGGCGCAAGGTCGCCTTCTCGGTGGCGCTCATCGCGCTCTCGGCCAAGATGGCCAAGGCCGACGGCATCGTTACCGCCGACGAGGTCGCCGCCTTCCGGCGCGGCTTTGCCGTGCCGCCGGGCGAGGAGCGCAATGTCGAGCGCCTGTTCGATCTCGCCCGCCAGGATGTCGCCGGCTTCGAGACCTATGCCCGGCGCGTCGCCGCGCTCTATGACGACGACTGCTGTCCGCTGGAAGACGTGCTCGACGGCCTGTTCGTCATCGCCAAGGCCGACGGTGCCGTGCATGCGGCCGAGATGGCCTATCTGGAGCAGGTGGCGATGATCTTCGGCTTTTCCGAGGCCGACTTCGAACGGATCGCCGCCCGCCACGTCGTGCCGGAAGAGGGCGACCCCTACATCATCCTCGGTGCCGAGCGGAACTGGCCCTTCGACCGGATACGCCGTCACTATCGTAAGCTGGTGGTCGAGAACCATCCCGACAAGGTGATTGCGCGCGGCCTGCCGGAGGAGTTCGTCGCGGTGGCCACGAACCGCCTGGCGGCGATCAACCGCGCCTGGGAGCGCATCGAGATGGAGCACGGCCGCATGGCGCACGTCTAGGCGGTGGTGAACGGGGCGGCCATGAAAGAACAGCCGACCTACGAGCAGCGTCCCTCGCCCAATCACGGCCAGCGTGTGGGGGCGAAGCCGGTCGACATCCTGCTCCTGCACTATACCGGCATGGAATCGGAGGAGGCGGCGCTGGCCTGGCTCACCAGCCGTGAGTCGCAGGTCTCCGCCCACTATCTGGTTGGCGAGGACGGCCGCGTCGTTCAGATGGTCGACGAAGCGAACCGGGCCTGGCATGCCGGAGCGGCGTTCTGGGCCGGCGAGAGCGACATCAACTCGCGCTCGATCGGCGTCGAGATCGCCAATCCCGGCCACGAATTCGGCTATCGCAGCTTCCCGCATGTCCAGATCGTGGCGGTGATCGCGCTCTGCCGCGACATCCTCAGCCGCCATCCGATCCCGCCCCGCCGCGTGCTCGCCCATTCGGACGTGGCGCCCTTGCGCAAGGAAGATCCCGGCGAGCTGTTTCCGTGGGGCGAGCTCCATGCGGCCGGCATCGGCCACTGGATCATGCCGGACCTGATCGTTGCCGGTCCGCTGCTTGAGTTCGGCGACAGCGGTCCGGAAGTCGCCAGCTTCAAGCAGCGCTTGCGCGACTACGGCTACGGCCTTGGCGCAGAATCCGATTTCGACGATGAGACCGCCGCGGTGGTGCGCGCCTTCCAGCGCCATTTCCGCCCGGCGCTGATCGATGGAATCGCCGACGCCTCGACCATCGCCACCCTCGACAAGCTCTCCGCCGGCCTGCCGCCCGGCTCTTGACCTCAGGCGGCGGCAATGCCATCTCCGGCCCGTCAGTCGGCCGGACGGCCGCTCCGGCAAGGGTCGAAAGGCCGCCGGGGAGGAAAGTCCGGGCTCCACGGAAACACGGTGCCGGCTAACGGCCGGCGGGGGCGACCCCAGGGAAAGTGCCACAGAAAGTAAACCGCCCGGCAAAGCGTTCGCGCTGCGTCGGGTAAGGGTGAAAGGGTGGGGTAAGAGCCCACCGCGGGACCGGCAACGGGACCGGCACGGTAAACCCCACCGGGAGCAAAACCGAATAGGGACGGCGTGGGGTGATGAGCCCCGGCAGGTTTCCAGGCCAGCCGTCCGGGTAGGTTGCACGAGGCGTCCGGCAACGGGCGCCCTTCAGAGGAATGGCCGTCACGCGGGTGAGAGCCCGCCATACAGAACCCGGCTTACAGGCCAACTGACATGCTTGAGGCGCCGCCGTCCCACAAGGTCGGCGGCGCCGCCATGTCAGCCGTGCGGCTGATAGCCGTCGGTCAGCGTCTTGAGGAACGCCACCAGATCGTCAACCTCGGCGTCGTCGAGCGCCGGCTTGTCGCCGAGCTTGCGGTCGAACGGCGCGTCGATCTTGTCGATGTTCTTGCGGTACTGCGGTGGCAGGTCGTCGTATTTTTCGACCGTCCCGTCGGCATCCTTCGGATAGATCTTCCCAGGCTCGGTCTCGCGCAGCACGTAGAAGCGCACAACATCGCGCAGATTCGTATAGACGCCGTTGTGGAAGAAGACGTGCCGGGTCGCGACGTTCCTGAGAGTCGGCGTCTTGAACAGGCCGCAATTCGCCGGCTGCTTGGCATAGGCGTCGTCGCGCAGCGGTCCGCAGACGCCGAGATCGAAATGGTGCGGGTCGGCGTTGGCCGGGATCGCCGGATTGCGCGGCACGCCCAGCGCCTCGTACTCGTAATCGGTGAAAACCGGTGGCGTGCCGTCGGCGGCCGGCCGGTCGAGATGGCAGGCGGCGCAATTACCCTTCTTCGGATCGTCGAAGAGCTTCAGCCCGCGCGCCTCGGCCGGCGTCAGCGTGGCCTTGCCAGCGAGATAGGCGTCGTACTTGCTGGAGAAGGCGTGGAAGCGCGGCTCCTCTACCTGGTAGCGCGCCAGCGCGAACTCGGCCTCGGCCAGCGTCAGGGTGTGGTCGCCGGGAACGGTGGCGCCGAAGAGCTTCGGCATCGCATCGGCATAGGCCGCATGGATGAGCTTCTGGTACACGGCCTCGGCGTCGGGATTGTCCATCTCGAAAGGCGAGAGCAGGGGGCCCAGCGTCTGCTCCTCCAGCGTGTCGGCGCGCCCGTCCCAGAAGAAGCCGCCTTGCGGCACCACGTTGGCCACATTGCCGGAGGCCTTGGCGACCGGCGTTCCGGCGAGCGCACCGGTGGGCGGCGTGGTCGCCGCGCCGGGCTCTGCCGACGCCGGCTCGGCCTCCAGATCGACCGGCGGCCCCACCGAGAAAACCGGGGTCAGGAATTTGTAGGCGAGCGAGGGCACGGTGCGGATGCCCGGCCGGTCGAGATCGGGCCCGCCGAGCTGCACCGCGCGATCGTTCGCCGGCGCATAGGCGTGTGCCGGGTCGTGGCAGGTGGCGCAGGCCATCTTGCCTGAACTCGACAGCGAGGGATCGAAGAAGATCTTCGCGCCGAGCTCAGCCACCGCACTCAGCTTGCTCACATCCTCGCCGCCATAGTCCGCACCGGCCGCGTCGCCGGCTTGGGACCGGGCGGCGCCGGCGAGCGCAAGGCCCGCCAGCGCCAGACTTGCGAGGATGACGCTGGATCGCGTCATCGCTCCTGCCCTTGTTAGCCGGCGACCTTGCCGGTCTTGGGATCGAGCATGAGCGCGGGGGTGTTGCCCTTGCTCCAGTCGAACATGGGGTTGAGCATGCCGGCGATGGCGTCGAACGAGCCCTGGCCGATGCGCTCGCCGCCCAGCCAGTTGTCCTCGATGAACTTGGTCACCGAGCTCTGGTCGGTCAGCGTGTGGTCGACATAGTTCGTCTTGGCATAGGGCGACACGATCAGCAGCGGCTGGCGGGTGCCGTAGCCGCAGCGGCCCTGGGCCGGCTTGCCATCGAGGCCGGCAAGCGGAGTGCCGTTGGAGCAGGCGTCACCGTTGAGCACGTCGTAGCCCTTCACCGGAATCGCCGACGGGTTCACCACCGCATGGGCGTGGTCGTACCAGCCGTCCGAGTCGTCGTAGAGGATGACGATGGCGGTCGATTTCCAGTCCGGGCTCTGCTCGAGCTTGTTGACGGTATCGGCGAGGAACTCCTGCTCGTCGAGCGGGTCCGAGTAACCGGCATGGCCGTCCTGGTAGGCAGGTGCCTTGAGGAAGCTCACCGCCGGGAAGTTGCCGACCTTGAGGGCCGCCCAGAAGTCGGTCATGTCGTACTGGTGGTTGGCGCCGCCGTCGTTGCTGGTGCCGATGACGTCGGGCGAGCTCGGACGCACGTGCTTCAGGTTGGCCGTCGAGGCATAGTACTGGAACGGCTGGTGGTGCGGGATGTAGTCGGCGCTCTTGACGTTGATGAGCGACGAAGTGGTCGTGCGGCCGCAGCCGGTCGAGCCGTCGGCATTCTTTGCGGTCAGGTCGAAGCCGCCCTCGAACCAGCCCCAGGTGATGTTCTTGGCGTTGAGCAGATCGCCGATGTTCTTGCCGGCCATCAACGCCGTCGGGTATTTCGGGTTCGAGCAGACGTCGCCGGTCGGATCGAGATCGCTGATCATTGTCCAGTTGCCGTTGCCGTCGGGCACGACGCGGCCCTTGTCGTAGGTGCCGTCGGCTTCGAGCTTGTAGCCGTCCGGCAGGATCATGCCGTTGGTCTGGCCCGAGACGAGGTTGATGGCGCCGGGCGTCGAGGGACCGAAGGTGGTCGAATAGGAATTGTCGCTCATGGCGAAGTGCTGGGCGTAGTTCCACAGCGCGGTGACGGTGTTGCCGTCGTAGTACCCCATCACCAGACCCTTGCTTCCGAAGGCGCCGGCGCCGCCCTTGGTGCCGCGGCCAGTATTTGCCGGGAAAAGGTCCATGGCGAAGTTGTCATAGGCCGCCTGTTCGGCCGTGTAGCCGTGGTCCTGGTCGGCGGTGCCGGCCTGGGTGATGTCGAGGCGGAAGGGCTCGGCCGCGTCGGCGCCGTTGGCGGCGTTGGTCTTGTTGGGGTTGCCGGTCAAGAGGTTGGCGTGGGCGAGCGTATCGATGTCGGTGGGCGTGTTCGCGGCTGCCGTGAATGCCGGCTCGCCGGCCGGATTGGTGGCCTTCGGATAGGTCGCGAAGTAGTGATCGAAGGAGACGTTCTCCTGGAAGATCACGACCAGGTGCTTGATCGGCGTTGTGGTCGATCCGTTGGCGGCGCTGGCGGCCTGGGCAGCGAAAGCAAGTGCGATCGCGCTGACGCCGGTCAGCGCGGCATGTCGGAAATGTCGAATCATCGGTAAATTCCCCAATTATTGCGAGCGTTCTCCGCACCGTCTGCGAGCATCGACGGAGAACATG
Source organism: uncultured Alphaproteobacteria bacterium (assembly GCA_963750065.1). Lineage (GTDB taxonomy): Bacteria > Pseudomonadota > Alphaproteobacteria > Rhizobiales > Kaistiaceae > CAVSRC01. Next base: position 55,569 of record CAVVPK010000034.1, read on the forward strand.
GCTGTTGGTAGCGGCTCCGCATGTCACTTCGTTGAAGTCCTGATGACACGACGTTGTCTTTGATGGCCGTTGGGCGTGCGGTTCGCCGTCGACGCGGCGATCTGCGGCCGCGAACGCAGTCTGAACCGTTTCTTAAGCCTAACCGTTGCTGAATGGCGGATGCGCCGAAGTCGCCCGGCGCGTCCCGAAACCCAGCGCTTTCCTTGACGGCCCGCAAAATCCCATGGTATCCCATGAAATCCCGGAAGCAGGCCGGCTTGTCGCCGGTTTCCCGGCCGACAGCGCGGGGGTCTTCATGAAACGCGCCAGGGCCGTCCGGCCGGCTCACGGCCGGTTCTCCCGGGATGACGCGACCGGCAGGTGCCTCAGCCTGCCGGCTGATACGGGCGAGGGCGATGGACGAGTTCGTATCCACCTTTACCAACCGGCTGGACGCCAAAGGTCGCGTGTCGATTCCGGCGCCATTCCGTGCCGTGCTGGCGGTGGATGGGTTCGACGGCCTCTATTGCTGTCCGACGCTGGACCAGCAGGCAATCGATGCCGGCGGCAACCGCCTGCGTCAGGTGATCGGCGCCAGCATCGCCAATTTCGAGCCTTTCTCGGAGGATCACGAGCTTCTGTCTACGACGCTGATCGGCGACAGCGAGATCCTCAAGATCGATCGCGACGGTCGCGTCGTGCTCACCGACACGATCAAGGCCCATGCCGGCATCGGCGACCGGGTGACCTTCGTCGGCCAGGGCTACAAGTTCCAGATCTGGGAGCCGGAGCGTTTCGCAGCATACCGGGAAGAGGCCAAAAACCGGTTGCGCGACCTGCGAAAACGCTTGGCTCCAGACCACCGCGCGACGGGCGCGCATCAGAGGGCTGGAGAATGAACAAGGCGGGCAGCGGCGTTGACGCGACCAACGCCGCTGGCGGACCAGCCCGCCACGTCCCTGTGATGCTTGAGGAAGTCATCCGCTTCCTCGCGCCCGCCGCCGGTGGCACCTTCATCGACGGCACATTCGGGGCGGGCGGCTACTCGGCCGCTCTGCTCGGCCACGGTGCCAGCGTCATCGCCATCGATCGCGATCCGCGGGCAATTGCCGGCGGCGAGGCACTGGTGCGTGAGGCCGGCGGCCGGCTGTGGCTCAGCGAAGGCCGCTTCTCGGCTCTCGACGAGATCGCGCGCGCCCACGGAAGCGAGCGCGTCGATGGCGTCGTGCTCGATGTCGGCGTTTCCTCCATGCAGGTGGACATGGCGGAGCGCGGCTTCTCCTTCCGCGGTGACGGCCCCCTCGACATGCGCATGGGGGCGGACGGGCCGACCGCGGCGGACGTGGTCAACCACATGGAGAGGCAGGCGCTGGCGCGGGTCATCGCCGTGCTCGGCGAGGAGAAGAAGGCGCGTTCCGTCGCTGCGGCCATCGATCGGGCGCGGGCGGAGAAGCCGCTCACCGGCACGGTCGAGCTTGCCGAGATCGTCGCGCGTGCCGTCGGCGGCCGGCGCGACCAGGCCATTCATCCGGCGACACGCACCTTTCAGGCGCTGCGCATCTTCGTCAATCGCGAGCTGGAGGAGCTGGCCGAGGCGCTCGCCGCCTCCGAACGCGTGCTCAGCGAAGGCGGGCGGCTGGTCGTCGTCTCCTTCCATTCGCTGGAAGACCGCATCGTCAAACGCTTTCTCGCCGATCGTACGGCAACGTTGAGCGGCGCCTCGCGCCATCGTCCGGATGTGGCGGTGGCCGAAGCGACCTTCAGCCTGGTGGCGCGCGGCGTGGTGACGCCGGGCACGGCTGAGATTGCCGCCAATCCGCGCGCCCGCTCGGCGCGCCTGAGGGCGGCACGGCGCACCGCGGCAACGGCGCGGCCGCTCGATAGTGAAGCGCTCGGGGTTCCGTCGCTACCGGAATTCGTTGGGGGAGTGTGAGTCATGGGTCGCGTTTTCAACCTCATCCTGCTGGCGGCGATGATCGTCGGCGCGGCGGTCACCTACGACATGAAGCACAAGGCGGAGCTCGCCGCCGACCGGGTCGCCACGCTGCAGCACGAGATCGCCAAGGAGAAGAACCAGATCGTTCTCCTCAAGGCCGAATGGAGCCTGCTGACCCAGCCGGCGCGCCTGCAGGCGACGGTGGAGAAATACGCCGATCATTTCCAGCTGCAGCCGTTCTCGCCCGACCAGATCGCCACCATCGACGAGATTCCGCTGAAGCCGGTCACCATCGACGACAAGACGGCCGAGAAGCTGGCGCGCATTGCGGCGCAGGCGCCGATGCAGATCCGCTAGGCCATCGACAGGGAGGCGAACGGCAATACCGATGTCCGCGATTGAGCAACAGGCAAGCCCGATCCCGGAGCCGCGCATCGCACGCGCGGTGAGCCGCAGCGCCCCCAAGGAGGTCGCGGGCGTCACCGGCGATCCGGTGCGTCGCCGCATCCGCGTCGTGGTGGTGGTCTTTGCGCTGGCCTATCTGGCGCTCATCGGCCGCCTGGTCCTGTTCGGTCTCGATACTCCAACGGTCGGGCCCGGCTACGACCCCAACGCCGCCATCGCCACCAGCCGGCCCGACATCGTCGACCGCAACGGCGAGATCCTGGCGACCGATATCAACATGTCGTCGGTCTATGCCGAGCCGCGCAACATCCTCGATCCTGACGAGGCGACCGAACTGATCACCAGCGTGCTGCCCGACCTCGACGCCAAGGCACTGAGGGCCAGGCTGTCGACCAATGCCGGCTTCGCCTGGATCAAGCGCGAGATCACGCCCGAGCAGCAACGCCAAATTCATTCGCTCGGCATTCCCGGCATCGGCTTCCTGAGCGAGAAGCGCCGCTTCTATCCGGGCGGGCCGATGGCCTCGCACATTCTCGGCCTGGTCAACATCGACAACCAGGGCATCGCCGGCATGGAGAAGTACATCGACGACCATGGGCTCAGCGATCTGCATGCGGCGGGCTTTGCCCGCGGCGGCGACCTCGAGCCCGTGCGCCTGTCGATCGACGTCCGCGTCCAGCACATCCTGCGCGACGAGCTGGCAAACGCGATGGACAAGTACAGCGCGCTCGGCGCTGCCGGCGTCGTGCTCAATGCCCATACCGGCGAAGTGCTGGCGATGGCGTCGCTGCCCGACTACAACCCCAACGATCCGGTCGATGCGCTCAAGCCCGACCGGCTCAACCGCATGACCGCCGGCGCCTACGAGCTGGGCTCGGTGTTCAAGAGCTTCACCTTCGCCGCGGCGCTCGACAGCGGCGAAGTCAAGATGAGTGATGTCATCGACGCCAGCCACCCGATCCATGCCGGCGGTTTCACCATCCACGATTTCCACGGCAAATACCGCCCGCTGACGGTGCCAGAGATCTTCATCTATTCCTCGAACATCGGCGCCGCCCATATGGCGATGAAGGTCGGCACACCGGGCATGCAGGCCTATCTCAAGCGCTTCGGCCTGTTGACTAAGCTGCAGACCGACCTGCCGGAAGTGGCGGCGCCCATCCTGCCCAGGCGCTGGACCGACCTGACGACGATGAACATCGCCTTCGGCCAGGGCCTCGCCGTCACGCCGATGCAGACCGCTGTGGCCGATGCCGCGCTGCTCAACGGTGGCTGGCTCATCCCGCCGACCTTCGAGCCGCGCACCGCGGATCAGGCCAAGGCGCTGGCCGTGCAGGTGATCAAGCCGCAGGTGAGCGCCGATCTTCGCTACCTCTATCGTCTCAACGTGCTGAAGGGCTCCGGCCGCAATGCCGCCGTTCCCGGCTACATGGTTGGCGGCAAGACCGGCACCGCCCAGAAAGTCGTCAACGGCCGTTATTCCGACACACAGCGGCTCAATTCATTCCTCGCCGCCTTCCCCATCGACGACCCGCAATACGTGGTGCTGGTCATGCTTGACGATCCGCAGCGGGCGAAAGAGGGTGGCGGCACAACTGCGGGTTCCAATGCAGCTCCGACCGTCGGGGCGGTCATCCGGCGCTCGGCGGCGCTGCTCGGGGTCGAGCCGCGCCAGGACGACGGGGTCGAGTCCTTGCTGGTGTCCAATTGAACCTGCCGCGGAGAAGCAAGCGGCGCATGAAACGCACAACCGGACGGCCTGAGTGTCGATGCATCTTGGAGATCTTGCCAAAGCTGCCGGACTGAGCCTTTCCAATGGCATCGGGGCGGTCGAGATCGGCGGACTTACCGCCGACAGCCGCAGGATTGCGCCCGGCGATCTGTTTGCGGCGCTGCCGGGCGTTGCTGCCGACGGCGCCCGCTTCGCTAGCGAGGCGGTTCACCGCGGCGCGGCCGCCGTGCTGGCCGCGACCGGCGCCATGCTCGACCTGCCGGCGGAAGTTCCGGTCCTCTATGCTGCCGAGCCGCGCCGGGCGCTGGCGCACATGGCGGCGCACTTCTATCCGCGCCAGCCGGCCCATCTCATCGCCGTCACCGGCACCAGCGGCAAGACCTCGGTCGCCGCCTTCGCGCGCCAGATCTTCGCCGCCGCAGGCCACGAGGCGGCGAGCCTGGGTACCGTCGGCGTGGTCAGCCGCAAACGCACCGAATACGGCAACCTGACGACGCCCGATCCGATCGCGCTCCACGCCGAGCTCGACCGGCTGGCGGGCGAGGGGGTCACCCACGCGGCGCTGGAAGCCTCCAGCCACGGCCTCGACCAGCACCGGCTCGACGGCATCCGCATCGTCGCCGCCGGTTTCACCAATCTCGGCCGCGACCACATGGACTACCACCCGACGGTGGAAGCCTATCTCGCCGCCAAGCTCAAGCTGTTCACCGATATCCTGCCCGCCGATGGCACCGCCGTGATCGACATGGACGGCGCCCGCGCTGCCGACGTCGCGGCGGCGGCCGCGAGGCGTGGCCAGAGGCTCATCGGCATCGGCCGGGCGGGCAGCGAGATCCGCCTCGCCGACCTGTTCGCCGAGGGCTTTCGCCAGCGCCTGCGGCTCTCCGTCTTCGGCAAGGCACGCGACCTTGTCCTGCCGCTTGCCGGTTCCTTCCAGGCCTCCAACGCGCTCACCGCCGCCGGCCTTGCCATCGGCGCCGGCATCGACGCCGATGCCGCCATCGACGCACTGGCGCGCCTCGAAGGCGCCCCCGGCCGGCTCGAGCTGGTGGGCCGCAAGCAGAACGGCGCGCTGGTCTTCATCGACTACGCCCACAAGCCCGATGCGCTGGTGAGTGCGCTGCGGGCGCTCAGGCCCATGACGCGCGGCCGGCTGATCGTCGTCTTCGGCGCCGGTGGCAATCGCGACAAGGGCAAGCGCCCGCTGATGGGCAAGGCTGCCGCCGACAATGCCGATGTGGTCATCGTTACCGACGACAATCCGCGCTCGGAAGACCCGGCGTCGATCCGCAAGGCGATCGTTGCCGCCGCGCCCGCGGCAATCGAGATCGGCGAGCGCGGCGAAGCGGTCGCCCATGCCGTTGCCATGCTTCAGCCCGGCGACGTGCTCTGCATCGCCGGAAAGGGGCACGAGACCGGCCAGATCGTCGGCGATCGGGTCATCCCGTTCTCCGACCACGAAGCGGTCAAGCGCGCACTTGCCGCCGAGGAGGCCGCATGAGCCGGCCGCTGTGGACCTGGGACGCTTTTCTCGGTGCAACCGGCGGCCGGCCGCTCGGGCGTCTGCCCGAGGCGATCGCCGGCATCTCCATAGACAGCCGCACGATTCGGCCGGGCGAGGCCTTCTTCGCCATCCACGGCGACAGGCATGACGGGCACGACTATGTCTCGATCGCGCTCGCCGCGGGGGCCGCCACGGCCGTGGTCAGCGAGGATCGCCTTGCCGGGCTCGGCCGCATCACCGGCTCGCTGACCATCGTCGACGACGTGCTGGCAGCGCTCACCGGCGTCGGCGTCGCCGCGCGCCTGCGCAGCACGGCGCGCATCGCCGCGATCACCGGCAGCGTCGGCAAGACCACCACCAAGGAGATGCTCGCCGCCGCGCTTGCCGCCGAAGGCGCGGTACATTCGTCGCCGGCCTCGTTCAACAATCACTGGGGTGTGCCGCTGACGCTCGCCCGCATGCCGCGCGAGGCCGCATACGGCGTCTTCGAGATCGGCATGAACCATGCCGGCGAGATCGAGCCGCTCACCCACATGGTGCGCCCGCATGTGGCGATCGTCACCGCGGTCGAGCCGGTTCACCTCGAATATTTCAAGAGCGTTGAAGACATAGCTCGCGCCAAGGCGGAGATCTTTTCAGGCGTCGAGCCGGGCGGGGCGGCGATCATCAATCGCGACAATCCGCACTACGACTTGCTGGCTGAGCTTGCCCGCGAGGCAGGGGTCGAGCGCGTCGTCGGCTATGGCGCGCATGAAGACGCCGAGGTGCGGCTCGATGCCGTCAACCTGAAGGAAAACGTTTCCTGCATCGCCGCCACCGTGCTCGGCGAGCAGGTCGCCTACAAGCTCGGCGCGCCCGGCCGCCATCTGGTGCAGAACAGCCTGGCGGTGCTCGCTGCCGTGTCGCTGCTCGGCGGCGATCTGGCGCGTGCGGCGCTCGCCCTTGCCGGGCTTGTCGCCGGCAAGGGCCGTGGCCAGCGCCAGGAGCTACGTGTGCCCGGCGGTACGGCGGTCCTGATCGACGAGAGCTACAACGCCAATCCGGCGTCGATGAGCGCGGCGATCGCGCTCCTCGGCCAGACCGAGCCCGGGCGCAACGGGCGGCGCATCGCCATCCTCGGCGACATGCTGGAACTCGGGCGCGGAGCGGAGGCCATGCACGCCGGCCTCGCGGCGCCGCTGGCCGAGGCCGATGTCGATGCTGTCTTCCTGGTCGGGCCGCTGATGCGCGCGCTATGGGATGCGCTGCCGGTCCGGTTGCACGGCGGCTATACCGAACGGGCGGCCGACATGGAGTCGCTTGTGGTCGACGCCATTGCGCCCGGCGACGTGATCATGGTCAAGGGTTCCAATGCCAGCCGCATGGGGCCGCTGGTCGAAACCATCAAGGCGCGCTTCGCTCCTGCCAGGGCCGCCGTCACCGTCGCGCAGGAACAGGATAGCGCCTGATGCTCTATTTCTTCGGTGAGTTCGGCGAGCACATCTCGGTCCTCAACGTCTTCCGCTACATCACCTTCCGCACGGCCGGCGCCACCATGACGGCGCTGGTCTTCGTCTTCCTGTTCGGGCCGGTCATCATCTCCGCCCTGCGCCTGCGTCAGGGCAAGGGTCAGCCGATCCGCGCCGACGGGCCGCCGAGCCACCTGCTCAACAAGACCGGCACGCCGACCATGGGCGGGCTGATGATCCTCTCCGGCCTGATCGTGTCGACGCTGCTGTGGGCCAACCTGGCCAACGCCTATGTGTGGATCGTCCTGCTGGTGACCATCGCCTTCGGCTTCATCGGGCTCTACGACGACTATCTCAAGGTCACCAAGCAGACCGACAAGGGCTATTCGGGTTGGTCACGCCTGGCGCTGGAGTTCGGTGTCGCCGCCGCCGCCTGCGTCATCGTGGCGTTGATCGGCACCGCGCCGCTGTCGACTACGCTCACCTTCCCCTTCTTCAAGGACCTCGTCGTCAATCTCGGCTGGTTCTTCATACCCTTCGGCGCCTTCGTCATCGTCGCTGCCGGCAATGCGGTGAACCTCACCGACGGCCTCGACGGGCTGGCCATCGTGCCGGTGATGATCGCGGCGGCGAGCTTCGGCTTCATCGCCTATCTCTCCGGCAATGCGGTGTTTGCCGATTACCTGCAGATCCACTTCGTGCCCGGCACCGGCGAACTGGCGGTGCTGTGTGGCGCCATGCTCGGCGCCGGCCTCGGCTTCCTGTGGTTCAACGCCCCGCCGGCGGCGATCTTCATGGGCGACACCGGCTCGCTGGCGCTGGGCGGCCTGCTCGGTTCGGTGGCGGTGGCCACCAAGCACGAGGTCATCCTGGCCATTGTCGGCGGCCTGTTCGTGGTCGAGGCGCTGTCGGTCATCATCCAGGTCGCCTCGTTCAAACTGACCGGAAAACGCGTCTTCCGCATGGCGCCGATCCACCATCATTTCGAGGAACTGGGCTGGACCGAATCGACCATCGTCATCCGCTTCTGGATCGTCGCCGTGCTGCTGGCGCTGATCGGTCTCTCCAGTCTCAAGCTCAGGTGACGCACACATGATCCCGGTCACCAGCTTCAGCGGGCAGAACGTGGCCGTCTTCGGCCTCGGCGAGAGCGGCCGCGTCAGCGCGCTGGCGCTGGCTGCCGGCGGGGCGACGGTTTCCGCCTGGGACGACAACCAAGATGCGGCCGCCGCGGCGCGCGCCGCCGGTATCCCTATCGTCGATCTGCACGTTGCCGACTGGAAGCGCTTCGCCGCCCTGGTGCTGACGCCTGGTGTGCCACTGACCCATCCGGCGCCGCACTGGACGGTGACGAGCGCGCGGGCCGCGGGCATCGCGGTGATCGGCGACATCGAACTCTTCTGCCGCGAGCGCCGGCGCCATGTGCCCGAGGCGCCGTTCATCGCCGTCACCGGCACCAATGGCAAGTCGACGACCACGGCACTGATCGCCCACCTGCTGGAGACGGCCGGCCGCGACGTGCAGATGGGCGGCAATATCGGCAAGGCGATCCTCTCGCTCGAACCGTTGCGCACGGGCCGTCACTACGTCGTCGAGTGCTCCTCCTTCCAGATCGACCTGGCGCCCAGCCTCGACCCGTCCATCGGCGTGCTGCTCAACGTCACGCCCGATCACCTCGATCGCCACGGAACCTTCGAAGCCTATGCCGCGATCAAGGAGCGCCTGGTCGCCGATTCCGCAACCGCCGTGATCGCCGTCGACGACAAGCCGTCCCAGTCCATCGCCGACCGGGTCGCGCGCGCCGGCAAGCGCGTCATCCGCATCTCCGCCCGCCGGCCGCTGGCCGACGGCGTCTATGCCAGCGGCGGCGAGATCATCGCGGTTGGCGACGGCGCTTCCGTGCGGGTCGCCAGCCTCACCGGCATCGGCGCGCTGCGCGGCGCCCACAACGCCCAGAATTCCGCCGCGGCAGTGGCGGTTGCCCGCGCCTGCGGCCTCGATCCGGGAGCAATCGTCAAAGGCCTCAAGAGCTTCCCCGGCCTGTCGCATCGCATGGAGGAGGTCGGCCGCCGCGGCCGCGTGCTCTTCGTCAACGATTCCAAGGCGACCAATGCCGATGCCGCGGCCAAGGCGCTGGCGAGCTTCGCGCCGATCTACTGGATTGCCGGCGGCCGGCCGAAGGAGGGTGGCATTGCGTCGCTCACCGACTTCTTCCCGCGCGTCGCCAAGGCCTATCTGATCGGCGAGGCGGCGGAGGATTTCGGCAAGACGCTGGCGACACGCGTGCCGCACGAGATGTCGGGTACGCTCGAAGCCGCGGTCGCTGCCGCCGCCGCCGACGCCGGGCAGGATCCGGCGGCGGAGCCGGTGGTGCTCCTGTCGCCGGCCTGCGCCTCTTACGACCAGTTCAAGAATTTCGAGATGCGCGGCGAAGCCTTCCGCGCCCTCGTGCTTCAACTCGATGGGATTACCAGCCAGGGGGAGGCCGCCTGATGGTCAGCCGTGCCGATCGCAGTCAATTTGCCGAGTGGTGGTGGACCGTAGACAAGTACCTGCTCGGCGCGCTCATCGTGCTGATGCTGGGCGGCATCGTGCTGTCGCTCGCCGGCAGCCCGGCGGTCGCCGAGCGCCTCGGCTATGGCAGCTTCCATTTCGTCGATCGCCAGGTTGCCTTCTTCTTTCCGGCGGTCGCGGTGATGATTGCCACCTCGTTCCTGACCCCGTCGCAGGTGCGGCGGACGGCGCTCATCGTGCTGGCCGTCGCCGTCGTGCTGATGATGGTGACGCTGGTCATCGGCGTCGAGGTGAAGGGCGCCCGGCGCTGGGTCGATTTCGCCGGCCTGTCGGTGCAGCCCTCCGAATTCATGAAGCCGGCCTTCGTCGTCGTCGTCGCCTGGCTGTTCTCCGAGAACCGCCGCCGGCAGGACATCCCCGGCAACGTCTTTGCCATCATCCTTCTCGGCATCGTCGCTGCCCTGCTGATCGCCGAGCCGGATTTCGGCCAGACCATGCTGACCACCATCGCCTGGGGATCGCTGTTCTTCATGGCCGGGCTGTCGTGGTTCTGGATCGCCGCGCTCGGGCTTCTGACGCTCGGCGGGGTATTCGCCGCCTACGAGACCCTGCCGCACGTCGCCGCGCGCATCGACCGGTTCATCTCGCCGCAGTCCGGCGACACCTTCCAGATCGACAAGGCGCTCGATTCGATCATGCACGGCGGCTGGTTCGGGCAGGGGCCGGGTGAGGGCATGGTCAAGCGGGTGCTGCCGGATGCCCATACCGATTTCATCTTCGCCGTGGCAGCGGAGGAGTTCGGCATCGTCGTCTGCATCGGACTGGTGCTGGTCTTCGCGCTGGTCGTCTTCCGCGGCCTCTCGGGCTCGGCGCGGCAGGAGGATCCCTTCGTGCGCCTTGCCGGCGCCGGTCTGGTGGTCCTTTTTGGCGTCCAGTCGGTGATCAACATCGCGGTCAACCTCAACATGATCCCGGCCAAGGGCATGACGCTGCCTTTCATCTCCTATGGCGGTTCGTCGATGGTTGCCGTGGCCTTCGGCATGGGCCTGCTCTTGGCGCTCACCCGCCGCGGACCGGAGCCGCGGCGCATCGTGCGGCGGGTCATCGCCACGCCGCCGCCAGCGCCGAAGCCGGTGTGAATGGGGACGGCATGGGCGGCATCGCACTGCTGGCGGCCGGCGGCACCGGCGGCCATCTGTTTCCGGCGCAAGCGCTGGCGCTGGAGCTAGACAAGCGCGGCTGGCGCATCCATCTGGCCACCGACGCCCGTGTCGAATCCTATGGCCAGGATTTCCCGGCCGAAGAGACCCATCTCATCGCCTCGGCGACGCTGACCCGTGCGCCGGTCGCCGCCGTCATGGGTGCGTTGCGGCTCGGCACCGGCTTCCTGCAGGCGCGGTCGCTGATGCGCCGCGTGAAGCCTGCTGTCGCTGTCGGCTTCGGCGGCTACCCGACCCTGCCGCCGATGCTGGCGGCAGCGCGGGCGCGCGTGCCCACCGTCATCCACGAGCAGAATGCCGTCATCGGCCGTGCCAACAGCTTCCTTGCCTCACGGGTCACGGCCATTGCCACCAGCCAGGCCGATGTCCGCGGCACGGAGGCGGTGCGCGCAAAGATCACGCAGACCGGAAATCCCGTCAGGCCGGCGGTTCTGAAGGCGGCGGAGACGCCCTATCCCGCGCTCGCTGCCGATGGCCCCTTCCGGCTTCTCGTTTTCGGCGGCAGCCAGGGCGCTCGCTTCATGTCCGACCTGGTGCCGCCGGCCATCGCCCTCATGAGCGCGGCGGCGCGCAGCCGCCTTGCCGTCGTCCAGCAGTGCCGGCCGGAAGATATCGAGCGCGTCAAGGCGGCCTACGCGGAGCTCGGTGTCGGTGCCTGTCTGGCGCCCTTCTTCCACGACCTGCCGCAGCGCACCGCCGACAGTCATCTGATCGTCAGCCGCTCGGGTGCCTCGACCGTCGCCGAGCTGACGGTGATCGGCCGCCCGGCGATCATGGTGCCTTTGCCCGGTGCACTGGACCAGGATCAGAAGGCCAACGGGCTGGTTCTGGAGGCTGCCGGCGGCGGCTGGATGGTCGAACAGGCGGACATGACCCCGGACCGTCTTGCCGCCGATCTGGAAGGCCTGATGGCCGATCCGGCGCGGCTTTCCGCCGCCGCCGCCGCCGCCCGGAAATCCGGGCGCCCGGATGCAGTCGCACGCCTCGCCGATGTGGTAGAGCGTGTCGCAGCCGGCGCCTCTGCCGGTCGGGAATCTGGGGTAGCGCCGTGAAAATGGGTTTGGACATCGGGCCGGTGCATTTCGTCGGCATCGGCGGCATCGGCATGAGCGGCATCGCCGAGGTGCTGGTCAATCTCGGCTACCGCGTGCAGGGCTCCGACCTCTCCGACAATGCCAATGTCCAGCGCCTGCGCCAGAAGGGCATCACCATTGCCATCGGCCACGACGCCGCCAATCTCGGCGAGGCGCGGGTGGTGGTCGTCTCATCGGCGATCAAGCGCGACAATCCCGAACTGAAGGCCGCGCGCGATCACTTACTGCCGGTGGTGCGGCGTGCCGAGATGCTGGCCGAGCTGATGCGGCTCAAGCAGGCGGTGGCGGTTGCCGGCACCCACGGCAAGACGACGACCACCTCGATGGTGGCGGCGCTGCTCGACGCCGGCGGTTTCGATCCCACCGTCATCAACGGCGGCATCATCAACGCCTACGGCACCAATGCGCGCATGGGCGCCAGCGACTGGATGGTGGTCGAGGCGGACGAATCCGACGGCACCTTCGTCAAGCTGCCCGCCGATGTCGCCCTGGTCACCAATATCGACCCGGAGCACCTCGACCATTACGGCAGCTTCGACCGCGTGCGCGAAGCCTTCCGCCAGTTCGTCGAGAACGTGCCCTTCTACGGCTTTGCCGTCATGTGCATCGACCATCCGGAGGTGCAGGCGCTGATCGGGCGCATCGAGGACCGCCGCATCGTCACCTACGGCGCCAGCCCGCAGGCCGACGTGCGCTATACGGATCTCCGCGTCGAGGGCGGCCGCTCGCTCTTCACCGCGATCATCGGCGACCGCCAGGGTGGCGCGCGCAGCACGATCGAGAACCTGTCGATCGCCATGCCCGGCGAACACAACGTCCAGAACGCCACCGGGGCGCTGGCCGTCGCCCACCATCTCGGGGTCTCCGATGCCGCCATCGTCAAGGGCATGGCCGGCTTCGGCGGGGTCAAGCGCCGCTTCACCCGCACCGGCGCATGGAACGGCGTCGAGATCATCGACGATTACGCCCACCATCCCATCGAGATCGCCGCCGTGCTCCGCGCTGCCCGCTCGGTCGCCAAGGGCAGGGTCATTGCCGTCGTCCAGCCGCACCGCTACACCCGCCTGCGCGACCTCTTCGACCAGTTCTGCACCTGCTTCAACGACGCCGACGTGGTCGTCGTGGCGCCGGTCTATCCGGCCGGCGAGACGCCGATCGAAGGCATCGACCGCGACCATCTGGTGGAGGGCCTGCGCATGCGTGGCCATCGCGACGCGCGCCCGCTGGCCGGCCCGGAGGCGCTCCCCGCCACCATCGGCGAACTCGCGCTACCTGGCGATTATGTCGTCTGCCTCGGCGCCGGCTCGATCAGCGCGTGGGCCTATGCGCTCCCTGGGCAACTGGCGAAACTGAAATGACCACCCACCGCTTCGGCGACTTTGCCGCCGTCCGCGGGCGGCTGACCGAAAACGCGCCACTGGCGCCGTTCACCTGGTTCCGCGTCGGCGGTCCGGCGGAACTCCTGTTCCAGCCGGCGGACAGCGACGATCTCGCGCTCTTCCTTCAGAAACTGAATCCGGAAATCCCGGTAACCGTCATCGGCGTCGGCTCAAATCTGCTGGTGCGCGACGGTGGCATCGCAGGCGTCGTCATCCGCCTCACGGCCAAGGGCTTCGGCCACGCGGTCCGCGAACCGGAGAACCGCATCCGCGCCGGCACGGCGCTGCCCGACAAGCGGCTGGCCGCCTTTGCGCTTGCCGAGGGGCTTGGCGGCTTCGCCTTCTATCACGGCATTCCCGGCACGCTTGGCGGGGCGCTGCGCATGAACGCCGGCGCCAACGACGGCGAAACGCGCGAGCGCCTGATCGAGGCCCATGCCGTCGACCGGGCAGGGCGCCGCCATGTGCTCTCCAATGCCGAGATGGGCTTCACCTATCGCCATTCGGCCGCGCCCGACGATCTCATTTTCACCGAAGCCACCTTCCAGGGGACGCCGGCTCCTCAGGCCGAGATCAAGGCGGCGATGGACGACGTCGAGGCGCATCGCGAACGCGCCCAGCCGATCCGCGAGAAGACCGGCGGCTCGACCTTCACCAATCCGCCCGGCGGCAAGGCCTGGCAACTCATCGACGCGGCCGGCTGCCGCGGCTTGCACGTCGGCGGCGCCATGGTCTCCGAGATGCACTGCAACTTCCTCATCAACACCGGTGCTGCCACCGCCACCGATCTCGAACGCCTCGGCGAGACGGTGAGGGCGCGGGTGCTGGCGGCGAGCGGGGTCAGGCTGACATGGGAGATCAAGCGCGTGGGGCGCTTCCTGCCCGGCGAGGCGGTGGAACCGTTCCTTGGCGCGGCGAATAGGTAGGGCCACCCGGCCACTCGCCCTGTCCGGCCGGCCGGCAGCGTGGTATAATTAGAAACCATGTGACGATGTCCCGTCGTCCCGTGGCGCGCGGCGCCAGGAAGGAGATCTGGCGATGCGCCTGAAACCGTCCCTGACAATTTCAGATGCCCAGGCTGTGTCGGCAGCGTGCCTTGATGTAGCCACCGAGCGCGCGGTCGCTGTCAGCGTTGCCGTCGCCGACGAGGCGGGAAACCTCCTGCATTTTGCAAGGATGGATGGCGCACGGGCCTATACGGTCGATCTGGCAAACCAGAAGGCGCGCATCGCAGCGATGGTTGGGGTGGCAACGGGTGTGATCGCGGAAGTGAAAAGGCAGCACGCCTCAGCACCCACACCCGGATTCCCGGGCGCTGGCGGTGCTCCGGTCATGGTCGACGGGGAGTGCGCCGGCGCGGTCGGCGTCTCCGGTTCGACCCCCGAGATCGATGATGCAATCGCACGTGAAGGCATTGGCCGTCTGGGCGCCGAAGACCGCGCCTGATGAGAGTCCGTCGGGGGCTTGGTTTCCCGTCGATCCGTCTTGGGCGAATCGACAAACTGAGTCCCCGGCGCAACAGCCACGATTTTTCGAGAGAAAGTGCCGTGTGCCGCGGTTTGGTTAACGATTGTTAACCATTTCCGACGCCATAGTGACTGCAGTTTTGCGATTCGACAGTGGATCCAGGGTCTGTGGTCACGCACGTTGCAGTTCTGATGGGCGGCTGGTCGAGCGAGCGGCCGGTATCGCTTGCTTCCGGCACGGCCTGCGCCGATGCGCTGGAGAGCGAGGGCTACCGCGTCACCCGCGTCGACGTCGGCCGCGACATCGCTGCCGTACTCGCCGACCTCCGCCCCGACGTCGCCTTCAACGCGCTGCACGGCCCGTTCGGCGAGGACGGCTGCATCCAGGGCATCCTCGAAGTGCTCGCCATCCCCTACACCCATTCCGGCGTGCTCGCCTCGGCGCTGGCCATGAACAAGCCGCGCGCCAAGGACGTGATGAAGGCGGCCGGCGTGCCCGTAGCCGAATCGATCCTGGTCAGCCGCTTCCAGGCGGCCGAGGCGCATGTCATGGCGCCGCCCTATGTGGTCAAGCCGCCGGCCGAGGGCTCGACCTTCGGCGTCCACGTCGTCAAGGCCGACGCGACTCACCCGCCGCAGGCGCTTTTTGCCGACGACTGGCCCTATGGCGACGTGGTCATGGTCGAACGTTATATTGCCGGGCGCGAACTGACCTGCGCCGTTCGTGGCAACGAACCTCTCGATATCATTGATATCGTTACCGAAACAGGGTTTTACGACTACCACGCCAAATATGACACGGGCGGTTCGCGCCACGTCCTGCCGGCGCAAATTTCACCGATTATTTACCAAAATATACAGATGCTTGCTCTTCGCGCCCATCAGGCTTTGGGCTGCCGTGGGGTCAGTCGGGCCGATTTCCGTTACGACGACCGCCTCGAGGGCATGGACGGTTTGGTCTGCCTCGAGGTCAACACGCAGCCCGGCATGACGGCGACGTCACTGGTTCCCGACATGGCGGCCCATGGCGGCATGGATTTCGGGAAGCTCGTGCGATGGATGGTGGAGGACGCATCTTGCGGCCGCTAGCGACAGACGTTCCTGGTGTCACGACCGCCGCTCCGCAAGCGGCGGCGATGCCGCGCGCTCGCGTGCTGCCGCGCTTCCTGCGCCGTCCGGCGCGCGCCTTCCAGAAGCACCAGTGGCGCCTGCCGCAGCGCTTCGGGCTCAAGGCCCTGCTTGCCTTTGTTCTGGCCACCGCAATTGCCGGCGCGGTCACCGGCGGGCGGGCGCTCGGCGTCGTATCGGCCGTCAGCGCCTGGTCGGGGCTGGCCATCACCGAGGTGAAGATCACCGGCCAGAGCGAGACCTCCGAGGTCGCCGTGCTCGACCGGCTGGACATCAGTCAAGATCCCTCGCTGCTCACCTATGACGTCGATGCGGCGCGCGCCCGCGTCGAGCTTCTGCCGTGGGTCAGCCAGGCCACCCTCAAGAAGCTTTTCCCCAACACGCTCGAAGTCGCCATCGCCGAGCGCACGCCGTTTGCCATCTGGCAGCACGGCGAAGAGCTGTCGCTGATCGACGCCGCCGGCAAGGTGATCACCAATGCCATCGACGAGCGCTACGCGCGGCTGCCCTTCGTCGTCGGCCCCGACGCGGCAAGCCATGCGCGCGAATTCGTCGACCTGATCGACAGCCAGCCGGATATCGCCGGCCGGGTGCGCGCCGGGGTGCTCATCTCCGGCGAGCGCTGGAACGTCGTGCTCGACAGCGGCATCGCGCTGATGCTGCCGGTCGATGGGCCGGCGGCGGCGCTGGCCACGGTGGCGCGCCTCGACGCCGAGAAGAAGCTCCTGTCGCGCGAGATCACCACGGTCGACATGCGCTTGCCCGACCAGATGATCGTGCGGCTGGACGAGAAGGGGCTTGCCGATCGCAAGGCCATGCTCAAAGAGCGCGAGAAGCTCGCGCGCCGTCAGAGGACGAATACGTGATGCACCTCTTCGGCAAATCCCATCCGGGTGGCCACGGCCTGTCGCGACGCGCGCAGGTGGTGTCGGTGCTCGATGTCGGGTCGAGCAAGGTGTTCTGCCTGATCGCCCGGCTGACGCCCACCACGCCGGGCGAGGCGTTGCGCGGCCGCACTCACTCCATCGAGGTGCTCGGCATCGGCCATCAGCGCTCGCGCGGCATCAAGTCGGGCGTCGTCACCAATCTCGAGGCGGCCGAACAGGCCATCCGCTGCGCTGTCGACGCGGCCGAGCGGCAGGCCGGCGTCACCGTCGAATCGCTCATCGTCAGCGTCACCTGCGGACGGCTGGCGAGCGAAAGCTACGCCGCCTCGGTGTCGCTCCCGGGTGAGGAGGTCGCTGACGGCGATATCGGCCGGGTGCTTGCCGAGGGCCGCCGCCATTCGATCAGCGAGGGGCGCGCGGCCGTCCATTCCCTGCCGATCGGCTATTCGCTCGATGGCGAGGGCGGCATCGCCGATCCGCGCGGCATGGTCGGCCGCCGGCTCGGCGTCGACATGCACGTCGTCACCGGCGATGCGCCGCCGCTTGCCAATCTCGAACTGTGCATCAACCGCTGCCATCTTTCGGTCGCCGCCATGGTCGCCGCGCCCTATGCCAGCGGCCTGTCGACGCTGGTCGACGACGAGGCCGAGCTCGGCTGCGCGGTTATCGATTTCGGCGGCGGCACCACCTCCATCGCCGTGTTCAGCCGCGGCCAGTTTGTCCATGTCGATGCCATCGCCGTCGGCGGGCATCACGTCACCACCGATATCGCCCGCGGCCTGTCGACCCGCATCGAGGACGCCGAACGGCTGAAGACGGTCTATGGCAGCGCGCTCGCGGGGCTGGCAGACGAGCGCGACGTGCTCGCCGTGCCGCCGATCGGCGACGAGGACGAGCGCCAGGTGCCCAATCATGTGCCGCGCTCGGCGCTCACCCGGATCATCCGGGCGCGCGTCGAGGAGATTCTGGAGCTGGTGCGCGACCGGCTCAACGCCTCCGGCTTCGCCGGCCTTGTCGGCCGCCGCATGGTGCTGGTCGGCGGCGCCAGTCAGTTGAACGGCCTGGGTGAGGCGGCGCGCCGGATACTGGCGCGCAACGTCCGCCACGGCCGGCCGCTGGGCATTGTCGGTCTGCCCGAGACGGCGCGAGGGCCTGCCTTTGCTGCCGCCGTCGGCCTGCTCGTTTATCCGCAGGTCGCCGAGATGGAACAGATCGACGATGGCAACGAGATGCCTTTGGCCATGACCGGAACCGGGGGCTACCTCGCCCGGGTCGGCCAATGGTTCAAGGAGAGTTTCTAGGCGCCGCGCGGGCGCCGGGGACCGCGGCGGCGGCCTCCGACCGGTAAGGGACCAGGCCGACGGGACGCGCGGACGGCCAAAAGAGTGAGAGACGACGAGGCTACAATGACGATCAATCTGCAGATGCCCGACATCAAGGAATTGAAGCCAAAGATCACCGTGTTCGGAATCGGCGGTGCCGGCGGCAACGCGATCAACAACATGATCCGCTCGGGACTTGTCGGGTGCGAGTTCGTGGTCGCCAATACCGACTCGCAGGCCCTGTCCTCGTCCAGGGCGGAGCGCCTCATCCAGATGGGCGTTGCCGTCACCGAGGGCCTCGGCGCCGGATCGCAGCCCGAGATCGGACGCGCCGCGGCAGAGGAGGCGATCGACGAGATCACCGACCACCTGTCGGGCTCGCACATGGTCTTCGTTACCGCCGGCATGGGCGGCGGCACCGGCACCGGTGCAGCCCCGATCATCGCGCGGGCGGCACGCGAAGCCGGGATCCTTACCGTCGGCGTCGTCACCAAGCCGTTCCAGTTCGAGGGCGCCCGGCGCATGCGCATCGCCGAAGCCGGCATCCAGGAATTGCAGGCCTGCGTCGATACGCTGATCGTCATCCCCAATCAGAACCTGTTCCTCATCGCCAACGAGAAGACCACCTTCGCCGACGCCTTCGCCATGGCCGACCAGGTGCTCTACTCCGGCGTCGCCTGCATCACCGACCTGATGGTCAAGGAAGGCCTGATCAATCTCGATTTCGCCGACGTGCGCTCGGTGATGCGCGAGATGGGCAAGGCGATGATGGGCACTGGCGAAGCCTCCGGCGATCGCCGCGCCATCCAGGCGGCCGAGGCGGCCATCGCCAATCCGCTGCTCGACGAAACCTCGATGAAGGGCGCCCGCGGCCTGCTGATCTCGATCACCGGCGGCAAGGACCTCACCCTGTTCGAGGTCGACGAGGCGGCCACCCGCATCCGGGAGGAGGTCGATCCCGACGCCAACATCATTCTCGGCGCCACCTTCGAGGAGGAGCTGGAAGGGATCGTGCGCGTGTCGGTGGTGGCCACCGGCATCGACAACAGCGGCATCCGCAGCCAGGACGCCACGGTCGAGGCGCGCACCGCCGAGATGACCCAGCGCCTGCGCAACATCGCCCAGGCACAGCCGGCACTCGCCGCCGCCAAACCGGCAGCGCCGCAGCCTGCCGTTGCCCAGGCGGCGCAGCCGGCCCCGCAGGCCGCCAAGCCGGCCGTGGTCCAGGCGGCACCGGCGGCCAGCACCCCGGCCGCACCGGCGCCGAAGCGGGAGACTGCCGATCTGTCGCGTGAGGCGTTTGCCTCCGCCGTCGGCCGCGTTGCGGCGGAAACGCCGTCGCCGGCCATCCGCGGCCACGACAGCGGCGTCACCATCCAGCCGCTCGATCCGGCCCCCGGCGTCGATTACGGCATGGCCGACATCGACCAAGAGGCGCCGCCCGTCCAAGAGGCGGCCAGCGAGCCGCCGGCCGACGAGCCATTCATTCCGCCGATGCCGGAGCTGCCGCCGCAGCGCATCCCGCGGGTCGAGGACTTCCCGCCGGTCGCCCGGCGCCAGTACGAGGCCCACCGTCAACCCCACCCGGCGCCGCGCCAGGATGAGGATCGCGGTCCGATGAGCCTGCTGCGCCGTCTGGCGAGCGTCGGTCTCGGTAGGCGCGACGACGACCCGATCGGAGCCGGTCCGCAGACCCGTGCGCCGGAGCGCGTGCCGCCGCGTGCCGCCCAGCCTCAGCAGGTGCAGCAGCGGCCCGCCGCGCCGCCGCAGCCGCGTCCGCAGGCGGAGCGCACGGCCGCTTCGCAGGACGGCCTCTACCGGCCGCGGGCCGGAAATCTCGATCAGCATGGCCGTCCGCAGCCGCGCGAGGGCCGGCCGGCCGACGACGAGCTGGAGATTCCGGCTTTCCTGCGCCGCCAGGCGAACTAGGCGGACGCTGATACGATCGCGTTACGGGGCTGTTGCCGGTCAGGCAGCAGCCCCGATCCAACTCATTGAAAAGATTGGGCTGGTTGGCCGGGTCGCCGGGCCGGGCGGCCGTTACAATGGGTTAGAAAGCGTGATTTGGCGCCGCCTCCGGCCCCGACTAGTGTTGCCACCGACGTGGCGGGAATCGGGTTTTTTGGGGGCGGGTGCGAGAGTTATGGCGGGCGGCCGGGTAACGGGCAAACAGAATACGCTGCGCCGCAGTGCGACGGTCACCGGAATCGGTGTCCATAGCGGTCGTCCGGCGTCGCTGACCATCCACCCGGCCGAGGCCGGCAGCGGCATTCGCTTCCAGCGCCTGAGCGGCGACGAGGACCACGATCTGGTCCATGCCCACTACACCAATGTTAGTGCCACCGACTTCTGCACGGTGGTGGGCGTCAACGGTTCTTCGGTGGCGACGATCGAGCATCTGATGGCAACCCTCAGTGCCCTCGATGTCGATAACGCGACAATCGAGATCGACGGGCCTGAGGTGCCGGTGATGGACGGCAGCGCCGGGGCGTTTCTGGAAGCCCTCGACGAAGCCGGTATCGCCGCGCTCGATGCGCCGCTGAGCTTCATCAAGGTGTTGCGCCCGGTATCGGTGCGCTTCGGCGAGGCGTATGCCGAATTCCTCCCCTATGACGGCATGCGCATCGAGGTCGAGATCGACTTTCCCAATCGGCTGGTCGGGCGCCAGCAGTTCGCCGCCGATATCGACGGCGATGTGTTCCGGCGCGAACTGGCGCGGGCACGCACCTTCGGCTTCCTGGCCGATGTCGAACAGCTTCTTGCGCGCGGCCTGGCCCAGGGCGCCTCGCTCGAGAATTCCCTGGTCATCGGCGACGACCGGGTCCTCAATCCCGAGGGATTGCGCTTCGTCGACGAGTGCGTGCGCCACAAGGCGCTCGACGCCGTCGGCGATCTGGCGCTGGCCGGCGCCCCGATCCGCGGGCGTTACCGCTCCTATCGCGGCGGCCACAAGCTCAACGTCACGGCGCTGGCTGCGCTGCTCTCCGACGAGAGCGCATGGGCGTGGGGCAGCGATGCCGAGGTCGGCCGGCGGCACGAGGTCGCCGGACAGTCTGCACAGACGGCGATCATCGGCCCCGAGGCGGCCTGATCTGGCGGGGCGGCCGGCTGCGGCCGGAAATTGCCACAAATGCGTGCGATCACCTGTCATCCGGGGACATGGCGGAGCCGACGGTTTTCGGCTAGAAAGCTGCGGCTTGGATCATGAGTGAGACGAGAGGCGGGCAGGGCGTGCGACCGGGATTCGATTGGATTGATGGGCCGGCGACCATGCAGCGGCTGGCGCGGCTGCGGTGGTTGCTGTTGGGGCTGGCGATGGTGGGCCTGGCGGCCTGCAGCAAGTCGACCGACGGAACCCCCGACGCGTTCGCCAACGATCAGCCGGCCGGTACCCTCTACAACGAGGGGCTGGCCTACATGAACGGCGGCAAGCTCAAGGAGGCGACCAAGAGCTTCGACGAGGTCGACCGCCAGCATCCCTATTCGGAATACGCCCGCAAGGCGCTGATCATGTCGACCTTCACCAGCTACAAGCGGAATGATTTCGACACTACGATCTCCTCCGGCCAGCGTTACCTGTCGTTGTATCCCGGCAGCCCGGATGCGGCCTACGCGACATACTTGATCGGCCTGTCCTATTTCCGCCGAATGCCCGACGTCACTCGCGATCAGGGCATGACCCGCAAGGCGCTCGGCGCCTTCGAGGAGATCGTCAACAACTATCCGGATTCGGAATACGTCGTCGATGCCAAGGCCAAGATCATCGCCTGCAACGACCAGCTCGCCGGCAAGGAGATGCAGATCGGCCGCTACTATCTCGAGCAGCGTGACTATCTGGCGGCGATCAACCGCTTCAAGACGGTGATCACCCAGTACCAGACGACCCGCCACGTCGAGGAGGCGCTGGAGCGGCTGACCGAGGCCAACATGGCGCTCGGCCTCACCGGCGAGGCGCAGACCGCCACGGCGGTGCTGGGGCACAATTTCCCCGACAGCCCCTGGTACAAGGACGCCTACAAGCTCCTCAAGACCGGTGGACTGGAGCCGCGCGAGAACACGGGGTCATGGATCAGCAAGGTGTTTGCCGGCAAGAATACAAGCTGATTCGATTCCGTTTTCAGCCGGTGGGGCCATGCTCGTCGCCCTTGCCATACGCGACATCGTCATCATTGACCGTCTGAGCACGGATTTTTCCGCCGGGCTGACGGCGTTTACCGGCGAGACCGGCGCCGGCAAGTCCATCCTGCTCGATGCCTTGTCGCTGGCGCTCGGCGGGCGCGGCGACGCCTCGCTGGTGCGCGAAGACAGCGACCAGGGCGACGTGACCGCGATCTTCGACGTGGCGGCCGACCATCCGGCGCGCGCGATCCTCGCCGATAGCGGGATTGCGGCCGATGGCGACCTGATCCTGCGCCGCGTGCAGGGGGCCGATGGGCGCAGCCGCGCCTTCGTCAACGATTCGCCGGTGTCGGTCGTGCTGCTGCGCCAGGTCGGCGCGGCGCTGGTCGAAATTCACGGCCAGCATGCCGACCGCGCGATGGTCGAGCCGGCCATGCACCGGGCGCTGCTCGATGCCTTCGGCGGGCTGGACGCGACACGCGACACGGTCGCTGCGGCTTATGCCGCCTGGCGGCAGGCGGAGGCGGAGCTGGCCGATCTCAGGATGCAGATCGAATCGGCTCGCGCCGAGGCCGACTATCTGCGCGCCGCGGTCGACGAGCTCAAGGCACTGGCGCCGCAGCCGGGAGAGGAAGACGCGCTTGCCGACCGGCGCCAGCAGATGATGCGCGCCGAAAAAATAGCCGGCGATATTGCCGAGGCGCATGAGACGGTGGCCGGCAGCGCCTCACCGGTGCCGATCCTGGCCAGCCTCGTGCGCCGGCTGGAGCGCAAGGCGCCGGAGGCCGGTGGCCTGCTCGACGATGCGGTCGTCGCCCTCGACAAGGCGCTCGCCGCGCTGGAAGACGCCGAGCAGGGGCTGGCCAAGGCGCAGGCCGCAACCGATTTCGACCCGCGCGATCTGGAGCGCACCGAGGAGCGCCTGTTTGCGCTCAGAGCCGCCGCCCGCAAGCATTCGGTCGCCGTCACCGACCTGCCGGCGTTGGCGAAACGCATGGCCGCCGACCTCGCCGCGCTCGAATCCGGCGAGGAGCGGCTCAACGCGCTGCACAAGGCGGCGGCGACTGCCCGCGCGCACTATGACGATGTTGCCGCGGCGCTGTCGCATCAGCGCTGCAAGGCCGCCAAGCTCCTGGAAAAGGCGGTGGCCGACGAATTGCCGTCGCTCAAGCTGGAGCAGGCGGCTTTCCTCGTCGCCATCGATAGTGACCCGGACGCGCCAGGCGAGTCGGGCATCGACGATGTCGCCTTCCATGTGCGCACCAATCCCGGCACGCAGCCGGGGCCGCTGATGAAGGTCGCTTCGGGTGGCGAGCTGTCGCGCTTCCTGCTGGCGATCAAGGTGGCGCTGGCCGATCGCGGCTCGGCGCCGACGCTCATCTTCGACGAGATCGACACGGCCGTCGGCGGCGCCGTCGCCGATGCCATCGGGGTCAGGCTGGCGCGGCTTGCCGAGCGCGTGCAGGTGCTCACCGTCACCCACGCGCCGCAGGTGGCGGCGCGGGCCAAGGCCCATCTGCTGGTCGCCAAGCAGGCGGTCGGCGGCGGCGCAGCGGTCACCACCAGCGTCACCCCGCTCAATTCGGTCCGCCGGCGCGAGGAGATCGCCCGCATGCTCGCCGGTGCCGTCATCACCGAGGAAGCGCGGGCGGCCGCCGAGCGCCTGATCCGCGGCGCTGCCTGACGAGCGAATTGTGAGGAGCGAATGGCGAATAACGCACGGAACAACCTGCTCCACCGTTCGCCATTCACCACTCACCGTTCATCGGTTCCCCGGGGGTGCGGCAGCCGGCCGGCTTGCCTAATCGGTCGCAATCGTGTCTGAAAACGGCCGGCGATGCAGGATCTGGAGACAATAATGCGGCAATGCGCAGGGGAATCGGGGCAATCGGGCGGCGGAGGCCGCGGGGGGCCTGGCGATTTCCTGCGTGACGCGCGCCCCGGCAGGGAGGCCGCGTCGTCCCGATGAACCAGCGCGCCAGCATCATGGTTCTCTTCGGGACCATGGTCATCTATGTCTTCGGCATCGGCGTCATGCTGCCGGTCATCCCGCTCCTGGTGAAGGAGCTCAGCGGCGACGCCGTCGGCAAGGCCGCCACCCTCTACGGCCTGCTGCTGTCGCTCTACGCGCTGATGCAGTTCCTCTTCGGCCCGGCCTTCGGCGCCTTGTCGGACCGCTTCGGCCGCCGGCCGATCATGCTCGTCTCGCTCGCCGGCCTCGGCATCGACTACATCCTGCTGGCCGTCGCGCCCAACCTGTGGATCGTCGCTGTGGCGCGCATCATCGGCGGCATCATGGGGGCGTCGGTGGCGACCGCCACCGCCTACATCGCCGATATCACGCCGCCCGAGAAGCGGGCAGCCAACTTCGGCCTCATCGGCGCCGCCTTCGGCGTCGGCTTCATCGCCGGTCCGCTGGTCGGCGGCGTGCTCGGCGAGTTCGGCTCGCGCGTGCCCTTCTATGCGGCGGCTGGCGTCAGCGCGATTGCCTTTCTGTTCGCCTTCTTCCTGCTGCCCGAATCGCTCGACCAAGCCCACCGGCGGCCTTTCCGCCTGAAGGAGGCCAATCCGATCGGCGCCTTCATCGTCGTCCTGCGCTACAAGGCGGTGCTGGCGCTGCTGTCGCTGTTCGTCATCGCCCAGCTGGCCGAGCGCATGCTGGAGGCCAACTGGGTGCTCTATACCGGCTACCGCTTCGGCTGGACGGCCTATCAGGTCGGCATCTCGCTGGCCGTGGTCGGGGTGCTGGTGGTCATCACCCAGGGCGGCCTGGTGCGCGTGGTGGTGCCCAAGATCGGTGAGCGCATCACCATCAACATAGGCTTCACCGTCGCGGCGATCTGCATGGTTGGCATCGCCTTCTCCTCGCAAGCCTGGATGATCTACGTCATCATCGTTCCCTATGTGCTCGGCTGGGGCCTGACCGCGCCGGCTGTGCAGTCGCTTATCACGCGCCAGGTGCCACCCAACGAGCAGGGCATCCTGCAGGGCGCAATCTCGAGCGCCCAGACCGTCACCGGTATCATCGGCCCGCCGGTGGCGGGTTCCGTCTTCGGCTATTTCATCGGCCCGGCGACTCCGTTCCACCTGCCGGGCGCGGCCTTCCTGCTCGGCGCCTTCCTGTTCGTCGTCGGCCTGGTCGTCGCCCTGGTCGGCGTTCATGCACCGTCGCCCGCCACGGGTTCGGAATAGCGCGTTTCGGGGCCAGAAGACCCTTGCCCGCCGGCCCGGCTCGGGCAAATCTCGCCTGAGTCCGAGGAGATGCGACGGTGGCGAAGGCGGCCAATCCCATGAAGACGGTCGAGGAGCTGAGCGAGGCTGAAGCTACGGCCGAGCTTCAGCGTCTGGCGGCCGAAATCGCCGGCCACGACCGGCGCTATTACGCCGAGGACGCGCCGACCGTCTCGGATGCCGACTACGATGCGCTCCGCCGGCGCAATGCGGCCATCGAGGCGCGTTTCCCGCGGCTCAAGCGCGCCGACAGCCCAAGCGAGCGGGTGGGCGTGGCACCACCGGGCAAGTTCGCGACGGTCCGCCATGCGGTGCCCATGCTGTCGCTGGAGAACGCGTTTTCCGACGACGACGTGCGCGATTTCGCCGCCCAGATGCACCGCTTCCTCGGCCGGCCCGACGACGAGCCGATCGCGCTTACCGCCGAGCCCAAGATCGACGGCCTGTCGATGTCGCTGCGCTACGAGGCGGGCAGGCTCAAGCTCGGCGCCACGCGCGGCGACGGCGTCACCGGCGAGGACGTCACCGCCAATGTGCGCACCATCGGCGACATCCCGCACAGCCTTCCCAGGGGCGTGCCGGAGGTGGTCGAAGTGCGCGGCGAGATCTATCTCGGCAAGACGGATTTCGCAAAAGCTCAACGAGGTGCAGGGAAACGCGGGCAAGCCGCTCTACGTCAATCCGCGCAACACCGCCGCCGGGTCGCTGCGCCAGAAGAACCCGAAGGTGACGGCCGCCCGGCCGCTGCGCTTCTTCGCCTATGCCTGGGGCGAGATGAGCGACCATGCCGGCTGAGACCCAGATGGGCATGGTCAAGCTCTTCGCCGACTGGGGCTTCACCATCAATCCGCTGATGCGGCTTTGCGCCGATGCCGATGAGGCGCTTGCCGCCTATCGCGCCATCGAGAAGCAGCGCGCCAGCCTCGACTACGATATCGACGGCGTCGTCTACAAGGCCGAACTCGCTGGCGCTACAGGCGCGCCTCGGCCTGCGCACGCGTAGCCCTCGCTGGGCCATCGCCCACAAGTTCCCGGCCGAGAAAGCGACGACCGAGCTCACAGCCATCGACATCCAGGTCGGGCGCACCGGCGCGCTCACCCCGGTGGCACGGCTGAAGCCGGTGACGGTCGGCGGCGTGGTGGTCGAGAACGCCACCCTCCACAACGAGGATTTCATCCGCGGCTTCGGCCGCGACGGCCAGCCCTTGCGCGTCGACGCGGAGGGCAATCCGGTCGATATCCGCGAGGGCGACACGGTCACCATCCAGCGTGCCGGCGACGTCATCCCGCAGGTGCTCGACGTCGATCTCTCGGCGCGGCCCGAACATGCCGCGCCTTATGCGTTTCCGAAAATCTGTCCGTGCCCGCTGCAGACGCCCGTGGTGCGCGAGGAGATCGCCACTGGCGGGGAGGGGATCGTGCGCCGCTGTTCGGGCGAGTTCGCTTGTCCCTTCCAGCGCAAGGAACACCTGATGCACTTCGTCTCGCGCTCCGCCTTCGACATCGAGGGGCTGGGCGTGAAGCAGATCGCATACTTCTACGACGAGGAGCCCGAGGTGCCGGTGAAGGCGCCGGCCGATATCTTCACGCTTGGCCGCCGCGACGCCGAGAAGGGCGGCGTGCTCAAGACGCGCGAGGGTTTCGGCGAGGTCTCGGTACGCAACCTCTTCGCGGCAATCGAGGCGCGGCGCACAATCGCGCTCGAACGCTTCATCAATGCCCTCGGCATCCGCCATGTCGGCGAAACCACGGCGCGCCAGCTCGCCCGCGCCTATGGCACCTGGCAAGCCTTCCATGATGCGGCGCTGAAGGTCGCCGAGGGCGATATGGTGGCGCGCGCTGAGATGGACGCCATCGACCAGATCGGCGAGACGGTGGTCGAGGCGATAGCGCGCTATTTCGGTGAGAGCCACAATCGCGCGGTGGTCGAGGCGCTGGTCGGCGAGGTCACCATCAGCGACGCCGAGCAGGCGGCGACCGAGACGCCGGTCGCCGGCAAGACCGTCGTCTTCACCGGCTCACTGGAGCGCATGAGCCGCGACGAGGCCAAGGCGATGGCCGAGCGGCTGGGCGCCAAGGTCTCCGGCTCGGTGTCGAAGAAGACCGATCTGGTGGTGGCCGGGCCGGGCGCCGGCTCCAAGCTCAAGGACGCGCAAAAACACGGCGTCGAGGTCATCGACGAGGCCGGCTGGTTCAAGCTCGTCGGCGAGTGAACAGCACGGGGGGGCGAAGCATGACCGGCACGCAGGGCAACGATCCGCACGCCAGTCCGCTCGATGTCGCGCGGCAGGAGATGCGCCCGCATGAGCGGCTGGTCTGGGCGGATCGGCCGATTGCCAAGGTGCGCGGCGCGCCGGCGATCGGACGCATCCTCTTCGGCCTGCTCTTCGGCGGCTTCGCCGTCTTCTGGACCTCGGCCGCCTGGCTGATGACCCGCGGCGTCAGGGACGGCGCCTTCGGCCTGTTCTTTCCGCTCTTCGGCATACCGTTCATCGCCGTCGGCGCCGGCATCGTCGTTGCCGGGGTCAGGAGCTGGCGCGATGGCGGCGGCACCGTCTACGCCCTTACCGAAGAGCGTGTGCTGATCGTCTCCGGCGGGCGAACGCGCACTGTGCGCTCGCTCGATCTCAAGGCGATCCGCGGTGTCGAGCGCGTCGAGGGCGAGGGCGGTGCCGGCACGATCAACCTGTTGGTCGCCGGCAGCGATACCCTGCGCGAGGTGCTGGCCGGCGTGCCGGACGTAGCGCGCGTCGGCGCCGAGATCGAACGCCTGCGCGGGCGCGCGAACGAGCCCGGCGAGGCACCGCCACAGACCTAGAGTCTTCGGCCGTCAGTTCGAATCCGAGCCTTCGCGAGCGGACTCGGGATCCTCGGTCTCGTGGGGCAGGGCGTTGAGTTCCTGCCATAGGGCATCGGGGATCGGCCATGCGGCCCATTCCAGCGTCTGGGCGATGCGTTCCGGCCGGCTGACGCCGGCCAGCGTCGATGTCACCCGCTCGTCGCGCAGGGAAAACTGTAGTGCCGCGGCGCCGGTCGGCACATCGTATCGGGCGCAGACCGCCTCGATGCGGCGGACGGGCGAGAGCATCGCCTCGGTCGGCTCCTGATAGGCATAGCGCGTGCCGGTGTGCGAGCCCTTGGCCAGCACGCCGCTGGCATAGGGCGCGGCGTTGATCACGGCGATGCCCCTGGCGACGCAGGCGTCGATCATCGGCTCGGCGTTGCGGTTGACGAGCGTGAAGCGGTTGTGGGTGAGAATGGCGTCGAAGTCCCAATCGGCGAGCAGCGGCATCATCACGTTGACGCCCCCCGCCGCCAGGCCGACGGCTTCCACCAGCCCTTCCTCCTTCATCTTGAAGAGCTGGGCGAGCGCGCCGCCCGGCCTGGTCACGTCGGCAAGGCTGGAGGCATATTCCGGGTCGTGCAGGTGCATCAGCTGAATATGGTCCAGGCCGAGCGCCTTGAGGCTGCCTTCCAGAGATCGCCGCGCCCGGTCGCCGTCGAAACGGTCGGTGTCGAAATCGCGGTCGAGCTTGGTGGCGACGACGAAGCCCTCGGGCAGGCCGCCCATCTCGGCAAGCACCTCGCCGATGCGCTCCTCGCCGCGACCGTGGCCGTAAATGCGCGATGTGTCGATGAAGTTCACCGGCGAGGCGAACATCGCCTTCAAGGTCGCCTTGGCGCGGTCGGCCTCCACCGCAAAGCCGTAGGCCCCCGGCATGCTGGCGAGCTGCGCCGTGCCGAAGCTCAGCTTCGAGACGACGAGGCCGGTGCGCCCGAGCGACACCTTTTCAATCTCGCCCACGGGCATGAATTCCTCCTTGGAATGCCATTCTGATGAGGTCAGCACGCCAGCGCGGGGCTGGTTGCGTGCAGTTCCATGTAGCCGCGGGCAAGGGCTGAGGCCTCCAGCGCGACGATCCTTGCATAATCGGTCAAGGGCCGGAACGCGATCCCGCGCAATAGAAGCGTCGCCATCGGGGCGCGGGCGTCCGCGTCGGCGAAGGCGTCGGCCAGCGCCTTGCGCATATGCGCGATCTCCGTCGCGTCGGTGGTCCGTGCGGTGACGAGGGGCGGCGCCGGCGCCGGGTCGCTCCGGCAGAGAATGCGCGTGCCCGCCAGCGCCGCGGGGCGGTGGCGGGAAAGCAAGGCGTGGAGCACACAGTCCATCGCCATCACGTCGGCCGCGCCGGCAAGCATCAGCGCAAGGCTGTTCATGTGGGCGCCGCTCATCTTGACGTCGGCGAAGAACCGCCCGTCGCGGCTCAGCGGCGCCACCAGGGCGCGCAGCGCATTGGTGCCGGAGTGGGAATTGAAGCCGTTGACGACGCAGGTGCCGCCGCGGAGGTCGTCCAGCGTCCGGGCCGCTGAGTTGGCCGGTACGAGGACGACGCTCAGGTAATCGGACCCTTCGCAGCCGGCGGCGTCATATTGCGGCGTGGCGAGCACCGTCAGGCAATCGGCGAAGCCGTAGACCACGTCATAGCCGCAGCACTGGCCGATGAGCAGGCGGGGATCGCTCAGCAAAGCGGGCACGGGCCGGCCGCGGGTTAGGCGCGACGGAACGTCGGCGATCCCCTGGCCGCCAAGATGGCGGGCGATGACCGTCCACAGGGCATTCTGTGCGGCGCGCGTTTCCGGCAGTTCGTACCAGGGCAGGCAGGCGAGGCGGGGGCCGGGCACCGGGCCGTCGCGCCTCAGGCCAGCGGTCGGCAGGCGTCGGCGAGCCAGCCCCGTTCGTCGCCGTCGAGCAGATGACCGAGCCTGCCGGGCAGGCTAGCGTGATAGGCGTCGAGCCAGTCGATCTCCTGCTGGCTCATCAGTGCCGGTTCGATCAGCCGCCGGTCGATGGGGGCGAAGGTGATCGTCTCGAAGCCCAGCATCGGCCGGTCGCCGCCTTCGATCTCCTCTGCCGGGGTGACCACGATCAGGTTCTCGATGCGGATGCCGTAGGCGCCGGTCTTGTAGTAGCCGGGCTCGTCGGAAAGGATCATGCCGGCTTCCAGCGGCACCGTGCCGAGCTTGGAGATGCGCGCCGGCCCCTCATGGACGTTGAGGAAGGAGCCGATGCCGTGGCCGGTGCCGTGGTCGAAGTCGAGTCCCGCCTGCCATAACCACTGCCGCGCCAGCGTGTCGATCTGGGCGCCGCTGGTGCCGGCGGGGAAGCGTGCCATGGCCACCGCCAGATGGCCCTTGAGCACACGGGTGAAACGGTCGCGCATCTCATCCGTCGGCGTGCCGACGGCAATCGTGCGGGTGATGTCGGTGGTGCCGTCGCGATACTGGGCGCCGGAATCGACAAGGTAGAGCGTGTCGGGCGCAATTCGGCGCGTCGTCTTCGGCGACACGCGATAGTGGGGAAGCGCGGCGTTGGGGCCGACGCCGGAGATCGTGTCGAAGGAGAGGTCGACCAGCTCCGAGCCGTCGGCTGCAGCGGTTTCGGCGCGGAGAGCGCTGAGCTTCTCGGCCGCCCCGATCTCGTCCACGGTGCCGGTCGGCCCGACCTTATCCATCCAGGCAAGGAAGCGCACCATCGCGGCGCCGTCGCGGATATGGGCGCGGCGGGCGCCGGCAAGCTCCACCGGGTTCTTGCGCGCCTTGGGCAGCACCGCCGGATCGGCGGCCTCGGTGATGGTTCCGCCGGCGTCCCTTATGGCGGTGGCGATGGCGTCGGCGGTCGTTGCCGGGTCGAGCATCACCTTGGCGCCGGCCTTGCCGAGTGCCGCCAAGCTTGCCGCGAGCGCCGAAGGCTCGCGGACTTCGGCAAGTTCGGAAAGCGCATCGCGCACGGCGTTGGAGAGCTTGCGCCCGTCGATGAACAGCGTCGGCTTGCCCTCCTTCGGCAGGACGGCGAAGGCCAGCGTCACCGGATTATGGGCGATGTCGCTGCCGCGGATGTTGAACGTCCAGGCGATGGAATCGGTCAGCCCCATCACAGCCGCGTCGGCGTGTCTCTCGGCGATGGCATCCTGCAGGCGGGCGATCTTGTCGGCGGCGGCTTCGCCGGAAAACTCTGTCGGGTGCAGCGCCACGGCGCCCAGCGGCGCCGCCGGCCGGTCGCTCCACAGCCGGTCCAGCGGATTGTCCTCGACGGCCACGAAGTCGGCCTCGGCTGCCTTGCAGGTCTGGGTGAAGCGGCGCACCTCGGCAACCGTCATCAGCCACGGGTCGTAGCCGATGCGGTCGCCCGTCTTGAGATGGGCGGCGAGCCATGTCAGCGGCGGATTGTCGATCAGATGCTCGGGCGCAAACAGCGCCGCATCGGTCTCGGCGCGCACCTGCAATGTGTAGCGGCCGTCGACGAAGATCGCTGCCTCACCGGCAAGAACGATCGCCGTACCGGCCGATCCTTTAAACCCTGTTAACCATGCCAGGCGTTCCGCCGAAGGCGGCAGGTACTCGCTCTGGTGCTCGTCGGCATGGGGAATGATGAAGCCGGCGAGGCCGGCCTTTGCCAATTCCTTGCGCAGCTGTGCCAGCCGCGCGCCTTGGCCGGTCGTACCGTCCGGCGCGGTTTTTGTGTCGTTCATGGCTCTTTACTAGAGGCTGCCGCCCCCGCCTTCAATGGAGCCGTGCGCGCTTGCCTCGCGGGCATCGGCTGATGCGAAATTGTGCATTGCGACAATTACGTCAAATTCGTGACGCACCGCAATAAGTGCATGTCTGTCATGCCTTTGCGACAGTTCTCTCGTAAGGCGTAGAGCGCTACCTCGGTGGCGCTGGGGAGAGCGAATCGAAACCGGAAGTTGGGCAGCGATGCCGTATGAGACTTCCCACTTGCAGGAGCCAGCCATGGCGACGACGACATTCGGCGATGTCCGCAACCGCACCGCGCCGCCACGGAGCATTCTCCGGCGTGCGATGGCGCACATGATCGTAGCGCGAGAAGCCCAGGCCCGCCGGCGGGTGAATGTCTATCTGCTCGGCCTCGACGATGCGACGCTTGCTGCGCTCGGCTACGACCGCAACGTGCTCGACGATGCCGGCCGCGGCCTGGCGCCGATCTAGGACGGCGCCGGCCACTTGGGCAGGACTCGCGGCTCGGTCAACCTTCCCTTTTTGGGGAGGTCGAAATGCCGAAGGCATTTCGGGAAGGGGTATTTCACTGCAAATGCCCAGACCCCTCCCCAAAACCACTACGCGGTTTTGACCCTCCCTCAAGGGGAGGGTTGGGGAGTTTGTGGCACCGCAGCGCCAACTCAACTCTGCCCCACTTTCTTTTGCGGCCGTCTCAGCACCAGCGTCAGCCAGCCCTCGACGATCAGCGAGTGCGCCAGCACCAGCCCGGTCAGGCGATAGGTGGCGAGGATCCGGGCGCGCTGCGCCGGCAGGAGCCCCGACAGGATCACCGTGCCGCCGGGCGCCACGGCACGGCGGATCGCCGGGGCGAGCGCGGCCAGCGGCCCGGCGAGGATGTTGGCGACGACAAGATCGTAGGGCGCGCGCTCGGCGAAGGCGCGCCCGGTCAGTCCCGCCGCGGTGACGATGCGCACGAAGGCGGCAACGCCGTTCAGGCGCACATTCTCGTCGGCGACGCGGGTGGCCACCGGGTCGATGTCGCTGGCCAATACGCGCGCCTTGGCAAGCTTCGCCAGCGCGATGGCGAGGACGCCGGAGCCGGTGCCGATGTCGAGCGCGTTCACGATCGGTCGAGTCTTCGCCTCCCGCTCGATGGCGATGAGGCAGCCGATGGTGGTGCCGTGATGGCCGGTGCCGAAGGCCTGGCCGGCCTCGATCTCGAGGCCCAGGTCGTTCGGCTTCACCCGGTCGCGGTCGTGTGCGCCAAAAACCAGGAAGCGGCCGGCACGCACCGGCTTCAGTCCTTGCAGGCTCTTCGCCACCCAGTCGGTTTCCGGCAGCGCGGCGATGGTGAAGCGGCCGAAACGGGCGAGGGCCGCGCGCTGGGCTTTGTCCGGCGCCTCGTCGAAATAGACGATCACCTCCCAGCGGCCGGGCGCGACCTCGCTGGCGTCGACGGTGCGCTCGCCGAGCAGCGGGTCTTCGGCGATGGCCGCCATCAGGGCGATGGCCTTGTCTTCGGGGAGGGCGGTCTGGCGGTCGTGCTCATCGGAAGCGCCAAGAACGCCATCCCGCCGCGCTCGTCAACCGGGCGATCTTACCGCATTGGCGATGATGACGGCAGATCCGCCAGCGACGATCACCGCTTCGAGGTCTCGGTGTCCTCGCAACGCGCTTGATGCAGAAGAAGGAGGCCGCGAGTTCGGGGACGGTGCAGACCGGGTGTGCCACGCGGCCGCAACGCGGCGGCCGGCATTGCGGCTGCGAGACCCTTCGGGACCAAGCGAAGGGGGGCTTGAAACAGAAGAAGGACGCCGCGGCGGGGCGGGGAGGCGGCCGCGGCGTCCTCTGTGGGCCGGCTCGAGGGACTAGGCCGGCGGGTTTTGCTGCTGGTTCGGCATGTCGCCGAGCGTCAGCGTGATGGTCTTGGACTTGCCCTTCGAGAGCACGTCGAGCTTGACCGAGGTCCCCGGCGCCAGTCCGGCGATGTCCTGCGCCAGCATGCGCGGGTCCTTCACGGTGGTGCCGTTGACGGCGGTGATGACGTCGCCGGCATGGATGCCGGCCTTCGCCGCCGGGCCGCCCGGCTCAGGGGTGGCGACCAGCGCGCCTTCCGCCTGCTTCATGCCCAGGCTGTCGGCGATCGGCTGGGTGACGTCCTGCACCTGCACGCCGATCCAGCCGCGCGTGACATGGCCGTGCGCCTCAAGCTGGGCGACGATCGGTCTGGCGGTGTTGGCCGGCACGTCGAAGCCGATGCCGACCGAGCCGCCCGACGGTGTGTAGATGGCGTCGTTGATGCCGACGACGTTGCCGTTCATGTCGAAGGTCGGACCGCCCGAATTGCCGCGATTGATCGGCGCGTCGATCTGCAGGTAGTTGTCGTAGGTGCTCATGTTGATGTTGCGGCCGAGCGCCGAGACGATGCCGGCGGTGGCGGTGTTGCCGAGGCCGAACGGGTTGCCGATGGCCACCACCCAGTCGCCGACGCGCGGCATCTGGTTCGGCGAACTTGACGTAGGTGAAGTTGCTGCCGCCATCGACCTTGAGCAGGGCGACGTCGGTGCCCGGATCGGTGCCGACGACGTGCGCCTTGTAGACCTTGCCGTCGCTGGTGGTGACCTGAACCTTCAGGGCGTGGTCGACCACGTGGTTGGCGGTGACGACATAGCCGTCGGACGAGATGAAGAAGCCGGAGCCTTCACCGACCAGGCGCTGGCTGCCCTGCGGCATCTGCGGAACGTTGGGCATGCCGAAGGGCGCGAACGGGTTGAACGGCACGACGTTGTTGCCGCTGCTGCTGTTCATGCTCACCGGCTGCTCGATCTGCACCCTCACCGACACGACCGCCGGACGCACGCTGGCGATCAGGTTGGCGAAGCCGCTGACCGAATTGGCGGCCTGTATCGCCGGAGCGACGGTCGCCGCATCGGCATTGGCGGTGAGGGCGGGGAGTTCGGCGCCGACGGCGCCGAGCGCCACCAGTGCGATGGCGGCAACCGAGGTGAGCAGGGTCAAACGGCGGCGTGCATGCGGATCGGGTGCGGGCGAATTGGTATTCCGGGTCATGGGTAGCCTCCATCACGAGAAGACCCCGGTGGGGGGTTGCCCCCATTACTTGTCGCTCGCGGCTTACAGGCGCCTGTCCGCCGCATGAAAACTTGGACAGGTTGCAAAGCTTACAGTTTCCTGTCTGCGGCATGAATTCTTGGACAGGTTCGACGGCAAAACCGCGGCATTTCCTTCCCGCTGCTGCCGTTGGGACGAATCGTCCCGGCGGCAGCCGTTTCCACGCCGCAAAACCGTCCTAGCTCGACCGCCATCGGCCCCGCGAAGACCGTGTTGATCGTCGCGCTGCCCTGTGAGGCGACACAGTCAAACGGTCCGGCAGCGCGCGTGCGCCGCCGGCACTTCAGGGAAGGAGCTCCAATCATGACCGACAAGAAAGACCCCGACCGCCAGTCGACGGCGACCGGCCACCTGCCCGTTTCGCGCCGCAGCCTGCTTCTCGGCTCGGGCGCGGCGGCGTTCTCGCTGGCGGCACTCAACGGCATCGGCATCAGGCCGGCGCATGCGGCCACGGCGGCCACGCTGCCCAGCCATCCGAAATGGAATTTCGTCTTCGTCAATCACGTCACCACCAATCCGTTCTTCGTGCCGACGCAATACGGCATCGCCGATGCCTGCGACCTGTTCAACTGCACCTGGCAGTGGACCGGGTCGCAGACCTCGGTCGCCTCGGAGATGGTCAATTCGTTCAACACCGCCGTCGCCGCCAAGGCCGATGCGATCGCCATTTCGCTGGTCGACCTGCATGCCTTCACCGATCCGGTGAAACGGGCCATGGACGCCGGTATTCCGGTCTTTTCCTACAATGCCGACGCGCCGAAGGTCGATCGGCTGGCCTATATCGGTCAGGACCTGTTCGCCGCCGGCGAGCAGCTCGGCCAGCGCATCGCGGGCCTGGTCGACTCGGGCACCGTCGCCGGTTTCATCGCCACGCCCGGCCAGTTGAACATCCAGCCGCGGCTCGACGGCGCCAAGGCGGCGATCAAGGCGTCCGGCAAGAACATCACCCTGGAAGAGATCGCCACCGGCCCGACGGTCAACGAGGAGGTGTCGCGCGTCGACTCCTATTACGTCGGCCACAAGGACCTCAAGGGCATGTTCGCGGTTGATGCCGGCAGCACCCAGGCCGTGGGCGCGACCATGAAGAAGTACGGGCTCGCCGCCCAGGGCGTGCATGCCGGCGGTTTCGACCTGCTGCCTGCCACCCTCGACTACATCCACAGCGGCGATCTCGACTTCACCATCGACCAGCAGCCCTACCTGCAGGGTTTCTACACGGTGATGGAGATGGCCATGTTCATGTACTCCGGCGGCCTCACCGGCCCGTCCGCGATCAACACCGGCCTGAAGTTCGTCACCAAGGGCAGCGTTGACCCGTATCTCACCACGAAGAGCCGCTACGAAGGCAGCTCCTCGGAAGAGATGGTGATCCCGCGCAGCGGTCCGGTTGCAGCATGAGGAGCTGTTGCCATGCGGGCTGATCCAGCCACGTATGGCGACACGGCCGGCTCGCGCGTCACGCGCGAGCCGGCGCCGCGTCGCCGGCTCGTCTACAATGTCGGACATTTCCTGCTGCGCTGGCGCGAAGTGAGCATCGTCGCCGCCGCGCTTCTGCTGATCGTCTATTTCCAGTCGACCAGCAGCGCGTTCCTGTCCACCGACAACATTCGCAACCTGGTCGACTTCACGGCGACCACGGCAATCATCGCCGCCGGCGAGGTCCTTGTCCTGGTCGTCGGAGAGCTCGACCTGTCGGTCGGCATGGTCTACGCCTTCGCGCCCTTCGTCATGTTCTACACCGCGGCCGCAGGCGTGCCGATGTGGCTGGCGGTGCTCGTGGCGCTTGTCGCCTCGGCAGGCATTGGCGCGGTCAACGCCGCCATCACCATCCTGCTCGACGTGCCCGCCTTCGTCACCACGCTCGGCACCCTGTTCGTGGTCAACGGGCTGACGCTGACCATTTCCGGCGGCTTCCCGGTGCAGCCGCAGGCCGGCGCGGTGTTCACGGCGCTCATCGGCGGCAGCGTCTGGGCGCGCCTCGTCTGGACCTTGCTCATCGCTGTTGTCCTGCAATTCGTGCTGCTGCGCACGCGCTTCGGCCTGCACACCATCGCCACTGGCGGCAACCTCATCGGCGCCGCGGAGGTCGGTATCAAGGTCAGGTGGATCAAGGCCGCGAATTTCATCGTCTGCGCCATGCTGGGCGGTTTCGCCGGCATCATCGACGCTTTCCGTATCGGCTCGATCGATCCGCTGGCTGGCGGCTCGCAGATCATGTTCGCGGCCATCGCCGCGGCGGTCATCGGCGGCACGCTCCTGACCGGCGGTCTCGGCACCGTCATCGGCGCCCTGGTTGGCGCCCTGGTGCTCGGCATCCTCAAGGACGGTTTCTCGCTGATCGGCATCAGTGCCTACACCTTCGACATGATCCTGGGCGCGGCGATTCTGGTCACCATGGCAGTCAATGTGCGCTTGATGCGCATGCGCGATCAGGGACGCGGCTGATGACCGAGACGAACGGCAACTCTGTCTTCAGCGCCGAGCACGTCGCCAAGACCTACGGCCCGGTCACGGCGCTGAGGGACATCAACCTGCATCTGGAGCGCGGCGAGGTGCTGGGGCTCTTGGGCGACAACGGCGCCGGCAAGTCGACGCTGATGAAGATCATCACCGGCTTCATCCAGCCGTCGGGCGGCCAGCTGTTCTTCGAGGGCGCGCCGGTGACGCTCCGCTCGGTCAGCCATGCCCGCTCGCTCGGCGTCGAGGCGGTCTACCAGGACCTGGCGCTCATCAACCAGCTCAACGTCTATCAGAACATGTTTCTGCAGCGCGAGCCGGTCACCGGCGGGCTGCTCGGCATCCTCGACCGCAAGACCATGCGCAGACAGGCGCAGGAACTGCTCGATCGCATCGGCGTTGCCATTCCCTCGGTCGATGCGGAAGTTGCCAAGCTTTCCGGCGGCCAGCGCCAGGCGATCGCGGTCGCCCGTTCGGTCTGGCAGAAGGCCAAGGTGCTGCTGCTTGACGAGCCGACGGCGGCCATGGGCGCCAAGGAGTTGGCGCTCATCCTCGACCTCATCCTGCGCCTCAAGGCCGAGGGCGACATGGCGATGATCGTCATTGCCCACAACTACGCCCAGATCTTCGACGTCTGCGACCGCATCAACCTGATCGAGAACGGCACCATCACCTTCGACAAGCGCACCTCGGAAACCTCGGTCGGCGAGCTCACCGACATGGTCGTCAACGAATACCGCGCGGCGCGCCAGAGCATCAGGGCCGGGTAGGGCGGCGGTCATGTCAAGCATCGGGCGGCACTTCATCGGCGATCCCGGCTCGCTGCACCCTGTCAAACGGTCGACGTCTGCCCGGGACATCATTTCAAAAGCTCTTGCTGCCTGTCGGGAAGGCGACGGTCCGACAGGCGGCTTGACCCCCGGAGTTTGGCGAGGAACGGACGGTTTGGTGCGTCATGCACCGCTCCGGCGATGTTCCTCGACAGCACTCCAAATTCACAGCAGTAGGAAAGGAACTCCCATGACTGGAATGGCATTACGGCCCGTGAGCAAGGGGCTTGGCGTCGTCGCATCCTTTGCAATGGTGCTCAGCATGTCGGCAAGCGCGTTCGCAGCGACGCCGAACCTGTCCGCCAACTCGTTCTCGGCCGATTTCTCTGCGATGGCCCAGCTCAAGTCGCTGGTGGCGCAGGGCAAAGGCAAGATCGGCGTGCTGTTGCCGGAGACGACCACGTCGGCGCGCTACACCTCCTTCGACGCGCCCTATCTCAAGAAGGCGTTCGAGGCGGCCGGCCTGAAGCCCGATCAGTACATCATCACCAACGCACAAGGCAGCGAGTCGACCGAACTGACCCAGGCGCAGTCGGACATCTCGCAGGGCGCCACGGTCCTCCTGATGGACCCGATCTCGTCCGGCGTCGGCGCGTCGATCGAGACCTATGCCAAGCAGCACGGCGTCCCGGTCGTCGACTATGACCGCCTCACGCTCGGCGGCAGCCGCGGCTACTACGTCAGCTTCAACAATGTCGCGGTCGGCAAGCTGATCGGACAGGGCATGGAAGCCTGCCTGACGGACTGGAACGTCAGCAAGCCCAATATCCTGGTGATGGCGGGCGCGCCCACCGACAACAACGCCACCCTGTTCAAGCAGGGCTACATGAGCGTT
Source organism: uncultured Alphaproteobacteria bacterium (assembly GCA_963750065.1). Classification (GTDB taxonomy): domain Bacteria; phylum Pseudomonadota; class Alphaproteobacteria; order Rhizobiales; family Kaistiaceae; genus CAVSRC01. Next base: position 94,703 of record CAVVPK010000034.1, read on the forward strand.
CTCGAACCGGCGTTCAAATCGGGCAAGTACGTCAATGTCGGCGAGCCGGCCGGCACCTGGGATCCCGCGACGGCCCGCACGACCTTCGAGGAACAGTACACCGCGCACCCGAACATCAACGCGGTGGTAACCCCCAATGACGACAACGCCAACGCCGTCATCTCCTATCTGAAGACGCTGAAGGTCCCGCCCAAGAAGTTCCCGACCACGGGCCAGGACGCCACGCTGACCGGCATGCGCAACGTTCTGTCCGGCTATCAGTGCGGCTCGGTCTACAAGCCGATCTATCTCGAGGCCCAGGCCGCTGCGGCGCTCGGCATCTACCTGCGTGCCAACGTCACGCCGCCGAAGGACCTGATCAACGGCCAGACGATGGATTCGCAGCAGAAGAAGGAGGTGCCTTCGGTCCTCCTGACGCCGCTGTGGGTCACGCCGAAGAACATGGCCGCCACGGTGGTCAAGGACAACTTCGTCAACGCCAAGGACCTGTGCGCCGGCGATCTGGCGAGCGCCTGCACGGCAGCGGGCATTTCCTCGTAACCACGGCAAGAGATGGCGACACCGGCGATGGCTGAGTCAAAACCTGAGACCCTCACACCTCTGCTCCGGGTGAGGGGCGTAGAAAAACACTTCGGAGCGGTGCAAGCCCTCGCCGGTGTCGATCTCGACGTGCCGGCCGGTCGGGTGACCGCGCTGGTCGGCGACAACGGAGCCGGCAAGTCGGTCCTGGTCAAAAGCATCGCCGGCATCCACGAACCGGATGCCGGCGAGATCATCTGGGAAGGCAATCCCGTCCGCATCCACAGCCCGCACGATGCGGCGGCGCTCGGTATCGAGGTCGTCTACCAGGACCTGGCGCTGTGCGACAATCTGGATGTCGTGCAGAACATGTTCCTCGGGCGCGAGCGGCTGAAGAACCGGCTGCTCGACGAAGACGACATGGAGCGGGCCGCGGTCAAGACGCTGTCGGGCCTGCAGGTGACCACGCTCAGGTCGCCGCGCCAGGCGGTGGCGTCGCTCTCCGGCGGCCAACGCCAGTCGATCGCGGTGGCCAAGGCGGTGATGTGGAATTCCAAGCTCGTCATCCTCGACGAGCCGACTGCGGCGCTCGGCGTCGCGCAGACCGGACAGGTCCTCAAGCTGGTCCGGCGGCTGGCCGATCAGGGCCTGGCCGTCATCATGATTTCCCACAATCTCAATGACGTCTTCGCGGTCGCCGACCGTATCGCGGTCCTCCGTCTCGGCGAGATGGTGGGCGAGGGCCCGGCCTCGGAATTCGATTCCCAGCGTGTCGTCGAACTGATGACGACGGGACGCTCGGATCGCCGGCCGGGGGCGGACACCGCCGAGGCCGATACGGGGTATGCCGACCCTGCCGCCGGTGAATCGGAGGGCGATCCGGACGCTGCGCCGGCCTCTGCCAAGGCGACCGCAGATGGAAACGGCGCCGCCTCTTCATTCTCCGGCGGCACCCAGAGCTTCGGCCTCTATCTCCACACCCTGTGGTCGCGGGTTCTCGCCGGACAGAGCGGCGTCCTGCCGGTGGTCCTCGGCGTGATCCTGATCGCCATCGTCTTCCAGAGCCAGAACAGCAAGTTCCTGTCGGCCGGCAACGTGGTCAATCTGCTCGTCCAGGGCGCGGTGTTCATGCTCATCGGCATGGGCGAGGTGTTTGTCCTGCTGCTCGGCGAGATCGACCTGTCACTCGGCTATGTCGCCGGCATCGGCGGAACGGTCGCCACCATGCTGGTACAGTTCAACGTCGCCTGGCCATGGTGGGCGGCGGTGCTGGCCGCGCTCGCCGTCACCGGCGCGCTCGGCTTCCTGCAGGGCACGCTGATCACCCGGCTCAGGCTTCCCTCCTTCGTGGTGACGCTGGCCGGCCTCCTCGGCTTCCAGGGCGTCATGATCCAGCTGCTCGGCACCGGCGGCACGATCCCCATTCCGGACCAGACCATCAACAACTTCGCCAACGGGACACTCAGCCGTTCGAGCGGGTGGATCCTGACCATCGTGGTCCTGCTCGTCTTCGCGGTCATCACGGTGATGCGCGACCAGCGGCGGCGGGCGAGCGGTCTGGTGGCGCCACCGGCTGCCTTGACGGCGTTGAAGATTCTTGCCGCGGTGGCCGCGGGCGTGGCGCTGCTGCTGGTCACCAACATCGATCGCGGCGTGCCGGCGTACCCGCTGAACGGGATGCCGTGGGTGATCCCCATCGTGTTCGCCGTGCTGGTGACTTGGTCGTTCGTTCTCGGGCGCACCCGGTTCGGGCGCTACGTCTACGCCATCGGCGGGAGCGCCGAGGGCGCGCGGCGCGCCGGCATCAATCTCGCCGGCATCCGCACGCTGGCCTTCACGCTGGCCGGAATGACCGCCGGCATTGGCGGCATCATCTACGCCTCCCGCCTGCAGTCGATGTCGACCAGCTTCGATGGCGGCACCATCGTGCTCTACGTGGTCGCCACGGCGGTGATCGGCGGCACCAGCCTGTTCGGCGGCCGCGGACGCCCGCTGCACGCGGTGCTCGGCGGCGTCATCATCGCCGCGATCGTCAACGGCATGGCGCTCCTCGGGCTGCCCGCCGCGGTCCAGTTGATGGCGACCGCGCTGGTCCTGCTGGCCTCGATCACGGTCGATGTGGTCGTGCGGAGAAGGGGAGAGACGGCGCGCTGAGAAGAAGTGTTGTTTCCCTCCCCCCTTGTGGGGGAGGGCTTGCGGCCTTTGCCTCGCAGGGAGCGAAGCGACCGAGAGGCTTAGGCCGGAAGGGAGAGGGGTCGTGGTGCGATCTACCCCTCACCCTGTTCCTCTAGGCTCACTTCGTTCGCCAAGAGGAACAGCCCTCTCCCACAAGGGGAGAGGGGAAACCCACCCCATGCCGGGCCGAGGAAAAAGCCCGTCAGTGCCTCTCCACAAACGAGTCGAGCACGCGCTTTTGGCCGGCCTTGTCGAAGTCGATGGTGAGCTTGTTGCCGTCGATCGACCCGATGCGGCCATAGCCGAACTTCTGGTGGAAGACGCGCTCGCCGACCGAATACGCGCTGGTGCCACCGATGACGCTCTTGGCGACCAGCTCGCCCTCGATCAGTCGCGGCCCAGAGGCGAGCGGGCTGTCGAAGCCGCGCTTGCCCCCGCTGCCCGCCTTCTCGCGGTTCTTCTGCGCCCGCTGCCAGCCGGGCGTGGCATAGGTGTTGGCGAAGGGATCGCGCGTGTCGAAGCGGCTGCCGCCATAGGCATTGCCGCCATAGCCGCCGTAATCGGCGCTCTCCTCGCGCACCTCGACATGGGCCTCGGGCAGTTCGTCGAGGAAGCGCGAGGGGATGGAGGACTGCCACAGGCCGTGCATGCGCCGGTTGGCGGCAAAGTGGATGGGGGCCGCTTGCGCGCCCGCGTGATGCCGACATAGGCGAGCCGCCGCTCCTCCTCGAGCCCCGCGCGGCCCTGTTCGTCGAGCGTGCGCTGGGAGGGAAACAGGCCTTCCTCCCAGCCGGGAAGGAAGACGACGTCGAACTCCAGCCCCTTGGCCGAATGCAGGGTCATGATCGAGACGGCGTCGTTGCCGGCCTCGCTGTCGGTGTCCATGACCAGGCTGATGTGCTCGAGGAAGCCGGTCAGCGTGTCGAACTCCTCCATGGAGCGCACCAGCTCCTTGAGGTTCTCCAGCCGCCCGGGCGCATCGGCCGAGCGGTCGGCCTGCCACATCTCGGTATAGCCCAACTCCTCGAGGATGATCTCCGCCAGTTCGGTATGCGACAGCGTCTCCATCTGGCCGCGCCAGCGCGCGAACGCGGAAAGAAGGTTGCGCAGCGACGTCCGTGTGCGCGCCGCGATCTCGTCGGTCTCGACAATCTCGGCGGCGGCGGCGGTCAAGGGAATGCCCCCGGCGCGCGCCCGGTCGTGGAGGAGCTTCACCGTCGTCTCGCCAATGCCGCGGCGCGGCGTGTTGACGATGCGCTCGAAGGCGAGGTCGTCGGCGCCCTGCGCCACGACGCGGAAATAGGCGAGCGCATCGCGGATCTCCTGGCGCTCGTAGAAGCGCGGGCCGCCGATGACGCGATAGTTGAGGCCAAGCGTGACGAAGCGGTCCTCGAAGGCGCGCATCTGGAACGAGGCGCGCACCAGGATCGCCATCTCGTTCAGCGCCACGCTTTGGCGCTGGAGCTGCTCGATCTCCTCGCCGACGGCGCGCGCTTCCTGCTCCGAGTCCCACGACGAGGCGACCGAGACGCGCACCGCATCCGGGTCCTGATCGTCGGTGAACAGCGTCTTGCCCAGCCGCCCCTCGTTGTGGCTGATGAGGTGCGAGGCGGCGCCCAGGATATGCGCGGTCGAGCGGTAGTTGCGCTCCAGGCGGATCACGGTGGCGCCCGGAAAATCCTTCTCGAAGCGCAGGATGTTGTCGACCTCCGCCCCGCGCCAGCCATAGATCGACTGGTCGTCGTCGCCGACGCAGCAGATGTTGGCCTGCGCCTTGCCGTCGAGCGGGGGCTTGGCCTGCGCCAGCAGACGCAGCCACAGATACTGCGCCACGTTGGTGTCCTGGTACTCGTCGACCAGCATGTAGCGGAAGCGGTTGTGGTAGTCGGCGAGCACATCGGCGTTCGACCGCAGGATCGCCAGCGGCTCCAGCACCAGGTCGCCGAAGTCGGCGGCGTTCAGCACCTTCAGCCGCGCCTGGTAGGCGGCATAGAGCTTCTTGCCCCGCCCGTCGGCAAAGGCGCGCCCGTCGACCTCGGGCACGTCGTTCGGCGTCAGGCCGCGGTTCTTCCAGTGGTCGATATGGCCGGCAAGCTGGCGCGCCGGCCAGCGCTTCTCGTCGATGCCTTCGGCCTGGATGATCTGCTTCATCAGGCGGATCTGGTCGTCGGTGTCGAGGATGGTGAAGTCGCCCTTCAGCCCCGCCATCTCGGCGTGGCGGCGCAGCATGCGGGCGCCGATCGAGTGGAAGGTGCCCAGCCACTGCATGCCCTCGACCACGCCGCCGATCAGGTCGCCGACGCGGTTCTTCATCTCGCGCGCCGCCTTGTTGGTGAAGGTGACGGCGAGGATCTGCCAGGGCTTGGCGCGGCCGGTCGCGAGCAGATGAGCGATGCGGGTGGTGAGCACGCGGGTCTTGCCGGTGCCGGCGCCGGCGAGCACCAGGACCGGCCCCTCGGTCGCCTCCACCGCTGCGCGCTGTTCCGGGTTCAGCTTTTCCAGCCAGGGCGTCGACCGGCTGCCCGCCGCGCGCGCGGCAATGCCTCCCGGCCGCGCCGCAGGTGCCGCCATCCCGCCCGCTTCCGCCGGGAGCGGCGAAGCAGGGTGGGTGGGGTCGCCGTCATCTGGATCGGGCGGCCCGGCATCGTTGCGCTTGGCGGGATCGGTCATTGCCCCGGCGACTACCACGAATCTGAGCGGAGAACACTATAGCAACAGATGGGGCGCCGGGATGGCGAAGGGGAGGGGCGAGAAGCGCCGCCTCATTCTCCTTCGTCATTCCGGCGAAGGCCGGAATCCAGAAGGCATTGCGCCCCGCCCTCACGACCCCTTGCAGATCGGCGTCGGCTTTGGCGGCGGCGGCGGATGGTCCTTCCTGTATTGCGCGATGAGCGGACCCAGCGTCTTGTCCGGCCAGAATTTCGGCGCGCCGATCGTCTTCAGGCAGGCGGCGTCCCAATAGAGCCCCAGCGACGACAGCGACCGCCCGTCCGCCACGGCGCGCGCGACGGCATTGATGTCGGCGGCGTCCGGATAGATGTAGAGCGTCGTCGGATCGTCCCTGGTCATCGCCATGATCGCGTCGGCGTTCGCCTGCGACCAGCTGGTGCAGCCGTTGCTGCGCCCGCCGACATAGCTCACCAGCGTCCCGCGCGGCACGTAGCCGTCCTTGTTGGCGTAGGGGCTCTGTGGATCCTTCAGCATGCAGACTTGGTGCAGCACGACCGCCGCATGGCCGCCGATTTCGCGCTTGCGGGCGTTGGCCGTGTCGCCCTCGCCGTCGAACTGCAGGAACGGGCGCACCAGCAGGGCGTTGCTGTGCGCCCCGGTGCGGTAATAGCCCTTGAACGAGGTCTTGATCTCGGCCGTCACATAGGCCCCGCCGGTGGTCAGGCTCGAAATCTTGCGCGTTGCCGAAGTTCTTGGCGCAGGTGCGGTCGTTGCGGAAGTTCGGCAGGCCGCGCCAGTTGCGGCCGGCGCCGTGGCCGGACGCGATCGCGCGAAACGACTGGCTGGCCTCGCAGACGATGTAGAAGCGCAGCCCCGGGCTGCCGTCGCCGGCCGTGTTGGGGCGGGTCGCATCCATGGCGAAGTAGCAGGGGTTCTTGACCGCGCCGGCGGCGACCTTCTCACGATAGAGCGCCCGCGCCCGTTCCAGCACCACGGGCGCGATCTCGCCGTTGCCGTCGCCGATATGGGCGGCGAGCCAGGGCGGAATAGCCGGCGCCTGCTCCGCCGCCAGAAGACGCGGCGCCGCCGAAAAGGCGATTGCCGCAAGGACAACGGCCAGGATGGTGGCGACCCGCGCAAGCGCAGGGCGCGGCGCCCACGACACCGCCCGCGCGGCAATGCCACCCGTCCGCGCCGCAGGCGCGGATATCCCTCCCCCTTGCGGGGACGGGGGACCGGTCGCAGGCCGGTGGGTGGGGCGCTTTCCCCGACATGATTGGCGAGGGGACCATGCGGAGCATGGTGGGTGGGGCCGCCCGCGTCGGCCGCCCCGCCGTCGATGCGCTTAACAGGGTCGGTCATGGCGGCGGCGGCTCCAGCGAATCTCACCCTGAGAGCACCATAGCAACAGATGCGGCGGCGATGGGGCCGGGGGGGGGAGGGCCAGCTTCGCGCGCATTATAGGCCGGCGTTCGCGTGCGTGCCTTACCCCGATCACTTGACGGCCGAATTCTGTAATGAGGGATGCACTATTCATTGCCCGCAACTCGCGCGCGCGGTATCCAATATCTGCTATGTTCCGAAAACTTCGGTGAGCGACCGCGTTGAATATCTTGCAGGAGCTGAAATGACTCAAGAATTGACGCGTCATGCTCTCCGCGTAACGGCGGCTCTCAGTGAGTTAAGAACAGCGCACGGAGACGTGCTGGACGCGCTGATTCCGTTCTTTGAGCCAATTCTGACTTTGATGAGCGGAAAGATCTTTGATCCGGGTTTATTAGCTGCGGGCGTGCAGCGACTTTATCGCTGGCGGTTTACGCGCGACGTGGCAGAGCAATTCATCCCGCGGCTGGAGCGCAAAGGATACCTGCGACGGCAGGGTTTGGGGAAGGAGGCTCTCTATGTAGTGGTCTTCGCGGGCGAACATCCACCACCCGGAGCCAACGAGTTCTTTTTGGGCATCCTATCCCGGATCGTTGATGAATATGAAAGATTTCAACTTAATGTTTCTGAACTACGCAATTATACGCGATCACGTGAAGAACTCGAAGATATTCTGATTAGGTTCCTAGTTTCTATCGACGCCTTTGGGGAGGGAACACTGGAGGGTATCGCGACTGGGGCGGATGATCCAATAAATGACCATTTGCTTGCCAGTCTGTCCGAGGGCGGGCGCCCTTTGTCGACTGAAGATCACTATATTGCAGCCCGCTTTGTTGCTGATCTATGCCAGAGAGATCCGGGTCAGATAGCTGACTTGACGAAGATCGCAGCAGTAGGACTTCTGACCGAAGTGGTCGAGGATTTCATTCGGCCCACCGATACTGCAACGGACGTAGAGCTCACGATAGTACTCGATGCGCCCGTAGCCCTCGACTATCTCGGCCTATCCGGCGCAGCTTTTCAATCTGACGTTAGGAGCGTCTTTGACCCCTTGCGGCGAATTGGGTGTAAATTTGTGGTGTTTCCGATTACGGGCGAAGAAATGCAGCGTAACATCCAAAGCATGCTTGCGCTATCCCCGGCCGATCGTCACGGTTACACTCATCAGGCAATGGTTCGGGGCGAAGTGATGGGGGATTACGTTCAAGCAGTTGCGGATAATCCGGAGCGGGCGCTTGAAGCTGCTGGTATTGGCGTTCGGAGCATGAACCTAGGTCGTAGACCCATAAATGGGATTCTCGAATCGGTAGAGTGCTGATTCAATTTCCTGAGCACAGGAGATTGGGATGGCACGCTTTGATCTGACAGACTTCGAGTGGTCGGTTATCCAGCCGCTTCTGCCGAACAAGCCGCGCGGCGTACCACGGGTGGACGACAGGCGTGTGCTGAACGGCATCTTCTGGCGGCTGCGGACTGGAGCGCCCTGGGCCGACATTCCCGAGCGCTATGGCCCGCACACGACCTGCGTCAACCGCTTCAACCGGTGGCGCAAGGCGGGGGTGTGGGATCGTCTTCTGGAAGTGGTTTCCAAGGCTTACGACGGCGACATCCAGATGATCAACTCGTCCAGCATCCGCGTGCATCAGCACGCTGCCAACTCCCAAAAAAAGACGACCGATCCGGTTGCATGGGTCGCTCGCGCGGCGGTCTGACGACGAAGATCCATGCCCTGGTCGACGCCGAAGGCCTGCCCATCGCACTCAAACTGACCGAGGGCCAGGCCCATGACGGGCGCAGCGCCGCCGACATGCTCGAAGCCTTGGCTGAGGGCCAAATCCTGCTGGCCGACCGTGCCTATGATAGCGACGCCCTGCGCCAGAACCTGGCCGAGCGCGGTGCCTGGGCCAACATCAAACCCATGCCCAACCGCAAGAACATCCCGCCCTTCAGCACCTTCCTCTACCGCTACCGCAACCTCGTCGAGCGCTTCTTCAACAAGCTCAAACACTTCCGCGCCGTCGCCACCCGTTACGACAAACGAGCCGACAACTTCCTCGCTGGCGTCAAACTCGCTTCAGCCAGAATCTGGATGCGATTTAATGAGTCGATAGCCTAGAGCAATATCCATCATATCATAGTCATTTTTCAGAAGAATTTTATGAAGATTTCTTGGCGTATGTAACTTGGGTCGCAGATGTTAAGCCGCGAGAGCATGATGCAACGTGCCTCGCATTGCTTATGCGTCTTCGTCAAGGGCACCAATCAAGCGATTTGTTCAAATGTAAATACGTGTTTGTAACCCGCAATCCAACGTTTGCCCGCAGATCGCGCGCATACTGCATTGAAAGTGCTCTGCTAAGCAGATTTCAAGAAGGGCCAGTGATTCATCAACGCGAACTCGCGACAATTGCATGGCTTCGGACTGGAACTCGACGCAGAAGCAGCCGCAATTCCTCGTTCGAATCTAGTAGCTGCATGCGAAAGAGTTCCTACGGGTACGTCCTGAGGTGACCAAGGCTGTTGCTGAGAAGCTCAAGAAGGTTACTACGCCCGAAAAATTGGAACAGTTTAGGCTTCTCCTCTTGGACCAGCGCAGTCTCCGGAAGTTGGCCGATACGACTCTAAATGACGAGCGCGTGGTCACTGACCAGAACGCGGAGCATTTACTTGAGTTGATGCGCTTGGCTACTGCCGAAGAAGAACGACAGAAATATGAAGTAGAGCTTGAACGAGCGCGGGCTCTATACAAATCGCAACAAGAGCAACTCGAAGCGCGACAGGCGGATGAAATTGCTGAACGGGAGTCTGCAATTGAAGAAAGGGATGCGAAACTCCTGGAGCGATTAGCTAAGCTTCATGAGGTGAATAGCGAGCTAGCGGCTGCTCGCCATCATAAGAATGAGCTCATTGAGACCGCGATCGTCGAAACGAATCGCGTGTCGATTTTCGTCGACCATGGAGCGACTCTACTGATTGTGGCGATAGCCGTGTTGACTGTCTTGGACATGCTGACGGGTGGGTTGTTAAGAAATTCGATGTGGAGATACGTGCAGACGGCCATTGGGATAACTGGTGTATATTATGGGGCTATGGAATTTCTGCAGAAGCCAAAGCTTGGACTAAAGACTTTATTGAATGTCGTTGCTCCTCGCGTCTTCCGTAGAAGGCTGGCGCTGCGAGGGATCAACCGTGAGGATGTGACGGGGCTAACGGTTGAGAACGGGCGTGTGGGTTGGTCTCCACCGCAAATATAACCCTCACTTCCATCTGAACTGCAGCTCGCATGGAGCGAGGCCCGTAGGGACGCGCGAAGCGTATTCCGCCACTCCCTCTTCGCGGCATCGCGGCGGCGGGTCGTGCCTTCGGGCAATCCACTCGGCGTCGGCAGGCTCGGCGCCGACCCTCCCCCGTTCAGTCAAAGTGATAACTCCCCCCACCCATTTCCCCATGAGACACTGCGCTCATCCTCGCTCGACAAGAGGGGCGTCTCCGGAGGCGTGCGTCTGACGGAGCGCATTGTTCGCGTGGCCGATATCGGGAGCCATCGGCATCGGCTGGCGCGGCGCCTGCGGGTACCGTGCGAGGAGCGCCAGTGCGCGGGTATCCGGCCCCGTGCCTCAGCCCTTCAGGGCATATCGGTCGGCTTCTTCGAAGACGTCGATGACCCGCGTCCCGGCCTTGATCGTTGCCCCATGTTCGACACCGGCAGGAATCGAATAGCTGTCACCTGGTCGGTAAATTCTTGTCTCGCCGCCAATGGTGAATTCGATCTCGCCTTCGATGACCGTACCCCACTGGGCGCCATGCGAATGCAGGGGCAGCTCCATGTCCTTGAGGAACGTGAAGAAGGCGATCAGACCGGCGTCTGACTTCACGGCGGCCGTCTGCACGACATCCTCGGGGAATGGCACGTTGATGCTTGGGAACGCCGTGATGAACTCGGGAAACGGCATGATGACCTCCTCCGTCGGGCAGACATCGAGAGACGACATATTGCCCGGCCAGCTTACAATCCGGGCAGCCAGTACGGCGGAAGTGCGAAGCGCATTCCGCCGCCTGTCTTTACCACGCGCGACGCGGGTTTCCTCTCCCGTGGGGAGAGGGCCATGCACCTTATGAGCGGAGCGAGTTAGGTGCGTGGGGTGAGGGCGTACGGACCTTCGTGAGGCAAGATCCCCTTGTAACTCATTGGTGCCGTCATCGGCTAAGGTTGCCGGTGCGGTGGCGGGCGGGAGACCGAATACCCCGAGGGAGATCGAGCCCGTGGGTGAGCGCGGGTCTCCGTCCGCCGTTCCATCGAAGAACCCGAACAGTCGCCTGGGCCGCAAGCGGAGCCCGATTAGGCAAGGATGGGTGCAGATGGACGCCAGCGTTGTCGGTATCGATGTGTCGAAGGACCGGCTGGACGTGCATGTCGAGCCGAGTGGAGAAGCTTTTGCGGTCGCGCGCGATGCGGCCGGTCTGGAGGCGCTGGTCGAGCGGCTGAAGCCGCTGTCGGTGATGACGGTGGCGGTGGAGGCGACCGGCGGCTTCGAGACGGTGGTGGCGGCCAGCCTGTGCGCTGCCGGCCTGCCGGTGGTTGTGGTCAATCCGGCCCAGGTCAGGGCCTTTGCCCAGGCCGTCGGCAAGCGCGCCAAGACCGATCCGATCGACGCCGCGGTGATTGCCCGCTTCGTGGCGGCGACCAAGCCCGAGGTCCGTCCGCTGCCCGATGCCGAGACCCAGGCCCTCGCCGACCTGGTCACCCGCCGGCGCCAGATCATCGCCATGATCGTCGCCGAGCGGCAGCGCGAGAAGCGGGCAGCGACGCGGACGAAGAAGAGCATCGCCCGCCTGCTCAAGGCCTTGCAGAAGGAGCTGACCGAGATCGAGGCGGACATCGACGATAGCGTGCGCGGCTCGCCGGTGTGGCGCGAGAAGGAGGATCTGCTCGTCTCCGTGCCCGGCATCGGACCAACCATCGCCAGGACGCTTCTCGCCGACCTGCCCGAGCTCGGCACCCTCGACCGCCGCCAGATCGCCGCCCTCGTCGGCCTGGCCCCCTTCACCCGCCAGTCCGGCCAATGGCGCGGCCGCAGCTTCATCGGCGGCGGCCGCGCTAGCGTCCGCTCCGCCTTCTTCATGGGCGCGATGGTCGCCGCCCGCCGCAATCCGATCCTGCAAGCCTTCTATGAGCGCCTGGTCGCCGCCGGAAAGCCCAAACTCGTCGCCATCATCGCCGTCGCCAGAAAGCTCCTCACCATCCTCAATGCCATCCTCAGAGATCGACGACCATGGCAAACCGCTTGACAAACAAGACAGTCGCTCACCCGGCGCTTCGCGCCGACCTCTCCCCATGGGAGCGGTGCAAGGTCCGGTGTGGCTGGTCCACGAGAAAATACTTATCCCCCCTCGCAGAACCGCCCCCATATTGATCGGCGTCCTCGCTCGACAAGAGGGGCGTCTCCGGAGGCGTCTTGAGATGGGAGCGGGGTGCGGCGCCCGCGGGTTCGGATTCGCAAGTCCGGATTCTCGGGAGGTGCCCGCGTCAGCTCGTCCGCCGGCACTACGACCGGCTGTGGCCACCGTCCACCTTAAGCCGGGTGGGTTCAAAACCTCGCCTGTCCAAGGGCGAGGGGCCAGGCAGCGGGCCGGTGATGAACCGGCAGCGCACCGTTCGCCCGGTGGAGCGCGAGTGCGGGTTACCCAAAGTCGCCGCGGCGGGCGCTCGGCTGAGCGCCACCAAACGGACTACCCGACGAGGCACTCATCGAGCGCCCGCCACCCCTCGTGGTTCAAGCCATGAGGATGCTCTTTGAAAGGCGAAAAAACCCGGTCTGGCGCGGCGCGGGAACGAGAAGCTGTGTCCCGGGTGCCTCGCGTCACGGACACATCAGCAGAACCGGCGTCTGGCCGTTATGGGTGTGGGCACCGAGGAGGCGGCCCTTGAGCGTCAGCGCGGCGCCGTCGGCCGGATGCGCGGCGGGGCAGTTCAACTGGACGGACATCGCCACCGGGATGCCACGGCTGATGATATCGGCATCGACGCAGAACGGCGTCGTCAGTCTCAGAACCGTGGCGCGCCGTGCGGCATCGTTCAGCGGGTCGCGGACGACGCCGTCATTCGCCGGCGCGACCAGCGCGAAGTAGTGACCGGACAGCGTGACGATCTCGCCATAGCGATAGCAGGATGCGGTTGCGGTCGCCGCCGCGGCAGCGGCCGAAGCGGTGGAGACGATAAGCGCCAGCACGCCGGCCATGCAGATGAGCCACAGCCTTCCGTTCTTGCCGGGCGCGTTCATTGCAGGTCGCTTTCGGCAACCACACGATCGTAGCGTTCGAGTTCGCTCTTGATGACGTACCACGGCTCGCCGTTGGTGATCGGGCGCCGGGCAACGATGCGGTAGCTGCCGTTGGCGGCGGTGCGCGTGCGGTCCTCGTTGACGAAGGTGATCGTTTCTCCAACGACGTATTTGTGCGGGGTCATGGCGTGGGTCGCTTTCTCTTGTCGGTCATTGCGGCAGCCGCCGGTCTTTCCGGCACCGATTCGGGCGCTGCTGCCGGCCCTTCTTCCTGCCCCCCTAACGGTCGTGCCGAGCCGGCGAAGGCCGCCGGCCCGTCCCTGTGCTGGCCCGTGCTTCCGGCGGTGGCGTCAGCCGCTGGAGGTCAGGATCTCGACGCAGGCGTAAGCGACGCCGTTCACCGGTTCCTTGGCTCCGGGCATCGTCGCCCAGCCGCCCTTGGCGACGAAGTCGGCGCGCTCGTAGCTGCTCAGTGCCTTGAGCTCGGTGAGCTTGCCGGTGGCGTCCACCTGGTCGCGAAACTGCATCGCGCAGATGGGGGCCAGCACGGCGACCACGGCCGACTTGGCGCTTTGGGTTGCGGCGTCGGCGGCACTGCCGCCGGTCACCCAACCGCCCCAGTTGAAGCCGACGATGGCCAAAACGATTGCGCCGCCTATGGCGCCCCAGACTGCGGGCTTGGTCTGCTCTGGAATCCTCATGTCGCTTCCTTTTCTCGGCTGTGCGAATTCAAGTCTCGCTGGTGGGCAGAACGGCCAGACCTTTGTCGCGGAGCAAGCTCGCATCGAGATCGACCGGGTCGACGCGGCGGCCGTGCATGGTGCCGTCGCGGGGAATCGCGATGGTTGTCGCGATACGGTGCCAGCCCTGATTGGCCATGCCGCTGGCCTGTTCTTCTTCGACGGTCACCTCATAGACGCCAGGCGCCTGCACATCGTCGATGCCGCCGAGGCGGAACGGTTGCGTGAAGCGCACGGTCTTGACCGTCACCCGGGCCGTCATTCGGCCGCCACCCGCGAGAAGCGGTCGGCGGTCAGGGTGTAGAAGCTGTGGCGCTGGCCCGGTGTGTAGACCTTGGCCGCGGCGGCGACGATGTACTCCCGCGCTGCGTCGAAGGCCGCCAGGATTCCCGCCTCGCTGTCCGTCGTCTTGGGATAGAGGACGAAGATCGCGTCCACCTCGAGGAAGAAACGCACCTCCATCGCGCTGTCATGACCCCAGAAGCGGATCCGCCGCCAATCGGGATCGTAGCTGCAACTCAAATTTGGAAAGCTGAGGCTCATGATCGTTCTTTTGTGCGAGACCAATGGGAAACGCGGTGCTTCCCCCCGAAGTGTCGCAAGGGCTAGGCTTTTGCCGGCGGGCCGGCCTGCTTCTGCTTGTCCGCCGGGGGAACCGGGGCGACCGGCCTGTCGTCGTTGGCAGGCGTCGGCGGAGTCGGCAAAGAGGGCGCGGCGATAGCAAAAGGCCTTTCGAAAGCGCTGCCTACACGCATCCACAGCCGCTAGATCTATGTAATATTTAGATTATATATTACAAGGCAAAGAGCTGAAACGCCGCCACGCTCTACATTGTTGGAATTCTTCTAGCGGTATGATTTTGAAGTTTATCGGAAAAAACTTTCTGGCGCCACAGAAATTCATATTTTAATTCAGACGGTGGTGGCGGAGCCCGAGAAATTCGCTGGCGAGGCGTGTCGGGCACCGCAGGCGCGTGGCGCCGCGATGGCGACCGAAGAACCGTTCCACTCTTGACCGCATCGCGTCGAAGGTGCAGGAGGTCGCCACCTTCTTGCCGCCCCCACGAAAGCCAAATGACCGACACGCCACTCACGCCACCGGCTGCCGCGCCTGCGGAATTTGCCGGTGAAGACCGCACAATTTCGCTCCCCTCGCTCGTCATCCTTGCCTTCCTGATCGGCATCGTCGCGGCGCTCGGCGCGGTCTTCTTCCGCTACCTGATCGCGGTCATCCACAACGGCCTATTCCTCGGCAAGTTCAGCTTCCTTTACGACGCCAACGTGTTCGACCCGGCGACGCCGTGGGGGCCGTTCATCATCCTGGTGCCGATCATCGGCGGCCTGATCGTGGTGTGGCTGGTGGAGACCTTCGCGCCGGAGGCCAAGGGTCACGGCGTGCCGGAGGTCATGTTCGCCATCTACCACAACAAGGGCAACGTGCGCGGCATCGTCGCCATCATCAAGTCGTTCGCCTCGGCGCTGTCCATCGGCACCGGCGCCTCGGTCGGCCGCGAGGGACCGATCATCCAGATCGGTGCCTCCTTCGGCTCGACGCTGGCGCGCCGGCTGCGGCTGGCCCGTTGGCAGAAGATCACCATGATCGCCGCCGGTGCCGGCGCCGGCATCGCCGCCACCTTCAACACGCCGCTCGGCGGCGTGCTGTTCGCGGTCGAGCTGCTGCTGCCGGAGCTGTCGAACCGCACCTTCCTGCCGGTGGTGGTGGCGACCACCACGGCGACCTCGCTGGCGCGCTATGTCTTCGGGCTGTCGCCCGCTTTCTTCGTGCCGGAGGCGGCGCTTGCCGGCGGTTTCACCATCAGCAATCCGCTGGTCCTGGCCGGCTTCGGCCTGCTCGGGCTTGCCGCCGGCGTCGCCTCATGGGCTTTCATCAGGTTCCTGGCCTGGTGCGAGGATTTCTTCCCCAAGCTGCCGGGCAATGCCTACACGCAAAACATCGTCGGCATGACCATCATCGGCGTGCTGTTCTACGCCTTCATGCTGACCACCGGTCACGGCCAGACCGACGGCGTCGGCTACGCCACCATCCAGTCGGTGCTCGAGGGCGGCACCGTCGGGCTGCTGCTGCTCTGCCTCTTGTTCGTGGCCAAGATCTTCGCCACCTCGATCAGCCTGGGTTCGGGCGCCTCGGGCGGCATCTTCTCGCCGGCGCTGTTCATCGGCGCCACGCTTGGCGGCGCCTTCGGCACGCTGGGCGCCTTCCTCTTCCCCCATTCGGGCTTCTCGGTCGTCGAGTTCGCGGTGGTCGGCATGGGGGCCATCGTCGGCGGAGCGACCGGCGCCTCGATGACCGCGATCGTCATGATCTTCGAGATGACCCGCGACTACAACGTCATCGTGCCGCTGGTGCTGGCCGTGGCGCTGGCCACCGGCACGCGGCGGGCCCTGATCAGGGAGAACATCTACACGATCAAGCTGCGCCACCGCGGCAAGCCGATCCCGGTCAACCGCCATACCAACATGTATCTGGTGCGCCAGGCGCGCGAGCTGATGAACGAGGACTTCATCCTCCTGCCGATCACCACGCCGATCGCCGATGCGCTGGCCAAGCTGGATGAGCGTCCGGGCGCGCATATCATCGTCTCGGACGGATCGCGCATCGCCGGCGTGGCACGGCTGGCCGCCGGCTCCTACACGCCGGACCGCTATGCCGGCCAGACGCTGGAAAGCATCACCGCCGACAACTTCGTCGTCTCGCAGGATAGCGCCATCCTCAATACGGTCATCAGCCGCATGAACCGGCGCAACCGCAATTTCTGCATTGTGGTGAGCGACCGGGTGCGCATTCCGCGCGCCGAGGATGTGGTCGGCGTCATCGCCGCTTCGGAGATCGCCAACGCGGTGATCTCCAACCACTACGCCTGAGCGCGCTCGAGCAGCTTGAGCAAGCGGCCGTCGATCGCCGCCAGCCCGAGCGCAATCAGCCCCATGCCGGCGAGGTCGGCAAGCGCCAGGCGCTCGTGCAGGAACACGGCGCCGAGCAGGATGGCGCTCACCGGCACCAGGAAGGTGACCAGCAGCAGGTTGACGGCGCCGGCCGTCTTCAGCAGCCGATAGTAGATGATGTAGGCGACCGACGAGGACAGGACGGCAAGTGCGATCAGCGCCGCCCACACGTCGAGGCCCGGCATGGGCAGCGTCCACGGCCGGTCGATGACGAAAGCGAGCGGCACCATCATCACCGCGGCGGCGGTGAACTGGCCGGTGGCGGAGACGATCGGCGTATGCCCGGCGCGGCCAAAGCGGCGGGCGTAGATCGGCGAGACCGCATAGAAGACCGAGGCCAGCAGCAGCGCCAGTTCGGCGAGAAGGTCGGTGCTCATGCCGGAGAGCGCATCCGGCCCGATCATCACCACAACTCCGATGAAGCCGATGATGAGGCCGGCGACGCGGCCCGCGGTCATGCGTTCGTCGCCGGTGAGATAATGCGCGAAGACCACGGCGAAGAGCGGCGTGGTGGCGTTGAGGATCGCCGCCAGCCCGCTGGCGACGTGGCCCTGTGCCCAGGCGATGAGGCTGAAGGGCACCACGTTGTTGAGAAAGCCCATGACGAAATAGGCCCGCCATGAGGCGCCGTCGCGCGGCATGGCATGACCGGTCAGGCGCACCGCGGCGTAGAGCAGGGCACCGCCCACCACCACGCGGAAGGCGACGATGGTGAACGCCGGCAGAACCTTGATGGCGATGGCAATGTAGAAATACGAGCCGCCCCACAGCAAAGCGAGGGTGACGAGCAGCGCCCATTCGGCGGGCGTCATCGTGCGGTTGGCGGCGGCTGGCATCGGGGTTCCCGGGCGATTCCTGCGGGCGAAGCGCCCGCGCCAACCCCTAGCAGATGTCGGCCGCCGTGCATTCCGATTCCTGCAGGGGCAGACGATCCGGCTTGCCCACTTGAATGCATTATGTATACATTCTGGGTGATATTTTGGTGGGAGGGAGCCGAAAATGTCCGGGAAAAAGCCATTTCCCCTGAACGCTTGGTATGCAGCGTCGTGGGATTATGAGGTGAAGCGGGCGCTGCTGCCGCGCACGATCTGCGGCAAGCACCTGGTCTTCTACCGCCGCACAGACGGCGTCGCGGTGGCTCTGGAGGACGCCTGCTGGCACCGCCTGGTGCCGCTCTCGCACGGCCGCCTGCGCGGCGACGATGTGGTCTGCGGCTATCACGGTCTGGCCTATAACTCGGACGGGCGCTGCACCTTCATGCCCTCTCAGGAGACGATCAATCCGTCGGCCTGCGTGCGCGCCTATCCGCTGGTCGAGCGCCATCGCTTCGTCTGGGTGTGGATGGGCGATCCGGCGCTCGCCGACCCGGCGACAGTTCCCGACCTGCATTGGAACCACGACCCGGCCTGGGCCGGCGACGGCAAGACCATGCACCTGAAATGCGATTATCGCCTGGTCCTCGATAATCTCATGGACCTGACCCACGAGACCTTCGTCCATTCGTCCTCGATCGGAAACGACGCGGTGGCGGAGGCGCCCTTCGACACGCATCATTCCGACCGCTTCGCCACGGTCACGCGCTGGATGAAGAGCATTGATGCGCCGCCCTTCTGGGGCGGCCAGCTCGGCAAGCCGGGCAAGGTCGATCGCTGGCAGATCATCCGCTTCGAGGCGCCGGCGACGATTGCCATCGATGTCGGTGTGGCGCCGGCCGGCACCGGCGCTCCCGAAGGCGACCGCAGCCAGGGGGTCAACGGCTTCGTGCTCAACACGGTGACGCCGGAGACCGAGGGCTCCTGTCATTATTTCTGGGCCTTTGTGCGCAACTACAAGCTCGACGAACAGACGCGGACGACGCAGCTTCGCGAAGGCGTGTCGGGCATCTTCGGCGAGGACGAGTCGGTGCTGGAAGCGCAGCAGCGCGCCATGGACGAGAATCCCGATCGCGTCTTCTACAATCTCAATATCGATGCCGGCTCGATGTGGGCGCGCAATCTGATCGACAAGATGATCGCGGCGGAAGAGCCCGCCGCTTTTGCGGAGGCGGCCGAATACGAACGCGGCGCGACGCAGTGCGGACGGTGAGAAATCGCAGACGCTGAAAGCGCTGCTCACCATCCGCGAGATGATCCTCGATGGCGCCCTGGCGCCGGGAGAGCGCATCTCGGAACTGTCGATCGTCGAGCGCACCGGCGTGTCGCGCACGCCGGTCAGGAGTGCGCTTGCGCGCCTGGCCGAAGAGGGCCTGCTCGAGCCGATCCCCTCGGGCGGCTTCTCGGTGCGTTCCTTCGGCGAGAACGACATCCACGACGCCATCGAGATCCGCGGCGTGCTGGAGGGGCTCGCCGCCCGCTTCGCCGCCGAGCGCGGGGTGGCGCCCGGCCGGCTGCTGCCGATCAAGGACTGCCTGGCGGAGCTCGACGAACTGGTGACGGAGAGCCCGCTCGATCAGGAGGATTTCTCCCGCTACATCGTGCTCAACGCCGCCTTCCACCGCCTGTTGCACCGGCTCGCCGACAGCCCGACGCTGGAGCGCGAGATCGAGCGCGCCTCGGCCAAGCCCTTTGCCTCGCCGAGCGGCTTCGTCATGGCGCAGTCGGCGCTGCCGGAGGCGCGTACCGTATTGACCGTGGGGCAGGACCAGCATCGCGCCGTGATCGAAGCCATCGAGGCCCGCGAAGGCGGACGGGCCGAGGCGCTGATGCGCGAGCATGCGCGGCTGGCCAGCCGCAACCTGCGTGCCGCGCTGAGGAGCAAGCAGGCGATGGCGCTGGTGCCCGGCGCCGCGCTGATCAACGGCGGCCGCGACTGACGGCCGGACGTCAAGGAGAGGAACCATGCGCTTCTCGCTTCACTGGTCGCAGGCGGCCGTCGCCGCTGTCGCCGATCTGACGCCGTCGATACGCCTCATCGAGATCGTCCCGGCCGGCGGCCGGGCCGAACCGTGGCGGCCGGGCGCCCATATCGACGTCGGCGTGATGGCCGGCGAACGGCCCGAGACGCGCTCCTACTCGCTGGTCGGCAGGCCGGAGACCGGCCTCTATCGCATCGCCGTCCGGCGCGCACCGGACAGTCGCGGCGGCTCGGCCTATATGCACGGGCTGGAGCCGGGGCAGGGGGTGACGGTTTCCAATCCGCAGAACCTGTTCGAGATCGACTGGCATGCGCCGGAAGCCCTGCTGATCGCCGGCGGCATCGGCATCACGCCCATCCTCGGCATGGCCGAGGCGATTGCCGAGCACGGTACGCTCATGCGGCTTGCCTATTGCGGCAAGCGGCGGTCAGACATGGCCTTTGTCGAAGACCTCGAAGCGCGCCTTGGCGATCGCCTGTCGCTCCACATCTCGGACGAGGGGAGCCGCATCGACCTTGAAGCGGCGATTGCCGGGCTGGGCGCGGAGGCCGTCTGCTATGTCTGCGGGCCGATGCGCATGCTCGATGCGGTTCGCGCCGCCTGGGCCGAAGCCGGGCGCTCGCCGACGCGGCTTCATTTCGAGACCTTCGGGTCGAGCGGCCATTTTGCGCCGGAGCCTTTCGAGGTCCTCGTGCCGCGCCACGACGTCAAGGTCACGGTCGGCGTCGGCGAGACGCTGCTGCAGGCGCTGCGCGCTGCCGGAATCGACGTGCTGGCCGACTGCGAGCGTGGCGAGTGCGGCCTCTGTGCGCTCGATGTGATCGAAGCCGAAGGGGCAATTGACCACCGCGACGTCTTCTTCAGCGAGGAGCAGAAGGCACAGGGCGACAAGCTGTGTGTTTGCGTCTCGCGCGCCATCGGCGGCAGGCTCGTCCTCGACACGGCCTACCGCGCCGACACCGCCTGATCGGGCGAATCCTGCCGTCCGCCTGCCGCGGCAGCGCCGTTTCTGTCGCAATTGCCCGCGATTTCACCGCTTTGGCTGGCAATCCCGATTTGCTACGTTGGCGCCGGGGTTCGGGAAAGCGGACGAGGAATACGGGACATAAAATGGCGGTTCAGCTTGCAGTCGGCGCCACGGCGCGCAACGACGCCGGTATTGCTGCGGCGCTGCCGCTGCTCAAACAGCGCTTCGGTGCGCGCTACGCCAATTCGGAGGCGATCTGCGAGCAGCACGGCCACACGATGACCTGGCTGGTCAATCAGGCGCCCGATGCGGTGGTTTTCCCCCAGACGACCGAGGAGGTCGTCGATGTCGTGCGCATCTGCGCTGACAACGGCGTGCCGCTGATTCCCTTCGGGGCGGGCTCGTCTCTAGAGGGCCACGTCAACGCGCCTCATGGCGGCGTGTCGGTCGATCTGAGCCGCATGAACCGCGTCCTTGCCGTCCATGCCGAGGATCTTGATGTCGTCATCGAGCCGGGTGTGACGCACAAGCAGCTCAACGATCACCTGCGCGACCAGGGCCTGTTCTTCCCTATCGATCCCGGCGCCGACGCCACGCTCGGCGGCATGGCCGCGACCCGCGCCTCGGGCACCAATGCGGTGCGCTACGGCACCATGCGTGACAACGTCATCAGCCTGACGGCGGTGATGCCGAATGGCAAGGTGGTCAAGACAGGCAACCGGGCGAAGAAATCGTCCGCTGGCTACGACCTTACCCGCCTGTTGATCGGCTCGGAGGGCACGCTCGGCATCATCACCGAGCTGGTGCTGAGACTGCAGGGCATTCCCGAGGCGATCGCCGGCGGCATCATCCCGTTCGAGACGGTCGAAGGCGCCTGCGATGCCACAATCCTGACCATCCAGAGCGGTATCCCCATCGCCCGCATCGAGCTCGTCGAACTCGCTCATGGTCAAAGCCACCAACAATTACGCCAAGCTGGGACTGCCCGAGACGCCGCATTTGTTCGTAGAATTCCACGGCAGCCAGGCGTCGGTGAAGGAACAGGCGGAAGCCTTCGGCGAGATCGCGGCCGAGTTTGGCGGCGGCGAACTCACCTGGGCGACCAAGCCGGAGGAGCGCACGCGCCTGTGGCAGGCGCGACACCATGCATTATGGGCCTCGTTGACGCTCAGGCCCGGCTCCAAGACGATTGCCACCGATGCCTGCGTGCCGATCTCGCGGCTGGCGGAATGCGTCACGGAGACGGTCGCCGATGTCGAGCGGAGCAACCTGATCGCGCCGGTGGTCGGCCATGTCGGCGACGGCAATTTCCACCTCACCATGCTGGTCGACATGGACGACCGCGACGAGGTGGCGCGGTGCGAAGGGCTGATCTCGCGCCTCAACTTGCGCGCCATCGCGATGGAAGGCACATGCACCGGCGAACACGGCATCGGGCAGGGCAAGATGAAATATCTCGGGATCGAGCAGGGCAGCGGTCTCGATGTCATGCGGGCGATCAAACAGGCAATCGATCCCCTGGGAATCATGAACCCGGGCAAGATCGTTTTGCCGGGCTGACCGGCCCGGCCATGAATCCACAGCGGAGGCCACACTGAGCAGGCTCTACCTGATCGTCGGGGGCGCCGTGGTCGTGGCGCTGTTTGCCGCGTTGATCGTGCCCTGGTTCGTCAACTGGAACGACTACCGCGGCAGTTTCGAGGCCGAGGCGTCGCGCATCCTCGGCCACAGGGTCCACGTCGAAGGCAATGCCCACGCCACCATCCTGCCGTCGCCGTCGCTGACTTTCACCAAAGTCGAGGTCGACGACCAGGACGGCCAGCGCATCATGGACGTGGCGCGCTTCGACGTCGTCATCGAGCTGATGCCGCTGCTCCAGGGCGAGATCCGCGTCGTGTCGATGACGCTGGAGAAGCCGGTGGTCAACGTCTCGATCGACGCCGCCGGCAAGGTCGCCTGGCTCAGCCGCGTGAAGCTGCGCGAGCCGTTCGATCCGGACAAGGTCGTCCTCGACAACATCACCGTCAAGGACGGCGCCCTCAACTATGCCGATGCACAGACCGGCGTGAAGCTCGCCTTTGACGGCATCTCGGCGCAGGTGTCGGCGCGGGCGCTTTCAGGGCCGTGGCATGTGGACGGCTCCTATCTCGACAATGGCAGCCGCGTCCAAGTCCGCCTGTCCACCGGCCGCGTCCTCGACGATGGCACGATCCGCGTCAAGGCGGATGTCATCCCGGCGCACCTGCCGGTGACGGTCGGCGTCGACGGTGCGGTCGGCATCGACGCGGACGGCGGGCTGGCGTGGAACGGCACCTATGCGGTCAGCCAGGTGAGCGCCGACGACGGTGGCGGCAACAACGACGCTGCCAGCGGGCCGACCGGCTGGCGCAGCGAGGGCACCTTTGCGCTCACCGCCGGCCGGCTCGACATCTCCAAGGCGGTGCTGTCCAACGGTCCGGTCGACCGGCCGCTCAGCCTCGCCGGCACGCTGAAGCTCGATTTCGGGAGGACGCCGTCCTTCGCGGCGACGGCGGAGGCGAACCAGATCGATCTCGACCGCACGCTCGGCAAGGGGCCGAGCCAGCCGGTCGACGTTTCGGCGGCGACCGACAGCCTCGTCGCCTGGCTGAGCCAGCTCCCGGTTCCAGACGTGCCGGGCAGCATCCGCCTGAAGGTGCCGACGATCGTGGTCGGCGGACGCATCATCGAAGACGTGGCCCTTGCCGCGTCGCCGGCCAAGGGCGGCTGGCAGATCGAGTCCCTGAGCGCCAAGCTGCCGGGGCAGGCCACGGTCGCTGCCAGCGGCCTGATGACCACGCGGCAGAAATTCGGCTTCGATGGCCAGGCGCATCTGGCCGTCAGGCAGCCGGCGACTTTCGCCACCTGGTGGCGCGGCGGCGGCCAGGAGGGCGCCGGGCGCCTGCTGGCGCCGTTCGACCTTTCCGGCCATGCCGTGATCGGTCCCGGCAGGTTCTCCTTCGATCGCGCCACGGCGCAGATCGACAGTGCCACCATCACCGGCCATTTCGACTGGGGAGAGGAGCCGAAAGACCATCGCCGCAGCCTCGGCGCCGTCATCGACGCCAAGGGGCGCATCGATTTCGTCCAGCTCAAGGCGTTGGCCGAGCTGCTGGTCGGCCACAACCTGACCAATGCCGGAGCGCTGGCCGATAATTACAGCCTGCAGATCGCGGCCGATGCGTTCGCCTATCAGGACCTGACCGTCAAGGGTATCCAGATTAACGCGAAATACGGCAACGACGCGCTGGAGATCACCAAGCTGCAGGTCGACGACATTGCCGGCGCCAAGATCGTGAAGACCTATGGCCAGATCGGCAACTTGTCGGGAGACCCGCACGGCCACCTCGACGTGATGTTCGACGCGCCCAAGCTGACCGGCTTGGCGCGGCTGGCCGACCGCTTCCTGCCGGCGAGCGGCTTCACCCGCTGGCTCACCGCCGCCGCCCCGGCGCTCGGCGAAGCGGTGATCAACGCCAAGATCACGGCGCCGCTGCCCGACGGCGGCAGCGGATTCGCCTTCACCGTCGACAACGGCACGGCCGCCTCGACGACGATCGAGAAGCTATCGGCGGCGTTCACCGGCGGCTTCGCCCGTTGGCGCAGCAAGCCGGCGCAGATCACCGCGAAGCTCTATTCGCCGGACAGTGCCGAGCTGGCGCGCCAGTTCGGGCTGGCCGCCGCTACGCTGGCCACGAACGATAGCGCCGGCATCGAGGTGCAGGCCAAGGGCGTTCCGGCCGATGGGCTCGACACGGTGGTGGTGGTGAACCTCGCCCGGCTGGAGGCCACCGCCCGCGGCAGCCTGGCCGTCGGCGCGGACCTGGCGGCGTCCTTCCGGGGTACGCTCGATGCCAGCGCGGAGGATATCGATCCGGCCGCCGCGATGGCCGGGCTGACCATTCCCCACGGGGCGACGGCCACGGCGCTGTGGCTCGACAAGGCGCCGTTATCCGTCTCGGGCAAAGGCCTCGATCTGTCCTGGAAGAACGGCAAGATCGGTCCGGCGATCGCCAGTGGCGACGTGACGTTGGCGCCCGATGGCACCGCCGGCTGGACAATCGGCGGTAAGGTGGAGACCGACACGGCCGACCTCGGCTGGATCGCGGCGCTCGGCCTGGGCGTTGCGCCGCTGCCGACCAGCGATCCGGCCGCGCCGTGGTCGCATACGCCGTTCGCGGCGCCGGCCTTCGGCGCGGTCAACGGCAGTCTGCAGGTCAAGGCGGACCGCCTGGACGTCGGCGGTCTCGGCCTCACCGGCACGGCGTTCACGCTGGCGCTGCAGCCGCAACGCATCGATCTCGAACTGTCGGCGGGCCAGCTTGCCGGCGGCACGGTGACCGGCAACATGCACATCCACAATGTGGGCGGCAATGCGAATTTCTCCGCCGGCTTCGACCTCAAGGGCGCGGCGCTGGAGTCCTTCGTCTGGCGGCGCGACGGACGCTCGGTCGCCACCGGCGGGCTCGACCTGTCGACCACTTTCGAAGCCACCGGGCGCTCGCCGGCCGGCCTCGTCTCGTCCATGACCGGCGGCGGCGCTCTCGCCGTTCAGGATGGCCTGGCGCGCTACGTCAACCCGAACACTGTGCGCCAGATCGTGCGCGCCACCGATCTCGGCCAGCAGTTCAGCGAGGATGCGTTGCGTACTGCCTTCAGCGAACGCATCGACGCCGACAATCTGGCGTTCAAGGATGCCAGCGCCGCCTTCGCCATCGTCGCCGGCGCCGTGCGCCTGAAGAACCTGATGGTGAAGACCGACGGGCTCACCGCCAAAGGCAATGCCGTCATCGATTTCAACACCATGACGCTCGACAGCGACTGGAACCTCGCTTTCGATCCGGTCGACAACAAAGTGCAGGGCGCCGACCCCAAGGCCGGCATCGTCTTTCACGGGCCGATCGCTGCGCCCGCGCGGTCGATCGACGTGCTGCCGTTTGCCGCCTACCTCAACGAGCGGGAGGCGGCGCGGATGACCGAGATTCTGGCGCTGAGCGAGGCGGCGCGGGTCGAGAAGGAGCGCCTCAGCCGCCTTGTCGACAAGCTCAAGGCCGACGCCATCCAGCGTGCCGAGGACATGCGCATTGCGGCCGAGCGTGAGAAGGCGCGCTTTGAGGCCGAGCAGGCGCGCCTCGTGGCGCTCGAAGCCTTCCACGTCGATCGCGAGGTCATTGCCGAGAGGCGCCACGTCGAGGCCCTGACGGCGTTTGCCGACCGGCTGACGGCGCAGCAGAAGGCGGCGGAGGCGACTGCCGCCGCCGCCGACCAGGCTGCCAAGGCGGCGCGGGCCAAGGCCGACATCACGGCCGCGGCGCTTGCCGATGCGCGTCAGGCAGACGCGGCTGCTGCTGCCAAGGCCGCTGCTGCGGCCGCCGATCGCGCGGCGGCAAAGGCGGACGCGGACAAGGCCGCGCAGGAGGCCGCGCAGTCGGCCACTGTTGCCGGTCAGGCGAAGCGGGTGCTTGCCGATTCCGCCGACGCAGAGGCGTCCGCCAGGACGGCTGCCGACAAGGCCGCCCAGGCGAAGGCCGATGCCGATACGGCGCTGAAGGCGGCGACGGCGACGGCCGCCTCGGCGGAGCGCGACGCAAACGCGGCGCGTGATCGTGCGGCGTCCGCTGCTGCTGACAAGACCGCTGCCGACAAGGCGGTTGCGGATGCGCTCGCGGCGCGCGATGCGGCCAAGGCCGTTCTGGCGGATGCGGAAGACGCGGTGGCGGTTGCGCAGAACCTTGCCGAGGCCGCGGCATCGCAGGCGACGGCTCTCGGCGGCGGTGAGACGGCGGCGGCGAGCGAAAAGACGAGGGCCGACGCGGACGCGAAAATGGCTGCCGATGCCCTGACGGCGGCGGCTGCCGCGCGCGACGACGCTGTGGCGAAGCTGGATGCCGCCAAGCAGGATGCCGACGCGGCACAGAAGACCGCCGACAGCGCGGCGAGCGTGGCGAAGCAGACTGCGGATCTTGCGCAGACGCTGGCCGCTGCTGCCGGGAACGATGAGCAAGCGATTGCGGCCGCGCAGGCACAGCAGACAGCAGCAAACCTTCTGGCCCAGCAGGCCGCTGCCAAGAAGGCGGCGGCCGGCGCCGCCGCCAGGGTGCTCGCCGATGCGCAGGCCGCTTCCGATCAGGCAGCCGCCGTGGTGGCTGCGGCCGAGAAGAAGTCGGCGGATGCGACCGCCGTGGCGGTCCAGGCGGATACCGCGGTCAAGAATGCGACCGCCGATGCCAGCCGCGCGGCTTCGGACAAGGCGGCGGCGCTGTCCGGCCTCGACGAGAAGATCAGGGCGCGCGATGCAGCCAAGGCCGCGTTTGCCGAAAAGCAGACGCTGGCGGAGACGGCGGCTGCCGCCGCCGCGGCTGCGGCCAAGGCGGCTGACACTGCGGCTGCAGCCGCCGTTCAGGCGGAGGTCGAGGCCAAGGCCGCAGTCGCTGCCAAGGCGTCGGCCGAAAAGAAGCTGGCGGCGCTGGTCGGCGCGGCCGGAGATGCGGCGAAAATCGCCGAGGCGGCCAATGCAAAGCGGGTGGCTGCCGCTGCCGACGCCAAGGCCGCGACGGCGAAAGCCGCGACGGCGGACAGTGCATCGGCTGCGGCAGGCAAGGTATTGGCGGCCAAGACCGGCGCCGATGCCGCCGCGCAGACTGCCGCTCAGGCTGCTGCAGCAGATCGCCAGGCTGCCGAGGCTGCGGCGACGAGCGCACAGGCGAAGGCCGTCCAGGCCGAGGCGGCTGCCCGGTCCGCTGCGGCCGAGGCCGCCAATGCGGCGGCTGCCGCCGAAGCCGCCCGCCAGACGGCGGAGCGCGCCGCTCAGAACGCAGCCAGCGTCGGCACGATCGGCGGCCCGGTGTCGCCGTCGGGCAAGGCGGGCGCGGCTGCGACGCGCGGTGGCGTGGCACTGGCCGCCGAGCCGGTCTCGACACGGCCGGCGCCGGCAGCACCCAAATCGAGCCAGCCGCTGCCGCTCGTGCCCAGCATCATCCCCACCGACCGGCCGCTGGTGATCACGGCGCCAAAATACTGATCGGCTGGGTCAGGTGCGGTCTGCAGGCCGGCGATACCAGTCGAGCGCAAACATCCTGAGTGCCGCCGAAAGATTGGTGTCGTCCGCGCGGTCACGGTCGACTTCGACGACCAGCGCCGCAACGCTCGTGGCCCGGCTGGCGGCGATCTCGCTGAGCGCCTCCCAGAACG
The DNA here is from genome assembly GCA_963750065.1 of uncultured Alphaproteobacteria bacterium. Lineage (GTDB taxonomy): Bacteria > Pseudomonadota > Alphaproteobacteria > Rhizobiales > Kaistiaceae > CAVSRC01. Next base: position 122,464 of record CAVVPK010000034.1, read on the forward strand.
GCGGTTCGAGCGAGATCGAGGTGCGGTGGCCGGCAATGGTGATGGAGCGCTTGCTCACTCTTCGTCACGCACGATGCGGTGCTCGGCGAGCCGGCGTTCCGCCAGCGCGCGTTCCGCTTCCCTCTGCTTCTTCTCGGCCGCGGTCATCCCGTGCTTGCGGCGGTTCGCATCCGAGGCTCCTTCGCGCTCGGCGCGCGCCTTCTGCTTGCGGAAGCGGCGGAGGTTGACGATTTCGGCCATGTCACACTCCGAAGAAAAGCAGATCGAGACCGCGCTTGATGCGGTTCTCTTCGGCGGCAAGGGTGCCGACCACCCGTCCGATCATCCTCGGCTCGATGGCGGCCATGCGATCGAGCTGCACGACGTAGCTGCCGAAATCGAGTTCGACGGGAATGCGCAGTGCATCGATGAGCGCGCGATATTGCGCCTCGGAGAGCGGCGCGACCACCCGCGTACCGAGTTCGTCGACGAGGTCGTGCTGCAAGATCACCACGAATTGGTCAGGCGGGTTCCGCAAGCGGCAGACGTCGAACTGTCTCATCAGAAGGTGCGCAGCCCGTCGGACCACAGCCCCTTCTCGGCAAGCTCCTCATTGGCTTCCCGGATCGCGTCCCGATTCGCCTTGCGCCATTCCTCGCGCCGGCGTTCGCGGTGCTCGGCTTCCAGCGCCCGCTCGAGCACGGCCGAGACGTTGGTGCCGTAAGCCTTGGCCTCTTCAGCCAGTTCCAGCGGGATGGAGACGTTCATCGCGCGCTTGCGCGGGCGGCGAGGGCGGTTCGGCATGTGACGTTTCCCATGCGCATGGTGTATGCGCATAGTTTGAGGCGCTGCGGCCGGAATGCAAGCTATTTCGGGCCGATCATGTCCTCGGGCCGCACGATCCGGTCGAAGTCTTCCGCCGTCACGTAGCCCAGGCGCACGGCCTCCTGGCGCAGCGTTGTGCCGTTCTTGTGCGCCGTCTTGGCGATCTCGGCCGCCTTGTCGTAGCCGATCGTGGGCGCCAGCGCCGTGACCAGCATCAGCGAGCGCTCCAGCGCCGCCTTGATGTTGTCCTCGCGGGCTTGGATGCCGGTGACCGCATTGTCCGTGAAGGATACGGCGGCATCCGCCATCAGCCGCACCGACTGGAGGAAGTTGTAGGCCATCACCGGGTTGAAGACGTTGAGCTCGAAATGGCCCTGGCTGCCGGCGAAGGTCAGCGCCGCATTGTTGCCGAAGATCTGCACGCAGACTTGGGTCATCGCTTCGCACTGGGTCGGGTTGACCTTGCCGGGCATGATCGACGAGCCGGGCTCGTTCTCGGGCAACGACAGTTCGCCGAGGCCGGAGCGGGGGCCGGAGGCGAGGAAGCGGATGTCCTGTGCGATCTTGAACAGGCTCGCCGCCACCGTGTTGATGGCGCCGTGCGAGAAGACCATGGCATCGTGGGCGGCCAGTGCCTCGAACTTGTTCGGCGCCGAGGTGAACGCCATGCCGGTCAGCGCGGCGATGCGGTCGGCGACGCGCTCGGCGAAGCCGACCGGCGCGTTGAGGCCGGTGCCGACCGCCGTGCCGCCCTGGGCGAGCTGCATCAGGCCGGCCATGGTCGCTTCGATGCGCCCGATGCCGTTCTCCACCTGCTGGGTGTAGCCGGAGAACTCCTGGCCGAGCGTCAGCGGCGTGGCGTCCTGGGTGTGGGTGCGGCCGATCTTGATGATCTTCGCAAAGGCCTGCGCCTTGTCGTTGAGCGCGTTGCGCAACTTATGAAGCGCCGGCAACAGGCGGTGGTCGATTTCCTCGGCGCAGGCGATGTGCATGGCCGTCGGATAGGTGTCGTTCGACGACTGACTCATGTTGACGTGGTCGTTGGGATGGACCGGCGTCTTCGAGCCGATGGTGCCACCGAGAATTTCGATGGCGCGGTTGGCGATCACCTCGTTGGCGTTCATGTTGGATTGCGTGCCGGAGCCGGTCTGCCAGACGACCAGCGGGAAATGATCGTCGAGCTTGCCCTCGGCGACTTCCTGCGCCGCCTGGACGATGGCCTCGCCGATCTTCGGATCGAGCTTGCCGAGGTCCATGTTCACCTCGGCCGCGGCCCGCTTGATGATGCCAAGCGCGCGCACGATCGGCGCCGGCTGCTTTTCCCAGCCGATCTTGAAGTTGCCGAGCGAGCGCTGCGCCTGGGCACCCCAGTAGCGGTCGGCCGCGACTTCGACGGGACCGAAGGTATCGGTCTCGGTACGGGTGGCTTGCTTCTTGTCAGGCATCGTAGCGGGCTTCCGTTCGCTTGGTGGCGCGGGTTTTCCCACCGCCACGGCCGGAGTGCAAGCCGCTGCCCTAGCCGATGTCCTCGGCTTCCGCCGTCCGTTTGCGGCCCACGATCATGGCGTGGACGAGGTTTTCGCGATGTCGGAAGCTCGCCAGCGCAACGCCCGCCAGATGTACGACGACCAGAATCATCAGGCCGTGTGCCGACCAGTCGTGCAGGTGCTGCATCGTCGTGTCGCCCCAGAAGGCGTCAGTGGTCAGCAGGTAACCGGTGAAGGCGGTGGCGGCCATGCCCAGCATCAGGGCGACGATCATGGCGCCGCCGGCGGGGTTGTGGCCGATGTGGCGCGCCTCGCTGCCGGTGACGACGGCCTTGAGATAGGCGATGACGGTCTTCGGCGAGCGCACGAAATGGGCAAAGCGCGCATAGGGCGTGCCGATGAAGCCCCAGATCAGGCGCAGGAGAATCAGGCCACCGGCGGCGTAGCCGGCGAGCATGTGGAGGGTGTCCCAGGAGTGGGCGCTGAGCCACGCTACGGCGAAGCTCAGCACCAGACTCCAATGGAACAAGCGCACGAGCGGATCCCAGACACGGACCCACCGGTCTTCGCGAGCACTTGTCATTTTATGGAATGCTTATGGGATGCGCTGGAGATTAGCCCTCGCCGGCTTCGGCGTTCTTGAGCTTCTTCAGGGTCTGGGCGTTGTAGGCCGCGTTCACCCGCTTGCCAGCCTTGTCGGTGGCGTAGACCTCGTAGCAGCCCTTCTCGACCTTGATCTGCTTCACGGTCAGGCCGTCGGCCTTCAGCATGGACTCGAGCTTGGACTGCGGCTGCCACGCCGACTTCGGGGCGGTGGTGCAGCTACCGCCGGCGGCGAAGGCCGGGCTGGCAACGACAATGGCGACGGCGGTAAGGAGGAAGGCGCGTTTCATGTAGTCAATTCTCCAAAATGAACCAATACGCAAACGCCGCGGATGCAATGTCCCGGGGTTTGTGGCGCTGACGCTAGTGGGCGCTGCCTGTCGGTTCGCTGACAGCGTTGTGTGGCAAGCTGTCATCGGCGAAGCGATCGTCGGCACTGACACGCGATCGCCTGAAATCAGGGTTAAGGGACGGCTGCGGTTGCCCGTCGCGGAGGAGCCGCTACGGTCTCGTCCGCGAAGGAGATGCTGGATGAAGTTCTTTAGACCGATCGGTGCGGCGCTTGTCGGCGTCGTCGTGCTTGCCACGCCGGCCTTTGCCGCCGATGCGGCCGCCGTGCGCACGATGATGGCGAAGTCGGGCCTGGTCGCGCAGTACCAGGACCTCGGCACGCAGATTCGCGAGGGAATTCTCCAGTCACCGCCACCGATGCTGCAGCCCGGTACCGTGTCGCTGATGGCAACCATCGTCGGCAACACGATGGACGGCAAGGCGCTGCTCGACCAGCTGCAGACGGTGCTCGCCGCTTCGCTGTCGGCGGACGACGTCAAGGCGATGGATGGTTTCTTCGATTCCGATCTCGGCGCGCGCATCGTCAAGGCGGAGATCGCCGGCGCCGCGCTGTCGGTGCAGGACGAGATCAATGCCCATAGCGACGCCCTGGTCGCCGAAGCGCGCAAGGACCCTCAACGCGCCGCGGTGTTCGAGCGGATCGACAAGTTGCTGAGCACCTCGGAGCTGTCGGCGCGCTCGTCGGAGAGCCTGCTGCGCGCCATGGCGATCGCAATGGCCGAAGGCGGCCCGACGCCGCCCGATCCCGACGCGCTGGCTCAGGCCAATCGGCGCATCGACGCCATGCACGGGGCGCTGGTGACGCAGATCCGCACCATGATGCTTGCCACCGCCGAGCGCATCTATCGCGATTTCTCGACGGCCGAGATGGAGACCTACGCCGAGTTCCTGGGCAGCCCGCCGTCGCAGGTCATGTACGCGGCATTCAGCCGCGTCATGGATGGCTTCTACGTCAAGACGGGAAAACGGATCGGCGAGGAGCTGGCGGCCGCCATGCGCCAGCAGAAGACCTGAGATAGGAGCCGGGTCCGCCTATTTCTTGCGGAACGCGTCGAGGCGGACCACCTGGGCCATCGGCGCGGCTTCCGCATCGCCGTCACCTTCGCCTTCATCCGTGTCGGCAGTCTCGCCAGTCACATCTGCGCCGGCTTCCGGGGCAGCGATGCTCTCCGGCGGCGGGATTTCGGAGGGCAGCGACGAGTCCAGGTCGGCGACCACCGGCGGACGTGCGATAACGTCGAAGCGCAGCTCGAACTGCACCGACGGGTCGAGGAACCCCTTGACGGCGGAGTAGGGCACCAGCAGCCGTTCCGGGACACCGTTGAAGGAGAGGCCGACCTCGAAGGCCTGTTCGCTGACGGTGAGGTCCCAGTATTGATGCTGAAGGACGATGGTGATGTCCTCCGGGTACTGGGCGAGCAGGCGGCTGGAAATGCGCACACCCGGCGCCTGAGTGGCGAAGGTGATGAAGAAATGATGCTCGCCTGGCAGCCCGGTGCGGGCGACTTCGGACAGCACCTTGCGGATCACCCCGCGCAGGGCGTCCTGGGCGAGTATGTCGTATCGAATCAGATCTTCTGCCATGGGCTCGAGGCCAGTTCCCCCGGGATCAGGACCTGCCTCATTGCACCAGATTCGGGCAGTCCTGTGAAATGAAGTGGAGGCTTCTGTTGCCAGGTGCCTCCGAACCCCGCCTGAAAGTGCTAACCCTCAGGACTTGATTTCGGTATTCCGAACCGCATTACGCGGCCAGGGCCACCGGAGCATAGTTGTCGTTGGCAACTATAAAGTCGGCCCGATAACGGCGGAACCATGCCGGGCAAAAGCCCATCCTTTACGCCCTCGTCGATCCTATTTCGCCCCCGCCGCAACCCGCGAAATGCGGGCGATTCAACGGGCTGAGGTGGAGGCGCCGGGTACTGCCCCCGGGTCCGCAGGGTTTATTTCGATGGCCGTTTATCGCCATATCCGGATTGCTCCGGCACCGCAGAATATAAGGATTCAACGCCGGATTGGAAAGGCTCTTGGCCGCTTGCGGGTGACAATGCCGGTTCTTCGCCACTTTCGGCCGGATGGGACAACGCATTCGGGCAGTGTTCGAGAAACCGGCGTTGCGCCGCCTGTTCGGTGAGGGCCGGCGCGCGCTCATAGGCCCGGCGTGCCTCCTCCGCCCGCCTCGTCCGGCACAGGAGGTCGGCGCGGACAGGCGAAAGGGCGGATTATTGCCCCGCACCATCCAGCGCGTTAACCTGTGGCATTAGCCTATGCAACTCTTGCGGTCGCGCCACCTCCCGAAAAACTCGCGGAATGAACCGAAGCGTCGCACGCAACGCGATCGTGCTTGGTCTGTTGGCGGCCGTCGGCCCCTTCGCCATCGACATGTACCTGCCGGCGCTGCCGTCGATCGCGGCCGAGTTCAAGGCTTCGGACGCGGCGACGCAGGGCAGCCTCATCGCCTTCTTCGTCGCCATTGCCTTCGGCCAGATCATCTACGGGCCGATTTCCGACAGCCACGGCCGGCGGGCGCCGCTTTATTTCGGCATGGTGCTCTATTCGATCGGCGCCATCGGCTGCAGCCTGGCGCCGTCGATCGAGTGGCTGATCGCGGCGCGCTTCGTCCAGGGCATTGGCGCCTGTGCTGGCGTCACCATCCCGCGCGCCATCGTGCGCGATCTCTACACCGGCACGCAGTCGGCGAAGCTGATGTCGCTGATCATGCTGGTGTTCAGCGCCGCGCCCATTCTGGCGCCGCTGTTCGGCTCGATGGTGATCGCGCTGTCGAGCTGGCGGGTGATTTTCGACGTCGTCGCGCTGGTCGGCATTCTTGGCATCGCGATCACCTTCTTCGTGCTCGACGAGACGCGGCCGCCGGAAAAGCGCGTGCCCATGGATCTGGCCAGCGTCGTGCGCGGCTATCTGGAACTGGTCCGCGACCGTGCCTTTGTCGGTGTCGTGTTCGTCGGTGGCTTCGCCATGGCGAGCCTCTTCTCGTTCCTGGCCGGGTCGTCCTTCGTCTATATCGACCATTTCGGCCTCACCCCGAGCCAATTCGCCATTGCCTTCGCCATCAACGCGATTTCCTTCATCGGCTCGGCACAGTCGACCAGCCTGCTGGCGCGGCGCTTCGGCCTGAAACGCGTGGTGCGCGGCTCGGTCAGCCTCTTTCTGCTGGCGACCGGCATCCTTTTCGGCGCCACGCTTCTCGGCCTCGACAATATCCATGCGTTGATTCTCATGCTGTTCATGTCCTTCGGCGTCATGGGGCCAGTCGGCCCGGCGACGGCGGTGCTGGCGCTGGAGAGCCACGGTGCGCGCGCCGGCTCGGCTTCGGCCCTGCTCGGCACGCTGCAGCTCATCGTCGGCATGACGGTGGTCACCATCACTGGGGCGGTCTCCAACGGCACCGTGCTGCCACTGGTGAGCGCCATCTTCGGTTGTGCTATCGCGGCCTTCCTGATCAGCCTGTTCGCCCTCAATGGCAGCGAGCCGGTGGCGGAAGCGGCCGAGTAGGGGGCCGCCGGCGTCTACGCCGGGGGCGAGAATCGCGCTAGATTGGAACCATGCACCAGTATCTCGATCTGATGCGCCGGGTCCTCGACACCGGCGTCGAAAAGACCGACCGGACAGGGACGGGCACGCTGTCCGTCTTCGGCCACCAGATGCGATTCGATCTCGCCGATGGCTTTCCGCTGGTCACTACCAAGAAGATTCACCTGAGATCGGTCATCCACGAGCTTTTGTGGTTCATCGCCGGCGACACCAACATCGCCTATCTGAAGCGGAACGGAGTCTCGATCTGGGATGAGTGGGCGGACGAGAACGGCGACCTCGGCCCGGTTTATGGTGCTCAGTGGCGCTCTTGGCGGACGCCGGACGGCGGCACGATCGACCAGCTTCGTCAGGTGCTTGAGCAAATTCGTTCAAAGCCCGATTCGCGCCGGCTGATCGTGACGGCATGGAATCCGGGTGAAATCGACCAGATGGCGCTGCCGCCGTGCCACTGCCTGTTCCAGTTCTATGTCGCCGACGGCAAGCTCTCCTGCCAGCTCTATCAGCGCTCCGCCGACATCTTCATCGGCGTGCCGTTCAACATCGCCTCCTATGCTCTGTTGACTATGATGGTGGCGCAGGTGAGCGGGCTGAAGCCGGGCGATTTCGTCCACACTTTCGGCGACGCGCATCTCTACCTCAACCATATCGAGCAGGCGCGCCTGCAGCTTCGGCGCGCGCCGCGGCCGCTGCCGCGGCTGGTGCTCAACCCGGAAGTCCGCTCGCTGTTCGATTTCGTCTATGAGGATGTGACGGTGACCGGCTACGACCCGCACCCGCACATCAAGGCGGAAGTGGCGGTGTGACCCTCACACTGAGACCGGCGCGGCCGGGCGACGAGGGGGCGGTTGCCGAGCTGATCGGTGCCCTGGCGCACTACGAGCAGCTCGACCATACGGTCGAATCGACGGCGGAAAGCATTGCAGTCGCGCTTTTCGCGGCCAACCCCAAGGTTTTCTGCGATCTGGCAGAGATGGACGGCGCGGTCGTCGGCTTTGCCCTGTGGTTCTACACCTTCTCCACCTTCCGCGGCCGCCACGGCATCTGGCTGGAAGACCTGTTCGTGCGGCCGGAGGCGCGCCGGGCAGGCGCCGGCACGGCGCTGCTGCGCGGCCTGGCCGAGCGCTGTGCCGAGGAGGGGCTCGGGCGGCTGGAATGGTCGGTGCTCGACTGGAACACATCGGCGATCGCCTTCTACAAGCGACTGGGCGCGCATCTCCTCGACGACTGGACCATGTGCCGGGTCGACGGGCTGGAGCTGGCGGCGCTGGCCGGAAAGATTGGCGCATGAGGATCACGCTCATTGCGGCGGTCGCCGCCAACGGGGTCATCGGCGACGGCACCGGCATGCCGTGGCGGCTGTCGACCGACATGAAGCGGTTCAAGGCGCTGACCATGGGCAAGCCGGTGGTGGTCGGGCGCCGGACTTTCGAGACCTTCGGCAAGCCGCTTGCCGGCCGCACCAATATCGTCGTCACCCGGCAGGCTGACTACCGGCCGGAGGGCGTCGTCGTCGCCGCCAGCCTCAATTCTGCGCTGGTGCAGGGACGGCGAGCGGCCGAGGCAACGGGCGCCGACGAGGTCATGGTCGCTGGCGGCGGCGAGATCTATGCCGCGGCGATTGCCGCGGCCGATCGTCTCTACATCACCCATGTGGCGGCGGAACCGGCCGGCAATACGCGCTTTCCGGCGATCGATCCGGCGCTCTGGCGGGTGGCCTCGCGGGAGGCGGTGCCGGCGGGCGAGAAGGACAGTGTTGCGACGGTATTCACCGTCTATGAGCGGATCGCAGAGGCCGAATCCGGTTGACTTGCCGGGTGCGAGGCCCCACCTGTCAGCGGCGCCGCCGGTTTGGGCCGGAAGGCGACACGCCGCATCGCGTTGAAAAGGCGGCGTAACATGCCTATAACCCGAGCCGGTTTTTAATGGCGGCTCGCGCGGCACGGTGTTCGTGTCTTCAGGCGTCTCGAAGGGAGCGCAATGCCCTGGGAAAATCAGACTGGCGGTGGTGGCTGGAAGGGCAATGGCGGCCCCTGGGGTCAGGGACCGCGCAACACGGGCGGCGGAGGTTCGACGCCGCCGGATCTTGAAGAGCTTCTCAGGCGCGGTCAGGACCGGCTGAGGCGCGTGCTTCCCGGCGGTGGTGGCGGCGGTGGCGGCAAGATGAACCCGCTGACGCTGATCGCCATTCTGGCCGTGGTCGTGGCGCTCGCCGGCTACTACTTCTTCACCTTCCGCGTGCAGCCGGACGAGGAGGGCGTGGTTCTGCGCTTCGGTGCCTTCAGCCGCAACGCCACCCCGGGTCTCAACTGGCGCCTGCCTTATCCGATCGAGACGGTCTACACGCCCAAGGTGACCCGCGTGAACAAGGTCACTGTCGGGACGACGTCGGACGACCGCAATCCGGGCGCCAGCGGCCGCGACGTCCCCTCCGAAAGCCTGATGTTGACCGGCGACGAGAACATCGTCGACATCAACTTCACGGTCTTCTGGGTCATCAACAACGCCGCCGATTACCTGTTCAACATGGAAAATCCGGACGGCACGGTGAAATCGGTGGCCGAAAGCGCCATGCGCGAGGTGGTCGGCCGCTCGGTGGTCGAGGCGCTGCTCACGCAGGCGCGGCAGATCACCGAAACCGACGTGCAGAAGCTGATCCAGCAGACGCTCGACGAGTTCAAGTCCGGCATCCTGATCACCCAGGTGCAGCTCTTGAAGGTCGATCCGCCATCCGAGGTGATCGCCTCGTTCCGTGACGTGCAGGCGGCGCGTGCCGATGCCGAGCGGGCGCAAAACGAAGCCCAGACCTACGCCAACAAGGTAGTGCCGGAGGCGCGCGGCCAGGCTTCGCAGATCACCAACGCGGCCAGCGCCTATCGCGACCGCATCATCGCCGAGGCGACCGGCAAGGCCCAGCGTTTCGACCAAGTCTATCAGAGCTATACGATCGCCCCCGACGTGACCCGCAAGCGCATGTATCTGGATACGCTCGAATCGGTCTTCTCCGGCATGGACAAAGTCATCATCGACGAGAAGAACGGCGGCAACGGCGTGGTGCCTTATCTGCCACTCGATGCCCTGACCAAGAAGCCAAGTGCCGGCTCCGGCTCCACTACCGGCTCTACCGGGGGAGGCAACCAATGAGGCGCGGCATCTTCGGAGGCGTCGGCCTCATCATCATCGCCGTCATCGGCTTCCTGCTCTATCTCAGCATGTTCATCGTCGATCCGACGCAGCAGGCGCTGGTCCTGCGCTTCGGCGAGGTGGTGGCCCCGCTCGGCCATCCGACGCGCACCGTCGACAAGCCGGGTCTCTACTGGCGGCTGCCACTGATCGACAATGTCGAATATTTCGACAAGCGCATCCTCGACCTCGACTCGCCGCCGCTTGAGATCATCGCCTCCGACCAGAAGCGGCTGGTGGTCGATGCCTTCGGCCGCTACAAAATCGTCGATGCGCTGAAGTTCTTCCAGTCGGTGGGCACCGTGATGGTGGCCCAGTCCCGGCTTTCGGTCATCCTCAATTCGGCTGTGCGCCGGGTGCTCGGCGATGCCAGCTTCATCCAGCTGGTGCGTGACGAGCGCGCGCAACTGATGGCCAAGATCACCGAGCAGGTGGGCAAAGAGGCGGTCGGGCTCGGCATCCAGATGATCGACGTGAAGATCCGCAGCGCCGATCTGCCGGCGGCCAACAGCCAGGCGATCTATCAGCGCATGCAGACCGAGCGCCAGCGCCAGGCGACCGAGATCCGCGCTCAGGGCGAGCAGGCGGCACGGCGCATCCGCGCCGAGGCCGACCGCCAGGCGACGGTCATCGTGGCCGATGCCAATGGCGAGTCCGAACAGTTGCGCGGCGAAGGCGAGGCCAAGGTCAACGAGATCTATGCCAAGGCCTTCAGCAAGGATCCGGAATTTTTCGACTTCTACCGCTCGATGCAGGCCTATCAAGCGGGTCTGAAGTCTTCGGACACGCGGCTGGTGCTGTCGCCCAATTCCGAGTTCTTCCGGTATTTCGGCAATTCTGCCGGCGTGCCAACGGGCGGGCAGCAGGCTGCGCCGCAACCGCCGGCAGCCAAGCCGCCCGCTGCGGTCGCCCCGGCACCAGCCGGTCAGTAGGCGTCCGGTCGCGTAACGCATTCGTGTCGGAACGGCGGCGCCATCCTTGTCGCCTTTCCGCCCTAATTCGCGCATGATTGGTCGAGCATATTGACCGCGATTCATCCGGCGCGGGGACGCCGGACGGCGCCGCCGGGCGGGCGATGCCGGGTGGTGTGATCAGGAGGTAGGACCCATGGCGCGACTGTCTTATGGGTTGTCTCGGCTGGCCGCCGCTGTGGCCGTCGGCGTGATCGCGGTCAGCGTTTCGGTGCCGGCCGCCGCGCGCGGGCCGGAATCGGTTGCCGACGTTGCTGCGCCGCTGCTCGAAGCCGTCGTCAACATTTCGACAACGCAGACCGTCGGCGGAACGAGCAGTGCCGTGCCGGGCCCGAAGCTGCCTGACGGTTCCCCGTTCCAGCATTTCTTCGACGAATTCAACGGCGGCAAGGGCGGCGACAACGTCCCGCATCGCGTTCAGTCGCTCGGCTCCGGCTTCGTCATCGACCCGTCAGGGCTGATCGTCACCAACAATCACGTCATCGAGGGCGCCGACGAGATCACCGCGAATTTCAACGACGGCACCAAGCTGACCGCGACGCTGGTCGGTCACGACGACAAGACCGATCTGGCGCTGCTCAAGGTCACGGCGGACAAGCCGCTGACCGCGGTCAAGTTCGGCGATTCCGGCAAGATCCGGGTCGGTGATTGGGTGATGGCGATCGGCAACCCGTTCGGCCTCGGTGGCACGGTAACGCTGGGCATCGTTTCGGCCCGCAATCGCGACATCAATTCCGGCCCCTACGACAACTTCATCCAGACCGACGCTTCCATCAACCGCGGCAATTCGGGCGGGCCGCTGTTCGACATGGACGGCGAAGTCGTGGGCATCAACACGGCGATCATCTCGCCGACCGGTGGGTCGATCGGCATCGGCTTCGCGGTGCCCTCTGAGATCGCCATCGGCGTTGTCGACCAGTTGCGCCAGTTCGGCGAGACGCGGCGCGGGTGGCTCGGCGTGCGCATCCAGCAGGTGACCGAGGAGGTGGCACAGGGCCTGTCGATGGTGGGGCCGCCGCGCGGCGCGCTGGTGGCCGGCGTCGACGCCAAAGGCCCGGCGGCCGAAGGCGGCATCCAGGCCGGCGACGTCATCCTCACCTTCGACGGCGAGGCGATCGATTCGATGCACGACCTGCCGCGCATCGTGGCGGAGAAGCCGGTCGGCAAGCAGGTGACCGTGCAGGTACTGCGCAGCGGCAAGGAACAGGACGTCACCGTCACCCTCGGTCGGCTCGAGGAAGTCGACAAGGTGGCGGCTGCGCCGGCGGCCGATTCCGGTGCCAATCCGGCACCGCCACCGGATCTCGCTCCGGCGCCGATGGTCTCGACCGGGACGCTTGGCCTGACCCTGTCCGACCTCTCGCCCGACACCCGCAGCCAGTACGGCATCGACGATACGGTCACTGGCGGCGCGGTGGTCACCGGCGTTGCCGACGGCAGCCCGGCCGCGGACAAGCGGATGCAACCAGGCGACGTGATCATCGAGATCAACCATGAGGCCGTGACGACGCCCGACGACATCACCCGCGCGATCGACGCGATGAAGGCGGACGGGCGCAAGGACGCATTGCTCGCCGTCCAGAACAAGGACGGCATCCAGCGCTGGGTGTTTCTGCCGCTCGACCAGTAAGCCGGCGTCGCCCGCACGGCTTTTTCAAAGGGCGGTCCGCGGGCCGCCCTTTTTCATTTTCCGGCCTGCCAATCCTCGCGCTTCAGCCGGTAGAGCACGTGGCGCGACAGCTTGTGGTCCGGCGGCAAACGCGGATGCAGGAAATCGTCGGCGGGGTCGTGGGTCATGCCGATCTTCTCCATCACCCGGCGCGAGGGCCGGTTCCACTCGGCGGTGAAGGAGACCAGCGCGTCGAGATCGAGCGTGCCGAAGGCGTGCGCGACCACCGCGCGGGCGGCCTCGGTGGCGTAACCGTGGCCCCAGACTTCGCGCGCCAGCCGCCAGCCGATTTCCACGGCCGGGGTGAAATGGGCCTCGAAGGTCGGATGGGCGAGGCCGACATAGCCGATGAAGGCGCCGCTTTGCTTCACTTCAACGGCATAGAGGCCGTAGCCATTGGCAGCGATGCCGGCCTGGTTGCGGGCCAGGAAGGCGTTCGACTCGGCGCGATCGAGCGGGTGGGAGAAGAACTCCATGACGCGCGGATCGCGATTGATCGCAGCAAACGGTTCGGCGTCCGCGTCCGTCCATTCACGCAGCTTCAGGCGCAATGTAACGATGTGGACGCGCGGCTCAGTCAAGGACGTGGCTGACCATGCCGTCGGCGAGCTTGGGTTCGAACCAGGTCGATTTCGGCGGCATGATGCCGCCGGCATCGGCGACTGCGATCAGGTCATCCATCTGGGTCGGATAGAGCGCGAAGGCGACGGCCATCTCGCCTGAGGCGACGCGGCTGGCGAGTTCGCTCAAGCCCCGGCCGCCGCCGATGAAGTCGATGCGCTTGTCCTTGCGCTGGTCGGTTATGCCGAGCAGCGGCTCGATGACGTTGCCGGTCAGCAGCGAGATCGGCAGCCGGCCGATCGGATCGGTGGGGATGAGATCGGGCCGGATGGTGAGCTTGTACCAGCGCTTGTCGAGGACCATGCCGAATTCGCCGGCAGCAACCGGCCGCACCTCGGCATCGGCGGGTGTGACGGTGAAGGCCTTGCCGAGCGCCTCGATGAATTGCGCCGGGCTCATGCCGGCAAGGTCGCGGACGACGCGGTTGTAATCGAGAATGGTCATCTCATGATGGGGAAAGATGACCGAGAGGAAGTATTGCGCATGGGCCGTGTCGCGCTTCTCAGCGACGCGGGCGGCGGCGGCCGAGCGATGGTGGCCGTCGCAGATGTAAAGCGCCGGTAGCGCGTCGAAGGCCTGGGTGATGGCAGCAACCTCGGTCTTGTCGTCGACGATCCACAGCTGGTGGCGGACACCGTCCCCGGCGGTGACGTCGATCAGCGGCGCGCCGTCGGCGGAACGGGCGATCAACGAATCGACCTCAGGCGCCGTCGGATAGGCGTGCATGACCGGCCCGGTCTGCGCATCGATGGCCTCGATCTGGCGGACGCGGTCGTCCTCCTTGGCGTGGGTGGTCAGCTCGTGCTTGCGGATGCGGCCGGATTCGTATTCGGCGACCGATGCCACCGCAGCGATGCCGGTTTGCACATGGTCCTGCCGGGTGAGCCGGTAGACGTAGTAGCAGGGGCTCTGGTCGCGGATGAGAACCCGCTCGGCGATCATGCGGCGGAAGTTCTCGGCCGCCTTGGCATAGACCGCGTCGGCGTAGGGGTCGGTCGCCGGGTCGAGGTCGATCTCGGGCTTGGAGACATGCAGGAAGCTCCAGGGATTGCCCCGGGCCCGCTCACGCGCCTCGGCGCTCGACAGAACGTCATAGGGCGGGGCAAGTACCTCGGCAGCGCGCGCCGGCGCCGGGCGCAGCGCGCGAAAAGGCTGGATCAGGGGCACAGGGGAACTCCGAGCGAAGATTGACGCGGCGTCTGTTTAGTCGGCCCGGCGGGTAGATTCAAACCGAACAGAGGCCTTTTTTCGGCGATCGCGGCCCGGCCAGCGGTGCTGGCGCCGCAGCCCGATATCCAATACCAATGGCCGATGGCGGACAACGAGGCACCAAATCGCAGGCTTGCGGCCGTTCTGGCGGCGGACGTCGTCGGCTATTCGCGTCTGATGGGGGCCGACGAGGCCGGCACGTTGGCGGCGCTCAAGCACCATCGCGAGGCGGTGTTCGACCCGGCCGTGGCCGAGCACAAGGGTCGCGTGGTCAAGCTGATCGGCGACGGCACGCTGGTCGAGTTCGGCAGCGTCGTCGATGCGGTCAAGTGCGCGCTCGCCATCCAGCGCGCGGTGAAGGCGTTGAAGCCGCCGAACGGGGCGGGCATCACGCTCAGGATCGGCGTCAATCTCGGCGACATCATCATCGACGGCGACGACATCTATGGCGACGGCGTCAACGTCGCGGCGCGTCTGGAGCCGCTGGCCCAGCCGGGCGGCGTTTGCGTCTCCTCGATCGTCAACGAGAGCGTCGGCAACCGCATCGACGTTGCCTTCGACGACGGCGGCGAGGTGTCGGTCAAGAACATCGCCCGGCCGATCCGGGTATGGAAGTGGCACCCGGACAGCGACCCGGCGCCGGTCCAGGCGCAGGCCACGACCGCAATGGCAGAACCCGCCAAGCCCGAACCGCCCTCGATCGCAGTATTGCCCTTCGACAACATGTCGAACGATCCCGAGCAGGAATACTTTTCTGACGGGATCACCGAGGACATCATCACCGACCTTTCCAAGGTCGCCGGCCTCCTGGTCATCGCGCGCAATTCGAGCTTCGCCTACAAGGGCAAGACCTTCGATATCCGCACCGTCGGACGCGAGCTCGGCGTCAAGTCGGTGCTCGAAGGTTCGATCCGCCGTGCCGGCAACCGCGTCCGCATCACCGCTCAGCTGATCGACGCGGGAAGCGGCGGCCACGTCTGGGCGGAACGCTACGACCGTGACCTCACCGACATCTTCGCGGTGCAGGACGAGGTCACCCGCCACATCGTCGAGGCGCTCAAGGTGAAGCTCTCGCCGGTGGAGGCGGCGCGCATCGCCGACACACCGACCGACAGCCCGGAAGCGCACGACCTGTTTCTCAAGGCGCGCGAACTGATCTATGGGCAGCGCCCTGGCCGCGAGATGTTCGATCAGGTCGTTTCGCTCCTGGGCCGCGCGATCGAGATCGATCCCGGCTTTGCCGAGGCCTATGCGGGTCTCGGTATGGCCCACAACCTCGATTTCCAGAACCGCTGGACCGGCGCACCCGATGCGTTCGAGCGGGCCGTTCATTTCGCAACGCTCGGCGTCGAAAAGGGCCCCAACGTGCCCTTCGCACACTTCGTCGCGGCGGTGATGGCGATCTGGTCGCGGGACCTGCCAAAGGCGCGGCAGGAATCCGAGGCGGCGCTGGCGCTCAACCCGAACTTCGCATCCGGGCTCGGCACGAGCGCGCTCGTTGAAATCTACTCGGGGAACCCCGAGGCGGCGATTCCGATGGCCGAGCAGGCCATACGGCTCGATCCTGGCTTCGTCCACCAGACCCTGCACTTCCTGGGGACGGCTTATCTCGTCGCCGGCAAGTACGAGACGGCGGCGGCGACCTTCCGCGAGCGCATCAGGCTGTCGCCAAAGACCGATCTGTCACGCGGGCTGCTGATCTCCGCCCTCGGCCATCTTGGCGAGGTCGAGGAGGCGCGGCGCGTCGCCGCCGAACTGAAGGAGATCAGCCCGAAATACTCATTCGCCGGCCATCTCGCCCGGCTGCCGTTCACCAATCCCGCCGATGCCGAGCGCATCAGGGAAGGGTTTGTGAAGGCCGGGGTGGCGGAGTAGGCGGGCGGCGTCCCGATGGCCTGCCTCTCAGATGCCGGTGACGAATTTCGCCATGATGACGATGATCGCCACCTGCATGATTCCCTGGCTGGCGACGACGAAAAAATACCCGCCCATCAGCTTTCCGATCCTGGCCCCGTCGGGCTGCGGCTTCTGCAGTTCGAAGCAGACGCGGAGATTGGTGGGCAACAGATAGCCGAGACCTTGCACTGTCATCACCGCGATCAGCACCAGCGCGGCCCAGACCCAGGCAACCTGCGGCCAGGGCAGCTCGGTGAAGCCGAGCTCGACGGCGAGAAACCAGCCGGCGGTGCCGGTGATGATGGCCAGCGTCGGCATGAGGAACAGCGTGCGCGGGACGAGATTGAGCAGGACCTGCTTCCGCACTGGCGGGTCGAGTTTCCTCAGCACCGGACCGAGCACGAAGCCCATGAACAGGTCGATGCCGGTCCACAGAACGCCGCACATCACATGCACCCAGTTCAGGAACCAGATGCTGCCGCTCATGATGGCCGCGACCATCACGGCAAAAGCCGCGGCGACGAACCACAGATAGTGGAATCGGATCAGCGACGAAGGCGTTTCCGCTGAAGCAGCGACTGAAGTCATGGCGC
Organism: uncultured Alphaproteobacteria bacterium; assembly: GCA_963750065.1. Classification (GTDB taxonomy): domain Bacteria; phylum Pseudomonadota; class Alphaproteobacteria; order Rhizobiales; family Kaistiaceae; genus CAVSRC01. Next base: position 139,400 of record CAVVPK010000034.1, read on the forward strand.
TTCCCCCCAATGCATCGGCCGCCCGACGTGCGGCGCGGCGTGCTCTAGCAAGCTAGAGTTCTGACGGCCATTGTGTAGGGCAAGAAGAAGGCCCGCCGCCTTTGGGGCGACGGGCCTTCGTCTGTTTCGCCTGGCGTCGCGTCTACGCGGCGACCTGGGGCAGGCCGGCGAGCGCCAGTTCCAGCGCCGCCTGGTCGTATTCGCGGTCTTCGAGCTTGCCGGCGAAGTAGTCGGTATAGGCCTGCATGTCGAAATGGCCATGACCGGAGAGATTGAACAGGATCGTCTCCGCCTTGCCTTCCTTCTTGCAGCGCAGCGCTTCGTCGACGGCGGCGCGGATGGCGTGGCTCGATTCCGGCGCCGGCACGATGCCCTCGGCACGGGCGAAGGTGACCGCCGCCTCGAAGGAGGCGAGCTGCTTGACGGAACGGGCCTCGATCAGGCCGAGCTGCTTCAGGTGGCTGACCATCGGCGACATGCCGTGATAGCGCAGGCCGCCGGCATGGAAGGAGGGCGGGATGAAGGTCGAGCCCAGCGTGTGCATCTTGACCAGCGGCGTCAGGTGGCCGGTATCGCCGAAGTCATAGGCATAGACGCCGCGGGTGAGCGACGGGCAGGCTGCGGGCTCGACGGCGATGGCGCGGACCTTGGCGCCCTCGCGCAGCGTCTTGCCGACGAAGGGGAAGGCGAGGCCAGCGAAGTTCGAACCGCCGCCGGCGCAGCCGATGACCACGTCCGGCCAGTAGCCGGCCATCTCCATCTGTTCGATGGCCTCGATGCCGATCACCGACTGGTGGATCATGACGTGGGTCAAGACGCTGCCCAGCGAGTAGTTGGTGTCGGCGTTCTGGGCGGCGATCTCGACCGCCTCAGAGATGGCGATGCCGAGGCTGCCGGGCGAATCCGGGTGCTCCGCCAGGATGGCGCGGCCGGAATTGGTGGTGTCGCTGGGGCTGGCGATGCAGGTCGCCCCGAAGGTCTCCATCAGCGCCCGACGATAGGGCTTCTGATTGAAGCTGACCTTGACCATGTAGACCTTGACCTCGAGGCCGAAAAGCTCGCCGGCAAAGGCGAGCGCCGAGCCCCACTGGCCGGCGCCGGTCTCGGTAGTCAGCTTCTTGATGCCGGCTTCCTTGTTGTAGAAGGCCTGCGGCACCGCCGTGTTCGGCTTGTGGCTTCCCGGGGGGCTGACGCCCTCGTACTTGTAGAAAATGCGCGCCGGCGTATCGAGCACCTTCTCCAGCCGGCGGGCGCGGATCAGCGGCGACGGGCGCCACAGCTTGTAGATCTCGCGCACAGGCTCGGGAATCTCGATCTCGCGCTCCTGCGAGACTTCCTGGGCGATCAGCGCCATCGGGAAGATGGCTGCCAGGTCGTCCGGCCCGATGGGCTTGCCGGTGCCGGGATGCAGCGGCGGCGGTGCCGGCGTGGGAAGATCGGCGGCGATATTGTACCAGGCGCGCGGAATACGCTCTTCCGGCAAGAGATACTTGTATGTGTCTGACATGGCTATACCCCGTCCCTTCGGTGCGCTTACGATCGAAGATTGCCAACAACTTATGCCGGTCTTCGCGTCTCTGCCAAGAGCTTGACCGTGCGGCCATTCGCGGCCGAAACAATTGTTCCCGGTTGGCGACCCTGGTGTGAAAATCGCATGAGCCTTTCTGCCCATATTTTGCTCACCGGGCCGACCGCGAGCGGCAAGTCGCGGCTCGCGCTGGAGTTGGCGGCGCGGACCGGCGGCCTCATCGTCAACGCCAACTCCATGCAGGTTTACGGCGAACTGCGGCTGCTGACCGCGCGGCCGTCGCCGGCGGACGAGGCGGCCGTGCCGCACCGCCTCTACGGCCATGTGCCGGCGGCGACACGCTATTCGGTCGGCCGCTGGCTGGGCGATGTCGCGCCGGTGCTCGACCAGGCGCAGCGGGAGGGCCGCACGGCGATCGTGGTCGGCGGCAGCGGCCTCTATTTCAAGGCGCTGACCGAGGGCCTCGCCGCCGTGCCGGCAATCCCCGCAGAGGTGCGGGCAGCCATTCGGCAGGAGAGCGAGGGCGTCGCGACGGCTGATCTGCACGCAAGGCTGGCGGCGGTCGATCCGGAGGACGCCGCGGCGCTCCGCGCCAGCGACCGGGCGCGCATCCTCAGGGCGCTGGAAGTGGTCACGGCAACCGGTCGGTCGCTGGCCGATTGGCATCGGGTCGCCACCACGCCGCCGCTTGTCGATCCGGCAACGGCGGAGCGCATCGTGCTTGCTCCCGAGCGGGCCGTGCTTCACGCCCGCATCGCCGCCAGGGTGGAACGCATGCTGGAGGAGGGGGCACTGGCCGAGGTCGCGGCGCTTGCCAGCCTTGGCCTCGATCCGGATCTGCCGGCGATGAAGGCGATCGGCGTGCGCGAACTGATGGCGCTTGAGGCCGGCACGCTCTCCCGCGAGCAGGCGCTGGCAACCATCGCCACCGAGACCCGCCGCTATGCCAAGCGCCAGATGACCTGGTTCCGCCACCAGATGGCCGACTGGCCGCAGGTCGCCGACGCCTCGGCGCTTGACCTCGCCGCCACACGCTCCTAATAGAAAGACCATGACTCAGGAACTGCTCGTAATCGGCACGCGCATCGGCGAGGCGACCCTATAGGTTGCCGCGGGTAAGCTGGTGCGCGAAAACAGGCCCTTCAGGGGCCTTTTTTATTGCCGCAACGGCTGGTCTTCGTCGCCCCAGCGAAGATCAGGGTCCATAAGGGCCGGGATCTGGCGGTCGGGCGGGGCGCGAAAAGAGTTCCGGCGCAGGCGACATGCCGGAGACAATGCGAGGGTGAGGAAGTGCGATGAAACGGCAGAGCGAAAGCCGCCAGATGACGGGCGCCAATATGGTCGTCCAGGCCCTGATCGACCATGGCGTCACCGATCTCTTCGGTTATCCGGGCGGCTCGGTCCTGCCGATCTACGACGAAATCATCCAGCAGGATGCGATGCGGCATATTCTTGTGCGCCACGAGCAGGGCGCTGGCCATGCCGCCGAGGGTTATGCTCGCTCGACCGGCAAGCCGGGCGTCGCGCTGGTCACCTCCGGACCCGGCGCCACCAACATGGTCACGCCGCTTACCGACGCGTTGATGGATTCCGTCCCGATGGTGTGCATCACCGGCCAGGTGCCGACCCACCTCATCGGCAGCGACGGCTTTCAGGAAGCCGACACCGTCGGCATCACGCGCCCGTGCACCAAGCACAACTGGCTGGTCCGCGACGTCAACGATCTCGCCCGCGTCCTGCACGAAGCCTTCTACGTTGCCACCCACGGCCGGCCCGGGCCCGTGCTGGTCGACATCCCCAAGGACGTGCAGTTTGCCACTGGCACCTACGTTCCGCCCGGCGAAATCACGCACAAGACCTACCATCCGCGCATGGACGGCGACGCGCGTGCCATCCGCGCCGCGGTCGAGCTGATGGCCAAGGCCAAGAAGCCGGTCTTCTATACCGGTGGCGGGGTCATCAATTCCGGCCCGCGCGCCGTGGCGCTGCTGCGCGAACTGGTGAGACTCACCGGCTACCCGATCACCTCGACCTTGATGGGACTCGGCGCCTATCCGGCCTCCGACCCACAGTGGCTGGGCATGCTCGGCATGCACGGCACCTACGAGGCCAACAACACCATGCACGATTGCGATCTGATGATCGCCATCGGCGCCCGCTTCGACGACCGTATCACGGGCCGGATCAACGCTTTCTCGCCGGGCTCGCGCAAGATCCACGTCGATATCGATGCCTCGTCGATCAACAAGAACATCCACGTCGATGTGCCGATCGTCGGCGATGTGGCGCACGTTCTGGAGGCGATGCTGGCCGAGTGGAAGCGCATACACGCGCGGCCGGACAAGGCGGCGGCCAAGACATGGTGGACCCAAATCGACAAGTGGCGCGCGCGCAATTGCCTCGCCTACCAGCCGAACAACGACATCATCATGCCGCAATATGCCGTCGAGCGGCTCTACGCGGCGACCAGGGACAAGGATACCTACATCACCACCGAGGTCGGCCAGCACCAGATGTGGGCGGCGCAGTTCTACAAGTTCGAGGAGCCCAACCGCTGGATGACATCCGGTGGCCTCGGCACGATGGGCTACGGCCTGCCGGCAGCGGTCGGCGTGCAGGTGGCGCATCCCGACAGCCTGGTCATCGACATCGGCGGCGATGGTTCGGTGCTGATGACCATGCAGGAGATGTCGACGGCGGTGCAGCACGACCTGCCGATCAAGATATTCATCCTCAACAACCAGTATCTCGGCATGGTGCGCCAATGGCAGGAACTGCTGCACGGCAACCGGCTGTCGCACTCCTACATGGATTCGCTGCCGGACTTCGTGAAGCTGGCGGAAGCCTATGGCGGCGTCGGCATACGCTGCGACAAGCCGCGCGATCTCGACGGCGCCATCGCCGAGATGATTTCGGTCAAAAGGCCGGTGATCTTCGACTGTCGCGTGGCGGCGCTGGCCAACTGCTTCCCGATGATCCCCTCGGGCAAGGCGCATAACGAGATGCTGCTCGGCGACGCGGTCAGCCCCGAGACGATCGGCAATGTGATCGGCGCTGAAGGCAGGATGCTGGTGTGACCCAGGCGGGGCGACGCGAGGGCGCCATGTTTACCTTGCAGGATCTCGAGGCGGCGCATCGGCTGGTGGGCGCCGTGCTGTCGCCGACGGCGCAGCACCGTTGGCCGCTGCTTGCCGGACGGCTGGGAACCGACGTCGTGGTCAAGCACGAGAACCATCAGGCGACCGGCGCCTTCAAGGTGCGCGGCGGCCTGGTCTATGTGGACCGCATGAAGCGCGAACGACCGCATGTCGCCGGGCTGGTCTCGGCGACGCGCGGCAATCACGGCCAGAGTATCGCCTTTGCCGGGCGCCGCCATGGCGTGCCGGTGACGATCTTCGTGCCGCACGGCAATTCGCTTGAGAAAAACCGGGCGATGCGGGCCTTCGGGGCCGAGGTGGTTGAGGCCGGCAACGATTTCGATGCGGCCAAGGATGCGGCGAAGAGTTTCGCCGTGGACAACGCCCACGAGCTGGTGCCATCGTTCCATCGCGACCTTGTGCTCGGCGTGGCGACCTATGCGCTCGAGCTGTTGACGGCCGAGCCCGAGCTCGACACGCTCTATGTGCCCGTCGGTCTCGGCTCGGGTATCTGCGGCTGCATCCAGGCGCGCGATCTGCTTGGTCGCAAGACCGAGATCGTCGGCGTCCAGGCGAGCGCAGCGCCGGCCTATGCGCTGTCGTTCGAACTGGGGCATGTGGTGACGACGCCGACCTGCGACACGCGCGCCGACGGCATTGCGGTGCGGGTGCCCGACGACAAGGCGCTCGCTTGTATCCGGCGTGGCGCGGCGCGGATCGTCCAGGTCAGCGACGACGAGATCTCCGAGGCCATCGGCATCTACTGGACCGATACGCACAACCTGGCCGAAGGTGCGGGCGCGGCGCCGCTGGCGGCGGCGCTGAAGGAGCGCGGTCGGCTCAACGGCCGCACGGTCGGTCTGGTGCTCTCCGGCGGCAATATCGACATGGCGTTGTTCAGCGAATGGGTGGCGGCGCGTCGGCGTTCCGGCGACGTGCAAGCCCGCGAGAACAGGGTGCAGGGTACCGCCGTCGCGTGAAAAGCGGGACGGCAGGCAGATCGTCAAAGCGGGGATGACCCCGGCAAGTGAAGGCAGGGCTAGCATGACCAAGGCGCCGAAAGTGGCGACGAAACGCAAGACCACGGCCAAGAAGCCGCAGGCGGCAGCGGCTCCTCAGGTGAGCGGCGAACCGCCGGCATCGGCCTATTTCATTGAGGAGACCCACGACCGTCCCGAGACCCACACGCTGTCCGTGGTGGTCGACAACGAGCCGGGCGTGCTCGCCCGGGTCGTCGGCCTGTTCTCGGGGCGGGGCTATAACATCGACAGTCTCACCGTTTCCGAGACGGAGCACACCAAGCACCTGTCGCGCATCACCATCGTGACGTCGGCGACCCCCATGGTGCTCGCACAGATCAAGAACCAGCTCGCCCGCCTGGTGCCGGTGCACACCGTCACCGACCTGACGGTCGCCAACAACCGGCCGATCGAACGCGAGCTGGCGCTGGTCAAGGTCGTTGGCACGGGCAATTCCCGGGTCGAGGCGCTGCGTCTCGCCGACGCCTTCAAGGCGACGGTGATCGATGCCAGCGTCGGCCATCTCATCTTCGAGGTGACCGGGCGGTCGAGCAAGATCGAGCAGCTCATCGCCGTCATGGCGCCGCTCGGTCTGGTCGAGGTCTGCCGTACCGGCATCGCCGCCATCAGCCGCAGGGCGGAGGTGGGCTAGGGCTAGGACGCCTCCCTTTCTGCTCATGTCACACGAGTTGCTGATCGCCTTCGTCGTCTTCGCCGTGGCGACGTTGTTCACGCCCGGGCCGAACAACATCATGTTGATGGCCTCAGGCCTGAATTTCGGCCTGTCGCGCACGCTGCCGCACGGCTTCGGCGTGCCACTCGGCTTCGGCTTCATGGTGCTGGTCATCGGTTTCGGCCTCGGCGCGTTCTTCGCCGCCTTCCCGATCGCCTATCAGGTGCTGAAATATGTCGGCGCCGCCTATCTGCTCTATCTCGCCTGGCGCATCGCCATCGCCACCAGCGCCCACGGCAACAACGCTCGGGCGCGACCCTTCACCTTCCTCCAGGCGGTCGCCTTCCAGTGGGTCAACGCCAAGGCCTGGGTGATGGCGATCGGCGCCGTCACCGCCTATGCGGGCATCACCGCCTTCCCACTCAACACGATCCTGATCGCCGCCATCTTCACCGTGCTCGGCACGGCATCGTCCTTCACCTGGGTGTTCTTCGGCACGGGGCTGAAGAGAGTAGTCAACGATCCACGCTCGATCCGCATCTTCAACCTGGTGATGGCGGCGCTGCTGGCTGCATCCCTGATCCCGGTCTTCCTCGAATAGAGGGTCGCTTTCCGTCCAGCTGGCGGGGCGGGGGCTTGACCGCCTGTTCAGTGTTTGTTCCAGGGTGCGGAGGGGTTGCCAAGGCCCCCCGCTCCGTGCCTATCTGACTTCAGTGGCGGCCGACCTGCCGGCCGCTTCCCCGATCTCGCCCCTCCCTGAAAAGTGATCGAGACCGGCCCTTGTAGTGGGGGCGGCTTCTGCTTTAAAAAATTGTCATAACCATTTCATATCGTTCTGTATTATTCTTTCAATAGGGGGCTGCCGCGACCGATTGTCGGACGTGTGCTGGCTTCGATCCGTGGCAGTATCGGGCCAAGGAGGGTTCTGACATTGGCGGCTACACGTCATCTCGGTCTGGGGGTCATCGAGACCCGCTGGTTCGACGACGGGCACCACACGGTGCGGCCGCTGTTCGAGTTCCTCTCCTATGCGCTCAAGGACCGTTCCGACGCCTTCACCTACGAGCGTTTCGTCGGCGCCGATTCCTTCCGCGATGCGGTGCGCTTCATCATGTCGGGCCCGGACGTCGACTTCCTCTATGTCGCCGCTCATGGCGACTTCGGCAGGATCTCGGCGCCGGACGGCTCCGGCATGTCGCGCACCTTCCTGCGCAACACCTTCGTCGACGCCAATCGCGGCCGGCGGCGCCGGCTGAAAGGCGTCATGTTCGGCTCGTGCAAGTTTGGCGAAGCCGACACTCTCATCGAGATCATGCGGCCAGCCAAGATCCGCGGCGAGGAGATCGGAAACCGGCTGCAGTGGGTCGCCGGCTACGGCCGAGAGATCGATTACACACGCTCGTCGCTGCTCGATATCTATTTCTACGATATCTTTTTCCGCACCGGCGGGCGCGACGAGATCACACGCGTGCGCAAGACGCTGGAGCGCCTCGACAAGAGCCTGCCGGGGCTGATCGAGGGGCTGGCGCTGAGGGTCGTCGGCCGCCAGCCGCGCGGCCGCTATCGCGATCTGGTGAGCGGCGAATACCTCGTCGACTGAGGAGGGGCAGATGGGGGGATTCAAGGGTTTCGGGCCGAAGGCGCTGGCTTTCTTCACCGCCCTCAAGTTTCACCAGGACAAGGCGTGGTTCGAGGACAACCGGGCGCTCTACCAGAGCGACGTGTTCGAGCCGATGGTGGCACTGCTCGATGACCTCAGCGAGGCATTGGCCGCCAAGAAGATTCCGCTCAAAGCGGATGGCAAGCGCTCGATCTTCCGCATCCATCGCGACGTTCGCTTCGCCAAAGACAAGAGCCCCTACAAGACCCATTGCGGGGCAACGCTGACCCGCACCGGGGGAAAGATGGAGCAGGGCCTCGTCTATCTGCACATCGATCCGGAAGGCTGCTTCGTGGCAGCCGGATTCCACATGCCGGAGCCGGCGCAGCTCACCAGGCTGCGTCAGGCGATCGCCGCCAAGCCGGCGCGGTTCAAAGCGGTGGAGACGGCGCTGGCCAAGGGCAAGCTGGCACTCACCAGCGAGTCTCAGCTCAGCCGCGTGCCACGCGGCTTCGAGGCGTTGAAGGGCGGGCCGCTCGACGGCGTCGTCCGCCTCAAATCCTTCCTCGTCGAGGAACCCCTGTCGGAGGCTCAGATCAGAAGCCCCAAACTCACCGAGCGGATCGTCGACTTCGCCCGGCGCGCCCGCCCGCTGCTCGATTTCGGCTGGGCGGCGCTCGACTGAGCCGGCTGCCGCGCCCACGACAATTCGCCTTAAATGCGCGCCCTGCGGGTAAGGCCATAGTCGGCCGTTAAGCCTAGCGTCGTTCTCCTGTGGATAACGTCAGCGGGCTGGTCGCATGGGCTGGGTAAAACGTTTGGCCGCAATTGCTGTGGCATCACTGGCGGTTGCGGGCGCAATACCGGCAGCGGGCGCCGCCGAGCTGATCGCAGTCGAACTCGACCGCTGTCCGGTCTGCCTGCGCTTCGATGCGACGGTCGCGCGTTCTTATGCCAGCAGCCCGCAGGGGCGGGCCGCGCCGTTGCAGCGCGTCAATGCCGCCCGCGGTTTGCCGCCAGATCTGGCGGACATTCGCGTGGTCCCGACCTTCGTCCTGCGCGTCAAGGGACGAGAGGTCGGCCGCATCATCGGCTTCGGCAATCCGGCGTCGTTCTACCGCAATGTCGACAGACTTCTGGCGGCGGCGAAATAAGTCTGTCCTTTTGTCGAAACGTCAGGTTGCACAACACACTAGTGGGTTGCCTGTGACCTCGATCATTGCCGGTCGACAGATATCGTCTAGACTAGCAAGGGTGAGGCGTGCGGATAGCGGCCAGGAGCGGGCCGGCTCACCGGACTATTGGTGTTTTGCTGAAAGCGACCTGCGTTGATGCAGTCGGGGTCGCGAGGAAAAGGACTCGCAGTGCCCCAGGGCAATTGACGTAGCGGTCGCGGGCGGTCGACGGGGATTCATGGGTACGACCACGACCACGATGCTGGCCGATGACGATCAATTGGCGATCGCCTTCGCGATCGTCGGTGACTCCGACGACATCGATGTCGTGGTTGCGCGGCTGCGGGATTTTCTCGGTGTCGATCACGTCGTCTACCACTCGTCCAAGCTGGGCGCGAGCCCGTCGGTCGATCCCTATATCCGGCTCACCTATCCGGCCTCGTGGATCAAGCAGTACCTGCAGAACAACTACGTCGACGTTGATCCGGTCCTGCGCGAAGGGTTCCAGCGCACGCTGCCGTTCCAGTGGAGCGAGCTGACGGTCAGCACACCGGAGGAGATGGCCTTTTTGCAGGATGCGCTCGCCCACGGCGTCGGACCGTTCGGGCTATCGATTCCAGTCGTCGGCAAGCACGGCCATCGCGGCGTGTTTTCGATCTCGTTCTCCCGTTCCGAGCAGGAGTGGGAAGCGTTCGTCAAAGCCGGCATGCCGTTGCTGGTGGAAATCGCCAACCGGCTACACCAGCGGGTCATCCGCGACGTGTTTGGCGAAGACCGTCCGCACCTCAGCGCGCGCGAGCTGGAGGTCCTGCGCTGGACGGCGCTGGGCAAGGATGCCGGCGAGATCGCCGCCATCCTCGACATCTCCTTTCATACCACGCGCGGCTATCTCAAATCCGTCCGCCACAAGCTCGACTGCGTCACATCGGCGCAAGCCGTCAGCCGGGCCATCAAGCTCGGCCTGCTGAAGCTTTAGCTTCGCCGAAAAGTCGTTCGATTACCCTTCAAGCTTGAACGTTCGGGGAAACCTGCCTTTAGGCGTGCCCGGCTATCCGTGTTGCTGCGGCGGCGCCGACATTGGACAGTCGGATGACGGCTCAGCCGCAGTTTCCCGAGTTTTGTGTGGAGCGTTGCAGAATGATCGTGGTGGTCCAGGAGCACAATGCGCATGAACATGCGCATCTCGTCGATCAGATGTTTCGCCTGCGGGCACGGGTATTCGGTGAACGCCTGAAGTGGGACGTCGATGTCATCGATGGAAAGGAGCGCGACCGGTTCGACGATATCGGGCCGGTCTATCTGATCCACACCGACGAGGAGGGACGCGAGGTCAGGGGCAGCCTGCGCCTGCTACCGACGACCGGACCGACCGTGCTGGCCGACTTCTTCTCGGACACCGTGCCCGATGCCGTGATGCTCTCCGCGCCGACGATCTGGGAATGCACCCGCTTCTGCGTCGATGAGGACGGCCTGCGCCACCGGGACCAGATCGTTGCCTCGCGTGCCCTCATCTCGGGGCTTGGAAGCGTCGCGCTTGCCGCGGGCATTGAATCGATCCTCGGCAACTTCGACGACAGGATGCTGCGCCTCTATCGCCGCATCGGTTGCGAGGTGGACGTGCTGGGCAGCACGCATCGCTACGGCGCGCCGGTCTATCTCGGCATCTTCCCCGTCTCGCAACCGATTCTCGAGGCGGTGAATGCACGGCTTCCCGAGCCGCCGGCGATCAAGGGCGCGCGGCAACACGACCGCGTGGCTGCGTAGGCAAGAGGGTGGCTGCCGGAGCGGCGGGATTTTGCCGTTCGCAAAAGGCACGCCCCTCAAATGGGGGGATTGTCGGAATGTATGGTTAGGCTGTTCAATTTCACTGTCGCCGAAGCAGGCGAGGGCGGCGAAAATCAGTTGTTTGCGGCGGACTGCAGCACTCCGCATTCACTCGAAGCCAAGGCATTGGAACGAACTGCAGCGCGTGCCGGTGCCAGCAGCGAGTCGGTGTGTGCAGGAAACGGTTGATGGGGCCGAGGAGGCCCGGCCCTGTCAACCGGGGGGTGAGTGGAAAATAATGATCGACAATAATCGCCAGACCGTGCTGGTCACGGCACTCGCCGGGGCCACGGTAGCGGTCTTCAATGACATATTCCGCGAGATGGCGAAGGAACTGCGCCGCTTTGCCGGAACGGATTTCGACAAGCGCATCGACGTTCTGGAAACGCACGCTCTGAACAGCATCGGCCGGGCCGCTTTCGATCAGGTAGCGGAAGAGGACCAGCGCTTCCTCGCCGAACAGATGCGGCGGATCATCGGCGCGGCTTTCAACGACGCACGCGAACTGCGGCTGTAGTCGCAGGCTCCGCCACAAGCCAAGCCGTAGGGGATCTGCCCGGCCGTGCCGTCTGGCGCGGCCCACCGGGCCGCTTTCGGCCATTGCACCGCTCCCTCCCGGCCGCTAGAACCGCCCGGAATCCCGCCGCGAGGCGTCCGCAACGCGGATCCGCCGCCAGGCCCAGACATGAAGAGGGAACGCTCATGCGCGTCTATTACGATCGGGATGCCGATCTTAACCTGATCAAGGCCCGCAAGGTCGCGATTGTCGGCTATGGCAGCCAGGGGCGCGCCCATGCGCTCAATCTTCGCGATTCCGGCGTCAAGGAAGTGGCGATCGCCCTCAAACCGGGCTCGGCGACGGCGAAGAAAGTGGAGGCCGACGGCCTGCCGGTGAAATCGGTGGCCGATGCTGCCGCCTGGGCCGATCTCATCATGATGTGCGCCCCGGACGAGCTGCAGGCCGACATCTGGACCGACCACATCGCGCCCAACATCCGCGACGGGGCGGCTATCGCCTTCGCCCACGGCCTCAACGTCCACTTCAACCTGATCGAGCCCAAGAGCACCATCGACGTGGTCATGATCGCGCCCAAGGGCCCGGGCCATACGGTGCGCGGCGAGTACCAGAAGGGCGGCGGCGTGCCCTGCCTGATCGCCGTCCAACAGGACGCTAGCGAGAACGCCCACGATCTGGCGCTGTCTTATGCGTGTGGAATTGGCGGCGGGCGCTCGGGCGTCATCGAGACGACCTTCCGGGAAGAGTGCGAAACCGACCTGTTCGGCGAGCAGGTGGTGCTGTGCGGCGGTCTGGTCGAGCTCATCCGCGGCGGCTTCGAGACCCTGGTCGAGGCCGGCTACGCGCCGGAGATGGCCTATTTCGAGTGCCTGCACGAGGTGAAGCTGATCGTCGACCTCATCTATGAGGGCGGCATCGCCAACATGAACTACTCGATCTCGAACACCGCCGAATGGGGCGAATACGTCTCCGGCCCGCGCATCATCAATGCCGAGACGAAGGCCGAGATGCGCCGCGTGCTGAAGGACATCCAATCCGGCAAGTTCACCTCGGAATGGATGCAGGAATATCGGGCGGGTGCTGCCCGCTTCAAGGCGACGCGGCGCATGAACGACGCTCATCCGATCGAAGAGGTCGGCGTCAAACTGCGTGGCATGATGCCGTGGATCGGCGCCAACAAGCTGGTCGACAAGGAAAAGAACTGACCGTACCGGGCGCCCCCTGCTAATCTCCGCCGCGCGCGGACGGGCAGGGGGCAGCCATGCTCAGCTTCTTCGACATTGCGGCGCTGGTTCTGGTGCTCTCGGCCGTCTTCGGCTGGGTCAACCGGCGCTTCATCCGCCTGCCGCCCCAGATCGGCCTCCTGATCCTCGGGCTTGCGTCCTCGCTTGCCCTGGTGGTGGTCGATGACGTGCTGCCGGATTCGAACCTGCTCGCCTCCTTCACCGCGGCGGTCGCCCAGATCAACTTCTACGACACGATGATGAACGGCATGCTGGCGTTCCTGCTCTTCGCCGGCGCGCTGCACGTCGATTTCTCCAAGCTGCGCTCGGAGGCCCTGCCGGTGGGGCTGCTGGCCACCGTCGGCGTGCTCATCTCCACGGTCATCGTCGGCGTGGCGACCTGGGGCGCGGCTTCCCTTCTCGGTATTCCCCTGCCGCTCATCTGGGCGCTGGTCTTCGGGGCGCTGATCTCGCCGACCGACCCGGTGGCCGTTCTGTCGCTGCTGAAGACGGTCGCCCTGCCGGAGAGCATGGCGATAAAGATCACCGGCGAGAGCCTGTTCAACGACGGCGTCGGGGTGGTGGTCTTCACCGTCCTCCTCAGCCTGGCGGTGGGTACCGGCGCCGCGGCCGGGCATGGTGGCGGCGATGTCGCTCTGGTCTATGCCGGCGAGGTCTTCCTGTTCGAGGCGGTCGGTGGAGCGGTGCTTGGCATCGTTGCCGGCTATATCAGCGTCCACGCGATGGAATCGATCGACGAATATCCGGTCGAAATCCTGATCACCCTGGCGCTGGTCACCGGGCTCTACGCGGTGGCTCTCCACCTGCACACGTCGGGACCGATCGCGGTGGTCGTCGCCGGCGTGTTCATGGGCAATCGCGGCCGGATCACGGCGATGAGCGAGACGACGCGGACTCATCTCTTCCAGTTCTGGGAACTGATCGACGAGTTGCTCAACTCGGTGCTGTTCGTGCTGATCGCGCTGGAAGTTCTGGTGATCGACTTCAAGCCGGAGCTGATCGTGCTGGCGCTGTTCGCGATTCCGATCGTGCTCATTGCTCGCTACGCCTCGGTGTCGGGGCCGATCCTGCTTCTGTCGCTGAGACAGCGCTTCGCCACCGGTTCGGTGCGGATCATGGTCTGGGGTGGCCTGCGCGGCGGCATCTCGGTGGCGCTGGCCCTGTCGCTGCCGATCGGCGACTATCGCGGCCCAATCCTGGTGGCAACCTATGGCGTGGTGATCTTCTCGATCATCGTCCAGGGGCTGACCATCGCGCCGCTGGTGCGCCGCATCGCCGGCGCCGAAGCGCCGGGCGATTAACCGCGCGGAGCCTCCCCGCGGGCGCACCGAGGGTGCGCCGCAGGGGCGTTGTCGGGGCTACGCGCCCGCGTCAATGCGGCTCAGTCGTAGGGCGAATGGCAGTATTCCTGCACGCCCGGCTCTGCATAGAACTTGTCGGTAGCCGGGTTGTAGGTTCTGTAGCGCCATTCGCACCAGGCGGTGTGCGAACGCGGACCCGCATAGCCGTTATAGGGACCGTAGTTGGGACGGTGATACGAGTTGGCGAGCGCCGCTCCGATCATGCCGAAGATCGTTCCGGCGACGATCGCCGGGCCGGGATCGTAGTCGCGGTGATGATGGTGGTGCCAGTAGTAGGGATCGGCCATCGCGTTGCCAGCGAAGCTCGTCGCCGCCAATGCCGTGGCCAGTCCAGCCGCGATGATTGACTTCTTCATGGTTCGGTCTCCTTCTGCCGCCCCTCGTTGTCGCCGTGGGATGGAGATGAGACGACGCACGTCACATCAACCGTGCCGACGCGCAGTTGTTCCGCCGCCGGCGCGATGAGGTTGCCGCCCGCGGGCGCCTAGTAAGGCGAGTAGCAGACCGCCGGTACGCCTGGCCTGGCGAAATAGGTGTTGGTCGCCGGATTGTAGGTCCGGTAGTGGCTAAGGCACCAGGATACGTGCGGGCTGTAGCCGCGATAGTAGCCGTAGGGGCGCGGCGGCGGATAGCCATAGCGGTAGCCGTAGTCATAGTCATAGCCGTAGCGGTGCTGGCTTGCCGCGGCGATGGCCGCGATGCCAGCGATGCCGGCGATGATGGCAATCGCCGCCCCGTCATTGCTGTGCCAGTGGCGGTCGCGCGCCGCTGCCGGCGTGGCCGCAAGGCCGATGGCCGAGACGGCAATCGTTGCCGCCAGGGCGATGCTGAGAGGCTTCTTCATCTTACGTCTCCCGTTCTGGGTTGCCCCCCACTCGGGATAAGGTTGGCGCGCTCGCACCGGCCCGTTTACGGGCCGTAGCAGCGGTGCGGCACGCCGCGATAGTCGATCCAGGTGTCGGTTTCGCCGTTGTAGGTTTCGTAGGTCGATGCGCACCACTGGTAATGCTGCTCGGCGGCATAGGCCGCACGGTTCCACGGAGGCGGCGGTGGCGGAGGCGGCGCGTAGGCCGGATAGGCGGGGTAGGCCGGATAGACCGGCTCCGGCTGCATCAGCGAGCCCACGGCCAGCCCCAGGATGGCACCGGCAACCAGCGCCGGACCGGCATCGTAATGGGGCGCCGGGCGATACTGCGGTTGATAGGGATGGTGCCAGCGGTCGGCGCTGGCGCCGGTAGCGGACATGCCGACGGCCGAAAGCGCTACTGCACCTGCCAATGCGGCCGAGACGAACCTGTTCATGGACTTTCTGCTCCGGAAACCGGCGGACCGTGCCGCCAACCATGGGCGCAACCATGCGCTGAAGCCGATGAACGGAGGCTGAATGCCCGATTAAGGCCGCACGATGGCCGGGAAAGCCCGGCAAATCCTTGACCGGCGGGCCGGCTCGGGCGAAAAGCGCGCACTTGTCAGATATTTGACGGCAGTCCGCTCGTGTCTCGTTCCTACGCCATTCTCGATGTCTTCACCGAAACCCCGCTTGCCGGGAACGGGCTTGCTGTGGTGCTCGATGCCGGCGGCCTCGACGACAAGCGGATGCAGGCGATCGCCCGCGAGTTCAACCTGTCGGAGACGGTGTTCGTGCTGCCGCCGGAAAATCCGGTGCACAGCGCGCGGCTGCGCATCTTCACGCCGGCGCGCGAACTGCCCTTCGCCGGCCATCCGACCGTCGGCACTGCCGTGCTGCTGGCCACGCGCAAGGCGGCCGGAGGCGGCGCGTCGGGCAAGGAGATGATGCTGCTCCTGGAGGAAACCGTCGGACTGGTCCGCGCCGGCGTCTTCATTCAGGGCGAAAAGGCCGGTCACGCGATCTTCACTGCCCCCGTTTTGCCTTCGCCGGTGCCGGCGGAGTTCGACCGCGATCAGGTGGCGGCGGCGCTCGGTCTGCTGCCGACCGAGATCGGCTTCGAGAACCACAAAACCAGCGCCTGGTCGGCGGGCGTGCCCTTCGTCTTCGTGCCGGTGAGCGGCCTCGAGGCCATCGGCAACGCTCGGCCCAACCCGGTTTCATGGGCGGGCGCTTTCGGTTCGCCGTCGACCGCGGCATGGCTTTATTGCCGCGAGACCGAGAGCAGCGACAACGATTTCCACGCGCGCATGTTCGCGCCGCTGTTGGGCTTCGCGGAGGACCCGGCGACCGGCAGTGCGGCTGCGGCTTTTGCCGGCGTCGTGTGCCGCTTCGACGAGTTGCCCCCCGGCACCTATCGCTATGTCATCGAGCAGGGCTTCGAGATGAACCGGGCGAGCCTGATCACCATGGAGATGGACGTCGCTGGCGGTGAGGTCGCAGCCGTCAGGATCGGCGGCAATGCGGTGGTGGTCGCCGAGGGCACGCTACTGATCTGAGGCCAGTGCCTGCCGGGGCCGGCGACTCGTGCTAGACAGTTCCTTGGGCGGTGCGCGGGCAGCGGGAGGTCGATTATGCACGGGTTCATCCTGTTTCTGCACTTAGTCGGATTGATGCTTGGCGCGGCGGGCGGTTTCGGGGCCGTCCTCGTCATGATCAGGGCGCGCTCTGCGCCGGACGATCAGGCCCAGGTGCTGCGCACGCTGGGCTGGCCGCTGGCCATGATGTCCGGCGCCGGGCTGGTGGTCCTGTGGGCGACCGGCATCCTCATGCTCTTTTTCACGGCGCCGAGCCTGCCCAGCATCTTCTGGGCCAAGATCGTCTTCGTGGTCGTGCTGACCGTGCTCAACGGCCTGGTCCACAAGACCTACGCGGATATGCGGCGGACGGGCGATGTGGGCCTCATGCAGCGGCTGTACGTGCTCGGACCGGCGTCCGGCGCGACGCTGCTACTCGTCGTGCTACTCGCCGTCTACGCCTTCGCTTGAGCGTCGAGCGGCCGCGGGCCCGTCGGCCCGCGCATCGCGTCAGGGGAAATAGTGCGCTTCCATGTCGGCCAGGAGCCCGGGCTCCGTCGGCCGCCAGCCGAGGGTCTTCTGTGTCCAGTCGCTCGACGCCGGCATGTCCATTGTGGCAAAGGCCGCGAACCAGCCGTAGTAGTCGGCCGCTTCCTCCGGCGAGAGGCTGACCACCGGCAGGTTCAGGTGGCGACCGATCGCCTTTTCGAGGGCGCGCAACGACACGCCTTCCTCGGCGATGGCATTATAGCGCGCCCCGGCTGTGCCCTTCTCCAGTGCCAGCCGGTAGAGGCGGGCGGCATCGAAGCGGTGCACCGCCGGCCAGCGGTTGCGGCCGTCGCCGACATAAGCGGCGCGGCCTTTGTTGCGAGCGATCCCGATCAGAATCGGCACGAAGCCGTGATCGCCCTTGCCGTGGACCTGCGGCAGGCGCAGCGACATCACCTTGACGCCCATGGCCTCCACAGCATCGGCCGCCTGCTCCGAGGCGATCCGCGGATTGGGATGGTCCAGTGGAAACCGGTCGCTTTCGCGCGACACGCGCCGGGGCGCCCCGGCGCCCGTGCCGGAGGTGATGATCAGCGGACGGTCGCTGCCGGCCAGCACTTCGCCCATCGCGGTGATGGCGCGCCGGTCGATCTCGCAATTTTCCACGAACTTCGTGAAGTCGTGGATGAAGGCCGTGTGGATGACCCCATCGGCGTCGGCCGCGCCGCGCCTCAGGCTGTCGAGGTCTTCCACCGCGCCGCGATGCACCTCGCCGCCGGCCTTTTCAAGGGCCGCCGCGTTGGCATCGGAGCGGACGAGGCCAACGACCCGGTGGCCGGCGGCGATGAGTTCCTTGACGACGGCGGAACCGACGAAGCCGGTCGCGCCGGTAACGAATACACGCATGAGAAAGTCTCCATGGTTGGATGGAGACCCATATCGGTCTATATTTATCCAGGTAAATGAGTGAATTTATACAGGTATAATACCTACCAGGATGAACGCGGCCCTCACTAACGACAATCGGCTCGGAACCTATCTCAAGGACCGTCGGGCGAAGCTCGATCCCGCCTCCTTCGGCCTGCCGCTGACGCGCCGGCGCACGCCGGGCCTCAGGCGCGAGGAGGTGGCCCAGCGCGCCCATGTCAGCGCCACCTGGTACACATGGCTGGAGCAGGGGCGGGGCGGGGCGCCATCGGCCGATGTGCTCGACCGCATCGCGCGGGCGCTGATGCTGACCGACGTCGAGCGCGAGCATCTGTTTTTGCTCGGCCTCGGCCGCCCGCCGGAGGTGCGTTACCGGGTGCCGGAGGGTGTCTCGCCGCGGCTGCAGCGGGTGCTCGACGCGCTGGCGGCGAGCCCCGCCATCGTCAAAACGCCGACCTGGGACGTGGTCGCCTGGAACCGGGCCGCCGCCTCTGTGCTGACTGACTACGGCGACCTGCCGCCCGAGAAGCGCAACATATTGCGGTTGATGTTCTGTGAGCCCCGCGTGCGCGCTGCCCAGGCCGACTGGAAGGCGGTCGCCCGCTTCGTCGTCGGCGTCTTTCGGGCCGAGGCGGCCCGCGCCGGTGCGACGGAGGAGATCAAGGCGCTGGTCGAGGACCTGTCGCGCGAGAGCCCGGAATTCGCTGACTTGTGGGCCGACAACGACGTGCGTTCGTATGGCGAGGGCACCAAGAATCTCAATCACCCGGTCGCCGGACCGATCGCCATGGAATTCTCGACCTTTGCCGTCGACGGAAGGCCGGACCTCAGCCTGGTCGTCTACAATCCGGCGACGCCGGCCGATGCGGAAAAAGTCCGCGCGCTGATCGCAGCCAAGGCCGGGGTCGAGGGTGTGCCGCTCACCTCGGGAATCGACATTTCCGGACAAAACCGGTAAGAACGCCCCGTTAACCGGCTCCAGACACAATCGCTGGATGCCGTATCCAGGTCAGAGAGCATGATCGATCGCGATCACAGCCAGCCCGATGCAGACGCCGTTTGCGGCGTGCCGTCGGCTGCGCCGGCCTCCGGCCTCCTTCTTCTCGGCCTCCTGCTTAGACGCCCCTGAGCGTCGGCTGCTCCTTGTCGAGCGGGCACTCAGGGGGACGTTGCTGAAACCTCATCCCGATTGGCGCCCGCCGATGCGATGCGGGCAGGACTTCGAGAAGGACGAACGATCCCATGACTAGCCAGAAGGCGGTACCGGCCAAGGACCGCATCATCATCTTCGATACCACCTTGCGCGACGGCGAACAGTCGCCGGGCGCCTCGATGACCCTCTCCGAGAAGCTGCAGGTCGCCGAGGTGCTCGACGAGATGGGCGTAGACGTGATCGAGGCCGGCTTCCCGATCGCCTCCAACGGCGATTTCGAGTCGGTCACCGAGATCGCCAAGGTGATCAAGAACGGCGTGGTGTGCGGTCTCGCGCGTGCCGGCTTCAAGGATATCGACCGTGCGGCCGAGGCCTTGCAGCACGCGGAGCGGCGCCGCATCCACACTTTCATCTCGACCAGTCCGCTGCATATGAAGTTCAAGTTGAACAAGACGCCGGAGGAGGTCTACGAGGCGGTGATCGCTTCGGTGACGCGGGCGCGCAACACCACCGACGACGTGGAATGGTCGCCGGAGGACGCCACACGCACCGAGCAAGATTTCCTCTGCCGCACGGTGGAAGCCGCCATCAACGCCGGCGCCACCACCATCAACATCCCCGATACCGTCGGCTACACGGTGCCGGAGGAATATTACGACCTCATGCGCATGCTGATGGAGCGCGTGCCCAATTCCGATAAGGCAGTGTTCTCGACCCATTGCCACGACGATCTCGGCCTGGCGGTGGCCAACTCGCTGGCCGGCGTCAGGGCGGGCGCGCGGCAGATCGAATGCACCATCAACGGGCTCGGCGAGCGCGCTGGCAATGCCTCGCTGGAAGAGGTGGTGATGGCGCTCCGCGTACGCGGCGATGTCATGCCCTACGACACCGGCATCAAGGCGCCCTATCTCGTGCGCGCCTCCAAGCTGGTATCGGCGGTGACCGCCTTCCCGGTGCAGTACAACAAGGCCATCGTCGGCAAGAACGCCTTCGCCCATGAGGCCGGCATCCACCAAGACGGCATGCTGAAGAACGCCCAGACCTACGAGATCATGCGTCCCGAGGATGTCGGCGTGCGCGCCACCTCGCTGGTGATGGGCAAGCATTCTGGCCGCCACGCTTTCCGCGAAAAGCTGAAGGAGTTGGGCTTCGATCTCGGCGACAATGCCATGGAAGAGGCCTTCCGCCGCTTCAAGGACCTGGCCGACCGCAAGAAGCACGTCTTCGACGAGGACATCTCGGCGCTGGTCGAAGACGAGATGATCCAGGCGGGCGAGGCCATCCGGCTGGTGGCGCTCACCGTCATTGCGGGCACCGGTGGGCCGCAGAAGGCAATCGTTACCCTCGATGTCGAGGGCCAGCACGTCACCAAGGAGGCGCTGGGCGAAGGGCCGGTGGACGCCATGTTCAAGGCGATCAAGGCCATTGCTCCGCACGACGCGGTGCTGCAGCTCTATCAGGTGGGTGCGGTGACCGAGGATTCCGACGCGCAGGCCGAGGTCTCGGTACGCCTTGGCGAGGGCGATAAGGTGGTCACCGGCCGCGGCGCCGACACCGACACCATGGTCGCCTCGGCCAAGGCCTATGTCTCGGCGGTCAACAAGCTGATGGTCAAGCGCGGGCGCATCCACCCGCAGGCGGCTTCCGCCTCGGCCTGATCGCGCCGATCCGTAGAATCGAGACGGCCGCGCTCCAGGGCGCGGCCGTTTTTCGTCTATCGGCCGATGGGATCAGCCGGCGGCCAGTTCGGCTGGGCGTTCTACGTCGGTGGCGCTCGGCGCGCGGGCGATCGTCCCCATCCGCCGGAACAGTTCCTCGGTGTTCGCTTTGGCCATCGGCGCGCCGTAGAAGTAGCCCTGCACCTCCTCACAGCCGACGATTTGCAGCGCGGTCGCCTGTTCCACCGTTTCGACGCCTTCGGCGTTGACGTGGATGCCGAGGGCGCGGCCGAGGCTGATGATCGCGCGCACGATCGCCTGGGCGTCTTTGCTGTTGCTGAGGTCGGCGATGAAGGAGCGGTCGATCTTGATCTTGTCGAAGGGAAAGCGCCTGAGATAGCCGAGGCTCGAATAGCCGGTGCCGAAATCGTCCATGGCGATATGCACGCCGAGGTGCTTGAGCGTCTTCAACACGGCGAGCGTGCGCTCTGTATCCTTGATGAGAACATCTTCGGTGATTTCCAGTTCGAGCCGATCGGCCGGCATTCCAGACTGGCGCAGCGCGCTCTGTACGGTGGCGACGAGGTTGCGGTGGGTGAACTGGTCGGGCGTGAGGTTGACCGCGACGCGCAACGGCGCCCAGTCCGCCGTTTCCTTGCAGGCCGTATGCAGGATCCATTCGGTCAACGACAGGATCAGACCGCTGCTTTCGGCGACCGCGATGAATTCGGAGGGCGGCACCTCGCCGCGCTCGGGATGGTGCCAGCGCAGCAGCGCTTCGACGCCGACGATGCGCTGCGTGGTGAGGTCGACCTGAGGCTGATAGCTGAGGCCGAACTGGTTCTCGCGCAGTGCTTTGCGCAGGTCGGCCTCCAGCGCTTTGCGATTCTGCAGGGCAACGTCCATCTTCTCTTCGAAGAAGTGATAGGTGCTGCGGCCGCTGGTCTTGGACTTGTACAGGGCGAGATCGGCATTCTTGAGCAGTTGGTCGGCGCCGATCCGTGTGCCCGGTGTGAACGAAGCCATACCGACGCTGGCGGCAATGATCGCTTCCTGACCGTTGAGATTGAACGGAACGCTCAATCTCTCGATGATGCGCGCCGCCAGTTTCTCCGAGTTGGCGGTGGTCTCGCTGTCGCTCTGGATGATGGCAAATTCGTCGCCCGAGAGCCGCGCAACCGTGTCGTCCGGGCGCACGCAGGCCGTCATCCGCTCGGCCGCCTGGCGCAACACGCTGTCGCCGGCGGCATGGCCGAGGGTGTCGTTGATGTCCTTGAAATAGTCGAGGTCGATCGAATGAACGGTGACGACCCTGGCCTTGCGCCGTGCCTGGGATAGAGCCTGCTCGAGCCGGTCGAGAAACAGCATGCGGTTGGGCAGGCCGGTCAGGGCGTCGTGGCTGGCAAGAAACGACAGGCGGCTCCAGGCGCGCTCCAACGCGCGCAGCGGCAGGACGCGCAAGCCCCAATAGACCAGCAGTCCCGCGATGCACGAGAACAGGGTGATCAGCGCGGTCGCCTTGTAGAGAGTCGCGAGCGAATAGGCGATGTCGAGATGTCCGACCGCGACGCCATAATCGTACAACGTCTGCCGCTGGCTGAGCGTCGGCCAGTGGCTGCCCGGCGGGATGGTCGCGCTTTCGGCAATCAGCTCGCCGTTGTTGTTGACGACGCGATTGTCATCGCCGCCGGTGTCGTGCTGGTGCTGTCTGATCAACTCCTCGATGCGGTTGGTCTCGTACTGCCAGTAATCCGGATTGCTGTTGATCAGCCGGGTGATCTGCCTGGCCGCCAATATGCTCTCGGCGGAAATCGCGCCCTTAGCCTGCTGATAGCCGAAATAGAGGTAGCCGGCCGGGGCGCCGAGCGAAATAGCAAGCGCGGTGACGGCTGCCAGCCATTTGGCGAAAACGATGATCGGGCGATTGCCGGTGCGCATCGGCGTCCTGTGTCGTGCCGTCAGTCGAGCGAAGCCGTCGGCAGATAGCCGGCCTCGGTCAGCAGGCGCCCGCCCTCGGCGGAGAAAAGGAAGGCGACGAATGCCGCAGCAGCCGGTGACGGCGCCGGGCCGACGATGGCGTAGAGATGCTTCGCGTAGGGATAGGTCCCGGCCCTCAGCGCCACGATCGTCCCGGCCTTGCCGTCGAGCGTCAGCGGCTTCAGCGTCCGGTTCTCCGAGCGCATCTGCCCGACCGAAATCACGCCGAGGGAACCGCGGATGTCCTCCAGCGCCTTGGCATTGTCCTGGTCGTTGATGGCGACGAAAAGGTCGTCGCGGTCGATCGCGGCGTCGATGGCTTTGTCCATTGCAGGCGACAGAGTGCGCAGAAACTCGGTGTCGGCTTCGCTTGCCGGGCGCATGACAAGGCGCAGGCGCGATCCGTTCGGCCAGTTGGCAAGATCGCCGCGATAGGCGCCCTCCACCTGATCCAGGGTGACGCCGTCGGCGGCAGTGTCGGTGCGCGTGGTGAAGACGAGCGGTGTGCGGGCATATTCGCGCTCGACCAGGCCGGCGTCTTCCTCTTCTGCCTTCAGCGCGCGCGCACTGACGCCTACCTCGATCTTGTCGGCGATCAGGGCCTTGATGCTGCCGCCCGAGCCGAGGCTCGGCAGGACAATGACATCGATGTCGGGATGCTGGCTCATGAAGGCGTCGGCGAGCCGCTGTATGCCGCCAAGCGCCGAGCCGGTTCCACCGATGCGTAGCGTCTCCGCGGCCTGTGCCTGCACCGCCACCACGGCGAAGGCGACCAGGGCGGCGGCCGCCAACCGGCTCACGGCGGCGAGAACTCTGCCGAGGAACTGAAGCATCTGTCTACCCGCACCGGGGAGCCGGACCAGGCGCGCGTGAGCACGGCCCGTCGGTTCCAATGCCTCGAACTTAATCAGGAGGCGATGAGCGGAGGTGAATTACCCCTGTCAAATTTGCCAAATTTGCGCGACAGCGTGTACGGGCCGTTACCGGCCAGGACCATTATTGCGTACAAACGGCTGCACCGCTCAAGCGCGGCCGCTCCTCAGGCCGCCTCGCTGCCGGGCGGGGGCGGCGGCGAGTCCTGCACCCAATGCACGACGCGCTGCGGGAAGGGGATGGTGATGCCGGCGTCCTCCAGCGCCTTCTTGCCGCCCTGGGTCAGGTCCCAGCGCGTGTCCCAGAACCGGGAGGTGGTCGACCAGGCGCGCACCTGCAGCACCACCGAACTGTCGCCCAGCGACAGCGGCACGACGTTCACCGGCGGGTCGTCGAGCACATCCGGGTGGGCCTTGGCATGCTCGGCCAGCACCTTGCGCCCGGCGGCGATGTCGTCCTCGTAGGCGATGCCGAACTCGATCAGCACCAGCCGCGTGCGGTTGCGGGAATAGTTGGTGAGCGTCGTGTTCCACAGTTGCGAATTGGGCACGAACTTGAAGATGCCGTCCCAGGTCCTGAGCCGCGAATGGAACAGGTTGATCTCCTCGACGGTGCCGGCGACGCTCCCGGCTTCGATATAGTCGCCGACGCGGAACGGCCGCAGCCACAGGAGCATGATGCCGGCGGCGATATTGGCCAGCGTCCCCTGCAAGGCGAGGCCGATGGCCAGCCCCGCGGCGCCGAGCACGGTCAGCACCGATGTGGTCTGCACGCCAAGCTGGCCGAGCGCCGCCACGACGACGATGATCAGGATGCTGTAGCGCACGACCGCGCTGACGACCGGTACCATGGTCGTGTCGGAATGGCTGGCGCGCGACATGAGGCTGCGGGCGCCGCGCGCCGCCCAGCCGGCGATATAGTAGCCGATCACCAGGATGATGAGCGCGGTGACGAGCCGTGGCGTGATTTCGGCTGCCCAATTCAGGGCAACGGTGCCCAGAGCGGTCACTTGCGAAAGGTTCATCCGACCCTCCTGTTTCGGTCCGCCCCCCGCGCCGGTGCGGAGGGGATTAGGAGCTTGATACATGGCCCGGGCGGTGAGGACAAAGCGTCATGGTGCTCGCCATCGCCGACTGTGGGTGGTAGCAAAAGTGAGCGGAGGCGACGGCTATGGCTATAGAAGACCTGGCGGCCCAGCTGGGCCGGACAGTGCTGTTCAACGGGCTCGACCAGGCGGATCTCCGCCGGCTGGCGGGCATCGTCCGCGAGAAGACCCTTGCCGCCGGCGAGGTGCTTTTCGACCAGGGCGACGAATCCGACGGGCTCTACGTCGTGGCGTCGGGTATCGTGCGCATCTACCTCACGGCCGAGGACGGCCGCGAGGCGACGGTGTTCCTGTCCGAGGAGGGAGAGGTGATCGGCGAGATGGCGCTCCTCGACGGGCTGCCGCGCAGCGCCGGCGCCGCGGCGCTGACCGATGCGCGGCTGGTCGTCATCCCGCGCGGTCCCTTCCTGGAGCTGCTCGACAACACGCCCAGGCTCGCCCGCCAGATCATCCTGACGCTGTGCGAGCGGCTGCGTTCGACCAATGCCCAGTACGACCAGGCGATCTTCCACGACCTCCGCCACCGCCTGCTGGTGCTCCTGCAGCAGATCGCGGTGATCCACGGGCGGGTGGAAGCCGACATGGCGGTGGTCGAACTGGACATCACCCAGGGCGCCATTGCGCAGATGCTGGGGGCCAGCCGCGAGGCTGTGAACAAGCAGCTCAGGGCGCTGGTCAAGGAGGGTTACCTGGCTATCGACCAGCACAAGATCCAGATATTCAAGCAGCCGCACAGCTGATCGCCGGCCGGTTTGCCGGCGGGCGCCAGGCCGTCCCAGAATTTCGCGTTTACGATCAGGGCCTTGGAGCCGCCGTTTGGGCCGGGCCGTCACGCTGGACAGGCTGGGGGGGCTTTGATACTAGAACGGCCGTCCACGCGGCTTCGCTTCGCGCGGAATGTGGCGGGTGTATAGCTCAGTTGGTAGAGCAGCTGACTCTTAATCAGCGGGTCCACGGTTCGAGTCCGTGTACACCCACCAAATCTTTCAATAGGTTAGCGCAGAAACATCGCTCCGCATCCGCCGCATAAGTAATGTGGCAAGCAATATGCCAAGCCGCGCGAGAAGTGGTAGGCGAAGGCGCGCGGGGCTCGATGCGGACCGCCCAGGCTTCGTCACTAGCGAGATTGCAGGGAGAGCGACCTCGGGGGCTGTGACCCTTTCCGACGGTTTGGAGGCGCGGGTCGGTGAAAGGCGACGCTCACTCATTGTCCAACCGCTTGGCCCGGGTGCCGAGCTTCCGCTGCCAGAGCATCTCGCGGCCGATGATCTCGTCGTCTGTCTCGGCAGAGCTGCTCGTCTCCGGGATCGACACCGTGCCCGTCCGGGCGTCGCGTTGATCGCGGATCAGGACCTTGTTGCCGCCGTCAATTGAACATGCTCGGCCGGCTGGCGCACCATTCCTCGCAGCCCAGTGTGGCCTTCGCGGCCAATGCGGTCGCGAAGCGAGCGTGCCCTCCATTCCTCGATCATAACCTACCAGCGCCTGAAGCACGGCAATCGTCAGGTCATACGGATCGAGCGGATCGTGTTCCAGGAGGGCGCAAACGCGGTCATTGGACAGGCGGTGTCGCAGAGATCATGACGACCGCGGGGCCGCGTATAACGTCGGGAGCTAGTCTGCAGGTTACTTATGAGCCCGTGGCCGTTCCCTGCTAGACCGTCTTCACCTTGATGTCGCGACTGTATCAACCTCGGCAAGTGCTGCGTTGAGCGCTGGAATGGATGCCGTAAAGGCCATCTTTTCGGCCTCGGTGTGAAGACCTTCGAGCTCGGCAACAACCGTCTCGTCAGCCTTGCCAGCGGCGACCGCTTCGAGAGCGCTTGCTCTTCTGATGAGGTAGTCGACAAGGGGTAGAGGCTCTTGGCTTGTGTAGTCCTGTAGCGCCTCACGGTAGCGTACCACATTGGCCCAATCACCGTTGGCGATGCAGACCTCCATGGCGAGCTGATAAAAGAACAGATAGTTGTGGCTTAGGCATCGCTTGGTGGCGAGGAGCGTTTCTGCTTCCGCCATCGCCCAACGGCGTGTTTCCGGATCGTCGGTAAGCCAAGTTAAGAAAGCTAGGATCCATCCGCCGCCGAAGGTCAGGCCAACCTGCCCTGCGTTCTCATAGGCCTCGCGAAGTTGGTGATTGTTGCATTGACGCCCACGCAAGTGCTCCTCAAGAGCCCGGGTGATGGCGAGAAGTGGCTCAAGAAGCTTCAGACCAAGTTGGTCGACGAGCGCGGACATACGCTCCGCGTCTGCGCGCAACTGCCCGGCTGTCAGCCGGCCGGGATCAAGAATGACGATCGCGGCGCCGACCCAAAGTGCGAAGAATTCTGCACGCTGGTTGCCGACGTCCGCGGCGATGGCCCTTGCCTCCATGCAGTCTTGCCAGGCCGCGTCGATTTCGCCGCGGAAATAGTGTGTCTCGGTCCGCATTATGAGGTAGGAAACCTCGATCGAGCCCAGCCCGTTCTCTTGAGCCAGCCTGATGCACTCCTCGAGGTATCTGTGGGCGGTCTGCATCTTGCCAACCGAATAATAGGCATCGCCCAGTCCGCCCATTGCGCGGGCCTTCATCTCGATCGATCCAGCCTTTTCCGCGAAGACGAGTGCGGCCTCGTGCTCGAGCCTGCACAACTCGTATTCGCCCAAGGGAAATACCAGGTTGCCGCGAAGATGGTGGATCTCGGCCACCGCTAGATCCAGACCAGCCTTTTCAGCGGCGGGTTGCGCTAGTTGAAGGTAGTCGAGCCCTTCGGGACTCCGGCCGGCAAGGCGCGCTAATTCCGCGAGCCCGATCCAGGCCGGTACCTTGTCAACGTCGCTTGGCGCAACCTCGAGCGCCTCGCGATACGCTTCGGCCGAGCCGGCGGTGTCGCCAAGGTTCCGCAGTTTCTCGCCCTTGTGGCAGATCAGGGCGGTGCGCTCCGAAGGATCGGTCGCGATCTCGAACCCGCGCTCGACAAGACGAAGGGCGGTGTCAAAATGGTAGAGGTTGCTCTGGGCCAGCGCGGCTTCCAGATAGGCGTGCGCGGCGCCCTCGTCTCCAGCTCTGTCGAGATGTTGCGCCCGCAGGACCGAATCATGCTCCGCGTAGAATGCGGCGGCACGGCGATGAAGGCGCTTGCGGGTCGCCGTGAGGAGCGAGGAGTAGACGCCCTGCTGGATGAGGGCATGGGCGAACAGATAGTCTCCACCCTCGGGCCGAACGAGTATGTGGTCGACCAGCACCCGGCAGTCATAGCTGGGCATATTGACAATCGCCCGAAGCGCAGCTGGATCGAAGCGCTGACCAATGACCGAAGCCGCCTGCAGCGCCTGCTTGTGCGGAGGCGGCAGCCTGTCCATTCGCGCCAGTACCAAGGACTGGATGGAGGCAGGTATCTCATCGTCGCCCCGCTCTTGGGAATTGCGCAGGAGCTGCTCGAGAAACAGCGGGTTGCCCTCGGCGCGCACGATGCATTGCTCGGCGAACTGGCGGTCCGATTCCGGCAGCCCTTGGGCCATTTGCGCCGCCTCGTCCGGACGCAGCGGCCCCAGATCTATCGTCAACAAAGGGCTGTTGCGGGTCATGCCGCGCCAGACCTTGTCAAGCGGATCGCCCTCTATGCGGGTCGTCATCAGAAGCAGGACCGGGCAGTTCGAGACCACGCTGGCGATGGCAGCAATGCTGCGTAGCATCGACGCGTCGGCCCAGTGGATATCCTCCACGACGACCAGCATGGGGCCTTCAGCGCTTTTGTGCTCTATCAGCGCTGAGAGAAAGGCGAACGTGCGTGTGTTGCGCGTGTTGTTGTCCATCGCCTCGAGAAGCCCGCGCTCTTCGGGGGATTGAGATATGTCGACGAAATCGTTGAGAAACGGTCTGTCTTCTTCGTCCACTACGCCGGTGGCCAGAGCCTTTTCCGCGGCGGTCTTCCGGTTTTCCTCTGAACACCCCAATGGCAACCCGAGAACGCTCGCCACTATCGCGCGTGAAGCGTCTTGCCCCCGGCCCACGCCGAAATCAAGCACCAGTCCCCTGTGAACTGAATAGCCCGAACCGGCCGCCTTGGCGGCGAACTCGGCAGCAAGACGAGATTTGCCGATGCCTGCTTCACCGCGAATGAGGATGCATTGACCCGTTCCCGACTCCACACAGGCCTCCATGGCGCCGGCGAGCTGGCGTAGCTCACCGCGCCGCCCTGCGAAAGCACCCCGGCTCTCGGAATCCTGCCCGGGCGCCTGAGCGACCACGCGCCATGCGGGGACAGGCTTGTCGAACCCCTTGACTTCGACGGCGCCCAGTGAGTCGAAGTCGGCCGCCGATCTCGCCGCCCGCCTGACCTCCTCGGAGACGACCGTCTCACGCCCCTTTGCCTTGGCATTAAGCCGCGCGGCCAGGTTCACCGAATGGCCCATCACCGTGTACTCGTTGCGCGCCTCCGCACCTACGCTCGTTGCCACGACCGAGCCGCTCGCGATACCGATGTGCAGCGAGAGATCGCGCTTGAGCTCAACCGCGACAGTATCCATGGTTCGATGAATTTCCATGGCAGCGCGCACGGCGCGTACCGGATCATCGTCATGGGCGATGGGAGCCCCGAAGAGCGCCATCACCTCGTCGCCGATATGCTTGTCGATGGAACCGCCGAAGTCTTCGACGACCTTGTCGACCTTCGCGAAAACGCGTGCAACGATCTCGCTCAGTTCCTCGGCATCGACTTCATTTGAAAGCGTCGTATAGCCGGTGATATCTGCAAAGAGCACCGTCACTTGCCGCCGCTCGCCGGCAAGCGCAGCAGCGTTGTCCTCGTCAAGTGAAGGTGCCGGCAGCCCAGTGGACTGCGGTTCTGCCTCCAAAGGTGGCGCATCTCCACGCAGGGCTTCGATGGCCGCGAGCAGTCTCTTTCGATGCCCCAGCGAGGCGATACCAAGCTCCTTTAGGTCGTCGCGATCAAGCGTTGTGATGGTCTCGGCATCTATGTCGTTCGTGGCAAAGTTCTCCGCGTATTGTCCCAAGCCCAGACTTTCGAGCCATACGGCGATGTCCATTTGGGCTCCCTTGGGCAAGCAACTCGACCGTCAGAGCACCGTGGTCGGCGCCATGAGGATATTAGGGTGCGACGGCTGAACCGACGAAGTGCCCATCAGTTCTTCCGCTAGACACCCGGTTCCATCCGTCTTTTCATGTCCGTCGCAATTTCTCAGCCCACGGTCAATGCCTCACGTTCTGCGTCCGGCAACGCGGCGGCGACCGAGGTCCGGTTCTGGCGCTCAGCGTCGGTTTGTCGATGTCCGCCTGCTTGCCGCTGTTGAGGTCACACCGGACGTCGACCTAAGGCGTCGATACCGACGTCATTGACCCTGGCTGTGTGGAAACAGACGAGTCAAGGTAGCGTCTTCCTGCTGTGATGCGGGAGGATGGGATGGGCCGTTTCGTCGAGGGAGCCGAGCGTTCGCAGTGTTCCTTGCTGCCCGAATGCCTCGAGGACTGGGTGGATGCGGACAACCCGGTTCAGGTGATCGACGCCTTCGTCGAGGCACTGGACCTGCTTGCACTCGGCTTCAGCGGGGCGAAGCCGGCGAACACGGGTCGGCCAGCGTACCATCCGGCCGTGCTACTCAAGCTCTACATCTACGGATACACGGTCGATTGTGGTAGCCCGGAAGTGGACAGTGTCCGTCACATCGCCGAAACTGGCAGCGGGAAGGACGGTGCAGGTGGCGGCAGTACACGGTGCGGCGCGGGTTGGGCGTGCAGACGACTGGCGCCTAGTGATGCAAGGGCGCATGGACGGCTTCGATGAGGCCGTCGCGTCGATGACCCCACAACGCATGGTCGATCATCCCGCAACCTGTCTTGGCATTGCGTTCTATCTCGCCAAGCGCGGTGAAACGGCAACGTCGCGTACCCTGATCGACCGGTTCGTCGCCGCGGGCAGGCGCGGCCGCATTCCCGGCTTTCGTCAAATCGAAGCGGATCTCGTGCTGGTCGACATCCATATCAAGATCTACGAGGACCGCCCCATGGGTCAGGCCGAAGAAGTCTTGCTCATGGAGACCCTCGAGCATCTACCCGCGAGCGACCAACTCGGGCGGGCGTTGGCTATGAATTATCTATGCACGGTTGCCCTCCACTTGGGGGAGTTCAACCGATCGCAAGGCTATGCCGAAAACGCCATGCGGGCCTATCTCGACGGCGGTGCGGCCTACGGGGCAATGCACCTGCACGCGCATCTCGGCCAGATCAGGCTGGCGCGAGGAGACGTTCTGGGCGCCGAGCAGGAATATCGCACAATGGAGGAAAAGCTCGGTGCGTTGGACTCGACCCCGCCGGACCTGATGTCGGTTTGCCGGGCATTGCGCTCCGAAGTCGCCTACGAAATGAACGACATCGAAACGAGCAGGGCGCTGCTCGATGACGCCCTTGCCTCGGTCGAAGGAGAGGACTCCTGGTTCGACGTCCTTGCGTCCGCCTATCGGGTCAGCACGCGCCTTGCCTTTCTTGGATCCGGCTTGCCGGGCGCCCTGTCTGCGCTCGCTCGAGCGGAACGAATGGCCGCCGACCGGGTGATGCCGCGCCTTCAGCGGCTCTTGCAGGTGGAGCGAATTCGGGCCCTGACTCTGAGTGACGAGATCGACCTCGCCCGCGACGAGATCGATCGCGCCGGACTCGAACATCTCACGCGCCTGCTCGATTGGGACGACGAGGCCGACTGGGCTTTGCGACACGGGTCAACCGCCGTCGCTCTTTCCCGATTCCTGCTCCGCTCGGGCCGGCCGGGTCAGGCCCTGGCGGTGCTCGAGTCGGCCGAGAACCGCGCTATTCACGGCGGACAAATGTTGCCAGTGGCGAAACTGCGCGTCATCCGCGCCGCGGCATTGTGGCGGCTGCGTAGGCGGCGCGACGGTGTCAATGCGCTGCTTGGCGCCATTCGACTTCTCGGCCGACAACCGTTCTGTCGGTTCATCCTTGACGAGGGACCGGAGCTGCAGGCCGTTGTGCAGGCGGCCCTAGACGGGACCTATACCGAGACGCGCTCCAATCCTCTGCTACGCGACCGCTTGTCGGAGATCAGCCATCACTGGGCCGTGGGCGCACGTCCCGCCACGGGCCGGCAGCGCCACCCGCAAGTGCCCGCGCCGGAGCAGACCTACGCCAACAGATACCTGTCGCTCGTGGCGGCCGGGTTGTCGAACAAGGAAATCGCCCGGACGTTCGGCGTGTCGACGAACACGGTCAAATATCATTTGAAGAACATCTTCAAGGACCTGCGCGTCGACAGCCGCACCGGCGCGATACAACGCGGGCGCGAACTGGGCATTATCTGAGCCTCACTACCCGAATGGGTAGTCGAAAGTGAGGGTTCCGCCCGACATGCTTGCGCAGGATCAATGCGGGAGCATGGCTTTGACCGGGCAGCGTCGGCCTCATGTGCGGATTCTGGTGCCAATCACCAGCGAAGGGTTCCGTGGCGACAGCGTCGCGCAGACCTTTGCGGGAGCCGACTTCGACGTTTCGTCAGCGTTTCTGAAATCCGGTCCGGTTTCGGTGGAGTCGGCCATCGACGAAGCCTTGGCTGGACCCGGTCTGATATCGGCGGCGATCGCGGCGGAAGGCGACGGCGCCGACTCCATCGTCATCGACTGCATGCTCGACCCGGCTCTCGATGCCCTGCGCGAAGCCGTCGCCATTCCGGTCGTTGGCTGCGGCGAAGCCAACATGCGCGCTGCGGCTAAGGGTGGCCGCTTCTCGATCGTCACCGTTCTCGACCGCCAGGAGCGCCTGTTTCGCCAGAAGGCGCGGCTCTACGGCGTCGAAGAGGCGCTCGTCTCGGTCCGCTCGATCGCCGTTCCGGTGCTTGATCTCAATGCCGACAGGAACGTCACCGTCGCCCGCACGGTCCAGGCGTCTGTCGATGCCGCCCGCAAGGACGATATCCAGGCGATCGTGTTCGGATGCACCGGTATGCTCGGGCTCGGCGAGCCGCTCGGCGAGGCGCTGAAGGCTTACGGCCTGGCGGTCTCGGTCTACGACCCGCTTCCCTACGCCGTCGTGGCTGCGGCGGAGATGGTGGTGAACGGCGTCGCCCACAGCAAGGGCGACTATCCCTATCCGGAGCGCAAGGGCTTCGATGGGCTGTCCGACTGGCCCAATCTTGCTGCCCTGCTCAAGGCGAGCGGGGCGGGGCGATGACAGTGGCGGCGGTGGAGCGGGCGCCGCAGCCGCGCTGGGCATGGCCGCATATTTGGCGCCATCAGGGCTGGCTGGTCGTGCCGCTGATCTTGTTCTACGTCGCCTTCTTCGTCGTGCCGGTAGGCTTGCTGCTGGCGACGGCCTTCAACCCGCCGCTGGTCGGCGCGGTTCACCCGAGCGCGCACTTCACGCTCGAGAATTTCGCACGATTCCTGTCCCGCTCTAGCTTCTCGATGGCCGCCGTGCGTTCGGTGCTGCTCGGCAGCGTAGTCTCCTTCGTCACGCTGATCGCCGCCTATCCGATCGCCTTCGTGATCGCCAAGACGAAGCATCCGGCCCGCATCACGGCACTGACCATCCTCGTCCTGGTGCCGATGCAGGTCGACATGGTCATCCGGCTCTACGGCCTGATGGTGATCCTTGGCGACAACGGTCTGGTCAACGAGTTCCTGATGTGGACTGGGCTCATCGGGCATCCCCTGGCGCTCATGTACAATTTTCTGGGGGTTGTGCTCGGGCTCGTCGAATTCTCGATGCCCTTCATGATCCTGTCGCTGGTCGGCGTGATCCGCAACATCGACCCCAGCCTGGAAGAAGCGGCGCGCAGCCTCGGCGCGACGCGGTGGAAAGCATTCTTCCTGGTCACCCTGCCGATGAGCATGCCGGGCATCCTTGCCGGCACGCTCCTGGTCTTCGCCCTGTCGATCAGCTCGTACATCGTGCCGGCATTGATGGGTGGGTTCCGCGTCGGCGTCCTGCCGATCCTGATTTTTCAGCAGGTCGGCGAGATGGCTCGCTTCCAGTCGGGCTCGGCCATCGCCGTCATCCTGCTGGTGATCAGCGTTGCAACGATTGCCCTTTATCTCAGAATCGGTGCGCGCAAGTCGGGGGGGCTCGCCTGATGTCCCGAGAAATCCCGCTTTTCGCGAAATTGGCGGCGGCTTGCGGCTTCATCTACATGCTCGCCCCTATCGTCATCGTCGTGCTGGCCGGGTTGACGGCGGGGGACGTGATGACTTTTCCGCCACACGGGCTCTCGCTCAGATGGGTGGCGAAGTTCCTCAATTCCGAGACCTACCGGGACGCCTTTGCGTTCTCGTTCAAGCTCGCGCTGATGACGACGCTCGTCTCGACCGTGCTCGGCACGGCCGCCGCGCTCTTTTTGTCGCGAACGTTGTCCAAGGGCAGGGCGGCGTTGCGCCTGTTCTTCCTGTCGCCAGTCGTCCTGCCGGGCGTCGTCATCGGTTTCTCGGTCTATGCCTTCCTGGTAACCACCGGGCTCGGCATCGCGCGGACCATCTGGGGTCTTTGGATTGGCCACATTCTCTATTCCACACCCTACGTCATCGGAACGGTGGGTGCGGCGCTGGCCTTGTTCGATCGTTCACTGGAAGAGGCCGCCCGCAGCCTCGGCGCCTCGCCATGGACGGCCTTCTGGAAAGTGACCTTCCCCAACATCAGCTCCGGCATTGAGGCCGGAGCGATCTTCGCGTTCATCGTTTCGTTCGGGCAGTTCGAAGTCTCGCTGTTTCTCAGCGCGCCCAACAGCGAGCCTTTGCCAATCGCCCTCTACAACTCGCTGCGCTACCGGTTCGAGCCTGACGCCGCCGCTGCCGGCATCTTCGCCATCACGCTCGTCATCGCATCGGTCCTTCTGACCAATCGCCTCATCGGCCTGAGGCGTCTGGCAGGCGCTGGTGGCCGCCCTTCGGCCAACCAGTCAACGTGATCCAACCCGAAGCAGGAAGGAGACCAGCATGACCGTCAGGAAGACCGGATTCACCGGCAACTATGTCGTCGATCGCCGCACAGTGCTTAAAGGCGGGCTTATCGCGTCCGCCGGCATCGCCGCCGCGTCGATGTTCAACATCAACCACGCCTTCTCCAAGGAGGTGGTCTATGACGGCGGTGTCTTCGACGCCGGCGGCGCCACGATCAACATCGGCGAGTGGGGCGGCGGCTGGAAGGACTTCGTCAGCAAGGCGCTGACCGATCAGTTCGAGAAGGACTTCAACTGCAAGGTCAACTGGGATTCGTCGTTCCCCTGGTTCCCGAAGTTCGTCACCGGCGGCCCCAAGCATCCGGTCTTCGACGTCTGCAACTGGAATCTGCCGAACCTGACCAAGACCAAACAGGCGGGCGACTATTTCCTCGACGTCGAGGAGGTCAAGGCGAACGTGCCGAATGCCAATCGCTGCTGGGATTTCGCCTTTGCCAGCAAGGTCGGCGTGACCTGGGCATTCAACCCCTACGTCTACGCTTATCGCACCGACCAGGCCCACCCGGCGCCCAACTCGTTCAAGTCGTTCTGGGAGTCCCAGTTCGCCAACAAGCGCGGCACCTACATCACCACCAACGGGCTTTATCACGGCTGGTTCATGGCCACCGCCAAGGAGTTCGGCAAGGACCAGCACGACATCGAGGCGGCGTTGAAGGCAATCAAGGACGCCATGCCGATGAAGATCAGCGAGTTCACCTTCAACATGCTCACTATGTTGGAGCGTGGCGAGGTCGATATTGCCGTTCACGACCAGGGTGAGGCCCTGTCGTTGAAGGACAAGGGTGAGCCGGTCGACGTTTGGGAGTGGAGCAACCATCTGATCCTCACCCAGACCAAGACGATCAGCCGCTATTCCGAGCCGACGCAGAAGAAGCTCGCCCTCGCCCTGCTCAACCGGACGCTCGAGCCGTCGTTCCTTGAAGCCTTCGGTAACGCGTTCATGTGGCGCCCGACGAATCGGGACGCCAAGTATCCCGACAAGCTGGTCGCCCAGGGCCAGACCAATTCGGCGGACGTCGCCGCCAAGTTCTGGGTGCCCGACTGGGACTTCTTCGTCGAGCACCAGTCCGAGATCGTCG
Organism: uncultured Alphaproteobacteria bacterium; assembly: GCA_963750065.1. Taxonomy (GTDB): domain Bacteria; phylum Pseudomonadota; class Alphaproteobacteria; order Rhizobiales; family Kaistiaceae; genus CAVSRC01. The sequence goes on from CAVVPK010000034.1 coordinate 175,113, forward strand.
ACCGTTCGAACGAGATCTTCGGCCTCTGACGACACCGGCCCCGGCTGCGATCCGCTGCCGGGGCGAATGGGCCGCTCACCGGGATTGGACGCATGACCTTCGTTAACCTCGAGGGCATCTCGAAGCGCTACGGCAAGACCGCTGCGGTCAAGATGCTCGATCTCAGCGTTGCGCGCGGCGAGTTCTTCTCGCTGCTCGGTCCATCGGGATGCGGCAAGACCACGACGCTGCGCATGCTCGCCGGCTTCGTCACGCCCGACACCGGCCACATCGAGATCGCTGGCCACGACATCACGCGCCTGCCGCCGGAGGCGCGCGACATCGGCATCGTCTTCCAGAACTACGCGATCTTTCCGCACATGTCGGTGTTCGACAACATCGCCTTCGGACTGAAGATGCGCAAAGTCGACCGCGATACGATCCGCACAAAGGTCGAGGCGGTACTCCGCCAGGTCGGCCTTGCCGGCTTCGGCGACCGTTTTGAACGCCAGCTCTCCGGCGGCCAGAAGCAGCGCGTGGCGCTCGCCCGCGTGCTGGTGTTCCAGCCGCAGATCCTGCTCCTCGACGAACCCTTGAGCGCACTCGACAAGAAGATGCGCGAGGAGATGAAGTTCTGGATAAAGGACATTCAGAAGTCCGTCGGGATCACGACGATCTACGTCACCCACGACCAGGGCGAAGCCTTGACGATGTCCGACCGCATTGCGGTCATGCGGGACGGCGAGGTGCTGCAGATCGGCAGCCCGAAAGAAATCTACGAGTTGCCGGCCACCCGCTTCATCGGCGAGTTCATCGGCGAATCGAACCTGATCGACGGCACAGTGCGCGCGTGCGGCGCCGACCGGTGCGAGGTCGACCTGGAGGGCGCCGTCCTCACCGCGCGGGCGCCGGCCGGCGCGAGCCTCGCCGCGGGAGACCGGGTCTCGGTCCTCATCCGGCCGGAAGCGATCACACTCGGAAGGCCAGCCAACGGCCAGATTCCGAGGCTGACCGGTAGGATCGTCAGTGAAACCTACCAGGGCGCCGTTGTGCGCTACGCCGTGCGTACCGGCGCCTACGAGCTGACGGTCGAGGTACCCAATCGGCTAGACGCCCGCCATCTCGATGCCGGCGAGGACGTTGGCCTGTTCTGGAACGACAATAGCGCGGTGGCGCTGCGCTAGCGCCGAAGCATCCCGCCAGAAGAACAACCCCCCGGGAGAGCCATGAAGATCGGCGTTGACGTAGGCGGCACCAACACCGACGCGGTGGTTGTCGGTCCGTCCGGAATAGTCGGTTGGCAGAAAGTACCGACCACCGCGGATGTCGCTTCCGGTGTGGTGTCGGCGATCAGCAACGCCCTTTCGACGTCCGGCAGCGTCGCGTCCGATATCGAATGCGTCATGATCGGCACCACCCAGTTCACCAATGCCGTCATCGGGCGTCGCGAACTGCTGCCAGTCGGAATCCTGCGCCTATGCCTGCCGGCCGCCACCTCGGTCCCGCCGCTCACCGACTGGCCGGCCGATCTCAGGGCGAAAGTCGAAGGCTCCGTGCATCTGGTCGCCGGCGGCAACGAGTTCGACGGGCGGGAAATCTCTCCCCTCGACGAGCGCCGAGTGCGCGAGGCGGCGGCCGTCTTCAAGAAGCGCGGAATCCGGACCGCGGCCGTCACGGGGATCGCCTCGCCGATCGATAACCGCATGGAGCTGCGCGTCGCCGAGATCCTGCGCAATGAAGTCGACGGCATCGAGGTCTCGCTGTCGAGCGAGATCGGTCGGTTCGGCATGCTGCAGCGTGAAAATTCCACGATCATCAATGCGTCCCTCAGTGTTCTGGCTGGGCGCGTGGTGACGGCCTTTGAACAGGCCATCGCAGCTCTGGCGCTCGATGCGCCGTTGTTCATCAGCCAGAACGACGGCACCCTGATGCCGGCGAGCGACGTGGTCCGCTATCCCGTCCTGACCTTCGCCTCGGGTCCGACCAATTCCATGCGTGGCGCCGCGTTCCTCGCCGGTGTCGGGGACGCCATGGTCGTCGACATCGGTGGCACCACGTCGGACATCGGCATGCTGCGCAAGGGCTTCCCCCGCCAGTCGACGCACTTCGTCGACGTCGGCGGCGTCAAGACCAACTTCCGCATGCCGGACGTGCTGGCGGTCGGCCTCGGCGGTGGTAGTTGCGTGCGCGACGAGGGCCGGTCGCTTGGACCCGAATTCGGTTGGATACCGGCTAACGACTGACGCGCTGATCTTCGGTGGCTCGACCTTGACCACCAGCGACGTTGCCGTTGCTGGCGGCTGGGCGGACTTCGGCGACCGCTCGCTGGTCGAGCACCTGCCGGCGTCGCTCATCGAAAATGTCCGCCAGACGATGCGTGACCGCCTCGACGACAATATCGATCGCATGAAGACGGAAGCCGGCGCCATGCCGGTCGTCATCGTCGGCGGCGGATCGGTTCTCGTCGATTGGCATCTTGCGGCGGCCTCCGAGGTGCTGAGACCCGAATACGCCTCGGTCGCCAATGCTGTCGGCGCGGCTATCGCGCAGGTGTCAGGAGAAGTCGAAAAGGTGGTCACCCTGTCGGCGGCGAACCGCGAACAGACCCTCGAAGACGCCAAGCAGGAAGCTCGCGCCAACGCCGCCAGCGCCGGCGCCACCTCGGACAGCATCGAGATCATCGAGATCGAGGAGGTGCCGATCAGCTACCTGCCCGACAACCCCACGCGCCTCAGGATCAAGGCGGTCGGCGACCTGCCTTTCGCCGGCGCTGCAAACCGATAGGCGGACCGATGGACTTCCTCGAAGAACACGTCGGCGATCTCTGCCGCGGCGCCGCCTTTCTTGGTGCCGGTGGCGGCGGCGACCCCCATATCGGCGGGTTGATCGTCAAGCAACAACTGCGGGCGGGCAAGCGAATCCGCATCCTCGATCCCGAGGAACTCCGCGACGACGACTTCGTCGTTCCGACCGCCATGATGGGCGCCCCGACGGTTCTCCTGGAAAAAGTGCCCTCCGGCGCCGAACCGGTCACGGCGCTGCGCGCACTGGAGGCCTTCATCGGCCGCACGGCCACCGCGACCATGCCGACAGAGGTCGGCGGCATCAACTCCACCATTCCTCTGTTCGTCGGAGCGATGCTTGGCATTCCTGTCGTCGACGCCGACGGTCAGGGCCGCGCCTTCCCCGAGCTTCAGATGGAGACTTTCGCGATCAACGGCATTGCCGGCACGCCGATGGCCATCGCCAACGAGCACGGCGAGGTAGCGATCGTGAAGACCTCCTCGAACCATCGCATGGAGTGGATCGCCCGCGGCATAACGATCCGCTACGGCGGCAGCGCCTACATCGCCAACTATCCGATGAGCGGGGCCGACGTGAAGCGCACCTCGGTGCGCCGGACGCTGACGCTCGCCATGGAGATCGGCCGGGTCATCAGGACCGCCAGGACGCGGCGGCTCGACCCCTTCGATGCGCTCATCGAGTATCTGCCGTCGACTGACTATTCCGCCGCCAACCTGATCTTCGCTGGCAAGGTCGTCGATGTCAGCCGCCAGACCGAGCAGGGCTTCACCGTGGGCAAGGTCAAGATCGAGGGATTGAGCGGATTTGACGGCATTGCCACGGTCGAGTTTCAGAACGAGAACCTGATTGCCCGCTGCGATGGCCAGACGCTGGCCATTGTTCCGGACATCATCTCGATCCTCGACGCCGAGACCGCGGTTCCGATCACCAACGAGACGCTGCGCTACGGACAGCGCGTACGCGTCATGGTCGTCAAGGTGCCCGATATCATGACCACGGACGCGGCCTTGCGCCAGTTCGGCCCCAGCGCTTTCGGGCTCAGCGAGCCCTATCATCGGGCCATGGCCAGCGACGTGGCTCCTGCGGCGGGAGATTCTGCCTAGCTGTGCGGGTTTGCCCTGCGACGCCAGCGGGCCATTCGGGAATACACCGGTCATGTTTGTCAGCGTGTTTGAAATCTTCAAGATCGGCATCGGGCCATCGAGCTCCCACACGATGGGCCCGATGATCGCGGCCAGGCGCTTCGTCGAGACGATCCGCGGGCATCCTGCCATCCGCCACGTTACCGTCCGACTGCACGGCTCGCTTGCCTTCACCGGCAAGGGCCACGGCACCGACCACGCGATCGCGCTTGGCCTGTGCGGGGCTGAACCGGAAACGGTTCGGCTCGAAGCGATCGACGCCATTCTGGCGCAGTTGCGCGAGACGAAGAGCCTCAGCGCCGTGCAACTCGGCCATGTCGGCTTCGATCCCGAACGGGATCTGGTCTTCGACTACGGACCGCCTCTGCCCGGCCACCCGAACGGCATGATCTTTTGCGGCCTTGCCGCTGATGGAACGGTACTCATCGAGCGAACTTGCTATTCGGTTGGTGGCGGCTTCGTGGTTGCGGACGACGAGTTTGACCGGCGCAAGGCGCAACCAGCCTCGTCCCAGGAGGAACCGTACCTGTTCGAAAGCGCGGCGGCGATGCTCGCGCTCGGCGAGCGCCACCAGCTTTCGATTGCAGATATACAGCGCATCAACGAATCCTCGCTCCGTCCTATCGGCGAATTGGACACCGGTCTCGACGCTCTGTGGAACGCGATGAATGCCTGCATCGAGCGCGGCTTGGCGCGAGGCGGCATCTTGCCCGGCGGCCTCGCGGTCAAGCGTCGCGCGGCGGCCATCCACGAGAAGTTGCGGGCCGAACAGGGAGGCAACACGCTGCAGCCCCACCGGATCACCGACTGGCTGTCAGTCTACGCCATGGCGGTGAACGAGGAGAACGCCGCCGGCGGGCGCGTGGTCACCGCCCCCACCAACGGTGCGGCTGGCGTGGTGCCGGCCGTCGCGCGCTACTACCTCGATCACTGCATCGACGCGCGGCGCGAACGGCTGCGCGATTTCCTGCTCACCGCCGCTGCGGTGGGCGGCATCATAAAGCGCAAAGCATCGATATCGGGGGCCGAGGTCGGTTGCCAAGGCGAGGTCGGATCGGCCTCCGCGATCGCGGCGGCCGGCCTTGCAGCCGTGCTTGGCGGCACCAACCGGCAGATTGAAAATGCTGCCGAAATTGCGTTGGAGCACCACCTCGGCATGACGTGCGACCCCATCAAGGGCCTCGTGCAGGTTCCCTGCATCGAGCGCAACGCACTTGGCGCCGTCAAAGCCGTCACCGCGGCCTCGCTGGCATTGCGCGGTGAGGGCACGCACTTTGTGTCGCTCGACCAATGCATCGAGACGATGCGTCAGACTGGGCTTGATATGCGCGAAAAATACAAGGAAACGTCGACGGGTGGTCTCGCCGTCAACGTGGTCGAATGCTGAACGGTATCCCGAGCGGTTGCACGATTTGCCAAGAGCGGCTCGACAGTAGGAGGCGCGGTCCTTCAACGCGCGGGGCGGCCACGCGTCGTCGGCGACCAACGCCGCCTTGCGCGGCTTCGCTGGCGGACTACAGCAGGCTTGTTCTCCGGCGCAGTGGCGATGTCTCAGGCCAAGTCATCCGGCGCAACGGTTCTGAGGCGTTGTGGGCCGATCTAGTCGCCAAGTTGGGGCCAGAGGGCGGAGGACATTTTGTCGAATACGCCTGAGCCCAGTTGAGGCGACGCTTGTTGATCCATACGTCGATTGCCGCAAAGCCGCGTCCGCTGCTGGCGCATCTCGTCAATTCACGGCAATTCGGTATTTCGGACGCTTTCGGGTTGATGCCGACATGTGCTGTCACGCAGCGCCGTGGGTATCGGTCGTGAATGACCCAAACCGGAAGAACGCAGATTGCAGCCAGCGGACCGGGTTGCGAGGCAAGGAACGCATCTTTAGAATGATTCAATCGGCGGCTATCGTGGGGGAGGTCGTCGACTGAGAGACCAGTGATGGCAGGCTCTCGCCCAGATCAACAGGGGGGGAGAGATGCACCATCACAAGACGATCGCGATGTGGCGCCGTGCGAAAAGTGCCGGCGCGGCGCTATCGATGACATTAGGTGTACTGCTGGGCCTGTTCGCCGCTGGCGCTACGCCGGCTCAGGCTGGCCCGCTTGCCTCAGGCACTGCGGAGATCGTCGGCTTCAAGGTGCTGACTGCAGAGGGCGGTGACAAGGTCGCCGCCAACGCAGTCGTCGTGACCTATGATGGTCCGATCGTCCAGCCGATGGCTGCAAACCTGCGTGCCATCTGGGACGAGATCAGGAAGCGGCCAAGTCTAGAGAAGCTCATCCTGCGGCTCAACAGCCCGGGGGGCAGCGATGTCCACGGGTTGGAGGTGATTGGCGTCCTGGAAGAGATTCGCGAGCAAGTCGCGCTGGTCACCTTGGTTGGCGAGCACGACTTCTGCGCTTCGATGTGCATCGCGATCTACATCCAGGGCGACACACGCTATGCCAGCCCCGCCAGTTCATGGATGTTTCACGGCGCATCGCTGTCACTGGGCGGCATTCCCAACCTGTCGGCGACCACGCGACACTTCGATCTGTTCAGGGATCGAGACATCGATGGCGGCTTCATCGATTTTCTGTTCGAGAAGAATTACGTCACCGTGCCCGCAGCGTTCTGGATGTCAGGCAGCGAACTGGCGACGCGATCCAATATCATCACGAACTTGCTGCCAAACTGGAAGCCGGCTGTCCCGGAACCCATTCAGGCGAGCGGAATCCTGAGCAAGATCTAGAACGCCGGCCGCGGGCCGCGCCGGAGTGCGTATTTCCGACGATGGGAGGTCACACCATGCCAATGGATTGGCAGTCTGAGATGCGAAAGCGCTCCGAGCGGCGCTGGTTGTGCCCTGCGGGCCTCCGCTGCTTGGCGCCGAGCAGCTTCGCCCTTATGTTCGTGCTGGTGCTGGCGACCACTTCCAATGCGCGGGCCGGAGACCGGATTGTTCCACGTCGGAATTTGCCTCTGCCCCACATCGTCCTCTTCGTCGACTACTTCCTCTTTTCGGCCCAGAAGGACGTGTACGCGATGACGAATGCCGAGCAGGCAGCCCTCGTGGCGCTGCTGGACACCTGCCCGGACACGCTGACTGCCAGCGAAACCCTGCATTTGAAATGCGACCTCGCCGGGTATCGGTATTTGATGAATTACCGTCAGGACAGGCACATCGACCACCTGCTCGATGCCATGCAATTCATGACAAACCAGTTCCGATACAATCAGAAGATCGGGCGCGGGAGTCAGACCAACATAAGCGGCAGACTTGGCGTCATACACGCTGGCCTCAGAAGCGCCCTTCGTTTCGTGGCCGTTCGAGCGGATTGAGTCCGTGGCGGCTGAGCAGCAGCCTCCGGCGCGACCACGCGACCGGAGATAGATCGCGCAACTATTTCTCCTCTCCAACCCCACCGCGCGGTGCCGCTTCAGGGCCGACAGCATGCCGGCTTCGTCTGCACCTATCATGCACAAATGGCCCACGACACCGGCTGAAGAAATAGCGGCCAGCGGACTGGAACGATCGGCGGGTGACCAGTTCCGCTTGTGGGGGATCCCGACCGCGATGGCGGCAAGCGGTTGAAGGCGAAAGGGACGTCGCCGGCCTCCTCTAGGCCGTCGGCGACGGCGCAGTGGCCGAGCCCCCACTAGCGGACAAAGGTGCTCCCGCCAACACAGTTGCGACTTCCGCAGCTGGCGCATCGCGTCATTTCGCGGCAACGTGAAAACTCGGTCGCTTTCGGGGCGAAGCCGACATGCACAGATAAGCAGAGCATGCTGTTTCGGTCGTGAATGACCCGGACCGGAAGTCAGTAAACGAAACGGTCGTGTTTGGCGCAATGCTACTGATCGGTTTGGCGTGGGCGCCGAAGAGGTCGATCTTCAGTGCGATACCCACAGGGCGGGACGGTTTAGCGTGCGATTGTGGAGAATGGCGACCGAGCGTTTTCGGTAGGCCGTCGTGGTGTCGCGCGCGTCAGTGCCGCCCGGTGCTGCCCCGCGTGCGAACCTCGAAACCGAGGTCGATGATCGGACGATCTGGCCGCTGGCCGTCGCCGCGGATGATGCGCGTGACGATTTCCGCCGCCTGACGGGCCATTTCGTACCGCGGTGTGGCGACCGAGGAGAGCGTCGGATGGCAACTGGCGCATATCTCCAGATCATTGAAACCGATGATCGCCATATCGTGGGGGACGCGGATTCCGCGCCGGCTACACTCGAACAGCGCGCCAACGGCAAGATCGTCATTGCACGCGAAGACAAATTCAAGATTTGGCGCGCGGGAGATCAAATCGGCTAGAAGCTCGCCACCCAACGCGAAAGTCGACGGCCGGGGCGTGGCCGCGACCATGCCGGACGTGTCGAGGCCGGCTTCCTCCATGGCCCGGCGGTAGCCCTCCATACGCCGCTTCGAGCGGGCGTCTTGCCGCGCACGGATATGGCCAATTCGGCGGTGGCCCAGATCGAGGAGGTGGCGCGTGGCAGCATAGCCGGCGTCGTGCTGCGAAAAGCCGATATTGATATCGATCGGATCGTCGCTCAGTTCCATCGTTTGAATGACGGAGATGTTGGCTCGTTCGAGCATGCGGCGGACGTGGTCGCTCTGGTCGATGCCGGCAAGGATCATCGCCTCGGGGTGCAGACCGAGCATCGTGGCGATCGCCTTCTCTTCCTCCTCCGGCTGGTAGCGCCAATTGAGCACCATCACCTGGAAGCCAGCCGGCAGGAAGGCGTCGTGCAGTGCCTTTAGGTAATCGCCAAAGACACCGTTCGTGAGGGACGGAATGAGTACGCCGATGGTGCCGGTGCGCGCAGAGGCAAGTGCGCTGGCGAGTTGATTGGGGATGTAGCCCAGCGCCTCCACAGCACTCATCACCCGCCGGCGCAGGCTCGCCGAAACCATTTCGGGTCGGCGCAATGTACGGGAAACAGTGACGGCGCTGACGCCAGCGAGGGCGGCGACATTGTCTAGCGTCACCGGCCGCGGCCGAAGCGCGTTCGACGGTCTCGACGGCTCATCCATGGTGTCTCGCAGCCCCCGTACAGCTCATCAAGCGCCGCACTAGCTTCGAATCGCTCTAGTTGACAGCGCTTTCATGCCCACCTAAAGGTCAAATGCGCGTCGGGGGAAGAGCGCGTGAGTGGATCGGCAGGGATTGGCCGCTGAAACGGCACGGCCATCCACGAACGATACGACGCCGAATCAAGCATCGCCCAAGGGAGGAAACCACATGAAGTCGTCGTCATTCTTGCGTGCATTGATGGGGACTGGGGCCGCAGTCGGTGCGCTGCTGGCGGTTCAGACAGCCGCTTTGGCGGCTGGCCCCGAGATCGTCTCTGGCCCGTCAGCCGATCCGGGTTGCTTCGCGCCTTGGTCGTCCGACACCAAGTTCTTCAAGTATCCGGCGAAGAAAGGTCCGTACCGCATTGCGCTGGCCAACGGCTATATCGCCAACACTTGGCGCATCCAGATGATCCAGACGGCGAAGGCCTATGCCGCCCAGCCGGATGTCGCCGCCAAGCTCAAGGAATTCAAGGTGGTTTCCACCGGCGAGGATGTGCCGGCGCAGATCTCGGCGATCAACAACTTCATCGATTCCGGCTATGACGCCATCGTCGTCGACGCGCAAAACCCGACCGCCTTCGAGCCGGTCATCCGCCGCGCCAAGCAGGCAGGGGTCATTCTGGTTGCGTTCGACAACATTCTCGACACGACCGACGACATCAACGTGAATGTCGACCAGAAGGGTCTCGGCGTGCTCTGGGCCAAGTGGCTGATCGACCATCTGCCCAACGGCGGCAAGGTCCTCGAGGTGCGCGGTGTGGCCGGAACGTCGGTGGATACCGATCGCCACAACGGCATCCACGAGACGCTCGATGCTTCTGGCAAGAAGTGGAACGTGACCGAGGTGATGGGCAAGTGGGATGACGGCGTCGCCCAGAAGGTGACCGCGGACGCCATCGCCACCAATGGTCCGTTCGATGGCATCACCGCGCAGGGCGGCGACACTGGCGTGGTCCAGGCCATGCTCGACGCCAAGCACCCGATGGTGCCCTTCGCCGGCGAGACCGAGAACGGCTTCCGCAAGTTCTGTGCGGAATACGCCAAGGACGGTCTGAAATGCACCTCAGCCGGCACCGGTCCGGCCCAGGTCGCGGTCGCCATCAAGACGGCCATTGCGGCGCTCGAAGGCCAGGTCGTGCCGCAGTCGGTGAAGCTGCCGCTGGCGGTTGGCTCCTATCCCAACATGAAGGAAGGCGTCGACTACTTCCCGAAGGAGTCGGACAATTTCTTTGTCGGCAATTCCTTCCCCTCCTGCGGCATCAATTTCACGGCGCAGGAAATCATGGGCCAGTCGAAGGAAAATCAGTAAACTCACCTGCAAAGGTGTCTGGCGCCGCGGGCATCCCCCGCGGCGCTTTGCACAATAAGGACAATCTACGGTGCCTGGGGAGGAGCCGATGGAGAGCGCCCAGCCGCTCTTTCGGATGGAGGGGGTCACCAAGCGCTATGGCGGCGTCGTGGCGCTCGACCGTGCCGAGTTGACCGTCACCGCCGGCCGCATCCACGCCATTCTCGGCGAGAACGGCGCCGGCAAGTCAACGCTCATCAAGATCATGTCCGGTGTCGTTGCCCCCGACGAGGGGCGCATGACGCTGGACGGCCGCACGGTCAGCTTCCCTGAGCCGGCATCGGCCAACCATGCCGGCATCGTGTGCATCTTCCAGGAATTGTCGCTGATTCCGGAGCTATCGGTCGCCGACAACATCGCCATTTCCCGTCCGCCAAAGCGCTTTGGCATGATCGACCGGGCAGCGCAGAGACGCCTGGCAGAGGAGGCACTCGCGCGCGCCGGCGCGCCCGACATTCATCCGCGTGCCCTGGTCAAGGACCTGCCGTTATCGCGCCGGCAGATGGTCGAGATCGCCAAGGCGCTGGCGCTCAATCCGCGTGTTCTCATCCTCGACGAGGCGACCTCGGCGCTGACCTCGGCCGACGTGGCGCGGGTGTTCGAGGTGCTGAAGAGGCTGCGCGAGGAAGGGCTGGCGCTGCTCTACATCTCGCACCGCATGCACGAGATCGCCGAACTCGCCGACGAGTGCACGGTTTTCCGCAACGGCCAGAACGTGGACACCTACGAGGCCGGAACCAAGACCGACAACGAAGTCATCGAAATGATGATCGGTCGCGAATACAGCCATGTCTTTCCGCCCAAACCGCCGGTGGGTGCCAATGCGGAGAAGACGCCGGCGCTGGAGGTACGTGACCTGTCGTGGACGAACCGTCTGCGCGAGGTATCGCTGGCCGTGCGTCCAGGCGAGGTAGTCGGCCTCGGCGGCCTCGACGGACAGGGCCAGCGCGAGCTCCTGCTCGCTCTCTTCGGTGTTTTGCGCGGTCTGACCGGCAGCCTGCTGATCGATGGCAAGGAGGTCACGGTCAACAGCCCGGCTGCGGCCAGCGCCGCTGAAACCGGCATGGCGCTTATTCCCGAGGACCGCAAGACCGAAGGGCTGATGCTGCCCATGTCCGTGCGCGACAACCTGTCTTTCGCCGTGCTCGACCGTATCGCCAGCGGCGGGATCATCGACCGCGCCAAGGAAAAGCGGTTGATCGATGATGTTATCAAGCTGCTGGGCATCCGCACCGCCGGTACCGACATTCCGGTCGGCGCGCTCAGTGGCGGCAACCAGCAGAAGGTCGTCATCGCCAAGTGGCTGATGCGCGAGCCGCGTATCATCCTGCTCAACGATCCGACGCGCGGCATCGATGTCGGTACGAAGCAGGAGATCTACCAGCTCCTGCGCAAGCTCGCCGATGCGGGCGCGGCAATCCTGTTCTACTCGACCGACTATGACGAGCTGATCGGCTGCTGCGACCGCGTGCTTGTTCTCTATGACGGCGCCGTCCAGAGCGAGCTGGTCGGCGACGAGATCACCGAACGTGCGCTGCTCGCCAGCGCGCTCAACATTGCAACCGGAGAGGAGGCCGGCGCCCAGCCGGCCGTCAACGCGTGAGGGAATGGCGCTTCTGGCTCGCTGAACAGCGCGGCACGCTGCTGGCGTTCGGCATCTTCGTCGTGATGTTCACGATCTACCTGGTCAACCACCCGGCGATTGCGAACAACGGCTTCACCGAGACCGCCGTCTCCAACGTGGTGCAGACAGCAGCCAACAAGGGCGTGCTGCTCGCCTTCGTGGCGATGGCCCAGGCGCTGGTGGTGATCACCGCCGGCATCGATCTGTCGGTCGGCATGATCTTCACGCTCACCAACTGCCTGGCCTCGTGGATCGTGCTCGGCTCGCCGCTCCAGACCGGGCTCGGCGTGCTCGGCGTGCTCGCTGCCGGTGCGTTGTGCGGCGCCATCAACGGCTTCATCGTCATTTATGGCCGCCTGCAGCCGATCGTGACGACCATCGCCACCGGCGCCGTCTACTACGGCATTGCCCTGCTGCTCAGGCCCTTCCCCGGCGGCGGCGTCAACGGCGATTTCGCCGACCTGATGACCGGCAAGGTCTTCGACGTGTTCCCGGCGAGTCTGGTGGTGCTGGCGGTGGTCGTACTGGTCGTCTGGGTGCCGTTCAGCCGCTCGGTCACCGGCCGCGCCGCCTATGCCGTCGGTTCGTCCGACGTCGCCGCCTACATGTCGGGCGTCTCGGTCAAGCGGGCGAAGTTCGTCGCCTATACGCTCGCCGGCGTGCTGGCGGCGCTCGGCGGCCTGTTCCTCACTTTCTTCACCTATACCGGCGAGGCCGCCTACGCCTCGGGCAGCACCTACACACTGTTCTCGATCGCGGCGGTGGTGCTCGGCGGCGTGTCGCTGTTCGGCGGCACGGGAAGCGCCATCGGCGCCATCTTTGGGGCGCTCGCCTTCCGCACCATCGGCGACCTGCTCTTCGTCTTCGACTTCGACCCGCTGTGGCAGCCGCTGTTCCAGGGCATGGTGCTGTTGCTTGCCGTCAGCCTCACCGCCTTCGGCCTCTTCCGGGTCCGCAACCGGCTGGATTGGTTCCTATGAGCGCGGCAACGACAGGCGGGCGCTTCACGTCCCATCTCCCCGGTTTCATCCGCCGCGATCCGGCGGTGGCGATGGCCTTCGCCTGCATTATCATCCTCCTGCTTCTCGGCAGCCTCTATTCGGAGAACTTCCTGTCGCCGGAGTATCTGCTGCAGCAGCTCAAGGTCGCGTCCTTCCTCGGCGTCATAGCCACCGGCATGATGGTGGTCATTCTGCTCGGCCAGATCGACCTGTCGGTGCCCTGGGTGGTCACCGCCGGCGCGATGATGGCCTGCGCCATAACCTCCTGGGGCACGGCGGGCATCGTCCTGTCGGTGCCGTTCGGCATCCTGTGCGGAGTTGCGCTCGGCCTGGTCAACGGTTTCGGTGTGGCCTATCTGCGCATTCCCTCGATGATCATCACGCTGGCTACCAACGCCGTCGCGCAGGGGCTGATGGTGGTCTATTCGGGCGGTTTCTCGCCGCGCGATTTCGCCTCGCCGCCCATGCGCTATCTCGCCACCGGCTTCGCCATTCCCGGGGTGCCCAACGCGGTGATCGTGTGGGCTGTGGTCGGGGTCGCGGCGGTATTCCTGCTCGGCCGCACGACCTTCGGCCGCTCGGTCTACGGCATCGGCAATCGCGAACGCGCGGCCTATCTCTCCGGCGTCAACACGCGCCGGGTGGTGATGATCGCCTTTGCCATCTCCGGCGGTCTCTCGGCCTTCGGCGGTGTGCTGCTTGCCGGCTATGCCTCCAAGGCGGCACAGTCGATGGGCGATGTCTATCTGCTGCCGTCGATCGCAGCGGTCGTGCTCGGGGGCACGTCGATCCTCGGCGGCCGCGGGAGCTATCTTGGCACCGTCGCCGGCGTGATCCTCATAACCCTGCTCCAGTCGATCCTGTCGGTCATGCAGATGCCCGAGGCCGGACGTCAGGTGATCTACGGCGTCGTCATCATCGCGATGCTATTGCTTTACGGACGAGAGCGACTAGTACGGTGACTCGCGCGCAGGTTGCTCTACGGCCGACGGCAGGTCAGCAATATTCGTTGGCTGCAATGAAGTCCACTCATGGCGCATCGCGTCATTTCGCTTGCCGCGCGCAGTTCGGTCGCTTTCGGGGCGAAGCGGAAATACGTAGACAGGTCAAACCGGCGGCTTCGGTCGAGGACCCGGTAGCGGCTTTGGGCGGAATGACACCTGAGACATCGGGTGAGATCGCTTGCAAGGCGAAGAACGCGGTTATCCTTCGACGGCTCTCGCCGGAGTGCGTTCAGGCTCTCCATGTCGAGTAGCGTCCAAGCCGGCTCGACGCCACCAAGCCAGCGACGAACCTCGGGGTCGTGAATAAATTCGCTCGCCAGCATCGTTCAGCCGGACCCTGCCGCACCGAATGATGTGTCGGGCATCACCGGCCGGAGCCACTCGTCCAGCTTCGACCACCGCCGCCGGCCTGAGACATTGCGAACCGCGATGGCCACCGCCTTCTTCTGGCCAACCAGCACCACGAGGTGCTTGCCGCGGGTGATGCCGGTGTAGAGAAGATTCCGCTGCAGCATGGCGTAGTGCTGGGTCATCATCGGGATGACCACCGCGGGGTATTCCGAGCCCTGGCTCTTGTGGATAGTCGCCGCGTAGGCCGGTACCAGCGTGTCGAGCTCCCCAAAGCCATAGGTGACCGAACGCCCATCGAAGCTGGCGACGAGTTCGCCGGCGTCTGGATCGACATCGTCAATATAGCCGATGTCGCCGTTGTAGACCTCCTTGTCGTAGTCGTTCTCGATCTGCATGACCTTGTCGCCTGGCGCGACGGTCAGGATCGGGATCAGCTCGGTGACGGTGCGAAAGACCGAGGCGCCAAGGGCGCCTGATGAGGTGTCAATGCCCTGCAACGCCGGCCAGATGCGCTCCATCAACGACACGACGCCTTCTCCTGCAGCGACAGGATCGGATTTCGCCACGGACCTGATCTCGGCGGAAGCTTCCTTGAGCCGGCCGATCGCAAGGCGTGAACCGCGCCAGCCATAGGCATTGGCGCGAAACTTCGTCTTGAACTGCCACTTGCGATCTGACGCCATCGGTCTCGCCTGAATGGGCAAACTGGCTGCTGCTGCTAGAACTCGAACGCCCCAGCTCGTGATAAGAGAGATTTATCGCGAGTTAGGCGACGGGCCGAGTTGATAATCGGGCCAGAACCCACCTACTCCGCTCATGCAGAGACAGGTAACGTGATGCAAGCCCGCAGACCACCCTCCGATCGGTTGGCGAGTGTGAGCGTGCCGCCATGTGCCTCGACGACCGAGAGAGATATCGCCAATCCGAGACCGATGCCGCCCGTCTCACGGCTGCGCGATCCCTCAACGCGATAGAACGGCTGGACCACCTTCGCCAGTTCGCCCTCTGGAATGCCCGGTCCGCTATCCTCGATCACTATTTGAATGTCCTGCGGTGTCGACATGATGGTTGCCTGCGCCCGCTTGCCGTATTTCACCGCGTTATCGAGCAGGTTCGTCAGGGCGCGTTTCAGCGCGCTCGGCTGGCATTCGTAGATTACCGGTGGTGATGGGTCCATCTCGACCGGCAGCCCGGCATCAGCCATATCATCGACGACGCTGGCGAGAAGCGCCGTGAGATCGGTTCGGCGCCGCCCTTCTGCCTTTGCTTCGTCACGTGCCGCCTGGAGCGTCGCCGCGATCATCCTGTCCATCTCGTCGATCGTCGCGAGCATCTTGTCGCGCTCCTGCCCATCGGCGACGTTTTCGGCTCTGAGCCGTAGGAGTGTCAGCGGCGTCCGCAAATCGTGCGATATCGCTGCAATCATGCGCGTCCGGTTTTCGATCAGGCCGCGCAGCCGCGTCTGCATCGTGTTGAAGGCATGAGAGGCCTGCCGCACCTCGATTGTGCCGGTTTCCGGCACCGGTGGCGCGGCGAGGTTGCCGCCGAGCCGCTGCGCCGCTGCTGCGAGCGAGGCGAGAGGAAAGGTAACCCGTCGAACCGCCCATATCGACGCGACCAGGATGATGATTGCCATGACCGCAAGCGACGCTATGAACTGGGCGGATAACGCAGGTCCGGTCTGAGGTAGGGTGGTTGCGAAGTTGAGCCATTTGCCGCCCGGCAGAGGGATTGCGACGTCGAGACTGCGGAAGCCGCCGACGTTGCCGAATGGATGCATCATCATCATCGGGCGGCCTGCCATGGGTGCTGAGCCGGGAAACGGGGACCCGGTAGCAGGTGAAGCCGATACCAGCGGCTGCTGCGACGATCCGAGGGAGAGCTGACTAACGAGGAAGTCCCTGATCGCGACTGCGACACTGTCAGCACCGCTCACTGGTGACATCTGAGGCGGTTCGGCAGACAAAGCGACGTGAAAACTCGGGTCACTTAGCCCGGCAACAATCCGCTGGCGCCAGTTGTCCGGAGCGTCCCGCACAAGTCGGGCGACGTTGGCGATACGCTCGGCGGCGGCAAAGCCGCCGATGGCGCGCACCGCTTGTCCGCGATCTTGCGCGTAGATGAGATAGCCTACGACCTGAGAAACGACGAAGCCCGCCAGCAGGATAGCGAGCGTCTGGCCGAAGAGGCTCTTGGGGACGAGCCTGCTCATTCGCGACTCACCGTCGGCGTGAACATGTAGCCACCGCCCCAGACCGTCTTGATGATCTTCGGATCGCCAGCGTCGATCTCGAGCTTTTTGCGCAGCCGGCTGACCTGCGTGTCGATGCTGCGGTCGAGCAGGTTTGCCGAGCGCCGGCCGGCGAGGTCGAGAAGCTGTTCACGGGTAAGAACACGGTGCGGCCGCTCGATCAGGGCGATGAGTAGATCGTATTCGCCGGTGCTGAGGGGGATCGTCACGCCGTCTTCGCGCAGCAGCTCGCGTGCGTCGGCATCGAGCCGCCAGCGATCGAAGTGATAGTGCTTCGGTCGGCTTTTCGTCGTCGCAATCCGATCCGGGGTCCGCCGCAGGACTGCTCGGATGCGCGCGATGAGTTCGCGACTGCCGAAGGGCTTGGCGACGTAATCATCGGCACCCATTTCTAGCCCGAGCACGCGATCGATTTCGTCGCCTTTGGCGGTCAGCATGATGATCGGAACGTTCGACTCGGCTCGAAGGGAGCGACAGAGTGAGAGGCCGTCCTCACCCGGGAGCATGAGGTCGAGTAAAACAAGGTCGATCCGACTATCGGCCATGACCTTGCGCATGGCCCGGCCGTCAGCAGCGGCGCTGACGCGGAATCCCTCCTTGGTGAGGGCGCGCCCAACCAGATCACGGATTTCGCTATGGTCGTCGACGACGAGAATGTGCGGCGATGCATCCATAGGCAAAATGTAAGGCTGTGTGCCGGGCTGCGGGGAAAAATCTTGTGTCGAAGTATGGTAGAAAGCCCGCCTGACACATTTGGTCATAAGCTCGCTGTCGTTGGGCAAACACTCGCAACAGGTTCGGTCTAGCTAGGAGGGAGCGATGGACATTCCCATCACCTCCAGCAAGGAGCCTGCGATGAAAACCCGAACCAAATTGATCGCCCTCGGCGCCGCAGCGGCGCTTGCCGCGGGCGTTGGCAGCTATGCCTACACCGCATCCGCCGACGGCGGATTCGGCCCGCCTTTTGCGCAAGGCTGGGGCGGCTTTGGTTCCGGCATGATGGGGTACGGTCACGGCCCTAGCATGATGGGCCCCTACGGCTTTGGGCGCGGCATGATGGGGCCGTATGGTTACGGGCCTGGTCCCCACGCGAACCATGGTTGGGGAGCAGGACCGTCCGGTGCTCGAACTCGACACCAGCAAGGTCGGCGCCGCGGCCAAGGAGCAACTCAGCAAGGCGACAGAGGGCGAGAACTGGACCGCTCCGAACGGAGCCAAGCTGACGCCGATCGTGGTCGACAACCAGACCGTCGGCCAGTTGTGGCAGAGCGCCGAACTGACGACGCTCGAAATTGGCTCGTTCTGGCAGGGGCCGTGGGGAGTCAATGTCCAGCTGCTGAAAAGTGGCCAGGTCGTCGGTATGATGTGGGTCAAGGTTCCCCAAGCCGGGTAATCAAGGTCTGGCCGACTGATGCTGCTCGATTTCGCGGGGCAACCGCGCAATCGGGCAGCTGCACCCAAACCAGCGCAGTATGACCGTCGTGTTGCTCCACGCTTCATGGGGTGGCATGGCAAAGGCCTATGATAAGCCCGTCGCGCGCCGAGGTTCTGATCGCGATCGATCCGCAAGGCGCGAGCCCCCCGCGCGGAGGGTCGGCGAGACAATGGGGCCATTGCACTTCGGCTTCCGGCACTTCTGTGACGGCCGGAGATGTGCGCCGCTGTTGGGTGACAAGTGGACGTCAAGCGCACTCATAGCCAAACCAGTGTCTGGCAAATGTCAGTCGCGTCGGCGAACCCGCGCGAAGGGCTTCAGATATTTATCTGCAGCATGACATCGGCAGGTCGTCCTTCCGCGGCGCGCTTGAATGCAGCCAAGCTGGCTTCGAAAGCAAGGGATCCTGTCAACGGAAGCCTCAAATCGACATCGCCTCACCAGCGCTTGCATGACCAGGGATCTTGGCAGCCCTCCATCACGGTCGCACAGCAGCCTGCGCCGCGATGATCCCGTCGATCAATTGGTCCTCGGCGCTTTGCGCCGGCGCCGGCCCATCGAGGCTCCGTTTGACGTATATGGCCGAGTCGTGAAGGATTTCGTCGAGGTTCTGTGACGCCTCGAACGGCCCCGCCACGCTCTTGACCTTGGAATTGTCGAAGAGGGCGGACCACGTCTTGTCGCCCATCAGCGGACCTTCCCATTCCTTCTCGTACGACACCAGCATGTCGGTCGGCACATGGGCATGGATCGCCTCGACGCCGAAGGCGCGGGCGATCGCCTCGTGGATCTGGTTCCAGTTGAAAGCGCGGTCGGTGGTGATGTGGAAGTCCTCGCCGAGCGCTTTGTCGTTGCCGAACAGGCGGACCAGCGGCCGCGCCACGTCGACCGAGCGCGTCAGCGTCCACAGTGACGAGCCATCGCCGGTGACGATCACCGGCTTGCCGGCGATCATGCGCCGGATGGCGTTTTCGGCGTCGCCGACCTCGATCGGCATCATCGTGCGCACCGTATGGCTCGGGCGAATGATGGTGTAGGGCAGGGCGCTCTGGTCACGTAGCAGGTTCTCGCACGCCGTCTTGTTGCGGCTGTACTGCCAGTAGGGATTGTCCTGCGGCGTCCGCTCGGTCATCAGGTAGTTCTGCACCGGCTTCTGGTAGACCGAGGCCGACGAGATGAAGACGTATTGCCCGGTCTTGCCGCTGAAGGTCGCGATGTCGCGCTTCATCTGCTCGGGCGTGTAGAGACGGAACTGGGCGACGACGTCAAAATGGCGGTCGCCGAGACCGCCGTAGGTGTCGTCGTTCATGTCGCCGACCAGCATTTCCACGCCCGTCGGCAGTGGCTCGGAGGTCTTGCCGCGATTGAGCACCGTGACCTTGTGACCGGCCGCAACCGAGAGTTCCACGCATGGAAGGGAAATCTGGCCGGTGCCGCCGATATAGAGAACGCTGAGTGCCATTTGAGTTGTCCTTAATGACTGCAGGAGCGATCGACAGGATTCTCGGATTGGCCGAAGCGGCGGCGGCGCTTGCCTGCCGCTTTCCGCCCTCGGAAGCCGGTGCTATCGTTTATCCGGCGGCCAGCCACGCGATCCCCGTCGATGACGCCCTCGTTTCCGTGCCGGATGCAATCTGCGATGGTCAAATTTCGGTGCCGCTAGGCTGAGGTTTCTCATGCGCAGCCGAATCCTATAGATTATCCACTGGATCATATATAGGGATTGGCGTCGTTGGAAGGAGATTTTTAGGCGGAATGAAAACGATTGCTGTCACCGGAGCGCTCGGCAATGCCGGCCGGCACATCGTGGAACGACTGGAGGAATGCGGCTACGCGGTGATCAAGATCGATGTGATGCCGTCGCCGAATCCATTCTTCGAGCCGACGCGCGAAGTCGACTTGACCAACTATGGAGATGTGGTGGCGAACCTCCATCGCTGCGACGCCGTGCTCCATTTCGGATCCAACCCATGGCCGGACAATGACTTCTTCACCGGCGCAGCCCGCTACCTGAACAATACGAGCGCGACCTTCAACGTGTTTCAGGCCGCCTGCCAGCTCGGCATCCCGCGCGTCGTCTATGCCTCGAGCGAGACGGTGCAAGGCAATCCCTTCATCGCCTCCTGGCCGTCGCGCATCCCGATGCTCGAGAGCGACCCGCCGATGCCGCAGACTGCCTACGCCCTGTCGAAGGTGGCTGCGGAACTGCTCGCCAGCCACATGCAGCGAATGTACGGCACGATCTTCGTCGGCCTGCGCATCTCCAACATTCTCTTCGACGTCGCCGGCCATCACGCCGGCTACGACCGTGTGCCCGGCTACTGGCAGGACTCGTCGATTCGCCGCGAGACCCTGTGGAAATATGTGGACGCGCTGGACGTCGCCGATGCGGTCCTGTGCGGCCTCACTGCGGAGTTGCAGTCGTCCGAGGTGTTCAACGTTAGCGCCGCCGACACGATCATGAACGTGCCAACGCGGGCCCTGTTCGCAGAGCACTTCCCACAGATCGAGATCGCCCCCGAACTGGGGCAGTTCGAGACCCCCGTGAGCCTCGCAAAAGCCGCAAGAATGTTGGGCTGGAGCCCCAAGCGAAGCTGGCGGGACCGTATCTCCGGCTAGTCACGCCGGACCGCGATCCGGGCGATCAGGGACCGGCGCTCGTGGTGGCGGCGCGCTTGCTCCGGACCCGTTTCGGCGGTATCGGCGTTTCCACGGTGGCCGCCCGCGCCGCATTGGTTCTCACTTGGCGCATCTGCGTCAGCATGTCCTGGCAGGCCGCCCGAATATGGGCCGCCGCAAGGGTGACGGCCAATTCGACATCGCCCGATGCGATCGCCTCGATAATCTCGTCGTGCTGGATCACACGCTGGCGCAGGCCCGCCGGGGCAATCGGCAGCTTAGCCCGCGTGGCGTTGATGAGACCGGCATAGCGGTCCATGACCTCGATTGCCTGCAGATTGAACTCGCCTGCCATGATGATCGCGTGGAAGGCACGGTTGGCTGCGTCGAGCGCCGTGAAGTTCGGCGTCTTGCGCGACGCGATCTCGGCAAACACTGCCGCCGCCTCGCGCAGGTGCGCGATGTCGGACGGCGTGACCCGCTGGCAGAAGCGGCGGATGATGATCGGCTCCAGCGCCTCGCGGATCTCGAAGATATTGCGCACGAAATCGTCGTCGACCACCCGCACGCGGGCGCCCTGGTTGGGATTGGCGACGACGAAACCTTCGCCCTGCAGGCGCCACAGCGCCTCGCGCACCGGGTTGGCGCTGACCCCATAGCGCGCCGCCAGATCCTCCGTCTTGAGCCATGCACCTAGCTCCAGAACGCCGGCGATGATGTCGCGACGAAGGTCGCTGGTGACGCGATGGGAAAGGCTGGAATTCTTGGCCATCTGTCTAGTCGTACCACTGTGAAGGCTGCACCCAAAGGCTGCAATCTGAAAATTCTGTCAAGGGTCAAAAAAATTCTATAGATTTCTGACCGAAGATTATGTACTCCTGCTGAAGCAGAGCGCACAAGCGCCGTCGGGAGGAAACGCGTGAAGGTCACTCGCGTCGAAGTGTTCCTGGTTGGGCATGAGTGGAACAATCTCGTTCTCACCCGCGTGCATACCGACAACGGCTTGTCGGGGCTCGGCGAGGGCACGATGCAGTGGCAGGCGAAGACCGTCTCCGCTGCCATTGACCACATGACCACGCGTTATGTGCTCGGCGCCTCACCCTTCGATGTCGAGCGGCTCGTTCAGGCGATGTATCGCAACGAGTATGCGCGCGGCGGTCCGGTGCTCAACAGCGCCATCGCGGCGATCGAATTCGCGCTTTGGGACATCTGCGGCAAGGCCGTCGGCCAGCCGGTGCACAACCTGCTTGGCGGGCGCGTCCATTCCGAAATTCCCGCCTATGCCAACGGCTGGTACGACCCGGAGAAAGGCGCTGGCGATATTGCCGATGCCGCACGCAGCGTCGTCGCCGCCGGCTATGGCGGCATGAAGTTCGATCCATTCTGGGGCCTCGGGCGCGATCCTGACCGTGCCGATCTGCGGCGCAGCATGGATGACGTTGTTGCGGTGCGCGCTGCCGTCGGCCCTGACGTTCAGGTGTTTGTCGATGGTCACGGGCGCTTCAGCGTCGGCACGGCAAGCCTGCTTGCCCACCAGCTCGCCGAGGCCGGGGTCGACTGGTTCGAGGAGCCGGTTGACCCGGAAAACTACACCGCGCTCGGCCAGGTGGCGCGCCCGCCGGGCCTGCAGATCGCGGTCGGCGAGCGCTGTTTTTCCCGCTACCAGGTCCTTCAGCTTCTCGCCGAGGGGCGGCCGCACATCGTCCAGCCCGACCCGATCCAGGTCGGCGGGCTGCTCGAGGCCAAGAAGATCGCGGTTCTGGCCGACAGCGCTTACCTGCCGGTGTCGTTCCACTGTCCGTTCGGACCGATCGCCACTGCCGCGATCCTCCAGCTCTACGCCGCGACGACCAACGTCGTCCGGCAAGAATCCTTTTCCGAATTCGATGCCGCCTGGCGTCGCGAACTCATCACGAACTGTCCGATACCCGTCGATGGCAGTTATCGCGTGAGTACCCTCCCGGGCCTGGGCGGCATCGAACTCAATGAGACCGTTGTGCGCGATCATCCCTACGAAGACCGGGCGGTGCAATCGATGTGGGCGGTCAACGGCTCCCTGCGCGCCGCCGAAGAAATGTCGTCGTCGGGCGAGGGGGCCGCATCTGGCCGGCCAGGCAAGTCAACCTCAGGCACGAAGAAATCGGAACGAACCGCTCCTATCGCCGTCCGCACGAAGAGCGATCCGCAGTTCGTGGAGGATGCCTAGTCATGGCTGCGCAGCCAAGCGCCGATGCCATTCACGTCCCGGCATCGGCGGGCGAACCGGCGGTCATCGACGCGGTGGCCAACCTGAACCCGGCGGACGGCGATGCCTGGCCGGATTCAGCAGTTGTCGGCAGGCCGAACGCGCTGCCGGCGGTCGTGCCTTGGAAAACGAAGATCTCGAGGGTCGCGGTTACAGACCCGGGAGTCATGCAGAGGGAGAAGTTGTCATGAAAAGACTTATCGCCGCTACTGCCGCAGCGTTACTCGCGGCAGCCGTATACCCTGCGCAGGCCGAAACCACGCTTCACGTGATGAGCTGGCAGTCGGCCTACGTCGCCGGGACTGACTATTGGGACAAGACTATCGCCGGCTTCGAGGCCGAGAACCCCGGGGTCAAGGTCGAGAGCAATTTCGTCGCGTTCAGCCAGTACCTTCCGACCCTGACCGCGATGATCGCGGCAGGAGAGCTGCCCGATGTGTTCAACGGTGGTACCAAGACGGGAGAACTTGGCCGCTCCGGTCATCTGGTCAACTTCAAGGATGTGTTCGACCAGAAATTCTTCGACCAGTTCTTCAAAGGACCGCTTCGCCAATACACCTTCGACGACAAGCCCTACGGCCTTCCCGATATGGCCCAGGACTTTGGCGTCTTCGCCAACGACCGCATCATGAAGGAAGTCGGCCTTGAGGTGCCCAATACCTGGGACGAGCTGATCGCAGACGTGCCGAAATTCAAGGCTGCGGGCTATATTCCGCTCTCCTGGGGCAACCTGACGCGCAACACCTGCCCGGACTTCTTCCTGCCGCTCGTCGCTCAGTATGGCGGCGACGTCTATGCCCTTGACGATCACACGAAACCCGGCCTCAGCTGGGATTCGAAGCCGGTCGTCGACGCGCTCGCGCTGCTGGAGCGCCTTGCCAAGTCGGGCGTCTTTCCCGCGGGCATCAATGGAATAGATGACCCACAAAGCCGTCAGCTGGTCTATCAGGGACGAGCCGCCATGTATTTCGGCGGGTCGTGAACTCCAGGCATCTTTGCGCAGAACGGCAGCAAGGATTGGCTCGACAACTACTCCGTCCACAAGGTGCCGGCGCTTACGCCCGACAGCATCCACTACACCGGTGACGGCGCCGGCGAGGCCTGGTCGGTCAACGCCGATAGCCCGAACAAGGACCTGGCGCTCAAGTTCATCGCCTACATCTACCGTCCCGACGTCTATAACTTGCGCGCGAAGGGTCTGCAGTCGTTTCCGTCCATGAAGAGCGCGGTCGACCAGATCGACAACCCGAAGGTCCGCACGATGATCTCGTGGATCGCGACCGACTCTGCAGATCATATCCTTTTCGGACCCGGTAGTTGGGATTCGGTCTCCAACGTTTGCCAAAGTGCCCTCGACGGCTCGATTTCGCCGGAAGATGGCGCGAAGAAGATCGAGGCAGACGTTATGGCGGCACGCGCTAACTAGAATAGAAGCGCTTACTCGGGTCTCCTCCCGGCTGCGTCGCCGCCTCCGTGCGGCGGCGCAGCACATCTGGAAGAACCGCAAATGGCTACAACCGCCCGTCCGGCCAATTCACCATCCCGCCTGCAGCCCTTCATCGCTCCGGCATTGTTCATCGCCCCCGCCGCCCTGGCGCTGATCCTGACGATGGCGGTGCCGATGGCCGATGCCATCCTGCTCAGCCTGCAGCACTGGAATGGCATGACCCCGCCCAAATGGGCGGGTCTGGCCAACTACCAAAGGCTGCTCCACGATGCGACGTTCTTCCGGGCGCTGTGGCACACCACGTATTTCACCGCCAGCACGGTGATCCTGCAGACCATCCTGCCATTGCTGATCGCCAGCCTTCTCAATTCCGGCATCCGTGGCAGCACCGCGTTCCGCACGCTCTACTTCATGCCAGTGATCATTTCGTTGGCCATCAGCGGCTTGCTCTGGGCCATGCTGTTCGAGCCCAATTTCGGCGCCATCAACAGCGTCCTGCGCGCCGTCGGACTGGGCGCGTTTACGCCGCTGTGGCTCGCCGGCACCGGCACCGTCATGCCTAGCGTCATCATCGTGTCGGTGTGGCAGTCGCTCGGCTTCTATCTCGTCATTTTCTTCGCAGCCCTGCAAAGCGTGCCCCAGGACCTCTACGAAGCCGCCGAGCTGGACGGCGCCAACGCGTGGAGCCGCTTCATGAATGTCACCGTGCCGACGATTCGGCCGGTGATCCTGATTGTGGTCGTCCTCAATACAATCAACGGCATCAAGGTCTTCGATCAGATCTGGGTGATGACCGCAGGCGGCCCCAATTACGCCAGCGCGACGCTTGGCACTTACCTCTACTCCATCGCCTTCGGGGCCATGGGAGCCTCGAACTCGCGGCTCGGTTATGCGACGGCCATCGCCATCGTCATCCTGGTGCTCAGCATTGTCGTTTCGATGATCCAGATTCGTATCGGACGGCGCCGCAATCTCAATTCCCAGATTGAAGTATGAGGGTGCAGGCGATGAACGTCCGTCCGACAATGCTGTCAATGCTGAAACCCGGTGGGGGAAGCGCTTCCGAAACCTTGCCGCTGATTTTCACGCGCACGCTCATCTACGTCATCCTCATCGTGATCGTGATCGTGGAAGCGTTCCCGCTGATGTGGATGATCGTCACGTCGGTGAAGGACCCGCACGAAATCTTCAACACGGTCCTGCCGAGCGAGATCAAATGGCAGAACTTCCCGCGTGTGTGGTTCGCGATGAACTTTCCGGTTCACCTCGGCAACTCGCTCTATGTTACGAGCCTGACCGTCAGCCTGATCGTCCTATTCGCGACGCCGGCGGCATACGCCTTCGCGCGCTACCGGTTTCCCGGGCGCGAGATCGTCTTCTACGCCTTCATCGGCGCGATGATGATCCCGCCGCAGGCGATCCTCATCCCCATGTTCCAGTTCCTCAAGTCGCTGCATATGCTCAATTCGCTCACCGGACTGGCGCTGTCTTTTGTCGGTGGCGGTACGGCCTTTGCCGTGTTCCTGATGCGAACGTTCTTCCTCAGCCTGCCGCGCGAGCTTGGTGACTCAGCACGCACCGATGGCTGCAACGACTTCCAAGTGTTTTGGCACATCTATCTACCACTGGCCCGTCCCGGCATCGCCACCGTGGTGATCATCCAGTCGCTGTACACCTGGAATGAGTTCATGTTCTCCAACACGTTCATCATATCGCCCGGCAAGAAGACCGTGCAGTCGGCGATATTCCAGGCGGTTGGCCAATATTCGACCGACTATACCGCGCTCAGTGCCGGCTTGATCATCGCGCTCGTTCCCGTGATCCTCGTTTACTTGGCTTTGCAGCGGCAGTTCATCAGCGGCCTGACCGCCGGAGCACTGAAGGGCTGAGCGCATGACCTGTGCATTCCGGGCAGCGTCAGCCGCAGGCTCGCTCGCGTCGGGCCGGCATCCGCCCCATCAACACCGGCAAGGGGATCTAGCATGAAATCCGTCGGCATTCTTGGGGTCGGATCGATCTCCGACGTCTATGTCCGCAACGCGACGCGCATGCGCAATTATCGCGTGGTAGCGGTGGCCGATCTCGATGTCGAGCGCACGCGAGTTCGCGCGGCGGAATGGGGCGTTAAGGCCGAAACGCCGGACCGGCTCATCGCCCGCGACGACATCGACATCATCCTCAACCTGACGCCGCCGGCGGCGCACTTCGCCACCACGAAGGCGGCGCTCGAAGCGGGCAAGCATGTTTTCTGCGAGAAGACGCTGGGGATCACGCTTGCCGAGGCGAGCGCACTGGCGGACGCCGCCGAGCGGCGCGGCCTCAGGCTCGGTGTTGCTCCCGACACGATTCTGGGTGCTGGTTTCCAGAAGGCGCGCGCCATGATCGACGCCGGCGCGATCGGTCGCCCACTGATGGCCACCGCCTCGATCATGTATCACGGCGCCGACGACTGGCACCCGAACCCCGCCTTCTTCTATAGCGCTGCCGGTGGCGGCCCGGTTCACGACGTCGGGCCCTACTTCCTGGCGGCCCTGATTCATCTTCTCGGGCCGATCAAGCAGGTCACGGCGACCGGCTTCCGTGGCTTCGACACGCGCACCTTCACCGCGGAGGGGCCGCAGAAGGGGTTGACCGTTCCCGTCGAAGTCCTGACCAGCGCCCTCGGGCTCGCTACGTTCCGTTCAGGCGTCCAGGCCGTGCTCATGACGAGTTGGGATGTCTGGAAGAACACGCAGCCGGATCTCGAAATCCACGGCACGCGTGGTTCACTCAGCCTCCCGCATCCCAACTGGCATGGCGGGCCACTGAAAATCGCGCGCCAACGCGGCGATTGGGAGAGTGTGCCGCTCGACGACGATCTCCTGGCGCGGCCCAACTGGCCGCCGGAGCAGCCGCGCGATTCAAACTATCGCGGCATCGGCATCGCCGAGATGATCGACGCGATGGAGCGCGGGCAGCCCCATCGCACGCCGGCAGACCTAGCCGCGCATGTCGTCGAAGCCGCCGATGCAATTATCGCCTCGGCGCGCACCGGCGCACCCGTTTCGCTCACGCTCTTGCCACAGCGCCCGGCACCCCTCAGCCCCGCCGACGTTGCTCGGCTTGTGAAGGATTTGGAGACCGACCATGCCCCTCGTCCAGGTTGACCTACCGCGCGCGCTGTTCGAGCAGAGGGCTGGAGAAATCGGTCTCGAATTGCAGGCGGCCTTCACCGACGCGACCAGTGTTCCGCTGAACGACAGGTTCCAGATCTTCCGGCCGCGCGACGAAGGCGAGATCGTTTTCGACCCGGCCTATGGCGGGGTCGATCGCCGCAACTTGATGATCATCCAGGTACTCATGGTCCACCAATATCCCGTTGACCAGAAGCGCAACCTCTACCGCGCCATGGTCAACCGGCTGGTGAAGCTCGGCATCCGCAGGGAAGACATCTTCATCGCTCTCTACGAAAACGGTTTCGAGGACTGGTACGCTGGCCGGCTCTACGGCGAGTGAGCGTGCGTTCCCGTTATTCTGAAGGCGGCGTTTCCCCACATGCGAATGTCCATGTCGGCAACATTGCCGTTCGCTCAGCGACATAGCCTTCCCACTTCACGACGAGCGCCACCTGCCAACCAGCAATCCCTTTCCGCGTGGCTACAACCGCTTCCCGCTCGGCGCCACGCTAATACCGGATAACGACAATCGCGTCCCACGTAACGACAATGCGTTCCCGGATGACGGCAACGATCGACGGGTCGAATTCCCTGTTCCCGGTCATCTGATCCCTGCAAGCGGCGAGAGATTCGCTGATCAAAAAGGTAGGGAAATCTTCAGCAAGCGATTGTATTTGCGAGGGAAAACGACCGCCTGATCAGAAATCAGGGCGGGAAACCGCGAAATTCCCTGTAAACTCGCTGAGAACGGGATAGTGGGGGATTATCGCGAGTTAGCCCGCCACCGGTCATGCTTGCAGTTGGGCATAGGCAAACTTGCTCACCCGATCGATGGCCACGAACATGTACAGCTTGCCCTCCTCGGTCCAGACCTCGGCGATGTCGATGTGGAAATATCCGATCGGATAGGTCTTGAATTTCTTGCGCGCCTTGGTGCCTTCAACGCTGGGCAGCCGGCTGATGTCATGGCGCTGGAACAACCGATGCAGGCTGGAGCGGGTCAGATGTGGGATCGTCGCCTGGAGTGCGTAGAGGCAATCATCCAGCGGCAGCAGTGTGTGTCGACGGAAAGCGACGATCAACGCCTCCTCTTCCTTTGACAGCACCGTCGAGCGCACTTCCTTCGGCCCCATCGAGACGTCGTTGACGAAGTCGCGCTTCTTCCACTTGTGCACTGTCTTCAGGTTCACCCCATAGCGCTCGCTCAGCTCCTGAATCGAAGTTTTCGATCGCTGTATTGCCGCTCGGACGGCGTAAGTGCAAGGGACGTGACCTTGCGGAGCAGTTCCGGGTAGCTGCTGGCGGCCGCTGACATCGCGTCCGTGAGGCCGCAGCCGTGCAGCTTGCGGATGTGGTCGATTGCCGCGTCAATCTGCGCCTCGTGATCGGCCTTGCGCTTCTCGGCCTCCTCGATTGCCACGGTGAGCGTCTCGGACTCGTTTCGGGCGGCGGCGACGTCGGCATCGATCTTCTCGATGGCCCTTCTCGCCTTGGCGCCGCCGATGACCGCGTCGAGCGCGAAGGGCCGACGCTTTTCCCCCAGATTCGCCAGCCGCTCGTTCGCTTTGGCGAGCTTTGACCTGAGGTCTGGGATAACCGCTGCGAAGTCCATCGGGATTCTCCTACTGTGGCCCGACTGCCTTGGCGGCAGTCGCTGCAAGGATCTCGGCTTGGTCGGTGCAGGCCGATTGCGACGATGCCGACCAGCTTGCGGCGGAGCCATCGGCGTTTGATTGAGCCGGTCTTCCGGCGAGCAGTAGGCGTCCTCCAACTCGGCTGCTGTGATGGGTCATGATCGTTCTCCTCGTCTACGCGGTGTCGTGCTCCGATACTTCGGCCGGGGGGAAGCGGTCGACAGGTTCGGGGGTGAGGCTGCCGTGTTCGTCGAACCCCCTCGGCCCGAAAGGGCGGCGAGGACGGCCAGGGACGCGTGCGGACGCCGATCCGGCGCGTGCGGGCGCCGGTTGGGCCGATTTCGGGGCATCGGCCGCCTCTGGCCCGCCCTCGCTGCGGGAGGCGAGTCGGCGGACCTTCGGGCGCGGAGCCGGCTCGTCGTCGTCCAGTTCGTCCGGGTCGGGCTCGACGGCCTCACCATGAGCGATCAGTCCCGCACGAACTCCAGCGAGCCTGCGCTCGATGCTCCCCCGCATGACGCGGCGGGCGGCCTCGTTAGGCTCGACCTGCTGCGATTCTACGAGGCGGCGGAATTCGTCGAGCTCGGGCTTGTCCATGAGCGTGATGGCGTAGCGCCACGGCTCGGGAGGGTTACGGCGGCGCTCCTCTTCGGTGCGCGCCAGGGCTTCCTTCTCCAGCGTCGCGACTAGAATGGCCACGTCCACCTTCGCGCTCTTCGGGGCGCGGGCGAGCGCCTGGGTGACGAGGTCGCGGTTGCGCTCCGCGATGTCGGCGAGCGCCGCCATGCCGTTGACGAAGTTCCGCCGGTCGAGTTCCTTAAGGATGTGGCCGACCGTGACGGGCATCACGCCGCCTCCGTCCGGGACACATCGCGAATGCGGGCGATGACTTCGGCGGTCACGTCCTCGCCCGGCCCATCGTCGGCGACGATGCCGAGCGTGCTCATTGTGCGGGAGATCGCCCCGGCAATGCGCACCAGGGCGAGCACGTCAATCGCTTCGCCGCTCGCCAATGCCGCGTCCAAGCGCTCCCGCGCGACGACCAGCGAAGCCAACTGCCGGCACAGGGTCTCGTGCTTGCCACCTGTGCGGTCCATGCCGTCGCGGAAGATTTCCTTCCAGCGGCGAGCCGCGCTTCGTCTGCCATCAATGCCGCTGGGCAGGGCCGACCCGTTACCGACCCGAGTCCGATTGTTGATCGGCATGACGGCTGACCGGGCGCGATCTGCGGGCGAATTCTCGCTGGCGTCTGGTGGGCTTAAAACCGTCTGTTTCATGCCGCCATATTGCGGAATACATTGCAAAAACGCAAATCACTGACTTAGAAGCCAATGATTTCAATCGGTTATGACATTTACCCGCTTATCATGTATCAGAGGTTTGTGTCGGGACGGCCGTCGCTCGGCGGTGGGATTCGGCGAGATCGGCGGCAGCGATTTTTCGGTTCAGGGCAGCGGCGCCAACGAGGGAGGTGGAGGGGAGTCGCGGGAGCGCCGCAAAACTACGCGGAAGGCAGCTTCTTGGCGCGAAGCCATGTAGCTGCCCGGTCGCGGTGGACCGCCCAGGTCCCTGACCCTTTCCCCTCCGGCGAATAGAAGAGATCGTCGGTTGGATTTCCCTTCCAAAGCCTTGATTGCGACGTGTGATGGTTCAAGGTGCTCTGGACTGTCTGCTTGAACGCCTTGGGGATCGGAAGCCCCACGGGGTTCCGCATCTCCCACAGTGTTCGCGTGAGCTTGTCCATAGTGAGCCATCCACCCCAGAGAACGCGTATGATGTCGCGGGTCCACGGGTTGGCCCGGCGAAGCCGGCTCCTGTTCTCATTTGCATCCAATTGACGAAAGATTTCGTCTAGCTCTTCGTCGGAGATTTCGGGCACTAGGTCGATCATGGTCGTACCCCTGCGATGGTTGATTGAACCGGGTCTCTAGTTGAGCAGCGCGACGTGGCGCCTAATCAACAGTGTTGCAGGACTCTTTGGGATGTCAAAACGACTTCAGAGTCGATTTCGGCGAGTCTGCTTCTGCGAGTCTCCTGCGCTACTGAATTCGCCGAAGGTGACAAATGGTGCCTCGGCTTAAGCCTCTTGCCTCAGCGCAGTCTCATGGCTCAGCTCCGTAACAATCCCCCACTATCCCCCATCCGTTCCGAATTTCCTTTGCATTTCAATCCTGCCCCGCCCTTGCTGGCCTTCTCCATCTCCTTCTCGGGAATGCTGACCCGCATGGGGATGCTCAGCCAATCCATCTCGATCTTCTCCGTACCGGTGCGGGGTCTGGCCTCCTGCATGTCGAGCTGACTGAGCATCCGCCGCACCCTGGCGGGAATGCGTGCCCGGTACTGATCGGTGACGGGGTGGTCGCCGCGTCTCTTGCTCGCTCGGTGCCGGATCATGTCGTCCTTGTGGGTCTTGCGGATGATGCTGGTGATGCGCCGCTCTGTCAGTCTCGCCGCCGTGATGTTGCGGCCGATGAGCTTCTGCACGTCGAGGTTCTCGAGTTCCTCGAGTTTATCCAGCCCCGCCCGCCTGACTGCCGCCGCTTTCTGGAACCGGAGCTCCATGCGGACCACGTTGCCCGGCTTGAGGTAGACGCACAGGTCTCTCGGCTTATGTCCGCCAGTCCATAGTACCCAGAACGCGCCGCGCTGCTCCTGCTCGACCGTGGGGTATCGCTTCCTGCCTCGCTTCGAGCGCCATTTCAGTATGATTTGCCGAACGAGCCACTCGGCCAGCGCGCGGGCCTCGTCCTTGTCCCTCATGATGAAGTCGACGGCGATGTCGACTCGGCTGACGCAGCAGATCAGTCGGCGGTCGCCGGCCAGCCTCCTCATCAGCTCGATGACGGCCGTGTTGGGGCGATTGACTTCCGCTCGAATGCCCCCTCCGGGGCAGCCCCTTATCTGAACATCCAGCTCGGCCGTGGCGGTGGCCGTGAGCAGCCGTCGTAGGCCGCTCGGCGGCCAGCGCATGAACACGCCAACGGTGTCGGGGCTGGCGGCGGTCGCCAGCGGTTTTGCCGGCGGCGCTGGAGGCGGTATGATAGCCATGCAGGACGCCTTCCCACGGGCTCCGAGATTTGATCTGCGCCCCCGCCCCGATTAGCCCTCGGGGCGGGGGTCTTGCTTCGTTGCTCAGGCGGCCTCCGCCCCTGTCCGAGCTTCAGCGGCGCGCTCCACCATGTTCGCGAATTCGAGCTGCTTGTAGTGCCAGTAGCC
Source organism: uncultured Alphaproteobacteria bacterium (assembly GCA_963750065.1). Classification (GTDB taxonomy): domain Bacteria; phylum Pseudomonadota; class Alphaproteobacteria; order Rhizobiales; family Kaistiaceae; genus CAVSRC01. The sequence continues at coordinate 207,422 of CAVVPK010000034.1, forward strand.
CCTGTCCGGGTAGACGATCCCCGGCGCTCCGAGGCCGACGACGGTACCGTCGGCCCGCCGCAGTCCGCTGGGATATTCGGGCACGTGGACCGTGATGGGGTGGGCGGTCCCCCAGATATCGATGGTCACGTCGGAGTCTTCCCCGAATCCCGATATCGCCCATGCCACAATAGGGTACTCACGAACAGTATCGTGGTCGGCGTCGTACTCGAGCAGCGAGTAGCCCGGAGTGGCGGGGACGATCGTGGGGCGGCCCTTCTTCTTCGGCATGCATCTTCTCCTTGTGCGCACGCGTCGATCATCGAGCTGGGCGGCCGTGCGCTTTCGGCGCGCTCGCTAAATTGACGGTGGGGATTAGGTCCGGGCGGCGCTTTCGGCGCCGGCTTCTTCGATCATGACCTCGACGTCCGCGGCTCGGAAAAAGACCATCGCTGTTGGCGACCGACTCAGCCTGACCGGCTTGAGCCGGCCTTCGCGCTCGAGGCGCCGGACGGTAGCGATGGAGACACCGCCGAGCATCCCAGCGACCTGCTCACGACTGTAAAGGAGGCGCGTGGTCGTCTCGACATGGGAGCCGGCGCTCTGTGCTCCGCGCCTCCGGCGCTCCTTCTCCGACAATTCTGACATCAGGGTTCTCCGGTAACGAAAAGTCCGAAGAATGCTAATAATGCCAGGAGCGGCCTCGTTGGCCGCAAAATGTGCGGGTAATTTCGTGGGGCTTACCGCATCAGGCGCGAAAGGACGTACTCGGTCTCCAGCAAGCCCTTGCTCGATGGATGGCGCGCTTCGTCGGCCTTGATGGCCTGCTCGACCAATTCGCGCAGCCGGCCCTTAGGCAGGCGCTGGCGAAAGTCTGCGGCCCGCTCCGCGTCGCGGCGCTGGCGAACAGCGCTGCAAACTCGAAACGCGGCATCGAGGAGCGGGGTGCGCGCCCGCCCGCGCCGGCGCCCTCTGCGCGGCGGTCGCAGCTTCAGATCGAGCATCCACGCCAGCCTTTCGCGATCTTCGGCTGACAGCGGCTTGTCTGACTCTAGGTAACGGCACAGGGGCGCGGCGTCGTCGAGCCAAAGCACGCGAAACAATAGGCTGTCGAAATTGGCGCTCTCCAAGTACCGCTTCCGAAAGGCATCTTGTCTGCGCTCGGCGTCGTAGGGAAAGCGGCTCTGCTTCGTCATCGCTTCCTCATCGGCACGACGTTGCCCGCAGGCGGGTTGATGATCGTCTCGACCAGGGCCGCGAGCCGGGTCAGCGCATCGGCCTTCTGGTCAAAGTACTTGTGGCGGTCGTAGACGCCCTCGACGCCTGCAATCGCGTGCCCCAGGACGCGCTCGGCGATGTCCGGCCGCACGTCGGCGCGAGCCATCAGCGAGCGGGCCGTGCGCCGCAGGTCGTGGACCGTCCAGTGCGGCATGTCGCCCGGCAGCTTCGCGTCAAGCTCGGCCTTGCGCTGGGACCACGAATTGAATGCCGGCGGCTCCGCCGCCTTGGCGGTCGAGCGGCGCCGGCCGCGCGGAGCGCCGGCGAAGACGAACGGGCTCCCACTGATCCGCGGCTGGGCCTCAATCACGCTGAGCGCCGTTGCCGGCAGCTTGAGCAGCTCGCCCGTCCCCTTGGCCCGAGCCTCGGTGGGGATCGCCCAGACGCCGTCCTTGACGTCGTCCCAGCGCATGCCGGCTATCTGCTGGCGCCGCTGGGCCGTCAGGAGGGCGATTTTGACGATGCCGCCGAACGTCCCCTCGGCCGCGCTCCACACGGCCCGCATCTCGTCGTCGCTGAGGATGCGGTCGCGGGACTTCGGCTTCTGCCGGCGCATGCGCTTGACGATGGGCGAGGAGTAGAACTCACTGCGCCCCTCGTACCAGTTCATGACGCCCCTGATGGTCGCCAGCACCGCGTCGGCTTGGCTGGGTCCGTGGTTGTCGGCGATGTGGTCGAGGAGGTCGTTCACTTCACCCCGCCTGATCTCGACGAAGGGGCGGTCCCCCCACTTGGGGAAGACGTACTGATCGAGGTGCCGCTTTATCTCGCGCTCTGACCGCAGCTTGTTTGCCTCGACGTGGCGCCTCAGCCATTCGTCGGCCACGCTCTTGAACGTGCCCGCCGTCGCCGCCGCCTCAACCTTCTCGGGGTTCTCGTAGTACTCGCGGGCCTTGGCTCGCGCCTCCTTGACCTTCATCGCCGGGTACCGCCCGAGCTTGCGGGTCTTCGGCCGGCCGCTGGCGTCGTAGGTCAGGACGCGGAACGTCTTGCTGCCGCCGTAGCTGACGACGAGCACCAGCCCCAGGCCGCGCTCCAGCGTGTCGATGTAGGCGGTCTGGTTAGGCTTGTCGGACTTCCGCGGCGGCCTGACGTTGCGGGCGAAGGCGTCGGTGATGCTCTTGGCCGGCATGGACCCCTCCATTGCATAAGGAATGCTATAAGCAATGTAACCGAGGGTTGTTGACCTTTCAAGAGATGACCAGAGATATCGGGAGTGAATAGGGCTACCACATTGATGTAATTAGCTTATTTTGGCAAGCCCGAGACCGAGATGAGACGATTTGCGCCGGGATATCCGGCCACAATTTCTTTCTCTTAATCAGCGGGTCCACGGTTCGAGTCCGTGTACACCCACCAAAATCTCTTGATTTTCCAAACGCTTGTGATGACGCTGCGTTGGCTCGATGGAACGCGTGCGAGCGGTGTCCGCGTAGTGTCCGAACAATAGCCCCCGCCAGATGCGCCGATACGGGAGGTGCAGGGCATCGTGGCTGTGGCACCGATGCAGCATCTCGATGGGGCACTTTTGATTGCATGTGTCGGCCGGCTGAACCTGCTGTTGGTAGGGGAGGTAGATTCTCTTGTCCTTTTTCGACCAGCCAATTCTCAATTCGCGCTATGTGGTGCCTTCGCGTCACCATGCTTTGGACGAAGAGGGGCAACCGCTCGATGTTCCGCCGGTCGAGGGGCGGCGCGGATCGAAGTTGATAACGCCGGTCCCCAAGCCGCGGAAGCGCCGACGCCAAGTTGCCCAGGGGAGCTTGATTTTCGGCGATGAGACCGGGCTTTTCAGCGAAGGGCAGGAATACAACCCAACGCCGATTATCAATGAGATAAGGCAGCACGTGGCCTCGCGGCGCGTGCTGCCAAATCCGGCTGATTGGGGTGTGACGCCGATCACGCAGCGACTGTTGACTCACCGGCGTCACCACAACTTCGAAAGCATTCGCCCGTTCTTCTGCCAAGTTGAGGCCGTGGAGACGATCATCTGGCTCACCGAGGTCGTCGGCCAGCCATCGCAGTCGACCGTTGCGCGTGGCGTAACGGTCGCCGGCCGGTACGGCAAGTTCTGGGAGCTCGTTCTCGGGGCGAACGAACAGTCCAATCGGAACTGTTGCGCGTCGCCCCGAAGATGGCGACCGGCAGCTGCCAGACCACCGTCATGGCAATGCTGATCGCGTGGCAGGCGGTCAACGCCGTCCGGTCACCGTCGAGCAACCTGTTCAGCCGTGGCTTTCTGATTGTCACGCCCGGCATCACCATTCGTTACCGGTTGAGAGTTCTCCTGCCGGAAGACCCAGACAGCTATTACCGGACTCGGGAACTGCCGCCCGCCGACATGGTTGGCGATATCGGCAAGGCCAAGATCGTCATCACCAATTACCACGCATTCAAGCGTCGCGAGACGATGGACCTTTCGAAGGAAGGGCGGGCGCTTTTACAAGGGCGAGGCGATGCCCCGGTCAGCGCGACATGCGTACTGCGCGTCACAACAATTTCTCCAGTTGCACCGTTGTGCATATGACTGGCAAATCGGGTGTTCGCCACAACGTTACAACTTCCACTTGATTTTCTTTCAGAATTCTAAACAACTTGGTTTGGTTGCATGATCGGCTAGCATCAAATGACAGCATCCGCCGGCATGAAGAAGCTTGCCCGGCGCTGTGGCGTGGGGCTCGCACTTGGCTGAATGTTGGTGGACTTGCTCAAGTGAAGAGCGATGGGGGATATGACCGTTCAGCGCCCGCTGCCTCCGACGGCTGCAGTTGCAGCTGCGCTTGCCGATGCCCGGCGCGCCTTCATCAGCGTTGCGCTGTTCTCGGCGGTCGTGAACCTGCTGATGCTCACCGGCCCGCTGTACATGTTGCAGGTCTACGACCGCGTCCTGCCCAGCCGCAGCGTGCCGACGCTACTCGCCCTGTCGGCATTTCTGGTCGTCGCCTACGCCTTCCAGGGCATGCTCGATCTGGTCCGCGCGCGTTTGGTGGTGCGCACCGCCGCGCTGCTCGATCATCATCTCGGCGGCGAGGTGCACGAGGCGGTCGTCCGCCTGTCGATCGCCAAACGCGATGGTGGCGACGCACATTCGCCGATCCGCGACCTCGATCAGGTACGCGCCTTCCTCACCTCGAGCGGCCCGATCGCCATCGTCGATCTGCCCTGGCTGCCGGTCTTCCTGCTGGTCTGCTACCTCATCCACCCCTGGATCGGGGTGGTGGCGACCATCGGCGCACTCGTGCTCTTCGTCACGACCCTGGTCACCGAACGTACCGCGCGCGGGCCGGTGCGGGCGGCGGCGCTGGAGACCTCCGCCCGCCAGGCGGTGATCGAAGCCACCCGCCGCAACAGCAAATCGGCGACGGCCATGGGCATGTCGCGGGCGCTTGCGAAACGTTGGTCGGCGACCAACGGGCGATACCAGCGCGCCATCCAGTCGGCGACCGATGTCGTCACCACCCACACCACCAGCACGCGCACGTTCCGCTTGCTGCTGCAGTCGATCCTGCTCGGCGTCGGCGCCTATTTGGTCGTGCAGAACGAACTGATGCCCGGTGCCATGATCGCCGCATCGGTGATGATGAGCCGGGCGATGGCGCCGCTGGAGACGGCGATCGCCAACTGGCGCGGCTTCGTCGGTGCGCGCGACAGCGCCCACCGCCTGTCGGCGCTACTCAAGCGGCTCAATATGTCGGCGTCGGTCACCCAGCTGCCGCCGCCGGCCAAGAACCTCGAAGTCGGCCACATATCGCTGGCGCCGGCTGGCGCTGATAAGCCGGTGCTCAACAATATCCATTTCAGCCTCAACGCCGGCGATGCGCTCGGCATCATTGGACCGAGCGGCTCCGGCAAGACGTCGCTCCTGAGGGTGCTGGTCGGCATCTGGCCGCCGCTGCGCGGCACCGTGCGGCTCGACGGCGCTACCTACGACCAGTGGGAACGCGACCAGATCGGCCGCCACATCGGCTACATGGCGCAGACCGCCGAGCTTTTCGACGGCAGCATCGCCGAGAACATAGCCCGCATGGACGCAACCCCCGACAACGCAGCCGTCCTGCGGGCGGCGGAGGCGGCCGGGCTCCACGACCTGATTGTGCGTCTGCCATCCGGCTACGACACACCGATTGGCGACGATGGGCACAAGCTCTCCGCCGGCCAGCGCCAGCGCGTGGCACTGGCGCGCGCCCTCTACGGCGACCCGTTCCTGGTCGCCCTCGACGAGCCCAACGCCAACCTCGATTCCGAGGGCGAGGCGGCGCTTGAACAGGCGGTCCAGTCCGTCAAGCAGCGCGGTGGCATCGTCATCGTCGTGGCACATCGGCCGACCGCGCTGGCCGGTTGCGACCAGGTGCTGGTCGTCGGCAACGGCACGCAGCTTGCGCTCGGACCCCGAGATGACATCCTCAACAAGGTTGTGCGGCGCGCTGCGGCGCGTCCCGCGCGGGCGCCCGATCTGCGTGTGGTTGCGGAGCAGTCCGGGAGTGAAGCCTGATGGCACGCGCCGACGAGGACGATCCGCGGGTCGCCATCCGCCGGCTGAACCGGCTCGGGCTGTTTCTCGCCTTACTGCTGATCGGCGGCTTTGGGACCTGGGCCGCGACGACAGAGCTGTCCGGCGCGGTCATCGCGTCTGGCTCGCTGGTCGTCGAATCGAATACCAAGAAGGTTCAACATCCGACCGGCGGCGTCGTCGGCGAGCTGTTGGTCGAGGAGGGTGACAACGTCGAAGCCGGCCAGGTGCTCCTCCGTCTCGACGGCACCGCCAGCCGTTCCGCCCTCGGCGTCATCCAGAACAGTCTCGATACGCAACTAATACGCCACGCGCGGCTGATCGCCGAGCGCGACGGCGCCGACGACATGGACTTTCCGGTTGCGCTTGCAGACCAGCGCGACGATCCCTCGGCGATGTCCGCCTTCGCCAGCGAAGTGAAGCTGTTCGGTGCCCGTCGCAATACGCTGTTGGGTCAGATCGCGCAACTGCGTGAGCAGATCAAGCAACTCAACGAGCAGATCATGGGGCTGACCGCGCGCAGCCAATCGCAGGATGCCGAGATCGCTCTGGTGAAGCGCGATTTGACCGGCGTCGAAGGACTCTACGAGAAAAACCTGGTCACCAGTGACCGGCGCAGCCAGCTGCAGCGCAGCCTTGCCGAGCTGATCGGAAGCCGCGGCCAAACGATTGCCGACATCGCGGGTGCACGCGGCAAGATCAGCGAGATCGAGCTTCAGGCCCTCCAGGCTGGCAAGGATTTTTTGACCGACGTTCTCAAACAGCTGCGCGACGCCGAGGACAAGATCTCCGAGCTCAGCGAGCGCAAGACCGCCGCCGAGGACCAGTTGCGCCGGCTAGACATCCGGGCGCCGCAGAGCGGCACGGTCCACGAACTCGCCGTTCATACCGTTGGCGGCGTCGTCGGCCCTGGCGAGACGATCATGCAGATCGTGCCGCGTGCCGATACCCTTGTGATCGACGCCAAGGTCGCTCCACAGGATATCGACCAGGTCACCATCGGCGCTACGGTCACGGTGCGCCTGCTGGCGGCCAACCGGCGCACAGTTCCCAACCTGACTGCAAAAGTCACCCGACTTTCCGCCGACCTAAATCACGATCCTGGCAGCGACAAGTCGTACTACCTTCTCCGCGCCGTGTTCGTCGATGCCGACCGGGAACTGCTCAAGTCTCTGCCGCTGCTGCCGGGCATGCCTGCCGAGGTCTACGTCCAGACGCAGATGCGCACGCCGCTCGAGTATCTCACCCAGCCGCTGCGCGAGCAGATCGCGCGGACCTTCCGCGAGCGCTAAGCCGGCGAGGCATTTTTCGATTTGCTCACGCGGGGAGCACGAACCGCAGACCGGCGGGCAGAACCCAGGCGGCATGGATGAGCAGGGCCACAAGCTCCGCCTGGCGTCGTGTCCCGGTCTTGGCAAGCACGATCTTGAGCCGAGAACGGGCTGTTTCATATGTGATGCCGAGAAGGTCTGCTGCGGCTGGGAGAGCGTGTCCCGAGCACAGCGCGACCGCCAGGTGCGCCTCGCCCGGCGACAACCCGAAGGACCGTGCCAGGGCGACGTCGAGGCACGAGGACCGTCGATTGAGGTCCGTGAATGTCGCCATCGCGACAACCGATGAGCCCAAGGCGTCCAGCCGACTGAGGCATGCGGCGACCGGGCGGCCGTGAAGCCTCGGAAACATGAACAGCGACGCCGGCGAATTGGCCCCAACCAAAGCCGGCGTCGGTGTCGTTGACCGGGTGACTTGATGCAGCGCACGTTCGAACTGCGCCGTCGCCGAACGGCTCGACGACCACAGGCGACGCCCGACAATCCGCAGGTTGTCATCAAGTATGCGGGTGGCCGCCCTGCTGACCGCAACTACCTGACTGGCCCGATCGAACATGATGACGGCTAAAGCGAGGGAGTCGAAGACGATCAGGGCGGCATCCAGGCGAACATGGCTGACGCCGCCGTCTCCTGACGGTGCCAATGCTGAGTTGTCCTCGACGCGCGTTTCGCCAATGGAATCATGGCTTTGTAAATTCGGCACGGAAAGGTTCCGTGCTGGAAGGGCTAGTCGATCCGCCCGCCGCGCTACGGTGCCCAGTTCTTCACCAACCTCAGCTTGGTCTTTCCCAAGCGCAACCGGCAAAGACGGATGATCCAAGCGATGATTCATCGCAACGCCAGCCCCATACCCCCCAATTGGGGGCTGCATAAACCTATTTTGGCTTATATTTTAGAATTGATAAAGGCCCGATCGACGGTTTTCTTCAGTAATGTGGGCTTTGTCCGCCCACGCTACCGTGAATACGCCGATTTAGCCCACACGACAGGGGGGCTATGTCATTCGCCGGGCGAAGCAAGCCGGTCGATGGCCGCTCCTGAAGCGCTATTGACCGGAGGTTGCCATGCCGACTCTGACAGTGCTCGAAGGTGGACCGGCCTATGATTACGTGTCGGTCCTTTATCAGATCCTGGCTGCGGGAACGATCGACGGTGGCAGTTCCAGCACGACGTCCGTGGTCATTGCTCTGGGCGGGGACCGGCTCGTCATTTCCGGGTCGGGCCTGACCTGGGACACCGAACGCCACCTGACCGGCGGCACGATCACGCAATTCGACCTCTACCAGGACTCGGTCCAGCTCTTCACGTCGACCGGCTATTCCCAGGGCACCTCGGGCGTCCAGGGGGTGATGGACTTCGTTCGACGCTGGCGATCCGCAGACCACCACCGATTCCCTCGTCCAAAGCGCCTTCCTCCCCGAAACAATGACGGAAAATGGATCGTCGGGCGACGACTATCTCCTCGGCTCGACCGGCGGCGACTCTATCTACGGCAACGGCGGCAGCGATACGATCGATGCCAGCGATGGCAACGATACTATCTATGGCGGCGATGGCGAGGACCACATCGATGCCGGCGCGGGCGACGATATCATCTGGGGCGGCAACGACAGCGATTTCATCAATCCCGGCGCGGGCAACGACATTATCCACGGCGAGGATGGATACAACAACATCCGCTACAACGATTCCGACGCCGGCGCCGGCATCACTGTCACCATGACCGGCGTCGATGCCGGCACCGTCACCGGTACGTGGGCCGGTACCGACACCTTCGACGGCATCCAGGTCGTCCGCGGCACCCATTCCGATGACACGTTCATCGGCGGCGTGGGTGACGATCGGTTTGTCGGCAACTCAGGTAATGATTCCATCGATGGCGGCGGCGGCTTCGACACGGTCTCCTATCGCACGGAAGAGTACGACAACAACGTCAACGACGTGCTCCAAGGTGTGATCGTCAACCTCTCCGACTCGACACAGATGGGCGTCGCCGCCGGTACGGCGACCGACACCCATGGCAACACCGACACGCTCACCAGCATCGAGCGCGTCGACGGCACGACCATGATCGATCACATCTACGGCGGCAGCGGCGACGAGGAGTTCACAGGCTTCGCGGGAAACGACGTGATCGATGGCGGCGGTGGCATCGACACAATCAACTATATTGAGGAGCAGTTCAGCGGTGCCACCAACGGCGTAGCCGTCGATCTGTCGAACGACACAGCGACCGATACCGCGGGCGACACGGACACGCTCCTCAATATCGAGAACGTCATCGGCACGGACTTCGCCGACACGCTGATCGGCGACGACGGCTTCAACCACCTGGAAGGCAATGGCGGCGACGACACGCTGATCGGCAATGGCGGCCATGACGAGCTGATCGGCGGTGATGGCAACGACACCATCTATGGCGGCGACGACAACGACTTCATCAATGCCGGCCGTGGCGACGACACCATCGTCGGCGGCGACGGTGGCGACAACTACGATACCCTTGCCTACTTTCAGTACAGCGGCGATTCTGCGGTCACCCAGGGCATCGACGTCGAGGTCGCATCCGGCACTGTGGCTGACGCCTGGGGCGGCACCGACACCTTCACGGGCATCGAGGAGTTCCAGGGCACCGGCCTTGCCGACACCTTCACCGGCGACAACAGCGGCTCGGTCTTCATCGGCCTTGCCGGCGACGACAGCTTCAGTGGCGGTGCGAGCGACCGCATCGCCTATCATGGCGAGGACTTCAACGGCGCGCTCCACGGCGTCATCGTCAACCTGTCCGACGACACGCTAAGCAACGTGTCGGTCGCAGGCGTCGGACCAACCGACGTCTCGGCGCACACTGCGATCAATTCGTTCGGCGACACCGACACGATCACCGGCATCGGCCAGATCGCTGGCACCGATTTCGACGACATCATCGTCGGCGACGGGGGCGACAACCTCATCGACGGTCGCGATGGCAACGACACCCTCATCGGCGGCGGCGGCAACGACACGCTCTACGGCGGCGCCGGCGACGACACGTTCGTCTACCGGTCGGGCGACGGCGCAGACACCATCACCGACTTCACTGCCGGTGCTGCGACCGATGACCGCATCGACCTCACCGGCTACACGGCGATCCATGCGTTCGGCGATCTGTCGATCTCGCAAGACGGCGCCGACACGTTGATCGATCTCGGCGGTGCCAACAGCATCCGCCTGGAGAACGTCAACTCGGGCAATCTCAGCGCCGACGACTTCGTCCTTAACCCGAGCGACGTCGTCACCCTGCCGGACGGCGGCGCGTCGGCGGACTACATTTACGGCGATCCAGGCAGCCAGTACACGACGCTCGTCGGCGGCAGCGGCGTCGATACGCTGACCATCTCAGGCGCTGCGACGGTGGACATCCATCCGAGCATCGCCGGGACCGAGATGGAGTTCGACTTCAACAACGATACGGTCACCGACCTGACAGTCTCCGGGGTCGAGGAGCTGGTCATCAACGGCGGCGACGTGACCGTCAACGGCGACCTCTCCAATACTGGGCTTGCACCGAACACCATCACCTACAACGGCGATGGTAACGACAACAACTTCGACGCCAGCGGCATGACCGCGAACGAGGACGTGGTTGCGTACGGCAACGGCGGCAACGACACGCTGATCGGCGCTGGCGGCAACGACACACTCGACGGTGGTGACGGCAACGACACGCTCTATGGCGGCGATGGCAACGACCAGATCTTCGGTGGCGACGGCAACGACCAGATCTTCGGTGGCGACGGCAACGACATCATTGATGGCGGCTCGGGCCCCAACGACGGTCAGGACTACATCGTCGGCGGCGCCGGCGACGACACCATCTATGCCTCCGACGAGGCCGATGGCGTTGGCGACTTCATCCTTCCCGGCCTCGGCAACAACACGGTCATCGGTGCGCCGGTCTACAACCACGGGAACCTCGACGGTCACGACCTGTCGTTCCAGGACATCCAGTCGGGCGTGACGGCAGACCTGACCACCGGGTTTGCCTCCGCCACCGACATGACGACTACCTTCACCAACGTCCACTTCCTCTATGGATCGGGGTTCGACGACACGCTGACCGGCGGCCTCCAGGACAACTTTGAGGGCTTCGTCGGCAATGCCGGCAACGATACGATCGACGGCGGCAGCGGCTGGGACCTGGTCGACTATCGCTTCGAGGTGCAGGCCGGCTACTTCGACGCCAATGGCGACAACGTGGTCGGTACGCAGGGGGTCGTCGTCGACCTCGACGCAGGGACCGCGACCGACAGCTTTGGCGATCACGACACCCTGATCTCGATCGAGGAAGTCCGCGGGACGTCCTTCGCCGACACCGTGATGGGATCCAGCGGCGACGACACGTTCGACGGCTACGCCGGCGACGACTATTACGATGGTCGCGGTGGGTTCAACACCGTGCTGTACAACGACGACGTCCGCGACGGCGCCACCACCGGCGTGACCGTCGATCTGGTCAATCACACCGCCACCGACAGCTTCGGCGGCACCGATACCTTGTACAACGTCCAGCATGTCGTCGGCACGGACTTCGCCGACACGCTGATCGGCGACGACGGATTCAGCGCACTGGAAGGCAATGGCGGCGACGACATCATCATCGGCGGCAATGGCGAGAACCATCTCCAGGGCGGCGACGGCAACGACACGATCACCGGCGGCAACCAGGACGACTTCATCAATCCGGGCACCGGCGACGACATCGTCGATGGCGGCGGCAACGGCCAGGGCGAATACGACAATCTGGAATATATGGACGCCGAAGCTGGCATCACTGTCGACAAAACGGACCGCGAATCCGGTACCGTCGACGGGAGCACGGTCGGCCACGATACCTTCACCAACATCGAGATCGTCGTCGGCAGCGACTTTGCCGACACCTTCAACGGCAGTTCGCAGGACGATGACTTCACCGGCAACGGCGGCGCCGACACCTTCAACGGCGGCGACGGCAACGACACTATCGTCTATCAAAAGGAGCAGTACGGTCCCAACGGCGGTTCATCCCATGGCGTCATCGTCAACCTGTCCAGCTCTGATGCCACTGGCGTGTCGGCCGATGGCATCGCGTCGACGACCGTGCTCGCCCATACGGCGATCGATTCCTTCGAAAGCGTCGACCAGCTCAACAGCATTGAGAAGATCGTCGGCACCTCCTTCGGCGACACCTTGATCGGCGATGGCGGCTACAACCACCTGGAAGGCGGAAGCGGCGACGACACGCTGATCGGCAACGGCGGCCACGACGAGCTGCTCGGCGGCGCCGGCAACGACACCATCGACGGCGGCGACGACAACGACTTCATCAATCCGGGCAGCGGCAACGACACCATCATCGGCGGCAACGGCGGCGACAACTACGACACGCTCGCCTACTTCCAGGTAGGCTGGGAGGGCGACGCCGCAATCACCCAGGGTATCGACGTCAATGTCGCGTCCGGCACCGCGATCGATGCCTGGGGCGACACTGACACCTTTTCAGGTATCGAGGAATTCCTGGGCACGAGTTTCGTCGACACATTCATCGGCGACAACAGCGGCTCCACCTTCATCGGCATGGCCGGCAACGACAGCTTCACCGGCGGCACCGACGACCGAATTGATTACCAACACGAAACGGCATTCGACGGTGGCACCCACGGCGTCATCGCCAACCTGTCGGACAGCACGCTGACCGGCGTGTCGGTTGACGGCATCCCGACGACCGACGTCTCCGCCCACACCGCGATCGACGCTTTCGGCGACACCAACTCGATCACCGGCATCGGCCAGATCGTCGGCAGCGACTTCAGCGACATCATCGTCGGCGACGATGGATACAACCACTTTGAAGCCGGTTCAGGCGACGACACGCTGATCGGCAATGGCGGCCATGACGAGCTGATCGGCGGTGATGGCAACGACACCATCTATGGCGGCGACGACAACGACTTCATCAATGCCGGCCGTGGCGACGACACCATCGTCGGCGGCGACGGTGGCGACAACTACGATACCCTTGCCTACTTTCAGTACAGCGGCGATTCTGCGGTCACCCAGGGCATCGACGTCGAGGTCGCATCCGGCACTGTGGCTGACGCCTGGGGCGGCACCGACACCTTCACGGGCATCGAGGAGTTCCAGGGCACCGGCCTTGCCGACACCTTCACCGGCGACAACAGCGGCTCGGTCTTCATCGGCCTTGCCGGCGACGACAGCTTCAGTGGCGGTGCGAGCGACCGCATCGCCTATCATGGCGAGGACTTCAACGGCGCGCTCCACGGCGTCATCGTCAACCTGTCCGACGACACGCTAAGCAACGTGTCGGTCGCAGGCGTCGGACCAACCGACGTCTCGGCGCACACTGCGATCGATTCGTTCGGCGACACCGACACGATCACCGGCATCGGCCAGATCGCTGGCACCGATTTCGACGACATCATCGTCGGCGACGGGGGCGACAACCTCATCGACGGTCGCGATGGCAACGACACCCTCATCGGCGGCGGCGGCAACGACACGCTCTACGGCGGCGCCGGCGACGACACGTTCGTCTACCGGTCGGGCGACGGCGCAGACACCATCACCGACTTCACTGCCGGTGCTGCGACCGATGACCGCATCGACCTCACCGGCTACACGGCGATCCATGCGTTCGGCGATCTGTCGATCTCGCAAGACGGCGCCGACACGTTGATCGATCTCGGCGGTGCCAACAGCATCCGCCTGGAGAACGTCAACTCGGGCAATCTCAGCGCCGACGACTTCGTCTTCGCGACCGCCACCAACACCGCGCCGACCATCACCTCGAACGGTGGCGGCGACACCGCGGCGGTTGTCGTCGACGAGAACACGACGGCGGTAACGACGGTCACTGCGAGCGATCCAGACGCCGGCGACACGCTCGTCTATTCGATCGCCGGCGGCGCCGATGCCGCCCTGTTCACCATCAATTCGGGCACCGGCGCGCTCTCGTTCCTCGCGGCGCCGGACTACGAGAATCCGTCCGATGCCAATGGCGACAACGACTACGAGGTGCAGGTTTCGGTCGGTGATGGCGAGGCCGCCGACACGCAGACCGTCACCGTCACCGTCGACGACGTCGCCGGCGTCACGATCAACGGCTCAAACGGCGCCGACACCGTCGATGCGACGCATACAGTGTCCGGTCAACCGCTGCCGACGCCGGAAGACGACACGATCTATGGTAACGGCGGCAACGACACGCTTTCCGGCCTCGGCGGCAACGACGTAATCGACGGCGGCGCCGGCAATGACACCATGACCGGTGGAGCGGGCGACGACACCTACGTCGTCGCCAACGCCGGCGACACGGTCGTCGAACTGCCCGGCGAGGGCAACGATACGGTGCTCTCGTCGATCACCTATACGCTCGCCGACAATGTCGAGACCCTGACGCTCACCGGTACCGGCAACATCAACGGCACCGGCAATGCCCTCGACAACATGATCACCGGTAACAGCGGCAACAACATGCTCGACGGCGGCCTTGGCACCGACACCATGGCCGGCGGGCTCGGCAACGACACCTATGTCGTCGACAACGCCGGCGATGCGGTCGTTGAGCAGGTGGGCGAGGGCACCGACACGGTCAACGCCACGGTCAGCTATGCCCTCGGCGCCAATGCCGAGAACCTGACCCTCACCGGCACGGCCAACATCACCGGCACGGGCAACGAGCTCGCTAACACGATCACGGGAAATAGCGGCAACAACACCATCGACGGCGGCTCGGGTGGAGACCGCATGGTGGGCAACGCCGGCGACGATACCTATATTGTCGACGATACCGGCGACGTGATCGTGGAATCGGCGGGCGGCGGCACAGACACCGTTCTCTCGTCGATAAGCTTCACGCTTGCCAACAACGTCGAGAACCTGACGCTGACCGGAACCGGTGACATCGACGGCACCGGCAATAGCGCCGACAACGTCATCATCGGCAACGGCGGCGCCAACTACATCGACGGCGGCAACGGTGCCGATACGATGGCCGGCGGCAACGGCGACGATACCTACGTCGTCAACGACGCCGGCGACACGGTAAGCGAAGCGGTGGGCGAGGGCATCGACACCGTTGTCTCGTCGATCACATACTCGCTCGGCGCCAACGTCGAGAACCTGACGCTGACCGGCTCCGGCGCCAAGGACGCCACCGGCAACGAACTCGACAACACCATTATCGGCAGCAGCGGCGTCAACAATCTCTACGGCCTCGGCGGCCACGACGTCCTGCTCGGCAATGGTTCCAACGACATGCTCGACGGCGGCACCGGTTCCGACGACATGATCGGCGGTGCTGGCAACGACAGCTATGTCGTCGACGATGTCGGCGACACGGTGACCGAACTCGCCGGCCAGGGCACCGATACGGTGCTCTCGTCGATCACCTATGCCCTCGGCGACAATGTCGAGAACCTGACCCTGACCGGGACCGCCAATATCGATGGTACCGGCAACGCGCTCAACAACATCATCACCGGCAACAGCGGTAACAACGTCATCGACGGTGGTGCCGGCAACGACACCATGGCCGGCGGCGCCGGCGACGACACCTACTACGTCGAATTCGACCGGTGACCATGTCAACGAGGCGCCGGGCGGAGGCATCGACACTGTTCGCTCGGCAATCAGCTATGCGCTGCTTGACGACGTCGAGAACCTGATCCTCATCGGCACCGCCAACATCAACGGTACCGGCAACGCCGCCGCCAACGTCATCACTGGCAACAGCGGCGACAACGCGATCGATGGCGGGGCCGGCGTCGATACCATGGCCGGCGGGCTCGGCAACGACACCTATATCGTCGACAACATCGGCGATATTGTCACCGAGGGCATCGCCGCGGGCGACGACACCGTGCAGGCGGCGATCAGCTACGTCCTTGGCGCCAACGTCGAGAACCTGGTGCTGACCGGCACGGCCGACATCTCAGGCACCGGCAACGCGCTCGACAACACCATTACTGGCAACAGCGGCGCCAACGTCATCAACGGCGGTGCGGGTGCCGACACGATGATCGGTGGCGCTGGCAACGACACCTACTATGTTGACAATGCTGGCGACGTGGTCGTCGAAGGCGGCTCGCAGGGCGCCAACGACACCGTCTATGCCTCGGTGAGCTTTACCGTCGGAACTGGCGTCGAGACGCTCGTGCTCAGCGGAACGGATAACATCGACGGCAGCAGCGGCAACGGCTCGCAGACGATCTACGGCAACAGCGGCGACAACACGCTGAATGGCGGCACCGGTGCGGACACCATGCTGGGCGGTGCCGGCAACGACACCTACGTCGTCGACAATGCCGGCGATGTCGTCACCGAGCTTGCCGGCCAGGGAATCGACACCGTCCTGGCGTCGATCAACTATGCGCTCGGCGCCAATCTCGAGGACCTGACTCTGACCGGCACGGCCAACCGCACCGGGACAGGCAACGATCTCGACAACGTCCTCATCGGCAACAGCGGCAACAACATCCTCGATGGTGGCCTCGGCGCCGATAGTATGGCGGGTGGCGCCGGCAACGACATCTATTTCGTCGACAATATCGGGGACACGGTCACTGAGCTGCCTGGTGAAGGCATCGACGAGGTGCGTTCGTCGGTTGCCTTCACGCTCGGCGCCAATATCGAGAACCTGACGCTGACCGGACACCGCCAATATCAGCGGCACCGGCAATGATCTCGACAACACCATCACCGGCAATGCCGGCGGCAACCTGATCGACGGCGGCCTCGGCGCCGACCATATGGCGGGCGGCGCCGGCAGCGACATCTATGTGGTCGACAACGCCGGCGATGCGGTCGTGGAAGCGGCGGGTGCCGGCACCGACACGGTGCATTCGTCGATCGACTACACTCTGCCCACCAACGTCGAGAACCTGACGCTGATCGGCATCGACAACGTCGACGGCACCGGCAACAGCGCCAACAACATCATCGTCGGCAACGACGGCGACAACGTGCTATCCGGCGGCAACGGCAACGACACGCTCGACGGCGGAGCCGGCAACGATGCGCTCGACGGCGGCGCCGGCAACGACACCTACATCATCAACGACATCGGCGACACCATCGTCGAGGCCGGCAATCACGGCACTGATCGCGTCCAGGCGACAGTCAGCCATACGCTCGAGGACAACGTCGAGAACCTCACGCTGGTCGGCACGGCCAACACCGAGGGCCACGGCAATGCTCTCGACAACTCCATAATGGGCAACATCGGCGACAACGTGCTCTCCGGCGGCGCCGGCGACGACTTCATCAACGGCGGCGCGGGTTCGGACACGATCTCGGGCGGAACCGGTCACGACTTGCTCTATGGCGGAGCCGGGGCCGACACGTTTGAGTTCTCCCTAGCCGATTTCGGCGGACCCGGCGGCACGCTCTCCGACCACAGCGACGACATCTTCGACTACAACTCGGGCGGAGGCGTCTATAACCCGGCCGAAGGCGATGTCATCGACTTCTCCAGTCTGCTCGACGATGCCTATGGCACGACGACCAGCGACGTGAACGATCTCGTCCACGCCGTCTTCAGCGATCACGGTGGGACGACCGACATTTCGCTGGAGGTCAACCAGCCGCGCCTCGACGGCGACGCCGCCACCGACGACTGGCAGTCGGTTGCCGTCGTCCACGATGTCGCCACGGCCCAACTCGACACCGTGCAGTTCTCCTTCGAGAACCAGAACTGGCACCTCACGGCAACGGGCGAGTTCACGGTGTAGGCGAGGACATCCATGGCGAAGAAGACGACAACCACGGCAAAGAAGAGGACGACAACCATGGCGAAGGATGATGCGGCTGCGGGCGCTCCGGCGCTCGCTGCCGCTCCGGCTCCAGCCGTGGCTCTGCCGGCAGCGCCCGGTTCGGTGACCCGCCTCGGCCAGGTTGTATCGGTGCTGCTGCGCTCGCCGATCTACCGGCACCTCACCATCGGCGATTTGGAATGGCTTGTCATCCCGGCGATCCAGGCCGGCCAGTTCTCCATCCTGGAGACGCGCGGCGCGGTCGATCGGCCGCTCGGCGTCGCCCTTTGGGCCTCCGTCTCTCAGGCGGTCGACCGCCGCCTGACGGCGCAGAAGACGGCCGGCCTAGTCCCGTTCCGTCTGGCCCCCGCCGATTGGCGCAGTGGCGACATCCTCTGGCTGATGGACCTCATCGCGCTTCGTCAGGCCCGGCAGAACTTCCTCGATCGGCTGAACGACACCGCCTTCAAGGGGCGGAAAGTGAAGCTCTTCTTCGGACGGAGCACGCCCCCGGTGGCATCAAAGGCTTCTACGATAGCTTGAATTTCGGATGGCCGCGCGGGGTGTCGGCGGTCGGGGGTGAACGTCAACTCTACCGCGACGTTTCACGCCCATTCCCGAGGCGGTCCGATCGACCGGCGTAACGCCATCGTGCCAATTCCTAAGGACCCAGTGCGGACAGGAGATGTGTTGCCCACCAAGAAAGCGGGTTGAACCCGACGATATACCGCTGTGGCGATGCTGATTATTAATCATATGCAAACAGAACGTACCGGTGACTTGCCACTGAGTGTTTCCTCCGCGGAGGATGCGCCGTGAAGGCTGGCAGGTGAGCCCATATCGGGTATCGGAGTAGCGCGAGGGAAATCCTCTTCTTGAAGAAATACAGCCGCACCCAATGCCAAACGTGAATCCGAAGATCCTGAAATGGGCAAGGGAGACTGCTGGGCTGACACCCGAAGCTGCGGTCAAAAAAGCTCGACATCAAGGATGCGCGCGGCGTTGATGCTCGTGATCGATTGGAAGCTTTGGAGGCTGGCGACACCGCGCCGAGTCGGCCGACTTGAGCGGGTTCAGGAGCGCGAGCTTGATCATCTCCTGTTCGATGTCGAGGATGGCCGCCTTGCCGGCGTCGGCCCATGAGCCCTAGTCAAGCTTGCCGCCAGCAATCAGCTCCAAGACGTGGCCGAACAGGGTGTCAGTCAGTCCTTCCAGCTCCTGCGTCGACGATTGGCTGAGTGCCAGCTGCGAGCTGAGCCGCTCGATCGCGCCTCCGAGAAGGTCGAAGGCCGCGGTCGGGCGCGTTGATCCCGCAGAGCCGCACCTTGGTGCAGGCGGAGTGCGAGCAGATCCACAGCGTGTCCCCGTCGACTACCTTGCTGGCAGTGCCTTTGGCTTCGGCAGCAAGTGCGGTCGAGGCGCCCGGGGAAGCGAGCGCAGCCACGAACACCACGGCACTCAAGAGAAGCGCCAGGCGCTTGGCTGCCGCTGTCATGCCCGAGCATTTCAGCGGCAAATACCCGATCCTTTGCCTATTCGTGCTCGCGCCAGATCGCACTTTCCAGGTTCTCCATCTGCCCCTGTGCTTCGTCCTGAGCCTGTGCGATCTAGAAGGCGAGGAAATCCAGCCCGAGGTTGCCGGCGTCAGTCCTAAGCCTCGCCAGGTCCCTGATGAGCCGTCTCAGTACTAGCTGCATTTCGTCTTGGGTAATCGGCTTCACCGGATTGATCGCCGGCACATGTTGATCTCACTATCTTCGATATCGAAGATACGCTCAATTTCGTCGGAAGGGATGGCGGCAGGGAATCGAGCAGCCGTGCAATCCCGCTGCGATGTCACTGTGAACGCGGGATGCGCCTGCTTGTGCGCCCAGGCGCCCAGCAGAATGTTCAAAAGCGAGGGCAGATCGTAACGCGGAATGCCATATGGATTGGCGGCGGCAGCCGCTTCGGGAAAAGGCACTACGAACGAAATCAGCCTTGCCGTCCTTGCCCTTTGCAGCAACCTCTTCGCCAGGTCGTCATCAAAGAGGGCCTGGGCTATGTGGCCATCAACTTCGGCGCCGTATTCAAGGTAGTGACTGCAGCCCTTCAACAGGCCGGCGCGCGAAAAGCAAACATGAATGCATCCGTCTTCGCGTCTGCCGGCGGTTTCGCCTGGGCCGAACCGCTGCAATACGGATTCGAAATTTCCTTCGACCTCCGGCCAGCGCGGATGCTTGCAAAAGATGGATTTCAGCGCGTTGGCGCGATCGGCCAATTTCAGCGGCTTTAGGTCGTAGACCCATAAATGGGATTCTCGAATCGGTAGAGTGCTGATTCAATTTCCTGAGCACAGGAGATTGGGATGGCACGCTTTGATCTGACAGACTTCGAGTGGTCGGTTATCCAGCCGCTTCTGCCGAACAAGCCGCGCGGCGTACCACGGGTGGACGACAGGCGTGTGCTGAACGGCATCTTCTGGCGGCTGCGGACTGGAGCGCCCTGGGCCGACATTCCCGAGCGCTATGGCCCGCACACGACCTGCGTCAACCGCTTCAACCGGTGGCGCAAGGCGGGGGTGTGGGATCGTCTTCTGGAAGTGGTTTCCAAGGCTTACGACGGCGACATCCAGATGATCGACTCGTCCAGCATCCGCGTGCATCAGCACGCTGCCAACTCCCAAAAAAAGACGACCGATCCGGTTGCATGGGTCGCTCGCGCGGCGGTCTGACGACGAAGATCCATGCCCTGGTCGACGCCGAAGGCCTGCCCATCGCACTCAAACTGACCGAGGGCCAGGCCCATGACGGGCGCAGCGCCGCCGACATGCTCGAAGCCTTGGCTGAGGGCCAAATCCTGCTGGCCGACCGTGCCTATGATAGCGACGCCCTGCGCCAGAACCTGGCCGAGCGCGGTGCCTGGGCCAACATCAAACCCATGCCCAACCGCAAGAACATCCCGCCCTTCAGCACCTTCCTCTACCGCTACCGCAACCTCGTCGAGCGCTTCTTCACCAAGCTCAAACACTTCCGCGCCGTCGCCACCCGTTACGACAAACGAGCCGACAACTTCCTCGCTGGCGTCAAACTCGCTTCAGCCAGAATCTGGATGCGATTTAATGAGTCGATAGCCTAGTCCCTCGGCACGAACCCGTCCCGCTTCGCTCCCGGTCAGACGCGTGCCGGTGATATACACGCACCCCATAGACTGCCAGCCGGCCGTTCAAGTGTGCCAAGAGACGGTCTTTACCAATGCGTCCCATGACAATGTCCCGCGCGTCTTCGATGTATTCGGGATCACCGGCGGCAAGGTCGCGCGCCAAATTCTTCGGCGCGATCTCTTCGACTGCCGCGGTCATCCACGGCATCCAGACCTCGATTTCGTCGTAATCGATGATGGGCGCCGACACTAAAATGCGAAATCTCCTGCGGCATCGAGATGGACGCTTTGTGCATCAGGGATGTCTTCAAGCATGTAAAAATCCATGGGCTGAGGAGCGTCAACAATCAGAAGTCCTTTGACCTCGGGCGGCGATTCCAGCTTGAGACGTCCGCAAAGCGCGCTGTTGCGCTGGCGCAAATACTGCACGCGGTGGAGATGCCGGAGAAGCTTGTCCGGCTTTTCGCGGCCCTTACTGTCGCGCGCCATCTTCCCGCGGTATTCGGACAGGCGTGCAGCGACCTCCGTTTCCGTTCGGCAGAGCCTTAGGTCATAGACCCATAAATGGGATTCTCGAATCGGTAGAGTGCTGATTCAATTTCCTGAGCACAGGAGATTGGGATGGCACGCTTTGATCTGACAGACTTCGAGTGGTCGGTTATCCAGCCGCTTCTGCCGAACAAGCCGCGCGGCGTACCACGGGTGGACGACAGGCGTGTGCTGAACGGCATCTTCTGGCGGCTGCGGACTGGAGCGCCCTGGGCCGACATTCCCGAGCGCTATGGCCCGCACACGACCTGCGTCAACCGCTTCAACCGGTGGCGCAAGGCGGGGGTGTGGGATCGTCTTCTGGAAGTGGTTTCCAAGGCTTACGACGGCGACATCCAGATGATCGACTCGTCCAGCATCCGCGTGCATCAGCACGCTGCCAACTCCCAAAAAAAGACGACCGATCCGGTTGCATGGGTCGCTCGCGCGGCGGTCTGACGACGAAGATCCATGCCCTGGTCGACGCCGAAGGCCTGCCCATCGCACTCAAACTGACCGAGGGCCAGGCCCATGACGGGCGCAGCGCCGCCGACATGCTCGAAGCCTTGGCTGAGGGCCAAATCCTGCTGGCCGACCGTGCCTATGATAGCGACGCCCTGCGCCAGAACCTGGCCGAGCGCGGTGCCTGGGCCAACATCAAACCCATGCCCAACCGCAAGAACATCCCGCCCTTCAGCACCTTCCTCTACCGCTACCGCAACCTCGTCGAGCGCTTCTTCAACAAGCTCAAACACTTCCGCGCCGTCGCCACCCGTTACGACAAACGAGCCGACAACTTCCTCGCTGGCGTCAAACTCGCTTCAGCCAGAATCTGGATGCGATTTAATGAGTCGATAGCCTAATGCGAAATCCTCAGCTCGGACAACTCGGTGCCGATCTGCTGGAACGTGGTCACGATCTGGTCCGACGAGGTGAGCAGGAAGAACTTGTCGGAGGAGCTGGCGCAGTTCTGCAGCAGCGTCGAGGTCGGATCGCCGCCGGTGTTCACCTGCACCGTGTAGATGGTGATGCCGTCGGCCTTGATGTTGTCGCACAGGATCTTCTGGCGCGCGTCGACCTGGGTGGAGGTGTTGTAGCCGTTGCCGTACCAGCGGTCCTGGGTGTTGAGACCGTCGGTCAGCAGAATGATGGCCTGCTTGTAGACCCGGCTGGGGTCCATGGCGGGGATAGTGAAGGGCGACGCCGTCAGCGATTGCCAGGCCCATTGCAAGCCGATCGCCTGGTTGGTGGAGCCGTTCGGGCTCATGGCACTCACCTTGTCCTTCAAGGCGGTCCAGTCGTAGCTCAGGCCCATCATTGCCGTCGGGCAGGCGCTGTACTGCTCGGCCGGGAAGAGGGTTGCCGCGTTGGACGTCGTCGGGTCCGTGTTGAGGGTGTCGTAGCTCTGGTCACGGTCCATGATGCAACCGTTCCATTGATTGTGGTTGCTCGGATTCCAGCTAAACCCGGCGTTCTCGCAGCTCGCCTTGTCATGGTAGTCGCTGGGGTTGCTGTACCAGCCCCAGCTGCCCCAACCGCCGCCCCACCAGCTGCTGCTGGAGGAGTTGCACGAGCCGTTCCACTTGTCCCAGAGGTCGGCGTCCTTCGAGGCGTTGCCGTCCCATTTGATCCAGCTCGCATTGTAGGTCTTGTTGGTGCCGTCGATACCGTTGACGTTGACGTCCTTGACGAAGGGGACGATCGACACATAGACGTCGCCATCGACCGCCGCGGCCCCCTTGAGCTGGTCAAGCAGGTTGTTCGTCGCGTTCTTGAGCGCGGTCATCTTGTTGGAAGAGGCCATCGACCCGGTATTGTCGAGCGCCAGCGCGACCCTGAGCCGCGCTTCGCCCCATACCGTCGTAGAGGAACGCCCGATCGGCACATCTTTCCGGCCGACGATGCCCATGAAATCGGTCGGCAGTTTGCCGGCTGCGCTGATCGTCACCGACGGCCCGGTCACGGTGTAGGACGCATTCAGCACCAGGTCCTGGAGCTCGGTGCTGTGAAAGTTGGCGTTGAAGTAGTCTTGCGCGAACTGCTGAATCTGGGACTGCGTCAGGGTCGACAGATCGGAACGGCGGGAGAGGGCGAGCGAGGCCGCATCCAGCGCGTCCTGCATGGCGGAGGTCGTCTGGGACGCACGTGTATAGTCCACGGCGACTCCCATGGCGGCTATCACGGGAATGCACGCAATGGCGAAAATCACAGCGACGTTGCCGCTGCGCGATGCTGCAAAGCGGGCGACGAGCTTGTGAATCGCCGCGCGTGAAATCAAAGGCACGGTGCCCTCCTTCGACATCTGTCGAACGCCATCAATAGACTTGCCGGTTAAAGAAAGCCTGAAAGAGATGATTCAAATTGTACCGTTTTCTATGAATTATCCATCTCCGGCCGGGGCACGATGGCTGTCCCGATTCCCGGCATCGCGCGGGCTGTCTATTTCGAAATCCTGAGCTCCGAGAGCTCCGTGCCGATCTGCTGGAAGGTCGTCACGATCTGATCCGACGAGGTGAGCAGGAAGAACTTGTCGGACGAGCTGGCGCAGCCCTTCAGCAGCGTCGAGGTCGGGTCGCCGGTGGTGTTCACCTGCACCGTGTAGAGGATGACGCCGGTGGCCTTGATGTTGTCGCACAGGATTTGCTGGCGGGCATCGACCTGCGTGGACGTGTTGTAGCCGTTGCCATACCAGCGGTCCTGGGTGTTAAGGCCGTCGCTGAGCAGGATGATCGCCTGCTTGTAGATGTAGCCGGCGTCCATGGCGGGAACCGTGAAGGGCGCCGAGGTCAGCGACTGCCAGGCCCATTGCAGGCCGATCGCTTGGTTGGTGGAGCCGTTTGCGGTCATGGTGTCCACCTTGTTGTTCAGGGTGGTCCAGTCGTAGCTCAGGCCCATCATCGATACCGGGCAGTATGCGTACTGCTCGGCGGGGAACAGCGTCGCCGGGTCGGATGTCGTCGACGCCGTGTTGAGGGTGTCGTAGCTCTGGTCGCGGTCCATGACGCAGCCGTTCCAGGTGCTGCTGTGGGTCTGGGGCGTCCACGTATAGCCGTGCGATATGCAACTGGCCTGATTGTTGTAGTAGGAGGCGTAGCTGCCGCCGCTGCAGGTGCCGTTCCACTTGTCCCACAGGTCGGCATCCTTCGTGGCGCTGCCGTCCCATTTCACCCAGCTCTGATTGTAATTGGCGCTGCCGACGTTGACGTCCTTCACGAAGGGGATGATCGAGACATAGACGTCGCCGTCGATCGTCGCTGCGTCCTTGAGCTGGTCGAGCAGGCTGTGCGTGGCCGCCTTGAGCGCGGTCAGCTTGTTGGAGGAGGCCATCGACCCGGTATTGTCGAGCGCCAGCGCGACCCTGAGCCGCGCTTCGCCCCACACCGTCGTCGAGGAGCGGCCGATGGGCATGAATTCCTTGCCCAGCACGCCCATGAAATCGGTCGGCAGCTTGCCGTTGGCACTGATCGTCACTGACGGCCCGGTGGCGGTATAAGACGCCTGCAGCGTCAGGTCCTTGATCTCGCCGTTGTGGAAATTGGCATCGAAGTAGTCCGCGGCGATCTGCTGAATCTGGGCCGGCGTCAGGCTCGGCAGGTCGGAGCGGCGGGAGAGCGCCAGAGTAGCCGCGTCGAGCGCGTCCTGCATGGTGGAGCTGGCGTGGGAGCCGCGCGTGTAGTCGACCGCTACGCCCATGGCGGCGATCACGGGAATGCAGGCAATGGCGAAGATCGCGGCGATATTGCCGCCGCGGTCGGCCGCAAACCGGGCAATGATTCTGTGAATTGTCGTGGATGAAACCAGAGACACGGTACGCTCCAGCGAGGTCCGTTGCGCGCCATGTTTGGCCCTGCCGACTGAAGAAAGCCTGAAGGAAACGGTTCGAAATTGTCTCGGATTTCTGCCGTTCTTTCGCCAATCCGCAGAACCCCCCGGCAGCCCGTGAATGGGCTGGGCGAGCCGCCGGGTCGTGATGTGACGGCGGTCGATCCTGAACAGGCGAAAGACCTGCAGCAGGCGAAAGGCGCACGCCCTGAGATCGATCGTCAGTTGTATTGCGGCCGCAAACCGGAGGTGAGTTGCGCTTATCGACGGTCCCGTCGCCCGCCAAGGTTGCGTCAAGCGGCTTTTTGTCCGCTCTCCGGCCGTGGAAGCGGGTCCGTCAGTGCTTGACGCGCATTTTTTACGGGCCAATGATTAATTCTTGGACAGGAATACGAACCGCCAGGCAAGAACAAGAAGCGGACGACGCGGGAGGCGACAATTCAGACCAACGGTTCACCCGTCGAGCCGGTCCTGGCAGCCAGAGTGATCGACATGTCGTTCGGGCCTGTCCAGGTGCTTTTCGGCATCTCGCTCGACCTCATGCCCGGCGAGGTCCATGCGCTGGTCGGTGAGAACGGGGCGGGCAAATCCACCTTGATGAAGATTCTCGCCGGCCACCTGCAGGCGACCGGCGGTTCGGTCCATCTCGACGGCAAGACGGCCGAATTCTCCGGCCCGGTCGACGCCGAGCGCCATGGCATCGTCCTGGTCCACCAGGAGATCCTGCTGGCGCCGCATCTCTCCGTCGCCCAGAACATTTTCATGGGCCGCGAGATCAAGCACGGCTTCGTCGTCGACGACCGGGCGATGAATGCTCGCGCCCGCGAGGTGCTGGAGGGCCTCGGCGCCGACATCAACCCGACTTCCATCGTCTCGACCCTGTCGATCGCCCAGCGCCAGCTGGTGCAGATCGCGCGCGCCCTCAATGTGCCGCATCGTGTGGTGATCTTCGACGAGCCGACCGCATCGCTCACCCCGTTCGAGACCGAGGCGGTGCTCAAGGTGATCGGCGACCTGCGCGCCAAGGGCACGCCGGTCCTCTACATCTCGCACCGCCTGGCCGAGGTCAAAGCGATTTCCGACCGCGTCACCGTGCTGCGCGACGGACATTTCATCGCCACTCGGCCGACCTCCGAACTGAAGCCGGTCGACATTGCCGGGCTGATGGTGGGCCGCGACATGTCGCACCTCTATCCCCAGCGCGCGCCGGAGCCGGACGGGGACGCCGTGCTCGAAGTGCGCGATCTGACCGTGCCCGGATTCGCCGCCAATGCCTCGTTCAGCATCAGGCGCGGCGAGATACTGGGCTTCGCCGGTCTGATCGGCGCCGGGCGCACCGAGCTCCTCGAGGGCGTCGTCGGCCTCAGGCCGCACCGCGGCGAGATCCGCCTGAAGGGCGCGCCGGTTGCGTTTCACAACGTGCGCGAAAGCATGCACGAAGGCATCGTCTATCTGAGCGAGGATCGCAAGGGTAAGGGCCTGCTGCTCAACAGCGACCTGTCGACCAATCTCACGCTGGCGGCGCTGGCGCGTTTCGCCCACGGGATCGTCCTCGATCGGGCCAAGGAGAATGCCGCCCTCGACACGGCGATCGCCGAGTTCGACGTGCGCGCACCGCGCAAGGAGATGCTCGCCGGCCAGCTTTCCGGCGGCAACCAGCAGAAGCTTCTGCTTGCCAAGATGATGCTGCTCGAGCCGGAGATCGTCGTCATCGACGAGCCGACCCGTGGCATCGACATCGGCACCAAGCAGCAGATTTACGAGTTCATCACCCAGCTCGCCGCCAACGGCAAGGCGGTCATCGTGATCTCGTCCGAGATGCAGGAGCTGATCGGCATCTGCCACCGCATCCTGGTGATGCGCGGCGGACGCATCGTCGGCGAGGTGTCGGGCGAGCGCATGACTGAGCACGAGATCGTAGTTTACGCCACCGGCGTGACCGGCGAGCAGGCAGCGATGGGAATGGAGAGCGGGACTTAATGACCGACACAGTAACCAAGGAGCGGCTGGACTTCTCGTTGGGTGGCCGCATCAACATGGCGGCTATGGCGCCGTTCCTGGCGCTGGCTCTGCTGCTCGTCGCGGGCACCTTCACCAACGACAACTTCCTGTCCGTCGGCAACCTCGTCAACGTCATCACGCGCAGCGCCTTCATTGCCATCGTCGCGGTGGGCGGGACGTTCGTGATCTCCGCCGGCGGGCTCGACCTGTCGGTGGGCTCGATGATGGCGTTCGTCGCCAGCCTGATGATCATGTTCCTGAACAGCGGCGTGATCGGCGATTCCGCGACGATGCTGATCGTCGCCATGGCGCTGGCGATCGTGCTCGGCGGGCTTTGCGGACTGTTCAACGGGCTGATCGTCACCGTCGGGAAGATCGAGCCGTTCATCGCCACGCTGGGCACGATGGGCATCTTCCGTGGCCTGACGATCTGGCTGTCGCAGGGCGGCGCCATCACGCTGCGCCCGGCGGACATCCAGTCGCTCTACCGCCCGGCCTATTTCGGTTCGCTGTTCGGGGTGCCGATTCCGATTGTCGTCATCTTCGCGACCGCGGCGCTCGGCGCCTTCATCTTCTACCGCACGCCTTATGGGCGGCACGTGGTTGCGGTCGGTTCGAACGAGGACGTGGCGCGCTATTCGGGTATTCCGGTCAACCGGGTGCGTACCGTCACCTATGTCATCCAGGGGCTATGCGTGGCAGTCGCGGTGCTGCTCTATGTGCCGCGGCTCGGCTCCACCTCGGCGACCTCGGGTACGCTGTGGGAGCTGCAGGCGATCACCGCGGTGGTCGTCGGCGGAACGGCACTGCGCGGCGGCGTCGGGCGCATCTGGGGAACCATCGCCGGGGCGTTCATTCTCGAGATCGTCGGCAACATCATGCTGCTGTCGAACTTCATCAGCGAATACCTGATCGCCGCCATCCAGGGCGCGATCATCATCATCGCGATGCTGGTGCAGCGGTCGCTGATGCGTCGATAACCGAATTGTCGGGTCAACTGGGTCGCCCGGCACTGGAACGAAATAGGCCCTGATCGATGTGGGGAGACAGATAATGCGTAAAGCAATGTTGGGCGTGGCGGTCGCCATGGCGGCTCTCATGAGCGTCGCCCAGGCCGCCGACAAGAAAACCATCGGCGTGTCGATCCCGGCCGCCGACCATGGCTGGACTGCCGGCGTGGTGTTCCATGCCAACCGCGTGGCCAAGCTGCTGATGGCCGAGTATCCGAACCTCAACGTCATCGTTAAGACGTCGCCGGACGCCGCTACCCAGGCAAACGCGCTCGAGGATCTGAGCACGCAGGGCATGGACGCGCTGGTCATCCTGCCGTCCGACCCCGATCCGCTGGTCAACGCCATCAAGCAGGTCAAGTCGAAGGGCACCTTCGTCACCCTGGTCGACCGTGCGCCCAGCAACAACGATCTTTCGGTGCGCGACCTCTACGTCGCCGGCAACAACCCGGCGCTCGGTGCCGCGGCCGGCGATTACATCAAGGCGAACACGCCCGACGCACAGGTCGTGGTCATCCGCGGTCTGCCGATCCCGATCGATCAGCAGCGTCAGGACGGCTTCGACGCAGCCATCAAGGGCTCCAACGTCAAGGTGCTGGAGAAGCAGTTCGGCAACTGGAACCGCGACGACGCCTTCAAGGTGATGCAGGACTACCTGACCAAGTATCCGAAGATCGACGTCGTGTGGTGCCAGGACGACGACATGACGGTCGGCGTGCTGCAGGCGATCGCGCAGGCCAAGCGCACTGACATCCAGTATGTCATCGGTGGTGCCGGCATGAAGGACATGGTCAAGAAGGTCATGGACGGTGACAAGATGGTCCCCGTGGACGTCGCCTATCCGCCGTCGATGGTTGGCACCGCGCTCGAGCTGACCGCCGCGCATCTGTTCGATCAGGTGCCGGTGCAGGGCAGCTACATCCTCGACGCCACGCTGATCACCAAGGACAATGCGAAGGAGTGGTACTTCCCGGATTCGCCGTTCTAGGGCGCTCCGCATCTTTCGCAGGCATGACTTCGGCCGGGCGGCTCTGCCGCCCGGCTTTTTCATGGGCCGGCGGGCAGCCGCGTGATCCCCAAAAAGTACGAAAGCCCGCTTTCCCTTGGGAAAGCGAGCCTTCGTTTTCAGGTAACCGGTATCCCTTGTGCAGGAACGTCGGTGCAGACCCTGATTTGAGTCCGCATGGGTGCTTATCAAGGCCCCAATTGCGGCGGGAAGGCGACGAATCGCAGCAGATATCCTCGACCGATATGGTTACCAAACCGTTACCGACTGAGGGTTGCGGCCTCGTCTGCCTCAGGCCTCGAAGAACACCGTCTCGTCGTCGCCCTGCAGATGCACGTCGAAGACGTAGCGGGGGGCGCCCTTGGCCTCGCCGTCGCGCCTGGCGATCAGTGTGGTGCGGCGGTCCTCGGGCACCAGTGCAAGAATTGCGTCGCCGTCATTGGCGGCTTCGTCGGCGAAATAGATGCGGGTGAACATGCGGCGCAGGACGCCGCGGGCGAAGACGCCGACATCGATGTGCGGCGCCTGCATCTTGCCTTCGAGGCCGGGCACCGGGCCGGGCTTGACGGTATGAAAGTGGTAGCGGCCGTCCTTGTCGGCCGCGCTGCGGCCGAAGCCCTTGAAGGTCGTATTGGGCTTCTGTCCCGGCTGGCCGGGATAGCGGCCGGCACCGTCGGCTTGCCACAGCTCGAGGAAACAGTCGGGCACGGCCATGCCTTCGCCGTCGGTGATGCGGCCCTCGATGACGATCGGATGGCCGACGGTGTCCGGGGTGCACAGGTCGTCGCCCACCAGCGCGGTCAGCGAATAATCGGTCGGGGTAAGGGCATAGGCGAAATAGGGGCCGACCGTCTGCGACGGGGTGATGCCGTGCTCAGCCATGGTGCGGGTCCTCGAAGGGGGTGATGGTGTGGCCCCGCAGCACGATGTCGAAGCGATAGCCGAGCGCCCATTCGGGCACCGTGGTCTCCAGGTCGAAGACCGCGATCATGCGTTGCAGCGCCTTGGGGTCGGTCACCGAATTGGCGATCGGGTCGATGGCGATCAGCGGGTCGCCGGGAAAGTACATCTGGGTCACCAGACGGGTGAGGAAGCTCGGGCCGAAGAGCGAGAAGTGGATATGGTTCGGGCGCCAGGCATTGTGGTGGTTCTTCCACGGATAGGCGCCGGGTTTGACGGTGGTGAACTTGTAGCGGCCCTTCGAATTGGTGACGCAGCGGCCGGCACCGGAGAAGTTCGGGTCAAGTGGCGCATGGTGCTGGTCGACGACGTGGATGTAGCGGCCGGCGGCGTTGGCCTGCCAGATCTCGATCAGGGTATTGGGAAGCGGCCGTCCGTCCTCGTCCATCACCGTGCCGGAGACGATGATGCGCTCGCCCTGCGGCTCGCCGCCGTGCTGCTTGGTGAGGTCGGAATCGTTCTCCAGCACCGCTTCGTGGCCGTAGATCGGCCCGGTCAGTTCGCTCATGGTGTGCGGCAGGATGACCAGCGGCCGCTTGGGCGAGCGCAGTACCGTCGATTTGTAGCCTGGCGACAGGTAGTTCGGATGAGCCTTGAGGCTCTCCATGGGATATGCGGTCGTCATCGTTCCTCCCTTGCGCTCCATTCGTTCTTCAGGCCACGCGTTCCAGCGCCAGCGCGACGCCCTGGCCGACGCCGACGCACATGGTGGCCAGCCCCCAGCGGCCGCCGCGGCGGCCGAGCTCGATCGCCACGTCGGCGGCAAGCCGAGCCCCGGACATGCCGAGCGGATGGCCATAGGCGATCGCCCCGCCGTTCGGGTTGACGTGCTCGGCATCGTCGGAGAGGCCGAACTGCCGCAGGCAGGCCAGCGACTGGCTGGCGAAGGCTTCGTTGAGTTCGATGAGGTCGAAATCGGCCATGCCGACGCCAAGGCGTTGCATGAGCTTGCGCGTTGCCGGCACTGGGCCGATGCCCATGATACGCGGCGGCACGCCCGCCGTTGCCATGCCAGCGATGCGTGCCAGCGGCGTGAAGCCGTATCGTTCGACCGCCTCACCGGAGGCGACGAGCAGCGCCTGGGCGCCGTCGTTGACACCCGAGGCGTTGCCGGCGGTCACGGTGCCGCCAGGGCGGACGATGGGCTTGAGCTTGGCCAGCGCGTCGGCCGTAGTGTCGGGGCGGGGGTGCTCATCCTCGCTGACGGTGACCGGGCCGGTCTTGCGGCTGCCCGGCGTCTCGACGGCGACGATGCGCTCGGCAAACGCACCGCCTGCCATGGCGCGCTTGGCGCGCTCCTGCGAGCGCAGCGCGAAGGCGTCTTGGTCGGCGCGGGTGACCTGGTAGTCGTCGGCGACGTTCTCTGCGGTTTCCGGCATCGAATCAACGCCGTACTGGGCTTTCATGAGAGGGTTGATGAAGCGCCAGCCGATCGTCGTGTCCTCGATCGTGGCGCCGCGCTGGAAGGCGGCCTCCGCCTTGCCCATGACCAGTGGCGCGCGGGTCATGGATTCGACCCCGCCGGCAATCACCACGTCGAGTTCGCCGGCGCGGATGGCGCGGGCGGCGGTGCCGACCGCGTCCATGCCCGAGGCGCAGAGGCGATTCATGGTCGTGCCGGGCACGTGAACCGGCAGGCCGGCGAGCAGGGCGGCCATGCGGGCGACGTTGCGGTTGTCCTCGCCGGCCTGGTTGGCGCAGCCGAGGATGACTTCCTCCACCGCTTCGGCCAGCCCTTCGTGGCGGGAAAGCAGCTCTCTGATCGGGATCGCCGCAAGATCGTCGGCGCGCACCTGGGCGAGCGCCCCGCCGAAGCGGCCGATGGGCGTGCGCACTGCGTCGCAGATATAGGCCTCGCGGCTCATGCATCGCCTCCGTGGGCGCGCGCCGTGCGCGCCTGCAGGTCGCGCAGGGTTCCGAGTTCCTCTTCCGTCGGCGGCGGCGTCTCGCCGGCAGCCTCGGCAAAATTCAGCTCCCAGCCGCACTGCGCCTGCACCGTTTCGCGGGTTACGCCGGGATGGAGCGAGACCACGGTCAGCTCGCAGCTCTCAGGGTCTGGCTCCATGACGCATAGGTCGGTGACGACGCGTGTGGGTCCACGGGTCGTCAGACCCAACGCGGCGCGGCTGCCGGGTCCGCTGCCGTGGCCAAACGAGGTGACGAAGTCGAGCTTCTCGACATAGGCGCGCTTCGACATGGCCATGGTGATGAATATCTGCCCGCAATTGCCGGCGATTTCCGGTGCGCCGCCGCCGCCGGGCAGCCGCACCTTGGGCCTGTCGTAGGGGCCGACGACGGTGGTGTTGAGGTTGGCGAAGCGGTCGATCTGGGCGCCGCCGAGAAAGCCGACGGTGATGCGCCCGCCCTGCAGCCAATAGCGGAACATCTCGGGCACCGACACGGTCGTCAGCGCCGTCTCGCATAGCTCGCCGTCGCCGATCGACAGCGGCAGGATATCCGGCTTGGTGTCGATGGTGCCGGACTCGTAGATCAGCGTGATCTTCGGCGCGTGGGTGAGGCGGGCGAGGTTGCAGGCGGCCGAGGGCGCGCCGATGCCGACGAAGCAGACATCGTCATTGCGCAGCGCCCGGGCCGCCGCCACGGTCATGATCTCGGTGGGTGTGTAGTCGGCGGTCATGGCTCAGGCTGCCTTCGCCGCATATTGCCGGAAGGCGTCGGCGTCCATGGACAGCACGTTCTCGTTCATCCAGGCGAGGAAAGAGTCGCGGTCGCGGGCGATGACGTCCCATGCCTTGTAGAAGGCGTTGGCGCGCTTGTAGTAGCCGTGGGCGTAGGAGGGGTAGGCGCCGCCGGGCACTTCGGCGATTGCCGTCACCGTCCAGTGCGGCAGGATCACGGAGTTGGTGCTGGGGGCGCCGAGATCGTCGACGATCTCCTCGACGGTGACGATGGCGCGTTTCGCCGCCAATACCACCTGCTTCTGGACGCCGATAATGCCTTCGAGCAGGACGTTGCCGGCGCGGTCGGCGCGTGAGCGCATGGATGACGCCGACATCCGGCCGCACGGCCGGAACGGTCGCCAGCACCTCGCCGGTATAGGGGCAGGCCACCGAACGGATGTTCGGATTGACCGCGGCCAGGCCGACGCCCTTGTAGCCACGGAAGACGGCGAAGGGCAGGTTGGCGGCGCCGGCGTCATAGGCGTTGGCGAGCGCGGCGTGCGAATGCTCCTCGATCATGAGCGGCTTCGGCCAGCCGTTCTCCACCGCGTCGCGCATGCGGTGCAGGGACCCGACGCCGGGATTGCCGCCCCACGAAAAGATGAGCTTGTCGGCGCAGCCCATGCCGATCATCTGGTCGTAGATCAGGTCCGGGGTCATGCGGATCAGGGTCAGCTGCGTGCGCCCCTGGCGGATGACCTCGTGCCCGGCGGCAAACGGGATCAGATGGGTGAAGCCCTCCATGGCGACCGTGTCACCGTCCTTGAGGTGGGCGGCGATTGCGTCATGGAGGGACAGAAACTCGGCCATCAGGTGGCTCTCCGTTGGCTCATTTCAATTCGTCTCCCAGAACCTCGCGCAGCCAGCGCATGGCGGCGTTGCCGGCGGGAATGCCGGCATAGACGGCGGCGTGGCGGACGAGCGCACCAAGCTCGTCGACGGTGACGCCGTTTCCGAGCGCCGGGCGGACGTGCAGCTTGAACTCCTCCTCGCGGTGGAGCGCGATCATCATGGTCAGCGTCAGCAGCGAGCGGACTTTTAGCGGCAGCGTCGGGTCGCCCCAGGCGTCGTTCCAGGCGGTGCGGGTGATGAAGTCCTGCCAGGGCATGCCGAACGAACCGGCATTGTCGAGCGAGCGGTCGACATGGGGGCTGCCCAGCACCGCGCGGCGGACGGCAAGGCCGTCGGCGAAAGCGCGCGTCGGGGCCTCGGGCGCGTGGCGTTCGAGGAAGGCGGCGAGGTGCGTGGCGGCGTTCTCTGGTTGCTCGACCGAGATCAGGTGGGCGCAGTCGGGGATCATCACCAGTTCGGCGCCCTTGATGCGCGAACGAATGTCGTCGCCCATGGCAAGCGGCGCCACCGGATCGTCGGCGCCGACCATGACCAGCGTCGGTGCGGTAATCGCCGTGATGCGCTCGCGCAGGTCCATGTCGGCGATCGCCTCGCAGCAGCGGCCGTAGCCTCTGGGGTCCGACTCGAGGAAGAGATCGCGGGTGTGGCGCACGGCGGCCGGTTCGCGCTCCTGGAAGCTGGTGGTGAACCACCGCGGCACGATCAGGTCGACGACCGCTTCCGGGCCGGCGTCGATCACGGTGGCGGCGCGCTGGCGCCAGTAGTCGGGCGGCGGCAGGTGGGTGGCGGTCGCCATCAGAACGAGGCTTGCCGTCCGCTCGGGATGGAGAACGGCAAAGGCTTGGGCCGTCATGCCGCCGAGCGACAGGCCGACGACATGGGCGGTGGGCGTGTCGAGCGCGTCGAGCAGCCCGGCGAGGTCGTTGGCGAGGTCGTCGATGGTGGTGGGCTGATCGCGGGCGCCCGAGCGGCCATGGCCTTGCGTGTCGTAGCGCAGCACGCGGAAGCGCCCGGCCAGCGCCTCCGCCACGCCGTCCCACATCTCGATGGTGCTGCCCAGCGAATTGGAGAAGACGACGGTCGGCAGGCCCTTTGGTCCGCTGAGCTCGTAAAACAGGTCGACGCCGTTGACGGTGACGATAGGCATGGTCAGAGCTTCCTCAAAGTGCGTTTGACGGCCTCGGCCTGGCGCCGGGTCCGGCCGGCGGCGGATGCCGCGGCGGCCGTTGCCGGTCTGAGGTCAAACGCGCTTTCGAGCAATGCGGCAGGTGCGCCCGCCTTTGCGAGCGCCTTGCGCAAGGGGGCTCCGGTGGCACGCACCTCGGCCGCCGCCCTGGCCACCATCGCCTGGGCGCCGCTGCGGCCCATCTTGCCGGCAAGCGCGCTCGAGGCGGCATCGGCGAAGATCAGGCCGTTGGTCATGTCGAGATTGGCGCGCATGCGCCTGCCGTCGACGACGAGGCTTTCCGCCAGCCGGCGGGCTTCGCGGAGCGCACCGGAGGCGAGGCCGAAGAGGGCGGGCAGCGCGTGCCACTCAGCCTGCCACAGGCCGGCGGGGCGCTGCTGGCCGGAACTGGCGGCGTTGAGGAGCGTCACGACGAAGCCGGGCGCGGCAGCTTGGGCGGAGAGAATCACCGCCGAGGAGACCGGGTTCTGCTTGTGCGGCATGGCCGATGAGCCACCGCGGCCCTCGGCCGGTGCCTCGTGCACCTCGCCGATCTCGGTCGCGGAGAGGAAGACCACGTCGGTCGCCATGCGGGCAAGGGTGGCGATGAGGGTGGCGAGCCAGGTGCCGACCGCCACCATACGGGCGCGGCTGGTGTGCCAGGTCACGGGCGCTTGCGCGAGCCCGAGTTCACGCGCAAAGCCTTCGCTGACGGCTTCGGCGGCCGCGCCAAGGCCGGTCAGCGTCCCCACCGGGCCGCCCAGCGAGGCAACAAGTGTGCGGTCGCGCATGGCCGGCAGCTCGGCCGCCACGTCTGAGATGCCGGACATCCAGGTGCCGGCGACATAGCCGAAGGTCACCGGCGCGGCATGTTGGCCGTAAGTGCGCCCGACGCAGGGCGTGCGCGCATGCTTGCGCGTCAGCACGACGAGCCCGTCGATGATGGCGACGAGATCGGCGGCGATCAGGGAAAAGGCGTCGGCCATCTGCAGAACCAGCGCCGTGTCGACGATGTCCTGGCTGGTGGCGCCCTTGTGGACATGGGCGCGCAGCTTGTCCGGCAACAGCGTCTCTATCGCCTTGACGAAGGGGATGGCGACGACGCCGGCATCGCGGGTGCCCGCGCCCAGCGCGGCGATGTCGAGATCGTCGGCCTTGATACGGGCGAGCGCCGGTGCCAGACTTTTCGGCACCAGTCCTGCGGCGCCTTCGGCGTGGGCAAGCGCCGTTTCGACGGCCAGCATGGCGGTCACGCGCGCCCGGTCGCAGAAGACGGCGCGCATGGCATCGCTGGCGAAGAGCGGGCCGGTGAGCCCGGAATCGAGGGCGGAGAACGTCATCGCGCCGGGCCTTCCCTCCGCCGCGGATATTTCACCCCTTGACCTCCCGGAGTTATCGTTCGATTATCGAACAGTCGTTCGGATATCGACCATTTTCCGCGAGGGGCCGTCGAGTGTCAACGCCGCATCTACAGCAATCGTCGCCGGGCGGTGAGAATAATGTCGCGGAGCGCTCCGGCGGCGACAAGGAATTCATGGCGACGCTGGCCAAGGGCTTGGCGGTTCTCGGTGCCTTTGGCGAGCAGCGGCCGACCATGAGCCTGTCGGAGGCGGCGGAGACCAGCGGGCTGACGCGGGCGGCGGCGCGCCGGGTGCTGCGCACGCTGACCGAACTCGGCTATGTGGCGCAGGACGGGCGCCGCTTCTCCCTGGCGCCGCGCATCCTCGAACTGGGCTTCGCCTATCTGTCGACGCAGAGCTGGATCGACCGCGCCGAGCCGCTGATGAAGGAACTCAGCCACACGCTGCAGGAATCCTGTTCGGCGGCGATCCTGCAGGACGGCGAAATCGTCTATGTGGCGCGCATGCCGGCGCCGCACCGGCTGATGTCGACCACCATCGCGGTCGGCACGCGCCTGTCGGCCTTCCACACCTCGCTCGGGCGCGTCCAGCTCGGCTACCTCGCCGAGGCCGATCTCCGCGCCCGTCTGGAGGCGGCGACGCTGAAGCGCCACACGCAGCACACCATCACCGATCCCGAACGGCTTTTCGCGCGCATCCGCGCCGACCACGAGCAGGGTTATTCGATCGTCGACGAGGAGCTTGAACTCGGCCTGCGTTCGGTCGCCATGCCGATCGTGACGCGGGCAGGGGTCAACGTCGGCGCGATCAACCTGTCGGCCCATGCCGGGCGCACGACCCCGGCCGACCTCCGCGATCGCTTCCTGCCGCGGCTCAAGGACGTCACCACGGCGATTTCGCGCGCGCTGGTGTGAAGCCACAACCAAATCGCTGCCGTTGCCGTATTATTCCCGCCACGGAATAAGGGTCTGACCCGGCAAACCGGAGCGGGTGACGGTTGTACGAGGAGGTCTACGATCTCGCCATCGTTGGCGGCGGCCTGATCGGCGCGGCGATTGCGCGCGACGCCGCCGGGCGCGGCCTGACGACCTTCCTGTGCGAACAGGGCGATATCGGCGGGGCGGCGTCGTCGGCCACCGACCGTGTCGTGCATGGCGGGCTCACCCATCTCGGACGGATGAACTGGGGGCCGCTCAGAATGCGGCTCAAGGAGCGCGGCATCCTCATGCGCGCGGCGCCGCATCTGGTGCGCCCGCTGAGCTTCGTTCTTCCCCATCACGAGCAGCTGTGGCCGCGCTGGGCGCTCGGCCTCGGCCTTGCCGCCTATGACATTTTGGGCGGACGCGGGCTGCCGCGTTCCCGCCGCCTCGACCTCGAGGGCCGCGATGCCGATGACGCGCTGCATCTGCATTTCACCGAGGGCTTCGCCTTTTCAGACTGCATCGCCGACGACACCCGCCTGACGATCGCCAACGCCTTCGACGCGCAGTCGCGCGGGGCGAGCATCAATCCTCGCCTGCGCTGCGTCGTCGTCGAGCGCGAGCGCGACCGTTGGCGCCTGTCGCTGGAATCGCAGATCGACGGCGAGTGGACG
Organism: uncultured Alphaproteobacteria bacterium; assembly: GCA_963750065.1. Lineage (GTDB taxonomy): Bacteria > Pseudomonadota > Alphaproteobacteria > Rhizobiales > Kaistiaceae > CAVSRC01. The sequence goes on from CAVVPK010000034.1 coordinate 245,431, forward strand.
GTGGTGCTGGCGCGGATGCTGATCAACGCCGCCGGGGCCCAGGCGGGCGAGGTGCTCGACCACATCATCGATACCAGCCGGCACATGGCGACCCGCCTGATGCGCTTCAGCCAGATTGTCGTCAGGCGCGACGGCGACCGCAACCGGGGCTATGCCCTGCCGGTCGCCGGCGGCCGCGTCGTCCATGCGGTGCCGCACGAGCCCGGCTTCATGCTGATCGGCCCGGCCGTCACCCGTCACGAGGGCGATCCGGCAGTCGCCGAAGTGAGCCCGCGCGATGTCGCCTGGCTCCTCGACGTCGCCAACCAGTATTTTGTCGAGCCGGTGATGCCGGAGGACGTCGTCCAGCGGCTTGCCTCGGTCGTCGCCATGCCTGCCGATCGGTCGCTTGCCAGCGGCGACCATGCGGTCGTGGTCGATGCCATTCCGAGCGCGCCGCCGCTGCTCACGGTGTTCGGCGGCGCGCTGACCACCCACCGGCGGATCGCCGAGGAGGTGGTTGACCGGCTTGCCCGCTTCCATGAGGTGCTGCCGCCGTGGACGGCCGAGGCTTCGCTGCCCGGCGGCAACTTCCCGCCCGACCTCGGCGCCGCCCATCTCTGTCTGGCGATGCGCGCGGCCTACCCCTTCATCGGTGAGGATACCGCGCATCGCCTGGTCACCACCTACGGCACGCGCGCCTCGACCATCCTCACCGGAGCCCGCGAATTCGCCGACCTCGGTCCCTGCTTCGGCGCCGACCTGACGGCGGCGGAGGTCGATTATCTCAGGCACGACGAATGGGCGATGACGGCGGAGGACGTTCTGTGGCGGCGAACGCGCCTCGGCCTCCATTTCACCCAGGGGCAGGCCGACACGCTGGCCGCCTGGATGGGGGAGGGGGCAGCGGCGGAAGTCTGAGGGCGGCAGTGGTCCTCGCCTTTTCGTCGCCGGAATCCCGTGCTAGTTGACCGCCCATCTTGGCTGAGACGCGCGGGATCATGATTTCAGGGCACATTCTTCGGGCGGCGGGTTTCATCGCCACCGCGACGCTGGTGGCGGCCGGACCGGCAGCGGCACAGGCGCAGATCATCCAGGTGCCGCAAGTGCAGCCGCCGAGCGACCAGTTCGCGCCGCAGTTCATCCCCGATACGCAGCAGCCGGCGCCGGATACGCAGCTGCCGGCGCCCGCCACGCAGCAGCCGGCGCCCAATACGCTGCAGCCGGCGCCGGACACGCTGCAACAGCCCGATCTCGGCGGCCAGCAGCCGGGGACGCTGGCGCCGGACACGCAGTCGGTTCCCGACGTACAGACGGAGCCGGAGGCGACGCATATCTCCAATCCGGTCGCGGTCTTCGCCGGCCTCGACAAGATCACCGGGCGGATCATCAAGTTCGACGTCTATATCAACGAAACCGTGCAGTTCGGCGCCCTGCAGGTGACGCCGCGGGTCTGCTACACGCGCCCGCCGACCGAGGAGCCGCAGACCGACGCCTTCGTCGAGGTCGACGAGATTACCCTCAACCGCAAGATTCAGCGCATCTTCACCGGCTGGATGTTCGCCGCCAGCCCCGGCCTGCATGCGGTGGACAATGCGGTGTATGACGTGTGGCTGACAGACTGCAAGCTGAAGTCGAACGTGCCGCCGCCCTCGGCCCGCAAGGATGCGCCCGCGCCGTCGACAGCAAAGAAGCAGTAGCTTCAATCCAACCGAAAGAAATCGCCGTCCCTGTCGAGCGCATCGTCGAGCAGGCGCTGGTAGTGGGCGCGGTCGACGTCGATGGCGCCGAACTGCTTCAGGTGCGGCGTGGTGAACTGGGTGTCGAGCAGCATGTAGCCGCCGGCCTTCAGGCGTTCGACGAGATGCACCAGCGCCACCTTCGAGGCGTCGCGCTGGCGTGAGAACATGCTCTCGCCGAAGAAGGCCGCGCCGAGACTGACGCCGTATAGCCCGCCGACCAGCTCGCCGCCCTGCCAGGTCTCCACCGTGTGGGCGGCGCCGAAATCGAACAGCTCGCCGTAGAGCTTGCGAATGCGCTGGTTGATCCAGGTCTTCGGCCGTACCGGGGTGGCGCCGGCGCAGCCGTCGATCACTGCGCCAAAATCATGGTCGATGCGGATGTCGAAGCGGCCGGAGGCGACGGTGCGGGCGAGCCGCTTGGGAACATGGAAGCTGTCGAGCGGCAGGATGCCGCGGCTCTCCGGCTCGATCCAGTAGAGGCTGGGGTCGTCCGCCGCCTCGGCCATAGGGAAGATCCCCAGGGCGTAGGCCTTGAGCAGCACCTGCGGCGTGATTTCCAAGAGCTGTTCATCGGGCGCGGCCATGACCGCAATCTAGGTCGATGCCAGGCGTTTCTCCAGCCAGTGGATGTCGTAGTTGCCGCTGGCGACGTCGGCGTCGTGGACGAGTTCGCGGAACAGCGGGATCGTCGTGCGGATGCCGTCGACGACGAATTCGTCGAGCGCCCGGTTGAGGCGCATCATGCATTCCTGCCGGGTACGGGCGTGGACGATCAGCTTGCCGATCAGGCTGTCGTAGAAGGGGGGGATGGAATAGCCCTGATAGACGGCCGAATCGACGCGCACGCCCAGGCCCCCGGGCGGGTGGTAGTAAATGATCTTGCCGGGCGAGGCCATGAAGGTCCGCGGGTCCTCGGCATTGATGCGGCATTCGATGGCGTGGCCCTCGAAGCGCACTTCGTCCTGCGTGAAGGACAGGCCGAGACCGGCGGCCACCCGGATCTGCTCGTTGACCAGGTCGATGCCGGTCACCGCCTCGGTCACCGGGTGCTCGACCTGCAGGCGCGTGTTCATCTCGATGAAGTAGAACTCGCCATTCTCGTAGAGGAACTCGATCGTGCCGGCACCGGCATAGCCGAGCTCGGCAATGGCCCCGGCGACGATGCCGCCGATGCGCGCCCGCTGCTCCGGCGTGATGACCGGGGAGGGGGACTCCTCCATCACCTTCTGGTGGCGGCGCTGCAGCGAGCAGTCGCGCTCGCCGAGATGGACGCCGCCGCCCTTGCCGTCGCCCATCACCTGAAACTCGATGTGGCGCGGGGCGCCGAGATATTTCTCGATATAGACGGCGTCGTCGCCGAAGGCGGCGCGCGCCTCGGCGCGGGCGGTCGACAGGGCCATGCCCAGGTCATCGGCGCTCTTCGCCACCTTCATGCCGCGTCCGCCGCCGCCGGCCGCCGCCTTGATGATCACCGGGTAGCCGATGTCGTCGGCAATCTTGAGCGCCGTAGCGTCGTCGGAAACGCCGCCCTCCGAGCCCGGCACCACGGGAATGCCGAGCCGCGCGGCAGTGCGCTTGGCCTCGATCTTGTCGCCCATGATGCGGATGTGCTCGGCGCTGGGGCCGATGAAGACGACGCCGTGCGCCTCGAGGATCTCGGCGAAGCGGGCGTTTTCCGACAGGAAGCCGTAGCCCGGATGCACGGCTTCCGCGCCGGTGATCTCGCAGGCCGCGAGAATCTGGGGAATGTTGAGGTAGGATTCGCGTGCCGGCGGCGGGCCGATGCACACGCTCTCGTCGGCCAGCCGCACATGCATGGCGTTGGCATCGGCGGTGGAATGGACCGCCACCGTGGCAATGCCGAGCTCCTTGCAGGCACGCAGCACCCGCAGCGCGATCTCGCCGCGGTTGGCGATCAGGATCTTGTTGAACAAACGGGGTGCCGCGGTCATTCGATGATCATCAGCGGCTCGCCGTATTCGACGGGCTGGGCATCGTCGACCAGGATTTCCTTGACCGTGCCCGCGCGCGGCGCCGGAATTTGATTCATGGTCTTCATCGCCTCGATGATCATCACCGTCTGGCCTTCCTTCACCCGGTCGCCGACATCGACGAACGGCTTGGCGCCGGGCTCGGGGGAAAGGTAGGCGGTGCCGACCATCGGTGAGGCAACCATGCCGGCGTGGTTGGCGGGTTCAGCCGGGCGCTCCTCGGCGGCAGACGGCGGCGGCGGCGCGGGAGCCGGTGCGGCGGCGGCGATGGTCAGGCTGCGGGCGATGCGCACGCGCGTGTTGTTCTGCTCGATTTCGATCTCGGTCAGCCCGGTCTCGTTGAGCAGGTCGGCCAGTTGACGGATCAGGTCCTGGTCGACGATCGGTTTGTTCTCGGCCATTAGTCCCTCTTCCGCTTGCCCGGTTTCTTGTCGTCTTTCTTGCCGTCGGAGATCAACACCTGCATTGCCTCCAGCGCCAGCATGTAGCCCTGTGGCCCGAGGCCGCAAATGGTCCCGACGGCGACCGGCGAGACGTAGGAATGATGCCGGAAGTCCTCGCGGGCGAAGATGTTGGACAGGTGCACCTCGATCACTGGCAGGCCGACGGCGCGAATCGCGTCGTGAATGGCGACGGAAGTATGCGTATAGGCGCCGGGATTGATGACGATGCCGCGGGCGGTGCTCATCGCCTCCTGAATCCAGTCGACCAGCGTGCCCTCCTGGTTGGACTGGCGGAAATCGACCGCTAGTCCGAGCTTCTTTCCCGCCGCCACGCAGTCACGCTCGATATCGGCCAGGCTCGCCGCACCGTAGACGCCAGGCTCGCGCGTGCCGAGCAGGTTAAGGTTGGGGCCGTTGAGAATGAGGACCGGGACAGCCATGAATGCGAGTTTCCGCCGCTGCGGCGACCAACCATGGCCTGCCGCCCGAAATGGCGCGTTTATAGGAGGTTGCCGGGCGGAGGGAAAGCCCCGCCCGGGGGAGCGCCGGGGGCCTTAGCAGTCCTTGCTGGTGCAGGCGCTGGCCAGGGCGTCGATCTTGGTCTTGAGGGTGTCGTAGCCGATCGCGCCGACAATGACCTCCTTGTGGGTCACGTAGCTCGGCGTGCCGGTCAGGTTGAGCTTTCCGGCGAGATTGTAGGATTCGGTGATCGTCTGCTTCACCTCGTCCGAATCGAGCTTCGTCTTCAGCACCGCCGGGTCGAGGCCGAGACTGGCGGCCACGGCCAGCGCCTTGTCACCGTTCACCTGGCCGGGCTCCTCGAGCATGGCGTCGTGGAACGCGGCGTATTTGTCGGGCGCCGTCATGTGCAGCGCTATCGCCACCTTGGCGGCCTCGACCGATCCGGGGCCGAGCACGGGGAACTGCTTGAGCACGACCCTGAGATCCGGATCGCCGGCGATCAGCTTCTTCATGTCGGCCTCGGCGCGCCGGCAATAGGTGCAGTTGTAGTCGAAGAACTCGACCAGGGTGACCTTGCCGTCGGGGTTGCCGAGGATGACCTGATGCTTGGAATCGAAGATCGTCGCCGCCGAGTTGGTGATGGCCTTCGCCTGCGCGACCTGTGCGGCGGCGTCGCGCCGGCGCTGCAGCTCGGTGATGGAGTCGGAGATGACCTCCGGATGGGCGATCAGGTAGTTGCGGATGATGCCTTCCAGTTCCTTGCGCTGATCGTCGCTGAACTCGGCCATTTTGACGGCGGCGGCTGCGACCGGCGTCGCATCGGCTGCTGGGGCGGTGGGGGCGGCGGCACGGTTCTGGCCGGTGCCGACGACGTAGCCGATGCCGCCGACGGCGAGAGCGCCGACGACGGCAATGGCGGTGGTGATGCTAGGGTTCATTGAAGTCTCCAAAGGCGGCGGAGCAGGATCGCGGGGCGATCCATGGCTACTTATTCGATTTATACGATATGATGTCGTCGGCGCGAAGCCAGGCCGGGCTGCCGCGCTTCAATTTTGTCTGGGCCCGGATTGCCTGAATCTGGGCGTCCTTTACGTCGCCCTCGATGAACAGGCCCTGGGCGGTGGCGAGCTGGGCCATCGGCTCGTTGTTCTGCATGGCATAGGCGCGCGCCAGGGCATGGTAGCCGCCGGGGAGGTCGGGATAGTTGATGACCGCCGCCGACAGCAGCCTGACGGCCTCGTCGGCATCGCTGCGGCCGCCAACGGCAACCAGCGCCTGGCCGAGCAGCACCTTGATCAGGTTCTCACGGGGGGCGAGCGAAACCGCCTTGCGCAAGGGGCCGAGCGCGTCCTTCGGCTTGCCGATCTGGAGCAGGACCTGTCCCTTCAGTTCCCAGAAATACGGGTCGTCGGGGCTGGCGCGGGTGAGCGCGTCGATCTGTTTCAACGCATCGACGGCGCGCCCGTTGCGGTAGACCGCAATCGCCCGGGCGTAGCGGGCCGGCAGACTCTGGTCGCTGATCGGATAGCGCCGCATGACCTGTAGCGGCGACCAGGTGAAGCCGACCAGCTTGGCGCGCACGAGGTCGTGACGTGCCTGCAGCGCAGGCGAATCCTTCTGGTTGTAGTAGGGGCTGGCCCGAACCAGCTGTTCCAAGGTGACGATGCGCTCGCGCGGCATCGGGTGGCTCTGCAGATAGGGGTTGGCGCTGCGCGCATCCAGCAAGCTGTCGTTGGCGAGCCGCTTGAGCACGGCGAGCATGCCGGCGCCGGACTGGTGGGTCTTGTTGAGGTAGTCCACCGCGGCGCGGTCGGCGGCGGCCTCCTGGTCGCGCTGATAGCGCAGCAGGCTGCGCTGGGCGATGGTGGCGCCGCTGCTGACGATGCCCGACCCGGCGCCGCCGCCGCCGGCTATCGCGACGCCGACGCCGGCAAGCGTGGCCAGCAGCAGCGCGGCGCTGGTATCGGCAATTGCCTGCTTCATGCTGGCCACGTCTTCGTGCGCGATGTGGCCGGTCTCATGCGCCAGAACCCCGATCAACTCGTTCGGTGTCTCCGACTTGATGATGGTGCCGACGTTTATGAACAGCCGATGCCCGGTGGTGACGAAGGCGTTGAAGGCCTGATCGTTGATCAGCATGATCTTCGGCATCTGCTGACCGGCGGCCTTGACGATCGGCCTCAGATAGTCGGCAATCAGGGCCTCGGTCTCAGCATCGCGCACGGTGGCGACACGGCCGTCGGCGAAGGCCGTCGGAGGCGGCAAGGCGAGCGTCAGCGCCAGCGCGCCGGCCGCGATCCGGCTCGGGACTTTCCAGGGGCTTCGGCACCTGCTAGGGACCGCTGCGTTTCGCATCGTCTTTCCCGGCCTCGATGTCTGGTTGTTTCTGCCGCAGTTCGATTACGTTAGGGAGCCCTCGCGGGCGGGTCAACGCGACCCTCTGCCGGCGAAGGGGAATGGCCGGTAAATTGGGCGGGAGCAAGACGTTACGGGGTGCTGGGGAGGTGCGGCGATGAGCCGCCGGCCGTCCGCCTCGCGGCGCAGCGAGATCCAGCCGTTCATCGTCATGGACGTCATGCGCGCGGCCGCCGACCGCGAGCAGACGGGCGAGCGCGTCGTCCACATGGAAGTCGGCCAGCCGGGCGCCAGAGCGCCCGAAAAGGTGCTGGAAGCGGCGCGGACCGCCGTTGCCGACGGCCATTTCCGCTACACCGAGGCACTGGGTCTGAGGGCGCTGAGGGCGCGCATCGCGCGCCATTACGCAGAAGCATACGGCCTCGATGTGCCGGCCGAGCGGATCGTGGTGACGACCGGCTCGTCGGCGGCCTTCAACCTCGCCTTTCTCGGCGCCTTCGATGCCGGCGAGCGGGTGGCGATCGCCGCGCCCGGCTATCCGGCCTACAAGAACCTCATCGCCGCGCTCGGCCTCGTCCCGGTCGTGATCGAGACCGACGCCGCGACCCGTCACGTGCTGACGCCTGAGATGCTGGAACGCGCCCATGCGCAAGCGCCGCTGGCCGGCGTTCTGGTCGCCAGCCCGGCGAATCCCAGCGGCACCATGATGACGCCGGAGGCGCTCGGCGCGCTGATCGCGGCGGCGCACGATCTCGGCATCCAGTTCATCTCCGACGAAATCTACCACCGGCTGGTCTATGCCGGCACGGCGGCCACCGCGCTTCGGTTTTCGCAGGACGCCATCGTCATCAATTCCTTTTCGAAATACTACTGCATGACCGGCTGGCGGGTCGGCTGGATGGTGCTGCCTGAGCCGCTCATCCGCCCGGTCGAGCGCATCGCGCAGAACCTCTACATTTCCGCGCCGGACATCTCGCAGCGGGCGGCGATT
>CAVVPK010000035.1:0-68529 GCA_963750065.1 uncultured Alphaproteobacteria bacterium
ACCAATTTCCGCATCGCAGCGAAATGACGCGATGCGCCATAACCGGACCTATTCGCGCGCATGACCGCAGACCGGTCGCCTATTGCCCCGCCTCATCGTGGCTCACGCATTTTGCCTTGCCATGAAGTTCGGTCACCGGCAGAAGATCGGGCTGGTCCAGCTCCACTGACCGTTCGCTTGACGCATGCGCAGATAGACGTGGTCGCCCGGCTCAAGCCCCTCGAGCGCCACGTCGCCGCACCACTGCCACTCCCTTGGAAGGGGCAGCGGATGAAACCGGTAGGCGGGGCTGTCTATCGGTCCCAGATTGCCCGACAACGCCCCCTCGAACAGCCGGCTCGCCGGCACCTCGATCATCTGCCCGTCGAGGGTGGCCCGGACGACCGAGGTATCGCGCACCCGCACCCGCGCTGAGATCGCCTGCGTCGCGGGCGTCACGTTGTTCGGGTTGGCCCGCGCCAGAAGTCGGAAGTCGATCGTGTTGTCTTGGCATGCGATCGAATCGCCCTCGTCAGGCTCGTCCGTGCCCTCGAGCGGCGACACGACTTCCGCGCCGCGCAGCCGCGGCTCGACCGCCAGCAGTTCGCCGTCCGCCAGTTCGATCGAACCGACCCAGTCGTGCGCCTTGCCCCTTTCGCCCCACCCGAGTTCCACCACCAGAAGCGTCTCGACAAGATCGCCGCCGGCATCGATCGGATGAGGCGCAAGCTCCGGTGTGATCCGCGACGCCAGCCGGCCATTCCTCACGACGTCGATGAAGTCGATGAAGCTGCCGCCGACCGCTTCGATGTCGAGGCGGCAGGGTCCGCACGGTTCGATGAGGCTCCCCTGAGGACGATCGCCGATCGCCGCGAAGAGGTGCGTGCAGTCGCCCGTCAACGCATTGGTGCGCCGCTGTCGCAACGCATGCCACAATTCTTCGCGGGTGTTATCGGCCGCATACACACAGCTTCGTCCGTGGCCGTAGGAACCGGGATAGCCGCTGTGATGATCCGTGTTGCCGATGAGCCCGAAGACAAAGCCCCTGCTCAGCCCGTAACGCACCGTCGATCGCCCGTCGCTCGGGCCCATGGAATGCAGGAATGGACGGTCGCCCAGGGACGTTTCCGAGCACCCATGCATGGAGACCATCTCCAGCACCGGTGACAGGGTCTTGTCGAAGACGGACCAGTTGATGCCGCGTGCGCCGGTCCGATAGCCGATGTGGTGCGGGAAGGCGAAAGCACGGCCGGGATAGCGGGCCGCCAGATGCGAGCGCAGCTCCGCCGGGCTGTTCGCCTTCAAGAGTTCGCGCTGGTCGAGATCACGATAGACGATGGTGTAGTCGCCGTATGCGCTCGAATGGATTTCATAGCCCGGAAAGACAGTGAAGCGTCCGGGCTGGTCGTAGGCCTCCAGCAGAGCGAAATGCTCCGGCCAGGTCTTCTCCAGCTTCGCGAACCCCTTGACGTGGAAGTCGACAATATGAGCGACCGCGGGCTCGTCCACCGGCATGTCCGGCCAGTCGGCGTGCCCGGTGACGGACACGAAGTCCAGTTGGCGACGCGCCCGCTTCAACGCGCCTTCGAGGCTGCCGTGGCCGTATGACAGGTTGCAGTGGTTGTGGATGTCGCCATAGAACGGGCGGTAGCCCAGTCGTGCGGCCAGGGGGGTCAGCCGTTCAGGCAGGCGCTGCTTCAGCACGGGAAATCTCGACACTCATGGGTGGATCTGCTGACGGCAGCCGGTGCGCGCTGCCTCGTAGGCACGCTGGATCAGCAGCAACGCCTTGCGGCCGTCTTCCACTGACGCCGGCGGTACACTCCCGTCGACCAGGCAGCCGGCGAACGCAATCGCATTCTCGTGGTGAAACTGACCCAGCTTGAACCGCGACGTCAAGTCATGGACGTGCCAGCGCTTCTCGCCACCACTCTGGACATAGGAGCGCATGAACGTGGTCCGGTTGATGTCGCGAGACGCAAGATCCACGGCGGAGATGAGCAGGGTGCCCCGCGTGCCGTAGATTTCGATCGAGCTGTCGGCGGCGGCGAAAAGGAAGCTGGCAGTCAGTTCGGCGCGCATGCCGTCGGCATAGGCGGAGACCGCGCTGCCGCTAGACTAGTGGCGCCTCGGGCGGATCCCCAGACCAACATTCTCATTGCCCTATGTCCGCCGCAGGCCTGCCAGCGGTCGTCACCGCAACCGTGAAATCGTCGAATGCGAGACCGCATATGAGCGGGCGATGTCGACCAACGGCTCGCCGGATTCGCGGCGGTTAAGTGCCTCCCTTCGCTGATGCGGCGTTAGCTTGGGTTTGCGGCCCATGCGCACGCCTCTCGCCTTGGCCCGCTCCCGCCCCTCGCCGGTCCGCGTTCGGATCAACTCACGTTCAAACTCTGCCAATCCAGCAAGAACCGTCAGCATCAGTCGGCCATGCGGCGAAGTCGTATTGGCCCAGGAATCCCGGAGGGATCGGAAGCCCGCGCCCTTGTCGCCAATAGCCGCCAGCGTGTTGAGGAGATCCCTTGTGGATCGTGCGAGGCGGTCCAGACGCGATACAATCAGTACGTCGCCATTCCCCAACGATTCCATCGCGCGCTGCAACTGGGCCCGCGCGGTCACGGCCCCGCTGATCTTCTCTCGGAAGATTCGCTCTGCCCCGGCTGCTCGAAGCTCGCGCAATTGGGCCTCAAGGCTTTGCCCGTCGGTGGATACCCGAGCATATCCCAGAACCGCCATTTTTGGCCTCACTTTTCGCACCTGATTTATGCACAGCGTAACTCGTTGATGCGAAAGGGGCAAGAAATTCGTGCGAAATTCATGAATTATGCACGAAACCAATTGGCGGATCGCGTCGGCAATCGGGCTATTCCGTCTCGAAACCCTAACTCGTGAACTTCAGCGTGCGGCCGTTTTCAGTCACGGTGCGCACGACCTGATCCGGAACTCCATCAGGAACGGTGGCATCAATCTCCAGCGTGACCGTTACGTCGGCGCCAATCAGGCCCGCCAAGTGAGCGACGACTTCATCCGCAATGCGCCCTGCGTCTCTGCCAACGCGCGTCGCGTCCAGTTGGACCGTCCCGTGGTATCGACGCAACTTGCGAGTAGCGTCAGGCGCTGGTTCGAGATCGTCGCCCGCGTCTGAGATGCCCGTTTGGGCCTTTCCATCACCGGGCATAGGCCCACCGGCCGGCTGCCCAGAAACGGTCGCTCGATCTGCCTCGTCCTGTTTGGCTGCAATGTCAGGCTTAACGACAAGCCCGCTGCCGGTGTCGTGGAACACATCGATACGTTGGCCGCAGCGGAGGCCGACATAGCGGCCTGTCGCCGCGTCGTAGTCGTCGGCATACGCGAATGTCTCCTGGCGCCAGAGCAGAAGCCCCAAACCGTCCTGAACCGCAGCGGTTAGGACCTCTGGCTCGCGCAGCCGTGGCAAGTACACATATCGGAAGAAGTCCTCGGCCAACTGCCGGATAGGAACATGGTCGCCGCGCCAAAGCGGAATGCGATCCAACTCCATGCGCAGGCGAGTCCCGGCCAGAGAGGGGATCAACAGCTCTTCGGATTTCAGCTTCTTGCTTGCACGGACGGCCAAGCGGCGTGGATTTTCTGGGATCAGTGACTGATCGAGTTGGCGCTCTACGCTTCGTGCCCATTGCTGTGCGTCGCTCTTGGACAGGAAGCTCTGAGCACGAGGGGCATAGCCCGTTCGCCTGACCTGGGCCTGCCATTTTCCGTTACGTTTTCGGATAGTCGCCATATGAAACACCTCATCAGCTGTGACCAGTTTGTGACCGGCTGATGCTGAGGCGTTCTTGGTGCTTTGACCGCGGCTCTAGAGCCTTGGTTTCATTGGCGAAATCTGGCGCACCCGGCGAGATTCGAACTCACGACCTCTGCCTTCGGAGGGCAGCGCTCTATCCAGCTGAGCTACGGGTGCCACCGCATGTGGCCAAGGGCCACATGCTGGCTTGATAGCCCAACAGCGGCCCCATAACAACAAGACCGGCGGTCCCGGTGGTGCCGGCCAGCGCGGACGCCCAAAATTCCGGAATTGCCGTGTCCGTCGGCAATCCGGCCGCCACCGACTTGACGCGAACGTTTTTCCCGAATCAAGGTAAGACCTTGTGCCGCTCGCGCGGCGCACACATGCAAGCGACGACCGCAGACTGTCGATTTCAGGACGCAAACCAGGAGGCGCCCTTGCCGATAAGCCGTTCGGGGCCGCTTGCGCGGCGGGTGTGGCCGGGCCTGATCGGGCTCGTTCTTGCCGTTACCGCCAGTTCGCCGGCCTTCGCCTCGGATGGCGCCATGCCGGCCCTGGTTCACGACATCGGCATCGGCCTCTTCCTGTCCGGCGTGCTGGCCATCGTCTTTGCCCGCCTGCATCTGCCGGCGATTGCCGGTTATATCCTCGCCGGAGTCGTCGCCGGGCCGCTGGCCCTGGGGCTGGTCACCGATCCCGACAACATCAACACCATCGCCCAGCTCGGTTTCGTGCTCCTCCTGTTCGTCATCGGCCTGGAGATGGATGTCGGCAAGATCATCAAGAGCGGCCGCTCCATCCTCGTCACCGGGCTCCTGTCCTATCCGCTCATCGCCATCTTCGGATTCCTTATCGCGCAGCTGTTGCTGCTCGTCGGCTTCGGCACCATCATCGGTCACGGCCTCGGCGCCCTCTATATCGGCATCGTCATCGCCGCCTCGTCCACCCTGCTCGTCGTCAAGCTGTTCCAGGAGGCTTTCGAGCTCGACACGGTGCCCGGCCGTGTCGCCCTCGGCCTGTTGGTCTTCGAGGATCTGTGGTCGATCGTCGTCATCATCCTGCAGCCCAGCCTGCACGCGCCGCACATCCTGCCGATCCTCGCTTCCTTCGCCGGCATCGGCCTGCTCACGGCCATCGCCATCGTGGTCTCGCGCACGGTCATCCCCATCGGCTTCCGCTGGATCGCCAAGGTGCCGGAGATCATCCTGGTCGGTGCCATCTGCTGGTGCTTCGCCATCGTCTTCGCCGGCGCCAGCTTCGACCTGGTCACCGAGAAGCTGTTCGGCGTCCAGATGCACCTCAATGTCGGCTCCGGCATGGGCGCGCTGATCGCCGGCGCCACCATCGCCAGCCATCCCTATTCCACCGAGATCGTCACCAAGGTCGGTGTGGTGAAGGATTTCTTCGTCACCCTGTTCTTCGTCGGCCTCGGCCTCGGCATCCCCGAGCCGAGCGGACCGGGGGTACTGCTGTTGGCGGTCGCCATCGCCATCGTCGCCATCGCCGCCCGCCAGCTCGTTCTGTTTCCGCTGCTCTATTTCAACGGCGTCGACCAGCGCAATGCCGAGGTCACCGCCGTGCGCATTGCCCAGATTTCCGAATTCAGCCTGGTCATCGCCTTTCTCGGCACCGATCTCGGCCATCTGTCCAAGGACCTGTCGAGCGCCATCATCTTCGCCTTCGTGCTGACGGCGATCGCCACCACGCCCCTCTACCGCTCCGCCTACAGGATCCACGCGCTTCTGGCGCCGGCGCTGCGCGCACTGGGCTTCAGGGACCCACCGGCCGCGGCTGCCGAAGAAGAGGATGAGTATCGCCTCGCCATCCTCGGCTTCCACCGCATCGCCTCGTCGCTGCTCTACGATATCGCCCGCGACGACCCGGAGCTTGCCGGCAAGACTCTGGTGGTCGATTTCAACGTTTCCCTGCACGATCGCATCCGCGCGGTCGGCGCGCATGTGAGATACGGCGACCTCGCCAATCCGGAAACGCTGCACCATGCCGGCGTCGACAAGGCCGAGGTCGTAGTGCTGACCGTGCCGGACGACCTCCTGCGCGGCACCGACAACCGCAAGCTGGTCGAGAACGTGCGGCGCATCAATCCGCAGGCGATCATCATCGCCAACGCGGTGTCCTTCCCCGATTGCCAGGCGATCTACGAGGCCGGCGCCAACTATGTCTTCCTGGCCCGCCTCGACACGGCCCGCGAGCTCGGCAAGGCCATCGGCGAAGCGCTGAACGGCAATCTCGCGCCCTATCGCACGGGCCGCGAAGCGGAGGACGGCAAGCCCGCCACCCGCCAGGAAGTGCTGCGCTGACGCAGATGACGAGCGCGCGACCTCATCTCGAGGAGCACGGAAAAGCCGGGCCTCGAGGGATCACGGCATCATCTGGCCGCCATTGACCTCGATCACCTGTCCGATGATGTAGCCGGAGAGCGCCGCTGAGGCGAGGAACAGATAGACGCCGACGCAATCTTCCGCCGTGCCGAAGCGGCCCTGCGGGATCGTCCTGAGCGAGGTCGCCATCTGTTCGTTGGTGGAATAGCGCTCGTGAAAGGCCGTCAAAATCGTCCCCGGCGACACAGCGTTGACGCGGATCTTGTCGCCGATGAGTTCCTTGGCCAGGCCGCGCGTGGCGGTGGAGACGAAGGCCTTGGCGGCCCCGTAGAGGCCGGCGCCACCGGAGCCGCCGCTCCGCGCCGCGATCGAGGTGGTGTTGATGATGAAGCCTCCGCCGCTCTTCTTGAGCCACGGAATGGCGGCGCGGCTGGCCATCACCACCGAGCGGCCGTTGAGGTCCATGACCTTGTCGAAGTGCTCGTCGGTCATGTCGGCAAACAGCACCCGGTCGACCATCAGGCCGGCATTGTTGATCAGCCCGTCGAGGCCGCCGAAATGGCCAGCCAATTCCTCCACGATGCGCACCGCATTGGCGGTCACGGTCACGTCGCCGCGCACCAGGAAGACGTCGCCGCCGGCATCGGCGATGTCCTTGGCCACCGCCTCCGCCGCATCGACGCTGGAATTGTAGTGCAGCGCCACGCGCGCACCCTGTTCGGCGAAGGCACGCGCCAGTGCCGCGCCGATGCCGGTCGAGGCACCGGTGATCAGCACGGCCTTGCCGGCGAGGTCGGGGATGATGAGGCGGGCGTCTGCGGACATGGCTTTCACGGATTCCTGAGCGGGGAAAGGGCGGGAAAGGGAGATTTATGCGCCCGAGCACCCGGTTGGGCAACGTATGCTGCAGTGCCTTGAGTTTTCCATGGAATCGGCGCACAGGATTCCCCCGTCACAGGCCACGCCGCGATCGCCAAATCCATGCCGGGCTTCAGGATTCGCAACGGGAAACCTGCCGATCTTGCCGCCCTCTGCGAGATCGAAGCCCGCGCCTTTGCGGCCGACCGCCTGTCGCGGCGAAGCTTCCGGCGGCTGATCGGCCGCCCCAGCGCGTGCCTGCGCGCGGCGGTCATGGATGGTGCGGTCGTCGGCTACCACCTCGTGCTGACGCGCTCGGGAAGCACCGTCGCACGGCTCTATTCGATCGCGGTCGCCGCCGCCGCCCGCGGCCAGGGGATCGGCGAAAAGCTGCTCGCCGATGCCGAGCGCCGGGCCGGGCGCTCCGGTGCCGCCGTTCTGCGTCTCGAGGTCCGCCCGGGCAATACCGGGGCAATCCGCCTTTACGAGCGGCGCGGCTACGCGCGCATCGGGACGTACCGAGATTTTTATGCCGACGGGGCCGATGCGCTCCGCTATCAGAAGACACTCAGCCGGGCCGCGCAACGCGCTGCCGGCGGCGCAATACAAGGCACAGTCCATGGCTGATTGGGTGATCCTGGTCGATTCGCCGAAGGATTTTCCGAACGCCGACACACCGCACAAGGTCATCACCACGCGGGACTACCTGGCGCGGACCAACCTCTTTTCCGGCGCGCGGCCCAAGATCATCAACCTGTCGCGCTCCTTCAGCTATCAGACGCGCGGCTACTACTGCTCGTTGCTGGCCGCCGCCCGCGGCCACCGCGTCATCCCGTCGGTCGAAACGATCATCGATCTGGGCGCCCGCCAGCTCTATGCCCAGGCCCTGCCCGAACTCGACGATTCGTTGGCGAAGACACTGGCCGGCGCCGCAGACAAGACCGCGCCGTCGCGCATCCTGGCCTATTTCGGCGAAGTCGAGGATCACCGTTTCGACCGGTTCGGCCGCCTTCTCTTCGACTGGTTCCGCTGCCCCGTGCTCGAGGTGACCATCGAGACCGGCAATGGCCGGCCGCAGATCCGTCGCCTTGCGCCAGTGCCGGTGACCAAGCTCAGCGCAAGCGAACTGGCCTTCTTCCACACCGCGCTGCACATCCACACCACCCGTCAATGGCGCTCGAAGAAGGATCGCGCCGCGCCGCGCTATTCCTTCGCCGTGTTATTCGACCCCAAGGAGGCCATGCCGCCGTCAGGCCGTGCCACCATCAAGCACTGGGCGCGCATCGCCGAGAAGCTCGGCGTCGAGGTCGAGCCGATTACCCGTCGCGATCTGGCTCGCCTGGCCGAGTACGACGCGCTGTTCATCCGCGAGACCACGTCGATCGACAATCACACCTATCGCTTCGCCCGCCGCGCCGTGCAGGAAGGCATGCCGGTCATCGACGATCCCATCTCGATGATCCGCTGCACCAACAAGATCTACCTGCACGAGCTTCTGACCGGGAACGGCCTCGCGGTGCCCCCGACGGTGATTGTCGGCGGCATGCACGACCTTGCCCGCGCCGCCGATACGCTCGGCTTCCCCATGGTGCTCAAGATCCCCAATTCGTCCTTCTCGCGCGGCGTCAAGAAGGTCGCCAGCCAGCAGGAGCTGGCCGCGCTCGCCAAGGAGTGGTTCGAGGACACCGACATGCTGCTCGCCCAGGCCTTCATGCCCACCTCCTTCGATTGGCGCGTTGGTGTGCTCGGCGGCAAGGCGCTCTTCGTCAGCCAGTACATGATGGCCAAGAACCATTGGCAGATCGTCCGCTACGGCGCCGACGGCAAAGGCGACGAAGGCCGCTTCCACACGCCCTCCCTCGGCGAGGCGCCGCCGGCGGTGATCGACATCGGCCTGCGCGCCGCCCAGCTCATCGGCGATGGCCTCTATGGCGTCGATATCAAGGAGACGCCCGACGGCATTTTCGTGGTCGAGATCAACGACAATCCCAACATCGACCACGGCATCGAGGATAAGGCCGAAAAGGACCAGGTCTGGATCCAGCTCACCCAGTGGTTCATCGACCGGATCGAGCGATAAGCCTCTGCCGCCGCGCGGGTGCCCCCCCGGGTTGGCCCGCTTCCGCGATCCGTGCCGATCGCGTAAATCTAGCGCTTCCTTCCGCATCGGGCCCCGGGGAATCATGTCAGCGGCAGACGCCGAAGCGCCAACCGATCATTGGGGGGCATTCCGCCATCGCGGTTTTGTGCTGTTCTGGCTGTCGCGGCTGCTGGCCACCTTCGCCACCCAGATCCTCAGCGTGGCGATCGGCTGGCAGATCTATGACCTGACCCATAACCCACTCGATCTCGGCCTGGTCGGCCTCGTCCAGTTCGCGCCGGCATTGCTGCTGGTGCTGGTCACCGGCACGGTGTCGGACCGCTACAACCGCCGCGTCATCGTGGCGATCTGCCAGTTCGTCGAGGCGGCCTGTGGCGTGACCTTCCTCGCGCTGACCGTCACCGGCACCATTTCGACCGCCTGGATCTTTTCCATCCTGGCCATGTTCGGCGTTGCCCGCGCCTTCATGAACCCGGCCGCATCGTCGTTGATTCCCAATCTCGTCCCCGAGCGCGACCTTTCGAGCGCCATCGCGCTCTCCTCCTCCGCCTGGCAGATCTCCATCATCGTCGGACCGGTCGTCGGTGGGCTGCTCTACGGCGTCGGCGCCGCCGCACCCTATGCCGCCACCGTCGCTCTCCTGCTGGCGGCCGCGGTACTGGTGTCTCTCGTGCCCCGTCCGCCGCAGAAGCTGACCCCGGAGCCGGCGAACTGGTTCACCGTGGTCGCCGGCTTCCGCTACGTCTGGCACGAAAAGATCGTGCTTGGCGCGATCTCGCTCGACCTGTTCGCGGTGCTGCTCGGCGGCGCCACGGCGCTGCTCCCGGCCTATGCTCGCGACATCCTGCAAACCGGCCCCTGGGGTCTCGGCCTCCTGCGCGCCGCGCCCGGCGTCGGCGCCATCGCCGTCGCGATCTTTCTCGCCGTCCGCCCGGTGCGCGACCGCGCCGGGGTGATCATGTTCGTCACCGTCGGCCTGTTCGGCGCCTTCACCCTGATCTTCGGCGTCGCCACCGCGGTCTGGCTGTCGGTTGCCGCGTTGGCGCTCGCCGGCGCCGCCGACATGATCAGCGTCTATGTCCGCGAGACGCTCATCCAGCTGTGGACGCCCGATGCCGTGCGCGGCCGCGTCAGCGCCGTCAACGCGGTGTTTGTCGGCGCCTCCAACGAACTCGGCGAATTCCGTGCCGGCACCGTTGCCGCCCTCATCGGCGTGGTTCCCGCCGTCGTGGTCGGTGCCGTCGGCACCATGGCGGTCGCCGGCATCTGGGCCTGGGCTTTCCCCATGCTGCGGCAGGCGCGCCGGCTCGACCGCCGCGGCTGATTTCGCCCATCAGAGCCTTGCCACGCCGGGACGGCCGTCTATCATCGCGCGGCGATTTTTAAGGGGGAATTTTCTGATGATGCTGGCAAGAACCGGAACGATGGCGGCGCTGTTTGCCATCGTTGCGACTGTCGCTGCGGCGAGCCCGGCCATGGCCCGAAACTGGGTAGCGTCCGGCGGCTGGGCAGAGGTCCCGGTGCGGGCCTACGCCTCGGCAGCCGCGCCGCTTGCCGGCACGATCCGGGGCGGCGACCGCCTCGACCTCACCGGCCAGTGCACGCGCGACCTCGACCTCAAGGCCATTGCCTACATGTCGGGCCTTCGCCAGCGCCTGATCGTGGCGACGCGCTGGTGCGAGGTGGCCGGGCCGGTGCACGGCTGGGTCTTCGGCGGCTTCATGAAGCCGTGGTAGGCGGCCAATTCCAGCAATTTCGGACGGTCAAGTTTACCGGGTCTCAATCCTGACCATATAGGCAGGGGGCTCAAAAGCTCCTTCCGAGGCCCGGATGACCGATTCCGTTCGACCGGCGGCCCTCCGGCTTGCCGGCCTCAGCAAGACCTTCGAGCGTCCCGCGGTGGACGATCTCGATCTCACCGTCAACGGCGGCGAGTTCTATGCCCTGCTGGGGCCGAACGGCGCCGGCAAGACGACGACGCTGCGCATGGTGGTCGGGTTGTTGACGCCGGACGCCGGGTCGATCTCCGTCTTCGGCGCCGATGCGCTGGCCGATCCGGTCGCCGCCAAGCGGATGATCGCCTGGGTCTCGGACGAACCGATGATCTACGACAAGCTGACGCCGCTCGAATATCTCGAATTCGTCGCCGGCCTGTGGGGCATCGATACGACGCAGGCCGAAGCCAATGCCCGCGAGCTGATCGACTGGCTCGGTCTCGGCCCCCACGCCGACGAGCGCTGCGAGAGCTTCTCACGCGGCATGCGCCAGAAGGTGGCGCTGGCCGGCGCACTTGTCCACGACCCGCGCCTGATCATCCTCGATGAGCCGCTGACCGGCCTCGACGCCGGTACCGCCCGCCAGGTGAAGGACGTTCTGCAGGCGCGCGTGCGCGCCGGCGGCACCGTGATCATGACCACCCACATCCTCGAAGTGGCCGAGCGCATGGCCGAGCGCATCGGTGTGCTCGCCAACGGTAGGCTGATCGCCGAAGGCACGCTGGCCGAACTCAGCCTGCGTGCCGGCCGCGGCGGCAGCCTCGAAGACGTGTTCCTGTCGCTGGTGGCCGAGAGCGCCGCGGCATGAGCCGCCCGGGCTCGATCCCCTGGCTCGCCGGCCACGAGCTACGCCTGGCCTGGCGCGACTGGCTGTCCATGGTGACTGCCGGCAATCGCCGCCGCCTGTCGACCGCGGTGGTCATCCTCGTCCTCGTCGCCCTGTCGCTGCACCTGCCGGCCTGGGCGATCGTTGCCCGTTTCGCCGGCGATGGCATCAACCCGGACAAGGCATCGCTGGTCTCGGTGTCGCTGATCGTGGTGCTCTACATCTCACTGCTGCTCAGCCAGGCGATGGAATCGGTCACCCGCACCCTCTATGCCCGCGGCGATCTCGACCTCGTGCTGTCCTCGCCGGTGAGCCCGCGCCGCTTGTTCTCGGTCAGGATCGCCGTGACCGCCGCTCTGATCGCGATGGTCGCGGTGGTCATCTCGACGCCATTCATCGATGTTCTGACGCTTGCCGGCGGCCCGCGCTGGCTTGCCGGCTTCGGGCTGGCCATCGGCCTCGGCGTGGCCGCCGCGGCGATCGCCGTAGCCATCACCATCGGCCTCTTCCGCGTTCTCGGTGCCCGCCGTACCCGGCTGGTGGCCCAGGTCTTCGCCGCGGCCATCGGCGCCGGCTTCGCCATCGGCATCCAGGTCTTCGCCATCATCTATTACGGCACCATGGTCCGGCCGGCGATGGCCATCGCCCAGACCCTGATCGCCAGTCTGCCCGGTGAGGAAAGCCCGCTGTGGTGGCCGGCCCGCGCCATCATGGGCGATTGGGCGGCACTTGCCGGCGTGCTGGTGGTCTGCTTCCTGATCCTCGCCGCCGCAATGGCGGCGTTTGCCCCGCGGCTGGGCGAACACTCGCTCGCTGCCACCGACCTGGCGCAGCCGAGCGGGCGCCGCCGTGCCCGGCTGCGCGCCTTCACGCTGCGCTCCCCCGCTGCGGCGCTCCGCCACAAGGAGTGGCTGCTCTTGCGGCGCGATCCCTGGCTTGCCTCGCAGACGCTCACCCAGCTCTTTTACCTAGTGCCGCCGGCACTGCTCCTCATGCGCAATTTCGGCGATTCCACCGGCGCGCTGGTCGTCGTGGTGATGGTTCTCACCACGGTCGGCGGCCAGCTCGGCGGTGCGCTCGCCTGGCTGGCCATCTCCGGCGAGGATGCGCCCGACCTGGTAATGACGGCGCCGGTGCGGCCGTTGGCGGTCACCCGCGCCAAGGTGGAAGCAGTGATGGGCGCCGTGGTCATGGTGCTTGCCCCCTTCCTGCTCGTGCTTGCCTGGCTGTCGCCCTACCATGCCACCGTGGCGGTCGCCGGCATCGTCATTGCCGCCGCCTCGACCATCCGCATCCAGCTCTGGTTCCGCGCCCAAGCGAAGCGCTCGAACTTCCGCCGCCGCCACACCTCCTCGCGCATTGCCACCTTCGCCGAGGCGCTGACCTCCTTCTCCTGGGCGGCGGCAACCGGTCTCGCCGCGGGCGGCTCGCTCGCCTTCGCCGCGGTGAGCGCCACCGTCGCGCTCCTCGTCCTGTTCGGCGCCCGTTCCGTCAGCCCGCACAAGGCAGCGCTCGCCTGAAGCGCACATATGTGAAGCGCATCACTGCCAGACGCCGCGTTCCTGCCTAATTCGAGCGTCATTCCCGTATGGCTTCGAGGCTGATGCCAGCCTTGGGCCCGCGGGTTTTTCATTTGGGCGACAGGAACGAGGACCGGCCGGCGCCGGTTTGACGACGATGAATACAGAATCGAGCAACTTCATCATCCGCCGGGCGCGGATCAGCGACCGCAACCGTCTGCGCGCCATGCAGGCCAATTCCATGCGCACCTTGGCCACGCATTGCTATGCGCGCGTGGAGATCGAGGCTTTCATCGCCTTTGTCGGCACCATGGACGACCAGCTCCTCGACGAGGGCACCTACTACCTGGTCGAGATCGACGGCCGTCCGGTGGCGTCCGGCGGGTGGAGCCGCATCCGCGCCAACTATGTCGGAGATGGGCCGGTGGACCTGTCGGTCGCCAAGATCCGCAGCGTCTTCGTGCATCATGACTGGGCGCGCCACGGCTTCGGACGGTTGCTGATGAACCGGGCCGAGCAGGAAGCCTTCGTCGCCGGCTTCAACAGTGTTGAGCTGAACGCGCTGCTCTCGGGCGTGCCCTTCTACCGGGCGCTCGGTTACCAGGCGTTGCGGCCGATCGTGCTCGGCCTGCCGGACGAGGTCGCCTTCCGCGGCCTCACCATGGCGAAGCCCCTGGGCATGGTCGCCGCGGCCACGCCGGTCGCCAGTAGCGAGCCGACCTGCCGCGCCAGCCTCGCCGTGGCCTGAGGAAAACGAAAAAGGCGGGCCTCGGCCCGCCTCGCCGCCCGCTGCAATCAGCGGCGCCGGTCGTCCTCGTCATCGACGACCATGTATTCGGTCTCGATATAGCCGGAGCCGCGTTGCTGCTGCTCTTCCCAGCGCTTCTGGGCCTCGTTCAGCATTTTCTTGAGCCGCCAGCGGCCGATGAACAGCGCAATCGCGGCAATCGGCAGGATGATCAGGGCCAGGCCGAAGAACAGGACAATCAGCGCGATCGCGGCGGCGAGTCCCAGTGCGAGCGCCAGCACCAGCCCGATCTGATTGCGCCAGCCGAGCCGCGAAAACTGTTGGAAGGATCGATAATAGGCCATGAGCGCTATGTGGCGGTCGGGGCTGGCCGCTGCAAGATTAAATCGGCGTCATCCGGAAAGGCCGAGGGCAAATACCAACCGAAAAAAGGCCGGACGAACGACGTGGCGCCGCCGTTTTTCGACCGCTTCGATGATTGTCTCGGCGGCCTCGCCCACGCTCAGCTCGGGCATCACCAAAGGCAGCCGAAGCGGCAAGAACCGCCGGCTGCCGGGGTTGTGCTCCCAATATGGGCTGGCGACCAGGCCGAGCGTCACCAGCGTCACATCGATCGACGTATGGCGCAGGTCCGCCCGCAGCGCTTGCGCGAGCCCGCGCAGGGCGAAGCGGGCGGCGATGTAGGCCGAGGCATTCGGCCACACCATGAAGGACGCCGGCGAGGTGACGAAAGCCACCTGCCCGCTGCCGCGTTTCAGCATTGCCGGCAGGAAGGCGCGGGTGACGGCGAAGGCCGCCAGATAAGGCAGCTCCATCATGACGCGGGCCTCGTCCGCCGAAGTCTCGACGAAAGGCTTCCATTGCCCCGCGCCGGCATTGTTGACGAGGATGTCGGGGACGCCGTGTTCGCCGATGATGGTTTCGGCGAGCGGCGGCACTCGGCTCGTGTCGGCGAGATCGATGGCGAAGGCCGCCGCCTCGCCGCCGGCCTTGCGGATGCCCGCCGCCACCGCCTCGAGCCGCTCGGCGCCGCGCGCTAGCAGGAGCACGCGCGCGCCGCGGCGTGCGAACCCCTCCACCGTCGCACGGCCGATACCGCTCGACGCGCCGGTCACCAGGACGAGCTTGCTGTTCACCGCTTGCTGCTCCGCGCCCCTGCAAGCCGGGGCAGGTTACCGACGAACGGCCTCCCGGTCACGGATCGACCGCCTCGTCCTCAGGCAGCTGGAAGCGGGCGAAGCGGTCGAGTGCGACTTCGATGTCCTTTTTGTGCCGCCGCGCGCTGCCTTTGCCGACCCAGTGCCAGGCCTGAATGAGGAGTTCGCCCTTCTGGCGGTCGGCTTTGAGGTCGAGGGCGGCGACGATCTCGTCGCCGGCAAGCACCGGCAGGGTGAAATAGCCGAGCTTGCGCTTCGCCTTGGGCAGATAGGCCTCGAACAGGTGCTCGTAACCGAAGAAGGCCGCCGTGCGCTTGCGCTGGATGATGAGCGGGTCGAAGGGCGACAGGATGTGGGTGAGGGTGGGCGGCGCGATTTCCGCCTCCAGCGTCTCCGGCCGCGCCCAATGGTCGCCCGCGGCGCCGTCGAACGTCACCGGCACCAACCGTCCGGCCCTGACCTCGCGCTCGATCAGCGCCTTGACCGCGGCCCGAAGTCCCATCCCTCCGAGTCCGATAGGTCCGAGGCCGACGATGCCCTGCGAACGCAGCGCCCGCTCCAGCCGGTAGGCCGTCATCTCGGCCGCGCTTGCCGGCTTGGGCAGGTGCTCCCAGCCGAAATGGCGTTCCGTCAACTCATAGGTCTTGAGCATCCCTTCGCGCCCGGCGATCGTGACCTCGCCGCGGAAGAAGGCGGCCTGCAATGCCCGCTTGGAAGGCTTGCGCGACGCCCAGGGGTGGTCCTTGTCGACCAGCACGTCGTCCTTGATGTCGGCGATGGTGAGCGCGCCTTCCGCCCGCACCCGGCGAAGGACCTTGCGCACATCCTTGGGCGCCACGTCGGCATACCAGTGGGTCGGTTCGCGCCGGTGGCGCTTCATTTCGCCGGTGAAGAAACGGAAGTCGGCGGTCGCGATGTAGGCGAGCGCATGGGTCCAGTATTCGAACACCGTCTTCGCCTCTGCCTGCGCGCCTTCGAGATCGGCGCGGCGGTAGGCGGGAATACGATTGTAGAGGATGTGGTGGTGACAGCGCTCGATGACGTTGATCGTGTCGATCTGCACATAGCCCAGATGCGCCACCGCCCGGGCCACGGCCTCCGGTCCGGCGCCGAACGGCGCGGCGCGGTTCAGCCGCTGCGCATCGATCCAGATGGCGCGCGCCCGTGCCGGGGTGATTTCAACGGGCGCCGGGGTGGCGCGGCGGCGCGCTTTGGGTTTGGTTGTGCGGGTCACGGGCGGGCGGAGAGCTGGGTTCGACTCGCTGAGGATGCGTCGGAGTGTACCAACCTCGCGGGTCGACTCCATCGGGAGATGACCCCAGGATGCTCGCCGCAGCACACCCTGCTGACAGTTCGGAGTCAGGAGTCATCCAGGTCCGGCATGCAAACCGGAGCAACTAAAGGGGCACGCAATCATGAAGGTCTGTATCGTCGGTGCATCGGGCAAGCTCGGCCAGTACATGGTCGAGCACTGCCTCGACCGCGGCTACGAGGTCACCGGCGTCTGCCGGCAGGAAAGCGTCGCCAAGCTCGACCGGTTCAAGGACCGCATCGCGATCCTGCCCGGCGCCACCGACGACCGGGAGGTCATCAGGCGGGCGGTCGCCGGCTCAGACGGCGTGCTCACCGTGCTCGTCCCCTGGGGCGTCCAGAATTACTCGTCAGGAACGGCTCAGGCCGTACTCGATTTCGCCGAGCCGGGCGCGCGGCTGGTCTTCTCCTGCGGCTGGCACATCAGCCGCGACGGCAAGGACGTCTATTCCTGGCAGCTAAGATATCTCGTGCCCGTCATCGGCTGGCTGGCGAAGCTCTTCCGCGCTGTCGACCTCGACGATCAGGTGGAAGCCACGCGGCGCATCTTCGTGAGCGACACGCGCTGGACGGTGGTGCGCGGCAGCGACCTGGAGGAGGGCGACAGCCAGGGCCTGCCGGTATGGAGCCTGCACGTCGGCGATCCGGTGCTCGCCAGCAACAAGACGCGGCGCATCGACTTCGCCCTGTTCATGGTCGAGGCGCTGACCGACGACGCGCTGATCCACGAAGCCCCGGCGATCGTCGGCCGCCAAACACCATCGGCGCTAGCGCATGGGGGCAAGGCGGGGTGATGTCGTCGAACCTGCGTTATGCCTCGGCCATCCCGGCTAGAAGAACCGCACCCGAATGACGCCTACACGTCCAGGTTCGCCACGTTCAGCGCGTTGGTCTGGATGAAGTCGCGGCGCGGCTCCACCTCGTCGCCCATCAGGCGGCCGAAGAGATCGTTGGCCTCGTCCGCCTCGCGGATCTTCACCTGCAAGAGCGTGCGCGCATTGGGGTCGAGCGTCGTCTGCCACAGCTGCTCGGCGTTCATCTCGCCCAGCCCCTTGTAGCGCTGCAGGGTGAGGCCCTTGCGGCCGGCGGCGGTCACCGCCTCGAACAGGTCGCGCGGCCCGTGGATGATCGTCTCGTCGCCCTTGCGCGTGAAGGTGGCGAAGGTGCCGTAGATCGGCTGCAGGCGGGGCGCGAAGGAATCGAGCTTGCGGGCATCGGCGGAATCGAGCAGCGCCGGGTCGATGGTCGCCACGTCCTTGACGCCGCGCACCTCGCGCTCGAAGCGGAAGCCGTCGGTCGGCGAGAAAGTGCCGCTCCAGCCGCGTTCGGTTTCTTCCGAGAGCGCGTCGAGCCGCCTGGCGACATAGGCGGCCGCCTGCTCGGCCTTCTCGGTCTCGGCCAGGATCGACTGGTTGAGCGCCCCGGCGATCGCCACCTGCTCGACCACGGAGCGGTTGTAGCGCGAGTGGATGGAATTGAGCACGTTGACGAAATGGCGTGCCTCGCTGACGATTTCGGCGAGATCGCGGCCCGCCCGGTCGTCGCCGCGGGCGAGCTTGAGCACCGCCTCTTCCAGCCCCGTGCGGGTCAGGTAGTCGGCCATCTCGCGCTCGTCCTTGATGTAGGTCTCGGACGAGCCGCGCTTCACCTTGTAGAGCGGCGGCTGGGCGATGAAGACGTGGCCGCGCTCGATCAGCACGCGCATCTGCCGGTAGAGGAAGGTCAACAGCAGCGTGCGAATATGAGCGCCGTCCACGTCGGCGTCAGTCATGATGATGATCTTGTGATAGCGCAGCTTGTCGGGGTCAAACTCGTCCGGCCCGATGGAGGTGCCGAGCGCCGTGATCAGCGTGCCGACCTGGTCCGACGAGATCATCTTGTCGAAGCGCGCGCGCTCGACATTGAGGATCTTGCCCCTGAGCGGCAGCACCGCCTGGTTCTCACGGTTGCGGCCCTGCTTGGCCGAGCCGCCGGCCGAATCGCCCTCGACGATGAAGATTTCCGACTTGGACGGGTCACGCTCCTGGCAGTCGGCAAGCTTGCCGGGCAGCGAGGCCATATCGAGCGCGCCCTTGCGCCGGGTGAGCTCGCGCGCCTTGCGCGCTGCTTCGCGCGCCGCCGCCGCCTCGACCACCTTGCCGACGATCGCCTTGGCTTCCGCCGGATGCTCCTCGAACCAGGTGCCCAGCCCCTCGTTGGTCAGGCCCTCGACCACCGGCCGCACCTCTGAGGAGACCAGCTTGTCCTTGGTCTGCGAGGAGAATTTCGGGTCCGGCACCTTGACCGAGAGCACCGCGGTCAGTCCCTCGCGACAGTCGTCGCCGGTGAGCGACACCTTCTCCTTCTTCGACAGGCCCTGGCGCTCGGCATAGCTGGTCACCTGCCGGGTCAGCGCGCCGCGGAAGCCGGCCAGATGCGTGCCGCCGTCGCGCTGCGGGATGTTATTGGTGAAGCAGAGCACGTCCTCGTGGTAGGAATCGTTCCACCACATGGCGACTTCGACGGTGATGCCGTCGCGCTCCGCCTTGACGTAAATCGGCTGCGCGATGAGTGGATGCTTGGCGCGGTCGAGGAAGCGCACGAAGGCTTCCAGCCCGCCCTCGTACATCATCAGCTCGCTCTTCGGCTCCACGCCGCGCCTGTCGGTGAGCACGATCTTGACGCCGGAATTGAGGAAGGCGAGTTCGCGCAGCCGGTGCTCGAGCGTCGTATAGTCGAACTCGATGTGCGTGAAGGTATTCGGCGATGGCGTGAAGGTGATCTCGGTGCCGTTGCGCCCGTCCCAGTCGCCGGTGACGGCCAGTGGCGCATCGGGCACGCCGTCCGAGAAGCTCATCTCGTGGATCTTGCCCTTGCGCCAGACCTTCATCTTCAGCTTGGCGGAGAGCGCGTTGACCACCGAGACGCCGACGCCGTGCAGGCCGCCGGAGACCTTGTAGGAGTTCTGGTCGAATTTCCCGCCGGCATGGAGCTGGGTCATGATGACCTCGGCGGCGGAGACGCCTTCGCCCTTGTGGATGTCGGTCGGGATGCCGCGGCCGTTGTCGAACACGGTCACCGAGCCGTCGGGATTGAGCGTCACCGACACTTCGTCGGCATGGCCGGCGAGCGCCTCGTCGATACCGTTGTCGACGACCTCGTAGACCATGTGGTGCAGGCCGGAGCCGTCGTCGGTATCGCCGATATACATGCCCGGCCGCTTGCGCACGGCGTCGAGGCCTTTGAGGACCTTGATCGATTCGGCGCCGTATTCAGCCACCGGCTTCACTTCGTTCATGCACGATTCCGTTTAAGAGCGCGGGCTCGACAGGAGCCGACCGACGGGGCCATGACACGGCCCGAAAGGGCCTTTCCGGCGGGCACCGGAAAGGCCCCAGAATCATATTGTTCTATATAGCATCGCCGGGGTCGGATTTCGACCTTTCACCAGCAATTTAGGGGTATTTTGTGCACTGCACAAACGGCCCGATTCCGCGACCTTCCGGGGCGGTGTCGCGGGCGCGGCCGATATGCTATTGCGGGCACCGGATTCGACCGCCGTGCGAGTCCCCTGGGGCCCTTTCCGGTGCCATGCGCGGGAACGACCGCACAGCGCCCTGAACGGAGGCTTTTTGTTGCCGCTCGTCGAATCCTTCATTGCCACCTATGGGCTGGCGGTCGTCTTCCTCGGCACCCTGCTCGAAGGCGAGACCATCGCCATCATGGCGGGATTCCTGGCCCATCAGGGGGCCGTCGATGGCCGGCTGGCGCTGCTTGCGGCCTTTCTCGGGGCTCTGGCCAGCGACCAGACGCTCTTCCTCGTCGGCCGTCGCTTCGCCGACCATCCCATGGTCATGCGCCAGCGCAAACGGCCGCTTTTCGCCAAGGCGCTGGCCAAGGTGGAGGCCAGCGCGACGGTCTATATCCTGATCTTCCGCTTCCTCTATGGGCTCAGGACCGTCAGCCCGCTGGCCATCGGCGTGTCCAACGTCTCCATGCGCAAGTTCGCCATCCTCAATGCCATTGCCGCCTTCATCTGGGCGGCCACCATGGTCGGCCTCGGTTTCGCCTTCGGGCGCACGATCGAGGCGGCGCTCGGCCACTTCCACACATCGAGCACATGTCTCATCGCCATGATTGCCGTCGGCATCGTCTCCACGGCCGGGCTCACCTGGCTGCACCGGCGCTTCATCCGCCGGCAGAGGTGAGCGGCAGGGGTGAGCGGTCAGCGGGCGATGATGGCGGCGGCGGCGCCGGCCATGACCGAGCCGGCGATGCGGTCGAGCACCTTGCGCCGTCCGGGCGTCGCCAGAAACGTGCGGGCGCGCCCGGCGAGCGCCGCATAGGTACCCATGACCAGCGTCAGCACGATGGCGACGATGCCGATCATCGCAAGATATTCGGCCGGCCCCACGGTGCGCAGGTCGATCAGCGCCGGCAGCAAAGCCAGGTAAAAGACCATCACCTTGGGATTGCCGAGCGTGATCGACAGGCCGGCAAGAAAGACCTGCACGGCCGAGCCGCGCGGCCGCTCGGCGGCTTCGAGATGGTCCGGCCGGCTCCGCCACAGGCGGATGGCGAGGTAGATGAGATAGGCCGCGCCCAGCCAGCGCACGACGACAAACACCTCGCCGAAGGTGGTGGCGAGCGCCGCCAGGCCGCCGATGGCGGCGGAAATGTAGATGATGTCGCCAAGGATCAGGCCGCCGAGGATCGGCAGCGTGCGGCGAAAGCCGGTCGAGAGCGCGCGCGCCACCACGGCGGCCACGCCCGGACCGGGGCTTGCCACGGCGATGGTCAACGCCACCGCAAAGGTGATGAGATGGGCGAGGTTCATGGGGTCTGGCTTATCGCCGATTGTCACGCCGGGGAAGGGACGACCCGGCCTTCGGCGACGGCAAGATGCTGCACCCGCTCGCCGAACGGAGCGAAGACGGCCGCGTCGGTGCCGGTCATGAAGGCCTGGCAGCCGAGATCGTCGAGGACTGCGAACAGCGCTTGCGCGCCGCTCCGCATCGAGATGGGCGGCGATCTCGTCGAGCAGCACCAGCGGTGTCTCGCCGGAAAGCCGCGCCGCCAGCCGCGCCTGGGCGAGCACCAGGCCGATCAGCAGGGCCTTCTGCTCGCCGGTCGAGCAGGTTTCGGCGGCCGCCTGCTTGGGGGCGTGGCGGACGCGGAGGTCGGAGAGGTGGGGCCCGGAGAGCGTCCGCCCGGCACCGGCATCGCGCAGCCGTTCGCCGGCAAGCTCGGCGGCATAGATCTCCTCCACGGCGCTCGCCTTGTGGCCGTCGAGCAGGTGTTCCAGCGTGCCTTCCAGAACGATTTCCGCCGCCGGGAAGGGAGCCGCCACGTCGCCTTCCGCAATCAGGGCGACGGCGAGGCCCGCCCATTCGCGCCGCGCCGCGGCAATTGCGACGGCGAGTTCCGCCATCTCGCGCTCGATCGCATCCAGCCAGCGCGTGTCCGGAGACGGCTCGCTGAGCAGGCGGTTGCGCCCGCGCATCGCCTTTTCGAAGGCGTTGACGCGGCTGCCGTGGCCGCGGTCGATGGCCAGCACCGCCCGGTCGAGGAAGCGCCGCCGGTCGGAAGCCGGTCCGGTGAACAGCCCGTCCATGGCCGGCGTCAGCCAGATCACGCGCAGGTGGTCGAGCAGCGCATCGGGTGAGCGCGCCGGCGCCCGGTTGACCCTGACCGAGCGGCGGCTCTCCGGTCCCTCCGGTGCCATGGCGACGCCGGTGCCGAGTTCGACCGCGCCGGCGGCATTCTCCACCGTCGCCGCCACCGCCCAGGTGCCGTCTCCGGGCTGCTGTGCCACCGCGTCGAGCCGTGCGCGGCGCAAGCCCCGTCCCGGCGACAGGAAGGATACGGCTTCGAGCAGGTTGGTCTTGCCGGCGCCGTTCGGTCCGGTCAGCACCACCGGCCGCCCGTCGAGCGCCAGCGACAGGGCGGCATAGTTGCGGAAGCGCGTCAGCTTCAACGCGCTCAGCGCTGCGCGCCGAGGGGAGGCGCGGCTGGCGGAATCCGGCGTGACATTGTTCGCTGCGTCCAAGGCACCTCACTCTGCCGGCGGCTGCGAGCCACGGCCCGAGAGGCGGCGTCCGTAACGGGCTGCGGCAACCGATCCTCGCTGCGGTCGCAATTTCGGCGATTTGAGCGCGACATTTGCAGCACGGACCGACGATGGGCAAGTGCCGAGGGCATCGCGCTATCTTGTGGGGAGGGCCAGGGCGGCGCGCGAGCGATGTTTGAAGAGGCGGTTCCCCAGAGATGGCCGGCCGAAACGGCATGGAGCCTGGCGGCCTCGTTCCTGCTCCACGGTCTTCTGGCGGTGGCGGTCGTCACGGCATGGAGCGCCGCGCCGCCGTCCGTGCCGTTCGACGAGGTCATTCCGGTCAATCTGCTGATCGGGGCTTGGCCCGAGGTGGCCCCGACGCTTGGGCCCCCCGAGACAGCGCGTCTGGAACCGCCGCCGACAACGTCGCCTGACACGGCCAAGCCGCTGATGCATGCCACGACGATCCTCTCCGGCCGGGCGCTTGCCGAACCACGCAACCGGCAGGCGCGCGCCGACCTGCCCAAGCTCAACGCCGTCGAACGGATGGTGCAGCTCTGCAATATCGAAGCGCTGGAACAGGTGGCGCGCGTGCGCAGCGATTTCTTTCCGGAGACGGTCAGCGCCTATGCGACCGGTGGGCTGGCGATCGGACCGGATACGGTCGAGGCCGAGGGCGCCGCCATCCGCAGCGGCGACGACTGGTACAGCCTCAGATATCGCTGCCGTCTGGCCCCCGGCCATGGTGCCGTCATTGCTTTCGACTTCCTTGCCGGCGACCGGCTGGCGCCGGCACGCGTCGAGGCGCTTGGCCTGCCGATCGGAAAATGACGGTACTCTTGCGGGGAATCGCGACGCAGCCCATATTGGAGCTCCCATCAACAAACGAAAGGAGGTGATCCAGTGTCTCATTGTCATACGCCGCGTGCGGCGGACCGGACCTGGAATCTCGCCTCTTGCGAGGTTTGCGCCTCCTAGGCGTTTGAAGGTCTTCGATCCGCGCCAATGCGGACGGACAATGGAAGGGCCGCCCACAAGGCGGCCCTTCGCATGTCCGGGCTCCACCGGCGCCGCAGCGGGAATCGCCCCGTTCCTTGTCGTGCGTCAAAGAAGGCCGGTCTCGACGGCGGCTACAGTCGCACCCATGACAAGCCCGACACGAGCGGCCGAGCCGCATCAGCAGACCCCGGTCTGCACGATCATGAAGCTGTGGCCGGAGACGATCCGGCTGTTCCTGGCCCGCCGGATGGCCTGCGTCGGCTGCCCGGTGGGCGGGCTGCACACGCTGGAAGAGGCGTGCGCCGAGCACAAGGTGGCGCTCGATCCGCTGCTCAGCGAGATTACGCAGATCACTCGGACGACGCGGGCCCGCTTCCCGGAACGGAGCCTCCTTCCGCAAGCATGAACAGCCGATGGGCGTCCTTGACCGTGACCCGCTTGCGGCCGAGCGCGACCAGCCCCTTCTGCTGCCAGCCGCTCATCACGCGGCTCACCGTGTGCAAGGTCGTACCGGACATCTCGGCGATGTCCTCGCGCGTCACCGGAAAATCGATCTCGATGCCCTTGGGTGTCTTGCGGCCGGCCTGGTTGACCAGCCGCAGGATGGCATGCGCGATGCGCCGCTCGACTTCTTCGGTGGATAGCTCGCGGATGCGGCTGTTCGCATCCTGCAGGCGCGCGCCGACCGTTTGCATCGCGCCCACGGCAAAAGCCGGATTGCGCCCGATGAAGGCGTCCCACTGGCTCGCTGGCCAGACCAGCGCCAAGCTCTCCACCACGGCCACGGCGGTCCCTGGATAGTCCGCTCTGCGCACGGCCCGGGCGATGCCGAACAGGTCGCCCGGATTGATGTGACGAACGACGATCTGCTGGCCGTCGGGCGCGCTCTGCTGAACCTTCAGGCGGCCGTGCAGAAGCAGGAAGAATTCCTTCGCGACGGCGCCCTGGCGGAAGGCGATCGCCCCCTCGGCGAGGCGCCGCGGGCTGGCCAGCGCCAGCACTGCATCGACGTCCTCGGCCGGGACGCCCTTGAATATCGCGAAATCGCTGACGACCGAACGGTCGATCGACGGGGCCATAGGTCAAGTCTTCGTCTGCGGTTGAAGGCGGCCAGGCATTCTCATCGCTCTTTGTTGGCGCACAAAGAAGAACGCGGCCGGCGGGAGCATGGTCCGCCCATAAAACACACCAGCACGAGGATTGGAACCATGCTTACCCGTCGTCAGGCGCTGATCGGCACGACCCTCACGGCGCTTGTCGCCGCCAGTCGGACGCCGGTCCTCGCCGCAGCCAGCGCCGAAGATGCTGCCGGTCTCGAACACGTCAGGATCGAGTTGGCGAAGCCGCCGCTTGTCCATGCCCACGAGCAGGCAACCAAGGCCGCGCCGAGGGTGATCGAGTTCACCATGCACGTCGTCGAGAAGGAGATCGTCGTCGACGATGCCGGCACCAAGATGTGGTCCATGGCCTACAACGGCTGGCTGCCCGGCCCGCTGATGGTCGTGCACGAGGGCGACTACCTGCAGCTCACCCTGGTCAACCCGGCCGAGAACGAGATGCCGCACAACATCGACTTCCACGCCTCCACGGGTGCACTCGGCGGCGGCGGGCTGACGCTCATCTATCCCGGCCAGCAGGTGACGCTGCGCTTCAAGGCTTTCCGCCCCGGCGTCTTCGTCTATCACTGCGCCCCTCCCGGCATGATCCCGTGGCACGTGACCTCCGGCATGAACGGAGCGGTGATGGTGCTGCCGCGCGATGGCCTCAAGGACGGCAAAGGCAAGCCGCTCCACTACGACAAGATCTTCTACGTCGGCGAGAGCGACTTCTACATCCCGCGCGATGCGGACGGGAACTACAAGACTTATGAAAGCCTCGGCGACTCCTATGCCGATACCACCGACGTAATGCGCGGGCTGATCCCCACCCATGTCGTCTTCGAGGGCAAGGTCAATTCCCTCACCGGCGATAACGCGATGCAGGCGAATGTCGGCGAGACGGTGCTCATCATCCACTCCCAGGCCAACCGCGATACCCGCCCGCATCTGATCGGCGGCCACGGCGATTACGTCTGGGATCTCGGCAAGTTCACCAACGCGCCGCTGGAGGGGCTGGAGACGTGGTTCGTCCCCGGCGGCTCCGCCACTGCGGCCATGTACACCTTCCGCCAGCCGGGCATCTATGCCTACGTCAACCACAATCTGATCGAGGCGGCCGAGCTCGGCGCCACCGCTCACTTCAAGGTCGAGGGCAAGTGGAACGACGACCTGATGACCCAGGTCAGTGCCCCCGGCCCGATCGTTGCCAACTGAGGCAGACGCGACGGCGGTCCGTTCCGGCAGTGGAGCGGACCGCCGCCAATCCGGTCGATGTGATGTCCGAGCCCATCAAGACATTCGTTGTCGCCGGCCTCGCCGCGCTGGGGCTCGCTGCGGGCCTCGCTCTCCCACCGCGCTCCGCCGGCGATCCGACCGACCTGGTGATCCTGCCGGCGGCGAGCTTCGATTACCGCGTCGCCGGCCAGTTCCTGCGCGACGGCCAGCCGGTTAACCCGCCGCTGGAGAAGGTGACGTTCCACCGGCCGGTGGCGATCATGAAGAACAACGTCAGCCTCGCCGATTACCAGCGCTGCGTCGCCGCGCGGGCCTGCAAACCCGTCGACGCCGGCCTGCCGAAGAACGCTGACGTCGTCCCCGCCGTCGGTGTGAGCTGGTACGACGCGGTCGCCTATGCCGCCTGGCTGAGCCGCGAGACGGGTCACCACTATCGCCTGCCGACCGACAGCGAATGGGCTTATGCCGCGGCCAACCTGTTTCACGACAACACCGTCGTCGAAGATGGCGATGCCGCCAACCCAGCCCAGCGCTGGTTGGCGATCTATGCGAGGACGGCGGCCAGCGAACGGTCCATTGACAGCCGTCCGCAGCCCTTCGGCACTTTTGGGCTCAATGAGAATGGCCTCGCCGATGTCGCCGGAAACATCTGGAACTGGACGTCGAGCTGCTACGTCAGCCACTCCGCCGACAGCAGTGGATCAAACAACGAAATGGCGAGCTGTGGCGTGCGCGTCGTCGAGGGCGCCCACCGCACCTACCTCACCGATTTCGTCCGCGATCCCAAGGGCGGCGCCTGCTCGGTCGGTACGCCGCCGAACAATCTCGGCATCCGCCTGGTGCGCGATGACGACGACGGTATCGTCGCCCGTCTTGCAGGAATTCTTCAAGCCTTCGCCAGCTAACCGTCGCGTGAGATGAACACCTATCGGTGAGTCGCGTCGTTTCGCCGCCTATGCCAAGATCGCCCCTGCGTGAGGAGGGGAAGCCATGGCGCAAGACGAACCGAAGATCCGTATCGAGACGCGCGAGGAGCTGATCTATCTGCTCGCCGAGGCCTCGGCCATCGAGCACAACCTCATGTGCTGCTACCTCTACGCCGCCTGGAGCCTCAAGCGCGGCGAGCGCGACGGCCTGACGGCCGATCAGGCGGCGGCGGTCAAGCGCTGGCGCCATGCGATCACCTCGGTCGCCGTCGAGGAGATGACCCATCTGACACTGGCCTCGAACCTGCTGGTGGCGATCGGCGCCGGGCCGCACCTGTCGCGGCCGAATTTTCCGGTGCCGGCCGGCTACCATCCCTCTGGCGTCGTCGTCGAACTCGCCGGCTTCTCGCGCGCCGTGCTCGATCACTTCATCTTTCTCGAGCGGCCGGAGGGCAAGGAGCTCCGCAACTCGTCCGAATTCGTCCACCCGGCCGACTACCACCGCACCATGCCCAAGGGCCGGCTGATGCCGAGCGCCCAGGATTAC
Organism: uncultured Alphaproteobacteria bacterium; assembly: GCA_963750065.1. Classification (GTDB taxonomy): domain Bacteria; phylum Pseudomonadota; class Alphaproteobacteria; order Rhizobiales; family Kaistiaceae; genus CAVSRC01. Next base: position 27,220 of record CAVVPK010000035.1, read on the forward strand.
GGTACCGTCGGCCATCTCTATCGCGGCGTCCGCCACGGCATCGCCGTTCTCGCCCATCACATCGGCGAGGCGGCGCTGTTCTGCGGCGATCCGGCCTCGCAGATCGGCCCCGGCGATGCCGGACTGCCGGGCATCGGCATCGTCACCGACCTGAAGAGCGCCGAAGACGCCATCGAGACGATCATCGAGCAGGGCGAGGGGGCGCCCAGCCACAGCGAGGACAGTCACTACAGCCGCTTCCTCAGGGTACGCGACGAATACGAAGCCTTCCTCGCTGCCGACCCGGATTTCGCTCCCGCCTTCCCGGTGGCGCACAACCCGACCATGCGGGCTCCACTCGACCCAGTGAATCGCGTCCACGTCAACAGCCACGAGGCGGCGCCGGTCCTCGACCTTGCTAATTCCATCTACGGCCACATGCTGCGCTGCCTGGGTCAGGCCTTCGGGCGCGGCGCCGACGATGTGGAGGGCAAGCGCTTCTTCGTCAACATGGCCATCGATTTGATGGAGCACCTGCCGTCCATCGGGTCCTATCTGGCCAGCCTGCCCGCCAATCACGCCCATCCCGGCATCAATGCCGGCGTCACCTTCACCACGCTGCGCGACATGGCGCGGCTGGCGCGGGGGCCGAGCGAGAAGCGCATGATGGCCGAGCGTGTGGCCGAGATCGCCAAGCACGCGCGCCACGTCTTCCCGTCCGGTCACGAGCTTGCAGCCACCGCTGACGAACTGGACACGCTGGTTGCCCGCTTCGGCGTCGCCGATCTCAAGACCGTCGGCGCGGAACATCCACTCCCGGCCCCGGTGACGGCCGATGACCAGCCGGCCGGTGGCGGCGAATGCGAGATCGCCAGCGGACGCGACATCGACCTCAGCTTCGATGGCGTGCGCTGCATCCATGCGCGCTACTGCGTGCTCGGCGCCCCCACCGTGTTCAAGGCCAACACGCCGGGCGAATGGATTTTTCCCGATACGATGGCAACCGAGGCGCTGGTGCGTGTGGCGCACAATTGCCCGTCCGGCGCTATCACCTACGCCCGCAAGGACGGCGGTCCGGCGGAGGCGCCGCCGCCGGTTAACCTGATCCGCCTGCGCGAGAACGGCCCCTATGCCTTCCACGGGGCCCTTACCATCGACGGCGCCAGCGTCGGCTATCGCGCCACGCTCTGCCGCTGCGGCGCCTCGAAGAACAAGCCCTTCTGCGATGGCTCGCACAAGGCGCTTCCCTTCACCGCGACCGGCGAGCCCGACACGCGCGAGTCAGAGCCGCTGGCCGTCCGCGACGGGCCGGTGGAGATCGCCCCTGAGATCGACGGGCCGCTTCAGGTCACCGGCAATCTGGAGATCGTCAGCGGCACCGGGCGCACCGTCGACCGGGTGACGCGGGCGCGCCTCTGCCGCTGCGGCGGCTCGCGCAACAAGCCGTTCTGCGACAACACCCACAAGCGCATCGGATTCAAGTCGGGCTGACGCGCGCAGCCCCGCGCATCAGGCCGCGGCCGGCGTAGCGTCGTCTTCGTGGCTGACCTTGCCGATGTCGTGCAGCCGATGGTGCAGGCTGACATCGTCGAGGTGCTGCAGATTGACGAACAGGCCGATGCGGGTGGCCAGCATCCGGTAGGCGTCGTCGAAGGCGAGCTGGATCTCGGCCGGCGTGCCCTTTGCCCTGGCCGGGTCGGGAACGCCCCAGTGGGCCGTCGCCGGCCGGCCGGGCCAGATCGGGCAGGTCTCGCCGGCAGCGTCGTCGCAGACCGTGAAGATGAAATCCATTTCCGGCGCGTCGGCGCCGGCGAACTCGTCCCAGCTCTTCGAGCGGAACTGGCTGACGTCGTAGCCGAGATTACTGAGCAGGCTGATGGCGTGCGGATTGACCGTGCCGCCCGGATGACTGCCGGCGGAATAGGCCTTGAAGCGGCCCTTGCCCTCGCGGTTGAGGATCGCCTCGGCCAAGATCGACCGTGCCGAATTCCCGGTGCAGATGAACAGCACGTTGTAGGTTTTGTCGCTCACCGCGCGCCCCTCCGGCTGGATTTGACCGGTGGTTTTTCGCCGCGTGGTGTGACAGTGATGTGACGTTCGCCGGGCGGTTCAGTAGCGCGTCGTCAGCTCCGTCAGCCAGGCCGGCGATGCCTGCACCAGCGCCGTTTCGATTCGGTGGTCGTAACCGGCCAGGATCGCCGTGCCGACGATGATGAGGACGGCGCCGAGCACGATCTTGATGCCTTTTCCGGCGCCCGCCAGGCGGTCGCGCCAGGACAGGATCGCGGCCCGCGACAGCGTGCCGATAAGGGCCAGCGGCAGCGCCGCGCCAAGGCCGAAGGCGAGCATGGTCAAGGCGACGGTGCCAAGATCGCGCCCCTGCGCCGCCAGCAGCGAGGCGGCGCCCAGCGTCGGCCCGACACAGGGAATCCACACCGCGCCGAGAAGCAGGCCGAGGGCGAACTGGCCACCGAGCCCGGCGGTGGAGAGGCCGCCGAAGCGCTGTTCGGACCAGTTGCTCACCGGGCCCGCGGCCGCTGCCAGTCGCGCCTGGAAGCCGGGGACGACCAGCACCGCACCGACGGCGACGAAGAGGATCGCGGCAACCAGGCGGAAGAAATCCGAATCGAGGCCGATGGAGAATCCGACCGTCGCCACGAACAGGCCGATCACCGTGAAGGAGAGCGCCAGTCCGGCGGAGAGTGTCAGTGGCCCGAGACGATGCTCGGCCGCAGCGCCGGCAAAGACCAGCGGTAAGAGCGGCAGCACGCAGGGCGAGAGGACCGACAGCACCCCTGCGGCAAAGGCGAGAGCGATGGAAGCGAACATCGTCCGAGAGCGCCGCCGCCGGCCTCAGACGGCCTTGGCGAGCAGCGCTGCGATTTCCGCCTCGCTGGTCTGCCACGACGAGCGGCCGACTTCCTTGCCGTCCTTGAAGGCGATCAGCGTGGCGCGCTGCTGCACGCCGAAGGAGCGCATGATGTCCTTCTCAGTGTCGTAGTCGACGGTGAACACGGTGAAGGCGGCGAATTTCGGCTGAGTGAAGAGCTTGTCGAGCACGATGTGCTGCTGCTTGCAGGTGATGCACCAGGTTGCCGAGACGTCGACCAGAACCGGCTTGCCGGTGGTGAGCGCCGCTTCAAAGGCGGAGCGGTCGAAGGGCACGCGCTCGGCTGCAGAAGCAGGGCGCAGCAGCGCGGCGGGCGCAGCAATGGCGACAAGGGCGCCGGCCGTCAGGCCAAGCGCGGTGCGGCGGGTGATCATGCGTGGTCCCTTGGGCGATTGCGTCATGGCCCAATCTAGCCGCTTATTCGCGCAATTGCCGTTCACGATGAAACGGTTGACGATCACAAGGACGTGGGCACCGGCCGGGAGCAAATAAGCGAGGAGGGAACGCAAAAGAAAAAGGGTGGCGCAGGCGGTGCGCCACCCTTTCATGCAGGGGGAATGGGCGCGGACTAGTCGTCCATGCCTTCGCCCATTTCGCCGTGCCCGCCGCGCTCCGAATCCATGTCGTCGAGCTTCAGATTCTTGACGTTGACGGCCTTCAGCGGCTCGGCCTTCTCGGCCACGGTCGCCGTGCTGTTCGCCTTGAGGAACAGATCGTCGCCCTTGGTCGCGGTCGACGTGGCGGCGAACGCGGTAGCGCCGAGGGCGGTGAGCGAGGAGACGGCGAGGATGGCGATGAGGGTCTTGCGCATGTAAAGTCTCTCCTTGTTTGGTTGCCGGGGAGGTCGCCCCCGATGACCCCTGCTTAGCGGAGCGGCCCTGACGGCCGACCCAGCCTGCCCGTCAGCCCTTTGTCAGCTTGCGCATGTCACATCCGGGGCCATGGGCGATACACCGGACCTTGAGGCTTTGCCGGCAAGTGAGGTGCCGGACGACGAGACCGCCATCCTCCCGGTGTGGGATCTCTTCGTCCGCCTGTTTCACTGGTCACTGGTCGGCGCGATCGGCGTGGCACTGGCCACCAGCCTGGTGCTGCCGCCAACCTGGGTGACGCTGCACATCGTTTCCGGCACAGCAGCCGTGGCCCTGGTGGCGGCGCGCATCGTATGGGGTTTTTTCGGCCCGACCTACGCCCGCTTCACCAGCTTCGTGCGCGGGCCGGCAACCTTGATCGCGCACCTGCGGCATCTGCGCGCAGGCGAGGGTGGGCATCATATCGGCCACAATCCGCTCGGCGGCGCGATGATCGTGGCGCTGTTCGTTGCCGTTCTCATCCTCGGCCTTACCGGAACAATTGCCCTCGGTGGGGTCTTCAAGTCAGGTCCGGCCGCCTTTCTCACCGGCTTCGCGGTGGGCGATGTCGCGCGTGAACTTCACCAGGTCGTCGCTTTCGGTGTGATCGGCCTCATCGGCCTCCATCTCGGCGGGGTAGCGTTCGAGAGCCTGCGCGGCAGGGAGAACCTTACAGCCGCCATGGTGCATGGCCGCAAGCAGGAGCGCGCCGGCGCAATCACCGCGCCGCCGCGCACCGCCCGGCTGCTTCTCGCCGCGGCCATCGTATCCCTTGTCTTTCTCGCGTCAGGCGCTGCCGTTGTCTCCTTCTCCCAGCGCCCGGCTTTCGGCGTGCCAAGGGCGCCGCTCGACCCGGTCTATGTCAGCGAATGCGGCGACTGCCACGCCCCCTATCACCCGAGCCTCGCGCCGGGAGCGGTGTGGGTTACGATCATGGATCATCTCAATCAGCACTTCGGCGAGGACGCATCGCTGGAGCCCGACAAGGTCGCTGGCATCCGCGCCTATCTCGTCGCCAATGCCGCCGAAACCGTCGACACCAAACCGGCCCATCTGTTCCTCCGCCGCGACCCCGCCGATCCGCTCAAGATCACCGCGACGCCGTGGTGGCGGCGAATCCATTCCGGCATTCCCGACAGCGTCTTCACCGCCAAGACAGTTGGCTCCCGCGCCAACTGCAGTGCCTGCCACCAGGACGCAGCCACCGGCCTGTTCAATCCCGCAAACGTCGCCATACCGAAGGACGCCAAGCTATGACTCGTCGAATTCATCGCCTCAGCCTTGCCATCTTCGCTGCCACCACGGTCGGCCTTGCCGGGTTCGCCTTTGCCGGCGCCGGCCAACAGGCGGTGCTCGATCAATACGCGGCCCTCGCCAAAGCCGCCGATCCGTCCTTCGCCGGCTTTTCGGCGGATCGCGGCAAGGCCTTCTTCCTGGCGCAGAACAGCCACAGCGCCGATACGCCGTCATGCAGCAGCTGCCACACGACCGATCCACACAACGCCGGCCAGACCACGGTCGGCCAGGCGATCAAGCCGATGGCGGTGTCCGTCACGCCGGATCGTTTCACCGACATGGCCAAGACCGAGAAATGGTTCCGGCGGAACTGCAATACGGTCCTCGGCCGTGAATGCACAGCGCTGGAAAAAGGCGACTTCGTTGCCTTCATGACCAGCCAATAGGGAGGTCAGCATGAGGACGCATACGATCGCAGGGCTCACCGCAGTCGCATTTGCGGCCGCGGCCTTGGGCTATGGCATGTCTTCCGCGACCGGCGAAGCAGCGCCGGCCGCCGCTCAGGCTGCACCGCCGACGGCGGCCGCACCGCCGCCGACGCCCGAGGAGACCTTCAACACCGAGTGCGGCGCCTGCCACATGGCCTTTCCGGCCGCGTTCCTGCCGGCCCGGTCATGGCAGGCGATCATGGGCGACCTCGCCAATCACTTCGGCGAGGACGCATCGCTCGATCCAGACACGACCAAGGTCATCGCCGACTATCTCGTCGCCAACGCCGCCGATTCGCCGAACGGCAATCCGCGCATTCTCGCCGGAATTGCCAAGGCGGACATACCGTTGCGCATCACCGAGACGCCGTGGTGGATTCGCCGCCATCGCGAAGTCTCGCCAGCGCGATTCCTGCAACCGAACGTCAAATCGAAGAGCAACTGCCTGGCTTGCCATAGCAACGGAAACTACGGCGATGACTGAGCGTCGGCCGCGTCATAGGCGTGCCGCTCGCCGCTGAAATCTTCGATCAGGCAGGCGCCGCCTTCCCGGCTGAGATAGTCCGGGCCGACCGGCACCTTGCCGGCGCCGCCGGGAATATCGAGCACATAGGTCGGCTGGCAGAGGCCGGAGAGGCGGCCGCGTAGCGCCTTCATCAGCGCCTGCCCTTCGCCGATCGTCGTGCGGAAGTGGCCGGTGCCCGGTGCCAGGTCGCCATGATGCAGGTAGTAGGGCTTGACGCCTGCCTCGACGAAGCCGCGCATGAGCGCGGCCAGCGTTTCGACATCGTCGTTGATGCCCTTGAGCAGCACCGTCTGGCTGACCAGCGACAGGCCGGCCCCAGCGAGGCGCCGGAGCGCGGCGCGCGCTTGCGGCGTCAACTCGCGCGGATGGTTGGCATGGATGGCGAGCCACGCCGTCTTGCCGGAAGCGGCAAGTGCCGCGGCGAGGTCTTCGGTCACCCGCTCCGGCGCCACCACCGGCACGCGGCTGTGGAAGCGCACCACCTTCACATGGCCGATACCGGCCAGCGCCCGCATCACGCCTGCGAGGCGGCGCGGCGCTGCGATCAGCGGGTCGCCGCCCGACAGGATCACCTCCCAGATGCCGTCATGCGCGCCGATATAGGCCAGCGCCGCATCGATGGCCGCTGGCGGCAGCATGCCCGAACCGGTCTGGCCGACCGTCTCGCGGCGGAAGCAGAAGCGGCAATAGACCGGACACACCGAGACCAGCTTGAGAAGCACCCGGTCGGGATAGCGATGGATCAGGCCTTCGCTGACTTCATGCACGGTGTCGCCGATGGGGTCGGCGCGCTCCTGTGGGGTGGTCGCGAGTTCGACGGCGTCGGGCACGAACTGGCGGGCGATGGGATCGGCGGGATCTTGCCGGTCGATCAGATCGGCCATGGCCGGCGTGATCGCCACCGCATAGCGCGCCGCCACCGCTTCCAGTTCGCCACGGCTCTCTTCGGGGGCGAGGCCGGCTCTGACCAAGTCGGGGATGGAGCGCAGGGTGCTGGCGTTACCCCCTCCCGAAGCCGGCTCCGCAGGGCTTGCTGGCTTCGACCTCCCCTCAAGGGGGAGGGTGTGGGCCGTGCCACGGCTGACCGGCCTCATGTCGTTCATATGTCGCCCTCCACGCCGGCCACCGGCGTCCACTGCACGTGGTCGATGGATGGCGCGCCAGCCGCCAGCATCACCAGCCGGTCGAGACCGAGTGCCACGCCGCTGGCTTCCGGCATGTGTTCGAGTGCGGCCAGGAAATCCTCGTCGAGCGGATAGCGTTCGCCGTGGATGCGCTCCTTCTCGTCCATGTCGGCGGAAAAGCGGCGACGCTGCTCGGCAGCGTCGGTCAGTTCGGCAAAGCCGTTGGCCAGTTCCACCCCGCAGGCATAGAGCTCGAAGCGTTCAGCGAAGCGCGGATCGTCCGGCTTGGCCCGCGCCAACGCCGCCTCGCAGAGCGGATAGTCGCAAAGCAGCGTCGCGCGGCCGATGCCGAGGTTGGGCTCGACCTTCTCCACCAGAATCCGGCTGAAGATGTCAGACCAGGTGTCGTCGGCCGCGACACGGATGCCGCGGGCGATCGCCGCCGTGGCGAAGGCGGCGCGATCGCTCAAGACACCGACAAGCTCGATACCGGCATGAAGGAGGAAGGCGTCGGCGACCGTCAGCCGTTCCGGCTCGGCAAAAGGATCGGCCGTGCGCCCGCGCCAGGTGAGTTCGGTTGTGCCGGCGGCCTGAGCCGCCTGGCCCAGGATCGCGGCGCAGTCCGCCATGACAGCCTCATAAGGCGCGCCTGCCCGGTACCATTCGACCATGGTGAACTCGCTCGCATGCAGCGGCCCGCGCTCGCGGTTGCGGAAGACCCGGGCGAAATCGACGATTCGATCCTCGCCGGCCGCGAGCAGCTTCTTCAGCGCGAATTCCGGCGAAGTGTGCAGGTAGCGGGTCGCCCTGGCGCCATCCGGGCCGATCATTTCGGTGGCGAATCCATGCAGATGGGTCTCGTTGCCGGGCGAGACCTGCAGGATCGCCGCCTCGGTCTCGACGAAGCCGTCGCCGGCAAACCAGGCCTTCAGCGATGCCGTGATGCGGTTGCGGGCGAGCAGGAACGGGCGCCGGTCGCTATGCCGCTCGCGGTCCCAGAAGGGCGGCAATCCGGTCATTTCGGACGGGTGTCAGTGGTCATGAAGGTGCATAATCCTCTGGTAGTCCCCGGCAAAATCGCTAAGGTGCGCGCCGAATTGGCAGGCGCCAGCGCCGCCAGAGCAATTAATCGAGGGTCCCTTGAAAGTCATCGCCAGCCAGGTCCGCAAGGGCAATGTCGTCGAGGTCGACGGCCAGCTCTATGTCGTGCTCACCGCCGAGAACTTCCATCCCGGCAAGGGCACGCCCACCACGCAGATCGATATGCGCCGCATTTCCGACGGCGTGAAGGTGTCGCAGCGCTACAAGACCACCGAGCAGGTCGAACGCGCCTTCGTCGAGGACCACGACTATCAGTACCTGTTCGAGGACGGCGACGGCTTCACCTTCATGAACGGCGAAAACTACGAGCAGATCCACGTCTCCAAGGATATCGTCGGCGACCTGGCACCCTATCTGCAGGAAAACATGACGGTGCGCCTCAGCCTCTACGAGGGCAACCCGATCGCCATCGAACTGCCGCAGCGGGTGACGCTGGAAGTGGTCGAGACCGACCCGGCGATGAAGGGCCAGACCGCCGCCTCCTCCTACAAGCCGGCGCTGCTGTCGAACGGCGTCAAGACCAACGTGCCGCCACACATCACGGTCGGCGCGCGCATCGTCGTCATGACCGCCGACGGCTCCTACGTCGAGCGCGCCAAGGACTGAGTTCACAATAGACTCCTGTCGTGCCCGGCCCCGACCGGGCACCCAGTAGTCGCAGGCGCCTGCGATGGAGCTGAGGCGTCAGTGACTACTGGGTCCTCGCTTTCGCGAGGACGACAAGAAGGACATGCCTTCCCGTTCCCGCGCGCTGTTCGCACCGGGTTTTGACCTTTCAAAGAACGCGCCCCTCACGATGAGGGGGTGGCGGGCGCCCGGCGAATGCCGTGCGGTTACTCCGCGAAACTGAGGGCGCTCGCCGAGCGCCCGCCGCGGCGATTTTATCCCGTCTCCCGGCAGGCTCTTCGCCCCGAATTGAACGGTGGGGCTTCAGCCCTTAAGGCCAGCCGGTCGCAAGACCGACGATCCCGCCGGGAACGCCCCGAGGGGGAAAGGTCGGAAGCCTCTCCCGAGCGGGGGCACCGCTCCGCTCCCCCCACGACGTTCCGGTCGACACGGGACCCCTTGCGGGAGCGGACGACCCGATCATCTCATGGGGTCAGAGGTGGGGGGATAGATTTCTTTTTCGGGCGTGGCGTCCGATGCCGTCCCTCACGCCACCGCCTGGCCGGTCACCTCGGTCAGCCAGGCGCGCAAGGATCCGGCATCCATGGCGCCGGCGCGGTGGGCGATCGGCCGGCCCTTGCGGAAGACCATGATCGTCGGAATGCCCTGGATGCGGTAGCGGTTGGCAATGTCCGGCTCGTTCTCGGTATCGAGCTTGAGGAAGCGGACATCCGGCTCCATCTCGGCCGCGACCCGCTCGAAGACCGGTGCCATCATCCGGCAGGGCGCGCACCACTCGGCCCAGAAGTCGACCACCACCGGCACGTCGTTGCGGGCGATGTGCTTGGCGAAATTCGCCGTGGTCGCCGGCGAGGGATGGCCGGAAAATAGCGGTTCGTGGCACACGCCGCATTTGGCCTCCCGGGCCTCCGGCGCCGGCTTGGCGGCCGGCAGCCGGTTCACGGCGGCGCAATGGGGACAGACGATATGGCGGATTTCTTGGGTCATGGTCGGGCGGGCTCCTCGTGGCGCACCGGGGGTTCCCCGGTACACATATCGTAATTTTGCAATATGTGGGGTGCGTAGCCGATCCTTGCCAGAGGCCCCTTGACCGGGGTCAAACTGCCGTCAGCCTGTCCACCTCCGCCATTTCCTCCGCGCTCAGCTTCCAGCCGACCGCGGCGGCATTGGCCTCGACCTGTTCCGGCCGCGTGGCGCCGGTGATGATCGAGGCGACGAGCGGCTTGCAGGCCAGCCAGCTCATGGCGAGCTCCAGCAGCGTGTGACCGCGCGCCTCGGCGAAGGCGGCAAGCGCCTCGATCGTCTCCCAATGCGGCTGGACGAAGCGGCTTTCGGGGGTGAGCCGTGTGTTGTCGGGGAACGCCTTGTCCTTGCGGTACTTGCCCGACAGCGCCCCGCCCGACAGCGGGAAATAGGGCACCAGGCTGAGGCCCAGCGTCTCCATTGCCCGGAAGAGGCCGCTCTCATGGGTGCGGTGGAGCAGGCTGTATTCGTCCTGGGCCGCGACGAAGCCGGGCACGCCCGCCGCCTTGGCCGAAGCCGCGGCGGCGAGAAGCTGGTCGGCGTCGAAATTGGAGGCGGCGACGGTGCGCACCTTGCCGGCCTTGGTGAGCTCCTCCAGCGCGCGGAAGGTCTCCTCCATCGGTGTCGCCGGGTCCGGCTCGTGCATCCACAGGATGTCGATCACGTCGGTCTTCAGCCGCGCAAGGCTGGCTTCGACCGCGGCGATCACATAGGCGCGGCTGCCGCGCTGCTGTTCGGTGTTGCCGGCCATCAGCTTGCCGAACTTGGTGGCCAGCGTCACGTCGCTGCGACGCTCGCCCAGCACCTGGCCGATGATCGTCTCCGATCCGCCGCTGTTGCCGTAGATGTCGGCGGTGTCGAAATGGGTGACGCCGAGGTCGAGCGCCTTGTGGATGACCTTGCGGGAGGCTTCCAGGTCGAGGCGGCCGCCGAACTGGTTGGTGCCGAGGCCGACCAGCGACACCTCAAGGCCGGACGGCCCGAGCTTGCGGGTTTCCATGAGACTGCTTCCCCTTGATGCATGTGCGAGCGGTGGGATGGGTACGGGTCAAGGCCGCGACCCAAGCACAGACAATGCCCTCCGCGGCACGCACCCGCAAGCCGCGGCAACGGCGCAATTGACGCGACCCGCCCCGGCGCGGAATGATCGCCACAACTGGGAGGACAATCACATGCTCTACGGAATCGATCCGATCCTCGGGCCGGAATTGCTGCACGCGCTGCGCGCCATGGGCCATGGCGACGAGCTGGTCATCGTCGACGCCAATTTCCCCTCGACCAGCAAGGCCAACCGGCTCGTCCGCCTCGACGGGCTGGACGCCGTGCACATCCTCGACGCCATTCTGTCGCTGATGCCGCTCGACGATTTCGTCGATTGCGCCGCCTTCACCATGGAACCCGTCGAAGACGCCAAGGCGGTGCCGGAGGTCGTCCGCCTGTTCCGCGACGTGGTCGAGAAGCGGGCGCCCGGCTCCACGACCGGCACCATCGAGCGCTTCGCCTTCTACGAGCGGGCCGAGAAGACCTTCGTCACCATCGCCAGCGGCGAGCGCCGTCTCTACGGCAACATCATCCTGAAGAAGGGTGTCATCCGGCCGGACGCCGGCTAGGCGCCGTCGACCGCAAGTGAATAGGGGAGACAGCCTGTGACGCTGGTCAGCGAGGACACCGAGTATTTCGATCGCCGCTTCCGGCACATGACCCAGGGCTCGGCCGAGAAGGAGCTCTTGTTCGACAAGTGCCGCTGGGCGGAGGGGCCGGTCTGGTTCGCCGACGCCAACATGCTGCTATGGAGCGACATTCCCAACAACCGCATGCTGCGCTGGACCTGGGACGGCACGGTCGACGTCTTTCGCCGCAATTCCAACTATGCCAACGGCAATACCCGCGACCGCGAGGGCCGGCTGGTGACCTGCGAGCATGGCGGGCGACGGGTGACCCGCACCGAACATGACGGCACCATCACCGTCATCGCCGACAGCTATCAGGGCAAGCGGCTGAACTCGCCCAACGACGTGGTGGTCAAGTCGGACGGCTCGATCTGGTTCAGCGATCCCAATTACGGGATCATGAGCGACTATGAGGGCCACAAGGCCGAGATGGAGCAGGACGGCTGCTACGTCTATCGCGTCGATCCCAGGACTGGCGCGGTGAACGTGGTTGCCGACGACTTCAGGATGCCCAACGGCCTCGCCTTCTCGCCCGATGAATCGATTCTCTACATTGCCGATTCGGGGCGCAGCCACGACCCGGATTTCCCCACCCACATCCGTGCCTTCAAGGTCGGCGCCGACGGCACCCTCTCCGACGGCGAAATCTTCTGCGAGACCGGCAACGGGTTTCCCGACGGCTTCCGCCTCGACAGCGACGGCAATGTGTGGACCAGCGCCGGCCCCTCGGTGGAGGTCTACGGACCCTCAGGCGACATGCTCGGCCGGCTCAACTTTCCGCACACCGTTTCCAATGTCGTCTTCGGTGGGCCGAAGCGGAACCGGCTCTTCGTCTGCTGCACTTCCGCGCTCTATTCGGTCTACGTCTCGGCAACCGGGCTCCAGCGGCCGTAAGCAATCCCAGGAAAAGTGGATTCCACTTTTTCCGTCCCGGATTGCGTCAGGAAAACGCGACGAAGCGGACCGTCGGACGATGATCCGCTCTGTCGCTCAGTCCTTTGGCGGCGGCGCCGTCGAGCCGCGTACGACCAGCGAGAAATCGACGACCTGGCGGTTGACGCTGCCGTCGAAGTTGAGGATCGCGTCCACCGCGCGGCGTCCGATTTCGACGATCGGCTGGGCCACGGTGGTCAGCGGCGGGGTCGAAATCGCACTTTCCGGCACGCCGTCGAAGCCGACGATCGAGACGTCGCCGGGCACCGCGATATCGTGGGCCTTGAGCCAGTCGAGCGCGACGAGCGCGATGACGTCCGACTGGGCGATAAGGGCGGTCGGCGGCGTCGGAGAGGCGAAGATCTCGTCCAGTGCGGCATGGACCGTCCGTTTGTCTTCCCGCGTCGCAAAGATCGGGACGGTATCGCTGTCGATGCCGTGCGCGCTGAGAGCCGCGAACGTGCCATGGACGCGCTCGCGCGGCGTCGAATAGATGGACGTCTCGACCTGGTCCAGCGACGCCCGGCCGCAACTATCCTCTCCGAATCTCAAAGCGAGGATGGCGAAACGGCGATGGCCGAGCCCGATGAGATGCTCTGTCGCTGCTTGCGCACCGGCAACATCGTCGATGCCGATGACCGAGATGGTGTCGTCGGCTTCGCCAAGCGATATCGCCACGAAGGGCAATTGCCGCTGAATGGCGGAGCCGATCAATTCGCGCGCGCCTTCGAGGCAGAACAGGATGAAGCCATCGACCAGCGCGTTGCGCACGTTCCAGGCCAACTCTTCCTTGTTGGCCAGCGAGACCAGCGAAACGCCGGCGCCATTCGCCTGGGCGACCTCCGTGATCCCGGTCATCAGCATGCGCGCGAACGGGTCGGTGAAGAAGTGGGAGAGCGGCTCGACCGTGGCGACGCCGATGGCGTTGACCTTGCCGGCGCGCAACAGCCGCCCCGCCGGATCGGCGCGATAGCCGAGCTCCTCGGCGACCTTGCGCACGCGCGCCGTCACCTCAGCGCTCACCACCTGCGGCCGGTTATAGACGTTGGAGACCGTGCCGGCCGAGACGCCCGCCGCCTTGGCGACGTCGGCGAGCTTGGCGGTCTTTCCCAGTCTGGCCGTGGCCATGCGCACACGCTCCGGTTCCTGCCGTCAATCACCATATAGCAAGTCCGTTAAACCGATTCAATTTTCGCTTGACTCGGGTCTCGCCCGGATGCATTGAATCGATTTAATGAATCGGTTCAAAGTCCATTGAGGCGGGATCGGGAGACAGCATGATGACAACCATCGCGATCACGGACAGGTGCTGGGAGCGGCCGACCCTGCGGCTGACCGTCACGATTCCGGGCATCCTCTGGGTCTATCTGCGCCGGCGGCGCGAACGGCGGCTGTTCGCCAGGCTTTCGCGGCTTCCCGCCCATCTCATTCGCGACATGGGCTTCGACCCGGACGCGGTACATGAGATGGCGTTGGGCACCTGGGACGTCGTTCACCCCACCCGCATCCGCTGAGCGCTGGACGCCGCTGGTCAGTTGGTGGAATCGGGCGGCCGGCAGGCGGCCAGGATGCCGTCCCAACGACGGCGCTGGTCGTCAGTGAGGTCCGCCATCGACCGCACGCTCATCAGGTCGGTGCCGGCGAGATTGGTGAACATGCAGCCGCAGAACGTGTTGCACGTGGTGTCGTCGCGCCCCTGCAGGTGGCAGGCCTGGCTGCACTGATCCATGAAATTGCGCCGGAGCACCGTTTCGTTCGGCGACAGCAGCGGGCTTGCCGCCCACAAAAGCCCATAGAGGATCGGCTGGTGGACCAGGTAGATGACCAGGCTCCAGCGGCCGGCCCAGGCCGCAGCCTTGCCGGCCCAGTTCTCCGGACGCCAGCGGGTGAACGCTGAATCGCTGAAATCGGCGACGAAAAGCCGGCCGACGACGATGCCGGCGAGCACCACGCCGAACCACGGGAAGACCGGCACGTAATCCACGGTCTGCGGGGCGGTGGCCGAGAGCCCGACCCACCACAGCGGCGGCCAGTCGAAGACCGGGCTGGAATAGAGGAAGGGCAGCGCGATCACACCGGCGGCCACCGGCGCCACCACCCAGCTCGGCAGCCACAGCACGAAGGGCAGGGCGAGCACGCTGGCCAGCGCGATCTGGTGCAGAATGCCGAAGAAGATGAAGACATCCGGCTCGATCCACCAGGTCGCCAGGCTGACCAGGCAGGCGGCGCCGGCGATCAGCCCGAGACGGCGGAGATAGGGCTGGATTCTGAGGCCGCGCTGGGTCGCCAGCACCAGGCCGACGCCGACCAGAAGCAGAAAGGTGCTGGCAATCGAGCGGGCAAAGACGATCCAGCCGGGATCGCGGGTGATGTCGACCGGAAGCAGGCTGCGGGCGCTGAGATCGAAGGCGGTGTGGTAGACGACCATCGCCACGATGGCGACGCCGCGGATGGCGTCGATCGCCGCAATGCGGCGGCCGCGGTCCTTGGGCGAAGGCGCGATGGCCACGGTCGGCTGGTGTCCTTTGCGAAGCGGGACGGCGGCGCCATCCTGCCGCCTGCCGGTGCGTCAGGCAACAGCCGCCTTTGCGAAGCCGTTCTGGACGGTGGACAGGGTGCGGCAAGGCCTGTATTGGACCGCGCAGGGCGCCGTGGCGGGAGCCTTTGCGTGTGTCCGCCGGGGCGCTACGCTCGCGTTGCAAAGTTGCCAGCGCGGCGGCAATATCCGGGGCGCTGCCGCCTCCAGATGATGAGCGAGAAGCTCCGGTTCAGGGTGCCGCACCGAGCCGGGGGAGTGGCGGCGTGCGGTCCACTAGGGGAATGCCAGAACCATGTCTGCGACCTTCGACACTGTCGCCCAGGTCATCCACGAGACCAGCGAAATCCCGCTGTCGGAGATCACGCCGGACGCGCACGCCATCGACGATCTGGGTATCGACAGCCTCGACTTTCTCGACATCGTCTTCGCTCTCGACAAGAAGTTCGGCATCAAGATTCCGCTGGAGGCGTGGACCAAGGAGGTCAACGCCGGCAACGCTTCGGTCGAGGACTATTTCATCCTCAAGAACCTGGCGGCGCGGATCGACGAGCTCGTCGCCCAGAAATCGGCCTGAGCGGCCGGCCGGCTGATGCGACTCGAAACATTCGAACTGATCGACCGCGTCGAGGAGATGGACGTCGAAGGGCTGACCATTCGGGTGGTCGGCACCCTGCCGGAACAGAGCCCGGTCTTCGATGGTCATTTCCCGCGTTTCCCCGTCCTGCCCGGCGTCATGATGCTGGAATTCATGAACCACGCCGCCGGCTACCTGCTGCTGCGCCGGCAGGCGATGGAGAAATTCGTCTTTCTGGGCGGCGTCAAGCGCGCCAAGTTCCGCCGCTTCGTCGTGCCCGGCGACAAGATGACGGTCACCGCCAAGATCACCCATGAAGGTTCGGGCTATTCGATCGCCGAAACCGCGGTATGGGTCAGGGACGAGGTCGCCGCCGATGCAGAGGTGGTGATGATCTCGACCGAATGGCCGGCCGAAGAGCTCCGTCAGGCATTTCATAATAGCATCCCGCTCATTCCGGTCGGCGATGCGGTGGATACGCGAGTGGCGCGGTAGATGGCACGCGAGGTCTGGATCACCGGCATCGGCCTGACCTCGAGCCTCGGCGAGGGCCTCGAGGCCCATTGGCAGGCGATGGTCGAGGCTGAGAACCCGAAGCCGGTCGTCGACCGCACCTTCGCGCCGCCTTACGCCATCCACCCGATGGTGGAGCTCGATCTCAACAAGCAGATCCCCAAGCGCGCCGACCAGCGCCAGATGGAGACCTGGCAGCGGCTGGGTGTCTACACCGCCGGCCTGGCACTGGAGGATGCCGGCATCGCCGGCAATCTCGACATTCTGAGCCACACCCATGCGGTGGTCGCCGCCGATGGCGGCGCCCGCGACGAGGAAGTGGACGGCAGCATCCTTTCCGGCCTCGACAGCGCGCCCGACGCCGCCGCCTATCTCAATCAGCGCCTGTCCAACGATCTTCGCCCGACCCTGTTCCTGGCTCAGCTTCCCAATCTGCTCGCCGGCAATATCTCGATCGTTCACAAGCTCACCGGCTCCTCGCGCACCTTCATGGGCGAGGAGATCGCCGGCGTCAGCGCGGCGGAGATCGCCTGGCGCCGCATCCGCGCCGGTCAGGGCGACATCTTCCTGGTCGGCGGCGCCAGCCAGGCCGACCGCAAGGACACGGTGCTCAACTGCGCGCTGGGCGGCATCCTGTGGGCTGGCGATCCGGTCTCGGTGTGGGCGCGGCAGGAGAAGGGTGGCGGTTCGATCTTCGGCTCTGCCGGCGGTTTCATTGTGCTTGAAGCGGCGGAACACGCCGAGGCGCGGGGTGCCAAGCCCTATGCCCGGCTGGCGGACATCCGCACCGACCAGACCCGCCGCCGCCCCGGCGACGTCACCGCCGCCGCCGGCCGCCAGTTCGACGCCATGCTGCCCGCGGGCAGCCCGCCGGTTGCCGTTCTTTCGGGCGCCACGGGCGTTGCCATGCAGACGCAAGAAGAACGGGCGCTTCTCGACCGATTGATCGCCGAGGGCCGGGTCGATACCGTGCGCGCCTTGAGCACGCTCATCGGCACGGTTGCCGGGGCCACTTTTCCGGCCATGGCCGGGCTCGCCGCGCTGGCGCTCAAGCGCGGGCGCTTCTTCCCGCCCGCCGACGAGAGCGGGTTCGAGCGTCCGGCCGCACACCAGCCGGAGCGCGTCGCCATCACCACGATGGGCATCTGGCGCGGCGAGGGCATGGGCCTCATCGAGGCGGTCAACTGACGGAGGGGTGAAATGGGTGAGACCCGGGATCATCGTGGACGCCCGGTCGTCGCCGTGACCGGCTACGGCATGATTTCCTCGCTCGGCCAGGGCGTCGCCGATTCCTGGGCGGGGCTCATCGCCGGCCGTTCGGGCGTCAGGAGCATCTCGCGCTTTCCGACCGACAACATGCGCACCCGGATCGCCGGCGCCATCGACTATCTGTGGCAGGACGGCGATACCGCCATGGATATCACCATGCGCGCCGGCATTCTTGCCGCCGAGGAAGCGATCGCCGATGCCGCCATCGGCGCCAAGGGCGATTTTCCCGGGCCGCTGTTCGCGGCTCTGCCGCCGGCCGAAATGGAGTGGCCCTATCGCCGCCGTATCTTCCGCGATGCGCCGCCCGCCGGCAGCGATGCCTATGACCGCATGATTGCCGCGGCCCGCCAGGCGAACGACGACGACGGCTATCACCACACCCTGCTCGGCTTCATCGCTGAGGGCATTGCCGACACGATCGGCAGCAAGGGGGCGCCGATCTCGCTGACCACCGCCTGCGCCTCCGGCGCCACCGCCATCCAGCTCGGCGTCGAGGCGATCCGCCGCGGCGACAGCGATGCAGCCATCTCGCTCGGCGCCGACTGTTCGGTGAACCCGGAGATGATGATCCGCTTCGGTCTGCTTTCGGCGCTGTCGGGCACCAACGAGCCGCCCGAGGGCGTATCGCGGCCCTTCTCCAAGGATCGCGACGGCTTCGTCATCGCCGAGGGCGCCGCCGCGCTGGTCCTGGAAGACTACGACCACGCTAAGGCGCGCGGCGCCAGGATCCACGCCATCGTCCGCGGCATCGGCGAGAAGGCCGACGATTTCCATCGCACCCGTTCGCGTCCGGACGGCTCGGCGATCATCGGCGCCATCCGCACCACCATTGAGGACGCCGGCGTCGGCCCCGAAGCGATCGACTACATCAATGCCCACGGCACCTCGACGCCGGAGAACGACAAGATGGAGGCGCTGTCGCTGGAGGCCGCCATCGGCGAGCGCATGAGACACGTGCCGATCAGCTCCAACAAGTCGATGATCGGCCACACGCTCACCGCCGCCGGCGCCATCGAGGCGATCTTCTCGATCAAGACCATCGAGGAGGGCATGCTGCCGCCGACTATCAACTACACGCCCGATCCCGACATCGCCTTCGACGTGGTGCCCAATCAAGCGCGTGCCGCGCCGGTCGGCATGGTGCTGTCGAATTCCTTCGGCTTTGGCGGCCAGAATGCCTGCCTGCTGATCGGCGCCGAGCCGGGCTGATGCTGTTGTGACGCCCGCTCTCTGGCAGGACGGTGCCGCGCGCTCCTCGTCTCCCCCGCAAGGGGGGAGATGGCGGCCAGCATCTTGCGCAATCGGAATTCTGTGATGCGTTCGCTCCAGCTCCTCGACAACCGGCAGCTCGCCATCGTCGACATGGATGCACCACCGGCGCCGGCGCCCGGCGAGGTGCAGGTGAAGGTCGGCGCGGTGGCGCTCAACCATATCGATGTCTGGGGCTGGCGCGGCATGGCCTTTGCCAAGCGCAAGCTGCCGATCGTCATCGGTGCCGAGGCGGCCGGCGAGGTCGTCAGCGTCGGCCAGGGCGTCGATCACCTGAAGCCCGGCCAGATCGTGGCGCTGTTCGGTGCCGAGACCTGCGGCACCTGTCCGGCTTGCCGGGCGGGGCGCGACAATTTCTGCGTCAACGTCGCCGGCATCCGCGGCTTCCATGTCGATGGGCTGGCGCGCGAGCGGCTCAACGTCGCCGCCCGGCTGGTCGCGCCGGCGCCGCACGGTGTCGATGTCGTCAAGGCCGCCTGCGCCCCCATCACGTACGGCACCGTCGAGCACATGCTGTTCGACAACGCCCATCTCGAAGCCGGCCAGACGATCCTCATCCAGGCCGGCGGCAGTGGCATCGGCACCGCCGCCATCCAGCTCGCCAAGGCGGTCGGCGCCACCGTCATCACCACGGTGGGCAGCGACGCGAAGGCGGAGATGGCCAGGGCGCTCGGCGCCGACCACGTCATCAACTACCGCGAAGAGCGCTTCGAGAGCGTGGTGCGCAAGCTCACCAACAAGCAGGGCGTCGACGTCGTCTTCGAGCATGTCGGACCGGACACCTTCGCCCGCTCCATGTTCTCCATGAAGCGCGGCGGCGTGCTGGTCACCTGCGGCTCGACCACCGGGGTCTCCGCCGAGATCAACCTCTTCCAGCTCTATCAGCGGCAGTTGCGCCTCATCGGCAGCTTCGGCTGCAATCTCAGGAACCTCGCCACGGTGCTCGACAAGATGGCGGCCGGCATCGCGAGGCCCGTTATCGATACGATGATCGGCCTCGACGATATCGACGCGGCGCTGGCGCGCCTCGAATCGCGCAACGTCTTTGGCAAGATCATCGTAACGCTTTGACCGCTCCCGAGCCTGGCAAGCAGAAGCCGAGCCCGCGCCTCAAGCGCGCGCCGCGCTATCGCGGCGGCAGCTGGCTCAGGCGATTCCTGCGCTCGGAAGGCGTCGAGCGCTTCGTCGCCCGCCTCGCCCACGGCCTGATCCGCTTCGTGCGCTGGATCGGCCGCCGCCGGGCTGAAGGGATCGTGTTCTTCCTGGTCCGCCTCATCGGCCCGCTGCTGCCCGAGCACAAGACGGCGGCGAATAACCTCGCCATGGCCTTTCCGGAGAAGAGCGCCGCGGAGCGTGCCGCCATCCTCAGCGGCTGCTGGGCGAATTTCGCCAGCGTCGCCGTCGAGTTCCTGTTCCTGGAAGAGATGACGGCACCTTTCGATCCCGCAAGGCCCGACGAGGGGCCGATCACGGTCACCGGCATCGACCAGTTCGTGGCGCTGCGCGACGACGGCAAGCCCGCCGTCATCTTCACCGCCCACCTCGCCAACTGGGAGGTGCTGGGCGTCATCGCCACCCGGTTCGGTCTCAAGACCGTGCTGCCCTACCGCGCCCCGTCCAACGCCCATTTTGCCGAGGATCTGCTTGCCGAGCGTGAGGCGCTGATGGGCACGCTGGTGCCCAACAGCCGCGGCGCCGCCTTCGAGATCGCCACCGCCATGGAGGCCGGCGGCCATCTCGGCATGCTGGTCGACCAGAAACTTTTCGGCGGCCTCAGCGTGCCCTTCTTCGGCCATCCCGCGCCCACCAATCCGCTCGCC
The DNA here is from genome assembly GCA_963750065.1 of uncultured Alphaproteobacteria bacterium. Taxonomy (GTDB): domain Bacteria; phylum Pseudomonadota; class Alphaproteobacteria; order Rhizobiales; family Kaistiaceae; genus CAVSRC01. Next base: position 47,652 of record CAVVPK010000035.1, read on the forward strand.
GCCCGCTTCGCCCGCCAATTCGACTGCCCGGTGCATGGCGCCCGCGCCATTCGGCTCCCCGGTGGCCGCCTGCATCTGGAGCTGACGCCGCCGGTGGAGATGCCGCGCGACGCCGACGGGCTGGTCGACATCGCGGCCGCGACCGCGAAGATCACGTCGGTGGTGGAGGGCTGGGTGCGCGAGCACCCGGAGCAATGGCTGTGGCTGCACGACCGCTGGATGTTTCCACGGCCGAAATAGGATGCCGGCCCTTCCCACGCGGCGATTCGCGTGCCACTTTTGTTCTTGTGCTGACCGATCTCACTGCCATCGCGCCGCCCGTGGATGGGCGGCAATCCGCCCACGCCGCCGCCGTCTGCCGCGGCGTCGGCCGCCTGCTGCGCCTGCGTGGTTTCGCGCATGTGACCGAGTTGCCATTGGCGACCGGCCGCCGCGCCGATGTCGTGGGGCTGGGGCCGGCCGGCGAAGTGTGGATCGTCGAGATCAAGTCCTCGGTTGAAGACCTCCGCGCCGACCATAAATGGCCGGACTACCGGCTCTCCTGCGACCGGCTGTTCTTTGCCAGCCACGCGGGTGTGCCGCTCGACCTGTTTCCCGAGGATGCCGGCCTGATCCTGGCCGATCAGTTCGGCGCCGAAATGATCCGCGAGGCACCGGAACATCGCCTGGCCGGCGCCACCCGCAAGGCCATGCTGCTGCGCTTCGCCCAAGCCGCCGCGATACGGCTGCATGGCCTGGTCGATCCGCAGGCGGGGACCGCTGGCGAGATCGGCTGATCCGCCGGATGACATTGGAGTGAGGGCATGAGCTGGGACCAACGCTACGCCTCGGACGACTACCATTACGGCGTCGAGCCGAACGCCTTCCTGGTGGCTGAGGCGCATCGCATCGCGCCAGGAGCCAGCGTGCTTGCCGTCGCCGACGGCGAAGGGCGGAACGGCGTGTATCTGGCCGGGCGCGGCGCCCGCGTTCATGCGGTCGATGCCTCGCCGGTCGCCATCGAAAAGGCGAAGCGCCTGGCGGTAGACCGCGGCGCGACGCTCGAACACGAGCAGGTCGACCTGCTCGCCTGGGACTGGCCGGTGGCCGCCTATGACGCGGTGGTGGCGATCTTCGTTCAGTTCGTCGATCCGGAAGATCGCCCGGCCTTCTTCCGCAACATGAAAAACGCGCTGAGGCCAGGTGGCGTGCTGCTGCTGGAGGGCTATGGCACCGGCCAGCTCGCCTATGGCACCGGCGGTCCGCGCTACGAACCGCAGCTCTACACCGTGGACCTGCTGCATGACGCTTTTGCCGACATGCAGATCGAAGTCCTGCGTGCCTACGATGCCGTCATCGAGGAAGGCTCGGCCCATTCCGGCATGTCGGCGCTGGTCGATCTGGTTGCCATCAAACGTTAGCTCAGCCGTTCGCGCAGGTGCGCCCCGACGCGGAGCGCATTGGCGACGATGGTGAGCGTCGGGTTCACCGCCGAAGACGAGACGAAGAAGCTGGCATCGACGGCGTAGAGATTGTCCAGCTCGTGCGCCTTGCAGAAGGGATCGAGCACCGAGGTCTTGGGATCGCTGCCGAAGCGCAGCGTGCCGCACTGATGTGCGGTGCCGACGATCGGGATCAGCTCGTCGACCGCGAAATGATGGCCGGCGAGCACATGATGGTGCGAAACGAATCCGTCCAGCCCTTGTGTGAGCTTGTGGACCAGCCGGTTGTGCGCCGTCATGTCGCCGAAGCCGTAGTCGAGACGGATGCGCCCATCCTTGTCGACCGTGATGCGATTGTCGGGATTGGGCAGATCTTCCGACAGGACGAGGAAGGCGACCATGCGGCTGGCCACCGCATTGGAGAGAAAGTCGGGCACCAGAGACGGCGGCAGCCAGTCGGCGACCTGGCCCTCGATGGTCTGGCCGGTCATGTATTCCAGCATCTGGATCTGGCCCATGGGCCAGGGAAAGCCGTCTTCGCCGAAATAGAAGTCGTTGACGGTGAGCGTCTTGGGGAAGTCGGAGCCGAAGTGGGAGAGCGACAGGGCGATGACCGCCGACGAGGCGTGAAACATGTAATGCCGCCCGACCATGCCGGAGCCGTTGGCCAAGCCCTCGGGATGCGCGGCACTGGCCGAGCGGAGCCACAGCGCCGCCGAATTGGCGGCTCCCGCCGAGGTCACGATGATGTCGCCCGCAATCCGCTCCTCGCCGGCAACCCCGTCGGTCACCACCGCCGTGGCGCGCCTGCCGGAAGGATCGGTCTCGATGCGGATGGCGCGCCGCCCGGTCATGAGCGTGACGTTGTCGTGGGCGAGCGCCTTGGAGAGCACCGCCGTGCGCGCGTCGACCTTGGCCAGCACCTTGCACGGGAAGCCGCCGCAGGTCCGGCAGCGGATGCAGGGGGCGGCGGCGGGGTCGGCGTCGTTGCGGCGGATGCCGAGCGGCAGCGGCGAGGGATGCCAGCCGAGCGAACGGAAATGCTCGGCAAGCGCCGCGACGCTGGCATCGTTGGCAAGCGGTGGATAGGGGAAGGGCGGATCGTCGGGCTGGTCGCACGGATCGACGTGGCGTTCTCCGTGCACTTCCCACAGCGCCTCAGCCTCTGCATACCACGGCGCCATCTCGGCGTAGTCGACCGGCCAGGCCGGTGACAGGCCGCCGTAATACTGCATGCCGTCGAAATCGCGCTTCTTCATGCGCATCAGCGCGGCGCCGTAGAAGCTCGTGTTGCCACCGGCCCAGTAATGGGTGTGCGGGCTGAAGGGCCGTCCGTCCTTGTCGATCCAGGTGTCGCGGGCCTCATATTTCTTGTCGACGAAGACCGCCTTGGGCGACCAGTTGTCCGGCTCGACCGGCAGCATGGCGCCGCGCTCGATGATGAGGATCGACTTGCCGGTATCGGCGAGCGCATGGGCGAGCGTTCCGCCGCCCGCGCCCGAGCCGATGATGATGACGTCATAGTTCAGCGCCAAGGGGCACTCTCCTCATGCAATGCGCGCCCCCAGCCAGCGAATGAAGGCACCCGGCGCGAGCTTCATGAACAGCGCCGCCAGCTTGTTATGCCAGCCGGGAATGACGATCAGCCGGCCGCTGAGATTGCCATCGATGGCCGCCCGGGCGACCGCCTCGCTCGACTGGCTGAACAGGTCGGACAGGCCGCCGGCCTTCGCCTCGATATTGTTCGCCTGCCGGAACTCGCTCGCCGTGGTGCCGGGAAGCACGCTGGTGCAGACGATGCCGTGGCGGCGCACTTCGGCGTCGAGCGACAGCATGAAGGTGTGCACGAAGGCCTTGGCGGCCGGATAGACGGTGTGGCCGGGCCCGCCCTGCGACAGGGCGACGATCGAGGAGATGGTGATGATGCGGCCGGACTTGCGGGCGATCATGTCGGGCAGCACCGCATGGGTCAGCCCCGCCACCGCCATGACCAGCGTCATCAGGCAGTCGCGCTGGCGCTCCCAAGGCGCCTGAGAATAGGTCTCGGGGATCGACAGACCGGCATTGTTGATCAGCAGGTCGACTGGCCGTCCATCGAGCGCCGCCATGATCGGCCGATGCGCATCGGTGAGCGACAGGTCGGCGGGGATCACCAGCGCCTTGCGGCCGTGGCGTGCGGAAAGCTCCTCGGCCAGTGCCGTCAGACGCTCCCTGCGCCGGGCCACCAGCGCCACGTCGTAGCCGCGTTCGGCCAAAAGCCGCGCGCAGGCCGCACCGATGCCGGACGACGCTCCGGTGATGAGGGCGAGCGGGTCAGCCATGTGCGCGGCGTGTCACGTGAAACCGCCTCCGTCAAACTCGTCGCCTTGCGACGATGCTACACGATCCGGCGGTCCCGGGGGGAGCCTGAATTCGGTGCGGGCCCGCCTGCATCGAAACCTTCAATTTGTTTCAAGGTGTAATCGAACCCGCCGCAGCGGTTTTACGGTCGCTTACCGCGAACTGGCTAGGGTGCGACTTGGAGAATGCGGCGGCCGGTCCTGTTTCGTGTCAACGCCGTCGCGTTTCGAGCGAGCGAGCATGCAGCGTCACAGAGCCAAATCGATCAGCCGCAGCTTGCTCGTCCTGTCCATGATCGCGCTGCCGCTCATGGGCTGCAGTTCCACCGGCATCGACGCCTTCGGCGCCTTTGGCGGCGGACCGTTGCAGGTTGCCGACCTGCCCGACGTCGCAGGCTATGACGCCGCCCGCGCCCTGACCGAGGCCCGGGCGCATTTCCGGGTTGGCGATTTCGGCTACTCCGCCGCGCTCTACAAGCGTTATGTCGCGCTGACGCCGAACGACCCGGAAGGCTATGTCGGGCTTGCCGCGTCCTACGACCGTCTGCGCCGCTTCGACCTCTCGGACCGCGTCTATGCCTCCCTGTTCCGGCTCACCGGCGCCACCGCCCAGTACTACAACAATCTCGGCTATTCCTATCTGCTGCGCGGCGACACCACGACCGCGCTCGCCAACCTGCGCCAGGCCAACAAGCTCGATCCGAACAATCCGATCGTTGCCAACAATCTGAAGATGCTCGCCAACGCCGCGAAGCGGGGCGGCGCACCTCGGCCGCGCGCTTGAGCCCGCTCCGGACTTAGAGCGGAGCGGCCGGCGTCAGGGCGGGGGCCGCCGTCGGCGTCGGCGGGGTTTGGGTGGTGGTCGTGGCTTTTCCCGACGGCATCACCGAACCGTTCTTGCCCAGGCCGCTGGTGTCGTACATTGACCCGTTCGACGGATCGAACGTTTCGCGCTCCAGGTTCGCCTTGACCGCGTTCCCGGCGCGAAAGCTGATCCGGTCGGTGTGCTGAAGATAGTCGTAGTCGGCGCAGCCGCCGACGAGCGACGCCATCAGGATGAATGCGGACGAGCCGATCAGCGCGCGTCTGGCCGTCATCCGCCGCTACCCTGTCCGAGATTGATCATGTAGCCGAACGGGCCCGTCACGCCGGCGCCCGTCTGGAAGTCCTCGATCATCTTGGGAGTGACTTCGAGCTTGCCATGGCCGAAGAATTCGAGGTCGTTCGCCGGCAGCGTGCCATCCAGGGGAGACGCCACGACTTGGCCCGGCGTGTCCGGCCGGACGAGCCGCGGCGTCACGATGACCACGAGCTCGGTTTCGTTCTTCTGGTAGCCGGAAGAGCGGAAGAGGGCGCCGAGGACCGGGACGTTGCCGACCCAGGGCAGCTGGTTCTGATTGAGCTTGGTGTCGTTCTGCAAAAGACCAGCGACCGAGAAACTCTGTCCGTCTCGCAATTCGACGGTCGCATCGAGATTGCGCGTCGTGAAGATCGGATCGCCGGCCTGGCTGTAGCCGTTGAGGCCGCTGACTTCGGGCGTCAGGTGGATCTGGATCCGGTTGGCGTCGAGCACCTCGGGGGTGAAGATCAGCCGGACGCCAAAATCCTTGTAGGTGACCGTGGCGTTGCCGCTCTGATCGTTGATGCGCACCGGAATCTGTCCGCCGGCCAGAAAGCTCGCCTTGACGCCGGTGAGCGTCGTCAGGTTCGGTTCGGCCAGCGTGCGCACCAGGCCCTTCGTCTCGAGCGCATTGATGGTCGCGCCCAGGCTGAGACCGCCGAAACCCGCGAGCACTTGCGCCGTGAACGAGGCGAAGGTGCCGGCGTCCGCAGCCGGATTGTTCTTTCCACCGTTGACGTTGCCGTTCAGGCTGCCGGATCTCACGCCCCATTCGATGCCAAGCTCGCGGGCGGCATTGCGCTGGGCCTCGAGGATGCGCACTTCGAGATTGACCTGCTGGCCGCCGGTGAGCGTGATGGTGTCGATCACCGGGGCGCTGCCGTATTGCTGGACGATGTCGAGCACCTTCTGCCGCGAATAGTCGTCAGGCACCGTTCCGGACAGGCGCACCCGGCCGTTGACGGTGCCGACCTTGACCTTCGAATTGGGAACGGCGGCGCGGATGGAACGCGAAATATCGGCGGTGTCCGCTCCCACCTCGACGGCGAGCAGTCCGACCGGCTTTCCCTCGGGCGAGTAGAGGTTGACGGTTGTGATGCCGAGGCCCTTGCCCGCCAGGTAGAGCGACCGGTCGGTGATCAGCTGTGCGTCGGCGATCGTGGGGTCGGCGGCGACGACCTTGCCGATCGTATCGGAAACGGTGACGGTGAGCGCCTGCGATACCGGCAGCTTGATGCGCAGCACCGAAGTGGTCGCCAGATCGTAGTTGAGGTCCTGGGCCCGGAGCGGGCCGGCAAGCAGCATCGCCAGGAGCAGCAGCAGCGCTGCCCCGGCCAGTTTCAAAGGGTGGCGGGCTTGGGAAGAATGGATCATCGCAACCAGAAGGGGCTCGACAGGCGGATCGCCTGATTGACGCTGTCGTTCGTCTTCGCCGCCGCATTCGAGACGGGCGAATCGATGCCCGAGCGCAGCAGCAGGGAGAGCTTGCCGATCGCCGACGCGCTGACCACGAGGTCGGCATCGGCCGGACCGAGGGCAAGCGTGGCGATCGTGTGTCCGGTAAACGGGTCGTCCTTTGACTCGCTGGCGCCCGGCTTGCCGGCGTTGGCACCGATTGCCAGCACCAGCACGTTGCGCAGGATCGTCTCGGAATGCGGGATGGCGCTTCCCACCCCGCTCGTCGGCGGTGTCCGCGTCAGCATCACGTCGACGCGATCGTTCGGGCTGACGAAGCCGCCCGAGGCCAATTCGGCCGTGACGGCAACCGACACGCCGCGCATGCCGCCACCGAGCGTGTTGGACAGGAAGCCGCCACTGCCCTTTGCCAGCTTTTCCTTGCGGATCGGGTCGCCGGGAAGGAATCCGACGCGGGCCACAAGGCCGGACATGTCGGTCATCGCGTCAGGCGTCGCGGCCGCCGTGACGTAGTCGGAAAGCAGCGCCTGTTCGGGCCATGCCTGCCAGGTCAGCGATGCCGACGAAAGGCGCTGGCCGACAATGATCGCCTGGCTGGCGACCAGGATCCGTGTGGTTGCCGTCGGCACGGCCGCAGTGGCGACGGGTACTTCGGGGCGTCCGATCTGGGTGGTCAGATAGGCGGCAATGCCGCCTGCGATCATGGCGAAGCCGAGGACGAAAATGCGCGATTTCTTGAAACGGAAGCTCGGTCGACTGCCGGAGCGATTTGCGCGGTCCGCAGCCACCGTCCATCCGACATTGTCACGCAGGCCGCCCGACCCTCTGCGCTCGCCTTGTCGGCGTTCGCCCTGTCGGCGCTCGACCTCGCGAAATCCAGCCGCAATCGCCTCCGGGCCGGTCGCGTCCAGCCGTATGCGAGGGTGCCTGCGGCGTTCAATTCCGGCGGCTTCAGCCGCTTGCGCTGCGCCGCCCGAGCCCTGCGGGGCATCGCCGGGAGCGGCGGATGGCTGTTGGCGCGGCAACGGACTCTTCACTGACGATGAACCCTGTAGGGCCCGCCCGAATGAGAACGGCGGGTGTCAGAACCCTACGGCGCAAGACTTACTGCCACGTTCATAAATCGGTAACACGTTGATCGATCGCCTAAACGACGTGTTTGCGATGATCTGCCGGCAGCGCCGATAGTGGAGCAATACCGCCCGTCCCTCCGGGTTTCCGATCGGCGTGCACTTCGCCAGCAAGCGTCCCTGCCTGGCGCGCTGAGGTCTGGCTGTCGTGAGCGAAATACCGGCAGAGAAACCGGATGACGCCAGGGCGCCAGCGCCTCGACCATCCTGACCAGGGCCAACTGGCCGGGGCCGTATTTCGATTGCCTTTGACTGCCCGGTGCATGCCGCCTACGATTGGTCATACCACTGATAAGACCATTGCTCGACGACGAGAGAGGAAGTGCGATGGACGAAGCCAGGTCGCGGCTGAACATTGCAGTACCGCGACGCGGCACGCTCGTTCTCGCCAACGACCACTGCGGCTATCCGCTCAAGGGGTTCGTCAAGGCGCTGCTTGAGGAATATTGCGACCGGGTCATCGATGTCGGCGCCCAGTCCGAGGAGCCGGTCGACTTCCCGGATGTGACCCACACGGCGATGGCGCTCATCACCGACGGCACCGCCGCGCGCGCCGTGCTTGTCTGCGGCACGGGCGCAGGCACGTGCATCGCCGCCAACAAGACGCCGGGCATCCGCAGGGCGGTCGCCACCGAGCCCTGCGTGGCGCGGCAGGCGGTGGAGCACGACAACGTCAAACTGATGTGCATGGGGGCGTGGGTCATCGGCCAGCAGGTCGCCGCCGACGTGGTGCGCGCGTTCCTGGCCGCTGAATTCAGCAAGGACGAGCACTTCCGCCGGCGCGTCGCCAAGCTCGACGAAATGGACCGGCAGGCGGCCGGCACGGGCGCGGCAGGCAAGTAACCGCCATGGACGCGAAGAAACGCAAGCAGATCCTGGACGCGGTCGCCAAGCTCCGGGTGACCGACATCCGCGACGGAATGGGCTGGGTGGGCCTGCACGCCCGCGGGTCGGCATCGCCGGAAATCCGGCCGCTGTGGCGCACCAAGGCCGCCGGATTCGCCCGCACCTGCCGGCACAACGACGCGCCGGTGAAATCCGTCTTCGACGTGCCGCCCCATCCCTATGCCATGGCGCCGGAATCATTGGCGAAACGGCTACCAAACGATGACGCCGGAGGGCGGCGGCAACGCTATAGCCGCTTCCTATATGGCTCGTCGCGAGACGCTAGTTGTCTCACGTGAAGTGTGCGTGTCACAGGTCCATAGGGAGGAGGCGTGTCAGCGACCCGCCGCCTCTTGAATGTCAGTTCGAAGGACCTGCGTTCGCGTAGCAGTAAAAACAAGAGGTGGGAGCGGCGCGTGCGCGTCCGGTCCGACCCTCCGCAGAAGCCCCGCCATGAGTGCGAGCTCACGGCGGAAAACCGGCGACCCGCCGGCGCGGTTTGTGCCTTCCGACGGGGCGCCAAAGGGAGGAATGAATGGTTTCCGGCAGCGCGTTGATAGCGGGCAGACGGCGTGTGCCCGCGGCTCACCGGGAGCTTGCCATGCTCGGCCCGGGCGATGGGGCCGCAACCCGGGTGGAAACATGCCGCTGTCGACCGGCGCCGGCTGCTCTGATCATGGCTCAGGCAAATGGCGAATGACGGTCAAAGCCATCGAAACAAGGGAGGAGACACGATGAAACGGAATTCAGGAAGAGACAGGATCGTCAAGGCGAGCGTCGCCTTGCTCGCGGCTGGAATGATTTCCCTGACGACGGGTTCGTTCGTTGCGAGCGCCCAGGGCCAGGAGCTCAGTGGCAATATCCGTTTCACATGGTGGGGCTCGACGACCCGGAACCAGAAGACGGAACAGATCATCAAGCTGTTCGAACAGGCGAACCCGGGCGTCAAGATCACGGCCGAGCCGGGCGAATGGAACAGCTACTGGGACAAGCTGACGATCCAGGCGGCCAGCGGTAACCAGCCGTGCTCGCTGACCATGCAGTCCCGCTGGCTCAACCAGTACGCCGATCCGGCGATTCTGAAGCCGCTCGACGGCCTGGTTGCGTCTGGCGAGCTGGACACCTCCGGCGTCGCCAAGTCGGTGATCGACTCTGCTCGCGGTCCGGATGGCAAACTGTACTTCATTCCGAGCGGTGTGTTCTACTTCGTCCTGTTCATGAACAAGACGGAGATCGAAAAGGCCGGCATGCAGCTTCCGCCGAACGACTGGACGTGGGACGACTACTCCAAGTTCGTCACCGAGCTGTCCAAGAAGCTTCCCGAGGGCAAGTATGCCAGCGGTGACCTGGGCAACCTCCCCGACGCCTTCACCAACTGGGTGCAGAGTCACGGCGAACACCTGTTCGACGCCGAAGGATCGTTCGCGGTGCCCAAGCAGACGATCGTCGACTACTTCAACTTCTGGGAAAATCTGCGCAAGGCCGGCGTGACCGAGCCCGCTGACAAGATGGCCGAGATCCCGGACAACATCATTGACGATACGCTTCTGGCCAAGGGCCAGGTCGCCATCGACGGGCGCCCGGCGAACCAGCTCGATGCGCACAATCGCGTGCTCGCCAAGGCCGCACCGGGCGAGGAACTCGTCATCCACACCTATCCAGTCGGACCGAAGGGCGCCGGCGACGACATCGGCACCAACGGCTTCGCGATCGGCGCTTCCTGCGACGAAAACGGCACCAAGATCGCCGCCGCGTGGTCGAACTTCTTCCTGGAGAACGAACAGGCCGCCGACATCTACCTGTCGGACAACGGCGTGGTTTCGGTCGATAGGTTCCAGGAGAAGCAGGGGAACGACCCGAAGCTGACAGAAGGACAGCGCCAGCTCATCAAGGTCTTCCAGGTGGTCGCACCACGTGCCCACGCGGCGTACTATCCGAGCGGCGGCTATCAGGCCCTCAATCAGGCGCTCATGTCGAACTACGAGTCCGTAGCCTTCGGCAAGTTGACACCCGATGAGGGAGCCGATGCCATGATCAAGCAGGTCAAGAGCCTCATGCGCTGATCGTGCATTTTTCGGCCGGCGCCATCCTCGGTGCCGGCCGAAGAGGCTTATGATGATCCATCCCGATCGGACCATGAGAGCATCCGTGGCAAGAATCGAGGACGCTCTGTCGGAAGCGCCGACCAAAGATGGGAAAAGCCAGCCGGCCATGGCGGCTCGCAGACGCTCCAGACTGACCCCCAAGCAACTCGAAAACCGGGTCGCGCACCTGTTCTTGTTGCCGTGGTTCGTCGGGCTCGTCGCGATCACGCTCGGCCCGGTGCTGGTGTCGCTCTACCTATCCTTCACCCGCTACAACATCCTCAAGCCGCCACGCTGGGTGGGCCTGGAAAACTACATCTACATGTTCACGCAGGACCCGGACTTCTGGCCCGCGGTGAAGGTGACATTTTTCTATGTCGGATGGGACGTTCCGCTCGTCCTGGTGATGTCGCTGGCGGTTGCCGCCGTGCTCAACCGCGGCCTGTCGGGCCTCGCGATCTACCGGTCGATCTTCTACATCCCCTCGCTTATCGGATCGAGCGTCGCCATCGGCCTCCTGTGGCGCCAGGTGTTTGGCTCGGCAGGCGTCTTCAATGACCTCCTGGCGATCTTCGGCATTCCCGGCGCGAGCTGGGTGACGACGCCCTCCACGGCGCCCTGGACTTTGGTCAGCCTCGGCGTGTGGACGTTCGGCGCGCCCATGGTGATCTTCCTCGCCGCCCTCCGGCAGATACCGACCTCGCTCTACGAGGCCGCCTCGATCGACGGCGCCTCGGCGATCACCAAGTTCCGCCGCATCACGCTGCCTCTGCTGACCCCGGTCATCTTCTTCAACGTCGTGCTCACCATGATCCACGCCTTCCAGGCGTTCACGCAGTCCTTCGTGGTGTCGAACGGCACCGGCGGACCTGCGGACAGCACCCTGCTCTACACGCTCTACCTCTACCAGCGCGCCTTCGTGCATCTCGACATGGGCTACGCCTCGGCCATGGCCTGGCTGCTGCTGGTGGTCATCGCCGTCTTCACGGCCCTCCTTTTCTGGTCGGCCCGGTACTGGGTGTATTATGGCAATGACTGATCAGGCTACGAATCCACCCCCCCTGCGCAGCAAGAAGGCCCGTGCGCGGACGACGCTGACGCCGGGGCGCGCGGCTCTCGCCCACGCCGGGCTCATCTTGCTGGCGGCGATCATGCTCTATCCCGTGGTCTGGATGGTCATGGCCTCGTTTCGCCCGCAATCGGAGATCTTCGCTGGCAGCGGCCTCATCCCGAAGACTTGGACCCTGCACAACTACATCGCCGGCTGGAAATTCTTCGGCAGCATCACTTTCTCCACCTTCTACATCAACTCGTTCATCATCTGCGCGCTGTCGGTGGTCGGCAACGTGCTCGCCTGCAGCCTGGCCGGCTACGCCTTCGCCCGGCTGAACTTCCGCCTGAAGTGGCTGTGGTTCTCAATCATGGTCGGTTCGATCATGCTGCCGATCCACGCCCAGCTGATCCCGCAGTACATCGCCTTCGTGAAGATCGGGTGGGTCAACACGGTGCTGCCGCTGGTCGTGCCGAAGTTCCTGGCGACCGACGCCTTCTTCATCTTCCTGATGGTGCAGTTCATGCGCACCCTGCCGATCGAACTCGAGCAGGCGGCGATGATCGACGGCGCTTCCTATTGGCAGCGCTTCACGCGCATCATCCTTCCCTTGTGCGTGCCGGCGATCGTGACGACGTCGATCTTCACGTTCATCAATTCCTACAACGACTTTCTCGGCCAGCTCATCTACCTGTCCGGCCTTTCCCGCATGACCGTGCCGCTGGCCCTGCGCATGTTCGTCGATACCGGCGGCGGGCAATCCGACTTCGGCGCCATGTTCGCCATGGCGACACTGGCGATCGGCCCGGTTTTCGGATTCTTCATCGCCTCCCAGCGCTACCTGGTGCAGGGCGTGGCAACCCAGGGCTTCAAGTAGGCGTGCGGGAGGTTTGAATGGCCACGGTAGTACTCGACAAACTTACCAAGAACTACGGCAACGGCGCCCTGATGGCCGTCAGCAACCTGAGCATCGATATCGAGGACGGCGAGTTCCTCGTCCTGGTCGGCCCCTCGGGCTGCGGCAAGTCGACGGCCCTTCGCATGATCGCAGGCCTGGAAGAGATCACCAGCGGTGAGGTGCTCATCGACGGCGAGGTCATGAACGATGTACACGCCAAGGACCGCGACATCGCCATGGTCTTCCAAAACTATGCGCTTTATCCGCACATGTCGGTCTACGACAACATCGCCTTCGCCCTGCAGATCCAGAAGCGGCCGAAGGCCGAGATCGACCAGCGCGTGCGCGAGGCGGCGCGCATCCTCGAGCTCGAAGACCTGCTCAAGCGGCGTCCCGGCCAGCTCTCCGGCGGCCAGCGCCAGCGGGTTGCCATGGGCCGCGCCATCGTGCGCAAGCCGGCGGTGTTCCTGATGGACGAGCCGCTGTCCAACCTCGATGCCAAGCTGCGCGTGCAGATGCGCGCCGAGATCGCCCGGATCCAGCACCGGCTCGGCGTCACCACGGTCTACGTCACCCACGACCAGACCGAGGCGATGACCATGGGCGACCGCGTCGTGCTGCTGCGCGACGGCATCCTCCAGCAGGTCGATACGCCAGACCTCATTTACAACCGGCCGAAGAACACCTTCGTCGCGACCTTCATCGGCTCGCCGACGATGAACCTCTACTACGCCGAAGCCGGCCCGGCGGGCGCCGACGGCATGCCGCTCAGGATCGGCTCGAACCATCTGACAATTCCGCTGGCGACGCTGGAAACGCGGCCCGGCCTCGCCCGCCATGCCGGCAACCGCATCATCCTCGGCGTGCGCCCGGAGGACCTTTCCGACGCCACCCTCCACCCAAACCCGCCCGACAGCACCATCACCATCGACGTCGATCTCGTCGAGGCGCTGGGCTCCGACATCATCGTGCATTTCAGCCTCGACGCGGAAGGCGTCCTCATCAGAAGTTCCGACGCCCTGCAGGAACTCAACGTCGAGCAGACCGGCGGCGGCCGCGGCATCGCCCGCCTGACGCCGAAGAGCCGGGTCGCCGAAGGCCAGTCGGTCACGCTTGCCGTGGACATCGAGCGGTTGCACTTCTTCGACGCCACCTCGAATGCGGCGATCTGGGATTAACGGCGCCCCAGGAGCGCCGGAACGCGCCGCTCTCAAGCTATAGAGCGGCACTATAGAGAAGGTCGCCAGACGCTAGTTGTTGGTTGTGCTGCGGCTGTGCGATCTGTGGTTCGGTCATAGCGGGCGTAGCCCCGCGCAACAGCGTGAACATCATGGGCTTCCAGCAGGTATTGGTCGACGGCGAATGGATCGGTGCGGCGAGCGGGGAGACGCTTCCCCTCTACGGTCCTTCCGACGGCAGCGAGATCGCGCAGATCGCGCGCGGCGCAAGCGAAGACATCGACCGGGCCGTCAAGGCGGCGCGCCACGCCTTCGAGGGCGTGTGGGGCGGCACGGCAGCGGTCGACCGCGGCCGGCTGCTGACCAAGCTGGGCGGTCTGATCCTCGACCATTTCGACGAGCTCGTCGCGCTCGAGGCCATGGACACCGGCAAGCCGATGAAACAGGCGCGCAACGATATCACCGCCTGCGCCCGCTATTTCGAGTTCTACGGCGGTGCCGCCGACAAGATCCACGGCGACACCATTCCCTTCCTCAACGGCTATCAGGTGATGATCCTGCGCGAGCCGCGCGGGGTCATCGCCCACATCATTCCATGGAACTACCCGGCGCAGATGTTCGGGCGCACGATCGGCGCCTCGACGGCCGCCGGCAATGCGGTGGTGATGAAGCCGGCCGAGGAAGCCTGCCTGTCGGTGCTGCGCCTTGCCGAACTGGCTCAGGAAGCTGGCTTTCCGCCGGGCGCCATCAACGTCGTCACCGGGCTCGGCGAGGAAGCCGGCGCGGCGCTCTCCGCCCATCCCGACGTCGACCTCATCTCGTTTACCGGCTCGCCGGAGGTCGGCACGCTGGTGCAGCAGGCAGCCGCCGTCCATCACGCCCCCTGCGTGCTGGAGCTTGGCGGCAAGAGCCCGCAGATCGTCTTTGCCGACGCCGACCAGGAGAAGGCGGCGCAGGTGATCACCAACGCCATCGTGCAGAATGCCGGCCAGACCTGCTCGGCCGGCAGCCGCGTCCTGGTGCAGCGGTCGATCTACGACGCCTTCATGACGTTGCTGGCCGAGCGCTTCAGCAAGCTGAAGGTGGGGCCGCACGACCTCGACCTCGATTGCGGACCGGTGATCACCGCCAAACAGAAGGCGCGCGTCGAGAGCTTCTTCGAGCGCGCCAGGACCGACCACATCGCCACGGTTGCTACCGGCACCATCGACCCGCGGGCGCAGGCAAGCGGCTATTATGTGCCGCCGACGCTCTACACGCTGGTGCCGGAGAACAACCAGCTGGCGCGGGAAGAGGTGTTCGGCCCGGTGTTGGCGGCGACCCCCTTCGACGACGAGGCCGACGCCATCCGTCTTGCCAACGGCACCGATTACGGGCTGGTCTCGGGCATCTGGACAGAGAACGGGGCGCGCCAGATGCGCATGGCCAAGGGCGTGCGCACCGGCCAGGTGTTCATCAACGGCTATGGCGCCGGCGGTGGCATCGAGCTGCCCTTCGGCGGCTTTCGCCGCTCCGGCCACGGCCGCGAGAAGGGCATGGAGGCGCTACGCGAATTCACCGTCGCCAAGACCGTGGTGTTCAACCACGGCTAAGGCCGGTCGGGCCCGATGGGGGCGCCTCGGGCCCCCATCGGACCCCGTCTCGACACCGAGGGGAAAGCTTGCATGACCACCCTGCCGCATCACTCTCGCGCCGCCGTGCTCCGACACTTCGGCGAAGCGCTGAAGATCGAAGAAGTGCCCGTGCCGCGCGAGATCGAGCCCGGCGCGCTCCTCGTGCGCACCGAGGCCTGCTCGATCTGCGGCACCGACGTGCATTTGTGGCAGGGATCGCTGGCGCTGAAAGTCGATCTGCCGGTCATCCTCGGCCACGAGATGGTCGGGCGGATCGTCGCCATGGGCCCCGGCACAGAGCGCGACAGCGTTGGCCAGAAACTGCGCCAGGGCGACCGCATCGTGTGGACCCACACGGCCTGCGGCCACTGCTACTACTGCACGATCGCGCGCCAGCCGACGCTGTGCGACAACCGCCGCGCCTACATGTTCGAGAACATGGAGAAGCCGCCCTATCTGCTCGGCGGCTTTTCCGAATACGGCTATGTGCTGCCTGAGTCCGGCCGCATCCGCGTTCCCGACAACGTCCCCAACGAACTCGCCAGCTTGTCGAGCTGCGCCTTCCGTTCGGTGATGAACGCCTTCGACAATCTCGGCGGCATCACGCCCGACGAGACGGTGGCGATCCAGGGCGCCGGACCGCTCGGCCTGCTCGCAACCGCGCTTGCCGCAACGGCGGGCGCGCGCCGTGTGATCGTGGTCGGGGCGCCGGACGAGCGTCTGACAATCGCGGACCGCTTCGGCGCCACTGAGACCATCTCCATCGAGAGGCATGACGCGGCGACACGGCTTGCCGCCATACGTGAGGCGACCGACGGGCGCGGCGCCGACGTGGTCATGGAGTTCACCGGCCATCCGGCGGCGTTCGGCGAAGGCCTCGAAATCGTGCGCAAGGGCGGACGCTATCTCATCGTCGGTCAGCTTGGCGAAGGCGCGACGGAGATCAAGCCCTCGACCATCGTCAAGAAGAACATCCGGGTCATCGGCGCCTTCTCCGGCGATGCACGCAGCTATTGGAAGGCGCTGACCTTCGTCTCCCGGCACATCGACGACATTCCCTTCCTTGACATGATCTCCAACCGCTATCGCCTCGACCAGGTGAACGAGGCGCTGACCCGAATGATGCGGTTTGAGGAAATCAAGCCGGTCATCGAGCTGGTGTGAGGCACCATGGGGGCGACACGACACTTCAATCCTGACGATCGCGGGCCGCTCGACGGCGTGCGGGTGCTCGACCTGTCGCGCCTGGTCGCCGGCAACATGAGCACGCTGCTGCTCGCCGACTATGGTGCCGATGTCATCAAGATCGAGCATCCGCAGAACGGCGACGACCTGAGGAAGTGGCGCGCCGACGGCATCGAGACGTTCTGGAAGGTCTATGCACGCAACAAGCGTTCGATTGCGCTCGACATCCGCAAGGACAGTCGCGGCGTCTTCCAGGCCCTGATCGCCAGCGCCCAGGTGCTGGTCGAGAACTTCATTCCGGGCACTCTCGAAAAATGGGGCTACGGCCCGGACAGGCTGCATGCCATCAACCCCGGACTGGTTATCCTGCGCATTTCCGGCTGGGGACAGGACGGCCCGTGGTGCGACCGTCCTGGCTTCGGCACGCTGGTCGAAGCGATGTCGGGCTACGCCCATCTCAATGGCTTTGCCGACCGTCCGCCGGTGCTTCCGCCGCTCGCGCTGGCCGACATGGTTTCCGGCATCTACGGCAGTTTCGCGACGCTGACGGCGCTGCGCGTGGTCGAACGGGGCGGCCCGGGCCAGGTGATCGACCTGTCGCTGTTCGAGCCCATGCTGTCGCTGCTGGCAAGCGAGGCCGTGAAGTACCGGGCGACCGGCACGGTGACGATGCGCTCCGGCAACCAGGCGCCGCACACCGCGCCGCGCAACGTCTATGCCTGCTCCGACGGCGGCTACCTGGCCATGTCCGGCTCGATGCAGTCGATGGCCGAGCGCATCATGGAGACCATCGGACGGCCGGACCTCAAGACCGATCCACGCTTCCGCACCAATGACGACCGTGTCGCCAACCGCGACGAACTCGACGCCATCATCGGCGCCCATGTCGTTCAAAGCAGCCTGGCGGAGAACCTGGCCACGTTCGGCGCGGCCGGGGTTCCCGTGGCACCGGTCGTTTCCATGGCCGACCTGATGACGCACCCCTATGTGACAGGTCGCGGCGCACTGACCGAGCTGGAGGACGAGGACCTGGGGTCTGTGCCCATGCACGAGATCGTGCCGCGCCTCAGCCGCACGCCGGGCACGTTCCGCCGGCCGGCTCCGAAGCTCGGCGAGCATACCGAGGAGATCGTCGCGGAGCTCGGCCTCGGCGCATCACGCAAGGAATCGGTCGCTTGACGGGTCGTGCACTGCCGCTGTGGCGCTCGATGCTCTTCGTGCCGGTGCTGAGCGAGAAGTTCCTCGCCGGCGCAGCCTCGCGCGGCGCCGATTGCATCCAGCTCGACCTCGAAGACGCCATCCCGTCCGCGCGCAAAGACGAGGCGCGCGCCGCCGTCTCGGCCGCTGCCGGGCGCCTCGCCGGCGAGGGCGTGGAAGTGGTGGTCCGCATCAACCGGCCGTGGCGCATGGCCGTGCGCGACATCGAAGCCGCGGTCGGCCCGGCGGTGAGCGCACTGAACCTGCCCAAGGTGCCCGATGCCTCCCATGTGCGCGCGGTCGGCGAGATCCTCGACGAACTCGAGGCCGAGCGCGGCCTGCCGCCGGGACATACGCGGCTCGTGGTCATGATCGAGACGGCGCAGGGCCTCATCAACATGGCCGATATCGCCGCCGCCTCCGGGCGGGTGGTGGCGCTCACCGTCGGCGCCGAGGACTTCGCCCTCGACATGGGCATGCGGCCGGTCGCCGACGCCCTCTACATCCCCAACGTGCAGGCGGTGGCCGCGGCCCGTGCGGCCGGAATCCTGCCCATCGGCTATATCGGCTCGGTCGCCGACTATCAGGATGAGGACCGCTTCCGCCAGACGGCGGAGCGGGCCCGGCAACTCGGCTTTGCCGGCGGTTTCTGTATTCACCCCAAACAGGTGCCCATCCTCAACGCCGCCTTCAGCCCCTCGGCCGCTGAGGTCGCCGACGCCGAGGCGATCGTGGCGGCCTACGAGGCGGCCGAACGCGCCGGCCAGGGTGCGGTCAGCCACCGCGGGCGCATGGTCGACCGCCCGATCGTCGAGCAGGCCCGCGACCTGCTGAAACGACACGCCCGGGTCACCTCTCGCAAGCCGTCTTGACCGCTCCCGGTTTCCGGACCGTCAGAAGACGCTATTTTCGTGTCACTATGCGGGCTCTCTTCCGGCCGGCAGCCGAAAGGCGTAGGTGGACCGGGCAATGTTGAATTTTCGCGACCTGCGCTACTTCGTGGCCGTGGCCGAGAGCGGGTCCATCCTCGCCGCCTCGGACAAGCTGCATGTGGCGCAGCCGTCAATCAGCGTCCGCATCCGGTCGCTGGAGGACGATCTCGGCGTGGCGCTGTTCGAGAGGCGGCCGCGCGGTGTGGTGTTGACCGAAGAGGGCGAGGAGCTGCTCGTCCATGCGCGGCTCATCCTGAATTCGGAAGAGACGGCGCGCGAATCGCTGCGCCGCCACGCCGTCAGCCCGGTCGGCACCGTGACCTTCGGCGTGCCCACCTCGCTCTCCTCGGTGCTTTCGGTTCCCCTGGTCGAGGCGACACTGAAAAAGCTGCCCAACGTCCGCCTGCGCATCGTCGAGAGCATGACCGGCTACATCATCGAGTGGCTGCGCAGCGGACAGCTCGATCTCGGCCTGGTCTTCGTCGACAGCCCGATCTCGGGCGTTCAGACCGATAAGCTCCTCACCGAGGATCTTCACGTCGCGGCGGCCGACGAGGCCGATCTCGCGCCGCTGAAGAATTCGCGCGGCGAGGTGCCCATGGAAAAGCTTGCCGGCGTTCCGCTGATCCTGCCGACCGAGCGCCACGGCCTGCGCTCGCTCATAGACCACCATCTCCGCCGCCACGGGGTGTCGTCGCGCGTCGCCCTGGAGATCGACGCCTTTCTCCAGATTCAGCGGCTGGTGCAGCGCGGCCACGGCATGACCATCCTGTCGCTTGCGGCGCTCCGCCACGGGCGCCTGTCGCCGCCGCTGGTGACCGCGCGCATCGTCCGCCCGACCATCGAGCGCACCGTGTCGCTCGCCCATGCCGACAACCGTCCGCTGACCAAGGCGTCGCGCGAGATCGCGCGCCTGGCGGCAAGCCAGCTGCGCAGCGAAGCCGCGGAGTCCTGGTGGCACGCGCGCCCCACCGCCGCGTAGCCCGCACGAGCTATAGCGCAGCGTTATAGCGCTGCTCCGCAAACGCTAGTGGCCCTGCCGCCGCCGCGCGTGCGAAACCAGTACCTTCTTCCGGAAACGCCAAGGAAAAAACGATGGCCGTCAGCAAGCAGACCCTCGAGATTCTGCGCCGGGTGCGCACCTCAGACGTCACCGATGCGCTCGATTCGCTGGGTCACATGAATACCTACGAAATGGACCCGCGGCTGCGCCCGCTCTTTCCCGGCATCTTCTTCGCCGGGATTGCCGCCACGGCCGAGTACAACGTCATCAACACCCCGATCCCGCGCATGTCCTACGAGGACTTCGACGACCGCCAGTACAAGAAAGGATCGGACGGCAAGCCGACGCCAGACGCCCTGTGGACGGGCGGCAATTCCATGGGCGCCCCGGACGAGGTCCAGGTAATCAATACCCAGCAGTCGCGCTGCGGCCTGCTCGGCTCCAACAACGTGCTCGACGCCAAGATCAAGGGCACCGTCGGCTTCATCATCGACGGCGCCTGCCGCAACTCGAACGAGTGCATCAATCAGAAGTCGCCGGTGTTCTGCACCATCCGCTCCATGCGCCACATGGCCGGCCGTCTGCAGCTGGCGAGCGTCAACCAGCCGATCAACTGCGGCGGCGTGCTGGTGCGTCCCGGCGACGGCATCATCGCCGACGACGACGGCATCGTTGTCGTGCCGATGGAGGACGCCGACGAGATCGCCAAGCGCGCCTGGATGGTCCAGGACAAGGACCGCCGCATGCGCCGCGCCTTCTACGAGAAGCTTGGCATGCCCTACGACAGGACCGTGGAGCTGGAAGAAAGGCCCTGGTGAGCCGACGCGTAACCCCTCCCGTAGCTCACCGGAACGGGGGCGCGCATGCGTAGCGCGCCTTCGTGCCTTTTGAAGCCGGCGGCCGCACGATACGGGACGGCCAGCTCCGGCAACCAACAAGAACAGGAAACGCCCATGGACCGCCGTCACGTCTGGACGAAAGTCGATATCCCGCTCAGCTCGGCCGGCACCTACCAGAACCCCTACACGGAAGCAGAGGTCTGGGTCGATCTGGAAGGCCCGGGCTTCGCCAAGCGAGTCTACGGCTTCTGGGACGGCGGTGACGAATTCGTCGTGCGCGTCATGGCCACGGCGCCGGGAACCTGGCGCTGGCGCTCAGGCAGCGCGCCGGAGGATAGCGGGCTTTCCGGCAAGAGCGGCAGTTTCGAGGCGGTGCCGTGGAGCGAAGCGGACCTGGCCGAGAATTCCAACCGCCGCGGCATGGTCGGCGCGACACCCGACGGGCGCGGCCTGCAATATGCCGACGGCACGCCGTTCTTCCTGCTGGGCGACACCTGGTGGTCGGTGCCGAGCTTCCGCTTCCCGCTCGGCGAGACGGACGATCCAAGCCGCTGGCGAAGGGCGCCACGCTCAACGACTACGCCCAT
>CAVVPK010000036.1:0-85221 GCA_963750065.1 uncultured Alphaproteobacteria bacterium
TTGGTAGCGGAGGAGGGATTTGAACCCCCGACACGCGGATTATGATTCCGCTGCTCTAACCAGCTGAGCTACTCCGCCCCGTGCCTTGCGGGCGTTGCGGATATAAGGAGGGAGGGCGAAGCCTGTCAAGCAAAGCCGGGCGCACCCCCGCGGCGGAATCTCAAGGAATCCGGCCCTTCGCCGCGACAACGCCCATACACCGGCCGGATGCCGTTAAGCAGCATCACGCAACCTTGCCGAAATTCGTCATTTTTCAACACCATCGGAGCGATATGACGCTATGAGGAAGCGTTCCGGCTGACTTTGGGGGCCTTTTCGACATGGCACGCAAACATTTCGGCACCGACGGCATTCGCGGACGCGCCAACCAGGCGATCACGCCCGAGCTCGCCCTGAAGGTCGGTATGGCCGCCGGTCTGGTGTTCCACCGCGGCGACCATCGCCATCGCGTGGTCATCGGCAAGGATACACGCCTGTCCAGCTACATGATCGAAAGCGCGCTTTCCGCCGGATTTCTCTCGGTGGGCATGGACGTTCTCCTGACCGGCCCGATGCCGACGCCCGGCATTGCCATGCTGACCCACTCCATGCGCTGCGATCTCGGCGTGATGATCTCCGCCTCGCACAATCCCTTCGACGACAACGGCATCAAGCTGTTCGGCCCCGACGGGCTGAAGCTGTCGGACGCGGTCGAGGACAAGATCGAGGCGCTGATCGATGCCGACTACAGCAAGCGCCTGGCCAAACCCGCCGACCTCGGCCGCGCCAAGCGCATCGACGGCGTGCAGGACCGCTATGTCGAGTTCGCCAAGCGCACGCTGGCGCGCAACCTGACGCTTGACGGCCTGCGCGTAGTGGTCGACTGCGCCAACGGCGCCGCCTACAAGGTGGCGCCCCAGGCCTTGTGGGAGCTGGGCGCCGAGGTCATCGCCGTCGGCGTCGAGCCGGACGGCTTCAACATCAACCGTGACGTCGGCTCGACCGCGCCGGCGGCACTCATCAACAAGGTCCACGAGGTGCGCGCCGACATCGGCATCGCGCTCGACGGCGACGCCGACCGCGTGGTGCTCATCGACGAGAAGGGCCACATGGTCGACGGCGACCAGCTGCTGGCGGTGATCGCCAAATCGTGGGCCGAGGACGGCCGGCTTACCGGCGGCGGCATCGCCGCCACGGTCATGTCCAATCTCGGGCTGGAGCGTTTCATCGATGGCTTGGGCTTGAGTTTCGTGCGCACACCGGTCGGCGACCGTCACGTCGGCGAGGCGATGCGCGAGCATGGCTTCAACCTCGGCGGCGAACAGTCCGGCCACATCATCATGAGCGACTTCACCACCACCGGCGACGGATTGATCGCCGCGCTGCAGCTGCTCGCCGTGGTCAAGAAGCTCGATCGGCCGGTGAGCGAGATTTGCCACCGCTTCGAGCCCCTGCCGCAGGTGTTGCGCAGTGTGCGCACCGGCGGCGGCAAGCCGCTCGACGACAACCGTGTGCTGAAGATGATCGACGACGCCAACGGCCGGCTGGCGGCGAGCGGCCGCCTAGTGGTGCGCGCCTCGGGCACCGAGCCGGTGATCCGCGTCATGGCGGAAGGCGACGACCGGGCGCTGGTCCAGTCGATCGTCGACGAGCTGGTGACGGCCTTGAGCGAAGCCGCCGCCTGAGGGCGTCGGCCGGGCCTCCTCGCCCCTTCCGCCGACATAGCGGTTGCGCAGGCGACCCGGCTTGCGTTAACGCACTCGCGCCAAGCGCACGCTCGTACCACCCGGAGCCGAAATGATCGCCACCGACCCGCGCAATCCCAAGGGCATCGTCTGGATCGCCTCCTATCCGAAATCCGGCAATACCTGGATGCGGGTCTATCTCTACCATCTGATGCGCCTGATGAACGGGCTGCCACGCGCCGAAAACGACCTGCACGCGCTCGACAAGGCGAGCACCTACGAGGCCCGGCTGGTCGGCCTTTTCGAGGAGCTTCTCGGCAAGCCGCTGGCCACCGCTGGCCGCCAGGAGGTGGCGATCGTCCGTCCGCAGGTGCATGCGGCCATCGTTCAGCGCATCGGCAGCGTCTCGCTCATCAAGACCCACGCCGCGCTCGGCCAGCTCGGCAACATACCCACCCACAACCTCGCCGTTTCCGCCGGCACGATCTACATCGTGCGCGACCCGCGCGACGTCGCCGTCTCTCTGGCCGCGCACAACGGCTCGACCGTCGACGCCGCCATCACCGACATGGCGACACAATCCTACGGCACGCAGAACAGCGACCAGGCCGCCTTCGAGGTTTGGGGCTCGTGGAGCGAGAACACAGTGAGCTGGACGGAGCCGCCGCACGACGCGGTGCTGGTAGTGCGCTACGAAGACATGCTCGGCGACCCGACGCCGACCTTCACCGCCGTTGCCAGCCACCTGCGCCAGAGGCCGACGCCGGAGCAGATCGCCGAAGCGATCGAACTGTCTTCGTTCAAGGAGCTGCGCGACGCCGAGATCGCCGCCGGCGACTTCCGCGAACGCTCGGAGCGCGCCGACCGTTTCTTCCGCGAGGGCCGCGCCGGCGAGTGGCGCGAAAAGCTGAGCCCCGACCAGGTCAAGCGCATCGAGGACACCCACGGCGCGCAGATGATCAAGTTCGGCTATCTGGCGAACTGACCCCGAACCGGCACGTGCTCACTCCCGCGTGACGAGGCGCGCGCGGCGCGCCGCGAACCTCGAGGCCTGCCTTCGGCGGGCTCCTCGGGATGAGGCCTTGATTCCTGGGAGCGCCCTACTCACGGCCGGTGCCAATGCCCTCAAGCGCCCGCCGGGCCATGAGGATGGCACCATCGACGGCATCGGCTTCGGGCTCCACCAGGAAGGGCAGCAGCACCGGCTGCAGCCACGGGAAGAGGTGCGGAAAGATGCCCCCGATCATGGCGACAGCAGGAGCGCCGAGATCGAGCAGGCAGTTGATCATCCGCGCCGCGTCGGCAGCCGCCTCGAGCAGGATGGGAACCGCCAGCGCATCGCGATTGTCGGCATGGGTGAACACCCGCGGCGCGAAGCTGCCGAAATCGCCCGGCGTCGCGGAACCGGCCCAGATCACCATCTTCTGCGGATCGCCGTCGAAGACCGACAGGATGTCCTCGGCCAGCGGCGTCATCGGCGCCATGCCCTCCCGCGCCCAGATCGAGCGGCGCAGTGCCGTGCGGCCGATCGCCATGCCGCTGCCGTCGTCGGCGATGTCGGCACCCCAGCCGCCGACATTGGTGCGTCGTCCATCGACCACCGCCAGTCCGGCCGCGCCGGTGCCGAGAATGAGGATGGCGCCGTCGCGCCCGCCAAAGGCGCCCAGCCATGCGGCATAGGAATCGGTATCGGCGACCAGGCTGGCAAAGGGATGCGGCCATTCGTAAACCGACTGCAGGTCTTCGTCCTGCTGGGTGCCGGCAAGGCCGAGGCCGGCATGGATGTGGCCGAAATCCGCCTCGCCGAGACCGGCGACGGCGAGCGCCTGGCGGCAGGCGGCCATCATGCCGTTGAAGGCGGATTCGCGCAGGCGCGCATTGGCTGCGCCACCCGCACCTTCGCCGAGAAGTTGACCGGACGCATCGCGCAGCCGCGCACGGCAGCGGCTGCCGCCGCCGTCAACGCCGATGAAGAGGTCTTCCGCCATGTGCCCGCATTCCCTGCCTTGCCTGACCGGCGCTGATATAGCACAGACGGCGGGTGCGGGAACGGGACGAAGGGTTGTAGTGGCGGAAACGCCCGCCCTCGACAGCGCATGCGGCGCGGCAGCGGGACTTAAACTCGCTCGAAGACCAGCAGCGTGTAGATGCCGAGCGGCTGCAGGCTCTTGCGCTCGATCTCCTTCATGCCCGGCTGACCGAGCACGCGCGCGACGGGAAATTCCGGGTTCCAGCCGAGCGCGGCGGAATAGCGCGACAGCCAGCGTTCGAAGGCGGCGCGCGGGCCGCTCTCGGCGGAGAAATGGTTGGCCAGAACGATGCGCCCACCGGGCCGCACCACGCGCACCGCCTCGGCAAGCACCGCGATCGGGTCCGGCACCACCGTGATCAGGAACATGGCGACCGCCGCATCGAAACTGTGGTCGGGAAAGGCGAGCCTGGTCGCATCCGCCTCGGCGAGCTGGTCGACATTGCCGAGTTTCTGGTGCTCGACGCGGCTGCGCGCGCGCGCCAGCATGTCGGGGCTGAGGTCGATACCGGTGATGCGGTGCTCTGGCTTGTAGCGCGGCAGCGCCAGCCCGGTGCCCACCCCGATCTCGAGGATGCGGCCCGGATCGAGTGCGTTCAGCACCCGCATGGTCCGGTTGATCGCGGTATGGGTGATGACGCCGAAGATGGCGTCATAGACCGGCGCCCAGCGGGCATAGGCGGCGACGATATGGGCGTCGTCGAGTTCGGAGGCCACCGGCGCTCCTCAGACGACGACCGCGGGAGCGGACGGCGCCGCAACCAGACGGCGGAGCGCCCGCTCGGCGATGCCAGCGCGTTCGGCGCGTTCGATCCAGCCGCCGCCGAGCACGCGCGAGCCCGGCTGATCGTCCTGGTAGAAGACGCAGGCCTGGCCGGCGGCAACTCCGGTCTCGCCGTCGCTGAGGTCGACATGCACGCGGCCGTCGACCTGGAACAGGCGCGCCGGCATGGGCGGCCGAGTCGAGCGCACGCGCGCCATCAGGGCAAGGCCCTCGGCCGGGATGTCAGCCAGCGTCTCGTCGCCGAGCCAGTTCACCGCGCGCAGGTGAAGCCGGCGCGTCGCCAGTGCCTCGCGTGGGCCGACGATGACACGCCGGCCGGCGGGATCGAGGTGGATGACATAGAGCGGCTCGCCGATCGCCACGCCGATGCCGCGGCGCTGGCCGACGGTGTAGTGGATGATGCCCTGGTGACGGCCGAGCACGCGCCCGTCGATATGGACGATGTCGCCCGCCTCGCCGGCACCAGGCTTCAGCCGCTCGATCACCTCGGCATAGTGGCCCTGCGGCACGAAGCAGATGTCCTGGCTGTCGTGCTTGTCGGCGATCGCCAGCCCCAGTTCGCGCGCCGCCGCGCGCGTCTCGGCCTTGGTCATGGTGCCGAGCGGGAAGCGCAGATAATCGAGCTGCGCCTGCGTGGTGGCGAAGAGGAAGTAGCTCTGGTCGCGATCGGCATCGACCGGCCGATAGAGCGCACGGGAATTGCCGCGCTGGCGGCTGGTGACGTAGTGCCCGGTCGCCAGCGCCGCCGCGCCGAGCTTGCGGGCGGTATCGAGCAGGTCGTGGAACTTGACGATCTGGTTGCAGGCAACGCAGGGCACCGGCGTCTCGCCGGCGATGTAGCTCGCGGCGAAGCCGTCGATGACGGATTCCTTGAAGCGCTGCTCGTAGTCGAGAACGTAATGCGGGATGCCCAGCGCCTCGGCCACCCGGCGGGCGTCGTGGATATCCTGGCCGGCGCAGCAGGCCCCCTTGCGATGGGTCGCCTCGCCATGGTCGTAGAGCTGCAGCGTGACGCCGACCACGTCGTAGCCGGCATGCTTGAACAGGCCGGCAACGACCGAAGAGTCGACGCCGCCCGACATGGCGACGACAACGCGCGTCCGCTCCGGACGGCCCGGAAGATCAAGATCCACAGACATCGCCGTTGTATCGATCGGCCTTTATTGTCGGACGGCTACAAGGCGGCCGCCGGGCGCTCACGCCAGAAACGCGGAACCGGTCAAGGAGGCCCGCTCTGGCCGAGGTGACTATAGTGGCGATCGGCCCGGCTTCAAGGCCGGATTTCCCGTGCGACCCCGGCATTTCGCAGCAAACCTCCCGAAAAGTCTTACCGATTTGTTGCTCACCGCTTAGGCGAATTTTAAGGCCAGCCTACTAGGATTTGCGGGTAATTGGTCAGGTCGAGTAGAGCGTAAAATGACCGAACAGATGCGTCCGCGCGTAAAATACGTCATCGGGCCCGATGGGAGTCCGTTGACGATCGCGGATTTGCCACCGCGCAATACCAAGCGCTGGGTGATCCGCCGCAAGGCGGAGGTTGTCGCCGCTGTCCGCGGCGGCCTGCTCAGCCTTGAGGAGGCTTGCGCCCGCTATACTCTGACGGTCGAGGAGTTCCTCTCCTGGCAGCAGTCGATCGAGGAGCACGGCCTCGCCGGCCTGCGCACCACCCGCATTCAGCAGTATCGCGGCTGAAGCAGCGAATAGCGAAATGGCGAATAGTGAATAGAGCTATTCGCTACCCCCTACTCCCTATTCGCTCCTATCACATCTCCACCGCTTTCCCCCGCTTCGGCACCAGCACTTTCGTCGCCGCACCTTTCATCTCGGCGATGAACGTGTCGGGCGTCGGATCGAGCAGCCCGAACGTGCCGTAGTGGCAGGGGATCGCGGTCTCGAAGTGGAAGAAGCGCTTGCAGGCGATTGCCGCCAGTCGCGCCCCCATGGTGAAGCGGTCGCCGATCGGCACGATGCCGATCTTCGGCTGGTAGATCTCGTCGATCAGCGCCATGTCGGAAAAGATGCCGGTGTCGCCCATGTGGATGAGCGTCTTCTCGCCCTTTGCCATGAGCACGATGCCGCCGGGGTTGCCGAGATACTGACCGGTGCCGCCGGCCGCATCGTCCGACGAGGAATGCCAGGCCGGCACATAGGCCACCGAGAAGCCGTCGAAGGCGAGTTCGCCGCCGTGATTGATCGGCGTCGTCTCAGCCACGCCCTTGGCTTCGAGGAAGTCGCAGACCTCCGGATTGGCGACCAGCAGCGCCCCGGTCTCCTTGCAGATCTCGACGGTCGAACCGATGTGGTCGTTGTGGCCGTGGGAAAGGACGACATGGGTGGCGCCGGCCCAGGCCGCCTTGGGATCGCCCGTGAAGGTCGGATTGCGGACGAACGGATCGATCATCACCACGGCACCGGCATAATCCACACGGAAAGCCGAGTGCCCGAACCAGGTCACTTTCATGGATCGATTTCCCCCTGATTTTTCTTGAACTTGTCGCTCTACCAGCCAATCTGGCGCGCGTGACACGCAAAGCAAACCCCAAATGCCACAAATGAGCGCCCTCGACGCTGGAACGGACCTCGCTGCCTTTACGGCCGCGCTGCCGCCAGCGGGGGCCTTGCTCGGCCTCGACCTCGGCACCAAGACCATCGGCCTGGCGCTGTCCGATACGCGCCGGCAGATCGCCACGCCGCTTTTCACCATTCAGCGCACCAAGTTCACCGCGGACGCAAGACAACTGATCGAGGCCGCCACCGAGCACGCCGTCGCCGGGCTGGTGCTCGGCCTGCCGCTCAACATGGACGGCTCCGAGGGGCCGCGGGTGCAGGCGACGCGCGCCTTCGCCCGCAACCTCGCCCGGCTGACCGGGCTTCCCATCCTGTTCTGGGACGAGCGCCTCTCGACCGCCGCCGTCACCCGCACGCTCATCGATGCCGATACCAGCCGCAAGCGCCGCGGCGAGGTGGTCGACAAGATGGCGGCGGCCTACATCCTGCAGGGCGCGCTCGACCGCATGGGGCGGTGATAGACATTTATTTGGGAGGGGAGAGTTCGTGACCATGAGCACGCGCAAACTCGGCAGCCAGGGACTGGAAGTATCGGCGATCGGCCTCGGCTGCATGGGCATGAGCCAGTCCTACGGTCCGGCGGACGAAGCCGAGTCGATCGCCACGCTGTATCGCGCCATCGACCTCGGTTGCACCTTCCTCGACACCGCCGAAGTCTACGGCCCCTTCAAGAACGAAGACCTGCTCGGCCGCGCCCTTGCCAGCCGGCGCCACCAGGTGACGATCGCCACCAAATTCGGCTTCCACTTCGACAACGGCCCACAGCGCTCCGGCCTCGACAGCAGCCCGGCACGCATCCGCGCGGCGGTGGACGGCTCGCTCAAGCGGCTCAAGACCGACCATATCGACCTCCTCTATCAGCACCGGGTCGACCCGGCCGTGCCGATGGAGGACGTCGCCGGCGCCGTCGCCGATCTCATCGCTGCCGGCAAGGTGCGCTATTTCGGCTTGTCTGAGGCGGGCGTCGCCAACATCCGCCGCGCCCACGCCGTCCAGCCGCTGAGCGCGCTGCAGAGCGAATATTCGCTGTGGGAGCGGAACCTGGAAGCCGACATCATTCCGGTGCTGCGCGAACTGGGCATCGGGCTCGTCCCCTTCTCGCCGCTCGGCCGCGGCTTCCTGACCGGCACGGTGAAGCGTGCCGAGGAGTATCCGGAAGACGACTTCCGCCACCGCGATCCGCGCTATCAGGGCGCCAACTACGACGCCAATGCCGCGGCGGCCGGCACGGTGCGTGAGATCGCGGCGGCCAAGGGCGCCAGAGCGGGGCAGATCGCGCTCGCCTGGCTGCTCCACAAGGGCGACGACATCGTTCCGATCCCCGGCACCAAGCGGCGGACCTATCTGGAGGAGAACGTCGCCGCCGCCACGATCGCCCTCGATGCGGCCGATATGCAGGCCCTCGACGCGGCCCTGGCGGCGGGCAGGGTTTCCGGCGCGCGCTACAGCCCGGAGCGTATGGGGACGATCGACCGCTGAGGGGAGGCCGTGCTCCGTGGCGTCCCGGCGCCAAGTGGACATGCAGTCATCGCAGGAGCCGCTTGTCGCATCGCGTCCTTTCCATCGACGTCATCACCGGGCTTGTCCCGGTGACCCACGCCTTGCGGAACTGCCGAGAAGAAAGACGTGGATGGCCGGGACGGAGCCCGACCATGACGAGGATGGGGCTCGGTTGCGGGCATACCCTCTCCTTCTCGCGAGCGGTTTGCTCCGAGCTATGAGACTCTCACCTCCCGGTCCGGCCTGCGGCCGTCCTCGCCTCTTTTTCCCGTCCCGGTCGCTTCGCTCCTCGCCTCTTGTTGGAGACGAGGGGGTGGCGGGCGCCCGGCGAATGCCGTGCGGTTACTCCGCGAAACTGAGAGCGCTCACCGAGCGCCCGCCGCGGCGATTTTATCCCGTCTCCCGGCAGGCTCTTCGCCCCGAATTGAACCGTAGGGCTTCAGCCCTGAGGCCAGCCGGTCGCAAGACCGACGATCCCGCCAGGAACGCCCCGAGGGGGAAAGGTCGGAAGCCTCTCCCGAGCGGGGGCACCGCTCCGCTCCCCCCACGACGTTCCGGTCGACACGGGACCCCTTTGCGGGAGCGGACGAGCAGATCATCTCATGGGGTCAGAGGTGGGGGGATAGATTTCTTTTCTTGTGTCCCGGTCCAGCCACGTTGTTCGATCCCGGTCGGGCCTTCGGCTGTCCTCGCCTCTTGTTTGTTGTCCCCGGTCGGCGAAACGGTGGGATAATCGGGCGCCCTCACTCCTCCGGGCAGAGGTAGTTGACGAAGGCGCGGGCATCGAAGCGCGAGTCGAGCATGCCGTAGGTGGTGCGCCACGGCTTGCCGAGGCGGGTCTCGAGGAAGGCATCGGCGATCACCGCCGGGAAGCGGCGGCGGAGCGCCGCAGCCGCCACCGTCATGGCAAGCTGCTCGGTGAGGATGCGCGCCGCGCCTTCGTCGGCAAGCGCCACCGCAGTCGCCGCGCGCAGGACGTTCAGCGTCGATTTTGCCGTATCGCCGAGGGCGTCCTCGATCGTGGCAAGCACCGCCTCCAGCGGCTCCGACGTCTTGCGCAAGACGCGCATCACGTCGAGGCAGAGCATATTGCCGGTCCCCTCCCAGATGGTATTGACCGGCGCCTCGCGATAGAGCCGCGGCAGCCGGCTCTCCTCGACATAGCCGTTGCCTCCGACGCATTCCATCGCCTCGGCAATGACCGTCGGCGCGATCTTGGTGACCCAGTATTTGACCGCCGGCGTCATCAGCCGGGCAAAGGCGGCTTCGTTCGGATCGTCGTCGGCGCGGTCGTAGGATTCGGCAAGCCGGAAGGCGAGCGCCGCGGCGGCGACCACATCCAGCGCCATGTCGGCGAGCACCCGCGACATCAGTGCGTGATCGATGAGCGGCTGGCCGAAGGCGCGGCGATGGCGGGCATGGTGGGCGGCTTCCGCCAGCGCCAGCCGCATCAGGCCCGCCGACGACACGGCGCTGTCGAGGCGGGTCAGCGTCACCGCGTCGTTGAGGGTCTGTAGCCCCTCCCCCGGCTCGCCGATCTGCCACGCCACCGCCTCGTCGAACTCGGCCTCGGCACTGGCATTGGAGCGGTTGCCGAGCTTGTCCTTGAGGCGCATCAGCCGCATGCCGTTCTTGTGCCCGTCGGGCAGAAGACGCGGCATGAAGAAGCACGACAGGCCGTCGATCGTCTGGGCGAGCAGCAGGAAGGCGTCGCTGGTCGGCGCCGACATGAACCATTTGTGCCCGGTCAGCCGCCACATGCGGTCACCGGCCTCGATCGCCTGGGTGTTGTTGGCGCCGAAATCGCTGCCGCCCTGTTTTTCGGTCAGCGCGATGCCGACGGTGACACCCGCCTTGTCGGTCACGGCCCTGGCCGAGGAATCGTATTTGCGGCTGCGGATGAGTGGCAGCCAGCGATCGGTGAGCGAGGCATTGTGAGCCAGCGCCGCGACGGCGGCATTGGTCATGCTCATCGGCATGATGTGCCCGGCCTCGACCTGGGTCGCCATATAGAGCCGCGCCGCGCGGGCGACGGCACGCACATTCGCCTCCTGGCCGCCGGCGTCCCACACCGAGCAGGAAAGGCCGGCGGCGACGCTGCGCCGCATGAGGGCATGCCAGGCCGGGTGGAACTCGACCGTGTCGATCCTCACCCCGGTGGCGTCGTGGGTCTTCAGGATTGGCGGAAAGGCATTGGCGATACGGCCGAGCTCGAAGGTTTCCGCCGTGCCCCATTGCTGGCCGAACTGGGTCAGTTCGTCGACGACCGCCATCGGCAGCCCCTCGACCAGCGCGCTCAGACCCGGGTCGCTGGCAAACAGGTTGAGGCCGGTTAGCGGTGGCGACTGGTTGACGATTTCGTGTGTTTCGGCTGACGAAGCCAAGTGTTCCTCCAATCGCCGCAGCCCCGGCGGCGATTCGCCCTGTTGACTAACCTAGCACGCAGGCGCGCGTCACGCTTGCGACACTACGCGACTCCCCCTATAGCCATAACTTTAATGAATGTGCCCCCGCCCCCGCCGGCCGCGACCTTCCCACACCGTCATCTTTTGGGAATCGAAGGCCTTCAGCCGCAAGAGATCGTCGGGCTTCTCGACCTCGCCGAACAGGCGGTGGCGGTCAGCCGCCAGATCGAGAAGAAGAAGGCGGTTTTGCGCGGGCGCACCCAGATCAATCTCTTCTTCGAAGCCTCGACCCGCACCCAGTCCTCCTTCGAGATCGCCGGAAAGCGGCTCGGCGCCGACGTCATGAACATGGCGGTCGGCAATTCGGCCCTCAAGAAGGGCGAGACGCTGATCGACACGGCGATGACGCTGAACGCCATGCGGCCGGGCATCCTGGTCGTGCGCCACCACGCCGCCGGGGCGGTCGAGCTCTTGTCGCACAAGGTCTCCTGTTCGGTCATCAATGCCGGCGACGGGGCCCACGAGCACCCGACCCAGGCGCTTCTCGACGCGCTCACCATCCGCCGCCACAAGGGCAGGATCGCCGGCCTGACGGTGGCGATCTGCGGCGACATCACCCACAGCCGCGTGGCGCGCTCCAACATCCTGCTGCTCAATGCGCTCGGTGCTGAGGTGCGTGTCATTGGCCCGTCGACGCTACTGCCGGCCGGCATCGAGCGCCTCGGCGTCACCGCTTTCACCGACATGCGCAAAGGGCTCGCCGAAGCCGACATCGTCATGATGCTGCGCCTGCAACGCGAGCGCATGGACGGCAACTTCGTGCCCTCGGTGCGCGAATATTTCCGCTATTTCGGCCTCGACCAGGAGAAACTCTCCTGGGCCAAGCCGGATGCCCTGGTCATGCACCCCGGCCCCATGAACCGTGGTGTCGAGATCGACTCGGCGGTCGCCGACGGTGCCCAGAGCCTCATCCGCGAGCAGGTCGAGATGGGCGTCGCGGTGCGCATCGCCGTGCTCGAGGCGCTCGCCGCCCACCTGCCCAACCAGTGAGGCCGCCGGTGAGCCCGCAGAGTCACAACGAGCGCCCGATCGTCTTCGTCAATGCCCGCGTCGTCGATCCGTCGCGTAACCTCGATGCCGCCGGCACGGTGATCGTCGCCGACCGGCGCATCGTCGCCGCCGGACCGGAGGCGGTGAAGGCGGCACGACCGGCCGATGCCGAAGTCGTCGACTGCCGCGGCGCTGTCGTCGCGCCGGGCCTGGTCGACATGCGCGTCTTCGTCGGCGAGCCCGGCGCCGAGCACCGCGAGACCTTCGCCTCCGCCGGACAGGCGGCGGCCGCCGGCGGCGTCACCGCGCTCGTCACCATGCCCGACACCGACCCGGTGATCGACGACATCGCGCTGGTCGATTTCATCGCCCGCCGCGCCCGCGACGAGGCCGAGGTGCGCGTCTATCCCGCCGCCGCGCTGACCAAGGGGCTCAACGGCCGCGAGATGACCGAGCTCGGTCTGCTCAAGGATGCCGGCGCGATCGGCTTCACCGACGGGCGCCACACGGTGATGAACGCCGCGGTCATGCGCCGGGCGCTGACCTATGGCCGCGACTTCGACGCACTCATCATGCAGCACCCCGCCGACCCGGATCTGGTCGGCAACGGCGTCATGAACGAGGGCGAAGTGGCGACGCGGCTGGGGCTTGGCGGCATCCCGCGCGAGGCCGAGATCACCGTGGTCGAGCGCGACATCCGGCTCGCCGGCCTCACCCGCGGGCGTTACCACGCCGCGCAAGTCTCCTGCGCCGCCTCGCTCGACGCCATCCGTGCCGCCAAGCGCGCCGGCCTGGCGGTGACCTGCGGCGCCTCGATCAACCACCTGACGCTGAACGAAAACGACATCGGCGAGTACCGCACCTTCTTCAAGCTGTCGCCGCCACTTCGCCACGAAGACGACCGGCTGGCGATGGTCGCCGGGCTCGCCGACGGCACCATCGACGTGATCGTGTCGAGCCACGACCCGCAGGACGTCGACACCAAGCGCCATCCCTTTGCCGAGGCCGCCGACGGCGCCGTCGGCCTGGAGACGCTGCTCGCCGCCGCGCTGCGTCTCGTCCACAATGGCGACGTCGACCTCCTGTCCCTGTTCCGGGCGCTCTCGACCCGGCCGGCCGAACTGCTCGGCCTCGAGGTCGGGCGGCTCGCCCCCGGCGCGCCCGCCGACCTGATCGTGGTCGATCCCGAAGCGCCCTGGGTGGTCAACGCCGAAGCGCTTCGCTCGCGCTCCAAGAACACGCCCTTCGACGATGCCAAGTTCCAGGGCCGCGTGCTGCGCACCCTGGTCGCCGGGCGCACGGTCTTCGAGCAACGCGCCTGAGACTCGCGGTTGCCGCGTCGCAACGCAACGCATAGTCTGCCGAACAAAATACGGGGGTGACGTTCATGTCCGATCTCGTGAGCGTGCAGGCGCTCGCCGCGCTGGTTTTCGGCTACTTCCTCGGCTCCATCCCCTTCGGCGTGATCCTGACGCGCATGGCTGGCTACGGCGATATCCGCGCCATCGGCTCGGGCAATATCGGCGCCACCAATGTGCTCAGGACGGGCAACAAGACGCTGGCCGCGGCGACCGTTCTCGGCGACGGGCTGAAGGGCACGGTGGCGGTGCTCCTGGCTGCCGCATGGTTTGGCCCCGTGCCGGCCCTGGTCGCCGGCTTTGGCGCCGTTCTCGGCCACCTGTTTCCGGTCTGGCTGGGCTTCAAGGGCGGCAAGGGCTTCGCCACCTATCTCGGCGTCCTCCTCGGCCTCGCCTGGCCGGTGGCGAT
Source organism: uncultured Alphaproteobacteria bacterium (assembly GCA_963750065.1). GTDB lineage: Bacteria > Pseudomonadota > Alphaproteobacteria > Rhizobiales > Kaistiaceae > CAVSRC01. Next base: position 13,768 of record CAVVPK010000036.1, read on the forward strand.
CGTCTGCGCGCTGGTGTGGCTGGGCGTTGCGGTGATCTCGCGCATTTCCTCGCTCGCCGCCCTGACCGCCAGCCTGGTGACGCCGGTCGCGCTGTTCATCACCGGCTGGCACGCGGCCGCCCTGCTCTTCGCCATCCTCACCGTTCTTTTGTGGATCCGCCACGAGCAGAACATCCGCCGCCTGCTTGCCGGCACCGAGAGCCGCATCGGCGAGAAGAAATGACGGGTGCCACGCGCGCGCCCGGCCTCTCCCGCGAGCAGCGGCTGGCATGGCTGCGTCTGATCCGCAGCGAGAACATCGGCCCGGTCGGTATTATGGCGCAAACGCCACAAGGCGGGCGTCGTGCTAGCGGCGCTCCTAATCGGCCTTGTTTTGGAGGCCGTAGGGTCTGGTCTTGAAGTTGGGGCGTATCCTTCCGGTCTCGTCGGTGAAAGACCCGCCGCCGAATGTCACCTCATAGCAAGCCTGGCTGACCCTCTCGATGTCCCGGCGGAAAATGTCGTAGTAGCGAATCTCGCTGAACGCGATGATCGCGATCTTCTTGTCCATAAAGTCTTGATGTTGGGCCGCGCCGACGACGAAATCTCGCGACCCTACGTCTACCCCCACCGCTATCGGGATGCGGTCGGCGTTTGGGTCAAACACCGCAGTGAAACTAACGCGCTCGGCTTGGCCGATGGGGACGATCTTAAAGTCGGCATAGACGCAGAGCCTCTATCGCTGGACTTCTTCCGAAATTGGCCCACCGCAGGCGTCCGACAATGCCGCGCTTTTGAAACGTTCCACCGACATAGAAGTCGTCGGCGTCGCCCACGATAGGCTTTTCAGGCAACAGCCACGCACGGTCGGAGCTAACCCCCAACAAGGCGGCGTCGGCGGCCCTCTTGGCGATCGCGATGGATTCCTTCATGTCGCGGGATTGGTCCTGGCTGGCTTGCCAGAGCCGGTGGGTAGACAACCAGAGGGTACCGGTGAAGACGGCGATAGCACCAGTTCCGAACGCAACAACAATTTTGTCGTTATCCGACGTTCGGACCCAGTCAAAAGCAGTCTGAATCCAATAACGGAGGACGAGAAGATAGCGGCAGGCTTCTTCGCTGGGATGGCCGCTGCCGGCGCATTCGTCTGGTACGTGACCCGCAAAGACCGAAACGGACCACACAATCGCAATCGCGATAAGAACCGTTCCCCAAAAGACACGAAAATTGGTTAGTTTCATAGTCGCCCCCAATAGGGCAACTATACATCCTCTAGTCGCAGGTTTTCGACTCCAATCGCCTTGAGCGCAGCAAGAAAGAATGTAGCGCTGAAAGTGCCCCGCGCCAGCTTGTTCGTGATCGAGGCTTCCGTTTCCTTCAGCCCATGTTTCTTGAGCCGCCTTGCCAAATCGGCATACGTCACCTCTGCCTTGCGTAGTTCTGCCTTCAGGAAGGTGCGGGCGTTTTCCGCCCATTGTTCCTCAGTCTTTGCGACGTTCATGATGGTGCCTCATCCTATCGAATGTGGCAGCTATCATATCCGATAGTTTCCTATTGACAAGGCCCCGTACCTCTCATATCTGATAGCTATCAGATGTGAGAGATAGCGGTGTCACAGCATTTCCTCCTTTCCAAGTCGGCCAAGACCCTGAGCCTCGCTCAGGTGTTCCGCATGACCGACGCGGAAGCGGAGAAGGTGTTTCGCAACGTGCGCTGGCCTGAGACCAAGGGCGACGCGGTTTGCCCGTCTTGCGGTTCTCTAGACGCTTACGACTGCTGCCGTCCGAACGGTGCGCCCCGCTTCCGTTGCAAAGAGTGCGGCAAGGATTTCTCGATCACCAGCGGCACGCTGTTCGCCAGCCACAAGTTGCCTCTCCGCGCCTATCTGGCGGCAATCGCGATCTTCTGCAACGAGGTCAAGGGTAAGTCGATGCTCGCCATGAGCCGCGACCTGGGCCTGTCCTACAAAACGGCTTTCGTTCTCTGCCACAAGATGCGCGAAGCGATGGCAGAGGAAATGAAGGGCCGCAAGATCGGCGGCGCCGGAACCGTGGCGGAGGTGGACGGCGGCTATTTCGGTGGATACCAGAAGCCGGCCAACAAGCGCGAAGATCGCGTTGACCGCCGTCTTGGCCTCAATCGGAATGGCAAGCGCACGCTCGGTCGTCATCATCCGCGAGCGCAACGGCAATTCGCTTCCGGCAGTGTTTCATTCCGAGGGCGCGGCGCTCAACTGGATCAAGTCGCGCATTGTCGACGGCACGACCGTCAATGCCGACGAAGCGCCGGGCTGGAATGGCCTTCACGGCCGGCTTCGAAATGAAGCGGATCAACCATCAAGAGGCGTATCAGCTCGACGGCGCTTGCACGAATTGGGCGGAGGAATATTTCAGCCGGCTCCGCCGCGCCGAGATTGGCCACCATCACCACATCGCGGGCGCGTACCTACTCCGCTACGCTCAGGAAGCGGCATGGCGGGAAGATAACCGCCGCGTCGCCAACGGCGATCAGGTTGACCGCGTTGCGATGCTGGCGATGAAGCGGAAGCCCTCAGTGGATTTCGCTGGCTACTGGCAGCGGCATGTCGCCAACCCATAGAAATCCCTTTGCATTTCATCCATGCACTATTCGGACTGAGGTGTGTTGCCCTTTGCCTTTGATATGATGGTGATCTCGCCTGTGCCCTTGTAGATCAAATCGAAGATGTGAGACGCGGCCTGGAGCCACTTTGCCCGGCCTTCTATCGCCCAATTCGTATTGGGCTCTGGCAAAGTATCGAGTAATCCCTGAATAAACGGATGAAATCCGCTGACATCCGGTCCAGTGGTTTCGGCGGGATCGACAATTTCAGCTTCCTCGACGGCAAGGCGACCGCGATCGATCTGAGCTCCCGCACTGAGGATTGGCTCGATCAAACGATCTGAGCCGGCTGCGAAGAAACCTGCCTGCTTAGCCGATTTGTCAAAGGCCAATCTCGCATTGGTCTTCTGCTTGGATGAAACGCCAAACTTAATAAACGCCTGCTCTAGGCCAAGCGGACGCGGCGGAAGTTGCCGCCCCTTAAATTCATCATAGGCTCTCCGATAGAGGGGAACCGTGAGGAATGCTTCAGCCTTTGCCGAGCGCTGTTTTCGCTCGTCTGGATCAACGACGGCGAAGCCCAGATTTGTCGCTTCGTATTTTCCCTGGTTGTATGTGAGTAGACCAAAGATACGAGCCGTCGCAACCTTAGTTACGAAGTTTCCGCTTCCCACCGATTGCCCCATAACGCCGGCGAGTTGCTCGCGAGTCAGCGCGACGCCGCCACCATCCATGAAAGACTTCATGACAGAGATCGCGGCGTCCAGATCCATGTAAGGAAACGCAATTGCCGATTGCTCACGCGGCACTTTATGGTTCGTCACGCGCCGAAGCGGTCGCCGTATCTTCTTCTTCGGCGATCCAGCAGACGAAGTCGGCGTCTCTGAAGTTGGGTTCTGGTTATCTGTGGGCATCGAACCATCGGCCATCTTGATCTCCCAAGAGATGGTGGCGCGGAGTCACCTCCGCGCCGGTTGGGTTAATAACATCTGGGCGGGTTCGACACCGGGTGTCCGTCGTCAGAGTTTTTGGGGCAGCGAGCGGCTTCAATTAAGGGAGGCTCTGGCTCGTCTGGTTGATGATGCTATGCGGCTTGCTGACGATGCTGCAAGCGTCGGTTTGCGATGGTCTGTCGTTTGATCCTTTCCCGTTCGATGAGGATGGTCTGGCCGCGCCCGAAGTAGACGTCGGCCGGCGTCAGGTTGCCCAGGCTCTCGTGGTAGCGCCGGTGATTGTAATCGGCGACGAAGGCGCCGATCTCAGCCTCGAGGTCGCCGGGCAGGTAGTAGTTCTCGAGCAAGATGCGGTTCTTCAACGTCTGGTGCCAGCGCTCGATCTTGCCCTGGGTCATCGGGTGGTAGGGTGCGCCACGAACGTGATCCATGTCCTCGCGGTCGAGCCATTTGGCGAGGTCAGCCGAGACGTAGCTCGAACCGTTGTCCGACAGGAGCCGCGGTCGATGCACGACCGTGACCCGGTCCAGTCCCGACGCTTTCAGCGCCAGGTCGAGTGTGGCGGTGACGTCCTCCGCCGTCATGCCGGTGCACAGCTTCCAGGCGATGATGAAGCGCGAGAAGTCGTCGAGGATGGTCGACAGATAGTACCAGCCCCAGCCGATGACCTTGAGATAGGTGAAGTCGGTCTGCCACATCTGGTTGGGCTTGGTGGTCTTGTCCTTGAACTCGTTCGCCGCCTTCACGACGATGAAGGCCGGGCTGGCGATCAAGTCGAGCGCCTTCAGAAGCCGGTAGACCGAAGCCTCTGAGACAAAGTAGCTTTCGGCATCGGTGAAGCGCACGGCCAGCTCCCTGGGCGATAGTGCCGGCTCCTCCAGCGCCAGATTCTTGATCTTCTCGCGGACAGTGTCCGGGATACGGTTCCACACCCGATCCGGCGGGGGCGAACGATCGTCGAGGGCTTCCGGGCCGCCGGTCTGATAGCGATCGTACCAACGATAGAAGGTCGCCCGTGGGATGCCGAGCTTGGCCAGCGTGCGCTTGACCGGCAGGTGTGATTGCTCGACCAGGCGGATGATCTCCAGCTTCTCCGGTGCCGGGTACCTCATGCGCCGTCCTCCCCATCCCCCGTCACGCTTTTTTTAAGCAGACGGTTCTCGAGGGTGAGTTCGGCCACGACCTCCTTCAGCGCGGATGCCTCCCGGCGCAGGTCCCTGACCTCGTCCGAGGTTGCCGCCCGCGCCGTGTCACCGGCCAGCCGCTTCTTGCCGGCCTCGAGGAACTCCTTCGACCAGCGGTAATAGAGGTTCTGGACGATCCCTTCACGCCGGCAGAGCTCGGCGATACTGTCCTCGCCGCGCAAGCCGTCCAGCACGATGCGGATCTTGTCTTCGGCCGAAAAATGCCGCCGGGTCGTACGGCGGATATCCTTCATGACCTGTTCCGCCGGCATTCTTACCGGCCCCGACTTCTGTCTCATCTTCGCTCCCTCCGGGGGCTACGATGAGCCGGAAATCCTCCCTTCCTCAACCCGCTAAATCTGTCTCATAGGCGCTGATGCCGGACACTCGACCGCCCCTACCCGCCGGACAACATCGCCCTTGCCGAACGCATCGTCGCCTCAGGCGGAACGCATGTCAGCGAAATGCCCATGGGCTGGGAGCCGCGGGCGCGCGATTTCCCGCGCCGCAACCGCATCATCTCCGGCCTGTCGCTGGCGGTGGTGGTGGTCGAAGCGGCCAGCCGCTCGGGCTCGCTGATTACCGCCCGGCGCGCCGCCGACCAGGGGCGCCTGGTCTTCGCCGTGCCCGGCTCGCCGCTCGACCCGCGCTCCGGCGGCACCAATGCCCTCATCACGGACGGCGCCACGCTGGTCACCTCGGCCGCCGACATCGTTACCGAGATCACGCCGATGCTGGCGCGCGAGAGCGAAACCCGTTCGCTGATCGCAGAAAGCGAAGCCGCGCCGCTGCCGGTCGATGCCGGGACAAGCGAGCGCGAGCGCATTGCCACCGCCCTTGGCCAGGCGCCGGTGGCGATCGACGAGATCGTCCGCTTCACCGGCCTGCCGCCGGCGGTGGTCCATCTGGTGCTGCTGGAACTCGATCTCGCCGGGCGGATCGAGCGCGTTGCCGGCGGGCGCGTGCAGCTCGCCGGCTAGATATGGAGCCCTTTCGCAGAAGGTCAGGCGCCTTCGCGCTGCTGCGCCTGCTTGTGCACGCTTGCCGCCGCTTCGTCTTCCACCATGGCAAGCAGGTAGGCCAGGAATCCCAGGTCCGCCCTGGCGGCCATGGTGCGCAACTCGCGCGCAAGCATCGTGATATACTGTGCCGTATCTTCGCCGTTTGGTTGCAGCGACGGATCGCTCAATTTCATGCGGGCCCCATGATTGCTTCAGGCTGACTTGGCTTCCACCAACCACAACTAAAGATTGTATGCAATTCAATATAATAACCAGAAGCAGCAATCGTTTACAAGCTGACATTCTTGCGCATCGAATCCGCTGCAAGCATTGCGTGAGCGCCGTCGACTTCCCATGTCAGCCCATCGGCACATCGGGCCCGCTGAAGCCGGGCCCGCCCTCCCCGGGCTTGAGTTCGATTGACAGGCCAGACCATTTCTGGAATGTCCCAGCCCGATCCGGCCGGGGGCCGTGACGCCGAGAATCTTCGGCGCGCCTCCTGAAGGTGTTCCTTTTCAAAGGGTTAGAGCTTCGGCTCAGACCCCCGCAACACGCGGCATCCATGAAGCTCGTCATCGTCGAATCCCCTGCCAAGGCGAAAACCATCAACAAGTACCTGGGGTCGGGCTACCAGGTTCTGGCCTCCTATGGCCATGTCCGCGACCTGCCTTCGAAGAACGGTTCGGTCGATCCCGAGCAGGATTTCTCCATGCTCTGGGAGGTGGATGGAAAGTCGCACAAGCGGCTCTCCGACATCGTCTCGGCGATCAAGGATGCCGACCGGCTGATCCTCGCCACCGACCCCGATCGCGAGGGCGAGGCGATTTCCTGGCACGTGCTCGAGGTCCTCAAGCACCGCAAGGCGCTGGCCGACAAGCCGGTCGAGCGTGTCGTCTTTAACGCCATCACCCGCGACGCCATTCTCGACGCCATGAAGCACCCGCGCGCCATCGACGCCGCGCTGGTGGATGCCTATCTGGCGCGCCGGGCGCTTGACTACCTCGTCGGCTTCACGCTCTCGCCGGTGCTGTGGCGCAAGCTCCCCGGGGCGCGCTCCGCCGGCCGTGTGCAGTCGGTGGCCCTCAGGCTGGTCTGCGACCGCGAAAACGAGATCGAGATCTTCAGGCCGCGGGAATACTGGTCGGTCGCCGTCACCCTGGAGCCGCCGAACGGCGGCCGCTTCGTCGCCCGCGTCGTCGGTGCCGACGGAGCCAAGCTCGGCCGCCTCGACATTCCCGACGAGGCGACGGCCAGGCGCATCGAGGCGGCGCTGAAATCCGGCGCCTATAACGTCGTCTCGGTCGAGGCCAAGCCGGTCAGGCGCAATCCGCCGCCGCCGTTCACCACCTCGACCCTGCAGCAGGAGGCCTCGCGCAAGCTCGGCTTCTCCGCCTCGCGCACCATGCAGGTCGCCCAGCGCCTCTATGAGGACGGGCTCATCACCTACATGCGCACCGACGGCGTGCAGAGCGCGCCGGAAGCAATCAGCGCCACGCGCGCCGTCATCGCCAAGCGCTTCGGCGATCACTACCTGCCGGAGAAGCCGCGCTTCTATCAGACCAAGGCGAAGAACGCGCAGGAGGCCCACGAGGCGATCCGCCCGACCGAGCTTTCCCGCACGCCGGATTCGGTGCACGGCCACGAGGCCGATCAGACACGGCTCTACGAACTGATCTGGAAGCGCATGACCGCCAGCCAGATGCAGGCGGCCGAACTGGAGCGCACCACGGTCGAGATCGCCGCCGGCAGCGACTTGAACCCGGTGAGCTTGCGCGCCACCGGCCAGGTAGTGCGCTTCGACGGCTTCCTCACCCTCTATCAGGAAGGCCGCGACAACGGCGAAGACGAGGACGAAGGCGGCCGCCTGCCGCCCATGGCCGCGGGCGACCGGCTGGCCGAGCGTGGCATCGAGACGGAGCAGCACTTCACCGAGCCGCCGCCGCGCTACACCGAAGCGACGCTGATCAAGAAGATGGAGGAGCTCGGCATCGGCCGCCCCTCCACCTATGCCGCCACGCTGGCGGTGCTGCGCGACCGCGACTATGTACGGCTGGAGAAGCGCCAGCTCATCCCCGAGGACAAGGGCCGCCTGGTCACCGCCTTCCTGGAAAGCTTCTTCAAGCGCTACGTCGAATACGACTTCACCGCCGATCTCGAAGAGAAGCTCGACCAGATCTCCAACGGCGACCTGTTGTGGAAGGACGTGCTGCGCGAATTCTGGCGGCAGTTCTCCAGCGACGTCGACCAGACCAAGGACCTGCGCGTCTCCGAAGTGCTCGACCATCTCAACGAGCTCTTGGGGCCGCACGTCTTTCCGCCGCGCGCCGACGGCAGCGATCCGCGCCAGTGCCCGTCATGCGGCAACGGCAAGCTGTCGCTCAAGATGGGCAAGTTCGGCGCCTTCGTCGGCTGCTCGAACTATCCCGAATGCCGCTATACCCGCCAGCTCGCCGTCGCAACGGACGAAAACGGCAACGGCAGCGAGACCGGCGACGGCACCAGACTGCTCGGCCAGGACCCCGAGACCGGCCTCGACGTGACGTTGCGCACTGGGCGCTTCGGGCCGTACGTCCAGCTCGGCGAACAGGGCGAGGACAAGACGGTCAAGCCGAAGCGGTCGAGCATCCCGCGCGGCTGGAATGCAGCGACCCTCGACCTCGACCAGGCGCTGGCCCTGCTCGCCCTGCCGCGCGAAGTCGGCCTGCATCCCGAGTCCGGCAAGCCGATCACCGCCAGCATCGGCCGCTACGGGCCGTTCGTTCTGCACGACGGCACCTTCGCCAATCTCGACTCGGTCGAGGAGGTGTTCTCGGTCGGCCTCAACCGCGCCGTGACGCTGATCGCCGAGAAGCTCGCCGGCGGCGGACGCCGCGGCGGCCGTGCCGCACCGAAGGCGCTGAAGACGTTGGGCGACCACCCGGATGGCGGCGCCGTCACCGTGCGCGACGGCAAGTACGGGCCCTATGTCAATCACGGCAAGGTCAATGCGACCCTGCCCAAGGGCGTCGATCCGGAGCTCATCACTCTGGAGCAGGCGCTTGAACTCATCGCCGCCAAGGCCGGCAAGAAGCCGGCTGCGGCGAAAAAGAAAACCACCACCGCCAAAAAGAAGGCGGCGGCGAAACCCAAAACCGGGGCGAAGGCGAAACCGAAGCGCGCCGCCAAAGAGCGAAGCGAGCCGGAGACCGCCTGAAGCGCTCCATCAGGACACCCAATTGCCCAAGACACGAGACACGACAAAAACCAAGAAAAAGGCTGAACGGCCCGGACTTCCCACCCGCGAGCAGCTGCTCGCCTTCATCGCAGACCATCCCGGAGAAGCGGGAAAACGCGAGATCGCCCGCGCCTTCGGCATCACCGGCGCGGCGCGCATTCCGCTCAAGGCCATGCTCAAGGAGCTGGCCCATGAAGGTCTGGTCGAGCGCCGCGGCAAGCGGCTGAAGCGCCCAGCAGACCTCCCCTCGGTCACCGTTCTGGAACTGACCGGCCGCGACCGCGACGGCGAGTTCCTCGCCCGGCCCGCCGAATGGTCCGATGCCGAAGGCGGCCCGCCGCCGACGATCATCGTGGCGGCGACCCGCGACAAGCGCGGACCGGCGCCGGGCATCGGCGACCGCGTGCTCGCCCGGCTGACGCCGGCTGCCGACGACGGCACCACCTTCGAGGCTCGCGTCATCAAGCTTCTCGAGAAGAAGCAGGTCGCGGTGCTGGGCGTCGTGCGCGACCTCCCCGAGGGCAAACAGATCGAGCCGGTCGACCGCAAGCAGCGCGTGATGATCCTCGACGCCGACCCGACCGGCGAGGCGAAGGAAGGCGACCTCGTCTCGGTGAGCGTGGTCAGCGCATCCCGCTATGGGCCTGCCCGCGCCCGCATCGTCGAAATCATCGGCTCGATGAAGAGCGAGAAGGCGGTCTCCTTGATCGCCATCCACGCCCACGGCATTCCGCATGTGTTTTCGCACGCGGTGCTCGCCGAAGCGCAAGCCGCGACGCCGGCGACCATGGATCACCGCGAGGACTGGCGCGACCTGCCGCTGGTCACCATCGATCCGCCCGACGCCAAGGACCATGACGACGCGGTCCACGCCGAAGCGGACAGCGATGCGAAGAATCCCGGCGGTCATGTCGTCACCGTCGCCATTGCCGACGTCTCCTGGCACGTACGCCCGGGAACCGCCATGGACCGCGAGGCGCTGAACCGCGCCAACTCGGTCTATTTCCCCGACCGCGTCGTGCCCATGCTGCCCGAGCGCATCTCCAACGACCTGTGCTCGCTGCGCGAGGCCGAAGACCGGCCGGCGCTCGCCGTGCGCATGATCTTCTCGGCCGACGGCCGCAAGCTCTCGCACCGCTTCCACCGGGTGATGATGCGTTCGGCCGCCAAGCTCTCCTATGCCGAAGCGCAGGACGCCTTCGACGGCCATGGCCGCGATCTGCCGGAGCCGCTCACCGCCGCGCTCGTCTCGCTGTGGGCGGCCTATCAGAGCCTCAAGCGCGGACGCGACGAGCGCGAGCCGCTGGAACTCGACCTGCCCGAGCGCAAGGTGCTGGTCGCGCCCGACGGATCAATCGAGCGCATCGTCACGCCCGAGCGGCTGGAAGCCCACCGCCTGATCGAAGAGTTCATGATCCAGGCGAACGTCGCCGCCGCCGAAACGCTGGAGGCGCGCAAGTCGCCGCTGGTCTACCGCATCCACAACTCGCCCTCGATGGCAAAGCTCGAGGGCCTGCGCGACTTCCTCAAGTCGATCGAGCTATCGCTGCCCAAGGGCGGCAATCTGAGACCGGCGCAGTTCAACCGGCTGCTCGAACGGGTCGAGGAGACCGAGAACGGCCCGCTCTTGAGCGAAGTGGTGCTGCGCACCCAGGCGCAGGCCGAATACAGCCCCGAGAACATCGGCCATTTCGGGCTCAACCTGCGCCGCTACGCCCACTTCACCTCGCCCATCCGCCGCTATGCCGACCTCATCGTCCACCGCGCGCTTGTGCGTTCGCTGAAGCTCGGTCCCGGCGGCCTGCCCGACGGCATCGAGGAGCTGTTGCCGGAGATCGCCGCCAAGATCTCCGCCGCCGAGCGCCGCGCCATGGCGGCCGAACGCGATACCATCGACCGCTTGGTCGCCCATTGGCTGGCCGACCGCGTCGGCGCCACCTTCCACGGGCGCATCTCGGGCGTCACCCGCGCCGGCCTGTTCGTCAAGCTCAACGACACCGGCGCCGACGGCTTCGTGCCCATGCGCGCGCTGGGAGCGGACTACTATCACTATGACGAGGCGCGCCATGCGGTGATCGGCAGCCGCTCGGGCGAGATGCACCGGCTGGGCGACGCCGTCGAGGTCGAACTGGTGGAGGCCGTGCCGCTGGCCGGCGCACTGCGCTTCGAGCTCCTGAGCGAGGGCCGCGTGCTGCCGCGCAAGGACCGCCCGGCTCCGGCCGGGCGTGGCCGGCAGACGCGGCGCCCGGCGGCAAAGGCGAAGGACGGCCGCAAGAAGAAGCCGGCCCACCGCCGCTAGGCGGTTTTGCCGCGACACGCTGCCGCCTCGGCTTGATTGCAGCCGGGGGGCCGCTTACCTTGGAATAACTCTCAGAGAGAGGCGACCATGCCCATTGAGATCACGACACCGGATGGGGAAGAGCCGCGCTCGCGCTGGCAATCGGTCCGGCGCGGCATTGCCTGCCGCTGCCCGCATTGCGGCGAGGGGCAGCTCTTCCGCGCCTGGCTCAAGCCCGTCGCGGCCTGTCCGGTGTGCCATGAAGACCTCAGCCACCAGCGCGCCGACGATTTTCCGCCCTACATCACCATGGTGCTGACCGGCCACATTCTGGTGCCGCTGATGCTGATCATGCAGACGCTGACCGACTTCTCGGTCACCACCTATCTCGCCATCTACCTGCCGATCACGGCCATTGCCGTCTTCGGCCTGATGCAGCCGGTCAAGGGCGCGGTGATCGGCCTGCAATGGGCGCTGCGCATGCACGGTTTCGACGGCCGCAGCAACCCGGATGCGCCGCCCGAGGGCTTCCTGCCCGGGGCGTCGTCCTGATAACGCCGCTCAATGCTTGACATTCCGGCCGCCAAACCTACTGTGCCGGCCAATCCTTAAGCCTTCGAGGAACCCGTCATGGCCAAAGCCGCCACCATCAAAGTCAAGCTGCTCAGCTCGGCTGACACCGGCACCTTCTACGTCACCAAGAAGAATTCGCGCACCAAGACCGACAAGCTGGTGATGAAGAAATACGACCCCGTCGCGCGCAAGCACGTCGAGTTCCGCGAGACCAAAATCAAATAGGACGGCTGCCGCGATCGGCCGCAATTTGAGGTTGCGCCAGCGACCCGGCGTCAGGAAGCGGTAAGCCGCGACCGGCAGACGCGGAACGCACAAAAAAAGCACCGCTTTCGCGGTGCTTTTTTGTCCGGCGGTGTGCGAAACCGACCAGATAAGAGTGGCCGGTCCAGAACGGGTTTGTACGAGGAGGCCACTCAATCCGTTCTGGAACCGGCCGACCCCGCGGACCCAGGAGATGCGGCGGACCTGAGCACTCCGCAGGGTTTCTCTGAATTCCAAGCTATCGCGCAGATTCGCCGACTGCCTCTGCGATCGTCTTGCCCCGTGACGATCACCCGGCCGGCCTCCTGCCAACAGGCATCATCAACATACCGCCAATAGCGCAATTGACCAATCAGCTAACTGAGAGTTTTACGCAAAACGTATTTCTTAGTAAAGCGTTAGCCTTAATTTGGCGGCGCAAGAAGCAACTGCAACCAAAGCGCGTCAGGCGGCGGCGGTAACCACACGGTTGCGCCCGTCGCGCTTGGCCAGATAGAGCGCCTGATCGGCCCGCTTCACCAACTCGTCGGCGCTGTCGTCGGGCGACGACAGCGAACAGATTCCGATCGAGACCGTGACGTTGACGGTGACACCGGGCTCGCCGGTCGCAAAGGATTCGCCGGCGATCTTCTGACGCAAGCGCTCGCCGACCAGCAGTGCCAGCGCCGCGTCGGTATCAGGCATGGCAACGACGAACTCCTCGCCACCCAGCCGGCACGCCAGATCGATGCCGCGCACCGCCTTGCGCACGCGGCGCGAGAACTCGCGCAGCACTTCGTCGCCGGCGGCGTGGCCGTAGGTATCGTTGACGGTCTTGAAGTGATCGATGTCGAGGATAAGCACCGAGAGCGGCTTCTCGCGCGCGCTCGCCTGCTGGACGAGCGTTGCCAGATGACGTTCGAGATAGCGTCGGTTGTGCAGACCGGTGAGGCCGTCGGTGACCGCCATCTCCATGGTCGACTGGACGCTGTCGCGCAGGCGATCGGAGAACCGCTTGCGCCGGATCTGGGTGCGCACGCGCGCGTGCATCTCGTTGCGATCGATCGGCCTGACGAGATAGTCGTTGACGCCGAGGTCGAGCGCCCGCATCAGCCGCACATTATCTTCCGGATCGACGATGACCAGGATCGGCAGGGCGCGCGTCCGGTCGAGCGAACGCAGATGCGAGCACAGCCGCAATCCGTCGATCTGCTTCAGGTTGAGACTGATAACGACGAGGTCGTAGTCGCCCTCCGCGGCACGAAACAGCGCTTCCTGCGGGTCTTCCTCGTGGTCGACCTGACACAGCGGCGTCAGGGCCTGCCTGACCCGGTCGACGGCTGCCTGCGTATCGTCGACCAGCAGGACCTTGCCGCTCTCGTCCGCCAGGGCGGTCGGGTCGAGCACGTCTTCCAGGCCGAGTTCGCTCGACGTGGCGGCGCGCATCATCAGCTCGTCGGTCAGCGTCTTCAGCCGCACCAGGCTCTTGACCCGGGTGATCAGCGCGATGTCGTTGACCGGCTTGGTGAGAAAATCGTCGGCGCCGGCTTCAAGCCCGGCCACCCGGTCGGACGGCTGGTCGAGCGCGGTGACGATGACGACCGGGATATGTGCCGTGCGCGGATTGGTCTTCAGCCGCCGGCAGACTTCCAGGCCGTCCATTCCCGGCATCATCACGTCGAGCAGGACGATGTCGCACTGGCCCTGCTCGCAGATGGCGATAGCCTGCGGCCCGTTGGTTGCCGTGACGACCTCGAAATACTCCGCCGCCAGCCGCGCCTCGAGCAGCTTGATGTTGGTGACGATGTCGTCGACGATGAGGACGCGGGCGGTCATTCAGGCTGTCCTTGCTCAGGCGTCACCGATATAGGCCTTGACCGTCTCGATGAACTTGGCGACTGAGATCGGCTTGGACAGATACGCCTCGCAACCGCCCTGGCGGATGCGCTCCTCGTCGCCCTTCATGGCGAAGGCAGTCACCGCGATCACCGGAATCGCGCGCAGGTCGTCATCCTCCTTGATCCATTTGGTCACCTCCAGCCCGGAGACTTCCGGCAGCTGGATGTCCATGAGGATCAGATCGGGCCGGTGCTCGCGCGCAAGATCGATCGCCTCGAGGCCGTTGCGGGACTGCACGATGTCATACCCGTTCGCCTCAAGCAGGTCGTGAAAGAGCTTCATGTTGAGTTCGTTGTCTTCAACGACCAACACGGTCTTCGCCATGGGGGTGATCCTGTGATCGGCGTACCCCTGTCTGAATTGACAGGGCTCAGCGATTCCTCGCTCCCTTAAAACCTAAGGCCCATATGTTTCGGAAACGCAAATATGACCCTCAAAAAACGACCGGTACCGAGCCCCGAACTGGCCGAAACCCTGGCCATCGGCGCGCTGGCCTTTCTTGCCGGGCGGCCTGAGGCGCTTGCCGGCTTCCTGCAGCTCAGCGGCCTCGACCCGGCAGACCTGCGCAACGCCGCCGCCGAGTCCGGTTTCCTCGCCGGTCTGCTCGACTATTTTCTCGCCAACGAGGCGCTGCTCGTGGACTATGCCGCCGACGCCGGCATCGCACCCGAAGAGATCGCCCGCGCCAGGGCGACGCTGAACTCATGACCGACAGACAAGCTCCCACCATTCCGCTGGCGCTCGACGGCTACACCGACCTGCCGCCGGGCAAGATCGCCAATGTCGTCACCTATCTCGAGCGGGACGTGCCCGCGCTGGCGGCAGCGCCCCTCTCCGACTTTCCCATTCGCCATGTCGAACGGCCGGGCGTCGCCTGGTACCGCGACCTCTATCGCCGCATCGGCGAGGACTGGCTGTGGTTCTCGATGGCCGTGATGCCCGACGACAAGCTCGCCGCCATCCTCGACGACCCGGCAACGCACGTGCTCGCCCTGGAAAAGGATGGCGTGGCCATCGGCCTGGCCGAACTGAGCTTCGCCAGGCCCGGCGAAGTCGAGATCGTCATGTTCGGCGTGGTGCCGGAGGCAACCGGCACCGGCGCCGCCCGGGCGCTGATGGACGCGGCACTCAACGCAACCATGCGGCCGGGCATCGGGCGGGTATGGCTGCACACCTGCAGCTTCGACCATCCGGCGGCGGTGCGCTTCTATCAACGCCGCGGCTTCCGTGCCTTCAAGTTCGCCATCGAGGTCAGCGACGATCCGCGCCTGACCGGCCACCTGCGGCGCGACGCCGCGCGGCACGTTGCGCTGATCGATCCGGGCAGGCGAACAGAAGGCTGAAGGTCAGGACTAGCGGGCGGCTGCGAGGCTGCGGTGCTGGCCGCCACTCGCGGCGCCCTTCTCGGCCATGCTGTCGCGCTCGGCGATGGCTTCCGCCTTCTCCAGTTCCGCCACCGCCGCGTCGCGCTCGGCCACCGCGGCGGCAAGCTGCACCTTCAGATCCTCGGCCGAGGTCTTGAGATTGTCGCGCCGCTGCATCGCCGCCTTGGCGAAGGTCGGATAGGCGAAATGCCCGGCATCATAGATGCCGGAGCGCTCCTGCTCTGCGAGAATCTGGTCGTCGAGATCCTTGGCCATCCGTTCGAACTCGGCGATCATCGCTTCCATCTGCGCCACCTGGCGCTGCTTTTCGTCGGCGTGGAAGCGCTTGAGACGGATCAGACTGTCGCGCGACTTCATTTCTCGAGCACTCCTTCGGGCTTCACGAAAGGCCCGGTAATCCGGCACCTGCCACGAACCGATCGGCTGAAGCGCGCGGCGCCCGGCGCCGGTTGCTAACCGTTCGTTTACTTCTCGCGTTAATCATGGCCGACGATGGTTTAATTCGCGGTAAACCGAACCCATCGGATTTCATCGGTGAAGCGCGAGTCTTCTGAATCACTTAGGCGCGTTTGTTCAACGTGGTTAACAAAGTCTGAAGAAATGGAATTCGGTGACCGCTCAATGCCCTGCGCAACTTGTTGCGATTCAATGATTAAACAGCTTGTGCCGGGAAAACAGAGTTTGTTAACCATTGACAGGTAGCGTCGCGAATCGGGGTTAACCGTTCCTTCGTGTCGGCTGCGTTGGAGGCCGGCGCGCCAAGCCCGGAAAGGCCAGGGGGATTGGCATGCGAGTTTTATTAATCGAGGACGACAGCGCCACCGCGCAGAGCATCGAACTGATGCTCAAGTCCGAAAATTTCAACGTCTACACAACCGACCTCGGTGAGGAGGGTGTCGACCTCGGCAAGCTCTACGACTACGACATCATCCTTCTGGATCTGAACCTGCCCGACATGTCGGGCTATGAGGTGCTGCGCACGCTGCGCCTGGCGAAGGTCAAGACCCCAATCCTCATCCTCTCCGGCCTCGCCGGCATCGAGGACAAGGTTCGCGGCCTTGGCTTCGGCGCCGACGACTACATGACCAAGCCGTTCCACAAGGACGAGCTGGTGGCGCGCATCCACGCCATCGTGCGCCGCTCGAAGGGCCATGCCCAGTCGGTCATCACCACCGGCGACCTCACCGTCAATCTCGATACCAAGACGGTGGAAGTGAACAGCCAGCGCGTGCATCTGACCGGCAAGGAATACCAGATGCTCGAGCTCTTATCGCTGCGCAAGGGCACGACGCTGACCAAGGAGATGTTCCTCAACCATCTCTACGGCGGCATGGACGAACCGGAACTGAAGATCATCGACGTGTTCATCTGCAAGCTGCGCAAGAAGCTCGCAGCCGCTACCGGCGGTCAGAACTACATCGAGACCGTATGGGGCCGCGGCTACGTGCTGCGCGAGCCGGACGAGCACGAGATCCGCGAAAGCGCCTGATCGGATTGCCGTCCGCGCCTCCCACCCCCACGGCGCGGAAACATGCGAAAGCCCCGCTACCCTCCCGGCGGGGCTTTTGCTTTGGAGCGCTCAATGGTGAAATGGTGAATGGCAGCCACGCTATTCGCCATTGACTAATCACCCACTCCCTATTCGCTCATTCCCCGAACCCGGCCAGCACCGCGTCGATCTCGCGCATCACGGCTACCGGCAGAGGGCCTTTCTCGGCGGCGCCGAGATTGTCGGCGACCTGCGCCTCGGTCTTGAAGCCGGGCACCGGCAGCGCCACTGGCGAGCGCGCAAGGATCCAGCCGAGCGCGCCCTGCGCCAGCGTCCGCTCCCCGCTCTGCAGAAGGTCGCGCAGCGCTGCGACCTGTTCGAGATAGGTTGCGTTCGGCTTGCCGTCCCTGAAGAAGCGCAGCCAGGGATGCGCCTGTGCCCTGACGTCGTCGCTCTTGAGGGACTCGTCCGGTTTGAACTTGCCGGTGAGAAGGCCCATGGCCAGCGGCAACCGGCTGAGGGAAATCTTGCCCTTCTGTTCGGCCAGCCGCATCAGCTCCACCGCCGGCGTGAAGACGTTAAAATCGTTCTCAAAGGCAGCGAAATGCGGCGTGTCGACCGCCGACAGCGCCTGCGGCATGAAGTCGGTGCTCCAGCCATAGGCGCCGACCTTACCCTCCGCGACCAGCGCCTCCAGCGTGTCGAAGACCTGCGGCGCCAGCGAAGGGTCCATGCCGTTGAGATGTAATAGCGCCAGGTCGAGCCGATCGCGCTTGAGGCGTCTGCGGCTGCCTTCGGTGGTAGCGCGAATGCCCTCGGGCGTGACGTTGTCCGCGCCCCTGATCCGGTTCACGTCATCGACGTCGTAGCCGAACTTGGTGACGATCACCGCGTCGTCGTGGTGCGAGATTTCCTCGCCGACCAGAATTTCCGAATGGCCGGCGCCATAGCCGGCCGCCGTGTCGAACACCCGCGCGCCGAGTTCGTAGCCGAGCCTGAGCGCCTTCCGCGACACCGCATCGTCGACGGCGCCGTAGCTCGTCGAGGGGCCTTCATTACGCGTCGGTCCGCCGATCGCCCAACACCCGAGCCCGATCCGGGGCACGTCGACCCCGGTCCAGATCCGCATCGATGCCGTCATGTTTCGTGCCTCCCAATTCCTTGTGGCCGCGTTTTGCTGTTCCAATTCCGGCCTCCGCCCCACAATGCATCTCTCCCGCGGCATCTTCCAGAAGATGCCGAGCAAAATGCACCAGCCGCCGCAGTAGCGCGCAGCACCGGCCCGGTCAGGGAACGTCAGTCAATCTGGAGCTAGAGCATGCCGACTTCGTGCAGCTTGGCCTCGACCAGCGTGCGATCGAACGGTTTGAGGATGTAATCGTCGATGCCGGCCCTGAGCGCCTTGGCGATCTGGGCCACGTCCGCTTCGCTGACGCAGAACAGCACCTTGGGCTCGCGCCCATGGTCCAGCTTGCGCAGGCTGGCCACCACGTCGATGCCCTCCATGGCCGGCAGGTGCCAGTCGAGCAGGATCATGTCGGGCATGGTGCGCCGGCACATCTCGAGCGCCTGGCTGCCGTCCTCGGCTTCCGACACGGTGAAGTCGAAGCCCTCGAAGATGCGCCGGGCGACCTTGCGGACAACGCTGGAATCGTCGACGACAAGACAGTGCTTCATGGACGTCCCCACAGATTGGGTGAGCCGCGACGGCGGCCCGCCGAGCGTGGACGGCTCGCAGTGTACGCGGCGATGGTTAACGCCCTGTGACGGACGCCGGGCGGACCTCGGTCAGGCTTCGGCCGTCGCCTCGATGACGACGTCCTCGCCGTCCAGACGCGCCGACACCGCCATGCCGCACGACCGCGCCAGGGCCCCGGTGTAGTAGGCCTGGACGACCTGGGCGTCGATCGTCACATCGGCGATATCGCCGGGTACCAGCTTGTCGAACGCCGCCGGCACCCGCGCACTGGGCCCCGCCGAGCGCAGGACGAAGCGGGCCGGCGATGCCGAAGGGACGTTGACATGGATGGTGCCGCCGCGCGGCACCGCCGCATTGGCGAGCAGGATCAGGTTGAGCAGCAGCTTGACCAGATTCTTGGCCATCAGCACGCGCGGTGCTTCCCAGGCGAATTCCGCCTTCTCGCCCTCCATGTAGCCGGTCGCCACCTTCTGGGCGTCGCCGAGGTCGATCTCGGCACCGGCCGAACCGGCCGCGCCGAAGGCCAGCCGTGCAAACTGGAGCTTCGCCGAGGCCTGCCGCGCGCTACGCTTGATCAGGGTATTGGCGAACTCGCGCATGTCCTCGCTGTTGTCCTCGTCGAGGACCTCGAGGCCGTTGATGATCGCACCGACCGGCGAGATGATGTCATGGCAGACGCGGCTGCACAGCAGCGCGGCAAGGTCGAGCGCGTCGACTTCGACCCGTTCGGTCATCGTTCCTCCAGACCTCATGGCACATTCGCGAGCGCCGGCGAATCAAGCCCGGCCGGCAGGCAATCCGGGGATACACCGGGCTTTCGCCCGTGCCAACCGGGCCCGGCGGGGCGACGCCACGCCGCGGCCGTCACCCCGCCCACATTTGGTCTAGAATCCGTGCGATTCGCGCGCTTGCCAGACCTGCCTCCGCGGGAACAAGAGGGATTCCAGTCATGACCGCGTTCTTCCGCACTGCCGCCGCCGCGTTCACGCTTGCCGCCACCATCGCCGTGGCGCCGGCAGTCGCCCAGCAGAACGACGGCTACGCGGCGCCCGCCCCCGCCGCCGGCGACAGCTACGGAACGCCGCCGGCTCCCGGTCAGAACGACGCCTACACCAGCGATGAGCTGATCCGCGAGGGACACAGCTTCTTCGGCGGCGTCTCGGAGGGGCTGGCCAGCGTCATCGAGCAGTCGGTGAGCCAGTACGGCCTGCCCAACGGCTACATCCTCGGCCAGGAAGGCAGCGGCGCCATCATCGCCGGCCTGCGCTACGGCGAGGGAACGCTGTTCACGCGCAACGCCGGCCAGCACAAGGTCTATTGGCAGGGGCCGACCATCGGCCCCGACGTCGGCGGCAGCGGCGACCGGGTCATGATGCTGGTCTACAACCTGCCCTCGGTGGACGCGGTTTATGACCGTTTTCTGGGCGTCGAAGGCTCGGCCCACGTCATCGCCGGCTTCGGCATGACGGTGCTCGGCCGCAACGGAATCTATGTGGTGCCCATAATCTCGGGCGTCGGCGCCCAACTCGGCGTCAATTTCGGTTACCTGAAGATCACCGCCAAGCCGACCTGGAATCCCTTCTGATCCGCCGGTTTTTACCACTTCCACGGCCTCTGTGACCGGGCACATTGCCGTCCGGCCCGCAATCGCATTTAATCGGCGGTAACGTGGCGTCGCCATGATCCCGGCCGCGACGTGTCGGGATGCGTCGGGCGGCTCGGAGGCTGAGTCTTGATTCAGGCGGCAATGTATTTCGCGCTTGGCCTGTTTACTGCGGGCCTGCTCGTGCTTGTGGTCGCTCCTGCCGTCTGGCGGCGCGCGGCGCGGCTGACCCGCGCCCGGATCGAGGCCAGCGTTCCCCTGTCCCGCGCCGAGATCAACGCCGACAAGGATCGCCTGCGTGCCGACTTCGCGGTTTCGACGCGACGGCTCGAGGTCACCCAGGCCCAGCTCAACGAGAAGCTCATCGCCCAGTCCGCCGACCTCACCCGCCGGCAGGAGCAGATCGCCGAGCTTTCCGGCACGCGCGACGAACTGACGGCAACCATCGCGGAACTGGAGGAACGCGTCGCCGGCCTCACCACGACCGTCGCCGAGACCGAATCGGCGCTGACCACCGCCCGCGCCACCATCGAGCAACGCGACCACGAAATCAGCGACCGCTCCGCCAGGCTGACCACGACCGAGGCGGAGCTCGAAGCCAGCCGCCAGCAGACCGCCGAACTCAGGCTGGAACTGGTCGCCAGCAACACGCAGATCGGCAATCTCGAGGACCGGGTCGGCGAACTTGCCGCCTCCGAGGCGGACCTCACCGCCACCCGCGACCGGCTCACCGGCGAGCTGGCGGGCGAGCGCGAAGCGCTGGCCGGCGAGCGCCAGCGCGCCGAAGGTCTCGAAGCCAGCCTCCAGGCCCTGCAGACCGAGCGTTCGGAACGCATTGCCGAGATGGAGCGCCGCAGCAACGAACTGAAGACCGTCGAAGCCACGATCGCCGCCGAGCGCGCCCAGCGCGAGCAGATTGCGGCGGAGCTGGCGGCCGAACGCGAAAAGCTCGCCGCCGAGACCCGGCGCGCCGACACGCTGGTCGCCGAGGTCGCGACATTGGTGAGCGAGCGCGCCGAACACCAGGCGAGCGCCGCCGAGAGCGAGACGCGGCTTCAGGCGCTGGCGGCGGAGATCGCCGCCGAACAGGGGCGGACCGGCGCCGAGCATGGACGCGCCGAAGGACTGGTGGCGGACCTTGCGGCGCTACGCGACGAGCATGCGCGGCAGAAGGACGACGCCACACGGCTGGCCGCGGAGACGCAAACGCTGGCCGCCGAGATCGCTGCCGAGCGCACGCGTACCGAGAGCGAGCGCGGGCGCGCGGAAGGGCTGGCGGCGAACCTCGCCGCGCTGCAGACCGAGCTTGCCGAGCAGAAGAAGGAAGCCGCCCACCTTGCCGACGAACTGCTTACGCTGTCGGCGAAGATGGCCGCCGAGCGCGAGCGCGTCGCAGCCCAGGCTGCCGAGGGTGCGGCCGTTGCCGGCGAGCGCGACCGGCTGGCTGCCGAACTGGCGAAACGTCAGGAAGAAAACAAGGCGCTCAACACCGAACTGTTCGAGGACGTCCGCCTGCAAGAAGACATGGAAAAGCGCCTGCACGAGACCGAGATGGCGCTCTCCGACGCCAAGGCCGAGCTTCTCACGCTGCGCATCCGGCGGCAGACCGACGCGGCGCTGGGCAGCGATCATCCGGGCTCGATGCTGGCGCCGAACGATACGGACAGGACGACGCTGGCCGCGCAGGTGGCGGCACTGCAGCGCGATCTTGCCGCCTTGCGCGCCGAGAACGCCGCGCTGCGCCGCACCTCCGGCACGGCAACGGATGGCGACGGGCACGAGAACCGCGAACTGCGCCAGCGGCTGAACGAGATTGCCGCCAATGTCGTCCGCCTCACCCAGACGATCGCTTCCGGCGATGACGCCGCCCTGACGCCGGCCGCTACGGCCGACAGCAACGGCAATGGCCACGGCGCCGAGCGGCCGCCGCAGCCGATCCCCGCCGCCCCGGCGGCAGCCAATCCGGCGCCGGCAGCTGCCGGCGATGGCCCGACGCTGGCGGAGCGCCTGCGCGCCCTCCAGCACGCCGGCACCCGCCACTGAGAGGGGCTCCGGGCGACACGCCCCGGGCCGCACCCGCGGGTTGCCGTAGCCGCCCTGCCATGACAGCATCGCCATCGGCTGCAATCGTTTGACCCGTGAGCCATGCCACGCAAGCCTGCCTGGGCGTCCCTGCCCGACGATGAGCTTCTGCACCTGCGCATCAAGGATCTCGGGGTGCGCATCGAAGGCACGTGGCTGGAAGACTGCCTAGGGCGGCTCGACGAGGAGCTGGAGAGCCGCAACATCCGCGCCCGGCCACATGCCTGGCTGTCGGACGAATGGTTCAGCCCCGACATCACGCCGGGCATCGCCATTCCCTTCTACCTCGCCCATCCGCGCCTGATGCGCCTGGAGCGGCGCAAGATCCTCGAGGTCGATGGCGGCAGCCCGTCCGAATGCCTGCGCATCCTGCGCCATGAGACCGGCCACGTCGTCCAGCACGCCTATCGCCTCAGCCGCCGCCGCCGCTGGCAGCAGCTCTTCGGCCGCTCGTCGACGCGCTACCCGCGCTATTACCGGCCGAACCCATCGAGCCGCAACTTCGTCCAGCATTTGCGCCTGTGGTACGCGCAGGCCCATCCCGACGAGGACTTCGCCGAGACCTTCGCGGTGTGGCTAAGCCCACGTTCCAACTGGCGCAAGCGCTATCAGGGATGGCCGGCGCTGAAGAAGCTCAACTATGTCGACGAACTGATGCACGAGATCGCCGACGAGAAACCGGTGCTCACCCGCCGCCTTCTGGTCGATCCCGCCAGCCGCATCGATCGCACGCTCGACGCGTATTACAACCGCAAGCAGGCCATGTATCTGGTCAACCCGCCACAGACTTTCGACCGCGACCTGCGCAAGCTGTTCTCCGACCGGCCGGAGGACGGCGACGCCCCGGCCGCCTCCACCTTCCTGCGTCATAATCGCGCCAAGATCCGGCAGATCGTTTCCCGCTGGACCGGCGAGCACCAGTTAACGCTGGATTCGCTTCTCAACGACATGATTGTCCGTTGCCGCGAATTGAAGCTGCGTGCCGTTGGCGACGAGGATCAGTTGCGCATGGACTTCACCGTTCTGTTCACTGCCAAGACCGTGCTGTCGCTCTATGGCACCGGCCGGCGAAAGTGGTTCGCCCTATGAAATCCTTGCGCGTTCTGGTGCTCTTGCATCCAGAGCTGATGCCCCCCGACACGATGGAAGGCTACAGCGAGCAGGAGATCAACACCTGGAAGACGGAATACGACGTGCTCTCGACGCTGCGCGCCGCCGGCCACGATGCCCGGCCTCTCGGAGTGCAGACCGAGCTCAGGCCGATCCGCGACCTGGTCGAGAGCTGGAAGCCGGACGTTGTCTTCAATCTGCTCGAGCAGTTTCACGGCGAAACCGCCTACGACCAGAATGTCGCCAGCTATCTCGAACTGGTGCGCGTTCCCTATACCGGCTGCAACCCGCGCGGCCTGATGCTGGCGCGCGGCAAGGACATCTCCAAGCAGCTTCTCGCCTATCACCGCATTCCGGTGCCGGCCTTCGCCGTCTTCCCCATGAACCGCAAGGTCAGGCGGCCGAAGCGCCTCGCCTTCCCGCTCATCGTCAAGAGCCTGAGCAAGGATGCCTCCGAAGGCATTTCGCAGGCTTCGGTTGTCAACAGCGACGAACGGCTGGCCGAGCGGGTCGGCTTCATCCACGAGCGCATCGGCACGGCTGCCATCGCCGAGCAATATATCGACGGGCGCGAGATCTATGTCGGCACGCTCGGCAACGACCGCCTGCGCGTGCTGCCCATCTGGGAACTGGAATTCGCCAACATGCCACGCCGCGCCCGCCACATCGCCACCGAATGGGTCAAGCACCGCACCGAATACCAGGAAAAGCGCGGCGTGCTGCAGGGTCCGGCCGAAGACCTGGCGCCCGAAATCGAGTCGCGCATCAAGCGCCTGGTCAAGCG
Source organism: uncultured Alphaproteobacteria bacterium (assembly GCA_963750065.1). GTDB lineage: Bacteria > Pseudomonadota > Alphaproteobacteria > Rhizobiales > Kaistiaceae > CAVSRC01. Next base: position 37,824 of record CAVVPK010000036.1, read on the forward strand.
CATCTGCCGGGCGCTCGACCTCGACGGCTACGCCCGCATCGACTTCCGGCTCGCGGCCGACGGCACGCCCTATTTCCTCGAGGCCAACCCCAACCCCGAAATCGCGTCCAGCCAGGAATTTGCGCAAGCCGCGCTCTCCGACGGAATTCCCTATCCGGAGCTGATCAACCGCATCCTGGCGCTCGCCATCCGGCGCGCCAGGGTGATGGGCTGAGGTTCAGGGGAGCGTCCGTAGCCGCTCGAAGGCCGAGGGCGACGGAATACCCGTGTCGAGGCGCCTGCGGATCAGCGCCGCGCTTTCTGCCGGTGTCAGCACCGAGCTGTCCACCTCCATGTCATAGATACCGGGCACATGGACGGCGTCCTGAAAGCGCTGCACCGGCAGCGGGATCGGCAACGCGGCTGTGCCGGTCTCATAGGTCGCCGGATTGTCGGTCTGCCCGGCATTGCGCCGCGCCATGATCGCGTCGAGTGGGCAGCGCACGCCGACGAAAAGCACCGGCAGGCCGGCCAAGCGCCGAGCGCAGTCGGCGAGCACGCCGAGCGACCGGCGAGTAACCGTCGTGATGGCCGAACTCAGCCACAACATTGATACCGAGACGGCTGTGGGCAGCGATCGATTCGTAAAGCGCGGCGTACATGTTTTGCACGAACGGCTCGAGCGCCGGTCGCTCACCGCCGGGACGCAGGCCGATGCCCGGCCGGTAGCGCTCCGGCGTGGCGCGCATGTAAACGTCGACGCCAAGATTGACCCACAGCCCTTCAAAGGACTCCTGGATGGCGGCGACAATGCTCGACTTCCCCGAACGGGGCGCGCCATTCAGAATGACGATGGTGCCCGGCGGCGACTTGCTCACCCGCGGCCCACAAAGGGCATCTTGGTGGCCATCACGGTGATGGTCAGCACATTGGCGCCGAGCGGCAGGCCGGCCATGTAGACCACCGCGTCGGCGACGACCTGCACGTCCATGCGCGGCTCGGTCTTGACCGACATGTCGGCCTGCAGCGCGCCTTCCGCCATCCCGCGGGACATTTCGGTGACGGCATTGCCGATGTCGATCTGGCCGCAGGCGATGTCGTAGGGCCGCCCGTCGAGCGCCGCCGACTTGGTGATGCCGGAGACGCCGTGCTTGGTGGCGTTGTAGGCGATCGCATAGGGCCGCGGCACATGCGACGAGATGGAGCCGTTGTTGATGATGCGCCCGCCGCGCGGGTCCTGATCCTTCATGATGCGGAAGGCCGCCTGGGTGCACAGGAAGACGCCGGTGAGATTGGCCGCCACCACCTTCTGCCAATCGGCGAAGGCAAGCTCTTCCAGCGGCACCGCCGGAGCGCCCATGCCGGCATTGTTGAACAGCACGTCGAGCCGGCCGTAGGTCTCCCTGGTCTTGGCGAAGAGCGCGGCGACCGAATCCGGATCGCCGACATCGGCCCGCACGGCCAGCGCCGCACCGCCGGCCTGGCGGATCGCCAGCGCCACCGCATCGATGGGTTCCGCCCGGCGGCCGGCCAGCACCACGGCGTAGCCGGCGCGCGCCAGCGCCAGCGCCGAAGCCTTGCCGATGCCGCTGCCGGCACCGGTCACCATTGCGATTTTGCCAGCCGCCATCTCACGCCTCCCGCTGCTTCGAAAAAAGGTCCACGCCGCCAGCACCTTGCCGGCGCCATCGGATTCAAGCCTTTAGCCCAAGCCGAGACCTTCGGCGAGGGGCGCGTTCAAGTTCTACAGGAACTTCACACAGATCGGCGTACCCGCCTCGACCACACTGCCGGTCGCCGCCAGCGTGCCTGTCTCCGGGTCGACGCGGAACATGACGACGGTGTTGGAGTCCTGGTTGGCCGCGGCGAGAAACAAACCCTTCGGGTTCAGCGTGAAATTGCGCGGGATATGGCCGCGCGTGCTCTCATGGCCAACGAGCCGCATGGTGCCCTCCCCCGGGTCGAGGGCATAGATGACGATCGTATCGTGGCCACGGTTGGAGCCGTAGAGGAAGCGGCCGGACGGCGCCACCTGCACCTCGGCGCAGCTGCTCTCCCCGGAAAAGCCGTCCGGCAGTGTCGACAGCGTCTGCAGGGCGTCGAGCTTGCCGCGCGCCGCATCGTAGGCATAGGCGGTCATCGTCGAGTTCAGCTCGTTGATGAGATAGGCGAAGCGTCCGTTCGGATGCATCGCCAGCTGGCGCGGGCCGGCCCCAGGCACCATCGCAACCGACGGCTGGTTGGGGTTGGGGATGAGCACGCCGCGCTCCGCATCGAGCGCATAGATGAAGACGCGGTCGCAGCCGAGGTCCGGCACGAAGACATAGCGGTTGGCGGCGTCGATCTCCACCGCATGGGCGTGCGGCCCCTTCTGCCGCCTGGGATCGACACTCGACCCTTCATGCTGGATGACGCAGCTCGCCTCGGCGAGCGAGCCGTCGGCGGCAAGCGGCAGCACAGCGACGCTGCCGCTGGCGAAATTGGCGACGATCACGCAGCGGCCAGTGCGGTCGACCATCAGATGGCAGGGGTCGGTGCCGTGGCTGGCGACCGTGTTCAGCCACGTGAGCGCGCCGCTCTCCTGGTCGATGCGGAAGGCGCTGACGGCACCGCTCGGCCTTCCTTCGTATTCCTTGAACTCATTGACGCAATAGAGGAATTTGCGCCCGGGATCGAACGTCAAATAAGACGAGTTGCGCACCCCCTCGGTGACCCCGGCCGGCCGCAGAGTGCCGGTGGCCGCATCCAGCCGGAAGGCATGGATGCCCTTGCCCAGGCCCTGAACCACTTGACCGGTGCCGAACAGGATCGGCTCGCTATAGGTGCCGACATAGACCAGATCGCTTGCCATGATCTCCCCTTCATATGGCAACGGGGCCTGAACGTGGCCGGGAGTGTTCCACGCGCAGGCCCCGTCAGGCCTCTCTTGCAGAGGCTATTCGACGGTGATGCCGACTTGCCGGCAGATGTCCTTGAGATAGTTCATGCCGGCGACGGTCTCGGCGACGAACTCCTCGGTCGCCACCTCGTTGCGATAGACGCCCGGCGCGTTGCTCTTTCCCCGCGACACGCCCGGCACGTCCTCCAGCTCGATCGATACCGTGCCGTCATAGCCGATGTCCTTGAGCGCCAGGAACATGGCGTGCCAGTCGATCTTGCCCATGCCCGGGCGCCAGTGGACGTTGGTGACGCCGTCATTGTCCGAGGCGTGGATGTGGATGATGTTTCTGCCGAGGCGATAGACGGTGATGTTGGGATAGTCGCCCATCGGGAAGGTGTGGCTGGGATCGAAGTTGATGCCCATCGCCTTGTGGTCGACGTGCTCCAGCAGGCGCAGCGCGCCGTCGGTATTGGCGAGGTAGCGGCCGGGGTGCGGCTCGACGCTCATCATCACGCCGGCCGTGCCGCAGGCCTCGGCGCAGGCGCGCACCGCCTCGACATAGTCGTCGTAGTTCCGGTCCCAGTCGACGCCACGCGGCACGTTGCGGGTGCCGTAAGTCTGCACCAGCGGCTTGGTGGTGATGCGCGGGATCTCGACGGCATCGTGCATGGCGAAGGCATGCGAGGACACCATGTTGATGATCGGCGCGCCGAGCTCGGTGCCGACCTCGACCGCCCGCTTCCAGTCCGCCACCGCCTGATCGCGTTTCGCCTTGTCGCCGCTGGTGAGATCGTGCGGGGTATGCACGAACTGCGAAATGCCGATGCCGGAACTGGCCAGCTCGCGCTTCATGTCGGCGATCTTCGCCTTGGTCCAGTAATCGTTCAGATAGTCGGTGTTCCAGGCGATCAGCTCGATCGCCTTGAAGCCGGCGCCGGCGACGCGACGGATGGCATCCTCATAGGGCGGCTCCCATTGGAACGGCCACGACGAAGCTCCGAACCTCATGGTTCAACTCCTTGGCTTGGGCAGGTACGCGGGCACGAACGCTTTTTCCCGGCGGACAAAAGGGCGGCATCGAACTCTGTGGGCTGTCTTTCTCACGGCAGACGCCCCGTCCGCCATGGCACTCTCGGCCTTCGACGCCGCCAATTCTCCTTGAACGTCGTTCTTCGCGCGGCAGGGCGACATTCCGCCGCCCCGCCGCGCGTTATGAGACCAAATCTATCAGACGTAATTGAACATTTGTGGTATCGACTGATAAAAAAATGGTATCAGTCGGCGATGGAATTCAAGCACATCAGGACCTTCGTGGCGCTCGCCGAATGCCTGCATTTCGGCCATGCCGCCGAACAGCTCGGCATCGCCCAGCCGCATGTCAGCCGGCGCATCAAGCAGCTCGAGGACGACCTCGGCGTCGCCCTGTTCCTGCGCAATCGGCGCAATGTGAAGCTGACCGAGGCCGGCCGGGTCTTCCTTTCCGAGGCACGCCGCATGCTGGCCGATGCCGAGCTTGCCCGCGAGCGCACGCGCGACAGCGCGCTCGGCCGGCGCGGCCGCCTGAACCTCAGCCTGATCGCCTCGGCCATGCTCGGCGTCCTGCCGGCGATCCTGCATGCCTTCCGCAGCCGCAATCCCGACGTCCATATCGCCGTGCGCGAACTCGACAGCGCCGGCCAGCTCGAGGCCCTGGCCGCCGAGACCACCGACGTCGCCTTCATCCATCCACCGCCACGCACCGCCCCCGCCTTCAGTCAGATCGCGCTCGAGCGCGATCCGTTGGTCGCCGTTCTGCCCGCCGGCCACCGCCTTGCCGGCGCCAGGCTGATCAATCTCGCCGATCTCGCCGACGATCCCTGGATCATGTTCCCGCGTGACAGCTCGACGGCGATCTACGACCGCATCATGGCGACCTGCCTGCGCGCCGGCTTCTCGCCGAGGGTCGTACAGGAAGCCGACCCGGTGCCGACCCGGCTCGGCCTGGTCGCCTCCGGCTTCGGCATCCACCTCGTCCACAAGGCCTGGGAGATCATGCGCTATCCCGGCATCGTCTACGTGCCCATCCATCCGACCGCGACCATCGCCCACGCCTGCACCTGGCGCAAAGGCGACCCCAATCCCATCCTGCAGGGCTTCGTCGACGTGGTGCGCGAGCACCGCACCGTCGAGCGCGGGGAGCGGCAGCGCGCTTGACAAGGCTCGCCGCCGCCGACTATGGCCGCGCCGACATTACGCGCGTCGCATCCGGGGAACTCATGATCCGCTTTTCCGCCAATCTCGGTTTTCTATGGCCGGACCGGCCTTTGTTGGAGCGCATCGCCGCCGCCGGCCGCGCCGGCTTCAAGGCGGTCGAGCTGCACTTCCCCTATGACACCCCGGCGGCTGAGACCAAGGCGGCCTGCGCCGACGCCGAGGTCAAGCTGCTCGGCATCAACACCGCCATCGACACGCGCCCCGGCGGCCATCTGGGGCTTGGCGCAGTGTCCGGCCGCGAAGCGGACTTCGCCGCACTCATCGACCAGTCGATCGCCTATCAGGTGGCGGCGGGCGGCACGGCGATCCATGTCATGGCCGGCATCGTGCCGGAAGCCGAGCGCGCCGCCGCCACCGAAACGCTAGTCAGGAACCTCGCGCTTGCCGCCGCGAAGGCGGCGCCGCACGGCCTCACCATTCTTGTCGAGGCGCTCAACCCGAACGACAATCCCGGCTACTTCTATTCCACCATCGAGCCGGCGATCGCCGTTATCGAACGCGTCGATGCACCCAACCTGAAACTGATGTTCGACGCCTATCATGTCGGCCGTGCCGAGGGCGACGTCATCGCACGCCTGCGGGCATTCTGGGACCACGTCGGCCATGTGCAGATCGCGGCCGTGCCCAGCCGTTCCGAACCGGACGAGGGCGAGCTGAACTTCCCGGCGATCTTCGCGGTGCTGGAGGAACTCGGCTATGCCGGCTGGATCGGCGCCGAATACAAGCCGCGCGGCGACACCGGTGCCGGGCTGACCTGGGTCAAGAAGCTCGGCGTCGCGCTGTAACGACCGCACGTCGGCAGTGACGCGCCCACCGATAATATGTCGCGCCCGATCAGCGATCCTGCTGGTATAATTGCCGAATTCGGGACGGGCCGGGCGCCGTCCGGCCTCTGCCCCGCGACCAAAAGCGGGTGCGACGATGTTATCAGCGATCAGAAATCCCTTGACCGGGACTGGCCTTGTTCTGGCGGCCCTCGCTTTCGCATGGGCACCGGCCCCTGCCGGCGCGGCCACGGTCACCAACCTCACCCTCCCGTCCGCCTATGAAGACCTCGCCGAGGCGCTCGCCCAGGCGCGCGATGGCGACACCATCGAGGTCACCGGCCTGCATACCGGCAACTTCGTCGTCGGCAAGCAGATCACGCTCGTCGGCAAGACCGACGGCGGCGAGCCCGCCGTGCTCGACGGCGGCGGCCATGGCACGGTTATCGCCATCAAGGCCGAGGGCGTCGTCATCGAAGACCTGACGCTCGAACATTCGGGGCGCGGCTCGGATATCTGGGCGCTGTGGGGCGATGCCGGCGTCTTCGTCGATGCCGACAAGGCCACCCTGCGCCGCCTCACGGTCGTCGACAACGATTGGGGCGTGGTCTTCCGCGGCGGCGCCGGCTCGCTGATCGAGAAATCGACGGTCGAGGACAATGTGCGCCACGGCATCCGCGTCGTCGGCGGTCACGCGCACCGGATCGTCGCCAACACCGTCAACCGCAACGGCGTCGGCATCAGCGTCGATGCGCTGTTTGCCAAGACCGAAAGCTCTCCGCTCGGCAACCTCGCCAGCCCCGATGCAGCGCGTCTGCTGGCTCAGCAGAGACAAGTCGCGGTCAGGTCTGAGGACGTGCTGGTTGCTGACAATAACGTCCGCGGCAACGGCTCCTATGGCATCGAGGTCGCCTGGGAGAGCGAACGCATCACCGTCAAGAACAACCAGGTTACCAAGACCGGCATCGAGCGCCCGGTCGATCAGGCGCTGATCTCAACCTGGGAGCACAGCGTCGGCACGGGCGCCGGCGTTACCGTATCGCTCGACCGTGCCCCTTACGGGTCGGGCATCTATCTCTTCTGCCTAGTGACCGACAGCACGGTGGTCGGTAACCAGTCCCATGACAACGCCTCCGCCGGCATCGGCCTCGACCTGGTCAACGACAACAGCGTCACCGGCAACGTCGTCAGCGACAACCGCGTCGGCATCGTGGTCTCGACCTCCAATCGCAACACCTTCGAGCGCAACGTCGTCACGGCAAATGCCGACTACGGCATCATGATTGCGACGGCGACCGCCGGCGCGACGGCCTCGAGCGACAATCTGCTGACCCTCAACGACATGTCGGCAAACGGCGTCAATGCCTTCGATTCGTCGGGGCGGACGCTCACCGACGCCGACATCCTGAAGATGATCGACGCCATGCCGATGCTTGAGGCGGCCAAGAAACAGCTGCGCACCAGCCGGCAGATGCGCGAGATGATGCTGAAGACCATGCGCGCGCAATTGAAACCGGCCACCAATCGTTGGGACGACGGCACCTACGGCAACCGCTATGACGATTTTGACGAGGTGGCGGAGGGCTTCCTCGACAAGAACCAGGACGGCATCGGCGAGCGGGCCCATCCGATTGCGGGCGGGACGAGCGTCGACCATCACCCGCTGAGCGAGACGCGCATCGCCGATCTCAGCCGGACGGATTAGTCGCCGCGCGGCGGTTTCTCGCCGACCAAGCCGATCACTGCCCGCATCAGAATGATTCTGCTTGTCTTTGCGCGGCCGGCTGGCGGCTATTGTCATTTGCTGCGCTGTCGATCAATCTTCCTCGCTGGCCAATTCGGGGAGGGAGCGTTGAGCGTCGACGCACCGGCTGAGGCAATCGACGTTCGTCCGGTCCACCGCGTCTCGGACGAGACGATCTGGGGCAAGGCCGCAGAGCGGCGGAACGCCTGCCATGACGCGATCCGGCAGGCGCTGGCCGAACGCCGGATCGAGGCGCTGGTCACCCGCTCGGCCAACGGCATCTATCCGGCATGGGTCAAGGTCGAGGCCTGGCTGCCGCAGGCCGCCGGTGCCGCCGCCGACCCGCGCCTGAGAACGACGCTGGAACTGAGCTTCGCGGTCAAGCCCTATCGCGAATATCCGGTAACGACCTCGGCCGTGGCCCGCATCGGGCGGCGCGCGGTCGCCGTCGCCGAACGGCCCAACTTTACCGCCGACGATGCCGTCGCCTGGGTGCTGTTTACGCTCGGCGCCGGGCGCAAGCCGCCCGCCGCGCGCATCTCCGATGTTCTCGCCAATGCCGTTCTGGCAATCGTCCCCTTCGCCCGCACGCGTTATGCCAACCGCATCCTGCGCCCGTTCCGCGGCCTCTTCCCGATTTCCCTGCCCTGGCTGTTTGCCATTGCCGGATTGCTCCTGCTCGCCATCGGTATCGTTCAGATCGATCCCGACTTCGGCTTCACGCAGAAGGAGACGGCGGAGCTTGTCGTCGGCACGCTGGCACTGGTCATGGCCTTCGTCATCGCCCGCCAGCGGCGCACCGTCGTCTCGGTCATCGACCGCCCGACCATTCCGCCGCGCTATCTGCTGCGGCTGGACAGCTGGCACGCGGTGATCCCCGAGCTTGGCCCGGTGGTCGACGAGGTCAAGCAGCGCTTCGTCGGCAAGCTCGAAGCCTTCGCCGCGAGCGGCGTCACCACCGAGACCGAGCGTTACGGCTTCCGCTCGCCCAACGGCTATGACGAGCGCGACCGGCTGGTCATCACCAAGGGCCAGGGCGTGGCCCATGTGCACGTCTACCGCTTCGGCGCCGACGTATTCGTCGGCTGGGACTCCTACATCAACTGGGCGCAATGGGCCGAGACGAAGCCGATTTCGGCGCGCGTCTCGAACAACCGCAAGACCGAATATCGCGGCCTCGAACCGGGCTTCTACGTGCCCAACGAATACGACCTGATCGATCTCAACAGCCTGATCGAGATCGTCCACCGCTGCGTCAGCGACGTGCTGAAGGCGATGATGGAGGAGCACAAGATCGACCAGGAGGTCGATTTCAACATCATCCGCGGCGATCGCGACAACGCACTCGACCGCGAACGCTACGACCGCCGTCGCAAGCAGCGCGCCGATGGCGAGGGCAGCGCCCGGCGCCGCTGGCGCGTAAGCTGAGGTGACCTTGCACATTCTCACCATCCACGGTGACAAGCGGCCACTCGAGCAGGGCGTGGTCAGGATCGACTGGCCGCGCCTCGAATTCGATCACCTGCAGCCCTCGGCCACGCTGCACCGGCGCTTCCTCAAACTGTTCTGTCAGGCGGCCGACCTGTGGCAATCGCTGCCGATCGTCTCGGCCTCGGTGCGCATGCGGGTGTCGCCGAACGCGCCGCCGGCGAGCTGGCACGCGATCACCGCCGACGCGCTCGACAAGCCGATCCTGGCCTCGTCCTTCAGCACCGCGCCGCTTGCCGGTGGCCTCGGCTACATCTTCGCTTCGCTTCCGTTTGTCGCCGGCAAAGAGGCCGACGTCACGGCGGCGCTCATCCGCGCGATCCGCAAGCAGGTGCCCGAAGCGGTCGCCAGCGGCGCCGGCGGACAGGCGTGAGGAGGCCGCGGTGAGGGACGCTCTCATCTTCCAGGCCGCCATGGTGGTGCTGGCGCTGCTCGTCGTCATCGCGCTGGCGCGTATCTATGCCGCGGCAATTCTGCCGCTGCTGCGCAACTGGCGGCTGGCCCGCCGCGGCCTGACCGACGAGCCGGCCTATCGGCGCGAACGCGGCAGCTTCCTCCACCTGCTGTGGTGGATCGTGCCACTCATCGCCATCATCGCGATCCTGGCAGCCATCGCCGTACCGGCCTATCAAAACTACCGCGAGCACGCGCAGTCCGCGGCGCGCGACCATCAGCGGATTGCCAGCCTGGCGCTGATCCAGAACGCGCTGGGCGCCTATTACCGGGACCACGCCGCCTATCCGGTGAGCGAGAGCGAAGCCTATGACGTGCCCGGCTTCACCGCCGCACTCGATCCACTGATCACCGGCGGCTATCTGCCAAGCCTGCCCAACGACCCCAGCGGCGACCCGATCACCTTCGTCTACCAGTCGACCCCGAACGGCACCTATTACTGCCTCGGCGCCAATACGGAGGGCGTGCCGCCGCCCTCGACCTGCGACACGGCCACGCTCGGCAATCCGCTCGACACCAACTTCATGGTCGGGCCGTAGAGCCTTTGGGGCCACAAGGCATATGAGCCGCAGGGTCATTCGCCCCTGAAGACGAATTCCGGCTCGATGCTCTTCGTCGTCACCACCTGGCCGTTGGGCAGGTCGTTGCCGTCGAGCTTCCACGCGATCTCGTCCGGCGACAGCCCGTAGCCCTGCCAGCGCGCCAGAAGACGCGCCCTCAGCTCCGCTTCCGCCACTGCGATCATCACCGTCGTGTCGAACAGACCGGCAAGCGACGACCACGGCGCTTCGGCGAGCAGCAGGTAGTTGCCTTCGACGATCAGGTGGCGCACCGACGCCGGGATCATACGCGCGCCCGCGCGCGCGATCTCGAGATCGCGGTCGAACACCGGCACGGCGACTTCCGCCTCGTTGTTCTGCTTGAGGCGTGCCAGCATGTGGGCGAAGCCGGCGACATCGAACGTGTGCGGCGCCCCCTTGCGCGGCCGCCAGCCCCGCGGCACCAGCACCATGTCGTCGAAATGGTAGCCATCCATCGGCAGCACCGCGGCGCTCTCCGGCGCGTCCTGGTTCAGCCGCTCGGCCAGCCTCTCGGCGAGCGTCGACTTGCCGGAGCCCGGCGCCCCGGCGATCGCGGTGATGCTGCGGCCCGCAGCCCCCCGTTCCCGTACCACCGCCACCAGACCGTCGAGATCGAGCGTCCCCGGCATCGAAGCCCCCTTGCCGCACCGCGTGCACCCGCGACCACCCGGCGACCGGAAGTGGTCATGCGCGACCAACTGCCCCGCGCAACGGCTGGGCAACCGGCAGAGCAGGGATTATCGTCAACGATTGGCGGCGGGCAAGCGCCACAGGCGCGACGTTTCACAACTGGGAGAAATGCCTTGTCGAGACTGGGCGGCAAGATTGCCATCGTGACGGGCGCGGGACAGGGAATCGGAGAGGGAATCGCCCGCAAGTTCGCCGCCGAAGGCGCCCGCGTCATCGTCGCCGAGCGCGACGAGAAGACCGGCGCCGCCGTGGCGGACTCGCTTGCCGGCGCGCGTTTCATTCACACCGATGTGGCCAGGGAAGACTCGGTCGCCGCCATGGTCGCCGAGACGATTGCCACCGTCGGCCCGCCGGACATCCTGATCAACAATGCCGGCATTGCCGTCTTCGACGAGCCGCTCTCCCTGACGGCAGAGGAGTGGCATCGCTGCTTCTCGGTCGACCTCGACGGGGTCTGGCATTGCTGCAAGCACGTCCTGCCGCATTTTCTCGACAAGGGCGGCGGCGCCATCGTCAACATCGCCTCCGTCCATGCCTTCCAGATCATCCCGCACACCTTCCCCTACCCGGTCGCCAAGCACGGCGTGCTGGGATTGACCCGCGCGCTGGCGATCGAATATGCGCCGCGCGGCGTCCGCATCAACGCCATCTCGCCGGGCTACATCGATACGCCGGTCAATGAATGGTATTTCAGCACCCTGCCCGATCCGGATGGCGCCCGCCGGGCGGCCGAGGAGTTGCACCCCGTCAAGCGGATGGGCCGCTCCGACGAGATCGCGGCGGTGGCCACGCTGCTTGCCTCCGACGAGGCGACGTTCATGATCGGCGCCAACCTCGTCATCGACGGCGGCATTTCCATCCGCTTCCACGACGCGTGAGGCAGGGACAACAAGCGAGCAAGGAGAATACCTTTGTACCGAAAAGTGCTCATCGCTTTCGATGGAGCGGAAGACAGCCGCTTCGCTCTGAACGAAGGCGCCGATCTTGCGGCCCTGTGCGGGGCCGAAGTGATTCTCGTCGCCGTGATCGATACCGGCATCGAGGTTGCCGCAGCGGAAGCTTATGCCAGCGGCACCGCTGACCAGGACGAACTCGATCAATCCAGGTCGATCCTCGAGCAGGAGTTGGCTCGCCTGGCGGTGCGCGGCCTCAAAGGCACGACGATCGTGGCCTATGGCCACCCGCCCGACCAGATCATGGAGAAGGCCGCCGAGGTGGGCGCCGACCTGGTGGTGATCGGCCACCGGACCCATGGCTTGTGGTCCCGGCTGGCCAACGATTCCGTTGGTGTGCACCTGGTGAAGAACCCGCCCTGCAGCATCCTTGTCATTCCGCCGCGCGGCTGATCCGCCCCGGGGCGCACGATTTTCCGACGGCGCCGTGTCAAGGGGATGGCTATGCCCCACCGCAACTGTGCTGCGAGTCGGGCAGCGACCAAGTGCCGCCCGTGCGCGCATCCAGGCCGTAATAGACCCGGCCGCGAACGTCATTGCGTGGACAATCGCGCGGGACCGACACCAGACACATGACGACCGGATCGCCCGCCTTGGCATCGTAGAACGCGGTGACCGCATCGTAGGAGACCTGCCATCCATCATTGGTGAAATGGATGGCGCTGCCGGCATTCGGATCGGCGCCCGTAAACGGCTCGCCGAAGCGGGTGGTAATCTCGGCGATATGGGACACCACGCACGCGCCGATCTGCTGCGGGATCGGCTGATCCCGGTTTAACCGCGCGCTTTCAGCAAACGCGGCCGCTTTCGCCCCTATCAGGGCATCGACATAAGACTCGGCCCAGGAGACCGACCCGCCATAGGTTTCCAGCGCGTTCACCTGGACGGCGGCGATGCACGCCTCGTCCGTGCCGCAAGCGAACCGGTCATCGAGCAGCCATTTGCCGATCGCCCGCTTGCTGCTGCCGAATTCCGGCACGAAGTCCGCATAGGCCCTGGAGACCAGGACGTCGATCCGCGACAAATAGGGGTTGGCGCAGATCGTCCGCTCGTCGGCGCTGGTTGCCTTGGTGCAATCGAACGAGGGGCCGGGATTCGCCGCCGCGGCGGGGCCGGCGCCCATCGGCGTCAGCAACATAACAACAATTCCGAACGTGCCGATGGCGCCACACCCGATCGTCCGCGATGACAGATGCATGTTCACCCCCCCTGCAGGAACGCTAGCTGCCAATACTTCCATCAGTTCCGGACGCCTTCAACCGCCAATCGCCGCGCCCGCAACCCGGCGATTGTCAGACGGCCGGGCATCCGCGTAGAAAGCTTCGACCCCAGGCCCGGACGGCACCCTGAATGACCATCTGTTTCGATATCGGCGGATCGACCATCAAGGCGGCGCTGGCGCGTACCCCCGAGGACATCACGGCGATCGGCAAGCGCGACACGCCAGCCGACGACTTCGGCGCCTTCTGCCGGGCACTCGGCGAACTCGCCGACCAAGCCGGCGAAACGGCAACGCCGCTCTCGATCGCCATTGCCGGCGTCGTCGATCCCGAGAGCGGCAGGAGCAAGATCGCCAACATTCCCTGCGCCGATGGACGGCCGCTCGCCGACGATCTCGCCGCCGCCCTCGGACGGCCCGTGCTGGTCACCAACGATGCCGACTGCTTTGCGCTGGCCGAGGCGCGCATCGGCGCCGGGCACGGCCACCGGGTCGTCTTCGGCATCATCCTCGGTACCGGCGTCGGCGGCGGCGTGGTCGTCGACGGACGCCTCGTCCAGGGTGCCGGCGGCTTTGCCGGCGAATGGGGGCATGGGTCCATCCTGGCACGCCAGGCCGGCAATCCGCCGATCGACATCGCCTGGCTTCCCTGCGGCTGCGGCCAGAGCGGCTGCGTCGACACCATCGGCGGCGCCCGCGGCATGGAACGGCTCCACCACCAGCTCACCGGCGCGACGATGAAGAGCCGGGCGATCATGGACGCCTGGCGGGTGGGCGAACCGCAGGCGGTGCGCACATTCGACTGCTACATCGAACTCGTCGCCGCGCCGCTTGCCTTCGCGGTCAACCTGCTCGGTGCCGACATCGTGCCGGTCGGCGGCGGCCTCGGAAAGGAGACCGCGCTGATCGCCACCCTCGACCGAGCGGTGCGCCAGAGGATATTGCGCGACACCGCCGGGCCGCTCGTCGTCCCCGGTCGGTGCGCCGACAATCCGGCCTTCATCGGCGCGGCGCTGGTCGCCGCGGAGCGCGCTGGGTGAGCCGGCGCATCCTTGAAATCTGCGTCGACAGTTCCGACGGGCTCGCAGCCGCCATCGCCGGCGGCGCCGACCGCGTCGAGCTTTGCGCCGCGCTGGCCCTCGGCGGTTTGACGCCGGTAAAGAGCCTGATGCGCGCCGCGGCCCGGGCGCCGATCCCGGTGCATGCGATGGTGCGACCGCGCGCCGGCGACTTCGTCTTCGGCAGGGCGGAGATCGACCTGATGCTGGCCGACATCGACGACGCGCATCGCGCAGGACTTGCCGGCGTCGTGCTCGGTGCCAGCCGGCCTGACCATCGGCTCGACACGGCCTGCCTGAAACGCCTGCACGATCATGCCGCCGCGCTCGGCCTTGCCACCACATTGCATCGCGCCTTCGACCTGGCGCCCAACCTTGCGGCGGCGCTCGAAAGTGCCATCGACATCGGCTTCGCGCGGGTTCTCACCTCCGGCGGCGCGCCGACGGCCGTCGCCGGCCTCGACCGGCTGGCCGAACTGCACGACGCGGCGCAGGGCCGCATCGCGCTGATGCCGGGCTCAGGAATCCGCCCGGAGACGATCGGCACGATTGCCCGGAGACTGCCCGTGAGCGAGATGCACGCTTCCGCCTCAGAACCGGTGCCGGCCGCCTCTCCGCACCTCGGCGAATTCGGATTCGACAGCACTCTGCCGCGGCGGACATCGGAGCGGATCGTGCGCGACCTGCAGCGCGCCTGGCGCGACGGTTGCCGACGCGCGCGTTAATCAAGCTCACGACTGATATCGGCCGTGAAACGTTGCGCGGAGTCATATCGGCCACACAGGACCGGGACTTCGTCGAATTCCGGTTTTGTGAATTGACTTTGGGTGCCGTCGTACCAAGATCAGTCTTGTAGGTTCCACAAGAGAGGAGGAACCATGGCGCCACCTGAGATGCATTGCCGCCATGATCGCTGCGGACGACGTTCGGGCTTCAGCGTAGCGGCATTGACGAACGGCTTGCCAGGAGCGGCCTCTTAGGGCCGCATCAGTGAGGCAAGGCCCAGCTTGGCCGCTCCTCGGCAGGTTAACCTGCGATCCGATTTGAGCATTTTTACCCGCGCCACTTTCTGACGAATGGCCGCGGGCTTTTTGTGCGCGCTCAGACGCCGCCCGAATGAACCACCTGATAGTAGATCTTCTCCAGCTCTTCCTTGTGCTGGGCTTCTTCGTTGGCGAGGAAGGTGAAGGCGGTCTTCAGCGCGCCGTCGGGAGCGGTCTCGGCCAGTTCGGTATATTGCTCCATCGCCGCGGTCTCGCGCAGCAGCGCGTATTGCAGCACGGTTTGATCGTCCGGGTTTTCTCCCAGATCCGGCGTCTGCACGCAGTCTGAGAATTTGCCGTCCGCAACCGGCCGCGCGATCTTCTCCTCCATGTGCCCGATCACATCGGGGTCGGCGGCGAGCTTGGTGAACAGGTCGACGTGGCCCTGCTCCTCCTGCGCCAGTTCCTCGGCCAGCCAGCGCAGGTTCTTCGACACCTGAGGGACCAGCGCCTTGTAGAAGTCGCGCGCCACCACCTCGAACTGCGTGGCCGTGTCCATGATCTCCTTCACCGTCGTCACACCGGTGAGTTTGTCCTTGTTGGCTTCGCTGCTCATGTCAGCGTCTCCCTCTTGGCGGCGAGCATGGCGCCCACCGACTTGGCAACGCGGTGCCCATCGGCCACCGCGTGGACGACATCCGGACCGGAGACCGCATCGCCGGCTGCCCATAGCCACGGTTCGGAGGTGTGGCCGTCCACATCGATCTTGATGCGCCCGCGGTTCCATTCCAGCGCCTCGGTGAGCGCAGGCCCAAGCAGCGAAATGTCGGCGGCTTGACCGATGGCCTCGATGACCATCTCAGCCGGGTGCACCATTTCATCCGTCTCGTCGTATTTCGGTGCGAAGCGGCCCTCATCGTCGAAGATCGCCTTGCACTTCCAGGTCCTCAGGCCGGTGACGGTGCCGTCTTCGACCACGATTTCCTGCGGTCCGCGCGCGTCGTAGATCACGCAGCCCTCTTCCTGCGCCTCCTCGACTTCCTCATGATCGGCGAGGAAGTGAGCGAAGTCTTCCAGCGCGGTCACGGTCATGCCGACCGCGCCGTATTTCTTCTTCTGCAGGCGGGCCATGGAGCGGGCGATATCCATTGCCACATTGCCGCCGCCGATGACCGCGATCTCCTGCGGCACGGGCACCTCTTCGCCGGCAGTGATGCGGCGCAGAAGGTCGATGGCGGCTTCCGCCTTGTCGCTGCCCGGCACGCGCGTCGAGCGGCCCTGATGCAGACCGATGGTCAGCACGACCGCGTCATAGGCCTGGCGGAGCTGGTCGATGGCGATCTCACGGCCGACCCGCATGTTGCAGCGGATCTCGACGCCCATCGATTCGATGACCGAAATCTCGTGGTCGAGCACGTCGTAAGGCAGGCGGTATTCGGGGATGCCGTAGCGCATCATGCCGCCTGGCTTCGCCAGCGCCTCGAAGACGACGACCTTGTGGCCGGCGCGGGCGAGATCGAAGGCGGTGGTGAGGCCCGCCGGTCCGGCGCCGACGATCGCCACGCTCTTGCCGCTCTCTTCCACCTCCGGCTTCTTGATGAGGTCGAAATAGCGCTCGCGCGGCACGCTGTCGGTGATGGCGCGCTTGAGCCAGCGGATGGCGATGGCGTCGCCCTCGTGCAGAGCCGCGCAGGAGGTCTCGCACTTGTGTGTGCAGATGCGCCCGCAGACCTGGCTGAACGGGTTGGTCTCGTAGAGAAGCTGCAGGCCACCCTCGAAGTCGCCCTCGCGCACCTTGGCGATGTAGTCGGGGATATCCATGTGGGTCGGGCAGGTCGCCACGCACAGCCCGCATTCGACGCAGCGGTCGGCCTCGATGGCCGCCTCTGCCTGGGTGAAGCCGGCGGTGATCTCGTCGAAATTGTCGATCCGGGCTTCCGGCGCCAGCGCCCCCATCGGCGCGCGCTCGATCCCTGACAGCCGGCGAATATCTTCGCGCTGGTAGCCCTTCTCCTCCTCGTCCCACGGCTTCTTGTCGACGCCTGGGATGAAGCGGAAGGCATCCGGGTCGCTATCCACCCATGTGTATTCGTTCGACATGGTGAGCGAGCCGGTCATGCACACATCGACGCACAGCGCACACCAGCAGCAGCGGCCGTAATCGATCATCGGCCTCAGCCCGCTGTCGCCGGGCTTCGGATCGGAAACCGGCACCATGTCGATGGCCGCATTCTGGCAGATCACCTCGCACGACCCGCAGCCGATACATTTGGTGAGATCGTTCTGGTGGAAGCCGCGATAGCGCTCCGCCGCCTCGCGCCCGATCGGGTCCTTGATCGTGACCGGCGTTTCGAAGGCGTGCTTCCACGCGGTGTAGGGGGACAGGACGTCACGCAGGGACATGACGCGTTACCTTTCGATTTCCGGCGGATAGGTGTGCAGCGAGACCATGAGTGCCGCCACGTCGGAGATGTTGGTGCCGGGGATCAGGTGTTCGAGCAGGGCCATGGCATGGGTGTAGGACGGCCCGCGCACATTGACCCGGCGGGGATAGCCGCTGCCGTCGGTGACCAGGTAGTAGCCGTATTCGCCGCGCGAGCACTCGCCCTTGATGTAGGTCTCGCCGCGCGGGATCTGCCAATGCAGCACATTGGGGATCTTGGCCATCACCGCGCCCGTCTTCGGCATCTTGTCGAGAATCTGCCGGATGAGCGAGATCGACTGCTTGATGTCGCGGAAGCGCACGTGAGCGCGGTTGTAGATGTCGCTGACGTCAGCCGTCTGCACTTCCAGATCGAGCTGGTCGTAGATCAGATAGGGGCTGTCCTTGCGCACGTCCTTGGCCACGCCCCCTGCCCGCGCATTGGGGCCGGTGACGCCATAGGGCTCGAACAGCTTGGGGTCGATCACGCCGACGCCCTGGGTGCGGCGCTTGAACACCGCATTGCGGAACATGACCTTCTCGGTATCGTCGAGATAGCGCTCGGCGGTCTTCAGCACCTCTTCCATGCGCCCGGTGAAGCCGTTCGGCAAATGCGCGCGCACGCCGCCGGGCAGGATGAACATGTGGTAGATGCGCGCCCCGGTCAGCTCTTCGAAGCGGTCGAGCATGATGTCGCGCACATAGGTCAGCCACTGGCCGACGATACCGAGGCCGAGGCTGCCCGACTGCCCGCCCATGTACATCATGTATGAGTTGAAGCGGCCCATCTCGAGGATCAGCGCGCGGATCCACTTGGCCATCTCCGGCACCTCGATGCCGGCAAGTTCCTCGACCGCCGCGGCGTAGCAATATTCGTTGAAATCCGGCTCGGGCACGCAGACGCGGCACACGATCGGGAAGACCTGGATGAAGGTCCGCCGCTCCATCAGCTTCTCGAAGCCGCGATGGAGATAGCCGACATGGGTCTTGCCTTCGACCACCTCGTCGCCGCACACGGTCAGCTCGACCGACATGTTGCCGGTGATGCCGGGATGGTTCGGGCCCTGCCAGAGCTTGAGATACTTGCCGGTCTCGAGATCGATCTCGAGTTTTCCATCGGGGCCGACGGAAGGATATTGCGAGCGGTCGGTCTGCAGGTTGAGCATCTTATTTCGCTCCTTCCGGCGCCGGGTCCGGATAGAGATGCTTCTTCATGTGGGCGCGCGGATCGTGCGTCCCGCGGCCCGGGCGCTCGCGATAGGTCTGCAGCGAATAGCCGAGCGAATCGAAATCGCGCCGATAGGGCGGCAGGTCGGTCCAGCCTTCGAGGATGAATTCGTCGTTGACCCGCGGTGAGCCGGGAAAATCAATGCCGAACATCTCCTTCAGCTCACGCTGGTAGGTTTCCGCCGTCGGCCACAGATCGTGGATCGTGTCGCCGGTCGCCTTCCTGCGGTCGAGCATCACGCGCAGGCCCAGCGTCTGGTCGGCTTTGCGGTTGTTGAGCATGTAGGTGAGCTGGAACTTGCCGTCCTCGATCCAGTCGACCGCGGTCAGGAGGACGAGATGGGTGAAGCCTTCCACATCGCGCAACTCGATGAGGAACGCGCGCAGCTCGTCGCGGGCGACCGTGACGAAGGCGAGGTTTTCGCGCCGGAACTCTGGCGGCTCGAGGCGGTAGCGTGTGCCAAGTCGGTCGAACAGGGCTTTCATCGTGCTCACCAGCTGTAATCCGGCATGTCCCAGTCCTTGATCACGGCCTTCTGGTTGGCCTTGTACTGGGCGAAATTCTCGGCATAGAGGTTGGCGCCTTCGGCCTTGCCGGCACGGATGATCTTCTTCAGTTCCATGAGGCCGGCGAGCAGCGCCTCGGGCCGCGGCATGCAGCCGGCGATGTACATATCGACCGGCAGGTAATCGTCGAGCCGCTTGATGGTGTTGTAGCTGTCCCAGTACATGCCGCCGTTGATGGTGCAGGAGCCCAGGCCCACGACGTATTTGGGCTGCTGCATCTGCTCGTAGGAGCGGATGGCGCGCTTCAGCGTCTTCACCGACAGATAGCCCGAGATCATCAGGAGGTTCGACTGACGCGGCGTCGGCCGCCACTGGATGCCGTAACGGTAGGCGTCGAAGCGCGGCGTCATCAGCGGCCGCATCTCGATGGCGCCGCAGCCGGTGCCGAAGCCGAGGATCCACAGGCTCTCCGCCCGCGCCCAGTTGTAGAAGTCCTCGACGATCTTCGAATAGGCCTTCGGGTGGACCTTCGGCGGCGCCTCGCAGAAGTAATCCTTCAGCGGATCGATCTCGATGGTCTGGCCGTCCGGCGTCTCCACCGTACGCGGCCTGAGTTCCTCGCGCAGCGGGATCTGCTTGTCGACGTTCTTCAGGAAGTTTGGATCAACGTGTTTCATGGGGATCACACCATCAGGATGGCGAGGACGCCAACCGGCAGCCCCCATTTGAGGAAGAAGCGGATGGATTGCTCGACGCGGAAGCGCGGATGGACGACGCCGATCACGGCCGAGACCATGTAGAGGACGAACACCTTGATGGCGAACTCGCCCCAGTTCGACGCGCCGCCGAAGAACAGGTTCATGTAGACGACCGACTTGGCGATCGGGAAGATCGAGCGGTTGGTCTGCAGGAGCGCCAGATAGGCCGAGTGGTACTCGGTCGGCGGACCGATCGGAATCTCCTGCGGCGCCAGCACCACGTCGAAGGGCGAGCGCATCATCGTACCGACGAAGGAGAACATGGCCGCGAGCGTCGCCACCGGCGCGGTGAACAGCGTCCAGTTGAAGATCGAGCCCTGCTGGTCGGCGACGATCTTGGTGAAGTCGAGCGTCTGGTAGTGCAGTGCGATAGCGTAGACGGCCAGCGCCAGCGGCAGTTCCGCCATGGCCGTCTGCGAAAGGCCGCGGGAGACGCCGATCGCCGAATAAGGATGCCCGGATTCACCGGCGCCCAAGGCCATGCCCAGCGTCCCGAAGAAGACGAAGTAGAGCGCCAGGATCAGATCGCCGGCAAACGAGAAGTTCTCGTTCCACGTCGAGCCGTAGATCGTCGGCACGAACAGCAGGAGCCCGATGCCGCCGGTCAGGCGGAATGCCGGACCGAGATAGTACATGAAGCCGTGGCTGATCTTCGACCTGAGCGAGAAGTTCTTGAAGATGTCGATGTAGTTCTGCCAGATCGGGATGCCGTAGCGCCCGCCCGCGCGCGCGGCGAGCTTGCGCACGAGTGCCGTCATCAAGAGCCCGTAGTTGAGGACGATGAACAGCGTCGCCAGGGCGTAGACGATCTGGATCCACTGGAATCTCATTTCACGCCTCCCATGGCGATCAGATAGACGGCGATGACGAAGAAGAGGACCTGCACGGCATAGGTCTGGCCGTTGCCGGTGTAGAGCCTGCGCCCGAACTCGGCGGTGCCCGCAAGCGAATCCGTCACACCGTTCCAGAAGGAAGTGACGATCGGCGCCTCAACAAACCCCATGGCCTTGCGATAGGGAGCGAAGAAGTTCCAGGCGAAGTGGGTCGTCTGCGGCTTGAACGGCCGCTCGCCCGAAAACACGATGTTGAATTGCTTCACCCACTGCGCGTTGTGGTTCATGGCGACGAGGAAGGCGAGCACGGTCACGAACAGGCCGATGGTCACCAGCATGACCGCCACCGGGTTCCAGACGCCATAGGCGGAGGTGACGACGCGCCCTGTCCACACCAGTGGCTGGTCGTTGAAGAAGGTGTCGAGATAGCCGTTCACCCGGTGCAGGACCATGCCCGGCAGCACCGCGAAACCGATGAGCGCAGCCACGTAGACCACCTGCGGGACAAGCAGCCAGAAGGGCGCTTCCTTGAGCTTGCGATGCTCGTCGTGGAGCTGGCCGAGGAAGATCGTATGGATCAGCCGGAAGAGGTAGAGGAAGGCGATCGGGCCGGTCATAAAGATCAGGATCAGCGGCAGCTTCTGCCCACCGTCGAGGATGGCCTGGTAGAACAGCCAGCGTCCGCCGAAGCCGGACAGCGGTGGCACGCCCGACATGGCGATGATGCCGACCAGCACGGCGACGAACGTGATGGGCATGAGCGTGATCAGCCCGCCCATCTTGTACATGAGCTTGGTGTGCGTGCGCTTGTAGACGCCGCCCACCGACAGGAAGAGCATGGACTTGTAGAGGTAATGGTTGACCACGAACAGCAGCGCGAGAATCCAGCCGAGGTGGGTCATCAGGCCGAGGCCGAAGACCGCATAGCCGAGCTGCGAGATGGATGAATAGGCAAGCAGGCGCTTGGCGTCTTCCTGGAACGCGGCGAGAACGGCGCCGATGAAAGCCGACAGGGCGCCGATCCACACCAGCGCGTGGGTCAGATCGTAGCCGTAGAGCCTCTGGTGGCCCATGTGCGTCAGGAGCAGCCACAGCCCGAACAGGCCGGCCTTGAGCAGGATGCCCGAGACCATCGGCGAAACATCGGTCTCGGCCTCGGCATGGGCGCCCGGCAGCCAGATGTGCAGGCCGATCGAGGCGGTCTTGGTCATGAAGCCGAGGGCCAACAGGATGAAGACGAAGGGTGCAACGGCGGCCGGAACGGCCTTGAGCCCGTCGAGGGCAAAGGGTTGGACCCCGCCCGCTGCCATTGCGAAGCCGGCGAGCAGCGCAAACGCTCCGCCGAGAGAGAAGAGGATGTAGGACAGAGCGTGCGGCTCGGAGAGCTTGCCGCGCAGGATCAGGAAGTAGGAGCCGACGGTGAGTACTTCCCAGGCGGCGAAGAAGGTGAAGCTCGTCTGCGCCTCGAGCAACAGCGCCAAGCCCGCATACATGAGCATGGCCGAGGGATAGAAGCCCACGCGGCGGCCGCCCTCGTTGAACGAAGCGAGGAAGATGATCGCGCCGCCGAGCAGCATGATGACAGCGAACAGCACGTGGAACGGATCGTAGGTCGGCGCGCGGAAGGCGAACCAGGCGACCAGCCCGGCGATCGCGATGACGTTCTTGATCCGCGCCGGCAGTACGTCGAGCGGCAGGAAGGCGAGCGCGAAGAGGACGGGAATGGCGGTCAGCAAATTCAGGTTGCCACTCAACGCCCCCCAGACGAAGCCTAGAGCCCAGCCCGCGACCAGTGCCGCAAGCGCCGGCACGATCTTGAACAAGGCAACGTCCGGGGGGGCGCCAGCCTCCCGTTTCAGGGCATAGCCGAACCAGCGGAACATGTAGCCGGCCTCGATCAGCGCACCGCCAAGGATCAACGCCAGGACCGGCAGCCGGTCAGCCGAGACCAGCGCATGGGCGAGCGACCATTTGGCGTAGAAGCCCGGGAACGGCGGCAACCCGACCAGCATCGCGATGAAGGAGACAAAGGCGAAGATCAGGACGGGCTGCGCACGCAGCGCGGCCCAGTCGGTGAGTGTGCGGCCGCGCACAAAGTCGGAGAGCCAGAACAGGCCCGCCTTCGCCACCGCATGGGTGACCAGAATGCCGCCGGCGACGAAGAGATAGTTGTCGCCGAGAATGTCGCGCTGGCCGATGATGGCAAGCACCAGGCCGATCTGGCCGACCGAAGAGTAGCCGAGAAGCCGCCGGTCGTTCTGTTGCGATAGCGCCAGCACATTGGCGCCGAGGAAAGTCAGCAGGCCGACGCCGGTAGCCAGCGGCAGCCAGGCGGGGCCGGCAGCGGCAAACAGCTTGTCGGCGGCAAACAGCGCCGCCGTGCCCGAGGCGGCGGAAAACAGCGCCGAGAAGCCGGGATGGGCCAACTCGTAGATATCCAGCGCCCAGCCATTGGCGGGAAATGGCTTGAGCTCGAGCAGGAGCGCGATGAGCACCAGGAAGAGCGCCAGCGACGCGCCCTGGAAGGCCATCGGCTGGGCGGCGATGTCGTCGATATTGAGCGAGCCGTTGGCGTGATAGGTGAAGATGATGCCGATCAGCAGCAGGACCGAGATCACCTGCGCCACGATCAGGTATTTGAAGCCGGCGGCGATGGCCCGGCCGTCGGCCGACAGCAGCACCAGGCCGGCCGAGGCGATGACGATCAGCTCGACGAAGACGAACAGGTTGAAGACGTCTCGCGTCATCACCAGGCCGCTGAGCGCCATGATGAGCACCAGCAGCACCGCCATGGCGCGCTGGCCGCGCTCGATGAGCGCGTCGCGCATGGCAAGCGCCGACAGGAAGCCGACAATCGTGATGACCGAGAGCAGCGCCGCCTCGACGAGGCCGATGCGCAGGTTGATGGCGAATGGCGGCGGCGTTCCGGCGGTGGTGATGTCGACGGAGGTGGCGGCGCCGATGGCCAGTGCCACCGTCCACGAAACCGCAATCACAGCCATGACGGCAAGGACCAGCGTCGTGACGAGGTAGGCCACGCGGACCTGGCTCTCGCGCAGCAGGCCGAGAGCGAAGGCCCCGCCGAGCCCGACGACGATGAGGAAGAGGGCGCTTACCATTTCAGGTCTCTGAAGTCGGAGATGTCGAGGCTGCGGCCCTTGCAGAAGAGCTGGTAGGCATAGGCCAGCATCAGCGCGGTGATCCCGAGCCCGATGACGATTGCGGTGAGCACGAGGGCCTGCGGCACCGGATCGATGATCCTCTGGGCAGCGTCGGCCGGCGCGATCGTGTCGAGGATCGGCGCCGTGCGGCCCGGGAGCACGCCAACCGCGACAAGCACGACATTGACCCCGGTATCGGCCACGGTGAACCCAATGATCATGCGGATGATGTCGCGGTTGGTTAGCGCCCCGTAGAGGCCCATGAGAATGAGGACGAAGCCGGTGGCGAGCGCGATCTGGATCATGCTGCGTCCCCCGTTTCTTCGAAGCTCTCAAGGATCGAGGAGAACTCGGCTCCCACCTTGAGACCGATCAGCACGTAGATGAGCGGGATGGCACCGGCCGACAGCAGGCTGCCGAGATGCCCCAGCGGCAGGAAGCGGTTGTCGAGGAACCCGCCCGCCAATGCCATGCCGGCAAGCCCGATCAGCACGTAGAACAAGCCGGAGCCGCTTTCGGTGCGGGAAATGATCCCGTGACTGAAGCGCCGGTCGGGATCGGCGAGCAGCATCAGGAGCACGCCGGAGGCGAGCACCGCCCCGCCCTGGAAGCCGCCGCCGGGGGTCAGATGCCCGTTGACGAAGACATAGGCGCCGAAGAGCACGATCAGCGGCACCAAGAGCCGCGCCCCGGTGGTCAGCAGCTCGCCGGACGGCAGAACGCCGGAACCGGGTGCGCAGCGTTGCCCGCGCACCTGGCTCAGCACCATGCCGATGATGGCCGCGGCGAGAAACAGCACCGTCACCTCGCCCAGCGTGTCGAGGCCGCGATAGGTGACGACGATGGCAGCGACGATGTTCTGGGCGCCGACGTCACCGGCGGTGTGCTGAGCGTAGTAGAGCGCCGAGCGGTTGAGGCTCTCGTCGGGCGCGTAGCCGGTGATGAGCACGAAGAAGGCGCCGCCGAGCAGCCCCAGCAGCACGAGGACGATGGCGTGGCGCGGGCTCATGAGCGGTTCTCCCGGCGCATGCGCCCAAGCACGAACAGGAAGAGGAAGGTGGTGAGCCCCGATCCGATCGCCGCCTCGGTCATCGCCACATCGGGCGCGAACAGCAGCAGGAACAGCACCGAGGCGAACAGGCTGACGAGCCCGGCGGCAAGCACTGCGGTGACCCGCTGCGGGGTGAACAGCGCCACCGCCGCCACGCCGATCATCGCGGCGGCCAGAAGAACGCTCATCGGCAGAACAAGCGCGCTCATGCGAGGTCTTCTCCGTCTTCGGCCAGCTTGTCGGCATACGCCACCGGCACGATGCGTGCGCGGTGCGCCGCTCGGGCGAGGAACTGGCTCGACAGGGGGTTGGTGAACATCACGAACAGCACGATCAGCAGCAGCTTGATCGACCAGCCGGGCGCGAGAAGCGCCGCACCGAGCAGCGTCAGCAGCGTGCCGAGCGTGGTCGCCTTGGTGCCCGCCTGGATGCGTGTGTAGGTGTCGGGCATGCGGTAGAGCCCGAGGCCGCCGAGCAGCAGGAACAGCGTTCCGGCAAACAGCGACAGGGCACCCAGAATGGTGAGAAGGCCGCTCATTGTTCGCCTCCCTCGAGATAGCGCGCGGCGACGATCACGCCGAGGAAGGACAAGAGCGCATAGACCAGCGCCACATCGAGATAGATCTCGCGGCCCGAGGCGAGCGCGGCAAGCACGATGCCGGTCACCGAGATGATGGTGAGCACATCGAACGCCACCACGCGGTCGACGGCGTGCGGGCCGGCGACGAAGCGATAGAGCGCGAGAAGAAAGGCCGCCGCGGCCGCGAACCCGGCAAGGGTCAGCAACAGATCAGCCATACATGACCTCCAGATAGCGTTCGAAGCCGGCGGCGATGGCGCGCGTGGCCGCGTCGACTTCGGTGGCCTCGGCAACGACCCAGTGGATGTAGAGCCACTCGCCCTTCATCTCGACCGACAGCGTTCCGGGCGTGAGTGTGATGGAATTGGCCAGAAGCAGCCGGGCGACCGGGTTCTTCAGCCCGGTGCGCACGCGCACGATCGCCGGCCTGACCGGCAGGCTGGGCTTCAGCACCAGCGTGGCCATGGCCAGGTTCGCCTTGATCAGTTCCTTGAGGAAATAGGCAATGTAGGCGAGCGTGGCAGCGGCCGAGGCGGCCGTGAAGCGGTAGCCGGAGAGGTAGGACAGGTTGGCGGACAGCGTCAGCGCCACCAGCCCGGCAATGAGCACGCCGATGACCACCAATTCGATCGCCAGCGACCCGCTGAGCAGCAGCCAGAACAACAGGAGTGTGGCAAAGAGCCCGATCGGCTTGGCCGTTGCACTCATCGCAAGTGTCCCCTTCCTCCAGCCCCTGCCCCCGACTGCCGGGCGGCGACCGGCGCAGTCACCGGGGCTGGTGGGCTTCAATCACGGAGGGGAGAAAACCATACATTCGAAGAATGCAATTTGACTTCGGACAAGTCGGGCACGGGATTTTTTGCCGGGCGGTGGGACGAAACAGGTCGGTTTTCCGCCAAATCCCGCCCGCGGGTACCGCACTGCAGCGATTTTCCCGAAAATTTCCCTGCCCGCGCCCGTCCGGCGGGACCAACTCAGCCCAGCGGGCCCGATCGCGACGCTGTCGCCGTCACGCAGCGCTCGAAGGGGGACTCTCGTCAATTTCGACAGCACGTGAAGCACCATGCCGACCGGCGGCACCGGCAGCCCGATCATCGAGTTGGGGCCGCGATGATGCCGAAGTGCACCGGACCGCCGCCGAGGCTGACCGCCGCCGGCAACAGAAGAAATATATGAAATATATCTAGTATACTAGATTAACCCAATATATCGGATGTGGCGGTCCCCCAGTTCCACAAACAAGCCAGTCAATATTAATTGCGGCCGCTGACAGTCTTTATAGCGGGCGCTGGATTCATTTGCAAAGTTCTTCATAGGTAATTGGCAGAAGCCGCGAACAACATTCATAGGTGCGCTCTTGCCGCATGGTTTGCAATAGCCGATTTTAACCGCCAAAAGAATAAACTCAATTACCTGAGTTACGTATTGATGACAGGAACGCTTGACATTTCATAGTAATTTGGCGCACTTTTTTCAGGTGGAACCTAGTTCCAAATATGAAACAGGGAGCTTCTAGAACCGATACCCCGCCGAATCCTTCGGTTTCCGTGGTCCGGTTAAATCTTCGAGGGAGGTCACGCCGCCGGCGGTTGGCAGTCCAGTCTTGCATCCGCCAGTGGGGTCAAGTCGCGGAACGGCGGCGGGGTTTGGATCAAGAGAGCTGCTACGGAGGAGTGACAGACAATGATCAAACGTACCGCAGGCCTGCTGGCGATCGCCTCGCTGCTGGCGACGATGGCCACCTCGGCTTTCGCACTGGAACTCAAACTCGCCCACTACGCGCCGATCGACCATCCGGCCAGCAAGGCCGCGGAGATGATGGCCGCCGCCGTCGCCGAGCGCACCAACGGTGCCGTCACTATCAAGCTCTATCCGGCCAACCAGCTGGGCGACGGCAACGAAGTCCTCGAACAGCAGATGAAGGGCGCCATCGACATCAGCCTGCCGACCCAGCCCATGCTCGACAAGTACGGCAAGGCCGGCGACAAGCCCTTCGGCGTCGTCATGCTGCCTTTCGTCTTCAATAGCTATGAGCACGCCTGGCACGTGCTCGACGGCCCCTTCACCAAATGGGTGGCGCCGCGATTCGACCAGATCGGTCTCGTCCACCTGGCCAACTGGGAATGGGGCTTTCGCAACCTGACCAACAGCAAGCGGCCGATCATGACCCCCGATGACGTCAAGGGCCTGAAGATCCGCACCCCCGGCGAAATCCAGCTGCAGGCAGCCATGGAAGCGGCCGGCGCGATCGTCACCAAGATCGCCTTCCCCGAACTGCCGATGGCCCTCAAGCAGGGCGTGGTCGACGGCCAGGAGAACCCGCTTGCCGTCATCGCCTCGCTGAAGCTGTGGGAGACCCAGAAGTACCTGGCGCTGACCTACCATTCGTACAACTCGATGGTCGCCGTGATCAGCAAAGCGAGCTGGGCCAAGCTCACTCCCGACCAGCAGACCATCCTGAAGGAAGAGGCCCAGAAGGCCGGCCAGTGGTTCCGTGACGAGAATCTCAAGGCCGAGCAGGGCCTGGTCGCCGAGCTGCAGGCAAAGGGCATGGAGGTGACCCATCCCGACCTCGCCGCCTTCAAGGCCAAGATGCCGCCGGCCTACGAGGCAATTTCCGACTACGCCGGCAAGGCCAACGTCGACGCCTTCCTGAAGATGGCCGCGGAAACGGAGTAGGCCGAGGCCCAACAACAACCCGGAACCGGGATGGAGAACGGAACATGCTGACGCTCGCGATCTTCGGCGTGCTGGTGGGTCTCGTCCTGCTCGGCGTTCCGATATTCGCGGCGATGGGGCTGACGGCGGCGGGGGCGTTCATCCTCATGGGCGACGCCTTCGTGCTGCCCCTGATGGCCCAACGCATGTATGTGGCGAGCACCGGCTTCACCCTGCTCGCCATCCCGTTCTTCATCCTGGCCGGCAATCTGATGAACTATGGCGGCATCACCGTGCGGGTGTTCGCCTTCGCCCGCGCCCTGGTCGGCCACCTGCGCGGCGGCCTGGGCCACGTCAACGTGGTCGCCAGCATGCTGTTTTCCGGCATGTCGGGGGCGGCGGTAGCCGATGCCGCCGGCCTCGGCCTGGTCGAAATGAAGGCGATGACCCAGAACGGCTACGACCGCGAGTTCAGCGCCGCCATCACCGCGGCCTCCTCGACCATCGGGCCGGTGGTGCCGCCGTCCATCGCTTTCGTCGTCTACGGCAGCATGACCGGCGTTTCGATCATCAAGCTGTTCCTCGCGGGCTTCGTCCCCGGCATCCTGATGGGTCTGGCGATGATGATCGCCGTCTTCTTCATCGCCAGGCGACGCGGCTATCCAGTCGACCCCTGGCCGTCGCTCAGGCACCTGTGGCAGACCTTCCGCGATTCCTTCCTGGCGCTGATGATGCCGGTCATCATCATCGGCGGGATTCTCGGCGGCATCTTCACCCCCACCGAGGCGGCGGTGGTCGCCTCGCTCTACGCCTTCCTGATCGGCGGCGTGATCTACAAGGAATTCGGTATTCGCGACATTCCCGGCATCGTGTGGGAGTCGGTCAGGCAAAGCGTCAAGGTGCTGTTCATCATCGCGGTTGCCGGCTTCTTCAGCTGGCTGATGATCCGCCAGAGCATCCCCGAGCAGGTGATCGACAGCCTGACCAGCCTGACCTCGACACCCTGGATCATCATGCTGATCCTCATCTTCATTCTGCTGGTGCTCGGCTGCTTCATGGAAGGCATCGCGGTAATGGTCATTACCATTCCGGTGTTCATGCCGCTGATCCAGCGCTTCGGCATCGACCCCTTGCAGTTCGGCATCATCATGGTCCTGTGCTCGATGATCGGCCTGTTGACGCCGCCGGTGGGCATGAGCCTCTACGCCGTCTCCACCATCAGCGGCGTTTCGATCGGCCGGCTCAGCCGCGAGCTGTGGCCCTATCTTCTCGGCATTCTCACCGTCACGCTGCTGATCGCCTATATCCCCGAGCTGGGCCTGTGGCTGCCCAACACCCTGATGCCGGAGTGAGCCGGCGATGACGGCGATCCTCAAGACGGCGGACCGTTACCTGGGCGCGACCCTGCGCGGATTCTGCATCGCCAACATGCTGGTCCTCACCGTCATCCTGGGGGCGGTGGTGTTCATCCGCTTCTTCCCCATCGCCAAGTTGAGCTGGTCGGACGAGATCATCGAATGGCTCGTCGCCTCGCTCGTCTTCATCGCCGCCGCCGAGCTGTGGCGCGAGAATGACCACTTCAAGATCGAGGCGCTGGCACTGATGCTGACGGATACCAAATTCGGCCGCATCTTCTTTCTGTTGCTGGAGCTTCTCACCGCCGCCTTCATCGTGCTCTTCGCCTATTGCAGCCTCAACCTGACCCTGTCGCAGGGCCGCACCTCGGCCATCCTCTCCTGGCCGATGGCCTGGTGGTACGCGCCGATGCCGATCGCCGGCTTCATCATGGTCATCTATTCCATCCGCAACATCGTTCAGGGTTTCCGGGCCGTCGCCGAGGGCTTCCGGCAGAAGACCGGCAGCCACGGCACACCGTAGGGCAGGAAGGCGACACGCGAAGACGTCAATGAGCACCCTGCAGAAGGCCTTCACGATCATCGAGACCGTCGTCTCCCGCCAGGCAGCGGGCATGACGTTCGCCGAAATCGTGGTGGCCACGGGCGCTCCCAAGGCCAGCACCCATCGCATCCTCAAGGACCTGGTCGGCATGGGGGTGCTGACCTTCTCGCAGCACACGTCCCGCTATCGCGGCAGCCTCAAGCTGGCCAGCTTTGGCTGCGAGGTGACGGCCAATCTCGACTTGCGGAGCCTCGGGCATTCCCATCTGCAGGCCTTGCACGAGGCGACTCATCACACTGCCACGCTCGGCATCCGCGACGGCGATGCCGGTGTCTACGTCGACAAAGTCGAGACGCAGGAGTACGGCATCAAGCTGTTTTCCGAGGTCGGCAAGCGTTTCCCGCTTCACTGCACGGCCCTCGGCAAGGTCCTGCTTGCCTTTGCCAAGGAAGAGGACCGCGAGCACATCCTCGCCGAGCCGTTCCGGGCCATAACCTCGAAAACGATTGTCGACCCGGCTGAGATCAGGGCGGAACTCGCCTGCGTACGCAAGCAGAGGTTCGCAGTTGACCGGGAAGAGATCACGCGTGGCGTGATGTGCGTGGCGGCGCCGATCTTCGGTTCCGCCGACAACGTGGTCGGCGCCGTCAGCGTCGCCTTTCCATCATACATCGCCAGCGACAGGAGCATCGACGACGAGATCACAGCGGTCCGCCGTCACGCCTCGGCCATTTCCGGCGTTCTGGTGACCGGATAAGCAGAATGAAAGGAGAAGAAACTGTGACCTACCAAGCCAACAAGAAGTCGAAATACTGCCACACCATCAAGGACATTCCGCTGGTGCCGTTGACCGCCGAATCGAGCACCCGGTTCCTGGCGAGCGACGGCGCCCTCCTCAGCTTCATCGAGAACCCGCCGGGCACCGAGTTCCCCTTGCACAAGCACGAGGCTGTGCAGATCCTCGTCATCCTCGAAGGTACCGAGCTGCACACCTGCGGCGACGAGACCTTCCTGATGGAAGCCGGCGACGTATGCATCCACCCGTCGAACACCATCCACGGCGGCAAGACGACCACCGGCTTCAAGGGCATCGACGTCTTCGTTCCACCGCGCGAGGACTATCTGGAACTGATGGCCAAGCACGGCCTGCCTACCAAGCACGCGAAGTAGCCCACGCTCGCGTCAAACGGGAGAACGGCGGCCGGTTCAGATTGCCGCTCTCTCGTTTCTCGTCTGCATCGATGATTGAATCGCTCGCGCCGGCGCTTGCACTGCCGCTGGCGGGCAACCCCCTCAGCTCGTACCAGCAATTTATCTTATATACTAGAAATATATGGTATACTAGTTACAGGTCGCTCGCCGGCGACGCCCCCGCCGCATCGGCGCCGACCGGCCGAATGGGGTCGCGATGACGCCGGTGACATGCGAAAAACAGCGAAGGTCAGATTCGCGGCACAGACAGGAAAGAAGACGGTGACAGCGCGAGATATCCACACGGGATCGACCCAGGCGCGCGAGGCGCGAAAGCGCAAGCCGCGGGCGCGCAACGCGGCGCCGAAAATGTCCAGCCAGACACGCCTGCCCGACATGCCCAAGAACTCGCAGCTGGTCTATGGCGATCTGTTCCGGGCGATCATCACCATGAAGCTGGTGCCGGGTACGCCCATCCTCGAGCGGGAGATAACCCAGCACTACGGCATCAGCCGCACGCCGGTGCGCGAGGCGGTGCTCAGGCTGGCGAAGGACCGGCTTGTCGACGTCGTCCCGAAGTCAGGCACCTTCGTCGCCCGCATTCCGCTTGCCGACCTGCGCGAAGCGATCATCGCGCGCCAAGCGCTGGAGGCGGTAACCGTCAGGGCCGCGACCGAAAAGGCGAGCGAGAGCCAGATCATGGAGTTCGGCGCGATCATCCAGCGCCAGCGCGAGACCGCCGAAGCCGGCCAGGCGGAAGCCTTTCACCAGGCCGACGATGCCTTCCACGCCGCGATCGCGGCAGCCGGCCGCCTGCCCGGCATCTGGGTCATGATCCGGCAGATCAGGCTCCAGGTCGAACGCTACCGCCGCCTGACCCTGCCGCAGCCCGGCCGCATGGCGCGGGTGGTCCACGAGCACAACGACGTGCTCGACGCCATCGCGCGGCGGAACCCCGACGAGGCGGTGGAACGCATGACGCTCCATCTCACCAAGCTCGAACTCGACACCGCCGTCTTCCGCGACCTGTGGCCGGAATATTTCATCTACGACCCGGCCGTCGACGACGACATCCTTACGAGCTAGCGCCCGACAGCTGGGCTCGCTCCTCGGTCTCCTTCGGCGTCGCGCGCACCAGCTTCAGATCGGCGAGGATCAGAAACAGGGCCGGCGTGACGAAGAGCGACAGAACCGTCGCGCTGGTCAGGCCGAAGGCGAGGCTGGCAACGATGGGGCGCAGGAACTGCGCCTGCGTGCTCGGTTCGAACAGAAGCGGACCGAGCCCGACCACCGTCGTCAGCGACGTCAGCACGATGGCGCGGAACCTGTCGCGTACCGCCTCGATGGCCGCCTCCTCCAGGTCGATGCCGGCGGCCTGCCTCTGCTTGATGAACTGCACGAGCAGAATGGAGCCGTTGACCACCACGCCGGCCAGCGTTGCCAGGCCGACGAGGCTGGGCAGCGAGATCTGCAACCCGAGGATCATGTGCCCCCACATCACGCCG
This sequence comes from uncultured Alphaproteobacteria bacterium, assembly GCA_963750065.1. GTDB lineage: Bacteria > Pseudomonadota > Alphaproteobacteria > Rhizobiales > Kaistiaceae > CAVSRC01. The sequence continues at coordinate 70,662 of CAVVPK010000036.1, forward strand.
ACCAGCGACAGCGGGATGGCGGCGAAGACGACCACCGGCTGGATGAAGCTGCGGAACTGGAAGGCGAGGATGAAATAGACGCCGATCAGACCGATGAGGAGGTCGCGGGCAAGCGAGCCGCCGGTGGTCGCCGTGTCCTTGGCCTCGCCCACGATCACCGCCTTCACGTCCGGCCGCCTATCGCGCAGCTGGGGCAGGAAGTCGCTCTTGAGCGCCGCCATCAGATCGCGCGAATTGGCGACCGCGGGGTTGATCGAGCCCTGCACGGAAACCGTGCGCTGGCCGTCGATCCGCTGCACCGAGGCATAACCGCGGCTCTCGCTGATATCGGCCACCGCCGAAAGCGGAACCAGCGCGCCGTCGGGGCCGGTGATGTTGATCGCCGCCAGGTCGGCGGCCGACCGGCGGTCCTCTCCGGTCAGCCGGGCGGTGATGTCGAGACCGCCGAGATCGTCGCGCACCTGGAGCCCGGTGTCGCCGCGGAAGGCGGCACGCAGCTGGGTGGCGATCGACTGCGCGGTGACGCCGAGCGCCGTCGCCGCCGACGGCTTGACGGTGACCAGGAACTCCGGCTTGCCGGGCTGCAGGTCGTAGGTGACGTCGCGCACGCCGGCAAAGCCGCGGAAGAACTTGCGCATTTCCTTGGCCGTCGCGTCCAGTGCCTTCAGGTCGGGCCCCTGCAGGCGCACGTCGATCGGCTTGCCGCCGGCGCCGCGCTCCTTGTCGGTGATGCGGAAGGCCGCCATGTCGGGCAGCGGCCCGGTAAGCTGCTTCCACTTGTCGAGGATATCGGTCACCGAAGTTGTGCGCGTGCCGGCCGGCAGCAGCTTGGCGCTGACGGTGGCCATATGCGGGCCGACCTCGGGGCTGTCGGCATTGGTGCCGTAGGAGATTGTGGTGCTCTGCACCAGCATCTGGCCGCCGGGCTGGGCGGGCGAGAGCTCGGTATTCATCTTCTCCAGCGCCGCCACGACCTTGGCCACCCGCTGTTCGGTGCGGGCGAGTGGCGATCCCTGGACCAGAAGCAGCCGCGCCTCGACCGTATCGCTCTCCAGCGTCGGGAAGCTCTGAAACTTGATCAGACCGCCAGTGAAGGGCGCAATGGAGAGCATCACCAGGAAGGCCGCAATGCCGAGCGTCAGATAGCGGAAGCGCAGGGTGAGCCCGGCGAAGGGCACCACCACCCGGTCGCGCAGCCAGTCGAAGCCGCCGTTCACCGCGCGGCCGACGCGGCCGGGCGTGAGGTCCCGGTCGAGGGAATGCAGCATGTGGTGCGGCAGGATGAAGAAGGCCTCGACCAGGCTCACCACCAACACAATGACCAGAACGATGGGGATGTATCTCAGCACTGCCCCGACGTTGCCGGCCATGAAGCTCAAGGGGCCGACGATCATGACCGTGGTCAGGAACGAAGCAACCACCCCGGGCGCCACCTCGCGCACACCGTTCACGGCCGCGTCGACGGCGCCTTCGCCAGCCTGGCGGCGACGGACGATGTTCTCCGAGATGACGATGGCGTCGTCCATCAGCAGGCCGACGGCGACCAGCAGCGCCACCATGGTCATCATGTTGATGGTGTAGCCCAAGAGCTGCATCACGAAGATCGCGCCGAGGAACGAGACCGGCAGGCCCATCGCCACCCAGAACGATACGCGCAGGCCGAAGAAGAGCCACATGACCAGCAGCACCAGCGCCAGGCCCTCGAGGCCGTTGACGGCGATGATGCGCAGTCGGTCGCGGATGTTGGTCGTCGAATCCTGTGAGATCGCCAGCCTGATGTTGCCCGGCGCCTCGGCCTGGGCCGCCGTCATCTGGCGCTCGAGCGCCGCCATGACCTTGAGCGCATCCTGGGTCTGGGTCTTGTTGACGGCGACGATTGCCGCCCGCTTGCCGTCGAAATAGGAAGCCTGCGACGGATCGGAAAAAGCCGTCTTGATGGTCGCGATGTCGCCGAGCAGCACCTCGCCGCCGCTCGTCGAGCCGCTCACCGGAATGCTGGCGAGTTCCGCCGCCGTCCGCCGCTCGCCGAGGAAGCGGATCGAGGTATCGCCATCGGGGCCTTCCATCGTGCCGGCCGGCATGTCGAGCGACTGCTTGGCCAGCGCCGCCGCGATGTCGCCGATGGTCAGCCCGAAGCGTTGCAGGGCAACCGAAGGCACGTCGATGGAGATCTCGCGGCCGGAGAATCCGCCGACGCTCACCTGCGAAATCGCCGGGTCGGCCTTCAGCCGCTCGGCAAAGGCATCGGCATAGGCCAGCAGCACCGCCGGATCTTCCGGCCCGGTAACGGCGACCGAGGCGACCGTCGCCACCCGCTCGACGATCCGCGTGACCGGGTCCAGGGCCTTGTCGGGATAGGTGGTCACGCCGTTGACCGCCGCCGCCACATCGCCGGCGAAGCGGCTCATGTCCGCCCCTTCGACGATCTCGGCGGTGACGATGGCCATGCCGTCGCGCGCCAGACAAGTAAGCTCGGCCAGATTGTCGACCGAGCGGATCGGGTCTTCGACCTCGCGGCAGATGCCCGCCTCGACCTCTGCCGGCGTGGCGCCGGGATAGGCGATGCGCACTTCGACGTCGGTCGGCGCCACCAGCGGGAAGGTGTCGCGCTGCAGGCTCGGCGCCGCCGCCAGCCCGAGCACGATGAAGGCCAGCATCAGGATGTTGGCCGCCGTCGGATGGGCGGCAAAGAGCCGGATCATTTTGCCGTCTCCGCGCCGGGCGCCTTCTTGGCGCCGGTGGCCGCCTTGTCCGGGTTGCTTGGCACCTGATCCGAACCGGTCGCCGCCTTCGCGCCGCCGCCCGCGGGCTTCCCGGGACCGCCGCTTGCGGCCGCGGCGACCCGCGCCGCCGTCGCCTTGTCTTCGACCGGCTTGACGGCCATGCCAGGGACGGCGATGGCCGGGTCGGTGACCACCAGCTTGTCGCCGGCGGAGAGCCCCTTCTCGACCACCGCGACCCCGTCGACCGTGTAGCCGACGGTAACCGGACGCTGCTCGAGCGTGTTGTCGGCAGTTGCGACCAGCGCCATGCCGTTCCGCACCGCCTCCTCAGGCACGACCAGCGCCTGGATCGGCGGCGCGCTGAGCACGACCTCGACGAAGGTGTTGCGCCTCAGCGGCGGCCGCGAGCCGGCCTGGGCCTGGGCAAGCGGGTTGTCCACCCTGACGACCAGCGGCGTGCTCTGCGTGCGGACGTCGATCGCCTCGCCGGCCCGCACCACCTCGGCGTCCCAGCTCACCGTATGATCGGCCGCCGGCAGGCGCACCTTCGCCTTCAGGTCGTCGACCTTGCCGCTCGGCAGCATGCGCACCAGCGGCCCGACCTGACCGATGGGGAACTGCGCCGCCACCTCCACCGCTTCGGTGCCTTCGGCGGTGATCATCACCTGGCCGCGGCTGACCACCTGGCCGAGTTCGGCGGCGACATCGGTGAGGCGCACGTCGTAGGGAGCGACAATGGACGTGAATTCCAGGCTGCGCGCGGCAGTGGCGCGCTGCGCCTCAAGCACATTGCGCTCGGCGCCGTTGAGCGCCAGCTGGTTTTCGACGTCGACCACCTTGGAACGGGCCGCCAGCTCCTGACGGCGCGACGTGTCGAGCGATGCCTGGGTGGTCACACCCCGGCCGGCCAGATCCTGCTGCCGCTTCAGTTCGGCCTGGCTGAGCTCCAGGTCGGCCTGGGCGATCTCGCGGCTGGCGGCCAGCGTCTGATCCTTGACCACGAGCGAAGCGAGCTGGGCGTCGATCTGCGCCAGCGCCAGCTTGAGGTCGGTATCGCCGAGCCGCAGCAGCTCGGTACCGGCGGAGACGGTCTCGCCGGCCGCGAGCTGGTCGGCCGTCATCACCACCTCGCCGTCGATCCGGGCCACGGCACGCCACTCGCGCACCGGCACCACAGTGCCGTGCCCGACCACCCGCGGCTTGAGCTGCACCGGCGCCAGCGTAATGACCCGCACCGGTGTCGCCGACGGGGTCTTGTCCTTGCCACTCGGAAGCTGGTTGAGCTCCGCCGAATAGCCGATCGCCAGAGCGCCAAGCCCGATGGGAACCGCCACCGCCACGGCGCGCATCAAAGCCCGCAAACCTCCCGACATGCTTCTTTTCTCCCGGCGCTACGCGCCTCCAAGGGGGACAGATCGCTACAATCTATTATATTCGAATATTTGCATGTTTGCGCTATGTCATGTCCCCGCTTCGCAAATGCAAGCCGCGCTGTACGGCGCTGTCGGCCCCTGTTGTAGATACGTTGGCAAGCCTCCCGAGCCTACGCTGACGGCGTTTCGCCGACGATAGACGACGACTAGACCATGCGCGAGGTGCCCGCCTGGCGCGCCTTGAGGGGCGCCGGACGAGCCAAGCGGAATCAATCGTCCAGACGAAGGTGTGGGGACGCCCGGCGCGGCGGCAGCCCGCCGCGCTTTACATCTCGCCCTGGATCGCCTTGCGGTAAAGCACCTCGTAATCCTGCGCCGTCACCGGCCGCGGGTTGCCGCCCGTGGAGGGATCGTGCTCGGCCATGGGCGCGGCCTCGGCGATCATGTCCTCGTCGACCCCGATCTCTTTCAGCGTGTGCGGGATGCCGATTTCCTGGCGCAGCTTCAGAACCCACTCGATGACCCCCTCGGTGCCTACCTTGGGCAGATCGAGATAACGAGCCAGCGCCGCCAGTCGCTCGCCGATGGCCGCTGCGTTGTAGGTGAGCACATACGGCATGACGACGGCGTTGGTGAGGCCGTGCTGGGTGCCGCGCAGGCTCGAGCACGGGTGGCTCATCGAATGCATGGCGCCAAGGCCCTTCTGGAAGGCCACCGCCCCCATCGAGGACGCCGCAAGCATGAAGGCGCGCGCCTCGATGTTGTGCCCATCGCGGACGGCAACCGGCAGCCACTCCTTGACCAGCCGCATGCCTTCCAGCGCGATCCCCTCGCCGAGCGGATGGAAGAAGGGACTGCAATAGGCTTCCAGGCAGTGCGACAGCGCGTCCATGCCGGTCCACGCCGTGATCTTGGGCGGCAGGCCGATGGTGAGTTCCGGATCGGAAATCACCACCTTCGCCAGCATCAGCGGGTGAAAGATGATCTTCTTCGTGTGGTCGCTGGGATCGGTGATGACCGCGGCGCGGCCGACCTCCGAGCCGGTACCGGCGGTGGTCGGCACCGCGACGATCGGCGCGATCCCCTTTGCATTCGCCCGCGTCCACCAGTCTTCGCGATCCTCGAAATCGAAGACCGGGCGCGACTGGCCGGACATGAAGGCGATCAGCTTGCCGACGTCCATGGCCGAGCCGCCGCCGAAGACGATGACGCCGTCATGGCCACCAGCCTTGTAGGCCGCAATGCCGTCCTCGAGATTCTTCAGGGTCGGATTGCCGTCGACCTTCGAGAAGACCGCGACGGGAACCTTCGCCGTCTTCAGGATGTCGAGGGCCTTGGCCACAATCGGCAGATCGACGAGGCCCGGATCGGTGACCAGCAGCGGCCTGGAGATGCCGGCGATCGCGAGGGCATCGGGTAGCTCGGCGATGCGGCCGGGACCGAAGCGGACCGCTGTCGGATAGGACCAGTTGGCGCGCAGTGACGTGTATTGGTCGATCATGGTGACTCCGTGAAAATCGATTGCTGCGCCGGCTGCCGGATCATCGGCGCCTGCTGATCGCGCTAGCTGGTCTTCGTCCTCAGATGGAAGCTCTTCGGCCGGGTCAGGTGCTCGTAGCCGACCTTCGACAGCGTGACGCCGCGCCCGGTCTCCTTGACGCCCACCCAGGCCAGCGCCGGATCGAGATAGTCGGCGCGGTTCATGAAAACGGTGCCGGTCTCGATCAGGTCACCGATCCGCTCCGCCGCCGCGACGTCCTCAGTCCAGATCGACGCGGTCAGCCCAAAGGGCGAATCGTTCATCAGCCGGATGGCCTCCTCGTCCGATTTCACCTTCATGACGCCATGCGCGGGCCCGAATGTCTCCTCGGTCATGATCGCCATGGAATGATCGACGTCGACCAGAAGCTGCGGCGCCAGATAGGGCGTACCGGCCCCGGCCTTGGCGAAGCGGCTTTCGTCGATCAGCGGCCTGGCACCCTGGCGCTTGGCCGCCTCGACCTGGCCGCGCACGAAATCGGCCGCCTTGGTGCGCACGACTGGACCCAGCGTCGTATCCGGGTTGGCCGGCGAGCCCAGCGCGTAGCCGTTGATGATGGCGACCGCCGCCTCCAGAAAGGCCTCGTACACGGCCTCGTGGACGTAGATGCGCTCGGCCGCGCAGCATGACTGGCCGGAATTGAAGAAACCGGCATCGACGACGTTCTCGGCGGTGAAGGCGATATTCGCATCGGGCCGCACATAGACCGGATCCTTGCCGCCAAGTTCGAGGCAGGTCGCGGGAAAGTTGGTGGCGCCGGCGACAGCGGCCATGATCAGCCGCCCGCCAGCGGTCGAGCCGGTGAAGCCAACCTGATCGACGAGGCCGGAGCGGATCGCCTTGTCCGTGGTCTCGTGGGACATGTGCAGGAATTGGAAGACGCCCTCCGGCAGACCCGCCTTGCTGAAGCGGTCGGCGAAATGCTCCGCGACCAGAGCGGTCTGGCTGGAGTGCTTCATGACCACCGTGTTGCCGGCGAGGATCGCCGGCAACACGGCATTGAGCGCGGTCATGTAGGGAAAATTCCACGCCGGCAGATTGAGCACCACGCCCAGCGGCTCGCGGCGGATATAGCGCTTGAAGCCCTCCTTCGGCCCGACGTCGATATCGGCGAGCATCTCCGGCGCCACCGCCAGCATGTAGCGGGCGCGCTCCTCGAAGCCGCGCATCTCGCCCGCCCCGTAGCGGATGGGACGCCCCATCTGCCAGGCGAGCAGTTCCGAGACGCGCGGCGTATCGGCGACCATGGCGTCGGTGAACGCGGTGCCGATCTTGACGCGCTCGGCAACCGGCACGTGACGCCATTCGCGCTGTGCCGCGTGGGCGCGCTCGAGGGTGGCGCGCGCAGTCTTTTCGTCGGCCAGGGGACGCTCGGCATAGACCGAGCCATCGACGGGGGAGATGATCTTGAAGGTGGCGTTCATGGGGGGCACTCAACTGCTGCCGCCTCCTCCGGGCAGGCCGGAGGATGGCGGGGAAATCGTCTCAGTATCTCTCAAACCCGCGCATCAGTTCCCAGTCGGTGATGCGCCGGTCGTACTCGAACTGCTCCCACTCGGCGGTGTGCACATAGTGATCCATGACGTCGTCGCCGAAGGCGGCGCGCAGCATCTTGGACTTCGTCATCAGCGCGGTTGCCTCGCGCAGCGTCTTGGGCACCTCGCGCAGCCGCTTGCCGAGATAGGCATCGCCGGTATATGGCGCTTCCAGCTCCAGCTTCTCGTCAATGCCGGCAAGGCCCGCCGCGATCAGGGCGGCGAAGGCAAGATACGGATTAAGGTCGGACCCGCCAATGCGGCATTCGATCCTCAGCGACTTGGTGTGCGGCCCGCACAGGCGGAAGCCGGCGGTGCGGTTGTCCACCGACCAGATTGCCTTGGTGGGCGCGAAGGTGCCCGCCTGGAAGCGCTTGTAGGAATTGACGTAAGGCGCCAGGAACCAGGTGATCTCGCGGGCATAGGCGAGCTGGCCGGCGATGTAGTGGCGCATGAGATCAGACATGCCGTGCTCGGCCGCCTCATCGGCGAACAGCGGCTTCTTGCCGGCGAGATCCCACAGCGAATTGTGGATGTGCGACGACGAGCCGGCGAGATCGTAGCGCCATTTGGCCATGAAGGTGACCGCCTTGCCGTGCAGGAGTGCGATCTCCTTGATGCCGTTCTTCAGGATGACGTGGCGGTCGGCCATGGACAGCGCGTCGGTGTAGCGCACGTTGATCTCTTCCTGGCCCGGCCCCCACTCGCCCTTGGAGTTCTCGACCGGGATGCCGGCGTCGTGCAATCCGTTGCGGATCGCCCGCATCACCCCTTCCTCCTTGGTGGTCTGGAGGATGTTATAGTCCTCGATGTAGCGCCCGGCGGTCTTGAGGTCGTGGTAACGTTTGTCGGCGGCGCTGTCGTAGGTCTCGTCGAAGAGATAGAATTCCAGCTCGGAGGCGAAGAACGCGCTCATCTTCTCCGCCGCGAGCCGCGCGATCTGCTTCTTCAGGATCGCCCGCGGCGAATGCGGCAGATCCTTGTGGTGGTGATGGTCGAGGATGTCGGCGATGACCAGCGCCGTTCCCGGCAGCCACGGCAGGCGGCGCATCGTCGCCATGTCGGGCTTGATGACGAAATCGCCGTAGCCTTTTTCCCAGCTCGCCGCGGCGTAACCCGGCACCGGCTCCATGTCGATGTCGTCGGCCAGCAGATAGTCGCAGCCGTGCGTCTCCTCGTGCGCGGTTTCGAGGAAGTAGTCGACCTGCATGCGCTTGCCGATGAGGCGGCCCTGCATGTCCGGGAACGCGATGATGACAGTGTCGATCTCGCCTTTGCCGGCCGCCGCCTGAAGTTCACTGAATGTCAGCATGCCCGCCATCTGGCTAGCTCCCCTTACAGACCTATTGCCGGCCCGCGCTCGTTCTGGCGCGGGCCGGTGTCCTTCATGTGGCCCGAAGGCTCACCTGCCTACTTCGCCCCTTCGCGATGCTTCACCGCGAACTCTTCCTCCGGCGAGAACACCAGCGTCTTCCGGCCATAGGCCGCGAAGTAGACGATGGCGATGATGTACCAGATCCCCACGCCGATGATGCCCGTACGGTAGAGCGGATCGGTGAGCTGGAAGTAGATAGTCACCACCGCGATGATCGCCGTCAGCGACGCGCCGACGACACCGAACGGGCTCTTGTAAGGCCGCTCGATGTGCGGGAAACGCCGGCGCAGTTCCAGGAAGGTCAGCGCCTGCAGCAGGTAGGAGAACATGGCGCCGAACACGGCCATGTTGAGCAGGACGCTGCCGATGACCGTGCCGGCCGCCTCTCCGCCCTGCGTCACCCACACCACCAGCATCACCACGAAACCGACCACCGCTCCGGCGAGCAGCGCAGTGTTCGGCGTCTTGTGTTCGCCGTGCGTAACCGACAGGAAATGCGGGAAATAGCCGGCGCGCGACAGCGAATAGATCTGCCGACCGAAGGCGAAGATGATGGCATGGAAGCTCGCCACCAGCCCGGCAACGGCGAACAGGGCGAGGATCTTCGCCCAGCCGCTGCCGTAGATGAAGGCAAAGCCGTCGAGGATCGGCTGGCCCGACGTGCCGTAGGCAAACGCTCCGTCCGGGATGGCCGGGTTGATGATCAGGATCAGGAAGCCCAGGCCGATCAGGGTGAACATCCCAAGCATGATGCCCTTGGGCATGTCGCGCTTGGGATCGACCGACTCTTCCGAGGCCAGCGGCAACTGCTCGATCGCCAGGAACAGCCAGACGGCGAAGGGCATCGAGGCAAGGATGCCGTAACCGCCAAACGGCAAGAACGGCCCATGCCCGTCAGGCAACGCCACAGCCGCTCCGCTGGCGTCGACGCCGACATTCATGGCCCATTTCATGAAGTCGAACTCGCCCGAGAAGAGCGCGCTGAGGAAGAAGAAGACCAGGATCGCGATGGCGATCAGCGTGACGATCACGGTGACCGCGAACGAGAGGGCCACGCCACGGACGTTGAGTCCGACGAAGATGACGTAGCCGATGAACCACCACAGCGGTTGCCAGGCATCCGGCGTGCCGGTGATGCCGGTCATGTAGGTGCCGATGAAGTAGACGACCACCGCCGGGGTGAGCACGTATTCGATGTTTTCGGCAATGCCGGTGATGAAACCGCCCCATGGCCCGAAGGCCGTGCGCGCGAACGAGTAGGCGCCGCCGGTGTGCGGCAGGGCCGGGCTCATTTCGGCGATCGAGTAGGTCAGGCCGAGGTACATGATCGAGATGATGATCGTGCCGATGAACATGCCGCCCCAGCCGCCGACGGCGAAACCGAGGTTCCATCCCGAAAAGTCGCCCGAGATGACCGCACCGACTCCGAGCGCCCACAGAGAGAAAACGCCGGCGTGGCGTTTCAGGACGCGCTTCTCGAAATACTCGACGCCAGGAATGTGATAGGAAACGCCGCCTTCATGTTTCTTCATTTCAGCCATGTCGCACCCCCTGTCTTTCTTTGACCTCCAAAATTCCTTCCAACGATTCCACTCCCGGCGTCCCATTGCATAATCCGGGCCGCCGACCATCGGCGGGGCTGCGAGCCGCCCCACCTCGCCTGCGCTAATTGTCGCGCCTGCGCTGCGCCGTTGCCGGCACGAGTTCCAAAGCCGCCGCGCTATCAAGCAGTGCGCCGGTCAACAATTCCGTCCACCTGGCGATGTCCTTCGCCGCGCGAAGGAGATCGTTGCGGATTTCGATCATGACGTGCGGCAGGCCGCGGTCGCGGCCGTGCCGGCGGATCGTGTAAACGACGTTGTCCTTGGCCGAGTACGGCTGGTTGTCGCCGACCGTGAGCGTGCGGTCGCGGCGGAGCGCGGCGAGAACGGCATCCGCCAGGCTGCGCTCATCGGTCGAGATGACCCCGACGTGCCACGGCCGGGCAACGCCGCGATAGACCGGCGTGAAGCTGTGGACGGTCACCAGAGCCGTCGGCCGCCGCTGGCGCAGGCGCCGGTCGATGAGCGCTTCGAGGGCGGTGTGAAACGGCGCCCAGAACGCAGCGACACGCGCGTCCCGCGCTTCCGCAGTCAGCCCGAGATTGCCGGGAATGGTCGTATCCTCGGAGAGCACCGTGATGGCGTCGGGGAGTTCCGGGGATCGGTTGCAGTCGATGGCAAGCCGCGAGAAACGCTGCCTGAGGAGATCGCCGCCGAGCCGCGTGGCCAGCCCGTCGGCGACATCGGCCGCTCCCGGGTCCCATGCGATGTGACGCTCAAGGTCGGCTGGCGAGAGGCCCAGGCCGCCAAGCGCGCGTGGCAGACGATTGGACGCATGCTCGCAGGCGACGACGAAGGGACCGTCGCCCTCACGCACTTCGATTGCCGGCCCTTCGTCGGGACCGATCAGCGCGTCCATTCGCCCCCCTTTCGCCCCGCCAACAAGTCGCGCGGAGGCGGCTGAAATATACGTTACAATAATTCCGACAGCGATCAAACTGTAACAACAGCATCGGGCCGTGGACAATGGCAAAAAGGCAAAAGACAGCCGCGGTGGGGCGCCGGCAAGCGTCCATCGCCGACCAGATCCGCCGCGACCTTGGAGCATTCACGCCCAACGAGCGCCACGCCGCGCACCGCTTGCTGGCCGACTTTCCGATGGCCGGGCTCGACACCCTGGCGGAATTCGGCGAGGCCGCCGGCGTCAGTGCACCGACCGTTCTGCGCATGGTGACCAAGCTCGGTTTTGCCAGCTACGGCAGCTTCCAGAAAGCGCTGCGCGCCGAGCTCGCCGAACGGTTGGCCACGCCCCTGATGAAGGGCGGTGATGCCGCGCTAGGCAACGACCGGCTTGGCCGTTTTGCCGAAGCGGTCGTCGCCAATATCCGCAAGACGTCCGCCAACGTGGCCCGCGGCGAGTTCGAGGCCGTGGTCCGCCTGCTCTCCGACACCCATCACCAGGTCCATATTCTGGGTGGGCGCTTCACCGATCCGCTGGCTGACTATTTTGGCGCCCATCTGCGCGTTTTGCGACCAAACGTGCGCCGCATCACCGGCGGGCGGGCGAGCTGGTCCGATCAACTGCTCGATGTCGGCAAGCACGACGTGGTCATCCTCTTCGACATCCGCCGCTACTCGACCGACCTTGCCGCCTTCGCCGAGCGTGCCATCGAACGCGGTGCCACGATCGTGCTCATTACCGACCAATGGCTGTCGCCGATCTCGCGTATGGCGGCGCATGTCCTGCCCGCGCATGTCGCAGTGCCGTCCATTTGGGATTCCTCCGCCGGGCTGGTTCTGATCGTCGAGGCGATCCTGGCGGCATTGGCGCGCGAACTGGGGCCGAAGGCCCGTGACCGTCTGGCGACGCTCGAGAAGCTGCGCCAGGACTAGCGTCTCGTGACCTTTGCCATCCGCCAAGCTGTCTCACCAGGCGGGTCCACCTCAGACTGATTCCATATATTTCCTTAGGCGGCCAGCAATCGCTCCTGCATGGCCATTGGCTCACTCATCGGCACGATCAACCCGGTCGCATTCGTCAGTGAACGTGGCGCAAGCTCTGATCCGAGAAACCGCCGCCGCTCGACAGGCGCGGGCATGAGCAAGCCCGTCGTCGGATCGGCCGTGAATCCGAAGCGCTGATAATATTCCGGATCACCAACAAGGATGATGCCGGTGTGTCCGATCATGCTGGCGCGCGCGACGGCGAGCCGCATCAAACCCGATCCGACGCCCTCGCTCTGCGTCGCTTGATCAACGGCGATCTGTCCGAACAGATGGGAGAGGCATCACCGGCCCTGTCGTGCCCACCACCGTACCTCGCCCATTCGCCGGGAGCCGCCTCACGCGCGGCGCGCCAGCAGGGATCGGCGGCGAACAGCATAGACGACGATCAGGGCATGGACCGCGACTCCGATGACGAGGCCGATCACATGATCCGTCGTCGTCGCTGCCCCCGATGCCTGAATGCGCCACAGGGCATAACCGCCGACCGGCAGAAACAGGACGACGGCGGTGACGAGCCCAGGATTGTAGCTTCGGGAGCGGAGAGCGCCGACGATGTGGACGATGGCATTGATGAGCATGAGGTAGACCGCGACCAGCCCAAGCCCGAGATCGACGCGCCACGCCAGATAGATCACGACGACATCGAGCAACCAAACGGCCCCGATGTTGATGACGAAGACCGCGGCCGGTGTCAGCACTTCGGCGCCGTGGCCAACCGTGCGGTTGACATAGAGCCGGAAGCGGTCGGCGTCGTGCTCCTCGTACTGATGGATCATATAGACCGGCAACAGCAGGAAAATTGCCGTGAAGGCAGGGCTCCAGACTTCGGCAAGCAGAGGCATGAGTGCCAGGATCATGATGCCAGCGAGAAAGCCGCCATAGACCCAGTGGGTGAAAAGTCGCGCCATCATTAGCCCTCTCCCTGACGACCGGCGCATATCGCCCGACCGCACCGACATTCATTTGCAGGAAACAAGAACAGCCGCCGAAGTATGCCTGCCCCCACCGGCGATGGACGCCCCTTCGCACCTAGCTCATTATATTTGGTCGATTCTTGGTCGGCCGCTTCCGGCTCGCCCAAAATCGCAGCTAAGTATTTGAAAAGATTGGCGCTCCCTAGGGGACTCGAGAAACCGAGCGAATTCAGAGGGTTTGACAACTTTGTGGACCAAAACTGTCCCTATGTTTCTCAATAGGTTAGGTCAGCAGTGTCAACCCGGACAGCGTCACGGAGGACCGGGGCGCGTTGGCACCGAGTTCCCGTACAGACGATCCAGCGTGGCAGCGAGTCCCGGCGATAGTCGACACCGATGCATTTGTCGCGAAGCTGAAGCGGAGCAGGAGGCCGGTCCAATGATCGCTGGCGACTTCAGACGAAGATGAAGCGGCCCATTGATGCCGAGGCCTCGCTCACCAAGGCGCTGCGTCTTCGAGGCGGATTTCGGCCAGTGGTCTCCCAGCGCGGGTCGACAAACGGAGCCTCGTAGCGAACGTAGGCGAGTTCCGCATTGGCGATTGCCGGCTTGCCGCGCAAGCAATCGGCGAGGTTCCGGTCGCCGAGGTTCAAGCGGGTTCATGCGCCTTTCTCCGCAGCCCGCTCGATCTGCCCTTTTGCTGCGGAGAGCACTTTTTCCGCGGTGAAGCCGAATTTCTTCAGCAAGTCCTCGATCGGGGCCGAGGCGCCGAAGGCGTGCATGCCGATCCGCGCGCCCTTGCTGCCAACATACCGATCCCAGCCGATCACCGAGCCAGCCTCGACCGAGACGCGTGCCGTGATGTCAGGTGGAAGCACGTTGTCGCGATAGGCCTGATCCTGTCGCTCGAACAATTCCCACGAAGGCATGCTCACGACCCGGGCGGCGACGCCCTCGTCCCTGAGCGTCTGGTGGACTTCGGCGCAGAGCGCAACCTCGCTGCCCGAGCCGATGAGGATCACGGCCGGTTTGCTGCCCTCGGCATCGGCCATGACATAGGCGCCGCGCGCGACGCCGGCGGCCGACGCATAGCGCTTGCGGTCGAAGGTTGGGAGCGCTTGGCGGGTCAACACCAGACAGGCGGGTTGATGCTTCAATGCGACGATCACGCGCCACGCCTCGACCACCTCGTTGGCGTCCGCGGGCCGCAACGTGATGAGGCCGGGGATCGCGCGCAGCGCGACGAGTTGCTCGACCGGCTGATGCGTGGGCCCGTCCTGCCCAAGCCGATGGAATCGTGGGTAAAGATGAAGATCACCGGGACCTCCATCAGCGCGCTCAAGCGGATGGCGGGCTTCATGTAGTCGGAAAAGATGAGAAAGCCGGAGCCGTAGGCACGGACCTTGGACAACGCCAGTCCGTTTACGATCGCGCCCATGGCGTGCTCACGAATGCCGAAATGAAGGTTGCGGCCGCCCCATTTCTCGGCTCCTAAGTCCCCTGCCCCCTCGAATGTGAGGCGCGTCTTGGTGGATGGTGCGAGGTCTGCCGC
>CAVVPK010000037.1:0-213964 GCA_963750065.1 uncultured Alphaproteobacteria bacterium
ACCCGCTCGCCGAGATCGGCGTCCGGCACGCCCACCACCGCGCTTTCGAGCACGCCCTTCTCGGCATCGAGGATGGTCTCGATCTCCTTGGGATAGATGTTGAATCCGCCGGCGATGATGAGGTCCTTCTCGCGCCCGACGATTTCCAGATAGCCCGCCTCGAAGCGCCCGAGGTCGCCGGTAACGAAAAAGCCATCGGCGCGGAAAGCCTCGCGGGTCTTGTCGGGCATCTGCCAATAGCCCGGCGTGACGTTCGGCCCACGCACCTCGATGCGGCCGATCTCGCCCTCGGGCAGGATGGCGCCGCTTGCCTGATCGGTGATCCTGATCTCCACGCCGGGAAGGGGCTGGCCGACCGTTCCCGGCCGGCGCTCACCGTCATAGGGGTTGGAGGCGTTCATGCCGGTCTCGGTCATGCCGTAACGCTCGAGGATCATATGACCCGTACGCTCGGCAAAGGCACGGTGCGTCTCGGCCGGCAGTGGCGCGCTGCCCGAGACGAACAGGCGCATGTGGGCGGTACGCTCGCGGGTGAGCCGCGGCTCAGCCAGACAGGCGGGTATAGAACGTCGGCACGCCCATCAGCGCCGTGGCGCGCGGCAACTCGGCCAGGATCGCCTCGCTGTCGAAACGCGGCAGGAAGATCATCGCGCCGCCAGTGAGAAGCACCGTGTTGCAGGCGACGAACAGCCCGTGGGTGTGAAAGATCGGCAGGGCGTGCAGCAGCACGTCATCGGGCGCTGAACCGCCACAGTTCGGCCAGCGCACGCGCATTGGACAGGAGATTGTCCTGGGTCAGCATGGCGCCCTTCGAGCGCCCGGTCGTCCCCGAGGTGTAGAGGATCGCGGCAAGATCGCCGCCCGCCCGCGCAACGACCGGAAAGTCGTGCGGCGCGGCGTCAGCCAGGGCGGCGAGCGTGCCGCCGTCGGTCTTAAGCGTCAGGTAGCCGGCTGCGAAGCGCGCCGCGGCCTGAGCGAGATCGCCGCCACCGCCGCCGACGACCAGCCGCGCTCCTGAATTCTCGATGAAGTAGGCGACCTCCGCCTCGGTGTAGGCGGTATTGAGCGGCAACAGGACGAGCCCGGCCTGGACACAGGCGGCATAAAGGGCAAGCGCATCGGCGGTCTTGGGAACCTGCGCCGCCACCCGGTCGCCGGGGGACACGCCCTGTTGGCAAAGCGCGTGGGCAAGCTGACTGGCGCGGGCAACGAAGGCAGCGTGGCTGACCGTTGCGCCGCCGGGCAGGAGGAGGAAGGGGCTCTCCTTGCCGGCGTGCGGCGCAAACAGGCTGTCGTACAACGGATTAGGCATTTCCTCGTGCGTTGGTCAGGCCTGCCTTCGGTCCTATGACGGGCGAGCAAGTGCTATGCCATTCTCCTGCAGCAGCCGGTCGACGTCTATGACCTCGACCGCTGGCGATGGATTGATTGGCCGCGATGCCGGTGAGGATCGACCAGGCACCCATGACTTCGCTGGCGGCGCGGCCGTATTTGTCGGGCGGCACATTCGCCTTGTCGAAGAGGTGGCCGAGCATGACAAGATCGCCGCCGCCATGCGCTCCCTCGCCGTGCCAGACGTCGATCTGCTGCGGCTGGCTGCCGGCAAGGTGCAGTTCGGTGGCGATGGATTCGCGGCCGCCCGGCGTGCGCTTGCCGCCGTAGATGCCGTGCACTTCGACATGGCGGTGGGTGAGCTCTCCCCTGGTGCCGTGGAACTTGATCTCCAGGCCCTCCCACGGAGAATAGGCGACCAGCGTGTAGTTCATGGTGGCGCCGCTGGCATAGCCCACCTGCACCTGCATGGTGTCCTCGATGGTGATGTCGTCGGCGAAGACGCAGCGGTCGCGGAAATAGCCGTCATGGCTTTCGCCGTCGAGATAGAGCTGCTTCAGCCCCTCGTGCTCGGCCATGTCGAGCTTGTAGTCGCAGCGGCCGGCGGCCGGGCAGGTGTGGCAGCGCTCGCCGCGGTCGGTGAGGCCGAAGCTGTCGGCCATCTCCGGGCGATAGAAGGCGCGCTTGCCGAAGGCGTGGATCGTCTTCGGCGTCGAAGCGATCCACCAGTTGACGAGGTCGAAATGGTGGGTCGCCTTGTGAACCAGCAGCCCGCCCGACCTGTCCTTGTAGCGGTGCCAGCGGCGGAAGTAGTCGGCGCCGTGGACGCGGTCGAGATACCAGCGGAAATCGACGGCGGTGATCTCGCCGATGGCGCCGGACATCAGGATGTCCTTCACCTGCGTGCGATGCGGCGCGTAGCGGTAGTTGAAGCTGACGGTGATCGAGCGGCCGGTCCTCTTCTTGGCGTCCAGCACATTTCGCAGCCGGCCGATGTCGATGGTCATCGGCTTCTCGGTGATGACGTCGGCGCCAAGCTCCAGCGCGCGGGCGATGTAGCGGTCGTGGAGATAGTCCGGCACCGTGATCACCACCACGTCCGGCCGCTGTTCGGCCAGCATGCGGTCGAAATCGTCGGCCGCGTAGGCGGCGATCGGCCTGCCGGTGATCTGCCGGGTCTGGCCGGCCGAAAGCTCAAGGCGATGCGGGTTCGAATCGCACAGGCCGACCAGCTGATTGTTGTCGGAAAAGGTCGAGATGACGGCGTCGCGAAACATCAGGTGGCGCGAGCCGGTTCCAACGATAGCGTATTTCACGGGTCAGGTTCCGACGGAGGCTGCCGATGGTCTCTGGTTTTCCCCCACCGGCTTGCGGCGGTGGACGACCCGTTCGTCGGCGTCGAACAGGTGATAGGCGTCGTCGGCAAAGGTCAGGCCGACGCGCTCGCCGGCATCGATATGGATCTGGCCCTGGATCTCGACGGTGATCGATTGGCCGGTCGGCAGGTTGACATAGAAGAAGGTCTCGCCGCCGAGATGTTCGGCGATCTGGATTTCGCCGGACAGCCGGGCATCGTCCGGGCCGGCAAGCGTGATGCTTTCTGGCCTGACGCCGAGGGTGATCTTTGCGCCCCGCGCCGGCGCGCGGCCTTCGACCGGCGTGGTCAGGGTCAACCCGTTGTCGAGGCGAACGTCGATCGCATCGCCGCTGCCGCCGGTGACTTCGCCCGCTATGAAGTTCATCCGCGGGCTGCCGATGAAGCCGGCGACGAACAGGTTCGCCGGTTCGTTGTAAAGCTCGAGCGGCGTGCCGACCTGCTCGACCACGCCGGCGCGCAGCACGACGATGCGGTCGGCGAGCGTCATAGCTTCGACCTGATCGTGGGTGACGAAGATCATGGTCGATCCGAGGCGACGGTGCAGCTTGTTGATCTCGACGCGCATCTGCATGCGGAGTTCCGCGTCGAGGTTCGACAGCGGCTCGTCGAAGAGGAAGATCTTCGGTTCGCGGACGATGGCGCGGCCGATGGCGACGCGCTGGCGCTGGCCGCCGGAAAGCTGGCCGGGCTTGCGTTCAAGCAGCTCGCCGATCTGCAGGATCTCGGCGGCTTCCGCGACGCGCTGGGTGATCTCCGCCTTGGGCGCGCGCATGGTCTCAAGCCCAAAAGAGAGATTCTTGCGCACCGACATGTGCGGATAAAGCGCGTAGGACTGGAAGACCATGGCCAGCCCGCGCTTGGCCGCCGGGACCTCGTTGACGATCTCGCCGTCGATCACCACGTCTCCGGCGGTGACCGCTTCGAGCCCGGCGATCATCCTGAGAAGCGTGGACTTGCCACAGCCGGACGGGCCGACGAAAACGATGAACTCGCCGCTGCCGATCGTCAGGTCGACTCCGTGGATGACCTCGACGGCGCCGAAGCGCTTGACAAGATTCTGCAGCTCGAGACCGGCCATCAGTCCTTCCTCTGCGCCATTGTCGACAACCATCCGCCGTAGAACGGGTGGTCGCGGCCGATCGGCAGCTTAACGTCAGTGCCGGTATGGGCGGAATAGTAGGCGGCCGTCAGAAGTTCGATCGACGGCCGCGCGTCGGCAATCGATACCGGCATCGGGCCGCCCGCGGTCAGGGCCTTGTGGAGGACGAGAAACTGCCCGGTATTGCGTTCGGGCAGGAACTTCACCTCGGCGACCGCCGCATCGATCGCCTTCTGCCGGTCGGGATCGGCGGCGATGAAGGTCCACGGCACGGTGCCGGCATTGTAGGGGCTGTGGTTGCTCTCGACCGTCAGCCCCTCGAAATAGAGGCGCAGCCGCGATATCTCGGCCTCGCCGCCGAGCGTCACCGACAGCGTGACCAGCGCTCCGTCGGCCATCTCGATGGAGAGCGCCGCGCAGTCTTCCGTCTCGATCGGATTCACGCGCGTGGTCGTGCGGGCGAAGACCGAACTCATCGGACCGAGCAGGTAGGTGAGCATGTCGTGATTGTGGATGGCGTGGCCGGCGAGCGAGCCGCCAAGCTCGGTTGTCCACTTCCCCCGCCACGGAACGGCGTAATAGGCGGCGGTGCGCCGCCAGTGGGTTTCGACGGTGGCGGCGTAGGTCCTGCCGACGAAGCCCTTCTCGCGCAGATGCAGGAACTGGCGGATGCCGTTGGCGAAGCGATACTGGAAGATTGGCGAAAGGCGCTTGCCCGACGCCCTCTCCGTTTCGGCAAGCGTATCGGCCTCAGCGAGCGAGCTCACGAACGGCTTTTCGAGCACCACATGGCGCCCGGCCTTCAGCGCCTGGGTTGCCTGGGAAAAGTGGAGGTCCGGCGGTGTGGTGATGTCGACGATATCGAGGTCGCGGTCGAGCAACTCGTCGAACGACGTCGTCGTGTCGGCAATGCCGAGTTCCTTGGCCTTGTCGGTCTTTGCGGTGTCGATGTCGCAGAAGGCGACGACCTCGTAGAGATCGGGCAGCTGCCGATAAGCCTCGATATGGGCGGCGCCGATACCGCCGCCGACCACGCCGACCTTGAGACGCTTGTTCATCGTGCGGCCTCCGGGCGGTGGCCGCCGATGCGCGTGGCGTTGGCCTGCGCGATCAGGGTCAGCTCGGTGGCGTAGAAGCAGTGCTCCTGCGGCATGGCCGTCTCCGTGCGGTTGTTCACGTCGTCGCGCAACTCCTCGCCGTAGCGGATCTTAGTCGTCGAGCAGTCGATATGCTGCACGCCGTCGCCATTGACGAGGAACAGGTGATCCTCGCCGGGCCGGCCGGCGACATCGACATACTTGCGCAGTTCGATGGTGCCGTCGGTGCCGACCAGGAACAGGCGGCCGTCGCCCCATGTGGGCAGCTTGTCGGGCGTGAACCAGTCGACGCGGATATATCCGGCGGCATTGTCGGAGGTCAGAACCATCTGGCCGAAGTCTTCCAGCTCGGGCGTGTCGGGATTGTCGAAATTGGCGATCTGGCTCGACACCACGTCAGCCTTGTCGCTGCCGGTGAAGAACAGGAACTGCTCGACCTGGTGCGAGCCGATATCGCACAGGATGCCGCCGTAACGGGCCTTCTGGTAGAACCAGTCGGGCCGCTTGTAGTTGCCGATGCGGTGCGGTCCGAGGCCGACGGTCGAGACGACGCGGCCGATGGCGCCGGCTTTGACAAGGTCGGCGGCGGCGACGGTCGCCTTTTGCGTGTAGTGCTCGGAATAGCAGATCGAGAAGATCTGCCCGGTCTCGGCCTGGGCGCGGCGCAGTTCGGCCAGCTGGTCGAGCGAGGTGGCGCCGGGCTTGTCGAGCATCACGTCCTTGCCGGCGCGCATGGCGCGGACGGCCATCGGCGCGCGATCGTTGAGGATGCCGGCGCCGATGATGAGCTTGATTTCCGGATCGTCGAGGATGGCGCGCTCGTCGGAGACGCGGGTGGCGGCCGGAAAAGCCTTGGAGAAGTCAGCGGCGAGATCGTCCTCGGGGGCGTAGAAGGCCTTGAGGCGGCAGCCTGCCGCCTGCATGACCTGAACCTGACCGTAGATGTGACCGTGATTGATGCCGATGACGGAGAACGCGAAACCAGGGGATGCAGTCATGATGATGCGAACCTTGCGGATACTGATGGGGTCAGCGCTTCAGGGCACCAAGGGCAACACCCCGGATGATCAAGCGCTGGAAGGCTAGGAAGACGGCGAAGACGGGAATCAGCGACAGGGCCGACATGGCGAACATCGGGCCGTAGAGCGACTCGCCGCCGCTGGAATCGATGAATGCCCTGAGGGCCAGGGGCACGGTCCATTGCCGCTGGTCGTTGAGGTAGATCAGCGGCCCGAGGAAATCGTCATAGGTCCAGATGAAGGAGAAGATGGCGGCAGTGGCCAGAACCGGCGTCGACAGCGGCAGCATGATGCGCCAGTAGATGCGCCACGGCCCGCAGCCGTCCATGATCGCCGCCTCGTCGATCTCGCGCGGGATGCCGCGGAAGAACTGCACCATCAGGAAGATGAAGAAGGAATCGACGGCGAGGAACTTCGGCACCACCAGCGGCAGGTAGGTGTTCACCCAGCCGAGATGCAGAAACAGGATGTACTGCGGCACCAGGGTGACGTGGTAGGGCAGCATCAGGGTGCCGAGCATCAGCGCGAACCAGAACCACTTGAAGCGGAATTCCAGCCGCGCGAAGGCGTAGGCGGTGATCGAACAGGCGCTGAGATTGCCGATGACGGCGAGCGCGGAAATGATGAAGGAGTTCTCGTAGAAGGTCGTGAAGCTGACACGGAGCGCCGTCCATCCCCTGATGAAGTTGTCGAGGTTGAAACTCGTCGGCAGGGAAGTGGGATTGGAGAAGATCTCCGAGTCCGGCTTGAACGAACTCGCGATCATCCACAGCAGCGGATAGAGCATCACCAGCGCCGCGGCGGTCAACAGCGTGTGGCGGATGAGCGGCGTGAAGCGTCCGCTCTTCTTGGTGGCCGAGACGAAAGCCATCCTAGCGCCCCTCGTCTTCGTAGTAGACCCAGTAGCGCGACGTCAGGAAGGAGATCCCGGTGAAGATGCCGATGATGATGAGCAGCAGCCAGGCGAGCGCCGAGGCGTAGCCCATGCGGAAATTGGCGAAGGCCTCGAGGTAGAGATAGAGGGTGTAGAACATCGTCGAATCGACCGGGCCGCCCTGTCCGCCGGAGACGATGAAGGCCTGGGTGAAGGCCTTGAAGGCGTCGATGGTCTGCAGAACCAGATTGAAGAACACCACCGGCGCCAGCAGCGGCAGGGTGATCTTGAAGAACTGGCGCACGGGCCGGGCGCCGTCCATGGCCGCCGCCTCGTAAAGCTCCTGCGGCACCTGGCGCAGGCCGGCGAGGAAGATGATCATCGGCGAGCCGAACTGCCAGATGGCGAGAATGACCAGGGTTCCCAGAGCATAGTCGGGATGGGTCACCCATGATGGACCGGACCAGCCGGTGAGCATCAAGAGGAGTTCGTTGACCAGCCCGTCGCCGCCGAAGATCTGGCGCCACAGAATCGCGATGGCGACCGAGGCGCCGAGCAGCGAGGGCAGATAGAAGACCGCGCGATAGACGGTGACGCCGCGCACGCTGCGGTCAAGCGCCATGGCCAGCCCCAGTGCGACCGCCAGCTTCAGCGGCACCGACCATAGGACATAGGTGAAGGTCACCGCGAGGGCGTGCCAGAGGTGCCAGTCCTCGAAGAAGGCGTAGTGGTAGTTCTTGAGGCCGCTCCAGCGGGCCGGAGTCAGCAGGTCGTAATCGGTGAAGGACAGATAAAGAGAGGCGATCGTCGGCCCGAGCGTCAGACAGAAGAAGCCGACCAGCCAGGGACCGAGGAACAGGTAGCCGGCGCGATTGCGGCGCCATGAGGCGGCGACGCGCGCGCGGAATGTGAGCGGCGCCTCGCGGCGCCGCCCGACAATGGCTGATTCGTGAACCGTTGTGGCCACGATGGGACGCTCCGGACGCTATGAGCGTTCGAGCGTCTGCTGGCAGAAGTCGTAGAACTCCTTCGAAGCCTGCTCGACAGTCTTCTGCTTGAAGGCGATCGACTCCCAGACCGGCTGCGTGTTGCGCGAGATCTCACCAGCGCCCTTCGGCGGCGGCGGGGGCAACGGGCTGACGGACGTGGCGACGATGTTCAGATAGTCGATGATCTTGGCTTCGGTCGGCGTCAGGTTCGCCAGGATGTGCTTGCGCACGCTGGCATCGCCCGGCACGCCGCGCTCGATGAGCAGGATGTCGTTGGCGCCTTCGTTAGTGATGAAGAAGTTGATCAGCTTGGCGGCGCCGGCCTTGTCGCCGGAGGTCTCGGCCATGGACAGCAGCATCGACGGCTTCATGTACTGACCGGGCCGCTTGGTGTCCTTCTGGTTCGGGATCATGGTGATGCCGAGTTCGTCCTTGATCAGGCTCTGCGCGGCAACCAGCTGGTTGGAATGCAGGAAGTCGAACACCGAATGACCGGTGACGATCATCATGTCCTGCATCTTGCCGGTACCCGCCTGGGCCTGCAGATCCGGCGGCGGCGTCCAGCCGGCTTCCAGCCACTTGAACCAGAACTCGTAGAACGCCTGGAGGTCTTCCAGCTCGTAGGCGAGCTTGCCGTCGGCCGTGTAGAGCTCCTTGCCGCGCTGGCGCATCCAGGTTTCGAGGGCCGGTTCCTGGAAGCCCTGATTGGTGATCAGGTACATGCCGTCGCCCAGCTTCGGCTTGATCTCGTTGCCGATCGCCAGCAGATCGTCATTGGTCCACTTGGTCGGATCGGGCAGCGTGACGCCGAGCTTGTCGATGATCGTCTTGTTGTAGATGTACGACATGGAGTTGGCACCCATCGAGATGCCATACAGCTTGTCGTCGACCTTGCCGCTGTCGAGCTGGGTCTTGTCGAAATCGCCGAGGTCGAGCTCCTTGCCCATGTACGGCTGCAGATCGGCGATCTGGCCGCGGCGCGCATATTCGAAGATATAGCGGTAGTCCATCTGGATGACGTCGGGCAGGTTCTTGCCGGCCGCCATGGTGCCGAGCTTCTGCCAATAGTCGTTCCAGCCGTAGTTCTCGGGGTCGACCGTGACGCCCGGGTTTTCCTTCTGGTACAGATCGACGACCGCGAGGGTGCGTTTGTCGCGCTCGGGGTTGCCCCACCAGATGAGGCGGATGCGCTCCTCGGCCATGGCAAAATTGCCGGTCGAGGCAAGGACGGCGAGCGAGGCACCCGAGGCCATCAGGCCGCCGAAGGTGCGTCGCGTAATACGCTTGGTCATGGCTTTCCTCCCGTCGATGACGTTGCGAAATCCCGTGCGGCACTTTTCCTCCCAGGCCGCCAGAAAACAAAAGTAACTCGCCAGTTATTTGGCGGCAAGGCCGCAGTTCGTATTCGTAATGCGATACGGCTGCGAACCGATCCTGTCCGCCCAGGGGGAGGTGCCGGCGGCGACGGGCGCAAGCCCTTGGCGGGCCCCATCACAATTGACAGCGCGGCGGTGCAGCAATAGTAACTATCCTGTTACTTAGGCTGGGTTTCCGCGCGCCCACCGAGACAGGGGAGGAGTCAATGGCCGGTCGACGGCTCGGTGTCATCATGAACGGCGTTACCGGCCGCATGGGGACCAACCAGCATCTGATCCGCTCGATCCTGGCGATCCGTGCCGACGGCGGTGTGGCGCTTGCCAACGGCGACCGGGTCATGCCGGACCCGATCCTTGTAGGACGCAATGCCGACAGGGTCGAAGCGCTGGCACGCGCCCACGGCGTCGAGCGCTGGACCACCGACCTCGATGCGGCGCTGGCCAATGAAGACGATACCGTCTTCTTCGATGCCGGAACAACGCAGATGCGCCCCACGCTGCTGGAGCGGGCGATCGCCGCCGGCAAGCATGTCTATTGCGAGAAGCCGACGGCGACCAGCTTCGCCGAGGCGGCCAGAGTGGCGGAACTGGCCGAAAAGAGCGGGGTCAAGAACGGCGTTGTCATGGACAAGCTGTTCCTGCCAGGCCTGATAAAGCTCGCCATGCTGAAGAAGTCCGGCTTCTTCGGGCGCATGCTCGCGGTCAGGAGCGAGTTCGGTTACTGGGTCTTCGAAGGCGATCTGCAGCCGATCCAACGGCCCTCGTGGAACTACCGGGCCGAGGAGGGCGGCGGCATCGTCCTCGACATGATGTGCCACTGGCGCTACGTGCTCGATCATGTCTTCGGCAAGGTGGAGAGCGTCTCCTGTCTTGCGGTGACGCATATCCCCGAACGTTGGGACGAGGCCGGCAAGCCGTATAAGGCGACAGCCGATGACGCCGCCTTCGCCACCTTCCAGCTCGATGGCGGCGTCATTGCCACGATCAATTTCTCCTGGGTGACGCGCGTCTATCGCGACGATCTGGTGGTCTTCCAGGTCGACGGCACCCACGGCTCGGCGACGGCCGGCCTGCATGGCTGCAAGGTGCAGCCGCGCGTCGCCACGCCGCGCCCGGTGTGGAACCCGGACGAGAAGCGCACCCACGACTTCCGTGCCGACTGGCAGGAGGTGCCGGAAACCCAGCCCTATCCCAACGGTTTCCGCGCCCAATGGGAGATGTTTATCCGCCATGTGGTCGACGACGCGCCGTTTCCCTACACGCTCGGCGAAGGCGCCAAGGGGCTGGAACTGGTCGAGGCGGCGCAGCGAAGCACGCGCGAGCGGCGCTGGATCGACCTCGGCGGCGCGTAAGGAGTTCTCTGCCATGCGCGACCTTTCAGCCGACCACGACCTGAAGTACTTCTCGCTCAACACCGGAACGGTGCGCACGCAGGGCGACTTCCTCACCATTCTGGAGGCGGCGAAGCGCCACGGTATCGGCCAAGTCTCGCCGTGGCGCGAGCAGATCGCGGCGGTCGGCCTGGAGCGGGCCGTCAAGGCGCTCCGCGACGGCGGCTTCACGCTCTCGGGCTATTGCCGCGGCGGTCTGTTCCCGGCCGATGCGGCCATGCGCGCGGCGGTGCGCGACGATAACCGCCGCGCCGTCGACGAGGCCGTGGCGCTGGGTGCGCCATGCCTGGTGATCGTTGCCGGCGGCCTGCCGCAATTCACGAGGGAAGGCTCGGCGCCGTCGAAGGACATCGCCGATTCGCGTGCCGCGATCCACGACGGTCTGGCGGAACTGCTCGACTATGCAGAGGCTGCCGGAATGCCGCTCGCCCTGGAGCCGCTGCATCCGATGATGGCGGCGGAGCGCTGTGCCGTGAACACGCTGAGACAGGCGCTCGACCTTTGCGACGACCTCGATCCCGACCGCTCGCGCGGCCTGGGGGTGACGGTCGATGTTTACCATGTGTGGTGGGATTTCGAGGTTCACGAGCAGATCCGACGCGCTGGGCGCGACCGTCTGCTTGCCTTTCACGTCTGCGACTGGCTGGTGCCGACGACCCACAAGCTGATCGGCCGCGGTATGATGGGCGACGGCATCATCGAGATCGCCAAGCTGCGCGAGAGCGTCGAGGCGCTCAACCCGGACATCTCGTGCGAGGTGGAGGTGCTGTCCGAGGCGTGGGGGCAGCGGCCCCTGGACGAGGTTCTGTCGATCGCCGTCGAGCGCTACCACAGCGCCTGCTGAGCCACTGTCGAGGGTCGCGCTGCCGCCGCTCGGTCAATCGGTCGGGCGGAGATAGCCCATGATGACGTCGACGACGTGCCTGCCGTGGCGGTTGAGCCGCGCCGCACTGGAAAGGTCGCGGCGGAAGATCGCCGACAGCGTCCAGCGGTTCGACAGGTAGAACCAGCTCAGCGAGGCGATGCTGATATAGAGCTCCACCGGATCGACGTCCGGGCGAAATTTCCCGGCTTTCACGCCCTGCTGCAGGGTGTCGCGGATGAGGGCAATCATCGGCGAGTGCAGCGCGATGATGCGCTTCGACGCGCGGACATATTTACCGCGCATCAGGTTCTCGGTGTTGAGCAGGCTGAGGAACTCCGGATGCTCGATGAAGTAGTCCCAGGTGAACGATGTCAGCTGGCGCATGGCCTCTTCCGGGTCGCGTTCGGCCAGCCGCAGTTCCGCCTCCGCCGAGCGGATTCCGACATAGGTGGCCTCGAGGACGGCCTTATAGAGGGCCTCCTTGTCGCCGAAATAGTGATAGAGCATGCGTTTGTTGATGCCGGCGCGGGCGGCGATGTCGTCGACGCGGGCGCCGCCGAATCCCTTTTCAGCGAAGATGCCGGTTGCCGCCGAAAGGATCGCGGCCTTGGTCCGTACCGGATTGCGCGTACCGGCGGATGCGTTTCTGGTGGCCTGTGGCTTGGCCGTGGCCTGCTGCCTTGTCGCGCTCACCGCCCCCCTCAAGATCAGAACTCGCTGAAGGCTTTGAAAACGACACGACCCAGGCAACAAGTCAACGGCGTGTCTCGTCGCGCATTGGCGCACCCCGTCCCCCCGATGCGATCGGGGGGACTTATCGGGTGCGGTGAGGGACGCTAAAGCAATTCCTTGACAGCTTCGGCGAAGGCGCCGACCACGACGTCGGCTTCAGCGCGGGTCAGGCAGAGCGGCGGCGCGAAGCCGACGATGTCACCCTGCGGCATGGCGCGGGCGATGACGCCGCGCTTGAGCAGGGCGGCGACGACCTTGGCACCGATCTTCCTGTCGGGTTCGAAGAAGGTGCGGCTGTCCTTGTCGGCGACGAATTCGACCGCGCACAGCATGCCCTCGCCGCGCACGTCGCCGACGTTTGCGTGCCCGCCGACGGCGTCCTGCATCGCCTGGTTGAAATAGGCGCCGACGCCACCGGCATTGGCGACGATGCCCAGCGCATCGATGAGCTTGAGGTTGGCGACGCCGGCGGCGGCGCCGATCGGATGAGCGGAATAGGTCCAACCGTGGCCGATGGGGCCGTATTCGTCGGTACCCTTCATCAGCACCTGCCAGACGCGGTCCGAAACGATCGACCCGGATAGTGGCGCATAGGCAGAGGTCAGCCCCTTGGCGATGGTGATGATGTCGGCCTCGATGCCGTATTTGTCGGAGCCGAACATGGTGCCCAGCCGCCCGAAGCCTGTGACCACCTCGTCGGCGATGATGAGGATGTCGTGCTTCTTGAGCACCGCCTGGATGGCCGGCCAATAGCCCGCCGGCGGCGGCACGAGGCCGCCGGTGCCCAGCACCGGCTCGCCGATGAAGGCGGCGATTGTGTCGGCACCTTCGCGTTCGATCAGCGCCTCGAGTTCGGCGACGCAATAGGCGACGAAGTCCGCCTCGCTCATGGCGAGATCCGGCCTGCGGAAATAGTAGGGCGCCACAGTGTGCTTCACGTAAGGCAGTGGCAGGTCGAACTTCTTGTGGAAGGCTTCGAGCCCGGTCAGCGAGCCGGTCATCAGGCCGGAGCCGTGATAGCCGCGCCAGCGCGAGATGATCTTCTTCTTCTCGGGCCGGCCGAGCACGTTGTTGTAGTACCAGACCAGCTTCAGGTTGGTCTCGTTGGCGTCGGAGCCGGAGAGGCCGAAATAAACCTTCGACATGTTGGCCGGCGCGCGCTCAAGGATCATGTGCGAGAGCGTGATCGAGGCTTCGGTGCCGTGGCCGACATAGGCGTGGTAATAGGCCAGTTCGTGCGCCTGGGCGGCGATCGCGTCGGCGATCTCCTTGCGCCCGTAGCCGACATTGACGCAGTAGAGCCCGGCGAAGGCGTCGAGCAGCCGTTTGCCGTCGCGATCCTCGATATAGACGCCGGAGCCGCCGGTGATGATCCGGCTGGGGCTGTCGCCGCGGGCGTGCTGGGCGAGGTGGGTCGAGGGATGGAAGAAGGTCTCCCGGTCCCATTTGTCGAGTTGATCGTTGGCGAGCATGGCTGCTCCTTTCTTTTCTTGCGCCGCACTAAAGCCAGTTGCGGCAGACATATTTGACTTCGGTGAAGGCTTCCATGCCGAGACGAGCGCCTTCGCGCCCGATTCCAGACTGCTTGACGCCGCCGAAGGGAATCGGTGCGCCGGTGACCTTTGTGCGGTTGACCGCCACCATGCCGTATTGCAGCGCCCGGCTGATCCGGTAGATGCGGCGCGGTTCGTTGGTGTGGAGATAGGCGACCAGGCCGTATTGGCTGGCATTGGCCCGCGTTACCGCCTCGTCCTCCGAGTCGAAGGCGGTGAGCGGGGCCACCGGGCCGAAGGTCTCCTCGTTCATGACGAGGGCGTCGTCGGGGACGTCGGCGAGCACGGTGGGGGCGAAGAACAGCGGGCCGGCGGGATGTTCCTTGCCACCGGTCAGGAGCCTCGCGCCGCGGCCCATCGCATCGGCGATGTGGCTCTTCTGCTTGGCCACCGCACCGGCATTCATCAGCGGGCCGATGTCGGGGTCTTCCATTCCCGGCCCGACGGTGAGTGCCGCGGTGGCTTGCGTGAAGCGCCGGCTGAATTCGTCATAGACCGGCCGCTCGATGAAGAAACGGTTGGCGGCCAGGCAATCCTGACCCGAAGTGGCGAACTTGGCCTTGATCGCCTCGTCGACGGCGCGGTCGAGATCGGCATCGGCGAAGACGATGAAGGGGGCGTGGCCGCCGAGTTCGAGCACGAGATGCTTGATGGTCTCCGCCGACTGGCGATAGAGCAGCCGGCCGACCTCGGTCGAGCCGGTGAAGGAGAGTACGCGCACGCGCGCGTCGTCCGTCCAGGCCGGGACGATTTTCGACGCGCGGCCGGTGACGATGTTGAAGACGCCTGCGGGCACGCCGGCGCGCTCGGCGAGCACGGCAAAGGCGATCGCCGTGAACGGCGTCTCATGCGACGGGTGGGCGACCGCCGTGCAGCCGGCGGCCAGTGCTGCTGCTGCCTTGCGAGTCAACATCGCTGCCGGGAAGTTCCACGGCGTCACCAGGGCGGCAACGCCGGCGGGCTCGCGCCACACCTCGACCTCGGCGCCGTGGAGGTGCGAGGTGACGCTCTCGATGTTGGGGCGCTTGGCTTCCTCGGCATAGAACTCGATGAAGGAAGCGGCATAGTCGATCTCGCCCAGTGCCTCCTTCAACGGCTTGCCCTGCTCGATTGTCATGATGGTGGCAAGGTCGTCGCGCGCCGCTATCGCCAGTTCGAACCAGGTGCGCAGCATCGCAGAGCGCTCCTGTGGCAGCAAAGCAGACCAGGCGGGAAAGGCGGCCGCGGCAGCGTCGACGGCGGCGCGGGCGTCGTCTGCCGTCAGCGCGGGGACGCTGCCGATGGTCCGTCCGCTCGCCGGGTCGGTGACGGCCAGGCCCACGCGATGGTCGAGTCTGATCCGCCGGCCGCCGATGATTGCGGCGGCAGGGAACAGTCCAGGGTCGGCCAGGCTCCCGATCGCATCCACCGGGGCACGCGGTGCGGCAGCGTTGACCATTCATCGTCTCCTGTCGGCGAGGCGACAATAGAGGCGGCTTGGCAGAGGCGTTCGCCAAACTCGAGCGCGAATTCGGAGGAATGTCCTGCCCGGCGGGGGGAGGAAGCGGCGGTCTGCCTACGGCGAGGGCTGGGCGAGCAAGTGCACCGGCAGCGGCTCGTTCTTCACCGGCGCGGTGACGACATAGGTGAAATAGCGCTGGACGCCGATCTTGGCG
Source organism: uncultured Alphaproteobacteria bacterium (assembly GCA_963750065.1). Lineage (GTDB taxonomy): Bacteria > Pseudomonadota > Alphaproteobacteria > Rhizobiales > Kaistiaceae > CAVSRC01. The sequence goes on from CAVVPK010000037.1 coordinate 15,361, forward strand.
GCGAGCAGGCGTTCGATCAGCTCCTGGTAATCGGCGAGGTGGCGCACGACCACCTTGCACAGATAGTCGATGCCGCCGCCGACGGCCCAGCACTCGATGATTTCCGGAATCTCCGCGATCGCCTGTTCGAAGAGCTGGAAGTCCTCGCTGCGGTGGTTCTCGATCGAGATCTCGACGAAGACGACGGTCACCGGCCCGAAGGCCTTGAGTGAAATCTGGGCGCCGTAGCTTTCGATGATGCCGGCCTGCTCGAGCCGGTGCAGGCGCTCCCAGCACGGGGTCGAAGACAGATTGACGCGCTCGGCCAGCGCCGCCTTGGACAGCCGACCCTCGCGTTGCAGGATGCTCAGGATCTTGATGTCCCGCGCATCCAGCCTCGGTGTCCCATTCTTGACTGCGCTCACGCCAGTCGCCCGTCCTGTCCGTTGACCGGAGAACACTAATGCGGCCGTAGCCGCGGCGTCCAGATGAGCGCACACGCAAACGACAGGCCGTTCAAAGCCCCGGGCGGGTCGAAAGGTGGCCTGGCCAGGCATGGATTTATGCGTCAATTCCGATAGACGAACTTTATCGAGTTTAGCGCATAAAGCCAAACTATGTGCCAACTCCGATATTGCCAGATTATCGGAATTAGGTCATAATTCTCCCTATGACAAACTTGGCCCGCAACCCAAAGCAGATTGGCAATCTCGTCCGTAGTGCTCGCAAGAGGCGCCAATGGTCGCAGACAGCTCTTGGCGACAAGGTCGGAGTGCGCCAGGAAACCATATCGCTCATCGAATCGGGTAACCCGGCGACCAGGCTCGACACGATTCTGGCCGTTCTCGCCGCGCTCGAACTCGAATTCCAGATCGCGCCACGCTCGAAAAGCACCGCCTCGGCCATCGAGGCCCTGTTCTAGTGGTGCGCCGCCGTCAACATGCGCCGTTGCGCGTCTATATGAACAACCGCCTTGTCGGCTACCTGAGCAAAGACCCCGGCGGTGCGATCAGCTTTCAATATGATGCAAGCTGGCTTGGCTGGGGGGTCGCAATCCCCGTTTCACTGTCCCTCCCGCTGCGGAATGACGCCTATCGCGGCGCGCCGGTCGTCGCCGTCTTTGAAAACCTGCTCCCCGACTCCGAAGCCATGCGACGCCGCGTCGCTGAGCGCGTCGGCGCCGCCGGTTCTGACGCCTACAGCCTGCTCGCTGCCATCGGCCACGACTGCGTTGGCGCGTTGCAGTTCATCGAAGGCGATGGTGAGGCGATCGACACGACAGGAACCATCGAGGGGGACGCCGTCGATAGCGCTGCCATCGAAAAACTGCTGCGTAGCCTCGCTCAGGCGCCGCTTGGCCTGAGCCGCGACGACCCGTTCCGCATTTCCGTGGCGGGTGCGCAAGAAAAGACGGCCCTGCTCCGGCTCGAAGGAAACTGGATCAAGCCGATCGGGACGACACCGACGACGCATATTTTCAAGACGCAGATCGGCGAGCTGCCGAACGGCATCGACCTCTCCAACAGCGTCGAAAACGAATACTACTGCCTGAAACTGGCCGCCGCCTTCGGCCTGCCCGTCGCCGACGCCGCGATCGAAACCTTCGGCGACACCAAGGCACTGGTCATCGAGCGTTTCGATCGCCGCTGGACGAAAGACGGCCGCCTCATCCGGCTGCCACAGGAAGATTGCTGCCAGGCCCTATCGGTGCCGCCAACCCGCAAATACCAGAGCGACGGTGGGCCGGGCATGGTGCAGATCCTTGACCTGCTCAAGGGCAGTGACACCCCGGCCGAGGATCAGAAGGCCGTCTTCAAGGCGGAGCTGTTGTTCTACCTGCTTGGCGCCACCGACGGTCATGCCAAGAATTTCAGTCTATTCCTCGGCCCCGGCGGGACATATCACCTGACGCCGCTTTACGACATCCTGACGGCCCAACCCAGTCTCGACGCGCGCCAGATCGAGCGCAAACAAATGAAGCTGGCGATGGCGGTCGGCGACAACAATCACTATCGCATCGACACGATCCATGGTCGCCATTTCGTGCAGACGGGCGCGAAGGCCGGCCTGCCGAAAACGCTTGTCCGCACTGCCATTGACGAAATCTTGGGCACCGCCGAGGGGGCGATTACGCAAATCGAAACCGCATTGCCGGCGGACTTTCCCCCGCAGATTCACGCCACCGTTAAGGCAGCAATGATTGCGAGGCTGCACAGCCTCGCCGCTATAAACTAGATTAGTTGCCGAGGATGGAGCGCAGGAATGCGCGCGTCCGCTCCTCCTTCGGGGCGGTGAACAACTGATCCGGCGCGCCCTGCTCCCTGATTTGTCCGCGGTCGAAGAAACAGACGCGGTCGGAGATTTCGCGGGCGAAGCGCATCTCGTGGGTCACCAGCAGCATGGTCAGGTCGTGCTCCTCGGCGAGCTGGCGGATGACGTTGAGCACCTCGCCGACCAGTTCCGGGTCGAGCGCCGAGGTGGGCTCGTCGAACAGCATGATCTTTGGGCGCATGGCCAGCGCCCGGGCGATGCCGACGCGCTGCTGCTGGCCGCCGGAGAGCTGGGCCGGAAACTTGTTCGCCTGATCCTGCAGCCCGACCAGCGCCAGGAGTTGCTCGGCGCGCTCGCGTGCCGCCTGCTTCGACAGGCCGAGGACCACGGTCGGCGCTTCGGTGATGTTGCGCATGACGGTCATGTGCGGGAACAGGTTGAACTGCTGGAACACCATGCCGAGAAGCGTGCGCCGGTGGCGTAGATAGGCTTCTGAGGCGGGCACCAGCTTGCCGTTCTTGCGCTCGTGCCAAAGCGGCTGGCCATCGACGGTGATGACGCCGCCGTTGATGGTCTCCAGGGTCATCAGGATGCGCAGCACGGTCGACTTGCCCGAGCCCGACGGCCCGATGATCGAGACCTTCTCGCCGGGCGCGACCGTGAAATCGAGTTCGTCGAGCACGACGTGGTCGCCGAAGCTCTTCACGACCTTTTCGAAGGCGATGATCGGCTCGCTCATCTGAGGGGCAATCCTGTCTTGGGGAGGCTGACGTCGACCCAGCGCACGACCGCCGAGGCGACCAGCGTGAGGATGAGGTAGAGCCCGCCAACCATGGACAACGGGACGAGATAGTCGAAGGTCTGGTCGCCGATGATCTTGGCAACGTTGAGCATCTCCAGCACGGTGACCACCGAGAGCACCGGCACGTCCTTCATGATCGACACCAGGTAGTTGCCAAGCGCCGGTACGATGCGCGGCACTGCCTGCAGCAGGACGACATGGGTGAAGGTGTGCATGGTGGAGAAATCGAGCGCCTTGGCGGCGTCGTGCTGGCCCGACGGGATCGCCTCGATGCCGGCGCGATAGACTTCCGCCGTGTAGGCCGAGTACTGGACGCCGAGCGCCAGCGCGCCGGTCAAGAAGGCGGGCAGCACGATGCCGTAGTCCGGCAGCACGTAATAGAGGAAAAAGAGCTGCACCAGCAGCGGCGTGTCGCGGAAGAACTCGGTCAGCACGATGGCCGGGTAGGAGACGATCTTGAGCGGCACGCGCTTGAGCATGGCGAAGACCAGGCCGAGGCCGAGCGCAATGGCGAAGCCGGCGATCGACGCCTCGATCGTCACCCACATACCGACCAGCAGCATGGGCAGGATCGACCAGGCGAAGGCCAGTTCGCCGTGCGCGGTGTCCCAGTGATAGCCGAACAGCATGGTGCTCTAGCTCCCGCGCCAGCGGCCGACGGAGTGCTCGAGCAGGCGCATGATGGCGGTCAGTACCAGCGCCATGCCGAAATACATCAGCAGGATCATCGAGTAGATCGTGGTCGAAATCCTGCGTGAAATTGCGCACCTGCTCGGCGCGGAAGGCGAGATCGCCGAGGCTGATCAGCGAAGCCAGCGCCGTGTCCTTGAGGTTCTGGACGGCGAGGTTGCCGAAGGACGGCATCATCTCGGGGATGGCTTGCGGCAGGGCGATGCGCCACAGGGTCTGGCGCTGGGTGAAGTCGAGCGCCTTGGCGGCCTCGTACTGGCTCCACGGTACGGCCTGGATGGCGCCGCGCACGACTTCGGCGCCATAGGCGCCGATGTTGAGGCCGAGCGCGAGAACGCCGGCGGCCACGGGCGGCAGTCTCAGATTGATGCCGATGGCGTCGCCGGCGATCGGCAGGGCGAAATAGAGCCAGAAAAGCTGGACCAGCAGCGAGGTGCCGCGGAAGATCTCGATATAGACGATCGAGAAGCCCTTGATCGCCCAGTTGCGGGAAGTCTTGCCGATACCGAAGGCGAAGGCACACAGCGCGCCGAGGATGGTCGAGTAGACCGTCAGTTCGACGGTGATCGAGGCTCCCTGAAGGAGCGGCCGGAGATATTCAGACCAATGCACCGGCGAAGCGCCCCCTTGTTGTCGTTCGCCCGGGGAAACGGCCGGGCACCTGAGTGGTGCCCGGCTCAGTCTTGAGGTCAGTCAGTTTGTAGGTCAGTCAGTCTGCAGAGTCGTATGCAGATCAGCATGCAGGTTTCGGGCCGTCGGTCCGAAACCGGGTCCGGGCAATCAGCCCTTGCACAGCTCTGCCGTGGTCTTGGCCGTCGAGCCGGCAATGTCGGCCGGGGTGAAGCCGTAGTCGGAGAGGATCTTCTTCCAGGCGTCGGTCTTCTTGAACTTCACCAGCTCGGCGTTGAAGGCGTCCCTGAGCGCCTGCGAGTCGCTGTTGAAGTTGAAGCCACCCCAACTGCGCGCTTCCTTGCCGTCGACCACCGGGTCGACGAAGTCGGGGGCAAGTTCGACTTTGTCGCTCTTCTTGGCGAGGTTGCTGGCGGTCAGGCCGGTCGCCGCATAGGCGTCGGCGCGGCCGGTGGCGACCGTCGAGATGGCGTCGGCATTGGCCGCGATGGTGACGATGTTGCCTTCCGGCACGCCCAGCGACTGCATCATCTGCAGCTGATCAGCGCCGGCCATCACGGCGACCTTGGCGTCCCCCTTGGTAAAGTCGGAATAGGTGTGGAGGTTCTTCGGGTCACCCTTGGCGACCAGCAGCCCCTCGCCATAGGAGGTGTTCGGCTCGGAATAGACCACCTTCTGGCAGCGCTCGGGACGGATCGCCATTTCGGCTGCCGTCATGTCGAAGCGGTTGGCCTGCAGGCCGGGGATGAGCGAGGAGAAGTTGGTCACCACCCACTGGATGTTTTCAGCCTTGATGCCGAGCGCCTCGACCACTGCCGTGGCGACCTCCGGGCCGGCGCCTTTGGCGTCGCCGTTGGGATCGACATAGCCGTAGGGGATCTCGTTGGCGACCGCGATGCGGATATAGCCGCGGTCCGTGATCTCCTTGAGGGTGACGGCATTGGCGGCCGCCGCCGTCATGGCAGTCGCGGCGAGCGCGGCGAGGGCAGTGACAAGGGTGCGAGAGCGTGTTGAGCGTCGTGCCATGTTTCGAGTCCTTCCGGATGGCGTTGCTGGAACTGCTGTTGCCGGCCACGGCAAGTTGGTCGAGAACATCGGTTGAGCGCCACTGCGCTCACGGACTGCTACGGCGTTGTGCTCTTGGATGTCCCCGTATTTCTTAATGTCTCCAGCGTTGCGGAGAGCGGTATCAGTGTCGAGGGAGAATATGACTGTTTTTGGTCCCGCCGGCAGGCAGATCGGCTGTCCGGTCATGACAGATTGGAGAGATCGACTGTGTCGGCGCGGACATAGTCGCGGACATAGTGTTGCCCCATGTTCGCGGGGGAGGGTGCTGTCTCTCTCGCGGCCGGGGCTGAAGCGCATCGCCGTGGGGGCTTGAGGCATGATTCAATTTTCGCGTGTTCTTGAGGCGCGGAACCGCATTGGGCCCCAAGTGCTGCACACGCCGCTGCGTCCCGCGGAGGGGCTTTCGCGCCGCGCGGGCGTACCCGTTTCCATCAAGTGCGAACACCACCAGACGACCGGCAGCTTCAAGCTGCGCGGCGCCACCAATGCGGTGCTGTCGCTTTCCGACGATGGCCGCCGGGCCGGCGTCGTCGCCGCCTCGACCGGCAATCACGGCCGCGCCGTTTCTCACGCCGCGAAGGCGGCGGGGTCACGCGCCATCATCTGCCTGTCCAATCTGGTTCCCGACAACAAGGTGCGCGCAATTCAGGCTCTTGGCGCCGAGGTGCGCGTCGTGGGGGCAAGCCAGGACGATGCCCAGGTCGAGGTCGACCGGCTGGTCGGCGAAGAGGGCATGGTCGAGATCCCGCCCTTCGACCACGAGGCGGTCATCGCCGGCCAGGGCACTCTCGGCCTCGAGATCATCGAGGACGCGCCGGAGCTCACGACGCTGCTGGTGCCGCTCTCCGGCGGCGGGCTGATCTCGGGCGTGGCGCTTGCGGTGAAGACGCTGAAGCCCGACTGCCGCATCGTCGGCATCACCATGGAGCGTGGGGCGGCGATGGTTGAGAGCCTTGCCGCCGGCCATCCGGTCGAGGTCGCCGAGGAACGCACGCTGGCCGATTCGCTGGGTGGCGGCATCGGGATGGAAAACCGGTACACCTTCGAAATGGTCAAGGCGCTGGTCGACGACACGGTTCTGGTCAGCGAAGACGAGATCGCCGCCGCGATCCGCGCGGCCTACGAGGAGGAGGGCGAGGTGATCGAAGGCGGCGCTGCCGTCGGCATTGCGGCGCTCATCGCCGGCAAGGTGAAGCTCAAGGGCGCGACTGCGATCGTGCTCTCCGGCAAGAACATCGCGCCCGATCTGCACCGCAGCATCGTCTGCTCCGCGAGCGGTGGGAGATGAAGGACGCACCATGACGGACATGATCATTCTCACGGAGGCAGACCTCAGGCACCTGGTGCCGCTTGACATGGAAGCCGTGGCGACGGTCGAGGAGGCCTTCCAGGCGCTGGCCGGCGGGCAGGTGGTCATGCCGCCGATCCTGCGCCTCGATATCACGCAAGCCCGCGGCGAGGTCGACGTGAAGACGGCCTATGTGCCGGGCTTCGATGGCTTCGCCATCAAGGTCAGCCCCGGCTTCTTCGACAATCCCAAGCTCGGCCTGCCGAGCGTCAACGGGCTGATGGTCTATCTCAGCGCCAGGACGGGGCTGGTCGAGGCGCTGCTGCTCGACAACGGCTACCTTACCAATGTGCGCACCGCCGCTGCCGGCGCCGTGGCGGCGAAGCACCTGTCGCGGGCGGATGCGTCGGTTGCTGCGATCCTCGGGGCGGGTGCCCAGGGGCGCCTGCAGCTTGAGGCGCTGACGCTCGTCCGCCCCATTCGTGAAGCGCGCATGTGGACGCGGACCGCCGAGGCGGCGCAGGCTGAAGCGGCCGCGGCGGAGATGACGGAGAAACTCGGCATCCCGGTCAGGGCCGTGGACGATGCGGCGGAGGCCGTCCGTGGCGCCGACATCGTCGTCACGACCACGCCGTCCAGCAAGCCTTTCCTTCAGGCGGACTGGCTTTCGCCCGGCCAGCACGTTACTGCCATGGGCTCCGATGCCGAGCACAAGAACGAGATCGATCCCGCCGCCTTCGCCCGCTTGACCTATGTCGCCGACAGCCTGGCGCAGACCCGGCGCCTCGGCGAGCTGCACCATGCAATCGCGGCCAGGACGGCCGCGGCGGACACGGCCTTCGCCGAGCTCGGTCAGGTGATCGCTGGCACGGCGCCCGGCCGCCGCGCGTCCGACGAGATCACGCTCTGCGACCTGACCGGCACCGGTGCGCAGGATACCGCTATCGCCACGCTCGCCGTCGCCCGCGCCAAAAAGGCCAAGGCCGGCACCCTGTTTCACACCTGAGGCGCGCCCCATGCCCGACGTTCCGCTGAACTTCACCCGACAGGAATACGCCAACCGCCTCGCCCGCACGCGCCACGCCATGGCGGCACGTGGCATCGACACGCTGATCGTCTCCGACCCGTCCAACATGGCCTGGCTCACCGGCTATGACGGCTGGTCGTTCTACGTCCATCAGGGTGTGGTGGTGCCGCCGGACGGCGATCCCGTCTGGTGGGGCCGGTCGCAGGACGTGCAGGGCGCGCTGCGCACGGTCTACATGGGCACGGATCGCATCCTTGGCTATCCGGACATCTATGTGCAGTCGAGCGAGCGCCATCCCATGCAGGTTCTGGCAGGGCAGCTTACCGAGCGCGGCTGGGGCAAGGGCACGATCGGCGTCGAGATGGACAACTATTGGTTTTCCGCCGCCGCCTTCGCCACGCTTGAGCACGACTTGCCCAATGCACGCTTCGTCGATGCCACGGCGCTCACCAACTGGCAGCGTGCGGTCAAAAGCCCGCAGGAACTCGACTACATGCGCATCGCCGGCAAGATCGTTTCGGCCATGCACCGCTATATTCTCGATACCGTCGAACCGGGCATGCGCAAATGCGATCTGGTTGCCGGGATCACCAGCGTCGGCACGCGCGGCGTCGGCGGTCACGGCGGCGACTATCCGGCCATCGTGCCGCTGATCCCGTCGGGGTCGGACGCCGCCGCCCCCCATCTCACCTGGGACGACAGGCCGTTCAAGACGGGCGAGGGGACGTTCTTCGAGGTCGCCGGCTGCTATCACCGCTACCATTGCCCACTGTCGCGCACGGTCTTTCTCGGCAACCCGACCCAGACCTTCCTCGACGCCGAAAAGGCGATCCTGGAAGGCATGGAAGCGGGGCTCGAAAAGGCGCGCGCCGGCAATGTCTGCGAGGATATCGCCAATGCCTTCTTCGGCGTTCTCAAGCGCTATGGCATCGTCAAGGAAAACCGCACCGGCTACCCGATCGGCCTCTCCTATCCGCCCGACTGGGGCGAGCGCACCATGAGCCTCAGGCCCGGCGACCGCACCGAACTCAAGCCCGGCATGACGTTCCATTTCATGACCGGCCTGTGGATGGAGGACTGGGGCTTCGAGATCACCGAATCGATCGCCATCACCGAGGGCGCGCCGGAACTCCTGGCCGATGTTCCACGCCAGCTCTTCGTCAAGAGATGAGACCAAGGCGATGAACAAAACGCCCGTGAAGCCATCGCCGATCGCCGCCACCGTCGATTACGCCGCCGACGGTGTGCAGCACGGCTTTTTGCGCCTGCCCCATAGCCGCGACGATTCGGCCTGGGGCTCGGTGATGATCCCGATCACGGTGGTGAAGAACGGCGAGGGGCCGACGGCGCTCCTCACCGGCGCTAATCACGGCGACGAATATGAGGGGCCGCTGGCGCTTTTCGAGCTTGCCAACACGCTCAAGCCCGAACAGGTCAGCGGCCGGCTCATCATCGTTCCGGCGATGAACTATCCCGCCTTCCGCGCCGGCACGCGCACCTCGCCGATCGACCGCGGCAACCTCAACCGCGCCTTCCCGGGCAGGCCGGACGGCACCGTCACCGAGAAGATCGCCGACTATTTCGCGCGCGTCCTGCTGCCGCTCGCGACCCATGTGTTCGATTTTCATTCCGGCGGGCGCACGCTCGACTTCCTGCCCTTCGCCGCCGCCCATGTGCTCAGCGACAAGGCGCAGGAGGAGCGTTGCTTTGCCGCGGTGAAGGCATTCGGCGCGCCCTATTCGATGCGCATGCTGGAGATCGACGCCGCCGGCATGTACGACACGGAGGCCGAAAGCCTCGGCCGCGTATTCGTCACCACCGAGCTTGGCGGCGGCGGCACCAGCACGCCGGCGACCGTCGGCATCGCTCGCCGCGGCCTTGCCAACTTCCTCCGGCATTGCGGCATCCTCGCGGGCACGGTGGAGCCGGCCGAGACCGTGTGGCTCGACATGCCGTCGAGCGACTGCTTCGTCTTCTGCGAGGACGACGGGGTCGTCGAATCGCTGGTGGAACTCGGCGGTGCGGTGAAGCATGGCCAGACGCTGGCGCGCATCTATCCCGTGGGCCGCACCGGTGTGGCGCCTGTCGTGCTGACTGCCCGCATGGACGGCATTCTTGCCGCCCGCCATTTCCCCGGCCTGATCAAGTGCGGCGATTGCGCCGCGGTGGTAGCCACCGTGGTCGACTAGCGACCGCATCACTCGGGCTGTTCAGCGGCGTGGGCTTCGGCTAGACAGACCGCCGCAAATGGCAGCACCCCTCCTTCTCCTTCAGGACGTCCACCTCACCTTTGGTGGCACGCCGCTCTTGACCGGTGCGGACCTCTCGGTCGGTGCCGGCGAACGGCTGTGCCTGGTCGGCCGCAACGGCACCGGCAAGTCAACGCTGCTCAGAATTGCCGCCGGGCTGGTCGAGCCGGATGTCGGCACGCGCTTCCTGCAGCCCGGCACCACCGTGCGCTACCTGGCGCAGGAACCTGACTTCAGTGGCTTCGAGACCACGGAAGCCTTCGTTTCCGCCGGTCTCGGGCCCGGCGACGATGTGCACCGGGCGCGTCAGCTGCTGGACCAGCTTGGCCTCACCGGGGCGGAAGACCCGGGACGTCTTTCCGGTGGCGAAGGCCGCCGCGCGGCGCTCGCCCGCGTTCTGGCGCCAGACCCCGACATCCTGCTTCTCGACGAGCCGACCAACCATCTCGATGTGGTCGCTATCGAGGCGCTGGAGGCAACGTTGTCCACCATACGCTCGGCGATCGTCATGATCAGCCACGACAGGCGTTTCCTCGCCGATCTCGGCCGCGCCACCGTCTGGCTCGACCGTGGCGTCACCCGCCGGCTGGAGCGCGGCTTCGCCGATTTCGAGGCTTGGCGCGACGACCTCCTGGAAGAAGAGGAGCGCGACCGCCACAAGCTCGACCGCAGAATAGTGCGCGAGGAAGACTGGCTGCGCTATGGCGTCAGCGCCAGGCGGACGCGCAACCAGAGGCGACTTGCCGCCCTCCACGATCTGAGGCGCGAGCGCAAGGACCGGCGGAAGAACGCGCCGCAGGGTGCGGTCAATCTCACTGCACAGGATGCCGGCCAGTCCGGCAAGCTGGTGATCGAAGCAAAAGGGATCGCAAAGAGCTATGGGGATCGCGCCATCGTGCGCGGCCTGTCGCTGGCCATCGAGCGCGGCGACCGGCTGGGCATTGTCGGGCCGAACGGAGCCGGCAAGACGACGCTTATCAATCTGCTGACGGGCGCGCTCGCTCCGGACGCCGGCACGCTGCGGCTGGGCACCAATCTGGCGATCGCGACCCTCGACCAGAGCCGCGAGAGCCTCGACCCGGAGGCGACCGTGGCCTCGGTGCTGACCGAAGGGCGCGGCGACACCGTGCTGATCAACGGCCAGCAGCGACACGTGGTCGGCTACATGAAGGACTTCCTGTTCCGTGCCGAACAGGCGCGCACGCCGCTGAAGGCACTGTCGGGCGGCGAGCGTGGCCGGCTGATGCTCGCCTGCGCGCTGGCCAAACCCTCCAACCTGCTCGTCCTCGACGAGCCGACCAACGATCTCGACCTGGAAACCCTCGATCTCCTGCAGGAGATGCTGGCCTCCTATCCCGGCACGCTGCTGCTGGTCAGCCACGATCGCGACTTCCTCGACCGCGTGGTGACTTCGACCGTCGCCTCCGACGGTGACGGGACCTGGACCGAATATGCCGGCGGCTATTCCGACATGGTCGCCCAGCGCGGCACCGGCATCGGCAAGCGGGCAACGGAGCGCCCCGTGCCGACGCGGCCCGCAAAGCAGCCGGCGGAGCCGCGTCCGCCATCGCGGCGCAAGCTGAGTTTCGCCGACCAGCACGCCTTGAAGACGCTGCCCGGCAAGATCGACGCGCTCCACGGCGAGATCCGCCGGCTGGAGGGTGTGCTCGCCGATGCCGATCTCTATCGCCGCGATCCGAAGGCGTTTGCCGAAGCGGGCGCCGCGTTGGAGAGCGTGCGGGTGGAGATGGCGGAAGCCGAAGAAGCCTGGCTCAGCGCCGAACTGCGGCGCGAGGAGATCGAGGGAAGCTGACGCTCTGCCTTAAGCCGCCGCCAGGCGCCAGGCTTCGGCGTAGGGGGCAAGGTCGATGGCAAGCGGCGCGACCGGGGCTTCGTCTTTCGGCTGCAGCGCGGTGTCCGGCCCCTCGGCCAGCAGCGCGGCGCCGTCGATGGTGCCGGTAGCATCCGGCACGGCCAGGATGGGGCGCGGGATGCGCTGCGCAAGTGCGGCGAGAAAGACCCGGTTGCGGGCGAACGGCCCTTCGACGATCACCGGTCCGCCGGCACCGGCCAGCGACAGGCAGGTTTCGGTCACCATGACGCAATAGAGGCTGGCGGCGGTGACGCGTTCGCCCGGCGACAGGCCGGCGGGGTCGACCGTCCAGTGCCCTTCACCCTTGCCGAAAGGGCCGGTGCCCGGCGTGAAAGTCGGCAGTGCCATGACCTTGTCGGCGACGACCCGCGACACCTCGGCCGCGCTCGGTTCGGCGCTGCTCTCGTCGGCAAGAATTCCGAATTCGCGCCCGCCCATGAAGCGCGCCGAGGGTACCGGCCGGCCGAAGGCGTCGACATTGGCGAGGCAGTCGCGCGCCGGATCGAGATGTTCGATGTTGCCGCCAGGCGCCAGCACGATGGTCCAGGTGCCGGTCGAGAGCACCGCGAAGGGGGCGCGGCGCGTCAGGACGTGCGGCAGGAGGCTGGCATTGCTGTCGTGGATGCCGGCGACGACACGGGCTCTCAGCGCGATGCCGGTACGGGCCGCGATCGCCGGCGCGATGGTCCCGACGGTGTCCCAGGCCTTGACCAGTGGCGGGAACAGGCGGTCCCAGCCTTCGTTCACGGCAAGCTGCGTATAGCCGGCGCTCCGTGGTGCCCACAGGTCGGTATGGCAGCCGAGCGAGGTGACCTCGGCGGCCTTGCGGCCGGTCAGCCGCCACACCCAATATTGCGGGTAGGGCAGAATCGTCTCGGCGTGGGCAAAGTCCTGCGGGAATTTGCGGCTGAGCCAGAAGAGCTGGCGGCCGGCATTGAGCCCGTCGGGAAGATCGGGAGACAGCGTCTCGGAAAAATCGCCGCGGGCCTCAGCATAGGCGTCGCTGAGTTCCTCCGGCCCGTCGTGCTCGTAGTCGAGGATCGGCAGCACCAGCCCGTCACCGGCGACAAGCGCAAAGCAGGCACCGTGGGTGGTGACCGAGATCGTCGCGACCGCGCTGTCGCGGGCAAAGACCGCGAGACCGTCAAGGATCCACGCCCACAGGGCATCGACGTCGAAATGCGGATAGGGCCCGCGGTTGAGCACCGCATTGGCCGTGGTGCGCACGGCGGTCACGGCGCGGGTCTCGGGATCGACCAGCGCCAGCTTGGCATTCGATTTGCCGATGTCGATGACGACGATGGCGCCGGGCTTGCCCATCGGCCGTCATTCCATGTGGAGGACGATCGCCAGCGTCTTCAGACGCTTCATTTTTCGATTCCTCCCATTGGTTCACTCGCACTCACTGAGATGGATCGGCGCGCCTCATGCCGCCGACGATGACGCCTTGCCTTCGCCGCCCTCCCGCGCGGCGACCATAAGGCGTATTCCGGCCTGTTCGATGAACTTGGCGTCGCGGGTGGAAACGCCGTCATCGGTGATGACCGTGTGGACGCGCTCGAGCGGACACAGGATCAGGCTCGAACGGTTGGCAAACTTGGACGAATCGACCAGCAGAACCAGCTCTTCGGCCTGGCTGATGAGTTTCTGCTCGGCCTGGATGAGCAGCGGGTCGCCCTCCATCACGCCGATCGGGCTGATGCCGCGTGCGCTGGTGAACATGCGGCGCGCATAGAAATTGCGCGTGACGTCGTTGTCGAAGGGGCTGAGGATGATGTTCTGCTCGCGATAGATGGCGCCGCCCGGCACGGTGATCGTGTTCTTGGAATTGCGCAGAAGATGTTCGGCGATGGGGAACGAGTTGGTCAGGATCTGCATCCGCCGGCGGGCGAGGTGGTGGACCATCTGAAAGGTGGTCGTGCCGCCGTTGATGATGATCGAACCGCCGTCGTCGCACAACTCGACCGCAGCGCGGGCGATGGCGCGCTTCTGTTCGACATTGGCCACCTCGTTGACCGAGAACGGCCGTCCGGCGATGCCCAGCACCTGTGGCGGGTTGAGCGCTTCGGCGCCGCCCCGCACGCGGCGCAGGCGGCCGGCGACATGCAGGGCGCCGATGTCGCGACGGATTGTCGCCTCCGACGCACCGGTCAGATCGACCAGCTCGGAAACCGTGGCGACCGGCTTCTCGGCGACGGCAGCGAGGATGATGCGATGACGCTCAATTTCGTGCATTGCTGCTCCCGCCGGAAGATCACCAAGGATTTTTGACAGAGTCAATCATGAACCGTCATTTTCGATAATGTTGCGCCGCGCATCGTCATGTGCCGTCAGGCTTGCACTGCAATGTGCTTGGACGTGAGCGCTTTTGATTGACATCCGGGCCGGATTCGCGAAACCATGCGCCGCCGTTGTTTCAGGCGGGCCACCCACTCAAGCCAGTCAGCACAATGATCGCGCCAATCGACAGTTCCCTTCTCGCCAGCCGGTGGGACGACACCCAAGCCGCCGGGCTGAAGCCGTCCGAGCTCCTTCTCTATCGCTCCAATCTCCTCGGCTCGGACCTGCGCATCACCAATTTCGGCGGGGGCAACACCTCGGCGAAACTTACCGAGCGCGATCCGCTCACCGGCAAGGAGGTCACCGTCCTGTGGGTGAAGGGCTCCGGCGGCGACCTTGGGTCGATGAAGCTCGCCGGCTTTTCCACGCTTTATCAGGAGAAGCTGGAAGGGCTGAAGGCGCTCTATCGCGGGCCGACCCAAGAAGACGAGATGGTCGGCTATCTGCCCCACTGCACATTCAACCTCAACCCGCGCGCGGCCTCGATCGATACGCCGCTGCACGGCTTCCTGCCCTATACGCACGTCGATCACATGCATCCCGATGCGGTGATCGCCATCGCTGCGTCGAAGAACTCGCGTGCGCTCACCAGGGAGATCTACGGCGACAGCATCGGCTGGCTGCCGTGGCGGCGGCCGGGCTTCGAGCTCGGGCTGATGCTGGAACAGTTCGCCCGCGCCCATCCCGAGGCCATCGGCGTGGTCTTGGAAAGCCACGGCCTGTTCACTTGGGGGCACGATCCCCGTGCCTGCTACGAGACCACGATTGCCACCATCAACAAGGCGATCGCCTGGCTGGCCGAGAAGGAAGCCGCGCTCGGGAAACCGGCCTTCGGCGGCGCGGTGACCACGGCAGAAGAGCCGGCAGCGCGGCGGGCGACGGCGGCAAGACTGATGGTCGCGATCCGCGGCGAGATCGGCAAGTCGGGCAGCAAGCTCGGCCATTTCGACGATGACCCGGCGGTGCTCGAATTCGTCAATGCGAAGCGCCTCACCGACCTGGCTGCGCTCGGCACCTCCTGCCCCGATCATTTCCTGAGGACCAAGATCCGGCCGCTGGTTCTCGATTACTCCGGCGACGCGGAGGCAACGTTGGCCGGCCTCGGCCCGGCGATTGCCGATTTTCGCGACAACTATGCCGGCTACTACGAACGCTGCCGGCACGCCAACAGCCCGGCCATGCGCGATCCCAATCCGGTCGTCTATCTGGTGCCGCGGGTGGGCATGATCACCTTTGCCCGCGACAAGGCGACGGCGCGCATCGCCGGCGAGTTCTACCGCAATGCCATCAACGTCATGCGTGGGGCCTCGTCGGTCGATACCTATGTAGGGCTGCCCGAGCAGGAGGCGTTTGACATCGAATACTGGCTGCTCGAGGAGGCCAAGCTGCAGCGCATGCCGAAGCCCAAGAGCCTCGCCGGCCGTGTGGCGCTGGTCACCGGCGGCGCCAACGGTATCGGCCGGGCGGCCGCGGCCAAGCTCATGGCAGAAGGGGCGGCCGTCGTGCTGGCGGATATCGACGAGGCTGCGCT
Organism: uncultured Alphaproteobacteria bacterium; assembly: GCA_963750065.1. Taxonomy (GTDB): domain Bacteria; phylum Pseudomonadota; class Alphaproteobacteria; order Rhizobiales; family Kaistiaceae; genus CAVSRC01. Next base: position 31,109 of record CAVVPK010000037.1, read on the forward strand.
CGGCGAGACGGCGACCGCCTTCGCCAAGGCTTACGGCAAGGACAATGTGCGCAGTGTCGTCATGGACGTCACCGACGAAGCGGCGGTGATCGGCGCCTTCGCCGATACGGTCACTGCCTATGGCGGCCTCGATATCCTGGTCTCCAATGCCGGCATCTCTTCGGCCTCGCCGATTGAGGACACCACGCTGGCGACGTGGAACCGCAACATGGACATCCTGGCCACGGGCTATTTCCTGGTCTCGCGCGAGGCCTTCCGGATCATGAAGCGGCAGGGCCTCGGTGGCTCGATCGTCTTCGTGGCTTCCAAAAACGGACTGGCCGCATCGGTCAACGCGTCGGCCTACTCAACCGCCAAGGCGGCGGAAATCCACCTTGCCCGCGGGCTGGCGTTGGAAGGTGCTTCACTCGGCATCCGCGCCAATGTGGTCAACCCGGACGCGGTACTGCGCGGCTCGACGATCTGGACCGGCGAGTGGCGTGAGCAGCGCGCCGCCGCCTACAAGATCACGCCGGACGAGCTGGAGGAGCACTACCGCAAGCGCAGCATGCTGAAGCGCAGCGTGCTGCCCGAGGACGTCGCTGAGGCGATATACTTCCTCGCCTCGGGTCTGTCGGCGAAGTCGACTGGCAACATCATCAATGTCGACGCCGGCAATGCGGTGAGCTTCACACGATAACAAGGCGGGAAAACGCATGGCCAAAGGCCCGATTGATCAGGACCTGATCGCAAAACAGAACAAGCGCCTGTCAGCCGGACTCGACGCAGACTATGTGGCGCTCGGCGCCCAGCTCGCGCGCCGCGGGGTGGACATCGACAAGATCGCGGCCCAGGTGGCGGCGTTCGCCGTGGCGGTCCCGTCGTGGGGCGTGGGCACCGGCGGCACGCGCTTCGCGCGCTTCCCCGGCCCCGGCGAGCCGCGCGATATCTTCGACAAGCTGGACGATTGCGCCGTCATCAACCAACTGGCACAGGCGACGCCGACCGTCTCGGTGCACATCCCCTGGGACAAGGTGAAGGATCTGCGTGGCCTGAAGCAGACGGCCGCCAGGCTCGGCCTCGCCTTCGACGCCATGAACTCCAATACCTTCCAGGATTCGCCCGGCCAGAAGTTGAGCTACAAGTTCGGCAGCCTGACCCACACCGACAAGGCGGTGCGCGAGCAGGCGATCGCGCACAACATCGAATGCATCCGGATCGGCGAGAAGCTGGGTTCCACGGCCCTCACGGTGTGGATCGGCGACGGCACCAACTTCCCCGGCCAGGGAGACTTCGCGGGAGCCTTCGAGCGCTATCTCGATTCGATGAAGGCGATCTACAAGGCGCTGCCGGCCGGCTGGCGGGTGTTCATCGAGCACAAACTCTACGAGCCGGCCTTCTACTCCACCGTCATCCAGGACTGGGGATCGAGCTATCTTGCCGCCAGCGAGTTGGGGCCCAAGGCATTCTGCCTCGTCGATCTCGGCCACCATGCGCCGAGCGTCAATATCGAGATGATCGTTGCCCGGCTGATCCAGTTCCGCAAACTGGCAGGCTTCCACTTCAACGATTCCAAATATGGCGACGACGATCTCGATGCGGCGTCGATCAATCCCTATCAGCTCTTCCTGGTCTTCAACGAGCTGGTCGGCGCGGCGGCGCGCAAGGCCAAGGGCTTCAAGCCGGCCTACATGATCGACCAGTCGCACAACGTCACCGATCCGATCGAAAGCCTGATCACCAGCGCCGTCGAGATCGTGCGCGCCTATGCCCAGGCGCTGATCGTCGACCGCGCCGAACTTGCCGCCCATCAGGACGTCAACGATGCGCTGATGGCCAACCAGACGCTGAAGCGGGCCTTTACCACCGACGTTGCGCCGATTCTGGCCAAGGTGCGGGCCGACAAGGGCGGTGCCATCGATCCGATCGCGGTCTATCGGGCGGCGAAGTATCGCAAGCGCGTGGCGGCCGAACGCCCGGCGGTCAGCAGTGCCGGCGGCGGCATCGTGTAAAAAGGCGGCGCCTGGACCCAGGCGCCGTTTCTCTCATAAGTTGTCATAAGCGCTTAAAAGCGAGCGGCGAGGGCCGCGGCTTCAGGCGCTGCGGCGTAGCCTGGGCGCCGCCGGGGGCTGAGGATCGGCCAGCTTCCAGCCGTCAAGCGCCATCGCGGACGGCAATGGCGTGACGTTGAAGCGCGCCGCCAGGTCGCGCAGGTTCTCGGTGGTCATGGTCTGCCGCGGGCCGCCCATGGCGATGACCCGCATCAGGATGTCGGCGGATTTTTCCGCTGTATCGATCAGACCGAAGGCCTCGTCAGGGGTCTCGCCGGTGCCGAAGATGCCGTGGAACTGCCACAGCACCAGCGGATGCGTCTTCATCTGCTCCGCCGTTGCATCACCGATCGCCGTGGTGCCGGGTACCATCCAGGGAATCGTGCCGACGCCGGCCGGGAAGACGACGAGGCATTCGGTGCTCCCCTCCCACAAGGCGCGGGTGAGGTTGTCGGTGGTGAACTGCAGGATATAGGACAGGGCAATCAGGTTGGTGGCGTGGCAATGCACGATCGCGGCGCGCCTGCCGGGCGCAGCGCGCTGGCGCACGACATGAGACTTCAGGTGGGCCGAAAGCTCCGAGGTCGGCTTTCCGCCGTCGCCGTAGCCCCAGCAGACAGCCGCGACGCGCCCGTCCGCTGAGACGTGGATGACGCCGAGATTGGCCTCGGGGTTGATCTGGATGTTGCGGAAGTACTTGCCCGTTCCGGTCACCAGGAAATAGGCGTCGGCGAGGTCGGGCAGCGGCTCCTCCAGCGGAATGATGCGGCTTTCCTGCCATTCCGCCAGATACGGCTCGACGTCATGATCGAGCAGGCGGAACGAGACATTGCCGCCGTTGCGCTCGTCCCAGCCTTTGAGCCACGCATCCGAGGTGATCTTCACCATATCTGATACGAACCAGGAAGTTCGGGTGCTTGTGGCGGTCATGGAGGTCTTGCCCGGAACGGGTTTTTGACTGTTTCGATCAATATCGGTCAAAACCAGTCAGAATGCAACGAAATCCGGTGAGGGACCGGAACGCCGACGGCGCAGGCGGGCTTGCCCATGGCGGTGAGCGTGACCGATGGGTTGACGCGGTTGACCCGGATGCCGGCGCGGCCAGCATGATCGCGATGACGTGGCGGATTCCCTTGCCGGCTCCCGTCACCGGCACCGATCGACCGGAGAAGCTCATGCGTTCCTCCTGCGGCGTCGCCGGCTGAGGTGCGCGGCCGGCAAGCCGGCACAATTGCGTCCGCGGGAGGCCCGTCTACGGTCGCTGCCGCGCCGATGGCGCCCCTCGCGGAGCAGGACATCATGCCGCGCTATTGTTGGCGCCTGCGTGCATTGAAGCCCGCTGAATTCGTCGCCATGTCCGCCAATCTCGAGAAAAGCCGGCACGGGCCGGACCACTCCAAATAAGCCGGGAGACAGCTGACATGCTGCAGCGCCGCCAATTCGTGTTCGGTTCGATGCTGGGACTTGCCGGGCTGTCGCTCGGCGGCGCAACCGGGGCCCGTGCACAGGATGCACCAACGCCGCAGGACGTCTTCTTCGACCCCGGCAACGTGGTTCTCGGCAATCCCAAGGGGGATGTCTCGATCGCCGAGTATTTCGATTTCCAGTGCCCCTACTGCAAGCGCGACTTCCCGATGGTGCGCAAGGTCGTCGAACAGGACGGCAATGTCCGGCTGGTGATGAAGGACTGGCCGATCTTCGGCGATATTTCCCTCTACGCCGCGCGCCTGTCGCTGGCTGCCAAGGCGCTCGGCCACGACCAGGCGGTCATCGATGTCGTCATGCCGGCGAAGGGCAAGCTGACGCAATCCATCGTCGATGCGACGCTGGCTGAGGCCGGTCTCGATGTCGCGGCCCTCAAGGCCGCCTATGCCAAGCAGCAGACGGAGATCGATGCGGTCATCGCGCGTAACGGCGCCCAGGCCGATGCGTTCGGCTTCCCGGGCACGCCCGCCTACATCGTCGGCCTGATACTCTATCCGGGCGTCCTCAGCGAGGAGGCACTCAAGGCCGCGATCGTGAGGGCGCGCAAGAAAGGGTGAGACCATCATCAGGCGAACGGAGGGCGTGCTGAGGCACGCCAAAATCAGGCACTGCTGCGCTTGGCGACACGATCTGCCCTCCACTCCATGCTAAACTCCACCGCAACAGGCACCCGGGAAATCGGAGCGACATCAGTGGCGGATAACAGTGTTTCATTCCTGTTCGACCTCGACGGCACGCTGGTCGACAGCGTCTACGAACACGTTCTGGCGTGGCACGATGCGCTCGCTGCGGAGGGCATCGAGCTTTCCGTCTGGCGTATCCATCGCCGGATCGGCATGTCGGGCGGCCTATTCACCAACATGCTGCTGCGCGAAACCGGCCTGTCCATGGACGCTGTGCGAATTGACCGGCTAAGGCAGGGCCATGCCGAAGCCTACAGCCGCCGATCGGCCGGCGTCCGGCCACTGCCCGGCGCCAGGGAGCTGCTGGCCTATCTGACGGACGCCGGAATTCCCTGGGCGATCGCAACCAGCGGCCGTATGGAGACCGCCGGGCCGGTGCTAGAGAATCTCGGCATCGATCTGGCCAAGACCGCCGTCATCACCCGAGACAAGGTCAAGCACGCCAAGCCCGATCCGGATCTGTTTCTCGCCGCGGCGGCGGCGATCAATCAGCCGATTGAGCATGCCTGCGTCGTCGGGGACAGCGTTTGGGACATGCTGGCGGCACGACGCGCCGGAGCGCTCGGCGTCGGCCTGCTGTCCGGCGGTTACGGCGAAGACGAACTGGTCAGGGCCAGCGCCTATCGCGTCTATGAGGACCCGGCCGACCTTCTGAAGCACATCGACGAGGTTGGCGGGCGGCGGTGAGGTCCGCCAACCGCGTCGCAAGGTCGCTTCAAAGGGCCTTTTCGGTCGCGCTGTCGAAATAGCACAGCATGTCGGCTGGGGCGGCCGCTCGCACCGTGGCGCCGACCCGCGGAACGCTGCGCCCGGTTGTGGTGGCGACCAGGGTCTCCTCGCCGGTCTCGATGTGGACGAAGGTCTCGGCGCCGAGCGGCTCGACGACACTGACCTTGCCTTCGACGGTGAGACCGGCAGGTTCGTCATCGCCGAGGCGCAGGTCCTGCGGGCGCACGCCGACCAGTATGGCGCTGGTGCCGTCCGCGCTCAGCTTCTCGGGGAGGCTTGCCACGGCGACACCGGGCAGGGTGAAGGTCAACTGGCGCGCCGCGCCGCTGCCGGCGAGCGCCCCGGCGATGACGTTCATGGTCGGGCTGCCGATGAAGCGCGCGGTGAAGACGTCGTTGGGCCGCTCATACACCTCCATTGGCGAACCGGCCTGAAGAATGCGGCCGGCGTTCATCACCACGATGCGGTCGGCCATGGTCATTGCCTCCACCTGGTCGTGGGTGACGAAGATGATGGTGGTGCCGAGCCGCTGGTGCAGCTTCTTGATCTCGACGCGCATCTGCGTGCGCAATTGGGCGTCGAGATTGGACAGCGGCTCGTCGAACAGGAACACCGAGGGCTGGCGCACCATGGCGCGGCCGATCGCCACCCGCTGGCGCTGGCCGCCGGAGAGCTGCGACGGCCGCCGCTCAAGCAGGTCTTCCAGGCCCAGCATGCGCGCCGCCTCGACAATGCGGGCGCGCTTGTCCTCCGGCGACAGCTTGGCGGTGTAGAGGCCGAAGCCGATGTTCTTGGCCACCGTCATGTGCGGATAGATGGCGTAGTTCTGGAACACCATCGCCACATTGCGGTCCTTGGGCTCGACCTGGTTCACCACGCGGCCGTCGATGGTGATGGTGCCTTCGCTGACCTCCTCCAGTCCGGCGACCATCCTGAGCGTCGTCGATTTGCCGCAGCCGGAGGGGCCGACCAGGACGACGAATTCGCCGTCGGCGACCGTCAGATCGATGCCGTGAACGGCCGCGACCTTGCCGTAGCGCTTGACCACGCCCTGAAGCTCGATGCGTGCCATTACGCCTCCCCGGTCAATTGTCTGAATGCGTCGGCAAGCTGTCTCGCCTCCCAGGCTTCACGCCGCGCGTTCTCCCTGGCTATTCCCACAAGGGAGTCGAGCAGGCCGCGATAGGTGCCTAGCGCCTCGGCAAGCGCCTGCGGGGCCGGTCCGCCCGGCCGGTCGCGCACGGCGATGAAATGCTCGGCGGAGACGATTTTCGCGAATTCCTCGCCGCCGATCCTGGTCTTGCGGCCCGCAATGGCTTCGAAGGAGGCCAGAAACGGCAGGTAGCCGTCGCTCTCCAGCGCTCCGTCTTTTGCGATGACCGCCTTGGCAACCTCCGACGCGATCTCGTGGGCCTGGCGGAACGACAGGCCCTCGATGCGCACCAGGCTGTCGGCGAGTTCGGTGATCGTGGCGCAGCTCCGGCGGATGTTCTCGGCGACGCGCGTCGTGTTGACGGTGAGCGCGGGAATGAGCGCCGTCATCAGGTCGAGGACACGGGTGCCGGCAACGAAGGCCTCATAGCCCATTGCCTGGCTCTCGCCTTCGCTGTCATTCATGTCAGTGAAGGGGGTGTTGTGCATGACGTCGAGCATCGCCCGGGCGCGCGCCATGGTCTGCGAAGCGAGATGGCGGAGATGCTCGATCGGTACCGGATTGCGCTTCTGCGGCATGATCGAGGAGATCTGCACGAAGGCATCGGGCACGTGGAGCTGGCCAACCTCGAAGCTCGTCCAGAACTGGAGGTCCTGGATCGGCCGGCCGAGATGCAGGAAGATCAGTTCGACGGTCGAATAGGTCGCGGTGATGTAGTCGACCGCGGCGATCGAGCCATAGGAATTGCGGGTCGGCGCGAAGAAGCCGAGGAGCTTGGCGACGCGCTTGCGGTCGAGCGGGAAGCCGCTGGTGGTGATGGCGGCCGCGCCCATGGGGCAGAAGTCTACGTCCTCGCGGGCCGCGGCAAGACGGTTGAGGTCGCGCAGCAGCACCTCGATGATCGCCGACAGATAATGGCCGAAGGTGGTCGGTTGCGCCGGCTGGCCGTGGGTGTAGGCGAGGATGATCGTGCCGCTCTCGCGCTCCGCCACATCGATCAGGGTGGCGACAAGAGCGTGCAGCTTCGCCGCCAGGCGGTCGATCTCGCTCTTCAGGCGCATGCGGAACAGCGTGTGGTCGATGTCGTTGCGCGAGCGGCCGGTATGCAGCTTTCCCGCAAGGTCGGCGCCGAGATGCTTCTTCAGTTCCGATTCGACCAGAAAGAAGTAGTCCTCGAACTCGCCGGTATAGGTGAGGGCGGCGACGTCCACTTCGCGGTCGATCGCTGCCAGCGCATGCGCGATAGCGCGCGCATCCTCGGCGGCAACGATGCCGGTCTCGGCGAGCATCACCAGATGGGCGCGGTCGATGGCGCGGAAGCCGTCGACGAAATACCGCTTGGCGCCCTCGAACAGCGGCTTGAGGACGGTTTCCTTGTAGACCGGGTCGGGGAACCGGCTGTGAATGGCCACCGGCGGCTTGCTATCGTCGGTCACTTGGGTTCAGCCCTTCAGTCCGGCGAGCACCACGCCGCGCACGATGAAGCGCTGCAGCGTCAGGAAGACGATGAGGGTCGGGATCGTGGCGAGGCTGGCGCCGGTCATGATCTTCTCCCACTGGATCGAGGATTCAACGGCGAAGCTCGATAGCCCGACCGGCAGGGTGTAGAGGTTCTTGTTGGTGGTGACGATCAGCGGCCAGATGAAGGCCGTCCAGTTGCCGAGGAAGGTGAAGATGGCTAGCGCCGAGATCGCCGGCGTCACCAGCGGCACGGCCACCTTCCACCAGATGGCGAACTCGTTGAGCCCGTCGATGCGCGCCGCCTCGAGGAAGTCGTCGGGCACCGTCTCGAAGAATTGCTTCATCAGGAAGGTGCCGAAGGCGGTCATCATGCCGGGGAACATGATGCCCCAGTAGCTGTCGAGCCAGTGGAAGCTGCGCGCCATCAGGTACCACGGGATGACCAGCATCTCGGTCGGGATCATCAGCGTCGACAGAATGGCGATGAAGACCAGATAGCGGCCGCGGAAACGGAACTTGGCCAGCGTGTAGCCGACCATGGAATCGAAGAATACGTTCGACAGGCACACAGACGTGGCGATGATCAGCGAATTGAAGAACCAGTGCAGGAAGCGGCCGTCGGCCAGCACCTCGATGTAGTTGTTGAGCGTCGGCTCCGCCGGGATGAGGCGCAGGTCGTAGACCTGCGAGGCGTCCTTGAACGAGGTCGACAACATGAAGATGATCGGCGTGATCATCAGCAGGCCGCCGATGAAGAGCAGCGTCCAGGCGATGACGCGGCCGGGGCGTGGCGCGCGCATGGAGAGCGTAGCGCCGCCGGCGGGTGCGGTGGTGGCGGCGATGCTGCGGGCCATCAGCGGTCCCTCAGAATGCGCAGCTGGACCAGCGAAACCACCAGCAGGACGAGAAACAGCACCACCGTCTGCGCCGCCGCATAGCCCATGTCGAAGGACGAGAAGGCGGTCTGGTAGATCATCAGCACCAGCGGCTTGGTCGAGTTGAGCGGTCCGCCCGGGTCGTTGGTGGTCATGTTGTAGACCTGATCGAAGATGCGCAGGAATCCGATCGAGGAAAACACGACCAGGAAAACGATGGTTGGCTTGAGCAGCGGCAGGGTGATGCGCGTCAGGATCGTCCAGTTGGAGACGCCGTCGATGCGCGCCGCCTCGTAATAGGTCGTGGGAATCGCACGCAGGCCAGCCATGAAGATGACAATCTGGAAGCCGAGACCGGCCCAGATGGCGGAGGCCAGCACCGAGACCAGCGCCTGGTGCGGCGAGCGCAGGAAGGGCTGTGCCGGCAGGCCGAGATGAACCAGCGCCTCGTTGATGTAGCCGATCGGTATCGGCTGGTAGAACCAGCGCCACACCCAGGCGAGCGCCGCGGCGGTGGTGAGGAAGGGCAGGAAATAGAGCGCACGGATGAAGCCGTGCATGAAGCGCACCTTCTCCAGCTCGTAGGCGACGACGAAGGACAGAAACAGGCTGACCGGCGTGCCGATGATGAGATAGGCGAAGGTGTTGCCGAACACCTTCCAGAAAACCGGGTCGTGGTAGAGCTTGATGTAGTTCCTGAGGCCGACGAAGTGCGCCGGCCGCAGGAGGTTCCAGTTGGTGAACGACAGCCACATGGCGTTGGCCGTCGGCCAGAAGCGGATGACGACGTAGAAGGCGATCGGGACGGCAAGGAACAGCCACGCCCATACCACCTGCTTCTGGTGGATGGTCAGGCGATGCCAGAGGCGGCCGAAGCCGGCCGCCTCACCGTGGTCTCCGACGGCCGCCACCGCGGCGGCTCACTGGTGATCGTCGATAATCTGCTGCTCGGCGGCGGCGGCCTGATCGAGCGAGGCCTTCGGATCCTGGTTCTCCAGGATGATCCGGTTGACCATGTCGATCGCGGTCTGCCGCTGGGCCGATTCGTCAACGAACAGCGTCGTATGCCCGTACTGCAGGCCCTTGAGGAAGGGGCCGTAGATCGGGTCCTTGACGTTCTCCTCGGTCAGCGCAAGCGCCGGCTTGGCCGGCAGTTCGCCGACGGTCTTGAGCCAGATCTGCATCGCCTCGGGCGAGGTGATGTAGGTGAGGAACTTCTCGGCCGCCTTGAGCTTCTCGCCCTTCGAGTTGGCGGCCAGGCCGTTCACCCAGTAGCTGACATAGTTGCTCTTGACGCCATCCTTCTCGGGGAGTTCCGCGACGCCCCAGTCGAAGTCCTTGATCTGCGAGAACGAGCCGAGGCGGAATGAGCCATCGATCTCCATTGCCGCGCGGCCGCCCTTGAAGGCCGCCTGGGCCTCGTCCATGAAGCCTGGCTTGCCGACCTTATGGACGGTGGTGAGATCGGTGTACCAGTTCAGCGCGGCAAGGCCGTGCGCGTCGTCATATGCGACCTTCTTGTAGTCGTCGGTGTAGGGCACGCCGCCAAACTGGCGCACGAGCACCTCGCGCCACCACTGGTGGTCCTGTCCGGCCATGTCGACCGCAAAGCCTTCCGAGGTGATGTTGCCGCTGCCGTCGGTCTTGACCGTCTTCTTCGCGTCGGCGACCAGCTCGTCGAGGGTTGCCGGCGGCGCGTCGATGCCGGCTTCCTTGAAGAGGTTCTTGTTGTAGAACAGCGCCAGCGAGCGTACCGCCGTCGGCAGGCCCCAATATTCGCCATCCTGTTTCATCGCCGAGATGATCGGGAAGTACTCCTTCTCGATCTGGGCGTGGGGGAAGGCGTCCTGCGGCAGGGGCTGGATCAGCCGGCCGTCTTTGAAGTTGTTCAGCCAGCCGTAATAGAACTGGACCACGTCCGGTCCCTCGCCGGCGGTGATCGATGCCGCCACCTTGGTCTGGTAGTCGGCATAGGGGAAGGTCGTTTGGACGACCGTGATGTCGGGATTGGCCTTCTCGAAATTGGCGATCAGCTGGTCCATCGCCTTGATGCGGGCGTCGAACACATACTGCCAGTACTGGATTTCGACGGCGAAAGCCGAGGTCGTTGTCGCCATGCCGATGCCGAGGGCAAGGGCAAATGCGAGCTTGCGCGGATTCCTCATGGTGATCGTCCCTCTCCACGAATCATGACTGTTTGAGATGCGTTTCTTCCCGGGCGGCAACGCAGTCCCGTCCCACACGCCAATCGCCTCAGCGTGCGATCCGCCCTTGCGGGAGTCAATAACTAAATTTACTTGAACTAATCGCCGGCACGGGTTTTGTTGGCCCCACAGTCGATCCGGACCGAAGATTCATGGCGCGCCAACGGGCAGGGACACCGCAAGCCATTGCCATCGGCAACAATCCGCCGCGCACCCGCTCGCATAATCGCCGCGTCGTGCTGGAAGCCGTGCGCCTGAATGGGCCGCTCGGCCGCTCCGAGATTGCCCGCCTCACCCGGCTCACGACCCAGGCGGTATCGAACATCGCCGCCGCGCTGATCGAGGAGGGGCTGATCGTCGAGCAGGGCCGCCGGCGTGCCGGGCGCGGCCAGCCGCCGGTGCTGATCGCGGTCAACCCCGAGGGCGGCGTCACCGCCGGCATCGAGATCGCCGCCGGCCAGATGGCGACCGTGCTGGTCGATCTTGCCGGACAGGTGCGTGCCCGCCGTAGCCTGCCACTCGACAACGCGGCGCCGGAGCGCGTCGCGCCGCTGATCTCGGCGGAGATCGCGGCGGCGCGCAAGAGCGCGCCGGGGCTGCCGGCGCGCATGCTCGGCGTCGGCGTGGTGATGCCCGGTCCGTTCGGCATCGAGGGCATGACCTCGGTCGGTCCGACGACGCTGCCCGGCTGGGCGGGCGTCGACGCGGCGGACTATCTGTCCGTGGCGACCGGCCTCAACGTGGTGGTGGAGAACGACGCCACCGCGGCCTCGGTGGGCGAGCGGCTGCATGGCGTCGGGCGATCCTTGCGCAATTTCTGCCTGGCCTATTTCGGCCGCGGTCTCGGTCTCGGCGTGGTCATTGACGGCAGGCCCTATCGTGGCGCCTTCGGCAATGCCGGCGAGATCGGCCACGTGGTGGTGGCGCCCGGTGGCCGGCCCTGCGCCTGCGGCAATCGCGGCTGCCTGGAGCGCTACGCTTCGCTGCAGGCGCTGGAGGAGCGGCTGGCCGAAGCCGGCATCGCGGCGCCCGGCGCCGCCGACATCGATCGCCTGGTGGCCGCGCATCATCCGGCCGTCGCGGCGTGGATCGACGAGGCGGCGGGCCATCTTTCGCCGATGATCGCGATGCTCGAAAACCTTTTCGATCCGGAGGCCGTCGTCTTCGGCGGCAACCTGCCAGACCGGCTGATCGATGCACTGATCGCGGCGATGGAGCCGCTGCCGCGTTCGGTCGCGGCGCGGCCCCTGCGCGCTTTGCCGCGGGTCATTCGCGGCACCACCGGGCGCTTCACCGCCGCCATCGGCGCGGCGGCATTGCCAATTCTGGAGACCGTAACGCCGCGGCTCGACATCGCTCTGCCCATGAGCGGGATGCAGTCCGGCCTGGAGGAAGTGAGGCTCGATGCTCTCGGATCGTGACCTGATCCGCCGCCAGATGGGCGACCCGGCGCTGGTGCGCCTGTCGCGCGCGCTCGGCCGGCTGACTTCGGTGATCACCTACATGAACACCGGCGCCCATCCCGACGACGAACACAGCGGTCTGCTGGCGGCGCTGCGTTACCGCTTCGGCATGCGTGTGGTGATCCTGTGCTCGACGCGCGGCGAGGGCGGACAGAACGCCATCGGCGCGGAGCGCGGCGGCGCGCTGGGCGTGGTCAGGACGCGCGAACTGGAAGAGGCGGCGCGCGTGCTCGATGCCTCGATTGCCTGGGTCGGGCACGGGCCGAACGACGCGGTCTTCGACTTCGGCTTCTCCAAGAACGGCGACGACACGCTCGCCCGCTGGGGCGAGGCGACGATCGTCGAACGCATGGTCGAAGCCTATCGCCGCTTCCGGCCGGATATCGTCGAGGTCACCTTTCTCGACGTGCCCGGTCAGCACGGCCATCACCGCGCCATGACCCGCGCCGCGCTGGCCGCCTTCGATGCGGCAGCCGATGCGAACGTCCATCCGGAGCAGATCGCGGCGGGCCTCAATCCGTGGCAGGTCGCCAAGCTCTATCTGCCGGCATGGTCGGGGGCAGGCAGTTCCTACGATGACGAGGAGCCGCCGCCGCCGGCGACGGTCACGGTCACCGCGCCGGGCCGCGACGCCGTCAGCGGCGCCACCTATACGCAGATCGGCGAGTGGTCGCGCGCCTTCCACGCCACCCAGGGCATGGGCCAATGGCTCGACCGGGGGAACGACCGCTGGCCGCTGCATCTGGCGCGCTCGGTCACGCGGGCCAATGCCGAGGGCGATATCAGCGACGGCCTGGCTGCGACCGTCGGTGCCCTTGCCGCCGAACCCGGCGTGCCGGCCGCGATGGCGACGGCGCTCACCGACGCTCAAAGGGCCATCGACGAAGCCGTCGGTGCGTTCCCCGAGACCGCGGCGGTCACGGCGGCGGCCCTGCGTGCCGCTGCCGCCATCGACGCGGCTGAGGCGACCTGTCCGCGGGCCCTGCAGCCGCGTCTGACGCACCGGCTGGCGCGCAAGGCGCGCGAACTGGCCGTGGTCCTGCAGGAGGCGGCCGGGCTTTCGGTGCGCGTCACTGCCGATCCGCCGCGGCTGGCGCCAGGCGAGCAGGGCGTCTTGTCGATCGTCACGGCGCATGACGACCCGGCCATCGAGGTGTCGGTTGCCATCGATGGCGGCCGCAACCTCTCGGTCGGCGGTGCCAAGGTCAGGGACGGCGTGTGGCGTTTCCCCATCGCCGCCGCGCGCCATGCCGATTTCACCAATCCCTATTCCCCGAGCTTCGACCCGCTGGCGGCCAATGGCGATCTTGCCGTCATCGTCTCGGCCGCGATCGGCGGGCGCCGGGTGTCGCGGGTGCTCGACCCCGAGGAGGCGTTCCGCGTGCTGCCGGCGTCGTCGCTGACCCTCGAACCGGACGCCGTCATCGTCAATCTCGCGCAGGCGCCGTCGCCGATCGTCGTTGCCGCCCGCGTCGACGGCGCGGCGGCACCAGTGGCCCTCGAGCCGCCGTCCGGCTGGGCGGCAAGCGCATCGCCCGGCGGTTTCGTATTGACGCCGCCGGCCGGTCTCGCGCCGGGGCGCTTCGCGATCGCCGCCACGATTGGCGGCGAGCCGGCTTCGCGGGTGCGCACGGCGACCTACCCCCATCTCGGCACGACCGAATGGGCCGAACCGTGCGCGCTCCCCGGCCTGGCCGTGCATGCGGCGCTGCCGGCCGGCGCTCGCGTCGGCTATGTCGGCGGCGGCAACGACCGCGTCGATTTCTGGCTGCGCCAGCTCGGCGTCGACGTCACGCCGCTGGATGGCGAGATGCTTGCCAACGGCGCCCTTGGTGCCTTCACCACCATCGTCGTCGGCATCTTCGCCTTCGGCACCCGCCCGGATCTCGCCGCAGCACGCCAGCGCCTGCGCGTATGGGTGGAGACCGGCGGCCATCTGGTGACGCTCTATCACCGGCCGAAGGACGGCTGGTCGCCGGACGAGACGCCGCCGCGGCGCCTGCAGATCGGGCTGCCGTCGCTGCGCTGGCGGGTGACCGATCCCAATGCGCCGGTGAACGTACTGCTGCCGGACCATCCGCTGCTGACGCGCCCGAACGTCATCGGTCCGGCGGACTGGGAGGGCTGGGACAAGGAGCGTGGGCTCTATTTCGCTTGCCGCTGGGACGATTGCTATCAGCCGCTGCTGTCCATCAGCGACAAGGGCGAAGCGCCGCTCGAGGGCGCGCTGGTGTCGGCGGTCATCGGCGAGGGCCGGCACACGCATACGAGCCTCGTGCTGCACCACCAGCTCGACCGGCTGGTGCCCGGCGCCTTCCGTCTGATGGCGAACCTGATCCAGCCGGCGGGCTGACCGTTTCAGGCGGCGGTCGATTGCCGGGCCGCTGCCCGTGCGATCGGCGCTTGACTGCAGGCGAGTGTGGTCCACATTAAGGAGGTGACGGGCAATCCTGGCCCGTCGTCCGAGGCTCAAGACCAGGAGGGTGCCACAGCATGTCTCCGCCGGGCTGCGACCGGCCCCGCTAGCGCGGGGCCTGAAATCCGACAATCTCATCGTTGACATGCGGACGCCAAGCGTCCGATTGATCGGTTGTAAACCGACAAAGCCTCAAATGAGGGACGGCCCCGCCTGACACACCCCGTGCGGCGGGGTCCGTTTATGTGCGGCGGCTCACTTCGCCGTCGTCTGACCGTATCGTCCGAGCGGAGAGACGGCCGGCGGTGGTGGCAGCAGGGCGCGGACATCGGCAAACGGATAACAGGGCTCGAAGCGGAAGGCTTCGGCATAGCCCTCCGGCGCATTGCACTGGAGCGCGCGGAAGCGGTTCCAGGTCTCGCAGGCGCTGACGAAGCGTTCCGGCCGCTGCGATGTGTGCGCGCGGATTGCCGTGCGTTTGGCACCGAAATGAGCGGTGATGTCGACATAGAGCGTCGGCTGGAAGCCGTTGCCCATCAGCGTATCGGCGTAGAGCACCGGCACATGGAAGCGTGCCGCATCGCGCACCAGAAGCGAAAGCGCGCGGTGGTCGGGATGGTAGTCCTCGGGATCGTGGGTGATGACGAGGTCGGGGGCGAAGCGTGCAATCTCCGCTTCAAGAAGCGCCGCAGCCTCAGCGTCGCTG
Source organism: uncultured Alphaproteobacteria bacterium (assembly GCA_963750065.1). Classification (GTDB taxonomy): domain Bacteria; phylum Pseudomonadota; class Alphaproteobacteria; order Rhizobiales; family Kaistiaceae; genus CAVSRC01. Next base: position 46,314 of record CAVVPK010000037.1, read on the forward strand.
CCCAGCGCGCCGTCCGGCCGGTCGAGGAAGATCGGCGTGACGCCGAGGCCGGATGCCGCGGCGGTGGCTTCCGTGCGGCGTTCTCGCGCCAGCGCTTCGCCGGGCGTCGCGCCGCCGGCCGCTCCGTCGGTGACGATCAGGCAGCCGATCTCGGCGCCCAAGGCGCGCGCCGCGGCGAGAGTGCCGAAGAAGAAGATGTCGATGTCGTCGGGGTGGGCGCCGCAGCCGAGAATGCGCATGACGGGTGGATGCCTCAGTCGGCAGTGGCGCGCGCGAGGAGTTCGATGACCATCGCCGCCGTCCAGGTGAAATGCTTGCCGCCACAGGCGGCGCCATCGGTGGGGTCGTAATACTCGGCGAAGCCGCTCTTGTGAATGAGGGCGAGGCTGTCGGCGCCGATCTCGGCGGCGGCGTCTTCATGGCCGCTGCGGCTGAGGCCGTCGACGATCAGGTAGTTGACGATCAGCCAGGTCGGGCCGCGCCAGTAGCGCCTCGGCTCGAAGCGCGGATCGGCGGGATCGTGCGAGGCGACGCCGAAGGCGGTCAGCGTGCGCCAGCGCCGGATGGTGGCGATCAGCCGCTCGGTATCGCCGAGGCCGGCGAAAAGCGGCAGCAGGCCGCCGACCGAGTGGCTCTCGATCAGCTTGCCGGCGACCCGGTCGAAGCACAGGAACTGACCGGCTTTCTCGCTCCACAGGCTGTCGAAGGTCTGGCGCGCGAGCGCGATGCGGGCACGGGCGGCCTTGGCGATTGCGTCGAGGCCGATCGCTTGCGCCAAGCGGGCAAGCGCCTCGTCGGAGCGGATCAGGATGGCGTTGAAGCCGGGATCGACCACCTGGAAGGGCGAAGCGGCGTGCAGCTTGCTGTTGTCCCAGCCGAGGTCGCGGAAGCGGGTCACCAGCCACATGTAGCGGTCGTACTGCTCCTGCGTCGGGCGCTCGGCGGCGTTGACATGTTGCGTGTCGCGGCGGCGATAGGGCTGGACGCCCTCGGTCGGGACGTGGGCGAGCGGTTCGTCCCAGTCGATGGAGTTGTCGCGGCCCGCCTCCCACGGGTGAAGGATGGCGACCAGGCCGGTGCCTTGCGGATCACGGCATCGATAGAACCAGCGGTGCCAGGCGTCGGCCTTGGGCGCCAGTTCCAGCGCCATGCGGCGGGCGAGCTCGGTATCGCGCGCTTCGGCGAAGAGGCGCTCGATGACGAAGCCCAGCACTGGCGGCTGGGTGATGCCGGAGGTTGGCGTCGGACGGCCGGTGCCCCAAGCGTCGGGACCGGGAAAATAACCCTCGTCCATCTCGTGGAAGACGATATGGGGCACCATGCCGTCCGGCCACTGGTGGGAGAGGAGCGTGGCAATCTCGGTCCAGGCGCGCGCCTCGTCGAAGTGGCGCTGGCCGAGCGCCGTCAGGCAGGAATCCCAGTTCCACTGAAACGGATAGAGCCCCTTGGTGGGGATCGTGTAGGTGCCGCGATCGTTGTCGCGAAGAATGGCGGCGGCGCTGGCAAAAAGGGACTTGTCGCGGGGTTCCATGGTCATGGCTGGCGGGGTCTGCTGGTGGTCTTGTGATCGATGGCCGCGCCGGTTTCTGCGTCGAACCAGCGGGCCCGGTCGGCGCGGGGCGACAATGTCAGGGTCTGGCCGGGATCGATCTTGAGGTCGCTGTCGAGCACGGCGCGGAAGAGCGTATCGGCAATGGTCATAGTGACGAGCTGGTGGGCGCCGAGCGGCTCGACGACGCGCACCGTGCCGCTGAGGCCGGCATTGGCGACGGCCAAATCCTCGGGCCTGATACCGAACTGGAGGTGCGGCCCCACGTCCGCCGGTCCGTCGACCTCGGTGTCGGCGACGTGCCAGCGTCCGTCCGAGCGGCTGGCGGGCAGGAAATTCATCGGCGGGCTGCCGATGAAACCGCCGACGAAGGCGTCGGCGGGGTCGCGATAGACGTCGATCGGCGTTGCCGCCTGGACGATGTGCCCGCCATGCATGACGGCGATGCGATCGCCGAGGCTCATCGCCTCGACCTGATCGTGGGTGACGTAGATGGTGGTCGTGCGGCTCTCTTGCAGCACGCCTTTCAGCTCGGCGCGCATCTCCAGGCGCAGGAGCGCGTCGAGATTGGAGAGTGGCTCGTCCATGAGCAGCACCTCCGGTTCCATGGCCAAGGCGCGAGCGACGGCGACGCGCTGGCGCTGGCCGCCGGAAAGCTGGCCCGAATAGCGCTTGAGCAGCTGTTCGATGTGCATGAGTTCCGCCGAGCGCTTCACCTTCTCTTCGATCTCGGCCTCGGACAGCTTCTTCATCCTGAGGCCGAAGGCGATGTTCTCGAACACGGTGAGATGCGGGAAAACGGCATAGTTCTGGAACACCATGGCGATGCCGCGCGCTCTCGGTGGCAGATCGTTGACGCGCCTGCCGCCGATGCGGATGTCGCCGGCGCTGGGCCTGTCGAGCCCGGCGATCAGCCGCAAGAGCGTGGTCTTGCCGCAACCCGAGGCGCCGAGCAGCACGAGGAACTCGCGGTCGGCGACGTCGAGGTCGATATCGACCAGCGCGGTGACGGCGCCGAAGCGCTTGGCGACATCCCTGATCTCGATTCCCGCCATGGTGCCTCTCTAGCGGTTGGCGATGCCCCACAGGGCAAACAGGTACTTGCGCACGAGGAAGAGGAAGATCAGCGCCGGCAGAACCAGCGCGGCGCCGCCGGCGAACTTCAGCGGCAGGGGCGAATAGTCGAGGCTGGTGAGCAGGAAGGCGGTCAGCGTGCGGTTGCGGATGGTAAGCACGGCGGCGGCAAAGACCTCGTTCCACGAGGTGACGAAGGCAAAGACCCCGGAGGCGGCAATGCCCGGCAGGGCCAGCGGCATGACTACCTTGCGAAAGGCCTGAAACCTTGTGCAGCCGAGCGTGAAAGCGGCCTCCTCGAGCTCGAACGGGATGCTCATGAAGAGCGAGAAGGTGATGAGGATGGAAAAGGGCAGCGCCAGCGTGGTGTGGACCAGCGCCAGGCCGACCTGGGTGTCGTCGAGGCCGGTGCGGATGAACAGGACCGCCAGCGGCAGGGCCAGAAGCGGCAGCGGGAAGGCGCGCGTCATCAGCACCAGCAGGCGGAAGCTCTCCTTGCCGCGGAAGCGGAAGCGGGCGAGCGCATAGCCGGCCGGCGCGCCGAGGCCAATGGCCAGCACCGTGGTCAAGAGTGCCACCACGACCGAATTGAACAACGCCCAGGCAACGCCCTGGAAACGGATGAAGAAGCTCAGGCTGCCAAGATCGAAGCTCGGATAGAATTGCTTCGGCCAGCCGTTCACTTCCGCCGGTGAGGAGAGCGCGTTCACCAGGATCAGGTAGATCGGCACCAGCACCCAGAGGCAGAGGAGGACGATCGCAGCGATCATCAGCCAGCGGCCGGCGTTGATCGTGCGCTCCTTGGGCAGGGCGATGTCGGTGGCGGCGGTCATGTGCGCGCCTCATCGGGCGTACGCAATGCCCACAGATAGAAGAGGGTGAAGCCGACCGAAATCACCAGGGTGACGAAGGCAAGCGCCGCGGCAACGTTGCGGTCCTGCAGCGTGAACTGCCATTCGTAAGTCTGGCCCATGAGGATGGGCAGATTCGTGCCGGCCAGTGCTGCCACCACGCCGAAGACCTCGAAGGCGAGGATGGTTCTCAGGATCAGCGCCGTCTGCAGGCTGGGCTTGAGGAGCGGCAGCGTTACCTTGATGAAGCGCCTCCACGGGCCGGCGCCGAAGACTTCCGCCGCCTCGTAATATTCGCGCGGGATCAGCCCCATGCCGGCGACCAGGATGACCATGACGATGGCGGTCGAGCGCCACAGCTCGGCGAGGATGACGGCGACGAAGAGCATCACCGTGTCCTGATAGCCGAGCCAGGTGATCGGCTCGGCGATTAACCCCAAGCTCTGCAGGGCGCTGTTGAGGAAGCCGTTCTTCTCGAGAATGGCGAGCCAGACCAGGCCGGCGGCGAGATCGGAGATGCCGAGCGGGATCGTCCAGATATAGAGGATGACGTCGCGCCCCGCTCCCATGCGGGTGACCAGCGAGGCCATGGAGAGCGCCAGCGTGATCTGCAGCGGCACGATGATGACGGCGAGCAGCAGCGTGTTGGTGAGCGCCGGATAGAACTTCCAGTCGCCGGCCATGGTGCGGAAATGGTCGAGCGTCAGCGCGCCGTTGCTGGTGAAGGCTTCGATGGCGACCTGGATGAACGGCCAAACGAAGAACGCCGCGAGAAACAATGCCGCGGGAAGCAGAAGCAGATAGGGCAGCGTGCGCGATTGCATGGTCTGCTTTCGACGATCCGCCGGCGACGCCCCATGAGGAAACGCCGCCGGCGGCCGGGAGGATTCCCTAGTCGACCGGGCAGGCGCCGGTCGAAGGCTTGTCAGGCGCCCAGCACGGCGCGTTGGCTTCCTTCATGATGCCGCTGAGTGTCGCCGCCTCGCTGTCGAGGACGGTCTTGATGTCGCGGTTGGCCAACAGGATCTGCTGGAAGGTGTCCGTATAGACCTTGTTGAACTTGCCGCCGGCGGAGCCGAGGCCGACCGGAAGCAGGCCGGGATTGGCGTCCTTGGAGGCGGACTGGGCGGCAACCGCCGCGCCTTCCGCCTTCACCGACTCGGGCATGTCGGCGGGCAGCGTTGCCTTGACCACCGGGAAGAAGCCGATGGCCTTGAGCATGGCGATCTGGGTGTCGGGCTGCATCATGTAGGTGATGAGCTTCTTGGCACCGTCCATGTCGGGCGCTGTCTTGGGGATGCCGAGACCGGCAACGACCGGCATGAAGCCGCGGCCGGCGGGACCGGCGGGCGCCGGGAAGGCGACGAAGTCAGCCGGCTTCTGGTTGAAGGCGTCGGCGAGGCGCGCGGTGTGATCCCACGCCACCCATACTTCGCCGGAGAGCAGTTGCTCCTGCATGAAGCCGTAGTTGGTTGAGGCGGGGCTCGTATATTTCCACAACTCCTTCATCTTCTCCCACATGGCGACGGCTTCCGGCGAGCGGAACTTGGTCACTTCCGATGAGGTGAACGAGGGATAGAGATAGCCCTGCACGAAGCGGTGGATCAGACCCTTGGGGCCGGCCGGCAGGCCGAACTTCGGCGAGCCGGTCTTCTCGGCCATGGTCTTCGCCCACTCGATGAGCTGGTCGTAGGTGAGCGCATTGATGTCGGCGCCCGCCGGCAGATACTCCAGCGCCTTCTTGTTGGCGGCCATGATGTAGGTCGCCTGCATCCACGGAATGTATTTCTGCTCGCCCGTGGAGAGCTTGCCGAGGCCGAGATAGGTCTGGTTGACGCCGACGCTGGCCAGCGAGCCGGCGAGATCGGAAAGGTCCGTCACGGCGTCGGGGAAGCCGGCGAAATCGCCGTGCAGGCCGCCGATCACATCGATCGACCCCTTGCCGGCCTGGGCTTCCGCCTGGATGCGGGTGACGAAGGGGCCCGGATCCTGCGGCTGGAAGTCGACCTCGCCGCTGAAGCCCTTGAGAACGGTGTCGCGGATCGCCTGCTGCTCCTCGACCGGCGTGCCCTGGTCGGACCAGAACAGGATGGGGGCAGCGAAGGCTGCGGTTGCCGAGGCCCCGGCCGCAAACAAGGCGGCGGTGGCCAGTCCGAGTAGTCGTTTGCTGCGCATGTCTTCCTCCCTTGGTTTTCCGGTAGGCAAGTCTCAAGTCACCGCGGCACCGGACCGTGGCTGGCGCGCGCGGCAAATTCAGGCTTGATGAGGCGCGCGCTCACCGATTGCGGGCCCTTGTCGAGGATGTCGGTCACCATGCCGGCGATGGTGGCGGCGCTTTCGCGGGCGTGCTGGTCGAAGGTGGTCAGCGCCGGCTGGGCATAGGCGGCAATCGGCAGATCGTCGAAGCCGATCACCGAGAGTTCCGCCGGCACAGGAAGCGAGCGCGCGGCAGCGGCCTTTAGCACTGCGATCGCCTGGGTGTCGGTGACGCCGAAGACGGCGGTCGGCCGGTCGTCGGCGGACAGAAGCTGTTGCGCCGCAGTTTCGGCAGCGGCCGCATCCATCATCGGCACCGAACGGACGGCGGCACGGGGAAGCGCCAGTCCCGCTTCCGCCAGCGCCTTTTCCAGGCCGCGCCGGCGGAGATGGGCGAAGGTGAAGGGCTCTTCGATGGTCACCAGACCGAAGCGCCGATGGCCCAGTTCGATGAGCATGCGGGCGGCGTCGGCGAAGGCGGCCTCGCCGTCGGTGTCGAACCAGGCGAAATCGTTCGAGCCGGTAAGCAGGCGTCCGTGGGTGACGAAGGGAAACTGGCGGGCGGCAAGAACGTGCACGCGCTGGTCGTCGATCTCGGTGCGGTTGAGCACGATGGCGTCGGCGCGGTCGCCGTCGATGATGTGGCGCATCACGTCGGCCTCACCATGCAGGCGCGGGGCGGTGGCGATGAACAGGTCGCGGCCGCGGGCCGTCAGCCCTTCGCTGAGGCCGGCGACGAATTCGCCCAGGAAGGCATCCATCAGGTGGCCGTCGCGTACCGGCAGCACCATGCCGATGAAATCCGTGCGGCCCGAGACCAGCATCCGCCCGGCGCGGCTGGGGACATAGCCGTGGGCTTCTGCCGCGGCGGTCACCCGGGCACGGGTCGCCTCGCTGACATCGGGATAGCCGGCGAGCGCCCTCGACACGGTCGTGATCGACACGCCGAGGTCGTTGGCCAGTTCTCTGAGGCGCGTTTGGCGTCTGCCCATGCCGGCGTTCTCCTCCCCAGGAAGCCGGTTTCCAAAACGTTTTGGATTCAAGCTGAGCTTGGCCTTTAAGTCAATCGATTCCGAACCCTTGCGAGGTGTTTTGGTCGATTGTCGGCCTTTCCGCACAGGTCATGCGGCGGCCGGTTGACGGGCGTCGGGGCGCGTGGTGGTCTCAGGGTTTCCATGGCTGGCAAAGCCCGATCGGCCGGCGGCATCCTGGCGCCGGCCGCGAACCGACTTGAGTAGAGATGGCAGAGATGAAGCTTGCAGACGAAATCAGCGTGGTCACCGGAGCCGGTCGGGGAATCGGCCGCGAGATCGCGCTGACTCATGCCAGGGAGGGCGCCAAGGTGGCGCTCCTGGCGCGCACGACGGGCGAGATCGACAAGGTGGCGGCCGAGATCGCCGCTGCCGGCGGCACGGCGCGCGCCTACGCCGTGGACATCATCGACCTTGCCGCGGTGGAGACGGTCTTCGCGGCGATCGAGAAGGACCTCGGCCCGATCGGCGTGCTCACCAACAATGCCGCCTCCTTCGGGGCGATCGGCCCGATCTGGGACGTCGATCCGGCCGCCTGGTGGCGCGACGTGGAGACCAATGTGCGCGGCACGTTCAATTGCTGCCGGGCGGCGCTGACGGGCATGAGAGCGCGCAAGCGCGGCCGCATCATCAACCTGACCGGCGGCGGCACGTTCTCATCCTTCCCCAACGGCTCCGGTTACGCCACCAGCAAGTCGGGCATCCTGCGCTTCACCGAAAGCGTCAACGACACGCTTGCCGGCAGCGGCGTCAGGCTCTTCGCCATGGATCCTGGCCTCGTGCGCACCAGCATGACCCAGTATCAACTGGAGAGCGCGGCGGGGCAGAAATACCTGCCCGACATCGAGCGGCTGTTCGAAAGGGGCATCAACGTGCCGCCGACGATGGCGGCGAATCTGAGCGTCGAGATTGCACGCGGCCGCTTCGACAAGCTTGCCGGGCGCATGTTCATGGCGGCGCGCGGCGACATCGACCTCAGCGAGGCGGCTGTGGACGAGATCGTGGCGGACGACCTGCGCAGCCTGCGCGTCAACGGTATGCCGGTGGAATAGCCGCACGGGCAGTCGGACGCGCTGGAAAGGCCGCTCACGAGCGGCCTTTTCCTTGTATGGCCTCCGTCTTTTGGTGGTGCATAAGCCGTCGCCATGCGTTGACCCGCCGCCTCCCAGGCCGCAACGTCGCTTGTGGGGGCAAACCGGCTTCCTCCGGGCGTAACTGGCGCCACTCTTGCTTCGATTTCGGGCTCTCACTCTTGGGAGCGACAAGCGGGCGCCGCCGGTGTGCAGAAAAACGGCTACCGTGCCTTTTTGGAGGGTTAAATGCGCAAACTTCTAGCAGCCACCGAAATCCGCGGACGCAAGCGGATCGCCCGGCGGGCGTTCCTGGGGCTGGTCGCGGCGGGCGCCTTCGTGGCTGCCGGGCTGGGGTCACACGACGCGCTTGCCGCGGACAAGATGAAGGTCGCCGCGGTCTTTGCGACGCCCATCGAAGAACCTTGGGACAACCAGATTCACGTGGCGCTGCTCAAAGCGCAGAAGGAGATGGGCATCGAATACAAATGGGCCGAAAACGTCCCCTCGGCCGACTATGCCCGTGTGCTGCGCGAATTCGCGCGTGACGGCTATCAACTGATCACCGGGGACGCCTTTTCGGCCGAGGACATCACCCGCCGGGTTGCCAGGGAATTCCCCAAGGTGGCCTTCGTCTTCGGCTCCGGCCAGGGACCGACGGAGCCGAATTTTTCCGTCTTCGACAACTGGATTCATGAACCGGCCTATCTCTCCGGCATGATCGCCGGCAAGATGACCAAGACCAATGTCATCGGCTCGGTCGCGGCGATGGACATTCCCGAGGTCGACCGTCTGGTCAATGCCTTCTGCCAGGGCGCCAAGGACGTCAACCCGGCGGTGAAGTGCAAGGTGACCTTCATCGGTTCGTTCTTCGATCCGCCCAAGGCCAAGGAAGCGGCGCTGGCGCAGATCGCGGCTGGCGTCGACGCCATCTTCGCCGAGCGCTTTGGCGTGATCGAGGCGGCAGCGGAGAAGGGCATCATCGCCTTCTCCAACATGTCCGATCAATCGTCGCTGGCCCCCGATACCGTGGTCACCGGGCCGGTGTGGGACATGTGGCCGACTGTTCAGGTAGCGATCAAGGAAGTGCAGGCCGGCGTCTATACGGCGCAGGACTTCGGCACCTTCTCCACCATGGCCAAGGGCGGCGCTTCGCTGGCGCCCTTCCATGCCTGGGAGCAGAAGCTGCCGGCCGACGTCATGAAGTTGGTCATGGACAAGCAGAAGGCGATTCTGGCAGGCGACTTCCGGGTGTCCGTCAACGAGGCAACGCCGGTCTCCGAATAGTCCGGTCGTGAAAGGGAAGGCGGCCCGGGGCCGCCTTCCTCTCGATTATGCTCACAAATCTCGGAGACGAGGCATGAACCCGCCGCCGCTAGTCAGCATGCGCGGCATCTCGAAGAGCTTCGGTCCTGTGCAGGCCTGCGCGGCGGTCGACCTTACCGTGCATGAAGGCGACATTCTCGGTCTCCTGGGCGAGAACGGCGCCGGCAAGACCACGCTGATGAATATCCTTTTCGGCTCCTATGCCGCCGACGAGGGCTCCATCGAAGTCGACGGCAGGCGCGTCGCGATCCGCAGCTCGCACGATGCGCTGAACCTCGGCATCGGCATGGTGCACCAGCACTTCCATCTGGTGCCGCGCCACACGGTTCTGGAAAACCTGCTGGTCGGCAAGGCCGGGCCCGACGGCAGGCTGACGCGGCGTGTCGTCGTCGAGCGGCTGGCGGCAGTCGGTCGCGACTTTCACATCCATCTCGATCCAGACCGGCTGGTGAGCGAGCTTTCCATCGGCGAGCAGCAGCGCGTCGAGATCGCCAAGTCGCTGGTGCGCGGCGCCCAAATCCTGGTCCTCGACGAGCCGACGGCGACGCTGACGCCGCAGGAAACGGAAGGACTGTTCGCGGCGCTCAGGGCCATGACCGCGCGCGGCATGGGCGTCATCTTCATCTCGCACAAGCTGGCCGAGGTGATCGAGATCACCAACCGCATCACCGTCATGCGCCAGGGGCGCGTGGTGGCCGAGCGCGCCAATGCGGAAGGCCTGTCGAAGGGCGAGCTGGCGCGGCTCATGTGCGGCCGCGAACTCAGCCCGCCGGAGCGCCCGCCGCAGGAAACCGGCTTGCCGCTGCTCAAGCTGTCCCACGTTTCCGCCCCCGGCCTCAAAGACGTGTCGCTGATGCTCTCGGCCGGGGAGATCGTCGGCATCGCCGGGGTGTCCGGCAACGGCCAGCGGGCGCTGGCCGATATCGTCGCCGGCGTTCTTGAGCCGACCGGCGGCGCCGTCGAGATCCATGGCGAGGTGGTGACCGGCCTGACGCCGCGCTTCGTGCAGGCGCGTGGCATCGGGCGGGTGCCGGAGGATCGGCTCGCCATCGGCATGATCGGGGCGCTGCCGTTGTCGGAAAGCATGGCCCTGCCCTGGGTCGGCGGGCCGCCCTTCTCCAGGCGCGGCATTCTCGACCGCAAGGCGATGCGCAAGTTCGCCAGCGATCAGATCGACCGCTTCGACATCCGCACCTCCGGTCCCGATGCGCGCACCGGCACGCTATCGGGTGGCAACCTGCAGAAGGCGCTGTTGGCACGCGAGATCGCGCGCGAGCCGAAGATCCTGCTCGCCGCCCAGCCGACGCGTGGCATCGATGTCGGCGCCACCGAGTTCATCCACAGCCAGTTCCTGGCGTTGCGGGCAAACGGCGGCGGCGTCCTGCTGATCAGCGAGGACCTCGAGGAGCTTTTCCAGCTCTCGGACCGCATCGCCGTCATGTATGGCGGCCGTATCGTCGCCGACTTGGCCGTCGAGGAAGCCACCGTCGAGCGCATCGGTCTCTACATGGCCGGCGTGGAGCACGCGGCGTGATGCGCTTCAGACTCGAACGCCGACACGAGACGCCGCTTGCCGTCCAGATCATCCTGCCACTCGCCGCCGTGGTGGTGACGCTCGCCCTATGCAGCGTGCTGGTGTGGCTTGCCGGCGCCAGCATCCCGCAAGCCTACGCTCAGCTGCTGCTGTCCAACTTCGAATCGACCTACGACATCCAGGACATGCTGGTGAAGGCGTCGCCGCTGCTGTTCACCGGGCTGGCGGTGGCCGTCGCCTTCCAGGCGAAGTTCTGGAACATCGGCGCCGAAGGTCAACTCATGGCCGGCGCCATCGCCGCCTGCTGGATCGGCGAGCGCGCCTGGCTGCCGGCCTTCAGCCTGGTGCCGCTGATGGTAATCGGCGCGGCGATCTTCGGCGCCCTGTGGGCGCTCCTGCCGGCACTGCTCAAGGTCAAGCTCAAGGTCGACGACGTCGTCTCGACCCTGCTCCTCAACTTCATCATGCTCTACGGCACCACGGCGCTGCTCGAAGGACCGTGGCGTGATCCGAAGAGCGGCTATCCCAATGCGCCGAGCATCCGGTCGGCCGCCGAATTCCCCATCGTCTATGGCGACACGGTGCATCTCGGCATCCTGCTCGCCGGCATTGCCGCCGTCGTCATCTGGTGGATGCTCACCCGCACGACGCTCGGCTTCCGAATCCGCGCCGTCGGCCACAATCCCGCCGCCGCCAACTATGCCGGCATTCCGGTCGGCCGCGTCATCATTGTCGCGGCGCTCATCTCCGGCGCGCTCGCCGGCCTGGCCGGCGCCGGCGAAGTGGGCGGCGTGCGCTACCAGGTCACCGCCGATCTCACCTCGGGCTACGGCTATGCCGGCATCGTCATTGCCACGCTGGCCGAGCTCAATCCGCTCGGCGCGGTGCCTGCCGCGCTGTTCTTCGCCATGGTGTTCAACGGTGCGGGTACCATGTCGCGCAGCCTCGGCGTGCCGATCTATCTCGCCGATGTCATCCAGGGCACGGCGCTGATGACCATGGTCGCCATGCGCCTCTTCGCCACCTACCGGCTGAGGGTGGTGCGCCATGCTTGAGACCCTCACCCAGGTGCTGCAAGTCTCATTCTTCGCCGCGATCATCCGCATCTCGACGCCGCTGCTGCTGGCCACCCTCGGCGAACTCATCAACGAGCGCGCCGGCGTGCTCAACCTCGGCATCGAGGGCATCATGCTGCTCGGCGCCATGGTCGGCTTCTCCGCCGCCTATTTCACCGGCAATCTGTGGCTGGGGCTGGTCGCTGCCATTGCGGTCGGTGCGCTTGCCGGACTGGTGATGGCGCTGCTCACCGTCGTCTTCGGCGTCAGCCAGCACGTGTCGGGCATCGGCATGACGATGCTGGCGACCGGGCTCGCGTTCTATTTCTACCGCCTGATCTTCGGCCAGCCGGCCGTGCCGCCCAATATCGTCGCCTTCCAGCCGATCGAGATTCCGGGGCTTTCGGCGATCCCCTTCGTCGGGCCGGTGCTTTTCAGCCAGACGATTCTCACCTATGTCGCCTTCCTCGCCGTGCCGGTGATCGCCTTCCTGCTCTACCGCACGGCCTGGGGCCTCGACCTCAGGACGGTCGGCGAAAACCCGCGCGCGGCGGATGCCGCTGGCATCAGCGTGTGGGGCGTGCGCACCCAGGCACTGGCGATCGGCGGTGGCATGATGGGGCTGGCGGGGGCCTACCTGACCATGGCTCAGTTCAACTCATTCACCTTCGGGGTGATTTCCGGGCGCGGCTGGGTGTCGATCGCGCTGGTCGTCTTCGGCCTGTGGAATCCGTGGCGCTGCGCCGGCGGCGCGCTGCTCTTCGCCGCGCTCGAGGCGCTGCAACTCCGCCTGCAGGCGACCAACATCCTGCACCTGCCCTATCAGGTGTTCCTGATGCTGCCCTTCGTCTTCACCATCGTGGCGATGGCATTCGTCTCACGCAGTGCGCTGGCACCTGCCAGCCTGCTGATCCCGTTCCGCAAGGAGGAGCGCTGATGGCCGGTCCGCTTCGATCTGATCGTCAAGGGAGCGACTCTGCCGGACGGCCGCACCGGCATCGACATCGCCTGCGCCGGCGGCAAGATCGTCGGTCTCGAACCCGGCATCACCGGCGAGGCAGGCCGCGTCGTCGATGCCAGCGGAAGGCTGGTGTCGCCACCGCTCATCGATTGCCACTTCCATATGGACGCGACGCTGTCGCTCGGCCTTCCGCGCCTCAACCAGTCGGGCACGCTCTGGAAGGCATTGCGCTGTGGGGCGAGCTGAAGCCGGACTGCTGACGGTCGAAGCGGTCAAGGAGCGGGCGCTCCGCTATTGCGATCTCGCCGTCGCGCAGGGCCTGCTTGCCATCCGCAGCCATGTCGATGTCTGCGACGACCGGCTGCTCGCCGTCGACGCGCTGCTCGAAGTGAAAAAGGAGATAGCGCCCTATATCGACCTGCAGCTCGTCGCCTTTCCGCAGGACGGCTATTACCGCTCGCCCAACGCGGCGAAGAATCTCGAGCGCGCGCTCGACAAGGGCGTCGACGTGGTCGGCGGCATCCCGCATTTCGAGCGCACCATGGCCGACGGCGCGGCCAGCGTCACTGCGCTGTGCGAAATCGCCGCGAAGCGCGGCCTTATGGTCGATATGCATTGCGACGAAAGCGACGACCCGCTGTCGCGCCATATCGAGATGCTGACCGCCGAGACCAAGCGTCTCGGCATGGCCGGTCGCGTCGCTGGCTCGCACCTCACCTCCATGCATTCCATGGACAACTATTACGTCTCCAAGCTCTTGCCGCTGATGGCCGAGGCCGGCGTTCACGCCATCGCCAATCCGCTCATCAACATCATGCTGCAAGGCCGCCACGACACCTATCCGAAGCGCCGCGGGCAGACGCGCGTGCCGGAGATGCGCGCATACGGCATCAACGTCGCCTTCGGCCAGGATTGCGCCATGGACCCGTGGTACTCGCTTGGGTCGGGCGACATGCTCGAGGTTGCCCATATGGGCCTGCATGTCGGCCAGCTCGCCAGCCGCGAGGCGATGCGCTTCTGCTTCGATGCGGTGACGGCGAATTCCGCGAAGGTGATGCAGCTCGACGGCTACGGGCTCGCCGTCGGCTGCAATGCCGACATGGTGGTGCTGCAGGCCGCCGATCCGATCGAGGCGATCCGCCTCAAGGCGCGGCGGCTCACGGTCGTGCGCCGCGGCAAGGTCATCGCCGAGACGCCGGCCGGGGTCGCCAGCCTCAGCCTCGCCGGACGCCCTGCGACGGTCGATCCGGCCGCCTATGCGCCACCGGTGGGGTAGCAGGCTGGGGCACGAGCAGGCATTCCGCCGCGCTTCAGGAATGCGGATCGCGGCCGGTGGCGATCATCAGATGGTGCGCCTGATGATGGCTGCCGTTCGCCAGCACGCCGATGAAGCCGAGCGCCTTCACCTCGACGATGTCGCGCGCGTCGGCGACCGTCACCGTCAGTGATGCACCGTTCGGGATGTCGGCGGCGGCGTAGGCCCATCCGCCGACCCCGTTCATCGTTCGCGCGTGAGCGGCGACCATGCGGCGGATGGAGCCGACGACCGGGCCCTCTCCGGTCACCAGGAAGCGGACGCTGCCCGCAATGTCCTCGGTCGTTGCGTGCGCGCGCAGGGTGACGTTGTCCATGTCGATCAGGTGCCGGCGCAACGCCTCGATGTCCACCTTCGACCAGTCGGTCTGCGAGTTGGCCACGAGCATCGCCACGATCTCCTGGACCGCGGCGAATGCCGCCTGGCCGCCCTCGTGCGGAAGCGCGGCCGGCGGCTGGTTCATCGCCATGTGGTCCTGATGCTGCATCGCGGGCATCTGGCCGGGGCCTTCGCCCGGCCCGGCCGCGAAGGCGGGCGATGCGATGAAGATCGCCGCTGCGATGACGACAAGGCGCTTCATTTTGCCGATCCCTCCGGTTGCCTGCCCAGCGTCTCAGGCTGGCATCCCGGCAGCCAACGTGACATGATCGCTATCATGTCGTGCGATATCGCGGTCCTGCTCAAGGCGCTGCCCGCCGTAGAGCGCCGCCTCGCCGCGGGCGGCCTCCTGTTCCATCGGGGCGATCCGGTCACCCACCTGTTCCTCGTTATCGATGGAACGATCGAGTTGACGCGCCATCGCGCGGACGGCGGCATGGTCGTCCTGCAGAGGGCGTCGCGAGACACCGTCCTGGCCGAGGCATCGGTGTTCTCGCAGCACTATCACTGCGACGCGTCTGCTGCGGCCGCGTCCGTGGTTCTCGCCATGCCCATGACCGCCGTTCGCACGACGCTCGCCCGATCGCCCGAATTTGCTGCGGCGTGGGCCGCATATCTGGCGCGCGAGGTGCAGGGTGCGCGCTTGCGGAGCGAGATCCTGTCATTGAAGACTGTCGCCGAGCGCCTCGACGGCTGGCTCCTCGCCGGTGGCGAGCGCATGCCGCCAAAAGGTGGGTGGAAGTCCCTGGCGCATGAGATCGGCGTCAGTCCCGAGGCGCTCTACCGGGAGATCGCGCGGCGCAAAGGACGCTAGCATTCCGGTCCAGGTGCGGCGCTGGCGCGCAGCACCGGTGCAATGGCGCCGATCGCTTCATACATCTGGATTGCGGGGGATTTTGTGGACTGCGACCGCAGCAGTCGTGGGCGATGGACAAGACGACACGCAGCGTGCCGCCAGCGGCGACCGATCCGGCGCTCACCGCCGTCACCGAGCGGCCGTGGCATGCCCTGGACGCCGAGGCGGCGCTGGAAGCGTTCGCCAGCAGCGAGCACGGGCTCGATTCGGATGAGGCGCAGGCGCGGCTGACGGCCTTCGGGCCGAATCGGCTGCCGCAGCCGATCAGGAGTGGCCCGCTCAAGCGCTTCCTGCTCCAGTTTCATAACGTCCTCATCTACACGCTGCTGGTGGCAGCGATCCTCTCGGCGGCGCTCGAACACTGGGTCGATGCCGGTGTCGTGCTGGCGGTGACGCTCGCCAACGCGATCATCGGCTTCATCCAGGAGGGGAAGGCAGTCCAGGCGCTGGACGCCATCCGCGGCATGATCGACCCCAAGGCCACGGTGCTGCGCGATGGTCACCGCGTGACCGTCAGCGCCGATACGATCGTGCCCGGCGATATCGTCCTGATCGAGGCCGGCGCGCGGGTGCCGGCCGACATCCGCCTCATCCGCGCCCGAGGTCTCAGGATTGACGAGGCGATCCTCACCGGCGAATCGGTGCCGGCCGACAAGGCGGCGGTGCCGGTCGAGCCACAAGCTGGCATCGGCGACCGCCGGTCGATGGCCTTCTCGGGCACTTTCGTCGCCGCCGGCCAGGGCATCGGAATTGCCGTAGCGACCGGTCAGAAGACCGAGCTTGGCCGCATCAGCACGCTGCTCGGCACGGTCGAAACGCTGCAGACGCCGCTGGTGCGCCAGATGGATCATTTCGCCACGCAGCTCACCGCCGCAATCCTGGTCGCTTCGGCGGCGATCCTTCTCTTCGCCCGCTTCTTCCGCGGCTATTCGTTCGGCGACGCCTTCATGGTGGTGGTCGGCATCGCGGTCTCGGCGATCCCCGAGGGCCTGCCGGCGATCATGACGATCACGCTCGCCATCGGCGTGCAGCGCATGGCGGCACGCCACGCCATCATCCGCCGCCTGCCGGCAGCCGAAACGCTGGGCTCGGTGACGGTCATCTGCTCCGACAAGACCGGCACGCTGACGCGCAACGAGATGACGGCTGAGAGCATCGTCACCGAGGTCGGCGAATACGAGGTGACCGGCGCCGGCCGCACGCCCGACGGCGGCTTCCGTTTCGGCGGCGACGACCGCGATCCGGCCGGCGACCGCGTGCTGATGGAGCTGCTCAGTGCCGGCCTGTTGTGCAACGACGCCGAACTGCGTCAGGTCGATGGCGAATGGCGCTCCGACGGCGACCCGATGGAGGCGGCGCTGGTGGCGTTGGCCATGAAGGCCGGCATCGACCCGACGCTCAAGCGCAAACAGCTGCCACGTTCGGATGAAATTCCCTTCGACGCGCTGCATCGCTTCATGGCGACGCTGCATCACAGCCACGACGGCAAGGCCTTCATCCTGATCAAGGGGGCGCCTGAACGGGTGCTGGCGATGTGCTCAAGCGAGCGCACGGCTGAGGGCGATGTGCCGCTGAGAAGCGAGCACTGGCACCGGGCGGCGATGGAGTTGGCAGGGCGCGGCAAGCGCGTGCTCGGCTTCGCGCTCAAGCCGGCCGATCCCGACAAGCACGATCTTGCCTTCGCCGATGTCGATACGGACGCCGTCCTCATCGGCTTTGTCGGCTTCCTCGACCCGCCGCGGGAAGAGGCCATCGCGGCTATCGAGGATTGCCGCACGGCCGGCATCCGCGTGGTGATGATCACTGGCGACCATGCCACCACGGCGCGCGAGATCGCCCGCCAGCTCGGCATCGCCGAAGACCCGAAGGTGCTGACCGGCCAGGAGCTGGACCGGCTCGACGACGAGGGCCTGCGCGAGGCGGCGCGGGAGACGGCGGTGTTCGCGCGCACAACGCCGGAGCACAAGCTGCGTCTGGTGCAGGCGCTGCAGGCCGATGGCCTGACGGTGGCGATGACCGGCGACGGCGTCAACGATGCGCCGGCGTTGAAGCGCGCCGATGTCGGCGTGGCGATGGGTGAGAAGGGCACAGAGGTTGCCAAGGAGGCGGCCGAGGTGGTGCTCGCCGACGACAACTTTGCCTCGATCGTGGCGGCGGTACGCGAAGGCCGCACGGTCTACGACAACGTCATGAAGGTCATTGCCTGGACGCTGCCGACCAATGGCGGCGAGTGCCTGACCATCATGGCGGCGCTCGCGGTCGGTTTCGCTCTGCCGCTGACCCCGGTCCAGATCCTGTGGATCAACACGATCACCGCCGTCGCTCTCGGCCTGACATTCGCCTTCGAGCCGATGGAGCCGGGGGCCATGCGGCGGCCGCCGCGCGCGGCCTACCAACCGATCCTGACGCTGGATCTGCTTTGGCGCGTCTTTTTCGTCTCCGTCCTGTTCGTGACGGCGACCTTCGGCGTCTTCTTCTGGGCGCAGTCGGTGGGTCACTCGCTGGAGACGGCACGCACCATGGTGGTCAACACGCTGGTGGTGATGGAGATCGCCTATCTCTTCAGCGTCCGCTATGTGCACGGCACGTCGTTCACCTGGGTTGGCGTGCTCGGCACGCCGGCGGTGCTGATCGGGGTGGGCACGGTCACGGTCGCCCAGGTCGCCTTCACCTATCTGCCGGTCTTCCAGGTCCTGTTCGGCTCGCGGCCGCTGTCCTTCTTCGAGGGGGCGATTGTGGTTGCCATCGGCGTCGTTTTGCTCGTCGTCGTTGAGATCGAGAAGCAGGTGCGCATGGCGATCAGCGGCCGCCATGGCTAATCAAATGTGAACGAATCGTAACCGGGGCTGACAGCCGGCTGAAAGCTGGTTGCTGCGAATATGCGCTTCAACGGTCGCAGAAAACGGCCGGATCCTGTCCGAATTGCATGAGTTGCGCCCCATGAAGAAGATCGCTCTTTCGGCCCTCGTCATCGCCGCTTCCGGTGCCTATGTCTGGAGCCAGGCCGGCAGCACGTCCGACCCGCTTTTGGCCGGTGCCGACCTGCAGACTGGCAGTATTCAGACCCTGGCCTCGACCGGCGGCAATGTGAAGATGGCGCCGCGCGAGGTGCCGTTCGTGGCGCCGGCAACCAATGCGCCGGCCGCCTCTGCTCCGAACTTTGCCGCTCAGGCGCCGGCCGACCAGCAGCCGCTGCCGCCGTTGCCCGCAGCGGCGGATTCCTCGGGCTTCGCACCGGCGGCCACCCAGACGTCGCCGCCCGCCGATAGCGCGCCGTCCCCGGCGGCCCCGGTCGCCATTGCCAATGCCCAGGCGCCGGCAGCCCCGGCGCCCGATCCGGCACCGGCACAGCCGGATGCCGTCACCGTTCCTCTGCCGCGCCTGCGCCCGCCCTACCATCAGGTCGCGTCAGCAGCGCCGACGCCCGCCCCCGCGTCGGCGCCTTCTTCCCCGTCCGCTCCCGCCGCTGCGGTGTCGCCGCTGGTCCGCATGGCTTCCGCCACCACGGGTCTCAGCGATGGCACCTATCGCGGCCCGGTGGTCAACGCCTACTACGGCCTCATGCAGATCGAGGCCGTCGTCAGGCAGGGGCGGTTGGCGACCATCCATGTGCTGCGCTATCCGAACACCCACAGCACCTCGATCTACATCAATCGCCAGGCGCTGCCGATGCTGCGCGACGAGGTGATCAGCGCCCAAAGCGCCCGTGTCGACATCGTCTCGGGCGCAACGCTGTCGAGCCACGCCTTTATTCAGTCGCTCGGCGGCGCGCTCAGGAAGGCACGCGCGTAGCCGGATGTCCACCATGCGTGTCACGCGGCTCCTGATGGGCATGCCGATTACGGTCGATGTCGCCGGCAGCGGCGACGACGATGCGACGGTCGAGGCGGCATTCGCCTATTTCGACGCAGTCGACCGGCGCTTCAGCACCTACAAGGACGACAGTGAGATCTCGGCGCTGAACCAGGGGCGTCTCGGCGAAAAGGACTACAGCGCCGAGATGCGCGAGGTACTGGCACTGGCCGAGCAGACCCGGCGCGAGACCGGCGGCTATTTCGACATCCGCACCTCGGCCGGCACGCTCGATCCGTCCGGCATCGTCAAAGGCTGGGCGATCCGCAACGCAGCAGCGCTGGTCGCCCGTTGCGGCGGCCGCGACTACTTCGTCGATGCGGGCGGCGACATCCAGGCTTCCGGACGCAATCCGGAAGGCCAGGAGTGGCGGGTCGGCATCCGTAACCCCTTCGATCAGGCGCAGATCATCAAGGTGCTCGAACCGCGCGGCAAGGGTGTTGCCACCTCGGGCACCTATGTGCGCGGCCAGCACATCTACGATCCGCACGCCCGCGGGAGCGCGATCGAGGAGATCGTCGCACTGACGGTTATCGGCCCCGATGTTCTGGAAGCCGATCGCTTCGCCACCGCGGCCTTCGCCATGGGCCGCAGCGGCATCGGCTTCATCGAGCAGACGCCGGACCTCGAAGGCTATCTTGTCGACCGCAACGGCCGGGCGACGTTCACCAGCGGTTTTGAAGGCTATTGCGCATCATGATGACGCACATCGACCGTTTCCTCGACCACACCACCATGTACCGGCTGGTGCTCTGGCACCTCGTCGTGGTCCTCGCTGTCGCGCTGGCGTTCAGCTTCTTCGGCCTGGTGCACTACACCCCGATCGAGATCGTCTTCTCGACCGCACTGATCCTGGCGGTGTGCTGGATCACCAATCTGGTCTTCGCGCGTGTCTTCAAGGTGCCGCCGAACCAGGAATCGATCTACATCACGGCGCTCATCGTGGGGCTCATCATGAGCCCGGTGGGCTTCACGGACGTGCGTGGCATCGGCGGGCTGATCTTCGCCGCGGTGTGGGCGATGGCGTCGAAGTACATCTTCGCCGTCGGCCGCAAGCACGTCTTCAATCCGGCCGCCTTCGGCGTCCTGCTGCCGGCGCTGCTGATCAACCAGCCGGCAACCTGGTGGGTCGGCGGCGACCTGTCGCTGCTGCCGGTGGTGTTCATCGGCGGTGTGCTCATCGTGCGCAAGCTGCGGCGCCTCGATCTGATCGCGACCTTCATGGCGGTGGTCTTCCTGACCATTCTGCCCACCACCGCGCCGTCGCAGTGGTTGATGACCATTTCGGAGACCCTGCAGCACTCGCCGATCTTCTTCTTCGCCTTCATCATGCTCACCGAGCCGCTGACCCAGCCGACGACGCGCTGGCCGCGGCTCGTCTTCGCGGCGCTCGTCGGCCTGCTGTTCTCGCCCAACGTCCACATCGGCTCGTTCTACTTCACGCCCGAGATGGCGCTGGTGGTTGGCAACGTCTTCGCTTGGGCGATCGGCCCCAGGGGACGCTTCGTGTTGACGCTGGAGCGCATCGAGCGGGCGGCGGCCGATACCTACGACTTCGTCTTCTCGACGCCGCACCGGCCGGCCTTCCAGGCCGGCCAGTATCTCGAATGGACCCTGCCGCTCGACCATTCCGACAATCGCGGTAACCGGCGCTATTTCACCGTCGCCTCGGCGCCGACCGAGGGCGAAGTGCGCCTCGGGGTCAAGTTCTACCGCAAGCCCAGCGCCTTCAAGCGGACGCTCAGCGACCTGGCGCCCGGCGACACCATCCATGCTGCCCAGGTCGCCGGCAACTTCACCCTGCCGTCCGACACCAACAAGAAGCTCGCCTTCCTTGCCGGCGGTATCGGCATCACGCCGTTCCGCAGCATGCTGCAATACCTCATCGACGAGGGTGAGGCGCGGCCCATCGTCATGCTCTATGGCTGCGAAAACCAGGACGACATCGCCTATGGCGACGTGCTCGATGCGGCCGAACGCAAGCTCGGTATCCGCACCGTCTATGCGATCGCCCGCGGCGCGCGACGCGGGCAGTATCCAGGCTATATCGACGCCCGCCTGGTCAAGGCGGCGATCCCCGACTATCGCGAGCGCACCTTCTATATCTCCGGCCCGCAGGGGATGGTGAAGGCGATGCGCCACACGCTCACCGAAATGGGCGTGCACCGCACGCGCATCAAGACCGACTTCTTCCCCGGCTTCGCCTGACAGGCATTCGGCATTTGGCAGCCGGCATTCGACCGACTGCCGACGGCCTATTGCCGATTGCCCTCCCGTGCCCGCTTGATGCGTGGGTCGCTCCCCGCGATACTGCCTGCCCGGGGTGAAGGGGCAGGCAATGCTTTCCTTTCTGCGCGCCAGATATGTCTATGCGGCGCTGGTGCTGGCGATTCTTGCTGGCGCCACGCTGATCCGCCTGGCCGATCCCTTCTTCGTCCAGGCGTTGCGGCTGATCGCCTTCGATTCCTATCAGAAGCTCGATCCGGCTCCCTACGACCCCGACCTGCCGGTCAGGATCGTCGATGTCGACGAGGCCTCGCTGGCGAAGATCGGCCAGTGGCCGTGGCCGCGCACGATCATGGCCAAGCTGCTCGACACGCTGGGCGCCGATGGCGCCGCGGTGGCGGCCTTCGACATCCTGTTCTCGGAACCCGACCGCACCTCGCCGGAGGAGGCGGTGAAGCACATGACGCCGCAGGAAGCGGCCGCGCTGACGCCGCTGATCGTCGGCAAGCAGACCCACGATCAGATCTTCGCCGATTCGATCGCCAAGAACCCGACCATCCTGGCCACGGCGCTCACCGCGCACGCAACGCCGCCGCCGCCGCTCAAGGCCGGTTTCGCCACGGTCGGCGACGACCCCAAGGACTTCGTGCCGACCTTCGCCGGGGCCAATGTCAACCTGCCCATCCTCGACGCGGCGGCAACCGGCATCGGCTCGATCAATTGGATTCCCGACCGCGACCAGGTCGTGCGCCGGATTCCGTTGATTTACCGCGTCGGCAACCAGTATGTGCCGACGCTGACCACCGAGGCGCTGCGCGTCGCGCAATCTGCCGGCACCTATGTGCTCAAGGGATCGAACGCCAGCGGCGAGACCGCCTTCGGCCAGCAGACCGGCCTCAACCACATCCGTGTCGGGGCAATAGAGATTCCCACCGATGCCGACGGCGGCATCTGGCTGCATTTCCGCCCGCACGACCCGCGCGCCTATGTCCCGGCTTGGAAGGTGCTCGCCGGCGAGGTCGATCCGGAGGTGTTCGCCGGCCGCATCGTGCTGATCGGCACCAGCGCGCCGGGCCTGATCGATTTGCGTGCGACGCCGCTCGATGCGGCGATCCCCGGCGTCGAGATCCATGCCCAGGCCATCGAGCAGATCCTGCAAGGCGCGCAGACCGGCACCTCGCTCAGCCGGCCGGACTACGCCATGGCCGTCGAAATCGTGCTGACGCTGGTGCTGGGACTGGCGCTCAGCTTCGTCATCCCGAGGGTTAACCCGCTGACCTCGGGGATCGTCGGCGTGGCGGTGATGGGCTCGCTGCTCATTGGCGGCTATCTTGCCTTCGGCAGGCTGGGCCTGCTGCTCGACCCGACCTATCCGGCGGTGACCGTGTTCCTTCTGGTTGCCGGGGCGTCCACCTACGTCTTCCGGCAGACCGAAAGGCAGCGCGGCGAGGTGCGCCGTGCCTTCAGCTACTACGTGTCGCCGATGGTGGTGAGCGAGATCATCGCCCATCCTGAAAAGCTCGAACTCGGCGGCGCCGTGCGCGAGCTGACGCTGCTCTTCTGCGACGTGCGCAACTTCACCTCGATCTCGGAGTCGATGACGGCGCACGAGTTGACCACCTTCATCAACAACCTGCTGACGCCGCTCTCCGAGATCATCCTTTCCAATCGCGGCACCATCGACAAATACATGGGCGACGCCATCATGGCGTTCTGGAACGCGCCGCTCGACGATGCCGACCACGCCCAGCACGCCTGCCAGTCGGCGATCGCCATGGTCAAGCGCATGAAGGCCCTCAACGAGGAATGGCGTGCGGCGGCCGAGGCCGCGGGCAAGCCCTACAAGGATGTCGCTGTCGGCATCGGCATCAATTCCGGCGATTGCTGCGTCGGCAATCTGGGTTCGGTGCAGCGCTTCGACTATTCGGCCATCGGCGACGACGTCAACGTCGCATCGCGGCTGGAAGGCCAATCGAAGACCTATGGCGTGCCGATCGTCATCGGCGAATCGTCACATAACCAGTTGCCCGCGGTGCAGGCGATCGAGCTCGATCTGATGCGGGTGAAGGGCAAACTGCATCCGGCGAAGATCTACACCCTCTACGACGTGCTCGACGGGCCCGAGGACGGCTTCGAGCGGCTGGCGCCGCGCCATGCCGCCATGCTGGAGGCCTATCGCAGGCGCGACTGGGACGGGGCGGAAGCGGCGATCGCGCGCTGCGAGGCGATCGGTGTCGGCAGGCTGGTGGCGCTTTACGCGCTCTATCGCGGCCGCATCGCGGACTGGCGCCAAACGCCGCCGCCACCGGATTGGGACGGCACCTTCACGGCAACGTCCAAATAGTCAGAGCCTTTGCCAGCTGGATGGAACGGAATTGGCTCCAACCGGCCACCAAAGATTCCAGCTTGTGACGCTGATCACAGTCTTGTTATGAGGCCCTGCCCTAGGATTGGGCAGCAGGCCGGACGTCGGGATCGGGAAAAGGAACTCATGGACCCAAACATCGGGGCGGGCACGGTGGTCGCGATCTTCCTGTGGCTGCAGATCAAGCATTTCGTCTTCGACTACGTCGTGCAGACGCCCTACCAGTTCCGCAACAAGGGCACCTACGGTCACGCCGGCGGCATCCTGCATTCCGGCCTGCAGGCGCTGGGCACGATTCCCGCCTTCTTCATCCTGCCGACCGGCTGGCTGATGGGTGTGACCATCGTCATAGGCGAATTCATCGTTCACTATCATGTGGACTGGTCGAAGGAGCAGTCGCTCCGGCGGATGAAACTGACCACGACCGATGCCTGGTACTGGCGGATCTACGGGCTCGACCAGCTCGCCCATCAACTCACCTATGTCGTGATCGCGGCACTGCTGGCCGGCGTGATCTGAAGCCTTCGGCGTAAGCAGTTCGTTCAAGAAAACGGGCGGCGGAGGAAGCCGTCCGGACGAAGGCGATTGCCCGCGCCGGCCGGCGGGAGGCGCGCTCTGGCAAGCCGAGCGAGGAGATGCGGTCCATGTTGATGCGGTCAGTATTGGTTGCGGCGGCGCTGGGATTGACGGTCGTGGCGACGGCGGGCCCGGCGGCAGCTGTCGAGGCGAGCGGTCATGCGGTTGCCGTGCTGCGCAAGACGGCGGCGAACGGACCGGGAGGCGATCGTGTCCTTGAGGCGCAGGGGCCGGTGTTTGCCGGCGATGTCATCGAGACGGACCAGCGCGGCACCGCCCAGATCCTCTTCGTCGACAATACCAAGATGGTGGTCGGCCCCAATTCGCAAGTAACGGTCGACAACTTCGTCTTTTCCGGCTCGTCCAAGGCGAGCACGTTCGCCGTCAACGCGCTGCGTGGCTCGTTCCGCTTCATCACCGGGGCAAGTGCCAAGAACGCCTATTCGATCAACACGCCGACGGCGACCATCGGCGTGCGCGGCACCGCCTTTGACGGCTACGTCGCCAAGGACGGCACGACCACGATCGCCATGTGGCACGGCACGGTGCGCCTGTGCGACAAGCTCAAGCCGCGCCGCTGCATGGACGTCTCGGGTACCTGCAGCATGGTCCAGCTCCCGCCCGCGGCCGACTTCAACCGGGTGAACGACGTCTACAAGCGCACGGACATCCTCGACCAGCTGGTCCCCTTCGCCTTCCGGCAGGTCCGGCTGCTGAGCGAGTTCCGCGTGTCGTCGCGCGGCTGCGAGATCCGCAACCTCGATCCGGCGTGGAATCCGGACGGCGACAGTAAAAACAACAACCGCAACAACGACCCCGACGCCAACGCCAAGCCCGGGCCGCAAGCCGTAGGCCGCGCTCAGCGACGGAAGACGACCGAGGCCATGACGGTCTGCGCGTTGTAGCGATGGCTGGCGTCGTTCGACGTGTTGTGGTCGAAGCGATAGGTGAGGCGGAAGTCCGACTGCGGCCCGAAGGCGTTGTTGAACACCAGGGTCGCACCCGGCGAGACCGTGTAGTCCTGCCGCTTCTCGCCGGCCGAGTTCGTGTCGACCGTGTAGTGCCGTGCGGACAGCCCCAAGTTCAGCGCCAGCAACAGGCGGTCGTTGAGCTTCTTGTTGTATTCGAGCTGCGTGCCGCCGGCCAGATATCTGCCGGGCGCGAAGGTATCGAACGTGCCCGGTCCAACCAGGCTCGAGGCCGTGCCGCCGACATCACTCCACAACACCCACGGGGAGATCGTGGCGACGTCGTCGTTGTGGAAGACGTTCTGGACCGACCACTGGCCGCGCGCATCGACGTACCAGCCGTTCGTCGAGGTGGCCGAGGGCGCGAAGTCGCGGTAGCCGGCGCGCACCCGCACCCACTGATAGGCGCCGTTGAGATAGCCCTCCAGCATCGCGCTGGCATTCACCTCGTCATAGAAGAATGTGTTGTTGGACGAGGTCACCGCTCCGCCGATCGACGGGTAGAGGGTGAGCATGCTGGCGCCGAGGTCGATGAGCGGCCCGGTCTCGATGGTGGCGCTGCCGTAGTTCAGGTCGTGGTGCTCGGCGAAGTATTCGCCGTAGAGGCTGCCGATGGTGCGCCAGCGGGTGCCGCCGATCGGCCGCTCGTCCTTCATGCGCAACTGGGCATAGGGCACGGCACTGCCGGTCGCGCCGCTCGAAACCAGCTCCGGATTCGATTGCCACATGAGGCCGCCCTCGGCGAAGAATTGCGTCGAGGCAGGCTGGATGATGCGGCGCACGCGCACGAGGCCGCGCTTGGCCGCGACGTTGTTCGGGTCATTGAGCAGCACGCGCTCATAGGCGCTCAGCGCCTTGCGGTATTCGTGCCGGCCCTCGGCGATCATGGCGTATTGCAGGCTGAGTTCGGCATCGGCCGGGTTGGCCAGCGCGCGGGCATAGGCCGCCGTCAGCTCGTCGGCCGCCGCCGGAAACGCGAACAATGCAATCCCGGCAGCCAAGATGGCTGCCGCCAGACGCCTCTGTGTCATTCCGCACCTGTCAAACGGCCGCTTGTTGTTGCCGCAGCCTGTGCTGTGGAGCCTATGCGACACTGCTCATGCTGACTATGGCACAAACGCCACAACTAAGACTTATTCGCATCTTGGCTGTGGCGCGGCGCGGCGGCCTGTCCTAGCATCCCCTCCGAAGGCGGGTCGGAGGCCCTGAAGATGGCGACTGGATATTTACGTCTGGCGCTGCTGCCCTTGGTGTTGGCGCTGGCGGCGCCGGCGGTGGCGGCGACCAATATCGGGGTCACCGCGGCGGTGAAAAACGACGTCAAGGGCAGCGGCGGCGCGCTCATCGTCGGCACCAAGGTGTTCCAGAACGAGGTCATCACCACCGGCGTGCAGAGCCTCGCCCAGCTCATGTTCCTCGACGAGACCACGCTGTCGATCGGGCCGAAGTCGCAGGTCACCCTCGACAAGTTCGTCTTCAACCCCAACAAGGGCGCCGGCAGCGTCGTCTTCTCGGCCACCAAGGGCGCATTCCGCTTCATCACCGGGTCGCAGGATCCGCGCCACTACACGATCAACACGCCTGTCGCCACCATCGGCGTGCGTGGCACCATCGTCGACTGCTTTATCGTCGCCGGCGGGCTGGCCTGCATCGTCGAGGAAGGCAATGCCATCGTCGGCGGGCACACGGTCGCCGCCGGCCAGGCGATCTTCATCGCCAACAATGGCAATGTGACCGGACCGATGACGCCGGATGGCCAGTTCTTCCAGGTGGCCGGTAACATTCCCTGGCCGCTTTACGGCAGCGTGCTGCCGGCCGGCTATGAGCGCTACCAAGGGCCGGACGGGCTGACCATCCGCACCGACGAAGCCAACCCGCACCCGGACACCTATACGCCGCCGGTGTATTGTTGCTGCGGCCCGTAAAGCTGAGAGCGCCGCGCTTTTAGGCTGCTGAACGGCCGTAAAAGCCGGTTCAGCGCCGGCGCGTGCTGTCGCGCGTGCGGATCTCGAAGCCGAGGTCGATGATCGGGTTTTCCGGACGCGCGCCGTCGCCGCGGACGATGCGGGTGACGATTTCGGCCGCCCGGCGCCCCATTTCGTAGCGCGGCGTTGCTACCGACGACAGCGACGGGTAGCTCCAGGTGCATATCTCCAGATCGTTGAAGCCGATGATCGACATGTCCTCGGGCACGCGGAGGCCGCGCCGGTGGCACTCGAACAGTGCCCCCAGAGCCAAGTCGTCGTTGGAGGCGAAGACCGCTTCGACGTCCGGCGTGCGCGCCAGGAGTTCGCTGAGCAGGCCGGCGCCGACAGCGAAGGTGGAGGGTTCCGGCGTCGCCACGAGGCGGGCCGCCGGGTCGAGCCCGGCTTCCTCCATGGCACGACGGTATCCGTCGATGCGGCGCCCGGCGCGGGCGTCGAGCCGGGCGGCGATATGGGCAATGCGGCGATGTCCGAGGTCGATGAGGTGACGGGTGGTGGCGTAGGCCGCCTCGCGCTGCGAGAAGCCGATGTTGACGTCGATCGGATCGCCGGTCAGCTCCATCGTCTGGACGACGGGAATGTGGGCCAGTCGGAGCATGCGGCGCATCTGGTCGCCCTGGTCGATGCCGGCCAGGATCATCGCCTCGGGGTGCTGGCCGAGCATGGTGGCGATGGCCTTCTCCTCCTCCTCCGGCGCATAGCGCCAGTTGAGCACCAGAACCTGGAAGCCGGCCGGCAGGAAGGCATCGTGCAGCGCCTTCAGGTAGTCGGCGAAGACGCCGTTGGTGAGCGAGGGGATGAGCACGCCGATGGTGCCGGTGCGCGACGAGGCCAGCGCGCTGGCGAGCTGATTGGGAACATAGGCCAGCGCCTCCACGGCGCTGGCCACCCGCCGGCGAAGGTCGGCCGATACCAGTTCCGGTTGGCGGAGCGCGCGGGAAACGGTCACGGTACTGACGTCGGCACGGGCGGCAACGTCACTCAACGTCGCCCGTCGCGGCCGCGTTCCACTGAGTCTCGGCAGCCCGTTCATCGTTTCTCGCTGTCTTGATATAGCACGGGTGGCGCTGCCACGCGTCTTGAATTCGGCGCCTGGATTGCGTTTCTGACCCGTGCGGGGGCCGGCCGGCGCGTGCCGGATTGCGGTCGCGGGCGAAAGGGAACAGCCATGAAGCGCATACTCATCACCGGAGCGGCAGGCAGCGTGGCGCGGCTGGTCAGGCCGCTCCTGCGGGCGACCTACCGCCTGCGCCTGTCGGACGTGAAACCGGTGCCGGACCCGGTGGAGAGCGAAGAGGTGGCGACGGCCGACCTCGGCGACATGGCGGCCTTGCGCGCCGCCGTCGCGGGCGTCGACGGCATCGTCCATCTCGGCGGCTATTCGCTGGAGACCGGCTGGGAGGTCATCCATGCCGCCAACATCGTTGGGACCTACAATCTCTTCGAGGCGGCACGGCTGGAAGGCGTCCGGCGCGTGATCTTCGCCTCGAGCGGCCACGCCATGGGCTTCTATCCGCGGACCGAGACCATCCCCGTCGATGTCTCCGTCAGGCCCGACACGCGCTATGGCGTGAGCAAAGCCTTCGGCGAGGCGGTGGCCAGCCTCTACGCCTACAAATACGGCGGCGAGGTGATGTCGATCCGCATTGGTACGGTGTCTGCGAAGCCAGCCGTCGAACGCCGGCTGGCGGCGATCTGGGTCAGTCCGCGCGACCTCTGCCAGCTCATCGGCATCGGCCTGGAGACAGCGGGCATGCGCCACGAAATCGTCTACGGCGTGTCGGCGAACAAGGCGAGCTGGTGGGACAATGCCAATGCCTATCGGCTGGGCTACCGCCCCGAGGACCGGGCGGAGGACCACGACACCGGCGCGCCCGTCGACGACGTCATCGGCGATCCGCGGGCGGACCTCAACCAGGGCGGGGTGTTCTGCGCCGAGGAGGAGATCACGACGCCAATCTAGGCGGCGGCATCGGCGGGGGGCGCCTCCCGATATGGCGAAATCGTGGCGCAATCTCTTGTTGTGGGGCTGGAGGGCGCGGAAACCGGCCGTTTTCTATCCACAGGGCGAGGTATCTGCCGGGTTGAAATATGAAGCCGGCTTGTTAGGATCGACCTGTGGTGATTCGGGATGTCCGGCGTTTTTGCCGATTCCGGGTTCGCCGCTGAAAGAACCGCAGCATTATGCCGTTGTTATTATATTGCCTGCCTTGATTTGAATGACGAAGTGGTTGGGAACGAGTTTTTTCACGCAGGTCATTTGCACCGGCGTTTTGGGCCGGGAAAAGTTGGATTAGTCCCAAGGGGTTTGGTTCTTGACAAAGCCGCCGGGTCGCGCCGGCGGCTTTGGTCGTTCTGGGCCTGGGCTCAAGGGCGGGGGGTGTGGTTTTTCCGGCCCTTGTCCTATGTTAGCGCTCGGTGGCGGCCCGAGGTGCGTTTTGGAATGATCGCAGCAATCAGACAGTTCTTCGACCGCCTGACCAACGATGCCGCCGTCGATATGGGAGAGGAAGAGGTGCGGCTGGCGGTGGCCGCGCTGCTCTATCACGTGATTGCCGTGGACGGCGTGGTGACGCCCGCCGAGTCTGCCATGCTAGGTGAGCTGCTCAAGAGCCGCTTCGACCTCGATCCGCAAGATACCCAGACCCTGGTCGCGGCGGCCGAAACCGCCGATGACGAGGCGGTCGACCTGTTTCACTTCACCAGCCTGCTCAAGCAGCGGCTGGAGGTCGCCGACCGCGAGCGTATCATCGAGATGATGTGGCGCCTGGTCTTCGCCGATGGCGGCATGCACGAGTTCGAGGAGAACGTCGTGTGGCGCGTCGCCGAACTGCTGGCGGTGCCCTCGGATGTGCGCATCCGCCTCAAGCTTGCCGTGCGCGACGGGGCCGGGTGACGCCATGCGGCCGATGCTCATCGTCCTCCATCAGGAGCACTCCACCCCCGGGCGGGTCGGCCACTGGCTGAGGGAGCGCGGCTACGCGCTCGATATCCGCCGGCCGCGCTTCGGCGACCCGTTGCCCGAGACGCTCAACGGCCATGCCGGCGCGATCGTCTTCGGCGGGCCGATGAGCGCCAACGATCCCGACGACTACGTCAAGCGCGAGATCGACTGGATCAAGGTACCGCTCAGCGAAGGCGCGCCGTTCCTCGGCCTGTGCCTGGGCGCGCAGATGCTCGCCATCCAGCTCGGCGCGGCGGTCACGCCCCATGCCGACGGTCATATCGAGGTCGGCTGGTTCGGGCTGAAGCCGACGGAGGCCGGCCGGCGCCTGATCGCTTCCTGGCCGGATTGCGTTCACCAGTTCCACAAGGAGGGCTTCGGCCTGCCGGCGGGCGCCACGCTGCTGGCGGAAGGCGAGCCCGAGACCTTCCCCAATCAGGCCTTTTCGTACGGCGAAGCCGCCTTCGGCATCCAGTTCCACATCGAGCTGACCACGGCGATGGTTGGGCGCTGGACCGGCAGCATCGGCGAGCGCGCCAAGCTGCCCGGCGGCCAGGCCGCCGAAAAGCATTTCCAGGGCCGTGCCCTGCATGACTGGAAGACGCAGGCGTTTCTCGGCACCTTCCTCGATCTGTGGCTCAAGCGCGACCGGCGTCAGCCGGCCCAGACGCGCGAAGCGGCGGAGTAGGATTCTCTCGCAATCTGCAGGGACGCTCGCAATTTGCGAGGCGCGGCCGGTTACCAGATCCTTACCGCAATCAATAAATAGCGAATCAAATCGGGCTGATCGCTAGCTCTGGTGGGAGCGGCGGTGGCAAGCCCTTTGCCACAGAGATTGCACGCTGATTTCTGGTTGTGCGTAGTCAGCGAACAGACTGGGCGGGGAAGGGCGGAGGCCGTCGACCCCCGGCAAGCTCTTCCCCGTCCCGGTCCACGGTCCCCGCGTTTCAGGAAAACGCAGGCTGTCCGGAGAGGCACCGGACGAACGATGGCCCGGAGCGGCACGGCGGCCGCTCCGGGTCGATCGTTTTGGGGGACCGGAAGACAGTGCCGTGCCCCCGGTTCCGAAATCCGGGCGAACTCGGCTACAAGGCTTCAGACACGCTCCTTCAACGCCGGGACCGATGGCAGGCGACGCGCATCAAGCCGTGATGGAAGGCCTCGCCGGGCTATTGCCGCGGCTGTGGCGCTACGGGCTGGTGCTGTCGGGAAACCGCGACACGGCGGAAGAGCTGGTCCAGGCGACCTGCGTCAGGGCGCTGGAGCGCAGTTCCCAGTTCACCCCGGGCACGCGGCTCGACCGCTGGCTGATTGCCATCCTCCATTCGATCTGGCTGAACGAGATTCGCGCCCGCAAGGTGCGCCAGGGCCAAGGCCTGGTGGATGCCGAGCAGGCCTTGGTGTTCGACGGAATGCGGGCGGTCGAGACGAATATTCTGGCGGCTCAGGTGTTAAGGCAGGTTCAGTACTTGCCCGAGGTGCAACGCGAAACCGTCTATCTGGTCTATGTCGAGGGGCTGACCTACCGCGAAGCGGCCGAGACCCTCTCGGTCCCGATCGGAACCGTCATGTCGCGTCTGGCCGGGGCGCGGGCGCGGCTGGCGGGCTTGGCAGACGACGCGCAAGAAGACGGTGAAACACATGGCTGATCCGATGGATGGCCACCCAAACGACGCTCCGGGCGACGACGCTCTCCTGACCGCCTATGTCGACGGCGAACTCTTCGCCGGCGAACGTGCGGCGCTGGAAGAGCGTCTTGCCGGCGAGGCGGCGCTTGTCGGCCGTCTGGACGCGCTGAAGCGCGGCGGGCGGGATTTTGCCGGGGCTTACGATCTGCTGCTTGCGGAAGCCCCGCATGAGCGCCTGTCGGCGATCCTGGCCGAGGCGGCGGAGCAGGCCCGCCCAGTGCGCCGCCGCTGGCGGCCGGCGGCCATCGCCGCCGCGATCGCCCTCTTCGTGCTCGGCGCCGGAGCCGGCTATGTGGTGCCGCTTCTCACCGGCATGGTGCAGCCGGTGCAGGGGACGCAGGCGCCCAACTGGCGGCAGGCGGTGGCCGAATACATGGGCCTGATGACGCCGGAGACGCTGGCGGTCATCGCCGACAATCCGGCGGTGCTTGCCGAAGAGGTGTCGGCGGTCGGCGCCAAGGTGTCGCTCGATCTCACGCCCGCGGCGCTGGCCCTGCCTGATGCCGCGCTCAAGCGCGCGGTGCTCTATGCCTTCCATGGCAAGCCGCTGGCCCAGCTTGCCTATCTGTCGGGTGTCGACGGGGCGTTTGCCTTCTGCATCATCGCCAATGGCCAGCCGGATGCGGCCGTCGCCTCGGAAGTGCGCGAGGGCTTCAACATCGTCTTCTGGAACCGCAACGGCCTCGGCTACATGCTGATCGGCAAGGCGCCGCAGAAGGCGCTGGAGGCCTTTGCCGGCGATCTCGCGGCCAAGGTTTCCTGACCGCCGCTCACACGTTCACATAGGTCGAAGGACCGCGCACGTTCTCGTCGATGCTGAGCTTCTGGCTCAGCGAGGGCATGGCGCGCTCGGCGCAGTCGGTGCGCGGACAGGTGCGGCACGACACGCCGATCGGCGTCACCACCTGCGGGTCGGCGAGGTTGAGCCCGTCGGCATAGACCATCTCCGAGGCGCGGCGGATGTCGCAGCCGAGCCCCACGGCGCGCTGGCCGACACGCTGCGGCAGGCCGCCGACGGCGGTGAAGCCGGCGGCGCGGCCGGCGGTGCGCGCGACGCAGAAGAAGGTGCCGCCGTCGGGCATGCGCGAGACCTGAACGCGCAACATGCCGGGGGTGGAGAAGGCGTCGTAGACGTTCCAGCGCGGGCAAGCGGCACCGAAGCGGGCGATGTGGATGCCGGAGGCGGAGAAGCGCTTGGAGATGTTGCCGGCGATGTCGACGCGGATGAAATGGAAGGGAATGCCTTCCGCCCCCGGCCGGTGCAGCGTCGTCAGGCGCTGGCAGGCCTGCTCGAAGGACACGCCGAAGCAACTCTTGAGGATGTCGATGTCGTAGCGGGTGGCGCGCGCGGCATCGAGGAACAGGTGATAGGGCATCAGCACCGCGGCGGCGAAATAGTTGGCCAGTGCCGTGCGCATCAGCGCCGCCGCCGGTTCGCTCGAGAAGCCGCCCTCGACCGCAATGCGGTCGAGCACGTCGTGGTAGCCGAGATAGGCGATCTGGTGGGCGATCTGAAAGATGCGGCTCGACGGGCTGAGCATCTCGGAGATCTCCAGGCGCCGCGCCAGCCGGTCAAAATGGCGGAAGCGGCCGGGCATGTCCTGGTCGGGGCGGACCTCGACGGTGACCGTGTAGCGATTGCGGAGGAGCGCGATCAGGTCCTGATGCAAGGTGTGGATGGCCAGCTCGCTCTCGGCCCACAGCCGTTCGGCCGCCGCTTCCAGCTCGGGGAAGTAGTTCATCCGCCGCTGGATGAAGTCGGTCACCTCCTCGGAGGGGATGACGACCGGCGCCGGCCCGTCGGCGGTGTCCTCGCCGGCGCCGCCCGGTTCGTCGAGCGGGCGGTGGCGCCGCCAGGAATCGTAGATGTCGAGCACGGCGCGGCCGACGGCCGGCAGCGTCGCCACCAACTCCTGCACGTCGCTCGCCTTGACCTCGGCATGCTCGAAGACGGGATCGGAGAAGGCCTCCATCAGCTGCAGCGACAGGCTCTGGTCGGTGTCGGCGGTGAAGTCGTTGAGGTCGATGTGGAATTTCTCGACCAGCTTGAGCAGCACGCGCACCGTCACCGGGCGCTGGTTGCTCTCCAGAAGCGCCAGATAGCTGGCCGAAAGGCCCAGATCGCGGGCCATCTGCGCCTGGGTCAGGCGCTTCTCCTGCCGTAGCCGGCGCAGCCGGCCGCCGATGCGCATCGCCGCCATGGTCGTCCCTTACAGTGTTTACAACCTTACAAACTCAGCTTGTGGAGATGTTGACAATATTCAGGATTTCATCGCGATTTCAGATATTTATTGACCGCACCCCTTTGTCAACGGAAATAATGCGCTCGTGCAGAGGGAGGGAATTCCATGACAAGCCTTACAAGCCGCTTCGCGGGCATCCGCCGCGACTACACTGAAGACGACGTTCACAGGCTGCAGGGCTCGGTCGTGGTCGAACATACGCTCGCACGCCGCGGCGCCGAGCGCCTGTGGCAGCTTCTCACTCAGCGCCCTTTCGTGCCCGCGCTCGGTGCGCTCACCGGCAATCAGGCGCTACAGCAGGTCAAGGCCGGACTGGAGGCGATCTACCTCTCCGGCTGGCAGGTCGCGGCCGACGCCAACAATGCCGGCGAGATGTATCCCGACCAGTCGCTTTATCCGGTCTCGTCGGTTCCGGATGTCGTGCGCCGCATCAACAACACCTTCATGCGTGCCGACCAGATCGCCAGGCTCGAGGGCGACACCGCCACCGACTGGTTCGCGCCTATCGTCGCCGATGCGGAAGCCGGCTTCGGCGGGCCGCTCAACGCCTTCGAACTGATGAAGGCGATGATCGAGGCGGGCGCGGCTGGCGTCCACTTCGAGGACCAACTCGCTTCCGAGAAGAAGTGCGGACATCTCGGCGGTAAGGTTCTGGTGCCGACCCAGTCCTTCATCCGCACGCTCAATGCGGCGCGCCTGGCGGCGGATGTCTGCGACGTGCCCACCGTGCTGATTGCGCGCACCGACGCCCATTCGGCGACGCTGATCACCAGCGATTTCGACGAGCGCGACATGCCGTGGCTTTCGGGAGAGCGCACGGCGGAGGGCTTCTTCCGCCTGAAGCAGGGCGGCGATCACTCGGTCGCGCACGCCATCGTGCGCAGCCTCAGCTACGCCCCTTATGCCGACGTGCTGTGGTGGGAGACCTCGGCGCCCGATCTCGGCGAGGCGCGCGAGTTCGCCACCGAGATCCACCGGCACTATCCGGGCAAGCTCTTGGCCTACAACTGCTCGCCGTCGTTCAACTGGCGCGCCAAGCTCGACGACGGCGCCATCGCCGGCTTCCAGGAAGAGCTGGCGGCGATGGGCTACCGCTTCCAGTTCGTGACGCTCGCCGGCTTTCATGCCCTCAATCTCGGCATGTTCGAGCTCGCCAGCGGCTACGCCAAGCGCGGCATGGCGGCCTATTCGGATCTGCAGCAGCGCGAGTTCGCTGCCGCCGAGCAGGGCTTCACCGCGGTGCGCCACCAGCACGAGGTCGGCACCAGCTATTTCGACGCGGTGGCGATGGCGGTCTCCGGCGGCATGTCGTCGACCGTGGCGATGGCCGGTTCGACCGAGGCCGAGCAGTTCGAGCAGGGCAGGCCGATGGAGAAGGCGGACGCGGCATAGCCGACCGCTTCATGCAGATGGAGGCTCAGACATGATCGAAGAATACTGGGTCGTCGGCGGCAGCTATCGCGATACGAATTTCGCCGCCCTCAAGGATGGCACGAGCGAGGTCTACGGACCCTTCGTCACCTATGACGAGGCGCTTAGTTCATGGAATGCGCGCACCGAGCGCTCGCGCGCCGAAGCCACCACGCGCTTCTCGGTCGTGGTCACTGCCGCGCGACGATAACCCACCCCCGTCGGTGAAGCGTCCGCGGCGGTGACCCGCCCCCGGCAGGGCTCCTTGGGAGGGGAGCCCTGCCACCCCTCTGATCGGGGGTGACGCTATCCGGCCGATGCCTTCAGTTGTGCGTCGATCGCCGCCTTCAGCTTCTCATAGGGCTGGGCGCCGACCATCATATCCTTGCCGACGAGGAAGGACGGCGTGCCGCCGACGCCCATGGAATAGCCCTCATTGGCGTCGGCCTGCATGGCGTTGGTGTAGTCGCTCTGCTTGTCGGTCATCAGCTGCTTGACCTTGGCCGCGTCGATGCCGGGGATCGTGGCGGTCAGCGCCAGGATGTCGTCCTCGCTGCCCCAGCCGGCGTTCTCCTGGTCCTGGTGGTCGAACATGGCCTTGTGCCAGTCGCTGAACTTGTCGGGGGCCACAGCCCAAACGGCGCGCGCGGCGCGGCTGGCGATGTCGGAATCCGGCCCGAGGAAGGCGAAGTCCTTGAACACGATCTTCAGCTTGCCGGGGTCGACATAGTCCTTGATCAGCTGCGGGAAGACGGTCTCTTCCTCCTGCTTGCAGTATGGGCACTGGTAATCGAACCAGTAGGCCATGACGACCGGTGCATCGGCCTTGCCGATATAGGCGGCGCCGTCGGTCTTGACGTCGGCGATGTTGGCGGGCGGCGCCGGCGGCTGGCCGGATGGCGGGGCCGAATCGACCGGCGCCAGGGCGGCCTGCTGGAGCGACGCCTGGTGGGCGGTCCAGACGATCGAACCGGAGATCATTCCGCCGGCGATGATGATGGCGACGGGGATCAGGATGTCGCCGGGCGAGAGCTTGCGCATGGAACGAAGAATCCTTGTGGCCGTTGGACGATACGACTGGCCGCTCCGATTCCGGCAGCTATGAGACCGGGAATCGGCCGGCGGGCGGACGTCGAAACCTAGACTCTTTCCCCGTCGAAGGGGATCAATTCCCCGTCAGCGTTGATGCAGATCAGCGCTGGGCGCGGCTGAGCACATCCATGATCTCGGCGACCTTGCGGCGCTGGTCGTCCTTGTCGCCGCTGGCGATCGCCCCCTCGACGCAGTGCGCCACGTGGTCGCGCAGAATCTCCTCCTCGGCGCGGCGCAGCGCCGCGCGCACCGCCCCGATCTGGGTGACCACATCGATGCAGTAGCGGTCGTCGCGCACCATGCCGGCGATGCCGCGCACCTGTCCCTCGATGCGGCTCAGACGTTTGAGAACGGCAGTCCTTGTCGGTTCGTGCATGCTTGACTAGATACCCTGTGGGGGTATACGGGTCAAGCGCGATCGATACCCCTCGGGGGTTCGCATAATCAGCGCAGAGGTGCGTCATGCCGGACAGCCATCACCACGATCACGATCATCACCATCATGGCCACGGCGCGGCTCCAGGCGGCACGGCCGAACTGGTCAAGGACCCGGTCTGCGGCATGGACGTCGACCCGGCGACCAGCGAGCACAAGGCCGAGTACCAGGGCGAGACCTATTACTTCTGCTGCCCGCATTGCCGGGCGAAGTTCGTCGCCGATCCGGAGAAGCTTCGTCGGCGGCGCGGCGAAGGCGCATGACCACGCGGATCACCATCACGGCCATGATCACGCCATGCACGGCCACGGCGGCTGCGCTTGCCGAAGGCATGGCCACGGACCCGGTGTGCGGCATGTCCGTCGATCCGGCGACCAGCGAGCACAAGGCCGACTACAAGGGCGAGACCTATTATTTCTGCTGCCCGCATTGCCGGGCGAAGTTCGTCGCCGATCCGGAGAAGTTCATCGGTGCAGAGGCCAAGGCGCATGACCATGGTCACGACCACGCCATGCATGGCCATGGCGCTGCGCCTGCCGAAGGCATGGCCACGGATCCGGTGTGCGGCATGTCCGTCGATCCGGCGACCGCCGAGCACAAGGCCGACTACAAGGGCGAGACCTATTACTTCTGCTGCCCGCATTGCCAGGCGAAGTTCGTCGCCGATCCCGAACGCTTCCTGAACCCTGACGCCCATGTTGCCGAACCGGTGCCGGAGGGCACCGAATATACCTGCCCGATGCATCCGGAGATCCGCCAGATCGGCCCCGGCACCTGCCCGATCTGCGGCATGGGACTGGAGCCGACGGTGATGACCGCCGAGACCGGCCCCAATCCCGAACTCGTCGACATGACGCGCCGCTTCTGGATCGGCCTGGTGCTCACCGTGCCGGTGGTGGTGCTGGAAATGGGCGGCCATCTCGGCCTCGGCCATCTCATCGACCCGCGCCTGTCGGGCTGGATCCAGCTTCTTCTGGCGACGCCGGTGGTGCTGTGGGCGGGCTGGCCGTTCTTCGTGCGCGGCGCCCAGTCGGTGATGACGCGCAACCTCAACATGTTCACGCTGATTGCCATCGGCACCGGCGTCGCCTGGGCCTACAGCATGGTCGCCCAGCTTGCGCCGGGCAGCTTTCCGGCGGCCTTCCGCGCCGCCGACGGTTCGGTGGCGGTCTATTTCGAGGCCGCGGCGGCGATCACCGTCCTGGTGCTGCTCGGCCAGGTGCTGGAACTCAGAGCCCGCGAGCAGACCTCGGGCGCCATCAAGGCGCTGCTCGATCTGGCGCCGAAGACGGCGCGGCGGATTTCGGCCGACGGCAGCGAAGAGGAGATCACGCTCGACCTCATCGGGTTGGGCGACCGTCTGCGCGTGCGCCCGGGCGAGAAGGTGCCGGTCGATGGTTCGGTCGTTGAAGGCCAGTCGGCGCTCGACGAATCGATGGTCACCGGCGAATCCATGCCGGTCAACAAGCAGGCCGGCGACCGGCTCATCGGTGGCACCATCAACCGGTCCGGCGCGCTGGTGATGAGCGCCGAGAAGATCGGCCGTGACACGTTGCTTGCCCGCATCGTGCAGATGGTTGCCGATGCCCAGCGCAGCCGGGCGCCCATCCAGCGTCTGGCCGATCAGGTCTCCGGCTGGTTCGTGCCCACCGTCATCCTGGTGGCGCTGATAGCCTTTGCCGCCTGGTCGATCTTCGGGCCGGAGCCGCGCTTCGCCTTCGCTCTTGTTGCGGCGGTGAGCGTGCTCATCATCGCCTGCCCGTGCGCGCTGGGCCTGGCGACGCCGATGTCAATCATGGTCGGGGTCGGGCGCGGTGCGCGCGGCGGCGTGCTCATCAAGCATGCCTCGGCGCTGGAGCGCATGGAGAAGGTCGATACGCTGGTGGTCGACAAGACCGGCACGCTGACCGAAGGCAGGCCGTCGGTGACGGCGGTGGTGCCGGCTGACGGCTTTGACGAGGCGACTGTTCTGAAGTTCGCCGCCAGCGTCGAGAAGGCGAGCGAGCATCCGCTGGCCGAGGCGATCGTTGCGGCGGCGGCGGCGCGTGGCGTCGAGACCGCCAAGGTCATGGGCTTCGATGCGCCGGCCGGCAAGGGCGCCTTCGGCGTGGTCGAGCGCAAGCGCGTCCACGTCGGCAATGCTGCCTTCCTCGCCGAGATGAAGATCGCCACCGATGCCTTGGCGGGCGAAGCCGAGCGGCTCAGCGCCGAGGGTGCCACCGCCGTCTTTGTGGCCATCGACGGCAAGCCGGCGGCGGTCATCGGCATCGCCGATGCGATCAAGCCGACGACGCCGGCGGCCATCGCCGGCCTGCATGCCGAAGGCATCCGCATCGTCATGCTGACCGGCGACAACCGCACCACGGCCGAGGCCGTCGCCAGAAAACTCGGCATCGACGAGGTCGAGGCGGAGGTGCTGCCCGAGCGCAAGAGCGCCGTTGTCCAGCGCCTGCGCGCCGAAGGCCGCGTGGTGGCGATGGCCGGCGACGGGGTCAACGATGCGCCGGCGCTGGCCGCCGCCGATATCGGCATTGCCATGGGGTCCGGCACCGACGTCGCCATCGAGAGCGCCGGGGTGACGCTCCTCAAGGGCGATCTCATGGGTATCCTCAAGGCGCGGCGCCTCAGCCAGGCGGTGATGCGCAACATCCGCCAGAACCTGCTCTTCGCCTTCATCTACAATTCGGCCGGCGTGCCGATCGCCGCCGGCATCCTCTATCCCGCCTTCGGCCTCCTGCTGTCGCCGGTCATCGGTGCGGCGGCGATGGCGCTGTCCTCGGTCAGCGTCATCTCCAATGCGCTCAGGCTCGGCCGGGTCAAGATCGAGTAGCCGCTACACGAACGAAGCAGCGATATTCGTCTCTCTCCCCCGCAAGGGGGAGAGAGACGCCTAAACTCGGGCCGTGCGGCGTGACGCGCCTAGCGCACGATCACGCAACTGCACGGGGCGGCGTGGGCGACCTTGTGCGACACGCTGCCGAGCAACAGGCTCTCCAGATCGCCCAGCCCGCGGCTGCCCATGACGATGGCGTCGACCTTGCGTCCACGGGCCATGTCGATGATCTCGGAGGCGGGGTCGCCCTCGGCAACATGAGCCTCGGCGTCGGCGATTCCCCGGTTGCGCGCGGCAGCCCGGGCGTCGTCGACAATGTACTCGGCGGCCGCGCGTAGCAGCAGCGCCTCGCTGGCGCGGACGTGCTCGATCTCCGAGAACTGTTCCAGTCCGGGCGGTATCCGCTCGCTACCGTGGCGCCGCTGCACGTGCAGGATCAGCAGTTGCGCCCGCCTCTCGGCGGCGAGTTCGCAGGCGAATTCGAGCGCCTTGCGGGCGCTGTCCGATCCGTCGGTCGGGTGCAGGATCGTTTTGATATCCATTGTCCACCCTCGAATGCGTCACCATGTTGATAAGAGCCACGAGGGCTCCGGAGTGCACCGCTCGGCGGAGCCTCAACAGGAGGGAAACAAGACGCCCGGGCGGGCCTTCCATGAACAAATATGGTGATCCCCGGCGCGTTCTGCCGGGAAAAACAATGGATGAGCAGGATGGAAACCCCGGCAAAGATCGATTTTCAGGGCGCAACCTTGAACCCACACGTCCAGCAGTCGGTACACCAGCACATTGCCGCGCTTGAGAAGCGGTTCGGACGCATCACCGCCTGCCGCATTGCCGTCGCCGCTCCGTCGGCGCATCATCGCAATGGCGGCCAGTACGAAGTGGCCGTTCACTTGGCGCTGCCCGACGGCCGCGAGGTCAATATCGACCGCACGGCCGAAATGGATGAGCGTTTTGCCGATCCGGCCTTCGCCGTCAACGATGCCTTCAAGCGGGCGCGCCGCCGTCTGCAGGACCAGGTCCGGCGCATGCGCCGCCAGGTCAAGGCGCACGAGGCACCGCCGCTGGCCACCGTTGCCAGTGTCGATCGTGACGGCGGCTTTGGCTTCCTCGCGACGGCCGACGGCCGCGAGATCTATTTCCATCGCAACAGCGTGCTCGACGACGGCTTCGAGAAGCTAGACGCCGGGGTGCGCGTCGCCTTTGCCGAGGAGCAGGGCGAGAAGGGGCCGCAGGCCAGCACCGTCAGGATTGCCGGCAAGCACGGCCTGCGCTGAACACGTGAGGGCGGGCCGATGACGAAACGGCGCCGCATCGTGGATGACGACGGGCCGGCGGTCGACTTGGCGATCTCGCCGGAAAAGGTCTGCTTCCTGGTCGTCAAGGCGCGCGAGTTCGACGCCAAGGATGCGGTCAGCGAGCCCGATCCCGGGTCCAATCCGTCCGACGACATGGACGCCGCGGTGCTCGAGGATCACGAAGACGATCCCGTCGCGGAAGAGCTGATCTCGGCCATCTACGACCTCTCTGAGGACGAGCAGATCGACCTGGTGGCGATCGCCTGGCTGGGGCGGGGCGATTCGACCGTGGCCGACTGGGAGGCGCTGCGCGCTGCCGCGGCGGAAGCCCACAACAAGCGCACGGCGCGCTATCTCATCGGCATGCCGCAGCTCGGCGACTATCTCGAGGAGGGCCTCGCCCTCCTCGGCCGCAGTTGCGA
This sequence comes from uncultured Alphaproteobacteria bacterium, assembly GCA_963750065.1. Lineage (GTDB taxonomy): Bacteria > Pseudomonadota > Alphaproteobacteria > Rhizobiales > Kaistiaceae > CAVSRC01. The sequence goes on from CAVVPK010000037.1 coordinate 87,908, forward strand.
GGAATACGAGATCGGCCGTCTGTAGAGCCCGAGGCTTGCGGCCGAATATCGATGGTTAATGCCGGTTTCGCTTGCCCGGCTCGCGGAACCGGCTTGATTTATCGCAACGTCCTTTCGGCCTGCGCCTGTCATCACTTCATATTGCCCCGGGCGTCGTGGCGGCCTCCGGCCGCCGTCCTGACGGGAAAGACAGCATGCAGGTCGACCTCCAGACCGAGGCCATCGCCTTTCTGACCGATCCGCTGACCCATGCGGTGGGCGCGGAAACGGTCGAGGTGATCGAGACCCACATCTCGGTGGTGGTGCTTGCCGGCACGCGCGCCTACAAGCTCAAGCGCGCGGTCAAGCTCAACTATGTCGATTTCTCGACCGCCGAGTTGCGCCTGGCGATGTGCGAGCGCGAGGTGGAGCTCAACCGGCGTGCCGCGCCCGACCTTTATCTCGGGGTCAGGCGCATCACGCGGGCGGCCGATGGCAGCCTGGCCTTCGACGGCGACGGGCCGCTGGTCGACGCGGTGGTCGAAATGGTGCGCTTCGACCAGGAGGGCCTGTTCGACCGCATGGCCGTCCGCGGTGTCCTGACGCCGGCGCTGCTCTCCGAGCTTGCGGTCGCTGTCGCCCGCCTGCACGAGACGGCGCCGGTCGAACTCGCCGGCGGTGGGGCGACCAATATCGCTGGCGTGCTTGCCATCAACGAAGGGGCTCTGGCCGACACGACGCTGATTTCTCCCGATGGCGTCGAGCGCTTCAACCGCGCCTTTCGCGAGGCGCTGGAGCAGGCGGCGCCGCTGCTCGACCGGCGCCAGCGTCTGGGCAAGGTGCGCCACTGCCACGGCGACCTGCACCTCAGGAACATCTGCATGTTCGCCGGCCATCCGGCGCCGTTCGACTGCCTGGAATTCGACGACGCCTTGGCGACGGTCGACGTGCTCTACGATCTCGCCTTCCTGCTCATGGATCTGTGGCACCGCGATCTGAAGCCGGGCGCCAACCTCGTCCTCAACCGCTATCTCGATGACCTCGACGAGAGCGACGGCCTGGTGCTGGTGCCGCTGTTGATGGCGATCCGTGCCGCCGTGCGCGCCCATGTCAGCGCAACGCGGGCGGAAGAGCCGCGCGAGGCGGCCAATGCCGCAACGCTGCGCCGGGATGCGGTGTCTTACTTCCATCTGGCGCAGGCCCTGCTCAAGCCGGTGCCGCCGCGCCTGGTGGCGATCGGTGGCTTCAGCGGCTCGGGAAAATCGACGGTTTCGGCGGCGATCGCTCAGGCCGTCGGCGCGCCGCCGGGGGCCCGGGTGTTGTCCAGCGACCGTATCCGCAAGCGCATGAGCGGCGTGGCGCCGACGGTGCGGCTGCCGGCGCCGTCCTATCGCCGCGAGGTGTCGCGGGCGGTTTACGAAACGCTGGGGCGTGAGGCGGAATACCTGCTGGCGCTCGGCCGTGGCGTCGTGCTCGATGCGACCTTCCGGCGGCCGGCGGAGCGCACCCGGATCGAGGAGATGGCGGCAGCCGTCGACGTGCCCTTCACTGGCATCTGGCTGGAACTGCCGCCGGACAAGCTGATCGAGCGGGTGGAGAGGCGCGGCGCCGATCCCTCGGACGCCAATGCGGATACGATCCGCCATCAGATCGACCAATTCAGCGGTCCGATCACATGGACCGTCGTTGCCGCCGATGGCGGTGTCGACGAGGTCGCCAGGCGCGTCCTGGCGCTGATCGAACCCTTCGCGGGCCGATAGACCCGCTGCCTCGTAATCGCCTGTCCGGTGGAGAAAGGCTCTGGTCGCCGCCCGATCAGCTCGCAAAAGTGCTGCGGATCGCGTCGACGAGCGTATTGCCGATCAGCGGCTTCTCGACAATCGACACGGAGGCGGCCGCGGCGCGCACGCGCAGGTGCGGGCTGGGATTGGTGGTGATCAGGATTGCCGGCAAGGCGACGCCGTAGCGGCGTAGTTCGTCGAGCAACTGCAGCCCGTTGCCGTCGGCCAGATTGTAGTCGATGACCAGGCAGCCCCAGGTCTTGCGCATCGCATCGGCAATCAGCGCCTTGGGCGAGGAGTAGGTGCGGACCGAGTAACCTTCGATCTCGAGGGAGAACTTGAGCGAGGCCAGGATCGCCGGATCGTCGTCGATCACGAAGACCGAACGCTCTGCGGTGCGCAGCGGCGGCGCCAGGGGATCGGTACGCTCATCTGTGGTCATTCGCAGAGGAAGCCACAGAATCGGCCGTTTTGCCTTGACCCAAGTCAACGGCCGGCTGGGCGTCCTCAGACGTCCGCGAGCAGCGCCATGCGCACCAGTTCCGACAGGCTGTGGGCCTGCATCTTGGTCATCACATTGGCCCGGTACACCTCGACGGTGCGGGCGCTGATGCCGAGGTCGAAGGCGATCGTCTTGTTGGGATGGCCGGCGATCAGGCCATTGAGCACCTGTTGCTCGCGCGGCGACAGCGAGGCCAGCCGCTCCCTGACCTCGGCCTTGCGCAGCTCCTGCTCGCTGTCGAAGCGGGTCCGAACTCAGCGCCATGCGCACCGATGTCAGAAGGGTTTCGTCGTCGAACGGCTTCTCGAGGAAGTCGATGGCGCCGAGCTTCATTGCTTCGACCGCCAGCGGCACGTCGCCGTGTCCGGTCATCATGATCACAGGCAGCGCGGCGCCGCTTTCGTGCAGGCGGCGCAGCAGCTCCATTCCGTCCATCTCGGGCATGCGCACGTCGGTGATGACGCAGCCGGCGGTTATCTGCGGCAGCGCCTTGAGGAACGCGACCGCCGAATCGTAGGCGTGAACCTCGACGTCCGCGGTCGAGAGCAGGAACGCCAGGGAATCGCGGGCGTCGTCATCGTCGTCGATGATATGTACGACGTTCTCATTCGCCATCGGCGATCTCCGCGAGCTTGCCGCTCGTCAGCGTAAAGTGGAACGTTGTACCGCCCGAAGGGTTGCGCTCCGCCCATATCTCGCCGCCGTGAGACTGGATGATGGTGCGCGAAATGGACAGGCCGACACCCATGCCGTGGCGCTTGGTGGTTACAAACGGCTGGAAAAGCTGTTTGGCGACCTCCTCGGCCAGCCCGGGACCGGTGTCGGCAACGCTGACTTCGACCATATCATCCCCCGCCGGTGCGGTCGACAGAACCAACTCCCGGTCATCGACATCGATCATCGCTTCGATAGCGTTGCGCACGAGGTTGAGCAACACCTGTTGAACCTGCACCTTGTCGGCAAGCACCAGGTCGTGGCTGCGGTCGAACTGGAAGCGGACGCGCACGCCGTGCTCCTTGGCGCCGACCAGGGCCAGGGCACTCGCCTCCTCGATCAGCCTGGCGATGCTCTCCACCCGCCGCTCGCTCTCGCCGCGGCTGACGAAGTCGCGCAGGCGGCGGATGATGTCGCCGGCCCTGAGCGCCTGTTCTCCGGCCTTGTCGAGTGCGTCGCGCAGGCGGCCCCACTGCTCGCCGGCCTGCTTGTCGATCAGCCGGCGTGAGCCCTTGATGTAGTTGGCAATGGCCGACAGCGGCTGGTTGAGTTCGTGGGCCAGCGTCGAGGCCATCTCGCCCATGGCGGTCAGGCGCGAGATGTGGATCAGCTCCGACTGCAGCTCCTGCAGGCGCGCCTCGGTTTCCTGGCGCTGGGAGAGGTCGCGCACGAAGCCGGTGAAATAGCGTCCGTCGCTGGAGGACATCTCGCCGACGGCGAGTTCTATCGGAAAGGTCGAGCCGTCCTTGCGCTCGCCGACGACGACGCGGCCGATGCCGATGATGTGGCGCTCGCCGGTCTGCCGGTAGTGGCCAAGGTAGCCGTCATGTGCCTCGCGATAGGGCGAGGGCATCAGCATGCTGACGTTGTTGCCGATCGCTTCGGCGGCGCGATAGCCGAACAGGTGCTCGGCGGCGTTAGAGAACGACTGCATGATGCCATTCTCATCGATGACGATCATGGCGTCGGGAACGGTGTCGAGGATCGACTGCACATGTGCCTCGCGCGCCTCCAGTTCGCGCTGGCGGTTGGCCGATTGCAGGCGGTCGCGCTTCAGGCGCATGCCGAACCAGGACATGGTGATGCCGACGAGGCCGAAGGCGACGATGTCGACGGTCGCCGAGGCGGTGAGGGATGTCCCGCCGGATGCGGCGATCGCCAGGGCAAGGCTGACGAGGGTGGCGGAAATCCCCGGGCCGAAGCCGCCGAGGCCGCCGGCCACCACGACCGCCGGAACGAACAGGACCAACTGCAGGTTGCCGTGCAGCGGCGCATACAGCAGCAGCCGGACGATCGCCGTCAGCGCCACTGCGGCGGCGGCGACGGTGTAGTCGCGGGCCGGACCTGGGCGCAGCACTGTGACGACACCGTCTGACCCGGGATTCTCCCGGTTTTCGGCGCTTGTTCCCATAGGTTCGGCCCGTTCTGAACGATTACAGATTGCCTACGTACTACCCCGTAGGGAGATTACCCGAATTTTGCGGACTCCTGCCTGCTGTTAGCAAATCCCTGCGACAAATCGAACTGCGGAGTGGGTCCATGCTGATGCACAAGTCGGGCGACATTGCCACCACCAAGCCGGTCTTGCCGATCCCCGGCGGGGTGCCGGAAGTTACCGCGCTTGCCGACGCCTTCGCGGTCATGGGCGCTACCATGCGATTCGAGCACAATTCCGAGGTTTTCGGCGAAAGCGAGCCGGCCGACTACTTCTACAAAGTGGTCAAGGGAGCGGTGAGAACCTACAAGCTGCTCAACGACGGCCGCCGCCAGATCAGCGCGTTCCACCTGGCCGGCGACATTTTCGGCCTTGAGGCCGGCTCGGAGCACCGCTTCACCGCCGATGCCATCGCCGATTCGACCGTCCTGGTCATCAAGCGCACGACCCTGATGTCGCTCGCCAGCCGCGATGGCGACATCGCCAGCGGCCTGTGGGCGCAGGCCACCGGCGACCTGCTCAGGGCGCAGGACCACATGCTGCTCTTGGGACGCAAGAACGCCCATGAGCGCGTCGCCAGCTTCCTGCTGGAAATGGCCGAGCGCAGCACCGGCCTGCAGAGCGTCGAGCTGCCCATGTCGCGCCAGGACATCGCCGATTATCTCGGCCTCACCATCGAGACCGTATCGCGCACGCTGACGCTGCTCGAGAGCGAGGCGGCGATTGAACTGCCGACCTCCCGGCGCATCCTGCTCCGCGATCCGGCGGCGCTCCGCCGGCTCAACGCCTAAAGGCGCGTTCCGCGACCGATATCTCCTTGCAAAGGCCGCCCACAGCGGCCATCTCGGAACGAGGCCGTCGCGCCCGCAGTTGCGGGCGCGCACCGGCTGGGCGGTTCGGCACCGGCCGTGTGGCAGGGTGCCGTTGCCATGAGCCGAGGTTACGATGCCCAAAGTCTCCATCGCTCCAGATGACTGGGTCGTCGTGTGCGACGGCCGCAAGTGGTTGATCCTCGAGAACAAGGGTGATGCGGCGCGGCCCAATCTCCTCATCCGTGAGGAGCGGACGGCCGAGAACCCGCCGACGCGCGAACAGGGCAGCGATCGGCCGGGGCGCGCGCATGCGTCGGTCGGCGGCGCCCGCAGTGCCGTCGGCCAGACCGATTGGCACGACCAGGCCGAGCAGGAATTCCTGACGGCGCTTGCCCAGCGGCTTGACAAGGCGGTTCAGGCAAGCGAGGTCCGCGGCATCGTGCTGGTGGCGTCGCCGCGGGCGCTGGGTATGATCCGCCCGCAACTTTCCGCCGCAGTCGCCAAGCTTGTGCACGGCCAGGTCGATAAGGATTATGCCGGCATGCCGGTCGACCAGATCGAAAAGCGACTGAACGGTTGACCTAAGCGATTTGAGGCCCGCGAAACGCGGGAGACGATTCGGCCATGACCATGCAGGCGGCCACCGAGAGGGCAGGGGAACCGGTCTTCGAAGTGGCCGGCCTGACAAAGGTGTATCATACGGGCGAAGTCGCGGTGCAGGCGCTGCGCGGCATCGACCTCGATCTCAACGCCGGCGAACTGGCGGTCATGCTCGGCCCCTCGGGCAGCGGTAAGTCGACGCTGCTCAACATCCTCGGCGGCCTCGATACGGCAACGGCGGGCTCGGTACGCTTCCGCGGGCGCGAGCTGACGCGCTTTTCCGACCGCGAGCTCACGCAATACCGGCGCAACTACGTCGGCTTCATCTTCCAGTTCTATAATCTCATCCCGAGCCTGACGGCGCGCGAGAACGTGGCGCTGGTGAGCGAGATCGCGCCGCACCCGATGAAGCCGGAGGAGGCGTTGGAGCTGGTCGGCCTCGGCAGCCGCCTGGACCATTTCCCGGCGCAGCTTTCCGGCGGTGAGCAGCAGCGCGTCGCCATCGCCCGCGCCGTCGCCAAGCGGCCTGAGATCATGCTCTGCGACGAGCCCACCGGGGCGCTCGATTCGAAGACTGGCATCCTGGTGCTGGAGGCGTTGGCATCGACCAACCGCGAACTCGGCACCACCACCGCCATCATCACCCACAACGCCTCCATCGGCGGCATCGGCGACCGCGTTTTCCGCTTCACCGACGGCCAGATCGCCGGCATCGAGACCAACGAACGCCGGCTCGACGCCAGCCAGATCACGTGGTGAGCCGGATGCGTGTGCTCGACCGCAAGCTGATCCGCGACCTTCGCCGCCTGTGGGCGCAGTCGCTGGCCATCGCGCTGGTCATGGCCTGCGGCGTCGCCACGCTGATTCTGGCCATCGGCACCTATCAGTCGCTCGACGAGACGCGCGCTGCCTACTACGAGCGCTACCGTTTCGGCGACGTCTTCGCTTCGGCAACCCGTGCGCCCAATTCGCTGGCCCGGCAGATCGCGACGATCGACGGCGTGGCGGCTGTGCAGACGCGCATCGCCAGCCCGGTCATCCTCGATATTGTCGGTTTGCGCGAGCCGGCCACGGGCCTGGTGCTGTCCGTGCCGGAGAGCGGTGATTTTGCGGTCAATGCGGTATTCCTGCGCCAGGGGCGTCTGCCCGGCGGCACCCGCGGCAACGAAGTAGCGATCAACTGGAACTTCGCCCAGGCGCATCACTTCACCGTTGGCTCGACCTTCGATGCGGTCGCCAACGGGTCGAAGATCAAGCTGACCGTCGTCGGCATCGTCCTGTCGCCGGAATACATCTACGCGCTGGGCCCCGGCGACATGATGCCGGACAACCGCCGCTTCGGCGTGCTGTGGATGCAGGAGAAGGTGCTGGCGCCGCTGTTCAATCTCGACGGCGCCTTCAATTCGGTCAGCCTGCGCCTGCTGCCCGGCGCCAGCGAGAGCGCCGTCATCGAAAAGCTCGACAACCTGCTGGAACCCTATGGCGGCACCGGCGCCTACGGCCGCAAGGACCAGCTCTCCAACGCCTTCCTCGACAGCGAACTGGTCCAGCTCAAGGGCATGGCCGAGATCATCCCGCCGATCTTCCTTGCCGTCTCGGCCTTCCTGATCAACATGATCCTGTCGCGGCTGATCGCGCTCGAGCGCGAGCAGATCGGCCTGCTGAAGGCGCTGGGTTACGGTCGCTTCGCGGTGGTCTGGCACTATCTCAAGCTGGTTCTGGCGATCGCCACCATCGGTACGCTCATCGGGATTGTCGGCGGTAACTGGCTGGGCCGGGCGCTGACGCGCCTTTATGCCGAGTTCTACAGCTTTCCCTTCCTGCTCTTCCGCGAGACGCCGGGCATCTACCTGATCGCCGTCGGCATCAGCTTCGCCGCGGCGATTCTGGGCGCTCTGCGCGCGGTGTCGACCGCCTTCGCGCTGCCGGCCGCCGTCGCCATGCGCCCGCCGGCGCCGCAGGTCTACCGCCGGGCGCTCGGTAGTCTGCTCGGCGGCCACCGGCTCTTTTCGCAGCTCACCACCATGGCGCTCCGCCATGTCATCCGCCACCCGGTGCGCTCGACGTTGACGGCCGTCGGCATCGCCTTCTCGGTGGCGCTGGTCGAGGTGGCGCTGGGCACGCTCGATTCGGTCAACGCCATGCTCGACGCAGTCTACTATCGCACCGACCGGCAGGATGCGACGCTGGCCTTCAATACGCCGCGGCCGCCCTCGGTGGTGGCGGCGGTGGAGAACCTGCCCGGCGTGATGACGGCGGAGCCCTATCTCGATCATCCGGCGCGCATCTCCAACGGCCATTATTCCCGCCAGCTGGCGATCACCGGCAAGCCGCCGGGCACCGATCTCAGCCGCGTGCTCGATCTCAATCTGAAGCCGGTGGTGCTGCCGTCCACCGGCCTGGCGCTCGGCGACCGCGTTGCCCAGATCCTGCACGTCAATGTCGGCGACATGGTGCGCGTCGCGCTGCTCGACGGCGACCGCCGCACCGTCGAGGCGCCGGTGACTGAGATCATCCAGAGCTATGTCGGGCTGGTGGTGTACATGGACATCAACGCGCTGGCGCGGCTGGCGGGCACCGGTCCGCGCGTCTCCGGCGTCAACGTCGCGCTGGATTTCGCGCACCTCGACGACCTCTACGCGGCGGTGAAGAAGACGCCGCAGATCAGCTCCGTGGCGCTGCAGACCATATCGCGCCAGCGCATGCAGGAGACCATGCAGCAAAGCATGAACATGTCGCTGTTCGTCTATTTCGCGCTGGCCGTGATCATCGCCTTCGGCGTCGTCTACAACTCCGCCCGCATCCAGCTCTCCGAGCGCGCGCGCGAGCTTGCCTCGCTGCGCGTGCTCGGCTTCCGGCGGTCCGAGGTGTCCAACATCCTGTTCATCGAGGTCGGAGTCGTCGTGGCGCTGGCCCAGCCGATCGGCTGGCTGGTGGGAACCGGCTTCGGCTGGCTGATCACCCACAGCCTGGCCACCGATATCTTTCGGGTGCCGTTCGTCATCGAACTGAGGACCTATGCCGTCGGCACGCTGGTGGTCGCTGCCGCCGCGCTGCTGTCGGCCGCAATCGTGCGCCGCCGCATCGACCGGTTCGACCTCATCCGGGTGCTCAAGACGCGGGAGTAGATGAGAAATGCTTGCCACATGGACCAAGCGCATCTTGGCGATCTTCGCCGTCGTCGCCGTTGTCGGGGCGATCGTCTATGCGCTCATACCCGCGCCGGTCGGCGTCGATATCGCGGTCATCGGCCGCGGGCCCCTCGAAGTGACGGTGGACGAGGAGGGCGTGGCGCAGATCCGCGACATCTTCCGCGTCTCGGCGCCGATTGCCGGCAAGCTCAACCGCGTCCCCGTTCATGTCGGCGACACGGTGAGCCCGCACGGGACGGCCGTCGCCTCGATCCAGCCGACGGAACCGTCGCTTCTCGATGCACGCACCATGCGCGAGCTGCAGGCGGCGGCGGATGCGGCGCGGGCGGCGGTCGGGCTGGCGCAGGCGCAGGTGAGCAGCGCCGAAGCCAGCGAGCGGCTTGCAATCTCCGACGTCGACCGCGCCAGGCAGCTTGCCGACAAGGGGGCCATCTCGGCGCGAGCGCTGGAGAAGGCGGTGACCGATGTCGACACGGCGCGTGCCGCCGTCGAGCAGGCCAAGGCCAATCTGGCGCTGCGCCAGAGCGAGCTGGCCAGTGCCGAGGCACACCTGATCCAGCCGGGCACATCCACCGTCGACAGCGAGCGCGCGGACTGCTGCGTGCCGGTGATGTCGCCGATCGACGGCACCGTGCTCAAGGTGCTGGTCGAGAGCGCGCAGGTGGTTGCCGCGGGCACGCCGCTGATCGAGATCGGCGATCCGAAGGACATGGAGGTGGTGATCCACCTGCTGTCGTCCGATGCGGTCGAGATCAAGCCGGGAGCGCCGGCAACGCTGACCGATTGGGGCGGCGAGGGCACGCTCAGTGCCTATGTGCGCCGCATCGATCCGGCGGCCTATACCAAGGTCTCGGCGCTCGGCGTCGAGGAGCAGCGCGTCGATGCCACCCTGGAGATCAGCGACCCCTACGAGAAATGGCAGGGGCTGGGCCACGAATACCGGGTGATGGCGCATATCCGCACCTGGAAGGGCGGCGACGTGGTGAAGGTGCCGGTCGGGGCGCTCTTCCGGCGCGGCGCCGACTGGAACGTCTTCCGCGTCGTCGACGGCAAGGCCAAGCTGACCCGCATCCTCCTCGACCACCGCAACAGTCACTATGGCGAGGTGCTGCAAGGGCTGACCGCGGGCGACACGGTCGTCCTCCATCCCAGCGACCAGGTGACGGACGGCGCCTCCGTCGCGCCGCGGCCGGACGAAACCGGTCAGGGTTGATCGGAGTCAAGGCGTCCGGCGCTTCGCGGTCTATGCCCGTTCGGGAGGTTTTTCGAGCGAACGGAGCAGAAGACCCATGAGTATGGATTGCGTACAGGCCGCAGACGACGTCGTGCAGTCCTCGACGGATCTGACCAAGGGCATCCCTGAGGCGATGGCCGGTTTCGCCGCACTCGGCAAAGGCGCCTATGCCGACAACGTGCTCAGCCGCAAATACAAGGAGCTGATCGCGCTGGCGCTCGGCGTGGCCGCCCGTTGTGACGGCTGCGTTGCCTATCATGCCAGGAAAGTGGCGGATCTCGGTGCGACTCGCGAGGAAGTCGTCGAGGTTCTCGGCGTCTGCGTGCAGATGGGCGGCGGACCGTCGATGGTCTATGGCGGCGAGGCGCTGAGGGCCTACGACTGCTTCATTGCCCAGAAACAGGCAAAGAACGCCGCTTGACGGGCCGGCGGCCCGACATCGCCCGAGAGCTTCCCGTTTCGGGGCGACGATAGTGCGGATGGGCGCGGCCGTCTCCCTTCGGCCGCGTTCCGCATCTTCCCCCCGGCGGCGGATGTGCTACAGGCTGACGGCGTGAACGCCACCCCGGGGAGGGATCCCAAAAAGTGTCGAGCATCCGCATTACCGCCGGCCCGTTCAGCTTCGAGGCGCGCTTCGAGGAGGAGGCGGCGCCGAAGACCTGCGCCAGGTTCAAGAGCCTGCTGCCCTATCACGAGCGCATCATCCATGTGCGCTGGAGCGGCGAGGGCTGCTGGATTCCGCTCGGCGACCTCGATCTCGGCCTCGGCTTCGAGAACAACACCAGCTATCCGGCGCCGGGAGAAATCATCCTCTATCCCGGCGGCGTCAGCGAAACGGAGATCCTGCTCGCCTATGGCGGGGTACACTTCGCCAGCAAGGTCGGCCAGCTCGCCGGTAACCATTTCCTCACCATCACCAAAGGTCGGGAGAACCTTTCGGCCCTCGGTAAACTGTGTCTATGGGAAGGTGCCCAGGATATCCTGTTCGAGGACCTTTAGGCCGGGGGTTGCGACATTGTGCGGATGCGCGCTAATGCGCCGGCACCTCGACATTGCCCGATTCAGTGCCTAAATCAGGGCGTCGGCCACAGGGGCACCGATTCGGCCGTCTATTTCCACTATTCGTCATCGAGAGTCCGTAATGCGCCAGCAGGCGAAGCCTTTTACAGTCGAAGTCAAGAAAAGCCGCAAATCCGCCAGTGAACACCAGCCGCTCTTCGGGTTCCTCGAAGAAGCGGCGGCCCGCGTTCCACCAGCGCCGGCCGCGCGGCTGTTCGAGCGCCCGGCGGAGAATGGGCACAACGGCAACAATGGCGGCCACAACGGCGCCAACGGTCATGGCAATATCGCAGCCGATATCGCCCGTGTCTTCGGCACGGCGGAAGCTGAGCGCCCAGTGAATCGTATCCTGCCCGACCTGACGGCAAAGCCGGCGGTCGTGGAGGAGGACGAGGCGCCGCGGCAGCGGCGGCCGCGCATCGCCAAATCGAAGGCGCCGCGCATCCCCAAGCCGAAGCCGCTTCCGGTCACGGTGAGCGAGCCGGTCGCACGTCGTGAGGTTGCCGCCGCGCCCGTGCCCGCCATGCGTGTCCGCCGCCGTGCCAAGGACGAGGACGGTCTGCCGCGCGCCGACCGCTGGAAGCGTCGCCTGCCGCGCTTCGCACGCTAGCCTCCCGTCCCTGCTGATCTGATGACCGCCTGCCGGAAGCGGCGGCGCATGTAGGGCATGGGCTTGTGGCCGAGATCATCGCCATTGACGACCCGGACGATCCGCGCGTGGCGGCCTATCGCGACGTGCGCGAGCGCGACCTCGTGGGCAGGAAGGGCCTGTTTGTCGCCGAGGGCGCGGTGGTGCTCAATGTGCTGCTGAGTGGGCGAGCGCAGCATCGGCCCCTGTCGTTGCTCATCGCCGAGAAGCGCGTTGGACGGCTCGGTGAGCTGCTGGCCAAAGTGCCGGAGGGCACGCCGGTCTATGCGGCGGCGCAGCCGGTCATCGATACGATCGCCGGCTTCAATATCCATCGCGGCGTGCTGGCGATCGGCGAGCGGGTGCCGATGCCCTCGGCGGAGGCGCTCATCGGCAGCCTCTCTCCCCGCGCGCTGGTGGTGGTGCTGTCGGCCATCGCCAATCACGACAATATGGGCGGCATCTGCCGCAACGCCGCCGCCTTCGGCGTCGATGCCGTGCTCGTCGATGCCGATTGCTGCGATCCGTTCTACCGCAAGGCAATTCGTGTCTCAGTCGGCGCGGCGCTGACGTTGTCCTTTGCCCGGGTGGCGAAAGCCGAAGCGGCTCTCGACCTGCTTTCGGCCCGCGGTTTCCAGACGCTGGCGCTTACGCCTGCCGGCAAGGATGCGCTTGGCGACGTGCGGCGCGGGCCCCGCGTTGCCGCAGTCTTCGGCGCCGAAGGGCCGGGTCTCAGGCAGGCGGTGATCGACCGCGCCGTGAGCGTGCGCATCGCCATGGCGGGAGGCATGGATTCGCTCAACGTCGCCACCGCCAGTGGCATTGTCCTCCATCACTTGGCATTCGGCACGCCCTCATCCTGACGTGCCCGGCGAAGCCGGCGCACTCGAAGGATGACCGGGCGCTGAGAAGGACAGATTCACCCCAGTTCGAACGTCGTAATCCCGAAGGTGCGTTCCAGCGGCAGCGCCGGGGCGGGGCCGCGATACATGCGCGCCGTCTCGAAGACCGGCTCAAGCCCGTGGCGTTTCGCCAGCGCCACCGCCTCGCCATTGGGCTCGGGCACGTCGAGAAAGACGGGGGCGCCGTAGTGCCGTCCGACAAGCGCCGAGAACAGCCGCTCCGCGATCTCCGGCGTATCGGCGAAGAGCGGCCCGATCCTGTGGCCCTCGCGGCATTGGCGGACTGAGCCATAGCCGCAGATCGAATTCGCTTCGACGAAGGCCAGCGTGCGCCGGCCCGGAGGCGTCAGCCAGGCGCGCAGGAAGCTCTCGCGCGGTGCCGGCTGCAGGGCACGGTCATAGGCGACGATCGAGCCGGCAAGGCCGGTCGGCCGGCTCGGAACGAGTTCGACGACGCGCATGTCGGCGATCTCGTGGGTGGTGGCGGTGCCGCCGAAGCGGATGTTGCGGCGCGCCAGCGCAAAACCGGACTTGGCGTAGGTCGGCCGCTGCTCGATCCCGCCATCGAGGCCGATCGTGCGGCTGCCCAGGCGTGCCATGCCCGCCTGCCACAAAGCGCGGCCGTAGCCCTTGCCGCGAAACTCCGGCCGGCAGATGTACAAGCCGAGGAAGCCGTACGCCGCGCCATAGGCGACCACCGCAATGCTGGCGACCGGCTGCTTGCCGATGAAGCCCATGAGAAAGCCGTGCGGCTCGGCGGCCAGGAACGGCTCGGCGTCGTCGAGGCCGGGGTTCCAGCCTTCCGCTGCCGCCCAGTCGAGCGCGCGGTCGAGGTCGGCGCGGCGCATCGGGCGGATGGCGAGCGCGCTCACCTGGCGTCTCAGAGCTTGAGGCTCTCGGCCACGGTGGCGATATGGCGCGCGAGCGTGTCGGTGAAGGCCGACTTCCAGGCATCGAAGGTGCCATCGGCGGCCTCGGGCGGAAACAGCGTGGCGCGCGACGAGCTGATCAGCCCGCCTTCGCGGCCGGCCGGACCGGGCTCGAGCGCCACGGTGAACTTACCCGGGTCGCCGCCCTGAAAGCCGAAGCCCGGGATGAGGAACAGCGATCTCGGCAGAAGCGTGCGGATGTCCGCCGCCTCCTGCGGATAGGTGGCACCGACCACGACGCCCAGCGACGACCAGCCGGTTTCCGGCCCGGCGAGCGTCTCGGCGATGGGCGCCAGAGCCAGTGCCACGCTGCCATAGAGCGTGCTGTTGCCGACTTTCAGGTTCTGGAAATCGCCCGAGCCGGGATTGCTGGTCTTGGTCAGCACCAGGATGCCGCGGCCGTCGCTGCGACAGAATTTGAGATACGGCTCCAGCGTGTCGACGCCCATATAAGGGTTCACCGTCAGGCACTCGACCGGGTTGGGGCTGTCAGGCGCGAGATAGGCTTCGGCATAGGCCTCCGCGGTCGAGCCGATATCGCCGCGCTTGGCGTCGAGGAGCACGATGACGCTGCGCTCGTGGGCATAGGCGACGATCCGCTCGAGCACGCCGATGCCGGCCGCGCCGAGGCGCTCATACATGGCGCTTTGCGGCTTCACCGCCGCCACCTCAGGTGCAGCGATGTCGATGACGGCGGTGAGGAAGTCCTCGATGGCAGCCGCCGTCTCGGGGTCGCGCGGGTCCATGCTGCCGCGGCGGAAGGCGGCCGGGATCATGGCCAGATGCGGGTCGAGGCCGAGGCAGAAGCAGTGGCCGAGCGAGCGGCTGCGGGAAATCACCGCATCGGCGAAATGGAAGCCGGCCTCAGAACCCGGCGCCCGGTTTCCGGCGGTCGATTCGGCTGCGTCCATGGCCGATTCCCTCGTTTCGCGCATGTTGCACGTTGCACCCCGGTCATTCAATTGCGGTTGCGGCGAGCGGCCGGCTGGTGTGTATCTCACCGTCGATGGACCGAATCGCGATCACCCGCCCGGACGACTGGCACCTGCATGTCCGCGACGGCGCGCTGCTGAAGGCGACGCTGCCGGCCAGCGCCGCCGTCTTCGGCCGCGCCATCATCATGCCCAATCTGGTGCCGCCGGTGCGCAGCCTCGCGGATCTCAGCGCCTATCGCGCCCGTATCGTGGCGGCGCTGCCGGCCGGCCACCCCTTCCGGCCGCTGATGACCCTCTATCTCACCGATGACACCGATGCGGGCGTCATCGCCGAAGGGGCAGCGTCCGGCGATCTCGCTGCGGTCAAGCTCTATCCCGCCGGCGCCACCACCAATTCCGACAGCGGCGTCACCGATATCGCCAAGGTAGGCGGCGTGCTGGAGGCGATGCAGGTGGCCGACGTGCCGCTGCTCGTCCATGGCGAGGTCACCGACCCGGACGTCGACATCTTCGATCGCGAGGCCGCATTCATCGAGCGGGTGCTGATCCCGCTCCGCAGGCGCTTCCCGGAACTCCGCATCGTTCTGGAGCACGCGACGACCAAAGAGGCAGTCGACACTGTGCTTTCTGCCGACTCCCATCTCGCCGCCACCATCACGCCGCACCACCTGATGATCGACCGCAACGCGATCCTCCGCGGCGGCATCCGGCCGCATTTCTACTGCCTGCCGATCGCCAAGCGCGCCGAGCACCGGCGCGCACTGGTGAAAGCGGCGATCTCCGGCGACCGCCGCTTCTTCCTCGGCACGGATTCGGCACCTCATCCGGTCTCGGCCAAGGAGTGCGCCTGCGGTGCGGCCGGCATCTTCTCGGCGCCGGTGGCGCTCCCGGCGGTGACCCAGGTCTTCGACGAGGAGGGCGCGCTCGACCGGCTCGAAGCCTTTGCTTCGCTCAACGGCGCCGCTTTCTATCACCTGCCGGCGAACGGCGACCGCGTCACGCTGGCGCGCGCAAAGCCGGCCGATCCCGGCTTCGTCGCGGTCGACGCATCGGAATCGGAGATACGGGTATTCCAGCCCGACACGCCCATCGGCTGGGCGGTGGTGGACGGCTTGCGGGAGACGACATGACCAGCTTCACGGACAAGGCGACGATCGCGGAGCTGACCGCGCGCATGCTCATCGAGGTGAAGGCGGTGCATTTCCGCGCCGACGAGCCCTACACGTTCACCTCCGGCCTCAAGAGCCCGGTCTATACCGATTGCCGCAAGCTCATCTCCTTCCCGCATGTGCGCGGCACGCTGATGGACTTCGCCGTGGCGACGATCCTCAGAGAAATCGGCTTCGCCGCGATCGATGCGGTGGCCGGCGGCGAGACGGCGGGCATTCCCTTTGCCGCCTGGATCGCTGACCGTCTGTCGCTGCCCATGCAATATGTGCGCAAGAAGCCCAAGGGCTTCGGGCGCAACGCGCTCATCGAAGGCGACTTCCGCGAGGGCGCGCGCACGCTGCTGGTCGAGGATCTCGCCACCGACGGCGGCAGCAAGCTCAAGTTCGTCGACGGCATGCGCCGGGCCGGTATGAAAGTGGATCACGCCTTCGTCGTCTTTTTCTACGACATCTTCCCTAACACCCGCGCGCAGCTCGGCGAGGCCGGCATCACGCTGCACGCGCTCGCCACCTGGTGGGACGTGCTCAAGATCGCGCGCGCCGAAAAGACCTTCGATGCCGCGACGCTGGACGAGGTCGAGAAATTCCTGCACGGCCCGGCGGAATGGTCTGAGGCCCACGGCGGCATCGTGCCGGGATAAACACCTGAAGAATGACCCCCTCCCGGGCCTCCCCCTTTTCAGGGGGAGGAGGGAGATTGCCGCGCCGCCCTGCTTCTCGCGACGTCCCCGCAAGACGGGACGCCGCGGTGGCCTAATGCCATCGAATCAGGCTCTTCCTCCCCCTGAAAGGGGGAGGATAGGAGGGGGTCGCGCTCCGCGACCATCGTTAGCGCCCGGTCCTACTTGTCCTTGGCGGCCTTCAACGCCTTGGCCTTCTCGACCTGCTCGCGCCAGGGATATTTCGGCTCGTAGCCGAGGACCTCACGCGCCTTGTCGATCGAGATCAGCGATTCGTTCGCCGTGATTTCCCGCTTGCGCTTCGTGCCGGGGAAGACCTCGTCGAGCAGTTCGTCGTTCGAGCGGCTCATGACCGAATCGGCATTGGCGATGCCGAAGACATGGGCGCCCTTCAGCTTGGACTTGAGCGCCAGGTCGACGGCCTGGGCGCCATCGCGGGCGTCGATATAGGTCCACAGGTTCCAGTGGCGGCCACGCGGATCGGCATCGAAATCGGGAAAGCGCGCATAGTCCTCCGGTTCCATCACGTTGGAGAAGCGCAGGCCGACGATCTTCAGCTCGGGATCCCAGCGGCAGTACTGCTCGGCCATCTTCTCGCTCAAGAGCTTGGAGAGCGAATAGGCGCTCTCCGGCCGCTCGACCGCCTCGTCGACCGGCGCGTATTGCGGGCCGTTCGCATAAGGGATGCCGTAGACCGTCTCGCTCGACGCCCATACGACGTTGCGGATACCGAGCTGCCGCGCCGCTTCGAAGATGTTGTAGGTGGACAGCATGTTGGTGGCGAAGGTGACGTGGTTGGTCGCCAGCCCCGGCGCCGGAATGGCGGCCAGGTGGACGACGCCGGTCACTTTCTCGACGCGCTCGTCGATCGCCGACAGCGCCGCCACCGCATCGCCGAAATTGGTGATGTCGGCGCGGGCGTAGCGGACATCGGTGGGCAGTGGCGGGTTATGCCGGTCTGGCGGCGGCGCCGTGTCGATCGAGGTCACGTCGTGGCCGTGGTCCCGCAGGTATCTCACGACGACGCGCCCAAGCTTGCCGCTGCCTCCGGTGACGATGATCATCGCCAGCTTCCTTCCTTTTGCAATTGTGGCGGAATTCGTCTGACTTACCGCTTTCGTGCGCGCAAGGCAAAGGTGCCCTCTGCCGCAGCTCCGGCAACTCGCGCCGCGCGCCGCTTTGCGGCAGAGTGGCCGGCAGGGCGAGGCACATGAACGACAATCCGACAAACAAACCCACTGCTGACCGCTGGTCGGACATGTCCGATCCCGAGGTGGCCGCCGAAGCCGCGCGGCGGCTGGCGCTGAGGGCCGGCGCGGCGTCGGAAATCGAAGCGCGCCGCCGGGCGCTCGACCTTCTCGATCCGCGTCCGGGCGAGATCGTCATCGATGTCGGTGCCGGCAGCGGCATCGTCAGTGTCGAGCTTGCGGCGCGGGTGGCGCCGGGCGGCCGGGTCTTCGCCGTCGATCGGTCCGAGGCGCTGCTGGCCCATGCCCGTGCCGCAGCCAGCGCCGCCGGGGTCGGCCATGTGATCGACTTCCGCATCGCCGATGGCGGTGCGCTGCCCTTCGGACAGGCCGCCTTCGATGCCGCGTGCGCGCACTGGGTGCTCACGCATGTGGACGAGCCCGGCGCCGTGATCACCGAGATGAAACGGGTGACACGGCGCGGCGGGCGGGTGATGTGCGTCGAGCTCGACTGGGAGACGATGATCGTCCATCCGGCGCCGGTGGCGCCCACCCGCCGCATCCTGCACCACGCGCAGAGCCGCCAGGTCGATGCCTGGTGCGGCCGGCGCCTGTCGCCACTCTTCCGTGAAGCCGGCTTCCGCGACGTCGTCGTCGAGCCGATCGTCGACCTCGACGAGGGCAATGGCGATCGCGCCTGGCTGGAGTTCCTTCTCGAACGGGCGACGAACGCCGTTGCCGGCAAGGTGATCACCGAACAGGAGGGGCGCAGGTGGACGGAGCGCCTCGAGGAAGCCTTCGCCGCCGGCCGCTTCTTCTTCGCCGTCACCCAGTTCGCGGTGATGGGCCGCGTACCGGATTAGGCCAAATGCGGCTTCACGGCTGCAGGCCGAGCGCCTGCTTGATCGAATAGATCGTCCACTCGTGCAGGCTCTCGTCCTTGTCGATCTGGACATGGTTGAGGTCCGGCCGGGTGAGGTTGTCGATGACGCCGGTAAAGCCGCGTCCGCCGACGACCGTGACTTGGCCGCCGATGGCCGAGGTCGAGCGGTAGTTGATGACCCATTTCACGTTGGGCGGAATCCGGGCCGAATTCGGTGATGTCATAGAAGACCAGCAGCGCAACCGGGATCTGATGCTTCTCCAGCGCGTAGGCCATCAGCAGGATCGTGTTGGCGCCCCAGGAATGGCCGACCAAGGCAATCGGATAGGGCTGCGTCCGGTAGGCCTTGACGATCCCGGCCGTGAGGGTGCGCCAGTTCTCGAAGGGCTGCGAAACGGCGGGCACGCCCTTGGCGGTTATCTCTTCGGCAAGAGCGTCCATGCCGCTGGAGAAGATGCCCAGGGCGCCGCGCAGCACATAGATGGGTGTTCCGAGCGGGCGGCTGGCCCGGGCGGCAGCGTCGGTCGACGGGGCGGCGAAGAGGCTGACAACCAGCGCCATGAAGAGGGCGCTGACAACACGTCGTACTTGCATAGTGGCATTCGCTATCGTTCGTTGGCCCACGCCTTTTCGGGGGCCGATCGTGCACGGAGGAATCGCCTGCCCGCGAGCCTCACTATTCTCGTATCGGGTTCGGAAGGATTCCACAAACCGGAAGGCGTCGCCAGCAGGATCAGACCACCAGCACGGCGCGAAAGTCATTGACGTTGGTCAGCGTCGGCCCGGTCATGACCAGATCGCCGAGGGCGTGGAAGAAGGACCAGCAGTCGTTGCCGGCGAGGCTGGCGTGAAGATCGAGGCCGAGGCCATGGGCGCGGGCGAGCGTGTCCGGCGTCACAATAGCGCCGGCATTGTCCTCACTGCCGTCGATGCCGTCGGTGTCGCCGGCCAGCGCGAAGATGCCCGGCGCGTCGTTGAGTGTCACGGCGAGGCCGGCGAGAAACTCGGCGTTGCGGCCGCCCTTGCCGCCACTGGCGCGCACGGTCACCGTCGTCTCGCCGCCGGAGAGCAGCACGGCCGGCGCCGCCAGCGGCTGGCCATGCTGGCGTGCCGAGAGCGCGATGCCGGCCATGACGCGGCCGACCTCGCGCGCCTCGCCTTCCAGGGCGTCGCCGAGGATGAGTGGCGTCACGCCGGCCTTCCGGGCTGCTTCTGCCGCGGCTTCGAGACTGGCCAGCGGTGAGGCGATAATGGTCGTCGTGGCATGGCTCAGGCGCTGGTCGCCGGGCTTGGGCGTCTCGTCGGCAGCTTCGGCGAGATGCGCGGCAACCGAAGCCGGCGGCGTGATGGCATAGCGCGCCAGGATTTCGCGGGCATCGGCGAAGGTCGACGGGTCGGCGACGGTCGGCCCGGAGGCGATGATCGAGAGGTCGTCGCCGGGCACGTCGGAGATGGCCAGCGCGACAAGCGGCGCCGGCCAGGCGGCGGCGGCCAGCCGCCCGCCCTTGATCGCCGAGAGGTGCTTGCGCACCACGTTCATCTCGCCAATGTCGGCGCCCGAGGTGAGCAGCGCGCGGTTGACCGCCTGCTTGTCGGCCAGCGTGATGCCGTCGGCCGGCAGTGCCAGCAGGGCCGAGCCGCCACCGGAGATGAGGCAGAGCACCAGGTCGTCGGGGCCGGCGGTGGCGGCGAACTCGAGGATGCGGCGGGCGGCGTCCTGTCCGGCCTGGTCGGGCACCGGGTGCGCCGCCTCGACGATCTCGATGCGCTCACAGGCAACGGCGTGGCCGTAGCGGGTGACCACCAGGCCGGAGAGCGGCCCCGGCCAGGCTTTCTCCACCGCCCTGGCCATGGCGGCGCTCGCCTTGCCGGCGCCAAGCACGATGGTGCGCCCCCTGGGGCGCGGCGGCAGGTGCGCCGGCACGACCTTCGCCGGGTCGGCGGCGGCAATGGCGACGGAAAAAAGCGATAGCAGGAAGTCCTGCTCCTTGCCCGCAATCATGGCGTCTCCGGCGGCCGGTGTGGCGCGTCTCAGGCGATTTCCTTCAGCCAGGGCGGGTCGGCCCCGGCGCGCGACACGGTCACCGCGGCCGCCTTGATGGCGAAGCTCAGTATGTCGGTCAGGCGCTCGCGGTCGAGCTTCGCGATCGCCGGCTTGGTCAGCAAAGCGAGCGCTTCCAGCCGGGCGAGGATGCCGGCGGTGAAGGTGTCGCCGGCACCGACCGTGTCGACCACCTTGGCGGTAATGCCGGGCACCGACACGGCATGGTGGGCCGTGATCGCGGTGGCGCCCGCGGCGCCGCGGGTCAGGATCACCAGCCTGGCACCGTGGTCGAGCCAGCGGCGGGCGATTTCCTCGAAGCTGACGCCGGGCGCGATCCAGGCGAGGTCTTCGTCACTCAACCGGGCGATGTCGGCCATGGCCACCAGCCG
This sequence comes from uncultured Alphaproteobacteria bacterium, assembly GCA_963750065.1. Taxonomy (GTDB): domain Bacteria; phylum Pseudomonadota; class Alphaproteobacteria; order Rhizobiales; family Kaistiaceae; genus CAVSRC01. The sequence continues at coordinate 108,922 of CAVVPK010000037.1, forward strand.
GTCGAGACGGGCGAGATAGCCGTCGCGGTTGCGCACCAGCGAGGCTCGGATGTTGGGATCGAGCGAGATCACCCGGTCCTTCTGCTCGCGCTGCATCAGCGCCTCCAGGGTCGAGCCGCAGGGCTCGGCGACCAGGCTGATGGAGCCGAAATGGAGTGCCGCGACGGTCTTGGGAAAGGCCGGCAGGTCGGCTTCGGTCAGCATGCGCCCGGCCGAGCCTTCGTCGAAGAAGGCGTAGCGGGCGTTGCCGCCCTCCAGGGTGACGAAGGCAAGCGTGGTCGGCCGCTGGACGGCGGCCGTGAAGGACAGGTCGGCGCCGCTCTCGCTCAAGTGCTGACGCAGCATGTCGCCGAAGAAATCGGTGGACAGGCCGCCGAAGAAGCCGGTCGTGGCGCCGAGCCGGGCCATGGCGACTGCCACGTTATACGGCGACCCGCCGGCGGCCGGCTGGAACACCGGGCTGCCGTCCGCGCCGGTGCGCGGCAGGAAATCGATCAGAGCTTCACCGCAGGATATGATCATCGAATACAAAACCCGACCCGTTCAGCCGGCTCCCAGGGTCTCCTTGAACAGGACTTCGCGATCGCGGGCGAAATTGGCGAGCAGAGGCAGGCAGGCGCCGCCGATGGCGCGCGCCCCGCTGCCGATCGCGCCTTCGATCGCGGTCACCGGCGATAGTCCCTGCCGGTCGAATTCCCCCAGCCGGGCGTTTACGTGTTCCACCATACGTCGGCGGACATCGGCTGGGAATGCGCCATCGATGATCACCGCCGGAAAGTCCACCACCGAGACGGCGGCGACGATGGCAAAGGCGATGCCTGCCGCGGCCTCGTCGACCCAGGCGTCGAGCAGCGGGCCGAGGTCGCCCCAGTCGTCGGGCGAGTGCCACAGAAACGAGGCGTCGCGGCCGGCCTCGATCAGCCGGTTGGCGAGCAGATAGAGCGACGCGGAGCGAATCAGCTGCTCGGTGACCAGCCGGCCGTGGTCGTCGCGCGTGGCGATGGGCATGGAGCCGAGGGCGCCGGCGTTGCCGGTGGGACCGGCATAGAGGTGGCCGTTGAGGACGACGCCGCCACCGACAAAGGAGCCGATGAAGAAATGCAGGAAGTCGGGATGCTGCGCGGGATTGCCGAATGTCAGCTCTGCGGCGCAGGCCGCCGTGGCGTCGTTGGTGAAGTAGACCGGCCACGGACAGATGCGCTGGATTTCCTCCTTGAGGGCGAAGGTGCGCCACTGATCGAGCACCGCGTGCGGCGCGCCGATCTGCGCCTCCCAGTTCCACAGCTCGAAGGGCGCGGCGATGCCGAGCCCGGCGACACGGTGCGCCTGCTCGGGCGTCAACGTCGCAGTCAACCGGGCGATGCCGTCGGTGGCGAAGGCGAGCACGCTGTCGGGGGTCGGATAGCCGCCGCCGAGACGGGCGGTGCGGCGCACCGCGCCGAGGAAGTCGATCAGGACGAGATCGTTCGCGCGGCGGCCGATCTTGAGACCAAGCGAAAACGCGCCTTCCGGATTGAGGGCAAAGGGCACCGACGGCTGGCCGATGCGGCCGCGCTGCCGGTTCTGCTTGGCGACCAGCCCGTCGGCTTCGAGCTGGCGCATGATGACCGTGATGGTCTGCGCCGAAAGGCCGGTCTGGCGGGCGATCTCGGCCCGCGGCACGCTGCCGTAGCGGCGGATGAGCGACAGGACCAGCCGTTCGTTGTAGAGGCGCACGCCGCTCTGGTTGGTGCCACGGGCAAAATTCGGCGCGCGCGGCCGTGCCGCCTCGGCAGCGGCACTGTCGCCGCCCGGCGTTGTCTCCCGGCCGGGCGGGTGGCCCGTCTGGTCTGCCGACGACACGTTGATCCGTCCTCACTCGGCCCAAGGGGCCGTTCCCCGCGGCAATGCGTAGCATGCCCGCCGTGACGATGTGGGCCGAGCGTGCCGCCTGTCAATAACTAAATCCGGTGGATTTAAATTGACAATAGGTCCGACCTGTTGTGTCGTTGGGGGGTCAACTCTGCGGCCGGCCCCGGGGCGCAAGCCCCATGGGAGTAGGGGGCGGCCACCAGTGGAGAGACGCACCTATGGTGAGCCGCCACCTGGCGGCCAGCAGGTTCACTTGGGAGGAAATCCGTGCAGAAACACCTGAAACTCATCAGTGCCTGTGTTGTCGGCGCCATGGCCTTTGGCCTCGGCGCAGTGACGGCACAGGCGGCCGATCTGGTCGGCCTGATCACCAAGACCGAGGGCAACCCCTTCTTCGTCAAGATGCGTGAAGGCGCCCAGGCGAAGGCCAAGGAACTCGGCCTTCAGCTGCAGACCTATGCCGGCAAGTATGACGGCGACAACGATACCCAGGTCGCCGCCATCGAATCGCTGATCGCGGCCGGCGCCAAGGGCTTCGCCATCGTTCCGAGCGATTCGTCGGCGATCGTGCCGACCATCAAGAAGGCACGCGATGCGGGCCTGATGGTCATCGTGCTCGACACGCCGCTCGACCCGATGGATGCGGCCGATGCCACGTTTGCCACCGACAACCGCAAGGCCGGCATGCTGATCGGCGAATGGGCCAAGGGCACGCTCGCCGACAAGGCGGCCAGCGCCAAGATCGCCTTCCTCGATCTGGCCACCAACCAGCCGACGGTCGACTATCTGCGCGACCAGGGCTTCATGCAGGGCTTCGGCATCGACGTGAAGGACGCCAACCACTACGGCGATGAGACCGACCCGCGCATCTGCGGCCATGAGATGACCGGCGGTGCCGAGGACGGCGGCCGTACGGCGATGGAGAAGCTGCTCCAGAAGTGCCCGGACGTGAACGTGATGTACACGATCAACGAGCCGGCGGCGGCGGGCGGCTATGAGGCCATCAAGGCGGCCGGCAAGGAAGGCCAGGTGCTGGTCGTGTCGATCGACGGCGGCTGCCCGGGCGTGAAGAACGTGCAGGCCGGCATCATCGGTGCCACCTCGCAGCAGTACCCGCTCAAGATGGCGGCGATGGCGCTGGAAGCGATTGCCAGCGGCAAGCTGCCGGACGGCGTTGCCAAGGGCGGTTTCTTCGATACCGGCGCCCAGCTGATCACCGACAAGCCGGTGAGCGGCGTTCCGTCGATCAGCATCGACGAAGGCCTGAAGCTCTGCTGGGGCTGATAGTTCTCAACTGCATAAAACCCACCTAGACTGTGAGCGAACAGGGGGAGCAGCCGCAAAGGCTGCTCCCCCGAGCCGCGGGGCAATAGCGGCAGGGGAGGACCATGAGCGAAAGCAGCAGCAGTGGCCCGGTCGTGGCCGCCGAGTATGAGAAGGTTTTGGCTGAGGCCGACGCCAGCGCCGCCGCCTTCGAAGTTGAGCACCGCGGTGCGCTAAGGCGGCTGCAGGAGTTCCTGCACGCCTTCCCGACCGCGATTCCATTCATCGTCCTTGTGATCGGGCTGGCGGTCTTCAGCATCCTGGTGGGCGGCCGCTTCTTCGCGCCGTTCAACCTGTCGCTGATCCTCCAGCAAGTGACGATCATCGGCACCTTGGGCATCGCCCAGACGCTGATCATCCTCACCGCCGGCATCGACCTGTCGGTCGGCGTCATCATGATCCTCGCCTCGATCGTCATGGGTCGTCTGGCGGTGGTCAGCGGCGTGCCGATCTTCATCGCCTTTCCGGCGGGGCTGCTGGTGGCGCTTATCTGCGGCTACATCAACGGCGCGCTGGTCACCTATCTCAAGCTGCCGCCGTTCATCGTCACGCTGGGCACCTGGAGCATCTTCGGCGCGCTGATCCTGTTCTATTCGCAGAGCGCCACCATCCGGCAGCAGGATATCGCGAACGCGGCGCCCTTCCTGCAGGTCACCGGCAATTCGTTCAAGCTCGGCGGCGCGCCGATCACCTACGGCTCGCTCCTCATGCTCCTCATAGCGGCGGTGGTCTGGTACATCCTCAATCGCACCGCCTTCGGCCGCCACGTCTATGCCACCGGCGACGATCCCAATTCGGCGCGTCTGGCCGGCATCAGCACGACCAGGACGCTGCTCGCCGTCTACTCGATGGCCGGATTCATCTGCGCCATCGCCGGCTGGATCATGATCGGGCGTATCGGCGCCGCCAGCCCGCTGGCCGGAGCGAATGCGAACCTCGATTCGATCACCGCCGTGGTGATCGGCGGCACCAGCCTGTTCGGCGGGCGCGGCTCGATCGTCGGCACGTTGATCGGGGCACTGATCGTCGGCGTCTTCCGCGACGGCCTGTCGCTCTACGGCCTCGACAATCTGTGGCAGGAATTCACCGTCGGCGTGCTGATCATCGTCGCAGTGACCATCGACCAGTGGGTGCGGAGGATCGCGTCATGAGCGCGCAATCCGGCGAACCCATCCTGCAGGCGCGCGACATCGTCAAGCACTTCGGCCGGGTGGTGGCGCTCGATCATGCCGATTTCGACCTCAAGCCGAACGAGATCCTCGGGGTCATCGGCGACAACGGCGCCGGCAAGTCGACGCTCATCAAGATGCTCGCCGGGGCGCTCCTGCCCGACCAGGGCGAGATTCGCCTCGACGGCCAGGTCGTCCACTTCCGCTCGCCGCTCGATGCCCGCGGCGCCGGCATCGAAACCGTCTATCAGGACCTCGCTCTGTCGCCGGCGCTGTCGATCGCCGACAACCTGTTCCTCGGCCGCGAGCGGCGCAAGAGCGGCCCGCTCGGCATGTTTTTCCGCCTGCTCGATCGGTCGAGCATGCGCGACGTGGCGCGCAAGCACCTCAACGCGCTCGGCCTGCTCACCATCCAGAACATCAAGCAGCCGGTGGAAACGCTGTCCGGCGGCCAGCGCCAGGGCGTGGCGGTAGTGCGCGCCGCCGCCTTCGGCAGCCGGGTCATCATCATGGACGAGCCGACGGCGGCGCTCGGCGTCAGGGAGTCGCGCAAGGTGCTCGAGCTGATGCTCGAGATCAAGCGGCGCGGCCTGCCGATCATCCTGATCAGCCACAATATGCCGCATGTCTTCGAGGTCGCCGATCGCGTCCATATCCATCGCCTCGGGCGACGGATCGCGGTCATCGACCCGAAGAAGTACAGCATGTCGGACGCCGTTGCGATCATGACCGGCGCCATGGAGCCGCCGGCGCCGGAAGCCTGGGCGACGTAAGGGCGGCAACAAGGAGGGTGCAGTGGATCTCGGCCTCAGCGACAAGGTCGCGGTAATCACCGGCGCCAGCGTCGGCATCGGCCTGGCGATTGCGAAGGGTCTGGCGGCGGAAGGTGTGCACGTCGTGATGGCGGCGCGCCAGGGCGCGCGGCTGAAGATAGAGGCGCGGCGCATCGCCAAGGAGTTCGGCGTCAGGACGCTGGCGGTGCCCTGCGACGTTGCCACTGCCGCCGGCGCCACGGCGCTCGTTGCCGCCACGCGCAAGAAATTCAAGGGCGCCGACATCCTCATCAACAATGCCGGCACCGGCTCCAACGAGACCATCATGGAGGCGGGCGACGACAAGTGGCAGTACTACTGGGACCTGCATGTGATGGCGGCGGTGCGGCTGTCACGCGGCCTGTGTCCGCTGATGAAGGTGCGTGGCGGCGGCGTGGTGCTCAACAACGCCTCGATCTGCGCCGTGCAGCCACTGTGGTACGAGCCGATCTACAACACCACCAAGGCGGCGCTGATGATGTTCTCCAAGACGCTGGCCGCCGAGGTGATCAAGGACAACATCCGCGTCAATTGCGTCAATCCCGGCCTGATCCAGACGCCAGACTGGGTGAAGACCGCCAAGCAGCTCACCGCCGATTCGGGCGGCGATTGGGAAGGCTACCTGCAGGGCGTCGCCGACGAGCACGCGACCATCAAGCGCTTCGGCTCGGCCGAAGAGCTGGCCAATTTCTTCGTCTTCCTGTGCTCCGACAAAGCGAGCTACAGCGTCGGCTCGACCTACTTCGTCGACGGCGGCATGCTGAAGACGGTGTGAGTGGCGGCTAGCAGCCGTCGTCGCGATGGCCGGCAATGGCCCTGTGGCGGCTAAAGCGCGCGCGCAGCTGGCCGAACAGATGCCAGAGCACCGGCGTCTGCTTGATCACCCGCTTTGCGCGGCGGAAGGCGCGGGTCGCTAGCACCAGCGCCCAGCCCTGCGGCGTCCGCCCGGCGAGATAATCGAACAGGCGGATGACCTCGTCGCCCCAGTCGAGCTTGTAGCCCTCGTCGCCGACCGTGAAGTCGAAGCGGCGATAGCCCTTCTCGATGGTGTCGCGGATGAGCTCGTGGAGGTGAACCGTGCCCGGGCCATGGGCGGAGATCGGGCCGCCGTCGTAGCTGGCGAGAATGAGGTAGAAGGCGCCGCCGAAATTGAGACCGACGCTGGTGGCGACGATGGCGTCGCCGGCGGTGAGCCGGGCGATGTGAACGAGGTCGCGCATGGCCGGATCGCCGACGACGGCACGGTAGAATGCGCAGTAGCCCGGCCGCTCGAGAAAGTTGTCGACGCCCATGCGGGCGAGCGACTGGGCCTTCTGGTCGACGAGCACGTCGAGGGTGCGGCGGCGCTCGGCCGTGTCGGCGACATCGTCGAAGGCGATCGGACCATGCTTCTCGATGGCCCGGACCTTCTTGCGCGCGGTCTTGCGGGTCGATGGCGAGCGCTTGGCGGCGTAGAAAGTCTCCCAGTCGCCGAAGAGCGCCGTGGCATGCGCTCCGCTCGGATGCAGGTCGAGCTTCAGCGCCAGGAACGGATTGCGGATGGTGCCGATCTTCTCCGCCATGCGCTGTAGGTCGATATAGTCGAAGCGCAGGTGCGGGTCGGCGGCAAGGTGGGCAAGCACGCCGCGCCACAGCGAACGGAAGCGGCCGGCGTCGAGCGCCAGGGCGAAGTCGCGGGCAAGGATGGGGCCGTTGTAGTCGCAGACGTCGGAGGCGAGCCAGGTCAGCCGCCTGAGGCCGCGGCTCTGTTCGATTGCGAAGGCAAACAGGAACAGCGGCCGTCCGTCGCCGTCCGTGCCGGTGACGATGGCTGGCACGGTGCCCTCGAGGGTGCCGACATGGGTCTGCCAGGCGGCTACCCAATCATAGGTCTGGAAGGCGGTGCAGTCGGAATCGTCCTGCAGCGCCCGCCAGGTCGCGGCGACCGCGTTGAGATCGTCGTGGACGGCGATTGCCGGTGGCCACTTCGGCACCGGCGTGCCGGCCTTGTTATCGGCTTCCACCGGGGGCGAGAGCGTTTCGGCCAGCGAGGTGAACCGGGCGCCCAGTTCGAGGAGTGGATCCTGAGGTCTGAGGCTGGTCTGCGACATCTGCTTCATGCTCGTGAACTGCCGGCCGTCGCCGGCTCAGGGCCGGTCGACCGGCCGGTGATGAGATGCTGAGCGCGGCGCGCCATGCCGCGGCCGACATGGGCGGCAAAGCGCAGGCGCCGGCGTGCCTCCCAGGCGATCCCGGTGTTGATGGCGAGATCGCGCACGCGGAAGGCGCGCTGGCGGCACTGGATTTCGTAGGCCGCCTTGGTCGGATCGGCGTAGAAGGCGGCGATCTTGTCGGCGCCCATGCCGGGGCTCGCCAGCCATTCGGGGATGTAGCGGTTGCACAGGTGTTCGACATCGGTGAACACCTTGCCGGTGCCGGTCCCGGCCGAGGGGCACGAGGTCGAATAGGCGTCGCCGATCGCGACCACGCCGGGCTTGTCGAGGCCGGTGGTGACATAGAGGTCGGCAGGGCGGATCTTCACCGGACCTGAGACCGAAATCTCGCCGGTGAAGGCCTTCAGCCCCGGCAGGGTGGCAAACAGCGTCTCGGCGGGCTTGTCGCGCATGGCGCGGAGCCACGGGTCGTTGGTGTCGCGATAGACGAAGAGGTTTGCCCGGGTTCCGGTCGCGACGGGGAAGAGGGTGAGATAAGCGGTACGGCTCCGGGCGTCCTCGGGCACGTAGGTCAGGGCCGGGAAGTCGAAGGCCGGCCGGCTGGCCGGGGCCACGTCGAAGCCGATCGAGATCGAGTGGTTCGGCGAAATGTCCTGCCGCTCCATGCCGAAGTTCTTGCGCAGCGCCGCGTTGAGACCGTTGGCGAGAACGATCAGCCGGGCGGAGATCATCTCGCCGTCGGCAAGCGTCACGGTCTGGCGGTCGTCGCTGACGGCGATCGCCGCGGCCTTGCCACGCACGAGCGTCACGGCGGGCGGAATGGCGCCGCGCACGGTGTTGACCAGGGTCTGGTAGAGAATGCCGATCTGGCCCGTCGGCCTGCGGTCGGTCAACCGCCCGGCGCGCACGATCCAGTTTTCCCGGTAGGGACTGGCCGCCGCGGCGATGATGTCGCCGAGCCCGGTCCTGGCGACGAGGCCGATCTGCTCCTCGTCGAGCTTCTCGCAGCGGAAATCCGGCGGATAGATGTCATGCGGGTCGACCAGCACGGTGTCGATCCCGGCCCGGCCGAGCATGGCAGCCGCCGTCGATCCGGCAAGCCCGCCTCCAATAATGGCAATGTCTGTATGCCGCACGTCTTCAGACCTCACCGCCCCGGCCCGTTGATCTGGCCCCACATTCGATAACGGCGCGTAAAGGCGTTGGGTGATAAATGAGCATTTGTGGGATGCTTGGGAATACTTAATATGGCTTAACCTTAATACGACTGTATTTTCCAGTATTCATAGGTTATTAACCTTAATCCAGAAGGTTTCTGTGCACGTGTTTACCTTGGGTTTGTTTTCTTCTTTCCGGTCCCCCGCCCGGCGCCTTAAGGTGCCGCCGGCGCTCGGGGAGAGCCGGTCCGGGGCAGTTCTCCCGACGGGGCGCCGCCTTTAGGGCGGATGGGGACAGAGGGCGAGAATCGGATGCGCATCGAGGAGCGGCTGAGAAACAACGCGGCCCGGCACGGCGCACGCCCGGCGATCGTCGCCCGGCGCGTGCGTCACGGCTATGCCGAGCTCGACCTCAAATCGCAGCGCTTGGCGTCGGTCCTGCAGGGCGGCGGCGTGGCGCGCGGCGGGCGCGTGGCGCTCTTCATGGACGACGGCTGGGAGGCGGTGGTGTCGGCCTTTGCCGTGCTCATGGCCGGCGGCGTCGCGGTGCCGATCGGCGCTGGCGCGGCAGCCATTACGCTTGCCGAGACCCTGCAGAAGATCCAGCCGGTTGCCGTCATCACCCAGTCACGCCTGGCGGCGATGGTCGCCACGGCCATTTCACCGGTCTTGTCGGTGAGGTTGGTCGTTCTGGCCGGCGGCGGTCAGGCGCGGTCCGCCGGCACCTGTATCTCGTTCGAAGAGACGGTCGGGCGCATCGGGCGCATGCCGCCGCTGGCGGCAGCCGGCGAGGACACCGATCCTGCCGTCCAGTTCGGCGGCCAAGCGTTGACCCATTGCCAACTCGCCGAGGAGGCGGCCGCAGCTTCAATCGACGGTGACGGCATTGTGCTTCCGCCGCTGGCCCAGCGTGCCGGCTTTGTCCGCATGCTGTCGGCGCTCGATGGCGGTCACATGATGATTGCGCCGGCGGCGTTCGCGCGCCAGGCCGGAGGCGGGCGTCGTACGGAAGAATTGCAGCCGGGCGAATCTGCGTTCGGCATTTCGGGGCTGCTGGATGCGGCCATGGCGGGCGCAGTGCCCGCCCTGCAAAGGTGAATGAGACCGCCGGTCAAGCGGTCAGCATGAGGAGCATACTGTGCCTGACATGAGAAAGAGGGCTATCCGAGCCGGCCTCGAGACCCTTTATTTCACCGGTACGCACCGGCTGGCGCGCTCCTTCTTCGCCGGGCTTGGCGCCATCCTCACCTTCCACCGGGTGCTGCCGCCTCACGACGAGCCGTTCCAGCCGCACTGCGGGCTGGAGATCACGCCCGATTTCCTCGATGCGGTGCTGTCCGCTCTGCGTCACGCCGATGTCGACCTGGTTTCCATGGACGAGGCCTGGCGGCGGCTGACCGGCGATCCTGGTACGCGCCGCTTCGTCGCCGTCACCTTCGACGACGGCTATCGCGACACGCTGCAGCATGCCTGGCCGATCCTCAAGCGCCACGACGTGCCGATGACGCTCTATGTGGCTTCGGCCTTCGCCGAAGGCACCGGCACACTGTGGTGGGAGGTGCTGGGCCGGGCCGTGGCGCTCAACGACACACTCGAAGTCGACATGGACGGGGAGTTCCGCCGTTTCGACAGCAGCACGCCGCAGGCTAAGGAGGAAACTTACGCCACGCTCTATCGCTGGCTGCGCGGCCAGCGGCACCAGGCGGCGCTGGACGCGGCGGTCGGCGGGCTCGCCGCGGGCTGCGGAGTCGACACTGCCGCCCAGTGCCGCGAATTGTGCATGGGCTGGGAGGAACTCGCCGGGCTTGCCGCCGATCCGCTGGTCACCATCGGCTCGCATACGGTGGGCCATCCGTTCCTGGCCAAATGCGATGCGCCGGCCGCGCTGAGGGAAATGACCGAATCGCGCGCCGCGATCGAAGCCAAGCTCGGCGTCAGGCCGGAGCACTTCGCCTATCCGGTCGGCGCGCCGGACGCCGCCGGGGCGCGCGAGTTCGCGCTCGCCGCCCAAGCGGGCTACAAGACCGGCGTGACCACGCGCGCGGGCGTGATCTTCGCCGACCATGCCGAACACCCGACGGCCCTGCCGCGCCTCTCGGTCAATGGCGAGTTCCAGCAGCTGCGCTTCGTCGATGTGCTCCTGTCGGGAACCGCCACGGCGCTCCTCAACCGCTTCCGCCGCGTCGACGCAGCCTGACGCCGGCTGCGTCTCAGATCAGTCCGCGTTTCGCCAGGTTGCGCATCAGCGCGCCGGTGCCGAAGGTCCACGGCTCGGCCGCATCGGTATGCACGACGCGGTTCGCCAGGCGGCCGAGCCTGGCACTGGCGATGGTGACGACGTCGCCGACCTTGTGGGTGAAACCCTGGCCGGGTTCGTCGCGGTCCTCGACCGGCGCGAACATGGTGCCGAGATACAGCACGACGCCGTCGGGATACTGGTGATGCCGGCCGATCGCCGAGGCCATGAGGTCGGCCGGGTCGCGGCTGATCCGGCTCATGGCGCTCGATCCCTCGAGGCGGAAGTTGTCTTCGCCGGTCACCGTCAGCGTCACCTCGGCGTGGCGGATGTCGTCGAGCGAGAAGCTGTGATCGAACAGGCGGACGAAGGGACCCAGCGAAGCGCTGGCATTGTTGTCCTTGGCCTTGCCGAGGAGCAGGGCGGAGCGGCCCTCGACGTCGCGCAGGTTGACGTCGTTGCCGAGCGTGGCGCCGACGATCGAGCCCGTCGACGCGGCGACCAGCGCCACTTCCGGCTCGGGATTGTTCCACGACGACATCGGATGGATGCCGATCTCGGCGAGATGGCCGACGGCGGCCATGGGCGGCGCCTTGGTGAAGATCTCGGCGTCCGGGCCGATGCCGACCTCGAGATATTGCGACCACATGCCCTTGTCGACGAGCAGGTCCTTGAGCGCCATGGCTTCCGGCGAGCCGGGCTTCAGCTTGGCGAGGTCGTGACCGATCAGCCCGCCGATCTCGGCGCGCACTTCCGCCGCCAGCTCCGGCGAACCGTGCGTGCGCTCCTCGATCACGCGCTCCACCATCGATACGGCGAAGGTGACGCCGGCCGCCTTGATCGCCTGCAGGTCGACCGGCGCAATCAGCCACGGCTTGTTCGCATCGCGCCTCGCCAGCGGCGTATTGGCGAGGATGTCGCCAAGCGTGCCGACGGGTTCGCCGGCCGCGTCGCGGGCAAGTCCGGCCGGCTCCGACGCCTCGCACAGGTCGCGCATGGTCGGCGCCGCGGACGAGATGTCGACGGCCTCGATGCCGCGCAGCGCAACCACCGAGGGACCGCCACGGTCGGGGCGCCAGATGCGGCCGACCAGGGTCGCCCGGTCCGCATCTTCGGGCAGCGCAAACGAAGCGCCGGTGTTGAGCTCCATGAGGTTTCCCCTGTCTCTGTTGCCGTTGGCACACGGCGCCCGGCAAATTTCCGGCGTTGTGGTCGACCAGGCAGAATCGCCGGCCGATCCTGCTAGAATTTGTGAGCGCGGCTGAATCGCCCGAAGGGTTTTACCGCGTCTTCTGCAGAATTGGCACGGCCGATGGGCGCATCGGCCTATCTGGCGAAAAGGGGCTGGATAGATGCAGTATTTGACTAGGCTTGGCGCTGCTATCCTGGCGGGCGCGATGATCATGCCGTTGGCGGCGCTGGCTGCGGCGCCGGACAACCTCGGCGATGCGGCCGTCGCACCGAAGACGGCGCCGGCATTGATATCGCCGCTGGAATACCAGCTCGGCACCGAGATGGTGGTGCGCGACTGGGTGCTGTGCATATCGCAGACGGTTGCCGAGGGCCTTGCCAAGGCCCGTGCGGCGGGCGTCGAGGAGGCGCTGGCGGCCTATTCGGATCTCAAGGCGTCGAAGTCCTGCGGCCAATTCTCGCAATTGCGGGTTGTGTTGCACAAGTCGCTCTACGCTTCGGCGGCTGAGGACAATGCCCAGGTTTTCAGCGCGGCGGTGGATATTTCGGGACATTGGGCGAACGCTTTCGTCGTCGAAGGCAGCCTCCCGGCAGAACACTAGGCAATACCGATAGATCGGCGCGTCGGCTTGGATGCACCTTGCGGAATCTGGCCCTCGGCACGGCACGTCCGGGGCTTTTTCCGATTGTGGCAAGCAGCCTGGAATTTTTCCATGGAAAGGCCGCCAAGTGGCCCACCGATGGCCCGTTTCGGATGGCGAACTCCCCGGCGTTGGGGGCGAACGCAGCCTCCTGAGGCTGCGGCCAACCGAAAGAGGGAATTATGAAGAAGCTGATGATTGCTGCCGGCGCAGCTGGCCTGCTCGCGATGTCGTCTCTCGCGGCTCTTGCCGCTGAGGCACAGGGCTCGATCAAGTCGGTCGATCCGACGGCGATGACCGTCACCCTCGACGACGGCAACACCTATACCCTGCCTGCCAGTGTCGACGCGGCCACGCTGCAGGTCGGCGAGAAGGTCAAGATCGAGTACAGCAAGGACGCCAGCGGCAAGATGACCGCCACGTCGGTGGCGCCGGCCTCCTGATCGCGCGCTTCTGACAAGCAAGCGGCGGCCGCGTCTCCCCCGGGCGCGGCCGCTTGATTCACAGGCAGGCAAGATAGTCCGCGGACCGATTATGTCTGGCCATCGCCGTTCGGACACAGTCGCACCATAATTCGGTCGAGCAAACGCCCAGAATCGGGAGCGGATATGGCGATGCCCGATCCGGGCAACGCGCGACGTCGACAACGTCGTGTTTTCTTTCTCAGGAGAGATGGAATGAAGAAGTTGGTGATCGCCGCGGGCGCGGCGGTGCTTCTGGCTATGTCGTCGCTTGCGGCGCTGGCCGATGAAGCGTCGGGGTCGATCACGGACATTGACGACTCGGCCCTGACCGTCACCCTCGACGACGGCAACAGCTATGTCCTGCCGTCCGATGTCGATCCGGCCTCCCTGCAGGTCGGCGACCAGGTCACGGTCGAGTACACCAAGGATGCCGACGGCAATCTCGTCGCCTCCACGGTGGACCTGAACAACTAGCCGCGAGCCTTTCTTTGAGAGCGGCGGCCGCATGACGTGCGGCCGCCGTTTTGCCGTCCGCGCGATGCCGGCGAAATTTCCAGTGTCGGAACCACGGTTGTCGCCGTAGGCTGTCTGCCGGGAGGCACTGCGGCGACAGGTGATGGCGACACTGACCGGGCTGGCGAGACGCCACCCGCTTATCGGCTTTTTTGCACTTGCCTATGCCCTGTCGTGGTGGCCGTGGCTGTGGGTCCGGCTCGCTCCGGCCACCGTCGACGGGCCGATCCTGCCGTTCGGGCCGTTTCTGGCGGCGGCGATCATGCTGGCGCTCACCGGCGGATGGCCGGCGGTGCGCGAGTGGCTTGCAAAGATCGCCGAATGGCGTGTCGGCCTGCTGTGGTACGCGCTGGCTCTGCTCCTGCCGGCGGCGATCACGGCGATGGCGGTCGGGGTCAACCTGTTTCTCGGTGCCGAGCTGCTGCCGGGCGCCGAGCTGCCGGGCTGGGGCGACCTCGCGCTACGCTTTGCCGCCATCTTTGTGCTGATCGGGCTCGGTGAGGAGCCGGCCTGGCGCGGCTACGCCCTGCCGCGGCTGATCGCCGGGCGCACGCCGCTTGCCGGCGCCCTCATCCTCGGATTGCTGCACGCGCTGTGGCACCTGCCGCTGTTCGGGGTCGATTACGACCTCAACAATGTGTGGCCGTGGCTGCTCGCGATCTTGTCGGTATCGGTGGTGATCGCCTGGCTGTGGCTGGCCACGGGCGGCAACCTGCTTCTGCCGGCGCTCCTCCATGCCGCGGTCAACACCACCGCGCTCGCGTGGGGATGGTTCGCCGATGGCGATCAGCTCCGCCTGTGGTGGATCTGGGCTGGCTTATGGGTCGCGGTGGCGGTAATCGTCGTCATCGCTTGCGGCCCGGCGCTCTACCAGCCGAAGCCGCGGCGGATGATAGGGTAGGGCCTCACATCACTGCGCCGACCTGCCAGGGCTGGAACTCGTTGTCGCCATAGCCGAATTCCTCCGACTTCGACTTCTTGCCCGAGGCCACCGCGATCACCTCCTCGAAGATCTCGCGGCCCTTTTCCTCGATGCTTACGCCGTCGAGGATGTCGCCGCAATTGATGTCCATGTCCTCGGTCTGGCGGTTGTAGGTGTCGTTGTTGGTGGCCAGCTTGATCGACGGCGTCGGCTTGAAGCCGAAGGCGGAACCGCGGCCGGTGGTGAAGGCGATCATGTTGCAGCCCGAGGCCACCTGGCCGGTGACGCCTACGGGATCGTAGCCGGGCGAATCCATGAAGACGAAGCCGCGCGTGTCGATCGGCTCGGCATAGTGGAAGACACCGCGCATGGTGGTGGTGCCGCCCTTGGCGGCGGCGCCCAGCGACTTTTCGAGGATGGTGGTCAAGCCCCCGGCCTTGTTGCCAGGCGAGGGATTGTTGTTCATCTCGCCCTTGTTGCGGGCGGTGTAGTCCTCCCACCAATGGATGATGTCGACCAGCTTCTCGCCGATCTCTCTGGTCGCCGCGCGGCGGGTGAGCAGGTGCTCGGCGCCGTAGATTTCCGGCGTCTCGCAGAGCACCGCCGTGGCGCCCTCACCGACCAGCAGGTCGGCGGCGAAGCCCAGCGCCGGGTTGGCGGTGATGCCGGAATAGCCGTCCGAGCCGCCGCATTGCAGCGCCAGCATGATCTCCGACACCGGCACTTCCTCGCGCACCGCGGCGTTGGCGTCGGCGAGCATCTCCTTGATCATCGCCACGCCGCGCTCGACCGTCTTGCGCGTGCCGCCGGTGGCCTGGATGGTCATGGTGCGGAACATGTCGTTGTCTTTCAGGCCGTAGTCGTCTTCCAGATCGGAGATCTGCATCACCTCGCAGCCGAGCCCCACCATCAGCGAACCGGCGAGGTTGGGGTGGTTGGCATAGCCCCACTGGGTGCGCTGCAGAACCTGGTAGCCTTCCGAGCCGCGCCCGGCCATGCCGCAGCCCCAGCCCATGACGAAAGGCACGACGCCGTCGATATTGGGAAAGTCTTCCAGGATGTTCGTTCGGTTGAAGGCGTCGGCGATGATGCGCGCGACCGTGGCCGAGCAGTTCACGCTGGTCAGCACGCCGATATAGTTGCGGGTGCCGACCTTGCCGGTCTTGCGGCGAAAGCCCTGGAAGGTGCGGCGGCTCTCCAGCGGCAATACGGCCTCCGGCTTCGCGTCCTCGGCGAAGTGGTAGTCGCGCGAGAATTCGCTGACGCCGCAATTATGGGTGTGGATGTGCTCGCCGGGTTTGATCGGCACTGTGGCAAAGCCGATGATCTGGCCGAATTTCCGCACCGGCTCGCCTGCCGCGATCGCCGCCGTCGCCATCTTGTGGCCTTTGGGCACGCGCGACAGTGCCGTGATCCCCTCGGCGCTGGCGCCGACCAGGATCGGCTCGATGGCCACCACCAGATTGTCGGCCGGGGAGAGGCGCAGGACGCGCGGCGTGCGGGCGCGTTCGGTGAGGCCCTCGGCGGGCGTGGCGGTCGTGTCGGTGGGGCGCATGGCTTTGTGGCTTTCGGGATGCGGCGGAGCGGCGGGATACTATCGATTCAGAACATAGGGCGAAACCGGCCCGCCGTCCGGTCAATTGGCCCGCGACCGGCGGGTGCGGGGCCGGCGCGGCGCCGACAACGCCAGCTCGATGGCGGCGCAGGCGGCAACCGGTGTGTTGGTCGCGATCTCGAACGGCGGCTCCGGACCTTTCTGGCCGCCTTTCAGCCAGGCGATCTTGGCGCGCAGATAATGCCGCATGCCGTTGATCTTTGCCGCCTTCTCGTCGAGCTCCTGCAAGCGTTCCTCAATGATGGCGATGTGGCGCGTCCGGTCACCGCCGCTGGCACGCACTTCCTCGATGAGCGCGGCGATCTCGGCGAGCGTGAAGCCGAGCGACTGGGCGATGCGCACCAGCCGCGCGGTCGCCACGTCGGAATCGGAGAATTCCTGATAGGGGTTGGTGCCGCCGCGCCGTCCGGTCTCGGGCTGAAGCAGGCCGCGCTTGACGTAGAAGCGTACCGTGTCCGGCGAAAGCTCGGTGGCGCGGGCGAATTCGGAGATCAGCATGGGTATCGCTTGACCATGGACTTTACTCCAGGGTTATACCAGCGCCTTCCAAACGGTGAAAGAGGCACGTTCCTATGAAGACGGCATTTGTGACCGGCGCTTCGGCGGGTATCGGCGAGGCCATCGCCAGGCAGTTGCTGGCGGACGGCTACCGGGTCTTTGCCGGCGCGCGGCGGGTGGAGCGCATGGCGGGGCTTGCCGAGGCCGGTGCTGTGACGCTGGCGCTCGACGTCACCGACGACCAATCGATGGTCGCTGCGGTCGATCGGGTCATGGCCGAAACCGGCCGCGTCGACATTCTGGTCAACAATGCCGGCTACGGCTCCTACGGCTCGCTGGAAGAGATGCCGCTCTCCGAAGCCCGCCGCCAGTTCGAGGTCAACGTCTTCGGCCTGGCGCGGCTGACCCAGCTCGTGTTGCCTGCGATGCGGGCGGCGAAGAGCGGCGCCATCGTCAACATCAGCTCGGTCGGCGGCAAGATCTACGAGCCTTTCGGCAGCTGGTATCACGCCAGCAAGTTCGCCGTGGAGGGCATGAGCGACTGCCTGCGGCTGGAGCTCGAACCCTTCGGCATCCGCGTCATCGTCATCGAGCCCGGCGCGATCAAGAGCGAGTGGACGGGAATCGCCCACGACAACCTGCTGCAGTGGTCCGGCTCCGGTCCCTACAAGCTCTATGCCGAGGCGCATGCCCGCATGTTTGCCCGTGCCGATACGTCTTCAGTCAGTGCGCCGCCGGAGGCGGTGGCGCGGATCGTTTCCCGTGCGCTGAAAGCGCGGCGGCCGCGCACACGCTATCCGGCCGCCGGCGGTGCCCTGCCGCTCCTCTTGCTGCGCACGATCCTTCCCGACCGGCTGTTCGACCGGGTCGTCAGGCTCATGTTCCGGCTGGCAAGTTAGGCCCGCCGAGCGCGGCGTCCTGAATCTCGGCCCGGGTCGGGAAGCTCGGCTGGGCGGCCGAGAACGCCACAATGGCTTCATGTTTGGGTGCTTGTCTGACCGGATTCGTAAGGGGCGGCGGCCGATCAGGGACTTGGGAAGGAAGCCTCGTCATGCGCAGATACATCATCCCGGTGACAGCGATCGTTGTGCTGCTCGTCGTCGACTGGCTGGCGTTCCACGATCTTTTCGAGCCGCACACCGTGCGCGACTATCTGACCCTGGCCGGCTCGCTGCTTGTCTTCGGCCATTTCGCTGTCGATTTCCTCCGTGGCAAAGATACGCCGCGGCTCATAGGCGCGCGCTAGGCCGAGGCGTCCTGAATCTCGGCCCGGGTCGGGAAGCTCGGCTGGGCGCCGGCCTTGGTGACGGCGAGCGAGCCGGCGACCGCCGCCCGCGCCAGTGCCGTGCGGAAGCTCGCGCCTTCGTCCAGCCAGGCGGCAAGCACACCGCAGAAGGTGTCACCGGCGCCGGTGGTGTCGACCGGGGTCACCTGCAGCGCCGGCACGCGGATCACCTCCTTGCCGTCGGCGGCGACAGCCCCGTCCGGCCCCAGCGTGGCGATGACCGTGCGGCCGAGTTTGGCGGCAAGCGCGGTCGCGGTTTCCTCCGGCGTGCCGCCGGCAACGGCGAGATGCCGGGCGAGGTCGGCCGCCTCGTGCTCGTTGACAATCAGCATGTCGAAGGCGGCCAGCTCGTCCGGGGAGAGCGGCGCATAAGGCGCCAGCGAGAGAATCACACGGGCGCCGGCGGCGCGCGCCTCAGCGGCCGCGGCATAGTTCTGGGCGAGCGGCACTTCCATCTGCAGAAGCAGCGTGTCGCCGGAGGCGAAGGCGCCGTCCGGAATCGTCCCGGCGTCGGCATGGGCATTGGCGCCGGGCGAGAGCGCGATGGTGTTCTCGCCGCCTTCGTCGACGGTGATGATGGCGACGCCCGTCGTGCCGGGGCGGTGGGTGACGGCGGTGAGGTCAACGCCGCCAGCCTCCAGCTCCTTCAGCGCCGTCAGCGAGAAGTCGTCATTGCCGACCGCCCCGACCATGCGCACCGCGGCTCCGGCGCGGCAGGCGGCCAATGCCTGGTTGGCGCCTTTGCCGCCGGGGATGAGCTGGTAGTCGGAGCCGTGAACCGTTTCGCCGGGGCCTGGAATGCGCTTCACGCGCGTGACCAGATCGACATTGATCGAGCCGAAGACGGTAATCATGAGGGAAATTGCCTGATTCTGACCGGCCCTAGCGCTCGGTAAAGGGAATCCCGCCCTTGGCCTTGTCGGTCTTGGGCGATTCCAGGATCTGCACCGTCACCGCCTCGATGGGGACGCCGAAGCTCTCGACCATGGCATCGGTGAGGCCCTTCATCAGCTTCTTCTTCTGTTCGGGCGTGCGCCCCTCGGCGCAAAAGACGTGGATCTCGGGCATTTCTCTCGAATCTCCGCAATCGGGAGGTGCACTTTGCCCCAAGCGGCGGGACACCCGCAATCCCACCGCCGGTGCGGCTTCTTCGCATCCGCACCCGGCCTTTTCGCAGGTGCACAATCCGGCTAAACAAGGGGGACGGGCAGGGTCTTGTGAAAAAGGGGGCGCGTGCGTGCCGATCAAGAAAATCCTCGTCGCCAACCGCTCGGAGATCGCCATCCGTGTGCTGCGGGCCGCCAATGAGCTCGGCCGCCGCACGGTCGCGGTGTTCGCCGAGGAAGACAAGCTGTCGCTGCATCGCTTCAAGGCGGACGAGGCCTATCAGATCGGCAAACTGCCCGACGGCAAGATGCTGGGGCCGATCGCCGCCTATCTGTCGATCCCCGAGATCATCCGGGTGGCCAAGGAAGCGGGCGCCGACGCCATCCATCCGGGCTACGGTCTGCTTTCCGAAAGCCCGGAATTCGCCGAAGCCTGCGCCGCCGCCGGCATCACCTTCATCGGTCCGTCGCCGGAGACCATGCGTCTGCTCGGCGACAAGGTCTCGGCGCGCAACCTTGCCGTCTCGGTCGGCGTGCCGGTCATGCCGGCCAGCGATCCGCTGCCCGACGATATCGACAAGGCGAAAAGGATCGCCGCGAAGATCGGCTACCCGCTGATGCTCAAGGCCTCGTGGGGCGGCGGTGGGCGCGGTATGCGCGTCATCCCTGACGAGGCGACGCTCGCCCGCGATCTTATCGCGGCGCGCCGCGAGGCCATGGCCGCCTTCGGCAAGGACGAGGTCTATCTGGAAAAGCTGGTCGAGCGCGCCCGCCATGTCGAGGTGCAGATCCTGGCCGACGGCTACGGCTCGATCGTCCACCTGTTCGAGCGCGATTGCACCGTGCAGCGCCGGCATCAGAAGGTCGTCGAGCGTGCGCCGGCTCCCTATCTCGACAATGAGACGCGCCAGAAGCTGTGCACCTACGCCATCCAGATCGCCCATGCGGCGAAGTACAAGGGCGCCGGCACGGTCGAGTTCCTCATGGATGCCGATACCGGCGCGGTCTATTTCATCGAGGTCAATCCGCGCATCCAGGTCGAGCACACCGTCACCGAAGAGGTGACCGGCATCGACATCGTCAAGGCACAGATCCGCTTCGCCGAGGGCGCGGCCATCGGCGACGAGGCGCCGGGCTGCGTGCCGCGCCAGGGCGAGATCGCCCTCAACGGCCATGCCCTGCAGTGCCGCATCACCACCGAGGATCCCGAGCAGAACTTCATCCCCGATTACGGCCGCATCACCGCCTATCGCGGCGCCACCGGCTTCGGCATAAGGCTCGATGGCGGCACCGCCTATTCCGGCGCGGTGATCACGCGCTTCTACGATCCGCTTCTGGAAAAGGTCACCGCCTGGGCGCCGACGCCGAGCGAGGCGATCGCGCGCATGAACCGGGCGCTGCGCGAATTCCGTATCCGTGGGGTGGCGACCAATCTGACCTTCCTGGAAAACGTCATCGGCCACCCGCAGTTCCGCGACGCCAGTTACACGACGCGCTTCATCGACGAAACGCCGGAGCTGTTCCATTCGGTGCGCCGCCGCGACCGCGCCACCAAGCTTCTCACCTACATCGCCGACGTCACCATCAACGGCCACCCGGACACCAAGAACCGGCCGCGGCCGTCGGAGGAGGCGCTGGTGGTGCCGCCGCCGTCCTTCGCCGTCGAACCGCTGCCGGGCACCAAGCAGCGACTCGACGCGGAAGGCCCGGAGGCCTTCGCCAAGTGGATGCGCGCCGAGACGCGGCCGCTGGTCACCGACACCACCATGCGCGACGCCCACCAGTCGCTGCTGGCGACCCGCATGCGCACGCACGATCTCGTCCAGATCGCGCCGGCCTATGCCGCGGCGCTGCCGCAGCTCCTGTCGCTGGAATGCTGGGGCGGCGCCACCTTCGACGTTGCCATGCGCTTCCTTGCCGAGGACCCGTGGGAGCGGCTTGCCGATATCCGCGAGAAGACGCCGAACATCCTTCTGCAGATGCTGCTCAGGGGCTCGAACGCCGTCGGCTACGCCAACTATCCCGACAATGTGGTCAAGTTCTTCGTACGCCAGGCGGCCGATGCCGGCGTTGATCTCTTCCGCGTGTTCGACTGCCTCAACTGGGTGGAGAACATGC
Organism: uncultured Alphaproteobacteria bacterium; assembly: GCA_963750065.1. Classification (GTDB taxonomy): domain Bacteria; phylum Pseudomonadota; class Alphaproteobacteria; order Rhizobiales; family Kaistiaceae; genus CAVSRC01. The sequence goes on from CAVVPK010000037.1 coordinate 129,976, forward strand.
GCGTCTCGATGGAGGCGGTCGCCGAGGCCGGCAAGCTCGTCGAAGGCGCCATTTGCTACACCGGCGACGTCCTCGATCCCGACCGCGCCAAGTACGACCTCAAATACTACGTCAAGCTCACCCACGAGCTGGAGAAGGCCGGCGCCCACATCATCGGCATCAAGGACATGGCGGGCCTCCTGAAGCCGGTCGCGGCGCGAAAGCTGGTCGAGACGCTGCGCCAGGAAACCGACCTGCCAATCCATCTCCACACCCACGACACGTCGGGCGTGTCGGCGGCCTCGGTGCTGGCGGCGGTGGAGGCCGGGGTCGATGCCTTCGATGCGGCGATCGATTCCATGTCGGGGCTCACCTCGCAGCCCTGTCTCGGCTCGCTGGTCGAGGCGCTCAAGGGCACTTCGCGCGACACCGGGCTCGACCCGGAGGCGATCCGCAAGATCTCGTTCTATTTCGAGAAGGTGCGCGGCCAGTATCTCGCCTTCGAATCCGACCTGCGCTTTGGTGCCTCCGAGGTCTATCTGCACGAAATGCCGGGCGGCCAGTTCACCAACCTGAAGGAGCAGGCGCGCTCTCTGGGACTCGAGGCGCGCTGGCACGAGGTCGCGCGCGCCTATGCCGACGTCAACATGATGTTTGGCGACATCGTCAAGGTGACGCCGTCGTCCAAGGTGGTCGGCGATCTGGCGCTGATGATGGTTGCCGGCGATCTGACGCCGGAAGACGTGCTCGATCCCGACCGCGATATCGCCTTCCCGGGCTCGGTCGTGCAGATGATGCGCGGCGATCTCGGCCAGCCGCCGGGCGGCTGGCCGGAGGCCCTGCAGAAGAAGGTGCTGAAAGGCGAGACGCCGATCACGGTCAGGCCCGGCTCGCTGCTGCCGCCGGCCGATCTTGCCGCCGAGCGCGAAGCGGTCGAGGAGAAGGTCGGCGCGCCGGTCGACGAGCGGGCGCTGGCCTCCTACGTCATGTATCCCAAGGTGTTCACCGATTTTGCCCGTGCGGCGGAGCTCTACGGCCCGGTTGGCGTGCTGCCGACGGCGGTCTTCTTCTACGGCCTGCCGGCGGGCGAAGAGGTTCCGGTCGAGCTCGAACGCGGCAAGACGCTGATCGTGCGCACCCAGGCGATCGGCGACCCCGACCAGGAAGGCAATGTCCGCGTCTTCTTCGAGCTCAATGGCCAGCCGCGCATGGCCAAGGTGCCCGACCGCTCGCACGGCGCGGCCGGCGGCACAGGCCCCGCGGCGCGGCGCAAGGCCGAGGAGAGCAATCCGCTGCATGTCGCCGCGCCCATGCCGGGCGTGGTCTCGACGCTCGCCGTCCACTCCGGCCAGGAGGTCAAGGCCGGCGACGTTCTGCTCTCCATCGAGGCGATGAAGATGGAGACGGCGCTGCACGCCGAGCGCGACGGCACCATCGCCGAGGTGCTGGTCAAGGCCGGCGCCCAGATCGACGCCAAGGACCTCTTGGTGGTGTACGCGGGGTAGGGGCTGTCCGTTCTTGTGGCCGACCGCAGCCCCACACTCCGTCATCCCCCGGCTTGACCCACTGCTGTCCGGTTCAAATTGGGCTCCATGAGAAAGCCATCTGGTGGGTGTTTAGGGGTGGGGTCGGCGGAGGCTTTGTTAGGGCGTTGAGAGACCTGAGGTGCATGATGTTGAGGCGCACGAGGCGGGCGAAGGCGATTGGCTGTCGGATGGCATCCTGAGTGGCCATAGCCACGCGCAGCAGGATGTAGGCGATCAGGGCGACGAAGATCTGGATGCGCACAGCGTTCTCGGATGTTCCGAGGAAATGTCTGATCTTGAGGTTCTGCTTGAGCCATTTGAAGAACAGCTCGATCTGCCAGCGCTGCTTGTAGAGAGCGGCGATCTCGTCGGCGGGGGCGTCGAGGTCGTTAGTGAGGATGCGCAGGGTCTTGGCGGTCGAGATGCGCACGGTGATCTCGCGCACCGGATCGCTCATGGGATTGCGCCGGGAGCGCGCCATGCGGGCAGGCAGCAGGCCGATACGATCGGAGATGATGGTGCCGTTTTTGGGCACGGCGTTCTCGGCGGTCACGGTGAGACGGGTGTGGGACTTGAAGCGTGTGACGATGCGGCAGCCTTGCGCATCGAGGTCGGCCCACCAACCGAAATCATAATAAGCCAGGTCAAAGACATAGGTCATGCCGGGGATGGGGCGGATCGCCTTGGCGGGGGTGATGTCGTTGACGGATTGATCGGTGAGAGTGATTTCCATGGGCGCATCTGCGTTGGGGTCGTAGACGAGGTGGAGCTTGGCGGCCCAATTGTCGTGGCGCTGGCGGAGCCAGGCGGCATTGAGCGAGGACATGCGGATGTGGGTCGCATCGAGAATGCGCACCGCCTCACTCAGATGACGTCGCACGCCGCGGCTGGCAGTCGCCGCCATGTGGGCGAAGAGATCGGCGAACAGGCCCCAGGGTCGGTGGGCATTGGCATCGGCCAGCGTCGATCGCGCCGGCACCTTGGCGCCGACATGATAGAGCCGCGCCGCGTGGCTGGTCATGCCGGCTTCGATCTCGCGCAGGCTCGTCGCCCCTGCGAGCTGGCCGAACAGCAGAGCCAGGAACTGGTTCTTGGTGGACAAGCGCCGCACCCGATGGTCGGCCCGGTACTCTTCCACAAGGCGGTCGAACACGGCCCAGGGAACATGCTTCTGAAGGCCATGAAAGACGCTATTGTGATGCCGCATGGCGTTGATCCTCCGCTCGTGTCCAGATCGTCGCGAAACGTCTGAAACCGAGTAGAATCAACGCCATGCACCTTGTCCAGAAATTTAAGCCGGACAGCAGTGGGCTTGACCGGGGGATCGTTGTCGTCCCGGGAACAGGATGGGCGCGGATCGCAGCGCCCGGCGCCCCGCGTCGGCGTCTCCCTTGACCGCTATTTGGTAAGATATTAGACAGTAAATTATCTTACTAACTGCCGCGAGGGCCGTGCTGCCATGCCGGAAACCGCCCCGATCGACCGTCTCGACGCCAGCCTCGACCGTTTCATGCGGTACTTCATGGTGCACATCAATCCGATCCTGCACCGCAGCTATTATCGTGGGCGCTCCTATTCGGAATACGAGATCGTCGTGGTCATGGCGCTCGGCCTGGCCGGCGCGACGCGCCCGGTCGATCTCAGCCGCGCGCTGAGGATCGAGAAGGGCACGATGACCTCGCTGATCCGCCGGCTGCGCGGGCTCGGCCTGGCCAGTAGGCGCGCCATTCCCGGCGACGAGCGCAGCTATCTGGTGGTGCTGACCGCCGCCGGGCGGAAATTCAGGCAGCATCTCGACGACCAGCGGCACAGGGAGATGCGGGCGCTGTTCGCGGACATGGACGGGAAGGAGATCGCCGCCGCCGCCCGCGGCTTCGACCTGCTGGCCGCCTATCTGAAGCGTGTGGAGGAAGCCCATGTTCGCCTGGGCGAAAAGACAGCCGGTCGCGAAGCGTGACTGGTACTGGTTGGCAAGTCCGGAGGACCGCAAGGAATACGACGCCTTCGGTCCGTGGGTCGACGTCGTGCGCGACGAAGCCGGGATGCCGCCGCGCTTCCGCGCCGCCTATGGCGAGCACCGCGACGCGCATTTCCTGTTGAAGGTGCCGATCGACGCGGAGCGCGCGGCGGTGCGGCCGGGAATGAGCCTCTACAGGATGATCCTTGCCGCCCATGACGAGCGCATCAGCCTGCTTTCGCTCGCCGGCGACAGGATCGTCACGCGCACCATCGCCTGGGCCGATGTCGCCGCCATCCGCAGCACGACCAACCTGCTTGCTGCCAGCTGGTCGCTGCTGCTCCGCGATGGCGATGCCGTCACGGTCGGCTACAACACGGTGTCGGCGCGGCGTCTCGACCGGGTGACCGATTTCATCAGGGACCAGCTCACCCCTGGCGCCGGGCGGCCCAACCAGGAGGGAGAGGGCGGATCGATGGCGGTCGCCGACCTGTTCTTCCAGAACATGCTCAACGCGGCGCGGGGCAGCACCCCGCGGCCGGTGACGCCCATCCACTTCGAGCCGCGCGACCGCTTCTGCCGCGACGAGGAGAACCGCCGCCGTGTCAGCACCGGCGTCCTCATCCTCGATGCCACTGACGAGCTCATCGTCGTCGACCGCTGCACGTCGACGAGGCGCTATTTCCACCCGACCTATGCGGCGCGCTCGACCTTCATCCCCTATGCCGCACTGACCGGGTTTGCGCTTCTTCCCCCGCCGGCTGGCGGCAGGGCGCGTTTCCACACGCTGGCGCTCACCATCGACCGGCAGACGATCGTCCAGCCCTGCCTCATACCCCCAGACAGGGTGGTGGCCTGCCTCGCCGAGCACGGCGTTCCGCAGCGGGCGGGCTCGTAACGGGTGCCGTCGCCGAACCACTCCGAAAAGGGCACGGCGTTGATCTTTGTCCCATCTCTCCAACCGGGAGAGGTGACCGTGCCTTGGCGCGAGTGCCCCCGCACGTCCGCTGAAGGATTATTTGCAGTAGAGCCCGTGGCTCGGGCCGGCGGTGCGCCGCTTGGCCCGGTCGAGGTGGAAGTGGGTGGCGTGGTAGGAATCCGAGCCCGGCCCCAGCACCGTGGTGAAGGGCCCGCAGGCCGAGGCGCGCACCTGGCGCAGGAAGTCGGCCTTGGCGCCGCCGCCATTCCAGCCGCTTTCCACGTCGATCCAGCCGATACCGGCCACCTTGAAGGCCGAGATGTCGATGGCGTTACCGCGGGCGTGCTCGCTGAGCTTTGCGTCGGCCAGGCTGTCGCGGTTGCGGCAGGCATAGGAGGCGGCGATCCTGAGACCCGTCACCGTGTGCCCTAACGTCTGCTTGGCGATCGGCTGCACGGTATCGCCCATCCAGGTGGCGAGCGTCTCGGCCAGGTCGCAATTGAGCAGCGCCTCGGTGGTGAAGGCAACCGCGCCGCTGTCGAGCCCCTTGACCGATACCGGCGCGGGGATGCCGCAGGCACCCTCATGCAGGGCCGGCAGTGCGGTCGCTTCGACGCCCAGCCGCGCGATCACCGCGCCGCAGGTCGAGCGCGCCGCCGGTGGCGGGGACTTCAGCGGCGGGGCGGAAAGCTGTGGCTGCACCAGCGGCGCTGCTTCAGTCGCGCTTGCCGGCGCATAGCCGAGCGCTGGTTCGGGCACGGTGTCCGGCCTCAGCCGTGGCATGGGCACCGAGACGAGGTCGGGCGTCGCGGCCTTGGCCGCAGGGGCCGGGGTCGCTGCGCGCAGCGCCTTCTTCACGGCTTTCGCCGGCGGCCGCATCAGGCGCTCAAGAAGCTGCAGAGGATCGGCAAGCGGATCCTCGGCCCGCGCCGGGCCGGCGGCGGCAAGGCAGGCAAGGACCAGCATGACCGGAGTGGCGCGTCGCACGCTCTCATCGCCCTGTCTTTGGCGCCGCTGCGGCGCTCGGGAAGCGAGCGAAGCAGCACAATGCGGCCATTTCAAGCGTGGTGCGCCGCGGGTAATCGAAATGCAAGGGAATCCGCCGATGGTGCTGGGCAAGCACATCCAGAACGCGAAGCGTCCGGCATGAGACGATCGGCTGTCGTCCTCCTTATCGTCTACGTGATCCTCGGTGTCATCGCCGCGGTGCTCATCCTCAATCCCGTCATCGAGACGCTGCTTGTCTTCTTGACGCTCGATCTGACGTTTTCCTTCGGCGTCGGCCTGCTCCTGCTGCCGATCGCCTTCGCGCCGGCGGCCTTCCTCTATGCGACGGCGCTGCTGCCGGCTCTCATTGCCTATGGCTATCGCCGGTCCGCGCGTCAGGTGCTGTTTGCCGCCGTGGTGCCGGTCGTCCTCGTCGCATTCGGTCCGCCGGCCTTCGAGCGCCTGGTTGCGGCGATCGAATTCCGACCCGCTGCATGCCGCCGATTTCGAAAAGGCGGCGTCTGCAACACCGCGCAGCATCGAGATCGTTCGCCGCGTGTCGCCTTACGCCCGGCCCGATGTCCCGCTGCTCTATGCGCCGTGCAGGGCCACCTGCCAGAGGCTGCTTCTAAACGGCGAAGCCGGGCGCGTGGTCGAAACGGCGGTGGACGCCTCCGGCTCGGTATTGCGCCATATCGGCTACACGATGGCGCAGCGCCCGGCCTGCCCGCCGGCTTTTGCCAATGCCGCGCGACGCCTTGCCGGAGACCGTCTCGGCCGCGGCGCACGGCACCTGCATCGTGCCCGCCATCGGCGACGTGGCGCCGGTCGCCGTCACCGTGTCGGATATCGTGCGCACGCCGCAGGATCCGGCCTTCGGCGGGCCGACAGGCGCCTTCGGGGTGACGGTGCGTGCGATCCGCCGGCTGGAGATCGTCGAGCGCACAGAGGCCGCGCCGGTCACCCTCGCCCGCCTGACCGAGGTCACGGCCCGCGTCCTCGGCATGCCGCTCTTCCTGCTGCCGAAGGGCGGCGGCACCACGTTTCCGCGCGCCAGCCGCTGGTGGCAGGTGTGCCACGCGTCGACGACCCGATCGATCTCGACGAAACGCTGCGCCGCGTGCTCGGCTACAGGATCGCCCCGATCACCGGCTTCAAGACCGAGGACAGCCGCACCCTGCTCAGCACGCTGCTCGACCGTCCCGGCGACCAGCCCGTCGACGACACCGGGCAGAGGGCGCTCCGCGACGTCATGGAATCGCTCTACGGCGAGAAGCGGCTGAGCGAAGACGATGCCAGGCTGATCGGCACGATCATCGGCGACCGCCGTATCGGCGATCTCGCGATGGTCACCCCCATGCTTGCCAAATTCCCCGACCTGACCCGCCGGTTCCTGCCGCAAATCGTTGCCCGCCTGGAAACGCCGCAGGCGCCGCGCTCCGACGATCACAGGACGCTGGCGAGCGCTGTGATGCGTCTGCCGACGGCCGATCTCAAGCCCTATGCCGGCCGATTGCTGGCCCTCGCCGATGGCGGTGCCTGGTGGGCCTCGCCGATCGTCACACGGGCGGGCGAACTCGCCGCCGATCCGGTTCCGCTGCTGGCGCGTTCGCTGGCTGCGAGGGACTTCTTCTTCCGCGATGCCGCGGTCACCGGCATCTGCCGGCTCGATCCGGCGATGGCCGTGCCGCTGGTCGAGCCGCTGGCGCAATACCTTGCCGCCCGCCAATTCAAAGACGTGACGCCGCATGACGTCGTCGCCGGCATCGTCGCGCTCCGCCGCTTCGGCCGCGACGCCGAAGCCACCCGGCTGATCGCCGGCCTGACAGAGAAGCAGGCACAGTCGCTCGACCGGTCTCTGAAGACCCTGCGGCCGGTCTATCCCGGCGATCCTTGCGGGATCTAGCGCCGCGCGGCGAGCGCCGCGCGATGCAGCGTCAGCGCGTTGTCGTCGAAGCAGCAGAAGACGACCCGGCGCAGCATCCCCGGCTCGTCCTCGACGAAGTCGGCGACGGTGTCGACCGCGATCGTTGCGGCGCGCTCGGCGGGAAAACCGTAGATGCCGGTGGAGATCGACGGGAAGGCGATCGAGGCCAGCCCGTGCTCGCGGGCGATCTCGAGCGAGCGCTCGTAGCAGGAGGCAAGGAGCGCGTCCTCGTCCGCGTGGCCGTCGCGCCAGACCGGCCCGACCGTATGGATGACGTGCCGTGCCGGCAGACGATAGCCGGCGGTGATCTTGGCGTCGCCGGTGTCGCAGCCGCCGAGTGTCTCGCATTCGGCGCCTAGTCCCGGTCCGGCGGCGCGATGGATGGCTCCGTCGACGCCGCCGCCACCGGCGAGCGCGTTGTTGGCGGCGTTGACGATGGCGTCGACCGTCAGCGTGGTGATGTCGGCGATCAGCGCCTCGACAACGACCTTCGGCGTTTCAACGCTCATGATGCACCCTCCCGTCTCTGCCTTTGGCGGCCGCTTTCGGGCATAGTCCGCCGATTCGAGCGCCTGAGGGGCGTGCGCTGCAAGTGGGGAAGAATCATGGCACAGAGCATCGGCGAGTATCTCATCCAGCGGCTGGCCGAGAACGGCGTCGGTCACGTCTTCGGCGTCCCCGGCGATTATGTGCTGACCTTCTTCAAGCAGATGGAAGACAGCCCGATCAAGGTCATCAACACCTCGGACGAGCAGGGCGCCGGCTTCGCCGCCGATGCCTATGCGCGGGTCAAGGGCATCGGCGCAGTCTGCATCACCTACTGCGTCGGCGGCCTCAAGGTCGCCAACAGCACTGCCCAGGCCTTTGCCGAGCGCTCGCCGGTGGTGATCATCAGCGGCGCACCGGGCACGCACGAGAAGAGCCGCGGTCCGCTGCTGCACCATACGGTGCGCGGCTTCGATACGCAGCTCAGGGTCTTCGAGCAGCTGACCGTCGCCCAGGCGGTGCTCGACGATCCGGCGACCGCCGCCTTCGAGATCGAGCGCGTGCTGGCGGCGGCGCGCCGGCATAGCCGCCCGGTCTATATCGAGATTCCGCGCAACATGGCGACGACCGAGATCGGGCCACTCGGTCGCCATCTGCCGGCCGAGCCGGCGGGCGACGCGGAAGCGCTGGCCGTGGCGATTGCCGAAGCGGTCGAGCACCTGTCGCGGGCCGAGCGCCCGGTGATCCTGGCCGGCGAGGAGCTGCACCGCTTCGGCCTCCAGGCGGAACTGGCGACAATCGTCCACAAGACCGGCATTCCGGTCGCCGCCACCATCACCGGCAAGTCGGTCTTCCCGGAATCGGACCCCGCCTATCTCGGCATCTACGAGGGCGCCATGGGGCGCGATTCGCTGCGCGATTATGTCGAGAAGAGCGACTGCCTGATGCTGCTCGGCGCCCAGATGACCGACATGAATCTCGGCGTCTATACGGCGCGCATCGACCGGCGCTACGCCATCTATGCCGCCAGCGACCGCATCACCATCGGCCACCACTCCTTCGACGGCGTCGCCATGGCCGATTTCGTCAAGGGCCTTGCCGACCATCCCTGGCTGCCGCGCGACGTGCCGCCGTTCGAGCATCCCGAGCATCCCGGCCTGTTCAACCCGTCCGACAAGGCGATGACCGTCCAGGCGCTGTTCCGCCAGGTCAACGCTTTCCTCGAGGATGACATGGTGGTGATCTCCGACACCGGCGATGCGCTGTTCGGCGCCGAGGACCTCTACATCCACAACAGCGTGCATTTCCTGGCGCCGGCCTATTACTGCTCGCTTGGCTTCGCCGTGCCGGCGGCGCTCGGCGTCAAGGCGGCCGAGCCCGAGCTCAGGCCGCTGGTGCTGATCGGCGACGGCGCCTTCCAGATGAGCGGCATGGAGGTCGGTTCCATCATCCGCTACGGCGGCAACCCGATCATCGTCGTGCTCGACAATCAAGGCTACGGCACCGAGCGGCCGATGCTCGACGGCGCTTTCAACGATGTCGCCACCTGGCATTTCTGGAAGATCCCGGAGGTGCTCGGCGCCGGGCTCGGCCTCAAGGTCGAGACCGAGATCGAGTTCGATGCGGCGCTGAGAGAGGCGCGCGAGAACGTTGACGGGGTGTCGATCATCCAGGTGATGCTCGACCGCAACGACCATTCGCCGGCGCTGCAGCGCCTCACCGCCACCCTTGGCGAACGCGCCCGCGGCAAGTCGTGAGAGGCGCCGGCCAGTGCGCCGCCTGTGACCGGCGCCATCGCCGGGCTTTGTGAATTGGCGTAAAAGGCTCTAAATCTCTACCGGGAATTCCCCGGGGGGGTATCCACAGGAGGAATACAATATGCGGCTTCTTAATCGTTTCCGGTCCGCTTTCATTGCGCTTATCGCCATTGCCGGCGCCAGCCTGGCGTCGTCGTCGGCGCTCGCCGACAGCGGCGCGGTGAGCATCTCCATCATCAAGGGCGGCTTCTTCATCGGCGCCTCGGCCGGCAGCGGCACGCTGACCTTCCATGGCAAGCACTATCGGCTCGAAATCGGCGGCATCAGCGGTGGCCTCGTGCTCGGCGCGGCCAAGGCCCAGCTCTACGGCACGGTCAGCCACATCAGCCGTCCGTCCGATATCGCCGGCGTCTATGCCGCCGTCGGTGCCGGCGCTGCCGGTACCACCGGTCCGCGTGCGATCATGCTCAAGAACGAGAAGGGCGCCGTGCTCCAGCTCTCCGGCCGGCAGACCGGCCTGATGATCAATGCCGATCTTTCCGGCATGGCGATCTCGCTGAGATAGGCGCGACAGGATCCGACACGGCGGCGGCCGTCCCGGCCGCTGCCGCTTCTGTCTTCATCAAACGCGGCGAGGGCGTCTCAATGGCAACCCCGAAATGGGCGCCCATGGCGAGCGCGCCGCGCGACGGCAGCCTGGTCCTGGTGCGCGTGCGCGCCAGCGAGCAAGGCCCGGCCGAGGTCGATGCCGTGCGCTGGGCGGTCTCGGCGCGCTCCGGCGAAGCAGGCTGGGTCGCCAACAATTCCGATCCCTTCGCCCGCGTCGTCTATGGCGAAGGCGAATTATCCGGCTGGTCGCCGCTCCCCACCCAACTGCCGCCGCTGCGTTCCCAGCGCCTTGCCGCCGGCGCGGCGGCGCCATCCGATGCGGCGGATGAGGCGGACGGGGGAGGGATTTAGCAGGCCGCTAGAGGACGATCTTCCAGAACGCCAGCACGTCGCGCACTTCATCGAACGGGTAGTGCGTGAGCGCGGAGTTCTCCAGCGACGCCTTCATCTGTGCCTTGCGCTTTTCGATGGCTTTCCGCACCGGCTGGCTGAAAGGAGCCGTGCCAGGTGGGGGCGCGTGGCGCTCGGCCGTCGGCCAGCTCTGCGGGTAGTATGGCGGGATCGTATTCGACCGTAGGGTCGCAGCTTCGCTTTCGACCGACGGGTGTTCGCACACCCAGCCATACAGATGATAGGCGCAGACACGCAGCACGGCCTTCACTTCCGGCAGCGCGTCGGTGAAGCCCTTCAGCGGCGTTGGAAGCCAGATCATGTTCCCTACGCAGGAGAAATACTTGGGGTCCTGAACGATCGGACTGGCGCTTGCGAAGTTGGGGTCGTCGTATCCCCAGATGTGACATACGGTCCAATTCTTAGGCTTGGGACTCGCAACGCCGAGGGCGGCGACAAGCGCGTTGAGGGCCGCGACATTTCCCTCGTACTTGTCTGATGTTGCGCCGGTGCGGTGGTTGGTGTTCGTGTATCGACGGGTCCAGGTCACGTCGTAGAGCGGCCGTCCGCGTGCGGTGTGCGGCGCCCATACTGGAAGCGCCTTGAAGGTTTCTGGATGGACCCATTTCGCTGTGCGGGCGATCATGTCGACAATGGCCGGAATGTCCTGCCTGATGGCGTCGTTCCCATCCATCACCGGCTCGTTCATGGAGATTCCTCCTTAGGTCCAGCGTCGCGCGCACCCGATATCGTCGAGCGCGCGCTCGCCATTTGTTGCCGGCGCTGCGGTCGGCCTTGTGCCATTCCGGCAAGCACCGCCGGCAGGGCTGACACCGCTCACATCCCCTCCCATGGAATCACCGTGAGGCGCGGATAGAGCGCCTTGCGGCGCGCCGCCTTCTCGACATAGCGCGCCCACTGTCCGGCGAGTGCGCGCGGATTGGGCCGATGGATGAAGCCGAAGAGATCGCCAAACCCAGAGGGTGCATAGACGTCGAAGGCGCCGCCGCCCAAGGGGTGGATGCCCAGCATGGTCGGCGTCTCGAGAAAGACGTCGATGCCGGCGCGCGCCGAGGTCAGGCGCGGATAGCCGCTGGTGCCGTTCTTGCGGTCAAACCAGAGATGGACGCGCGCCTGGTTGCGCAGCTCGATCTCCGCTTCGAGATCGGCGAAGGCTGCGGCGGCCCGCTTGATGGTCCGGTCCTCCGCCTTCCATGTGAGATCGGGATCGAAATAGAAGACGTCGTAGTCCTTGATGCCGGCGGTCGGCTCGCGTCCTTCCAGCGCGTTCCACACGGTCTGCATGAGCGCCCCGGCGGTGATCCAGCAATCGGAGATGGCCAGCGCCGGCAGGCGGTCGATCAGCGCGGCCACCACCGGATTGGTCACCACCAGGGCGCGGAATCGCTCTTCCTGAGTCGGCATGACGCCGATGCTAGCAAGCAGGCACTCGCCTGGCACCCGGTCGGGCGAAAGATCACTTCAGATCGTCCTCGCCGATCGCGGCGAGTTTCGCCAAATGCCGCAACAGCCCGACCTTGAGGGGGCGGCTGCCGTGAACCGGGATCGACAACCTGACGACACTGTCGGCCTTGCCATAGATGTGATGGCTGCCGCTGATTCGCAGAAGGTTCCGGCCGTGCCGCTCGACCAGCCGAGCAAAGTCGCGCCCGGAGAGCGATGTCACACCGCGATCTCCAGAAGCCGTTCCTTGCCTCCGGGTTTCGGTTGCTCGACATCTACCGCGAGGCAGCCTTCGATCGCCTCGTGCAGGTTGGCCAGCAGCTCTTCCATGGTTTCGCCCTGCGTGGCGCAGCCCGGAATTGCTGGCACTTCGGCCCAGAAGCCACCCTCGTCGGCTTCGTGGACAACGACCTTGATCTTCATGAATTCGTCTCCGTTCACCGGAAGACAGGGGCTTCCCGCAGGTTCGGCAAACGCGTGCTTCACGCCGCCATCCAGCCGCCGTCCATGGTGATGAGCGAGCCGGTCATGTTGCGTGCCGTATCGGAGCACAGGAACACGACCAGTCCGCCAATCTCCTCGACAGTGACGAACTGCTTGGTCGGCTGCGCCGACAGCATCACGTCGTGCTTCACCTGGTCGGCGGTCATGTTGCGCGCCTTCATGGTGTCGGGGATCTGCTTCTCGACCAGCGGCGTCCACACATAGCCGGGGCAGATGGCGTTGACGGTGATGCCCTTCTCGGCCGTCTCCAGCGCCACCACCTTGGTCAGCCCCGCAATGCCGTGCTTGGCGGCGGTATAGGCGGCCTTGAAGGGCGAGGCGACCAGCGCATGGGCGCTCGCCGTCATGATGATGCGGCCCCAGCCCTTGTCGCGCATCCTGGGCAGTGCCGCGCGGATGCAATGGAACGCGGATGACAGGTTGATGGCGATGATGGCGTCCCACTTGTCGATGGGGAATTCGTCCACCGGCGCCACATGCTGGATACCGGCATTGGGGCAGAGGATATCGATGGCGCCGAATTCCCGCTCGGCGTCGGCGACCATGGCGGCGATCTCGTCCGGCTTCATCATGTCGGCCGGCGAATAGCGCACCTCGACGCCGAAGGAATTGGCGAGCTCGTTGCGCAGCGTCTCGATCTCGCCCGCCGCGCCGAAGCCGTTGAGCACGATGTTGCAGCCCTCGTGGGCCAGCGCCTTGGCGAGCCCCAAGCCGATGCCCGAGGTCGAGCCGGTGATGAGCGCAGTCTTGCCCTTGAGCATAGTCGTTCCCCTGCAATGGCCATCCGTGCCTCTATATTGCATTGCAGCATGAGCGCAAAGGATGCGCTGCGCGCCCCGTCGGCCTATATGCAGCCCGAGGGGAAGCCCCGCTCCGGTTCGTCTTCGCGGGCGGCCGGTGGTAGAGTCACGATCCAAGATGTCTCAGATCAGCCCAGTCCTGGAACATCGCGAGCACGATCATGCGCGCTGCGCGGCCGAGGCCCTCGACCACGCCGAGGATATCTGCGCACGCCAGGGCCTGCGCTTCACGCCCCAGCGCCGGCAGGTGCTGGAGGCGCTGCTGGAGAGCCATGTGCCGGCGTCGGCCTATGACGTGATCGACCGGCTGGGCACCATCGGTCATCGCCCGGCCCCGGTTTCGGTCTATCGGGCGCTCGATTTCCTGGTCGAGCACAATCTCGCCCACCGCATCGAATCGAAGAACGCCTATGTCGCCTGCGACCGGGGCGAGCAGTGCACGCCGGGCGCCACGCTGTTCCTCATCTGCGACAAGTGCGGCGCGGCGGCGGAGGCCTCGTCCGAGGCGCTCGGGTCGCTTGTCGATGCCGAGACGCTCCGCCGCGGTTTCCTGCCGCGTCAGCACGTGCTCGAGGTCCGCGGCCTGTGCGCCCGTTGCCGGGCGTCGGCCAAGGCATGACCGGCGTGCTCCGCAACCGTCACGACCCCCACCTATCCTCCCCCTTTCAGGGGGAGGGAGAGTGCGCGGCGCCTCCCTGCCGCCTCTTGGGCGTCTCGTCTTGCATGAGCGCCCAATGAGTGGTGATAGACGTTCGACGTCCTTCCTCCTCCCCCTGAAAGGGGGAGGCCGGGAGGGGGTCATTTTCGGTCGATGGACTTGAGCAAGAGGCGAGGAGCGCCGCAGGCGCGACAGGGAATGCAAGAATGACTGACTATCTCTCCCATCCCCTCCCGCGCCACGAGACGACGCCCGTGATGATCGGTACCGTCCAGGTCGGCGGCGGGGCGCCGATCGTCGTCCAGTCGATGACCAATACGGATACGGCCGATATCGACGCCACCGTGGAGCAGGTGGCCGCCCTTGCCCGCGCCGGCTCGGAGCTGGTGCGCATCACCGTCGACCGCGACGAGGCGGCGGCGGCGGTGCCGCATATCCGCGACAAGCTGGCGGCGCGCAACATCCACGTGCCGCTCATCGGCGACTTCCACTATATCGGCCACAAGCTCTTGACCGATCATCCGGCCGCAGCCGAGGCACTGGCCAAATACCGCATCAATCCCGGCAATGTCGGCTTCGGCGAGAAGCGCGACCGCCAGTTCGCCACCATGGTCGAGGTGGCGCTCAAGAACGACAAGCCGGTCAGGATCGGCGTCAACTGGGGCTCGCTCGACCAGTCGCTCTTGACCCGCATGATGGACAAGAACGCGTCGTCCGAGAAACCGCTGTCGGCGGTCGAGGTCACGCGCCGCGCGATCATCGCCTCGGCGCTCCTCTCGGCGGAAGCGGCGGAGGCGATCGGGCTCCCGGCCGAAAAGATCATCCTCTCGGCCAAGGTCAGCCAGGTGCAGGATCTGGTCGCGGTCTATACGGTGCTGGCGGCGAAGTCGCACTACGCCCTCCATCTCGGCCTCACCGAAGCCGGCATGGGCTCGAAGGGCATCGTCGCCTCCTCGGCCGCCATGGCGCTGCTCTTGCAGCAGGGGATCGGCGACACCATCCGCGTCTCGCTGACGCCGGAGCCCGGCGGCGACCGCACGCGCGAGGTCACCGTGGCGCAGGAGCTCCTGCAGTCCATGGGCTTCCGCGCCTTCGTGCCGGTGGTGGCGGCCTGCCCCGGCTGCGGGCGGACCACCTCGACGGTCTTCCAGGAGCTTGCGCGGCAAATCGAGGACGATCTCCGCGCCGCCATGCCGGTATGGCGCGAGAAATATCCCGGCATCGAGAGCCTCAAGGTCGCCGTCATGGGCTGCATCGTCAACGGCCCCGGCGAATCGAAACACGCCGATATCGGCATCTCGCTGCCCGGCACCGGCGAGCAGCCGGCGGCGCCGGTGTTCATCGACGGCAAGAAGGCGGTGACGCTGCGCGGTCCGACGTTGGCGGAAGACTTCCGCAAGCTTCTCGGCGATTATGTCGAGAAGCGCTTCGGCGGCCATGCAGCCGCCGGAGAAGCCGCAGAATAGCCCGCACACAGATCAAGGAAGGAAGCGACATGCCCAGGGGTACGAGAAGCGACGCCGAGGCACGCTTCGCCAAGACGCAGGCGCGGGTGCGCGAGGCGGCCAAGGCGATGAGCGACGCCGAGACGGAGGCCAAGCGGGTCGACGACAATACCCAGCGGCTGAAGCAGCTGCGCATGGCGCGCGACGCCAAGCTCGCCGAAGAGGCGGTGGTCGCCGCCGAGGCCAAGGCGGTGGTTGTCGAGGCCAAGGCCGCCGCCAAGGCGGCCAAGGTTGCCGCCAAGACGGCGAAGGCGGCGAAGAAGGCTGCCGCGAAGCCCAAGGCGAAGAAGGCCTAGGCGGCGGCGATTCTCCCTCCCCCGCGTAGGGCGTTGGCCAGTCTCCCGTAAAGTCCCCATGGGCCGCTTGCTCGCGCGCGGCCGGGACCAGAAGGGGAGGAAGACACGATGCGCATCGCCATCGCGACGATCGCGGTATTGGCCGCTACATCCGCCGCTTTTGCCCATTCGCCCGACCCGACGAAACTGCCGCTCGGCGATGGCAAGCTCTCGTCCGGCCCCAAGGCCGGGTATATCTGGGCCTGCCACACCGACCCCGGCCGCGGCGGTGCGCGCCACGCCGGGGCGTGGCTCGACGAGGCCGCCGGCACCTTCGACCTGACCAAAAAGACGGTGGTCGAAGGCGCGGTCACCTGGCCGCACAGCTTCAGGATCACCGTTCAGGGCAACAGCCGCGTCATCGTCTGGAACGACCTGCCGGATCATCCGACCGGCGTCTTCCCGATCCGGCCCAGCGATCCCGCCTACCGCTTCGACACCAACCCAAACCACATCGCGGCGCAGGACATGCGGATCGCGCTGCCGCTCGCGCCGCGGCTTGCAGCGCAGCCCACCTGCGCGCCCAATGCGGTCGGCGTGCTTCTCTCCGGTGTGGTGCTCTTCAACGCGCTCGACGCCGGCGGCCGCGATGCCGTCGCCCACGAGACGCAGGATGCCTGTCAGGGTCACCCGCGCCAGTTCGGCGTCTACCACTATCACGACGCCAGTCCGTGCGTTCTCAAGGAACTCGATTCCGGCTCCGGCCCGTCGAAGCTCATCGGCTATGCCGCCGATGGCTTCGGCATCTACGGGCCGCGCGACGAGAACGGCCGCACGCTGTCCTCCGCCGATCTCGACGCCTGCCACGGGCGCACCAGCGAGGTTACGTGGGACGGCAAAAAGGTGGTCATGTACCACTACGTCGCCACGCTCGATTTCCCCTACACCATCGGCTGCCTCAAGGGCTCGTGGTCGCGCCAGACCGTGCGCACCATCTCCGGCCCGCCGCCGCAGATGGGCCGCGGCCCCGGCGGGGGGCCCGGCTTTGGGCAAGGCCGGCAGGGTGGTCCCGGCCAGGCCGATCTCGGTCCCGGCGGCCCGGCGCAGAACGGCCTTGGCTACACGCTCGGCGCTCAGGGTCGGGCGAATGCCGCGCCCGGCGGCCGGCCGGACCTCAACACGGCGGCGCGTCGCCTCGGCATCAGCGTTCAGACGCTCCGCCGCGCCCTCGGTCCGCCACCGCCCAACCTGCGCATCTCCGCCGCCCGCCTCGGCATCTCCGTCGCTGCGCTCCGGCAGGCGCTGGGGGTGCGGTAGGCCAGAGCCTCGCCGCTTGCTCCCTCCCTCCCCCGCGTGAGCAGCGGGGAGGGTGGCCGGCGTAGCCGGCCGGGTGGGGGAAGTGAGCAGCGCCAGCATGCCGTCAAAGGCCGTGGAATGCGCACGGCGCTGCCCCTTGCTCCCTCCCCCGCGGAGCGCGGGGAGGGTGGCCGGCGACAGCCGGCCGGGTGGGGGAAGTGAGCAGCGCCAGCATGCCGTCAAAGGCCGTGGACTGTGCACGGCGCTGCCCCTTGCTCCCTCCCTCCCCCACGAAGTGCGGGGAGGGTGGCCGGCGTAGCCGGCCGGGTGGGGGCAGGCCCTATTCTCCGAGCGCCGCCAGGATCGCCTGCATCACGCCGTCCAAGTTGCGGTCGATCTCATTGTTCCAGACACGCAGCACGCGGAATCCTGCGGCGGCCAAATTCGCGTCGCGTGTCGTATCGCGGAGCGCGTGCGCGGTCGCCGCATGCTGGCTGCCGTCGAGCTCGATGATGAGCCGTGCACCAAAGCAGGCGAAGTCGACGATATAGCCCTCGATCGGCGCCTGCCGGCGAAAATGGTGGCCCTGGCGCTTCAGGGCGCGCAAGTGCTGCCACAGGCGGACCTCGTGTGGCGTCATCGTCTTGCGCAGTTTGCGGGCCGTCTGGTTGGCCATCGCGCGCGGAGCCCCCACCCACCACGCGTTCCGCGTGGTCCCCCCTCCCCGCTGCTCACGCGGGGGAGGGAAGGTGCGCGTGGCGAGGCTGAGGCTAACACGATGCGTCGGGAGATGCGGCCGGGCCCTGATTAGTAGCTGACGCAATCAGGGCCATCGCATGGGGCCGGGCGCCGCCACCTGTTCCCTCCCTCCCCCACGAAGTGCGGGGAGGGTGGATCGGCCGAAGGCCGAGCCGGGTGGGGGGAACCGAGCAAGGCTTTTCCGCCGCGCTTGCGTCGCCGTCTATCTGCCGGGTAGTGCGATCCAGCCGAACCACAGGGCGGCGGCGGTCAGTGCGCCGAGCGCAACGAAAACCACAACGGCGATCAGCGGAGTCGAACGCCGCCGCTTCGGCGGCTCGGCGAGCGATCCCCACCAGCGCCGGTCCTCGCGCCGCGCCCCGCGCCAGAAGTTGAGCAGGCGCCCGCGTCGTTGCTTGTCGTCGTGCGAAGCCTTGGATGCCACGTGCCGAGCTTATCGCATCAGGAGAGCCCGCGCAGCCGGTAGCGCGTTTGCGAGGGACGACGTTGCAAGGGATGTGCGAAGCCGTGCCACTTGCTCCCTCCCTCCCCCACGGAGTGCGGGGAGGGTGGCCGGCGATAGCCGGCCGGGTGGGGGGCGATCCCACGTGCGGTCAACCCTGCCCTTGAGAGGTAGGGCTCCGGCCCCGGCGCCCGGCCTTCGCACCTCCGCCGTCAGCCTCGCTAATCTGCTCGTCGGAAAACGGCCGAATTTCCTTGACTTTTGCGGCGTTTGCATCCATGTTCTGATCGTTACATGGGGCTGGGAAGAGGCATGGCCTCTCTTGTCTCATGTACGTTATTTGGTGAATTGGCACGCCTTTCGAGGAGAGATGCCAAATAAGGCCCAGCTTTACTGGGCCTTATTTTTTTGTGCCGGGCCTTAAATTTGATTGGCCGCCTTTGTAGGCAGACCCGAAAGCCCCTGCGGGAGTTCCGTGGAACTCGATTCGTTCTCCTCGCGAAAGGCTGCATCAATGCCAGCTTGCGCAGAGTCGTGCGATATCTCGTCGAGGAGCCCGCCGGAATAGTATGATGCAAGCGCTCTTTTGTCATCATCATTGAGCCGTATATCTTTATATTCTAATCCGCGGCTGATCGATCTAACAAAAGCTTGCGCAAGAGTTCGTAGGCGATTGCGAAAGATCTGGATCAAACGTATGCCCCGCAAATGATATCCCCTTCAACACGAAGTTTATCGCAGTGCGCCCGACAGGAAGCCCTACGGCTATGCAGCGGTCTCGAATCGCCTTCGAAGTATCGGTAAGGTTGAATTCGTTTGCTTGAACCTCTTGCGAAGTAATCTCAAGGAGTAATTTCAAGGCTGGTTTTGAAATTGATGGAATTCCCAAAGTCATTCGTGCCCGAGCGATGACATCGTGAATGTCATCCGAGTCGGCGAAAAGACGATCGAGAGGTTGCGGCGTTGGTATGTTATGGAGGCCCGAGATATACGCATAACCTGGAGGCGTAGTGGAGGTCGTAAGTTGTTCTACCGCGAGTCCTTCCAGAAAATCTTTGAATGTATCGTGTCCATACCAATGCAAGGTCTCTTGCTCGCCAAATTTGACCCTTATTTGCGTGGCAAGAGATGCTAAGTCGACTGGTTTCTCCGAGCCGTAAAGTATAGTTTTGACAAACGCGCCGACTGCAGCTATTTCGCTGCCCAAATCGGGTGTCATGTCCGGAATCGCTTTCCAATTATCCGCTATTTCGCCGCCGCCGACCGTTATCCGCGCTGGTGCAATTTTGGTGTTAAGTGGTGCTATTCCTCCGACCCATCGGCCGAAAAAGACACCTTGCCCTCTGGTGAATGACGGTACGCCGTGCGCTTCGGCGTCAGAGAGCCCAAGTACGTTGACGGCAAATTCGGTCTCAATCTTTGATTGGAGCCTAAGAACGCACGCGTTCTCGCACTCCGCCACCAACTCACGATGTAGTTTGGTCGGCCGCTAACTCGCCAATATGAGGTACAAGCCATATTTTCGCCCTTCCGACGCAATTTGCATTAAGCGTGTCGTTACACGGGCGCGCAATGGATCCGTCGGGTTGTCCGGAGCGAAATTGTGTGCCTCATCTACCACAATAAACGTTGGCACCCTATTATCAATTGGTTCAGGCTTCTCAGCCTGCTCTGCTTGCTTTCGCCATTCATTCTTCGTGCGAAGCCAGAGCCGTGAAAGTGCCACGTCGGCGGAAAGAAGGCTGTCAGAAGGCGGTGCTGCCTCAAGCGAAAGGACTAGGGCATCCCAATAAGTCACCAGTTTCGGGTTGTCAGAGAATGCGCCGTCTACGAACTCGGCGAGCCCCGGAGGCCGTGGGCTTTCTGCGCCGCCCGACGACCACCAAATCGAATACTGTGATAACAAGTCATCTATCTTTGCTTGAACCGCGTACCAATCTTCTCGACTCAATATCTTTGCGTATTCATACGCCTTAAGCCCAAGATTGCTTTCGCCAAATTGCCTCGCCACCTCTAGAAGACCTCGGAGGTCCATTTGAATTCCGGTGGCCGGCCTGTTCTGACTGACCCATCGAGTGTTCTCTGCTACCGCCTTCAGTCCAAGGAAGATTTTTGGTTCACTTGCGGAATTGGCGTTCAGAAGAAATGACCTTTGGTCAGCATCGAGCGCATCCCAATGCACGAAAAGCCGGTGGCTCAAAGCGTCAGGCCGTGCAGTTTGAGCAGAGCGTCCGGGAGCCAAATACGTAACTCTTCGTTTCTTCCACGCTTGTCCAAACGCAACTTCACTGTCGAAGCAATCAAGATCAGATTGCTCGGTCAATTCGTTAAGCTTTTTGAATGCCTCGGAAAATCGTTTCCATGCATCGGAATTTGGTGTGCTAATTCTCCTGAAATCTCCGTTAGGGTCGATAATCAAAACTCGTGCTTTGCTTCTTACTAAGATCTCTTCTATTAGACGAGCCACCAAGAATGATTTTCCAGAGCCTGATTGTCCGACGATTAAGGTGTGATGCAGCAGGCCATCAAAGTCGATCTCGATCCGTTTGTTCGCATCATTCGTCTGTGTGCCGACAAAGAGCATTGTCTTGACCCCAACCTCTAATGCTTGGTCAATTGAACTTACTAGCACAACCCTCGAGAGGCAACGCTCGAGCATTTCGCGGCATAGTCTAGCGGCTGGAGTGGGCCTCTGCGAAGGTAGTCCGTCATTGCATTCCCGCCGGTGCAATACGCTTCGCAATTGCACCCTCAGAAGGCCGCCCCCATGCCCCACCCCTTCCATCTCGACCATCAGGCCATTCACGTCCGCGACATGGAGGCGAGTGTGCGCTTCTACAATGAGGTCCTCGGCCTGCCCGAGGTCGAGAACCCGATGGGCCGGGGTTCGATCCGCTGGTTCGCGCTTGCCGCGGGCGTCAACCTGCATCTGGTCGGCGGCAACCCGGCGCCGCGCGCCGAGCGCGGCATCGGCACCCATCTGGCGCTGTCGGCGGCGGATTTCGACGGCATGGTGGCGCGGCTTGAGGCGGCGGGGGTGACCTTCGGCTCCATGCCCGGCCGTCCGCCGGACAGGGTGACCAAGCGGCCGGACGGCGTGCGCCAATGCTTCGTCGCGGACCCCGACGGCTTCTGGATCGAGATCAACGACGCACGCCCACGCGGGTGAGGCGGACCCCCCACCCGAAATCGCTTCGCGATTTCGACCTCCCCGCAAGGTGGAGGTTGGGCGCCGTGCTTGCGGCATACGCCCTCCCTCCACCGCGTGAGCGCGGGGAGGGTGGCGCGGCCGAAGGCCGTGCCGGGTGGGGGCCTGTGCGTTTCGGGAATGCACCCCCTCCCGAAAGTGTCTCGCTGGCGCTCGCCACTTTCGACCTCCCCGCAAGGGGGAGGTTCACCGAGCAAGCTGCGAACGTCCTCAAAAATACTTATCCCCCTCTTCCGATCCGCCCCCATATTGGTTCGCATCCTCGCTCGAATAGAGGGGCGTCTCCGGAGGCGTCTTGAGACTGGGAGCGGGGAGCGGCGCCCGCGGGTTCGGATTTCGCAGTCCGGCTCCCGGGACGCCTCTGCGTAGGCTCGTCCGCCGGCATTACGACCGGCTGTGGCCACCGTCCACCTTAAGCCGGGTGGGTTCAGAACCTCGCCTGTCCAAGGGCGAGGGGCCAGGCAGCGGACCGGTGATGAACCGGGCAGCGCACCGTTCGCCCGGTGGAGCGCGAGTGCGGAGGTGAAAAGTCGCCGCGGCGGGCGCTCGGCTGAGCGCCCCTACAGACTACTGGCATGGCACTCATCGAGCGCCCGCCATCCCCTCGTCTCCAACAAGAGGCGAGGAGCGAAGCGACCGGGACGGGAAAATGAGGCGAGGCCGGCCGAAGGCCGGACAGGGAAGCAGGAAATGTTCATCACCCGGTGCCAACGGCGCGCGGGAACGGAGGCGCTTGCCTAGCCCTCGCGCGCCGCAACAAACCGCGCGGCCTGGCGCAGCATGTCGGCGCGCGAGCCGAACGGGCGCAGGATGGTCAGCGCCTCGTTGACCGCCGCGTCGAGGAGGGCAATCGCGCCGGCGACGCCGTGAACGGCGACCAGCGTCGCCTTGCCGCGGGCGGCATCCTTGGCGGTGGCCTTGCCGGCGGTCTCGGCGCTTGCCGTGGCGTCGATGAGGTCGTCGGCGAGCTGGAAGGCGAGGCCGAGCGCGGCGCCGAAGCGCGCCAGCCCCTGGCGTTCGCTGGCGCTGGCGCGGCCGAGGATGGCGCCGGCCTCCGCCGCGTGGGCGAAGAGCGCCCCGGTCTTCATGCCCTGCATCAGGCGGATGTCGGCCTCGCCGCGGGCGGCCCCGCCGGCGGTGAGATCGAGCATCTGGCCGCCGGCCATGCCACCGAGGCCCGCCGCGGCGGCCAGACTCGCGACAAGCTCGGTGCGCACCGCCGGGTCGGGATCGGTGGCCGGGTCGGCGAGCACGGCGAAGGCGAGCGTCAGCAGCGCGTCGCCGGCCAGGATCGCCGTCGCCTCGTCGAAGGCCTTGTGCACGGTCGGGCGCCCGCGGCGCAGATCGTCATCGTCCATGGAAGGCAGGTCGTCGTGGACGAGGCTGTAGCAGTGCACGCATTCCAGCGCCGCCGCGGCGCCCAGCGCGTCGTTTGCGGGGCGGCCGAAGAGGCGCGCCGATTCGATGACGATGAACGGGCGCAGCCTTTTGCCCCCGCCGAGCGCGGCGTGGCGCATGGCGGCCAGCAGCCGTGGGGGCCGCGCGATTTCGCCGGCAAGCGGCTCGTCGGCGAGCAGCTTCTCCAGCACCGCCTCGGTCGCATCCTGCGCCGCCATCAGGCGGCTGGTGAATTCTTCGCCCATGATGGCCCCCGAATTGGTCCGAAAGCGGCAGGCGGTCAAGACTGAAGCGGCGCAAATGACAGTGTGACCGATTGCACGCGGCTTGCGCGCCGGGCTATTCCGGGCCTGTGGCGACACGGCGCAAGAAGAAGACGAAGAAAACCGGTGGCGGGCGCGGCCTCCTTGCCCGCGTGCCGTGGCGGCTCATCGGGCGCGTCCTCATCGCCCTTGTGCTGGTGCCGCTGGTGCTCACCCCGGTCTACAAGGTGGTCAACCCGGTCTCGACGCTGATGATCTGGGAGCGCCTCACCGCCGGCCCGATCGAGCGGACCTGGGTGCCCTTCGACGCGATGGCGAAATGGATGGTCACCGCCGTCGTGGTCTCGGAGGACAGCCGCTATTGCGAGCACCATGGGGTCGACTGGCAGGCGCTCGGCACGGTCATTGACACGGTCGGAGAGACCGAGCGGCCGCGCGGGGCCTCGACGATTGCCATGCAGACGGCTAGGAACCTGTTCCTGTGGACGTCGCGCTCCTATGTCCGCAAGGCGCTGGAGATCCCGCTCGCCCTCTATCTCGATTTCGTTCTCGGCAAGCGGCGGCTGATCGAGATCTACCTCAATATCGCCGAATTCGGGCCCGGCATCTTCGGTGTGGAGGCGGCGGCCGAGCACTATTTTCACCGGCCGGCCAAGGCGCTGACGCTCGGCCAGGCGGCGCTTCTGGCGGCCAGCCTGCCCAGCCCCGCGACCCGCGATCCGGCCCGCCCTTCGGCCCTTCTGCAGGCGCTGGCGCGCACCGTTGCCGCCCGCGCCCGCATCGCCGGGCCGTATATCGTTTGCCTCTATCCGTGAGCCCCGCTATAACGCGGCCCAACTTCCCGAATTTCCGTATCTTCCGAGGATTTCCCATGGCAGTTCCGAAGCGAAAAACGTCGCCCTCGAAGCGCGGCATGCGGCGCTCGGCCGACGCGCTCAAGAAGCCGACCTATGTCGAGGACAAGGATTCCGGCGAACTCCGCCGGCCGCACCATATCGACCTGAAGTCGGGCATGTATCGCGGCCGTCAGGTGCTTGAGCCGAAGAGCGAGGCCTAAAGGCCGCGCCGCCGCCTTGCGGGCAAGAAGAACAGGCCGGCCTCCGCCGGCCTTTTTCGTCAGTCGGCCACGCCGGGGGCCAGGCGCGCCGTTAACGGCCCGCTAACCGCTTGCCGGAAATGCGAGGCAGCCGGTGGGCCTCGGCGGTTAGGCTTTTGGCGCTTCCTTAAGGCTCGTTCTGGCATTCTACCGGCCGCGACCCGGCCGATTTGGCAATGGGAGGCTCGCGCGGGCATTCAGAGGACGACTTCCGTGCCGCAGAGAGACGGGAAGGCGAGGGTATTCGTATCGGCCGCGCAGGAAGCCGCTGATCGCCCCGGCGATACGCCACTCGATGCCGGCGGCATTCTCGCCGCGGTCGGCGGGGCCGCCTATGAGTGGACCATCGCCGACGACCGTATACGCTGGGGCGCGGAAGCGGCCGAGGTGCTCGGCGTGCCGTCGATTGAGGCGATCGCGACGGGGCGCGACTTCGCCGCCCTGCTCGACCCCGCCAGCACGACCAGCCGTCACGATGCGGTGCTCAATTCCAATGGCGCCGACAAGGGCGCAGGCGTCTCCTACGAGGTCCAGTACACCCTGCTGCCGGACCGCGAGAGCGGCAAGCAGCGGCTGATCGTCGAGGATGCCGGCCGTTGGTATGGCGACCAAAGCGGACAGGTCGCCCGAGCGCGCGGTGTGGTGCGGGTCATCAACGAACGGGCCGAGCGGGAGGAACGTCGCGCCTTCCTGACCCGCTACGACGAGCTCACCGGCTTCTTCAACCGCAACCATCTGCTCGCCGTGCTGGGCGAGGGGATTGCCGATGCCAAGCGGCTGAGGACCTCGATCTCCTTCCTCATCGTCGCCATCGACAATTTCCGGGCGATCAACGAGGCCTACGATTTCGACACGGCAGACCAGGTGTTTGCCGCCGTCGGCCGCCGTATCCGGGCGGAACTCAGGGAAGGCGACGCCATCGGCCGCTACTCCGGCAACAAGCTCGGTATCGTTCTGATGAACTGCGGCGAGAGCGACATGCACGCGGCAGCCGAGCGCTTCCATGCTGTGGTCCGTCGCGACATCATCGCCACCGAGACGAGTGCGGTCGCGGTGACGGTCTCCATCGGCGGCGTCAACCTGCCCCGTCACGGGCGCACCGTGCGCGACGCGATGGCGCGGGCGCAGGAGGGGCTGCATTTCGCGCGCAAGCGCGGCTACGGCCATTTCGTCGCCTTCGTGCCGGTGCCGGCGCGCGAGGAGCGCCAGCGGGTGAACGCCGCCTTGTCGAGCGAACTGGTGGCGGCGCTCAACGACAAGCGGCTCAAGCTGGCGTTCCAGCCGGTGGTCGATGTCGCCACGCGCGCGGTGGTCTTCCACGAAGGTCTGCTGCGTCTCGAACGGACGGACGGGACGATCGCCATGGCCGAGGACTTCATCGAGCTGTGCGAGAGCCTCGGTCTGATCCGGCTGATCGACCACTATGTGCTGGCGCGTTCGCTGGAGGTGCTGGAAGCGGCGCCCGAGGCGCGCATTTCGGTCAACATCTCAGGCGAAACGGTGGGCGACGCGGGATGGTTGTCGCTGATCGCCGCGGCTGTCGCCCGCCGGCCGGACCTGTCGGGCCGCCTGATCGTCGAGATCACCGAGACGGCCGTGATCCGCAACCTCGACGAGGCGGCGAGCTTCGTCGCCACGCTCCACGATCTCGGCTGTCCACTGGCGCTCGACGATTTCGGCGCCGGCTTCTCGTCGTTCCGCAGCCTGCGCTCGCTCAAGGCCGACATCATCAAGATCGCCGGCGTGTTCCTCAAGGACCTGCAGAACAATCGCGACGATCAGGTGTTCATCAAGGCGCTGGTTGCCATCGCACGCAATTTCGACATGAAGGTCGTCGCCGAGTGGGTCGAGGACGAGGCGACGGTGGCGCTGCTTGCCGAATTCGGGGTCGACATGATCCAGGGCAACCTGACCGGCGCGGCGACGTCGCAATGGCCGTGGCGCCCGCGGCGGTCCAGCGCCGAGATGCGCGAAGCCGGCTGATCTAGAGCTTTTTTCGACCAGATAGAGCCAATTCCGTTTCTCGACCGGCGCGGCGATCCGGCGTCGAGACCGGCGAGAAGCGATGCCGGGCATCGGTCGAGACGGGATCGGCGCCCTAGCGCCCGCCGGTTAAGAAACCGGAAGGGACGGGCGCTTTTGCGCCACTATCGTCGCCGTTGGTCTCAGCCGGATCCCGGACACGCCCTTCGCCCGCCGGCTCGATCCTGACGCAAAATCACTCCGTCGGAATGACTCTATCTGGTCGAAAAAGGCTCTAGAAACGCTACTTGCTGGAGAGCTTGTCGAGGCGCTTCTGCATCTCGTCGAGCTGGTGGCGCAGCGCGTCGATGTCGCTTGAGTCCGCCGCTGCCTCCTTGCTCTTTTCCGCCTCGGTGCGCGCCGGCGCCGGTCGTTCGCCGGCACCGAACGGCAGGAACATGCGCATCGCCTGCTCGAACATCTCGGTGTTGCGGCGCACCTGATCGCCGATGACATCCAGCGCCGCATTGGAGCCGAATGCGCCGGCCATCTGCTTGCGCAGCTTGTCCTGGTCGCGCACCAGCGAGTCGATGGAAAAATCGAGATAGGTCGGAATGAGGTTCTGGATCGAGTCGCCGTAGAAGCGGATGAGCTGGCGCAGGAAGGTGATCGGCAGCAGGTTCTGGCCCTTGTTCTCCTGCTCGAAGATGATCTGGGTCAGCACCGAGCGGGTGATGTCCTCGCCCGTCTTGGCGTCGACGACGACGAAATCCTCGTCCCTCTTCAGCATGTCGGCGAGGTCCTCGAGCGTCACATAGGTCGAGGTGCCGGTGTTGTAGAGACGCCGGTTCGCGTATTTCTTGATCGTTGTCGGCGCTTTGTCCTTCGCCATGCTTGAGCCCGCTCCCTTGGATGGCCGACTATGCGGCCGTCGCATCCCAACCCTGCTGTACGATAGGGCGTATTTTGCAGTGCCGCCAATATATTGTGCAACGCCCCCAAGAAATGTGTTGCAGCGCAGCGTTAACGCGCGCGACGATTGACAGGCCCTTGGCCGCCAGTCTGTAGTCGGTCTCAAGAAAGGGCCTGCGCAACGCGCCTTTCGCAGTGCACCCCCGGGGGCGGCGGACCAGCCAGGAGCTTTTTCACATGCCAGCCAAAGACATCGTCATCGCCGGTGCAGCGCGCACCGCGGTCGGCGTTTTCAACGGCGCTTTTGCCACTGTACCGGCCCATGTGCTCGGTCAGGCGGCGATCGTCGAGGCGCTGAAGCGCGCCAGCGTCCAGCCGGAGGAGGTCGATGAAGTCATCCTCGGTCAGATCCTCGCTGCCGGAGAGGGGCAGAACCCCGCCCGTCAGGCGTCGATCGGCGCCGGCCTGCCCAAGGAGACCACGGCCTGGGGCGTCAACCAGCTCTGCGGCTCGGGTTTGCGGGCCGTGGCGCTTGGCATGCAACAGATTGCTGCGGGCGATGCTGCGGTCATCGTCGCCGGCGGCCAGGAGTTGATGTCGATGGCGCCGCACTGTGCGCACCTGCGCGGCGGCGTGAAGATGAGCGACTTCCAGATGGTCGACACCATGATCAGGGACGGGTTGTGGGATGCCTTCAACGGCTACCACATGGGGGTGACGGCCGAGAACGTTGCCCGCGAATTCCAGATCGCGCGCGCGGCGCAGGACGAATTTGCCGTTGCCTCGCAGAACAAGGCCGAGGCGGCGCAGACATCCGGCCGCTTCAAGGCCGAAATCGTGCCGGTGACGCTTACGACCCGCAAGGGCGAGGTGGTGGTGGATCAGGACGAGTTCATTCGCCACGGGGCGACGCTGGAGGGCGTCGCCAAGTTGAAGCCGGCCTTCCAGAAGGATGGCACGGTGACCGCCGGCAATGCGTCGGGCATCAACGACGGTGCCGCAGCCGTGGTGCTGATGAGCGCCGAGGACGCAGCCAGGCGCGGGGTCGCGCCGCTCGCCCGCATCGTCTCGTGGGCGACGGCCGGCGTCGATCCCGCCGTCATGGGCACCGGGCCGATCCCGGCCTCGCGCAAGGCGCTCAAGAGGGCCGGCTGGAGCGTCGACGATCTCGACCTGGTCGAAGCGAACGAGGCCTTCGCCGCCCAGGCCTGCGCGGTCAACAAGGACATGGGCTGGGACACGGCGAAGGTGAACGTCAACGGCGGCGCCATCGCCATCGGCCATCCGATTGGCGCGTCGGGGGCGCGCATCCTGGTCACGCTTCTCCACGAGATGCAGAAACGCGAGGCCAGGAAGGGCCTGGCGACGCTGTGCATCGGCGGCGGCATGGGTATTGCCATGTGCGTCGAGCGCTAGATCGGCGCCACTGCGCCAGGGCATTTGAAGGGGAGGAAGGGCCATGGCGAAGGTCGCCATCGTCACGGGCGGGACGCGCGGCATCGGTGCGGCGATCGCGATGCGCCTGAAGGCCGCCGGCTATACGGTGGCCGCCGTCCACGCTGGCGAAGAAGAAGCCGGCAAGAGGTTTGCGGCCGAGACCGGCATCGCCGCCTACAAATGGGACGTTGGCGATGTGGCGGCTTCGGCCGCCGGTGTTGCCCGGGTCGAGGCGGACCTCGGTCCGGTCGCGGTGCTGGTCAACAATGCCGGCATCACCCGCGACGCCATGTTTCACCGCATGAGCTTCGACCAGTGGTCGGCGGTCATGCGCACCAATCTCGATTCGATGTTTGCCATGACCCGTCCGGTGATCGAGTGCATGCGCGAGCGGAGCGCCGGGCGGATCGTCTCCATCTCGTCGATCAACGGCCAGAAGGGCCAGCTCGGCCAGACAAACTACGCGGCCTCCAAGGCGGGCATCATCGGCTTCACCAAGTCGCTGGCGCTGGAAAGCGCGCGCAAGGGAATCACGGTCAACGCCATCTGCCCCGGCTACATCGACACCGCCATGGTCGCCGGCATGCCGGAGAAGGTGGTCGAAGACATCGTTTCACAGATTCCGGTCGGCCGGCTCGGCAAGCCGAGCGAGATCGCCGCGCTGGTCGCCTTCCTGGTGTCGGATGACGCCGCCTTCATCACCGGCGCGGTGTTCAGCGCCAATGGTGGGCAATACATCGCCAATGGCTGATGCCGGGAGGCGCTAGATCGGTCTAGCCGCGCCCCTCGTCTTCACGGTTGCGATTGTAGGAGGCGACGATGCGCTGGATTTCGTCGCCGATGTCGCCGCCCTCGTCTTCCCGCTCTTCTTCCGGCGGAGGCGGCTTCGCTGCCGGCGGGCGCTCTGCTTCCGGCGGACGGTCCGCTGCCGCGCGGCGTGGGGCCGGCTCGTGCGCCTCGCGTTCCGGCGGCGCCGACCGTTCCTCCGCCCGGTCGCTGCCGCCGTCCTCGACCAGAACGTCCACGGCTTCGGCGATCGCTGCCAGGATCGACGATTCGATCGCCTCGTCGGCCTCGGCCGCAGTGGCCGGCTTGCGCGGCGCATGCGCGGGGCTGTCGGTCTTGGCCGGCGGCCGGTTCGCCGGCTTCATCTTCGCCGAAGCGGCAATGCGCGCCGCGATCGTCGCCCTGATGTCGGCGGACGATTTGGTGGGCTTTGGCGGTTCGGGCGCCGAAGGCGCCGCCTTTGCCGGCACAATGGCCGATTTGGGGCGCTCCGGCAGGCGCGGCGGCGTCGCTGGCTTGGCCGCCGCCGGCTTTTCGGGGCGGCGCTGGGGGACGGGCTTGCGCGCCGGCCGGTCGTCCGCTGTCGGTCGCGATACCGGGGCCGCCTTCGCCGGCAGTGCGGCCGGTGCGGCGATCCAGGCGGTGAGCAGCGCCTCGCGATCCGCATCGAGCGCGATGCCGGCGCCATTGATCAGATAGCGCGCCTGCTCGCGGAATACCTCTGCGAGGTGCTCGGCCGTGTCGCTGGTCGAAAAGACGTGGCCCTTCAGCGCCAGCCCCTTGACCACGAACACCACCTGGCGGGAGGTGACATTGCGTCCCGCGTCGGTCAGGCGCTCGGCGACGGCTTTGGCGGTGTCGCTGAAATGATAGCCGTGCTCGGTGACCTCGCTGGTCAGAAAGCGGAAGAGATCGGCGAAGGTCTTGGGCGAGAACATCGGGATGTTGGTCGCCGTATGGATCTCGCGGGCGAAGGCCTCGATCTTGCTGCGCTCGGCGGAGGTCGTGACTGGCGCCGGCGCCTTGGCGTCGGCGAGAAGCGCGACCAGTTCGCCTGCCGAAATCGTCAGGTCGGCGGCGGCCTGATAATCGGCCGCGGTCGCCTCGCTGACCAAGACGGCAACGTGGTGGCCGCGGGCGTGCAGGCGCTCGACCAGTGGCGTCAGGTCGGGCGCGGCGGTCAGCAGGATGAAATCCAGCCCGTCTTCGGCGGCGGCCGCCTCACCCATCGCGTCGATGGCAAGGCAGAGTTCGACCTGGGCCTGACCGGCGCATTCGATCATTTCGAAGCCGGCACGGACGAACGCCTCGCGGGCCTCCCCGGTGCTGGCCGGGACCCCATAGCAGCGGCGCGTGGCAAAGGTGCGCGGCGCACCTGCCGGCCCGATCAGTTCGCCGCTCTCGATGGCGCCCGACCAGTCGTCGATGCGTTCGGTCAGCCGCTCGCCCATTTCCGCGCCACCGGCCGCAACAAGGCCGCGGCTGAGGCCGTCGAGATCGACGAGCAAAACGCTTTTCACCGGCTCAACCATACTCTCCCTCTGCCGGCGCCATGGCTACCCGCCAACGGCGGTTTCGTCCAGCCCGGATTAGCTTATGCTCCCGCGCCGTTGGCGGCCCACATGCCGTGCGACCACACCCAGCCGGGATTCGGATCATGCGCCTCAATGATTTCAAAGTACTGACATTTGACTGTTACGGAACCCTGATCGACTGGGAAAGCGGCATGATCGCGGCGCTGAAACCCCTGACCGACCGGGTTTCCCGGCCGCTCGACCGGGATGAGGTCCTCGCCGCCCATGCCCGCCACGAATCAGCCCAGCAGGTGCAGACTCCGACCCGTCTCTACCGGGACTTGTTGGCGATCGTCTACAAGCGGCTCGGCGAGGAGTGGGGCGTACCGGCGGCTTGGGAGGAATGCGTCGCCTATGGCCGGTCGATCGGCGACTGGCCGGTTTTCGCCGATACCGTCGCGGCGCTCCGCTATCTCAAGCAGCACTACAGGCTCGTCATTCTTTCCAATGTCGACAATGAGAGCTTCGCGCTCAGCAATGCGCGGCTCGGCGTCACCTTCGATGCGGTGATGACGGCGGAGGATATCGGCTCGTACAAACCGGCAATCGCCAATTTCGAATACATGATCGACCGGCTCGGCGGCATGGGGATCGACATGGACGACGTGCTGCATACCGCTGAGAGCCTGTTCCACGACCATGGGCCGGCCAACCGCATGGGGCTGAAGTCGTGCTGGATCCATCGCCGCCACGCCGCGGGCGGCTTCGGTGCGACCAGAGAGCCGGCCGACATGCCGCACACCGACTTCCGCTTCACCAGCATGGCCGAGCTTGCCGAGGCGCACGCCAAGGAACTGGCCGGCGGCTGACCTATCCGGGAGCGAAATCCGCCGGTGCCATCTCGAAGCCGGAGAAGACGAAGCCCGGCGCCACCGTGCATCCGACCAGCGACCAGGCGCCGAGGCTGACGGCGCTCTGCCAGTGGCGGCGCGGTACGACGAGCTGGGGCTCGCCGCCATCGGCGATATCGCCGGTGAGCCGATGATGGGCGACCGAGCGGCCGTCGGCGGAGAGGCTGAGCTGGAGGGCCGCACCGGCATAATGGTGCCAGACCTCGACCGCATCGACGCGGTGCCAGCGGGAGCAGTCGCCGGCACCGAGCAGGTAGTAGATCGCGGTCGAATGGCCGCGCCCGTCGTCCGGCTCTGCGTCGCGGAAGGTCTCGCGGTACCAGCCGCCTTCCGGATGGGGTGCAAGGTCGAGCCGGCGGGCGACCTCCGCGGCACTCAACCCGGCCAGGCTCACCGGAAGCTGTCCTTGCGCTTGCGGATCTCCGCGAACACGTCCGCCGATGCCGCTCCTTCCATGCCGAGCAGCTTGCGGACCGCAGGATCGTCGACGCGGAAATAGGGATTGGTCTTCTTCTCCAGGGCGATCGTCGTCGGCAGCGTCGCCTGGCCGGCGGCGCGCAATTGCTTCACCGCGTCGGTGCGGGCGACGAGATCGGCATTGTCGGGATCGACGGTGAGCGCGAAGCGGGCATTGGTCTCGGTATATTCGTGGCCGCAATAGACAACGGTCTCGTCGGGCAGCGCGTGCAACTTCTCGAGCGAGGCGAACATCATCTCGGGTGTCCCCTCGAAGACGCGGCCGCACCCCATGGCAAACAGCGTGTCGGCGGTGAAGGCGACGCCTTCGTCCGGAAGCCAGTAGCAGACATGGCCGAGCGTGTGGCCGGGCGTGTCGATGACCTGCACGGCGATATCGCCGAACATGAAGGTGTCGCCGCCCGTCACGCGCTGGTCGATGCCGGGAATCCGGTCGGCCTCGTTCGCCGGGCCGATCACGGTTGCGCCGAATTCGGCCTTGAGGCCGAGGTTGCCCTCCACATGGTCGCCGTGGTGGTGGGTGGTGAGGATGTGGTCGAGGCGCCAGCCCTTTTCGGCCAAGCGGGCGCGTATCGGCGCCTCCTCCGGCGCGTCGATGGCGGCGGTCAGGCCCGAGGCCGGGTCGTGGACGAGGACGCCGAAATTGTCGGAACGGCAGGTGAATTGCTCGATCAGGAGAGCCATGGCGGCCTGCTTTCGTTGCTCGGACGAGTGGAACGAATGGCCTAGCATCGGTCGTCGCGCAGGGCTACCCGCCTCTGGTACGATGGCGGCATGTATCTCGACGTGGTCGACCTCCGCGCCTTCTATGCCAGCCGCCTCGGCGGGGTGGCGCGCCGCCTCATCGGCCGGCGGCTTGCCAGGCGCTGGCCGACGATTGCCGGCGAATGCGTGCTCGGCATGGGCTATGCCACCCCCTATCTGGAAGACCTCGCCGGCAAGGCCGAGCGCGTGCTGGCGCTGATGCCGGCGGCGCAGGGGGTGGTCACCTGGCCGCTGGAGGGGCCGAACCAGGCGGCGCTGGTGGAAGAGGACGCGCTGCCGCTACCTGATGCCTCGGTCGACCGGGCGCTCATCGTCCACTGCCTGGAAATGGTGGCCAACCCGCGCGACCATCTGCGCGAGATCTGGCGCGTGCTGGCGCCGGGCGGGCGGGTCATCCTGGTGGTGCCCAACCGCAGCGGCATCTGGGCACGGACCGAGAAGACCCCCTTCGGCCACGGCCAGCCCTATGGCAGCGGCCAGCTCACAAGTCTCCTGCGCGACGCGCAACTGTCGCCGCTCGGCTGGTCGGAGGCACTGGCGGTGCCGCCCATGAGCGGGCCGTGGCTGAGGAGCGGCACGACCTGGGAGCGGGTCGGCTGTACCCTGTGGCCGGCCTTTGCCGGCGTGATCATCGTCGAGGCGACCAAGCAGCTCTACCAGGGCGTGGCCGTGCGCGAACGGCGCGGCCGGATCAAATCGGCGCTGCGCACCGCCTGGATCCCCGGCGCATCGGCGCCGGCGCGATGATGGCGGACACGATCTGTCTGCGGACCGAAGGCGCCGAATGACTGATTCGGTCCTTCCGGCCTGTTCGGCCGGGCTTTGTCGGACCTTTTGCGTCGCGGCGGGCGCCCCCGGTCCACGAAACTATCGGTCTATCCCCGCCGGGATCGGCGATTGTTTCGGCCTGCGGCACGCGCAGGGGTGTCTTTCCGGCTTTTTTCGGGTCATATTTCCGGCCTGTTTACCGGATTGCGTCTTGCAGGCCACAGATCGTGGAATTCAGGCGTCGATCGGCTGAAAAGCAGCCGCGCCGATGATATGGAACGTTAACGTCGCGGGCTTGTGCCGGTATATGCCGCGATTTACCCAATCAGTCGAATTTCTGGGGATGGCAGGATGACCAACTTTTCAGATGCGACGACGACCCCGCGGGCGAGCGGCTTGCTGAAGCGCACGAGCCTGGCAACGGCGCTGGCGCTCGTCGGCATGCTTGGGATGGCGGGAGGAAATGTGGCCTATGCCGGCGGGCCGTTCGCCGGCATGGATGGCTCATGGGCGGGCTCGGGCACTGTCAGCCTCGACAGCGGCACCAAGGAGCGCATGAACTGCACGGCGCAGTACCTGGTCAAGGACAACGACAACAACCTGCAGCAGCACCTGAACTGCACCAGCCCCAGCTACAATTTCAAGGTCAACACCTATGTCGACCACCAGGGCGGTTCGCTGTCGGGCTACTGGGAAGAGCTGCAGAACAACGTCAGGGGCAGCGTCGCCGGCAGCGCCAGAGGCAGCAGCGTGCGCGTGGTGCTGAGGGGCTCGGCATTCTCCGCGACGCTGAATCTGGTGACCCACGGCAACTCGCAGTCGGTGACGATCATCCCCGGCCGCGACACCAACACCCAAGTCCAGCGCGTCGCCATCTCGATGCGCAAGCGCGGCTGAGGCAGGCATTTCTAGCGGGCGCTATCGGATGGGCCGCCGGCAACGGCGGCCCGTTTGATTCGGGGGCGGTCGCCGTTTCACGCAATCGACGATCCGCTATCTTTTTGCTTTCGCGCAATTGCGGACGGAAAAGTGGTGTCCACTTTTCTGCAATTGCGTTAGCGGCTGAGCAAAAAGACGGCCTGCTGGCCGAAGAAATTCACGAACCATAGCGGCGCGCCGGGGCCGATGCGCTCGCCGTTGCGCTTGAGCACCATCGACTGCTCGATCTTCGCATCGATCTCGCGACAGAGGTCGGTGAAATCGCGGATCGTGCAGAAATGGATGTTGGGCGTCTCGTACCAGCTCATCGGCAGGTGGCGGGTCACCGGCATGCGCCCGGTGAAGCCGAGGATGGTGCGCACCCGCCAATGGCCGAAGTTGGGGAAGGAGACGATCGCCTTCTCGCCGATCCTCAGCATCTGCTCGATCACGTGGCGCGGCCGGTGGGTGGCCTGCAGCGTCTGTGACAGGATGACGAAATCGAAGCCGTCGTCGGGATAGTCGACCAGGTCGGTGTCGGCGTCGCCCTGCACCACCGACAGGCCGCGCGCGACGCTTTCGTGGACGCCCTTCTGGCTGATCTCGATGCCGCGGCCGTCGACCTCGCGGGTGGCTTCGAGCAGCTTGAGCAGCTGCCCGTCGCCACAGCCGATGTCGAGCACGCGGCTGCCCGGCGTCACCAGTTCGGCGATGTTGATGAGATCGACGCGGCTGTCGTTGGTGAAGCCGTTTGGGGGTGCGTTCATGGGGCGATGCCCCGCGCATGCGCCGCCGCCGAGAGGAAGCCGCTGACGGTCGAGAACAGCTCCGGCTCGTCGAGCAGGAAGGAGTCGTGGCCGCGGTCGGTCTCGATCTCGACGAAGGAAACGCTGGCGCCGGCGGCGTTGAGCGCCCGCACCACCGCCTTGTTCTCGACCGTCGGGAACAGCCAGTCGGAGGTAAACGAGATGACGCAGAAGCGCGTCTTGGTGCCGAGGAAGGCGTTGGCCAGCCGTCCGCCGTGTTCGGCGGCGAGATCGAAATAGTCCATCGCCCGCGTCATGTAGAGATAGGCGTTGGCGTCGAAGCGGTCGACGAAGGTCGAGCCCTGATAGCGCAGGTAGGATTCGATCTGGAAATCGGCGTCGAAGCCGAAAGTCGGCTTGTCGCGGTCCTGCAGGTTGCGGCCGAACTTGCGGTGCAGCGCCTCCTCCGACAGGTAGGTGATGTGCGCCGCCATGCGTGCCACGGCCAGCCCCTTGCGCGGGCTGACGCCGGCCTCGATGTAGCGGCCGCCGCGCCAGTCGGGATCGGCCATCACGGCCTGGCGGCCGACCTCGTCGAAGGCGATGTTCTGCGATGAATGGCGGGCGCCGGTGGCGATCGGCAGGGCGGTGAAGACGCGCTCGGGATAGCTTGCCGCCCATTGCAGCACCTGCATGCCGCCGAGCGAGCCGCCGGCGACCGAGAACAGCATGTCGATGCCCAGCCGATCGATGAGCATGGCCTGGGCGCGCACCATGTCGCGCACGGTGATCACCGGCAGGTCGAGGCCGTAGGCATGGCCGGTGGTCGGATTGGTCGAGGCCGGGCCGGTGGTGCCCATGCAGCCGCCGACCACGTTCGAGCAGATGACGAAATAGCGGTCGGTGTCGATCGGCTTGCCGGGACCGACCATCAGGCTCCACCAGCCGGGCTTGCCGGTCACCGGGTTGTCGCTGGCGACGTGCTGGTCGCCGGTGAGCGCGTGGCAGACGAGGATGGCGTTCGAGCGCGCTTCGTTGAGCGTGCCGTAGGTCTGGTAGGCGATCTGCAGTTCGTCGAGGCTGTGGCCGGAATCGAGCCGCAACGGCTGGTCGCGGCCGAAGCGGGCGACCTGGCTGGACGGGGTCTCGACCTCGTTGCGCGCAGCGTCCGCCCGGCTCTCGGAGCGAGCCTTGTCGGAATCGGGGAGCTGGGTCGTCGCCATGGCTGCCGCTGCAACGTCTTGGTGCTTTGCCGGAAAGTGGCCGATTAGCTAGAAGTCGCCCCCCTGACTGTCAATGTTTTCTTTGATTTCAGCGGGTTCCTTGCCTATGAGTCTGCCCGCTGGCCACCCCCGGCCGGCGGCCAGCCAACCGTCATCGGGAGTCCTTCCAATGAGCGCGCCGATTGCGCCGATGCCGCACCAGGGCGTCCTGGCGATTGCGCCGTACATCCCCGGAAAATCCACGGCGACTGGCGGGGCCAAGCTCCACAAGCTGTCGTCGAACGAGACGCCGCTGGGCGCCAGCCCCGCGGCGATCGCCGCCTACAAGGCGGCCGCCGATCGGCTCGAACACTATCCGGACGGCGCGGCGACCGAACTGCGCGACGCGATTGCGGCGGTCCATGGCCTCAACCCGGAGCGCATCGTCTGCGGTGCCGGTTCCGACGAGATCCTGCATCTCATCGCCAACGCCTATATCGGCCCCGGTGACGAGGCGATCCACAGCGAATACGGCTTCCTGGTCTATCCCATCGTCATCCGCGCGATGGGCGGCACGCCGGTGGTGGCGCCGGAGACGAATTTCACTGCCGATGTCGACGCCATCCTGGCGCTGGTCAACGACAAGACGCGGGTGGTGTTCCTCGCCAATCCGAACAATCCGACCGGCACCTACCTGCCGTTCAGCGAGGTGCGCCGGCTGCATGCGGGGCTCCCCGGCCGCGTGCTGCTGGTGCTCGATGCGGCCTATGCCGAATATGTGCGGCGCAACGACTACGAGAGCGGCATCGAGCTCGCCGGCAGCGCGGCGAACGTGGTGATGACGCGGACCTTTTCGAAGATCTACGGGCTGGCGAGCCTGAGAATCGGCTGGTGCTACGGGCCGGCGCCGGTGATCGATGCGCTCAACCGCATCCGCGGGCCGTTCAACGTGTCGGCGGCGGCGATCGTGGCCGGCGCCGCGGCGCTCGGTGACAGCGCGCATGTGGCGCGCGCCGCCGAACACAATGCGCTCTGGCTACCCAGGGTGACGGAGACGCTCACCCGGCTCGGCCTGACGGTGACGCAGAGCGTCGGCAATTTCATCCTGATCCATTTCCCGGATGCGGCCGGCAGGCGCGCGCCCGACGCCGATGCCTATCTCCTCGAATCGCGGCATCGTGCTCCGCCGCGTGGAATCCTACGGCTTGCCCAATGCGCTGCGCATGACCATCGGCTCCGAGGAGGCCAACGAGGCGGTGATCGCGGCGCTCGGCGCCTTCCTGGGGAAGAAGCCGGCGTCATGAGCGAGCCCGTCTTCCAGCGCCTGGCGCTCATCGGCATCGGGCTGATCGGCGCATCGATTGCGCTTGCCACGCGGCGGGGGAACCTCGCGCGCCACATCGCCATTTCGACGCGCAGCGCTGCAACGTTGAAGCGCGCCGAGGAACTCGGCCTCGGCGACAGCTATCACGCCGATCCGGCGGACGCGGTGCGCGACGCCGATTGTGTCGTGCTGTGCATTCCGGTCGGCGCCTATGGTGCCGTCGCCGGAGCAATCGCCGGTGCGCTCAAGCCGGGCGCCATCGTCTCCGATGTCGGCTCGGTCAAGGCCTCGGTCATCGCCGCGGTACAGCCGCATCTTCCCGAGGGCGTCCATTTCGTCCCGGCGCATCCGGTCGCCGGCACGGAACATTCCGGGCCCGATGCCGGCTTTGCCGAGCTCTTCGACAATCGCTGGTGCATCCTGACGCCGCCGCCGGGAACCGCGGCCAAGGCGATCGAGACGACGCGCGAATTCTGGCGGCGCATGGGCGCCAATGTCGAGGTGATGGGCGCCGAGCACCACGACCTGGTGCTGGCCATCACCAGTCATGTGCCGCATCTCATCGCCTACAACATCGTCGGCACCGCCGCCGACCTCGAAACGGTCACCCAGTCGGAGGTGATGAAGTTCTCCGCCGGCGGCTTCCGCGACTTCACCCGCATCGCCGCATCCGACCCGACCATGTGGCGCGATGTCTTCCTCAACAATCGCGAGGCGGTGCTCGAGATGCTCGGCCGCTTCGTGGAGGATCTGACCGCCGTGCAGCGGCTCATCCGCTACGGCGAGGGCGACAAGCTGTTCGACCTGTTCACGCGCACGCGCGCCATCCGCCGCGGCATCATCGCCGCCGGCCAGGAGACCGCCGCGCCCGACTTCGGCCGCCCGCACGGCAAGGGCACTGAAGAGCGCTGATTTATCGTTACCAGGTTTCGCTGACGCGTAGTGGTCGTTCCGCAAATCGGGCGCGGGCGGATTTTCCGTTGTCGGAAACGAACAGCATCATTCTGGCCAGTTCCGACTCTCGTTCCTTGCCGGCCGGTCCGACGAGTGTCTTCGCCCCGTCGAGGCTCACCCATCGCGAGGCCGTGTAGAACGGCACATTCTGGGGAACACAGAATAGGATCGCGATATCGGCGGCGCTGCTGTTGATGTGCGCAGTGGCCGCATCGACGACCTGCCGGGCAAATCCACGGCTGCGATAGGGCGGGAAGGTGAACACGTTCCCAAGTGCCCAGCTGTCGAAGTCCCGGCCGGCGTGGCGGACAACGAAACGCATGATCGTGGCGTAGCTGAGCAGGGCTTCCCCTTCGATCACGGCGAAGTGGACCGGGTCGTGCTCGACCGGGTAGGGCTCGTCCATGAAGGGACGGCGCTCGAACACGCCCGGCCACTGCGTCTTCATGAAGGCGAGGGCTTGCCACTTGAGCAGGGGCGGGAATTCCTGCTGTGCGAAGCTGACCAGTGTTGGCACGCCAATGCCTCTAGAAGCGGATCGGCGGGATGACGAGGCCGACGGGGAGGATGCCGACGCTGACTGCGCCGTTGCGGATGACGATCGTCGTCTGGCGGGCGGGCCCGTCGGGCGTGTCGACCGGCACGGTGAGCGCCATCATCACCCCGATGATCTTGCCGGCGTCCTTGGCGACGCCGGGCTTGATCGCCTCGGCCAGCGCGACGAAGGCTTGCGGGTTGTTGAAGCGCACATTGAGTGTGCCGGAAAGGACGCCGGTGGGCGACACGTTCAATTGCCCGTCGGCGTCGGCGATGGCACCGCCGGCGGCAATGCGCAGGCGGTCGATGTGGGCCGTGCCGCCGGCCTTGGCCCAGGCGCGGAGTGCCGCACGCGGATCGGTGCCGAGCGAACTGCCGAAGTTGAGGGCGGTGATCGCGGCGTCGCCGTCGATCGCCGGAATTGCCTGGCCGTTGGCGCGCACCACCTTCAGGTCGCGTGCGCTGGCGGAGAAGCGGTAGGCGTTGCCGCCAGCCGGGGCGGCGGAGGCCTGGGCGAGATCGGCGGTGAGCGCCTTGACCGGCAGGGTGGGGCCGCCGGCACTGGAAAAATCGAGGCTGTGGAAGGTGGCGGCGGCGCTCTTGAGGCCGTCGAGGCCGGCGGTCGCCGAAGTGGCGGCGTCCGACCATTGGGTGGTGGCGGCGATGCCGAAGGGCGGCGCGTTGACCACGAAGGGGCTTACCAGCGTCGCCTCGACATAGCCCGGCCAATAGAGCGGCGCGCTTGCCCTGAGCCCGCCGAGGGCCGCCGACAGGCGCTCGCCGGTTCCCTCCGGCCCGTCGCCATAGGCGGCGCGGGTGCAGCCGAAATCGAGCCGCAGCGGAAAGCCGCCCAGGGTCTCACCGGCGCAGGCAAAGCGGCCGCCGGCAACCGGCTTGGTGGTGACGCGGTCGAAGGCCGCGCGGGCGATCTCCTGGGTGGCATACCAGTAGCCGACCCAGAGCACGGGGATCAGCACCAGGATGGCGATCAGCCAGCCGCGCCAGGGGCTCCGTCGTCTTCTGCTGCTCATCGGCAATCCCGCGTTTGCATGAACGATGTCGTCTTGCTAGGGCGACGCCCTTTGCTGAAGCTCGGGCGTGGTTCCCTCATGTCGGATTTCTGGGTGTTTGGCTACGGCTCGCTGATGTGGCGGCCGGGCTTCGAATACGTCGAGCAGGCGCCGGCCCGGCTCGCCGGGCTGCATCGTGCGCTCTGCGTCTATTCCTGGGTCCATCGTGGCACGCGCGAGAAGCCGGGGCTGGTGCTCGGCCTCGACCGCGGCGGCTCGTGCCGCGGGGTGGCCTATCGCGTCGCCGGCAAGGACCGCCAGGCGGTGCTGGCCTATCTCAGCGAGCGCGAGCTGGTCACCGAGGTCTATCAAGAGGTGTGGCGGACGATCCGCTTTGCGAACGGCACCCACCCGCCGGTCAGGGCGCTGACCTACCTCGCCGTTCGCGACCATGTGCAGTATGCCGGCCGCCTGCCGCACGAGAGGTTGCTGGAGATCGTGCGCGACGGCGCCGGGCGCTCGGGCGCCAACCGCGATTACGTCATCAACACGGCGGCGCATCTTTCCGCGCTCGGCCTCCGCGACCCGCTGCTCGACTGGCTGGCGGGCGAACTCGAGAAGCCGCAGTCGTGAGATCGTCGGCTTCAGGCGGCGATCTGCATCGACAGCGACGCAAGGTCGGCGACGACGGCGCGCCGCTCCGAATCGCTGAAGGCAAGCAGATGGACAAGGCAGATCGTTTGCCTGCCGAGTGCCGGCTCGGCAGCCGGTTCGATGCGGCCGAGCGCGTCCACGGTCACCACCGCGCGGGCGGCCAGCCGGCCCGCGGGCGCTGATTCGGCGAGGATCGCCACGACGTTGCGGAAGTCCGCCAGCGTCTCGCCGCTCACCGCGGTGAACAGGTAGCGCCGGCCCGAGCGACCGCGAAAATAATGGAAGCGGTCGCCGAGTCCCGCCTTTTGCGGGATCTCTGGCGGGCGATCCGAGAGGAGAGGCGGAACGACGGCGACCATGAGAACAAACGTAGAACACTATTGATGACAGTGCAATCCATCTCACCCAATTCCGACAAAAAAGAGTCCTCATCCGGTGCTTTTCGCCAGATGGGCCGCAGCTTCGGCGGGCAGCGGCGGGGCCGGCGTGCCGTGTGCCGCCTCGGCCATGAGGCGATCGGTAGCGGTCTCGACGGTCAATTCGAGGCGGGCGAGGAAGGTGCGCGAATCGAGCCCGGCGGGAATGGCGGGAAGGAATTCGAGGATGATGGTGCCGGGGTGGCGAGT
The DNA here is from genome assembly GCA_963750065.1 of uncultured Alphaproteobacteria bacterium. Lineage (GTDB taxonomy): Bacteria > Pseudomonadota > Alphaproteobacteria > Rhizobiales > Kaistiaceae > CAVSRC01. The sequence goes on from CAVVPK010000037.1 coordinate 171,684, forward strand.
GAGCTTGCGCCGCGGCCAGTAGAGGCCGGAATTGAGCGCCGCCGGCACCACCGGCACGCCCAGCGTCTTGTAAAGCAGCGCGATCCCGGTCTGGTAGTCGGGCTCGGCCCCCGGCGGCCGGCGCGTGCCTTCCGGGAACATGATGACCTGACGGCCCTTGGCGATCTCTTCGCGCGCGCGCTCGGCCAGCGCCCTGAGTGCCGCCGTCTTGCCCTTGCGGTCGACGTGGATCATGCCGGCCTTGCTGGTATAGGCACCGAAGACCGGGATGCGCGCGAGCTCCTCCTTCATCACATAGGTCGGGTTGGCGAGAATCGGCACCAGCGCCAGCGTCTCCCAGGCGGACTGGTGCTTGCAGGCGATGAGCGCGCCACCCTTGGGCAGGTTGTCGAGGCCGCGCACTTCGTGGGTCGTGCCGGCGACCACGCGCAGCAGCCAGATCATGCCGCCCGTCCACAGGCGCACGACGTTCATCGCCCTGTCCTGGCTGACGAAGAAATAGAAGGGCAGGGTCGCCAGAATGAGCCCGACGGTCCACAGGTAGAATGCGACGTTGAAGGCGAGGGAGCGGAGACGCAGCATCGGGCGGTCCCGGCTCAACCGTCTGCTGGGGTGGCGGCCGCTCCGGCGATGCGCACGCGGGCGGCGGCGAGCAGGTACTTGCCGTATTCGCGCACCAGCAGGCCGAAGGCGGCGGCATTGCTCCACCAGTCGGTCAGGTGGAGCTCGGGATTGGTCACCGGATAGGGGATCAACCGGACCTTCGGCATGGCCTCGGCCAGTTCGGCCATCGAGCGCGGCATGTGATAGTCGCTGGTGACGACGATCAGCGATGTGTAGCCCTTCGCCTTCGCCCAGTCGCGCGCTTCCGCCGCGTTGCCGGCCGTGTCGCGGGCAGCGCGGCCGAGATCGACACAGCAGGCCAGCGCCATGTCGAGATCCCTGTCGACGGTGCCGGCGAGCGCCCTGAGGTCGACCGACGGGTTGACGCCGGAGATCAGCAGCCGCCGGGCGCGGCCTTCGGCCAGCAATCTCAGCGCGCTGTCGATACGGGCGCTGCCGCCGGTCAGCGCCACGATGCCTTCGGCGCGCACGTCGGCGGGGGCACGCGTGTCGGCCACACGCGTGGCGAACGCCACGAAGCCGACACCAAGGGCAATGGCCGCTAGGCCGGCAAGGACGATGGCTGCACGCGCCAGATTCATCGGTCTGCGTATCCGCGAATGCCTCACGGCGGAAAATCCGGAAGCCGCTGCCGGGCCGCCCGTACGATTCGGCAGAACATGGCTCATTTGGCCCACCGTTGCAGCGAAAAAAGGCAAGCCGCGGGCAACCTCATTCGGCCTCGGCGAGATAACGATAGACGGTCAGCCGCGAGGTCAGCGCCGTCATCACCGCAACCAGGAAGGCGATGCCGAGGGCGCCGAAATAGCCGATGGGACCGACGGCGAAGCGTCCGAACAGGGCGGAGACCTGCTGGCCATCGGCACCGCCGATCGCCGGCACGACGACGAAGGAGAGCGTGGCGAAGAGAAAGGCGGCGGCGGCGGCGCCGATGAGCCCGCCGCGTAAGCCCAGCAGCAGGAAGTGGCGCTGGAACTCGCGGGCGATGAAGCCGTCCTCGGCGCCGACGATGTGCAGCACCGAGACCACGCCGCTGTTCACCGCCATGGCGCCGCGGGTGGCGAAGACGACCGACAGCACGGTGGCGACGAAGACGAGACCGAGAATGGTAAGCCCGGCGAAGACGGTGACGCTGGCCATGGATTGCAGGCGCGAGGCCCAGCCGGCGTGGTCGTCGAGAGTGGCGCCCTTGACCTGGGTCTTGAGGCGCGTGGCAAGCGCGGCGAGGTCGGCGGCGCCGGGGCGGGTGAGCTTGACGACGACGAGCCGCGGAATGGGCAGCGACGACAGGTCGAGGCCGGAACCGAGCCAGGGCTCGAGCAGACGGTTGGTGGCCTCGTTGTCGAGCACGTTGACCGAGGCGATGCCCGGCGTCTTGCGGGCGATGGCCGCGGCCAGGGCGGTCTCGGTGGCGGTGTCGACGCCGTCGATGGGCAAAACCTGGATGGTGACCTCGCGCTCGACGTCCGCCTGCCAGTCGTGCGAGGCGTCGCGCACCAGGGTCACCGCGCCCAGCGTCAGGCAGGCGAGGAAGCTCATGATGGCGATGACCACGGTGAGCGCGTTTGCCGAAACGGTGTTTTCCGGCACGAGCTGGTTGGGCCGCTGCGCCGCCAGCCGCGCCTGGCGGCGCAGGGCGGCGGCCTGGAGCTTCTGGATGCGCTCGCTGTCGGCGGTGGCGTCAGTCATAGATGGTCAGCCGCCCTTCCTCGAGCACGAGACGGCGCGAATCGAACTGGTTCATGAGGGCGATGTCGTGGGTGGCGATCACCACCGAGGTGCCGAGACGGTTGAGCTCGACGAACAGGCGCATGAGGCGGGCCGCCAGCGGCGGATCGACGTTGCCGGTCGGCTCGTCGGCAAGCAGGATCTCGGGCCGCGTGATGAGCGCCCGGGCGATGGCCGCGCGCTGCTTCTCGCCGCCCGACAGGATCGGCGGCAGAGCGTGCATGCGGTCGCCGAGGCCGACCCAGCGCAGAAGCTCGACCACGTCGCCGCGATAGGCGGATTCCTCGCGGCCGAGAACGCGCAGCGGCAGGGCCACGTTCTCGAAGGTGGTGAGATGGTCGAGCAGGCGGAAATCCTGGAAGACGACGCCGATGCGCCGGCGCACCGAGGGCAGCTCCGGCCGGCCAATCGCCGATACGTCGCGGCCGAAGAAGGAGAGCAGGCCGCGGGTCGGCCTCAGCGCCAGGAAGAACAGGCGGATGAGCGTCGTCTTGCCGGCGCCCGAGGGGCCGGTCAGGAACTGGAACGATTTTGGCTCGATCTGGAAGGTCAGATCGCGCAGCACCTCCGGTCCCATGCCGTAGCGCAGTCCGACATTCTCGAAACGGATCACGTCGCTGTCCCGTCAATCCCCGCCGCCAGTGGGTCTGCCCACTCTTGCAAGGTCCCCGTTAAGGTTCTGTTAACGATCAAATGCGCTTGCCGCGGCGGTTGGCACGCCGACCAAGCGCCCGGGATGGTTTCCGGGACGTTAACCAAATCGGCCTAGGCTTACACCCGACAAACCATCGGGCTTGGGTCGTTTCATGGCAATTCTGTGTCCCTCCTGCGCCGCCCGCCAGGCGGTCAGCGAAGACGAGGTCGGCGCCGGCCGCATGCTCACCTGTGACTGGTGCGGCACCCGCTGGATCGCCCGTCCCTTCACGGAGAATCCGTTTCGGCGGATCGAATATTCGGCCGAGCCCGAGGAAATCTCGGAGGCCATTGTCATCGAGCATACCGCGCCCGGCCGGTCGCATCACCCCGGTTCGGCGCGGCGTCCGGTGAGGCCGCCGCCGTTTCCGCCCGATCGCCGCTGGCTCAAGGGTGGGGCAATCGCGCTTGCCGTGGTCGCGGCCATCTTCGCGCTGGGTGTGCCGCTGGTCGCCGCGTTGCCGCAGAAGGGTCTGCCGGACGCCGCCAAGCAGCTTGCCTTCCAGCGCGTCCACAGCGCGACGATCGTGAAGAACGGCGTCAAGACGCTGCTCGTCGAGGGCGAGCTGGTCAACACCTCGGCCGCCGATGTCGCGGTTCCCGCCATCCGCGTGTCGCTGCGCTCGCCGGCAGGCGCCGAGATCTATTCGTGGCTGGTCGAACCGACCAAGGCCGGCCTGGCGCCGGGCGGCTCGATCGGCTTCCGCAGCGCCGTGTCGGCGCCGCCGGTCGATGCCAGCCAGGTCACGCTGAGACTCGCCGAGCGCGAAAACCAGATCATCGGGATGCGCTGATCATGCCGCGGGTCAGGGGGCGGACGATCCGCGTTCTCTACGACGCGGAAACGATAGCGGCGCGCAATCGCGAGATTGCCGCCGAGATCGCCGCGGCGGGCTACCGCAATCTGCTGGTGGTCTCCATCCTCAAGGGCAGCTTCGTCTTCGCCGCCGACCTCCTGCGCGCGCTGCACGATGCCGGCCTGTCGCCGCAGGTCGAGTTCATCTCGCTGTCGAGCTATGGCACCGGCACGACGTCGTCGGGAGAGGTGTCGCTGGTGCGCGACATCGAAAGCGACGTGTCGGGCCGCGACGTTCTCATCATCGACGACATCCTGGAATCCGGACGCACGATTGCCTTCGCCCGCGGCCTGATGCTGTCGCGCGGCGCGGCGCGTGCCGATGTCGCCGTGCTCTTGGAGAAGCCGGGCAAGCTCGCCCAGCCGCTCAAGGCCGAGCATGTCGGCTTCGTCTGCCCCGATCTGTTCGTCGTCGGCTACGGCATGGATGCGGCGCACGCCTTCCGCGAACTGCCCTTCGTCGGTGTGGTCGAGGAGCGCCGGACTAGAACTGCTCGAGCAGGCGCTCGAGGTAGTCGCGCTCCAGCGTCGGCCGGGAGGATTTGCCGAGCCGCTTCCGGATTGCGTCGAGGATCTCGCGGGCCCGCTGGGTATCGATCTCGTCGGGAACCTTGACCGTGGTGCCGAGGTCGGGGCCGAAGGTGCGCTGCGGCCGCCCGAGCGGGTCCTGATTGGAAAACATTGAGCCGCCGCGCAGGCCGCCGCCCTGGCCCTGGCCGCGCCCCTGGCGGTTGGCGAGCTGCTGGCCGAGCCCCTGGGCGCCCTGGCGCAATGCATCCAGCGCCTGGCTCTGGCTGCCCACCGCGTCGCCGGTCTGGCCCTGGCCGAGCTGTCCCTGGGCGCGGCCCATGGCCTGTCCGGCCTGATCGAGCTTGCCGGTCGGGTTGAGGCCCATGCCCTGCAATTGCTGCATCAGCTTGCCGAGGCCCTGCTGCAGCGCCTGCTGCTGCTGTTGCAGGTTCTTGAGCGCCTGCTGCAGCTCTTCCTGGGTCATCGGCTTGCCGCTGCCGTCCGGGTTCTGCCCCTGGTCGGCGCGGTAGGTCTTGTTCATCAGCTCTTCCTGCTGGCGGATCATGTCGCCGAGCTGGTTGAGACTCTGCATCGCCTGGCTGTCCTGCTGGCCACCCTGCTGCGGGCGGCCGGCCTGCAGGTTCTCCAGCATGTTCTGCAGTTCGGAAAGCATCTGGCGGGCAGCGTCGCGGGCGCCGGTGCGCGCCAGGTTCTCGATGCGGTCGAGCATGCGCTGGAGGTCCTGCGCGCGCAGCGTCTGGACGTTGGCGTTGGGCGGCATGGTGTTGGCCTGCGGGTTCTGGCGCGCCTGGTCGGCGAGCGCCTGCAGGAACTGGTTCATCGCCTGGCGCAGGGCCTCGGTGAGCTTCTGGATTTCGGCGTCGGAGGCATTGTTCTCGAGTGCCTGGCGCAACGCCTCCTGGGCGTCGCGCAAGCTCTGGGCGGCAAGCGACAGGTTGCCGTCCTCGATGCCGAGCGCGATCTGCCAGAGATAGTCGACCACCCCCCTCAACTCATCGTCGCCATGGGCATGGATGAGGCGGAAATAGGCGGAACGCAAAGCGAGATAGTTGCCGAGGCGGTCGATCATGTCCGGCGCCACGGTGAGGGCGTCGAGCGCGTCGGCGACACTGGGCGCGGCGTTGGCGTCAAGCGCCAGGCGGGCGCGCTGCTCGACCACGGCGCGGGCGAGGGGGTTGGAGAATTGGCGCGCCGGCAGGGTGAACACGACCGGGGCGCTCTTGCCTTCCTGCTTGGCCTCGTCGGTGGCAACCAGCGTCAGCGTCACCTTGGCCCCGGCCCAGGGATGGGCGGTCAGGTCGCGGATGGTGTGGCCGGTGCCGTCGCGCACCCGCATCTGGGGCAGCGACAGGGGCAGCGACGGCGCCTCGTAGAGCGGGTGGGCGGCGCCGGTCGCGGGATCGGTGAGCGGCGCGATCTCGCCGCGGGCGGCGACGACGCCATAGTCGTCGTGGAGGTCGTAATCAATCACCAGTGCACCGCTCGGCTCGACGCGCGGCTTGCCCTTGAGCGCGATCTGCGGCGGGTTGTCGGGCTGGACCGTGAATTTCCAGCCGGCGATCGCGTGGCCGGATTTTTCCACCGAAACGCTGCCGGCGCGGGCGAGCGTCACCTGATGCTCGAGTGGCGCAGCGGCGTCGCCGGCCACGGCCTGCGTGAGGGCCGTCGGCGCCACCGGGGTCGTCTTGCCGCCGTCCGAGCGCACCACCGCCAGGTCGCGGGTGCCGCCGGTGCGCACGGTCACGACGCTGCCGACGGGCACGGAGTATTCGGTTCCCGGCGGCTTGGCGGCCTCGCCGGTGAGGAAGATCGGCGGACGCCCGGTATAGGCCGGCGGCGTCACCCAGGCGTCGATGCGCGCGATGGCCGCGGCGGTGCTCTCGCCGCCGCGAAAGGCTTCGCCAAGGCGGGCGATGCGCTCCGGGCCGGCGAAGACGAAGCCGACGACGAAGAGCAGGGCGACCAGGAAGCGCAGCGCGTAGGGGTCGTGGGCCGCCAGTCGTGGCGCCGGCAGGCCGGCGCGCAAGCGGTCCAGCGAGGCCAGCATGCGCCGGCGGTGGGCCTCCCATAGCGCCCGGCTGGTCGGGTCGTCGGAGCGCGAGGCGAGGCGGTCGGTGAAGGCGGTGGCCGGCCGGTGCAGTGCCCCGGTGGCCTTTTCGACGCGGGCGAAAGCGGCGGCCCGCGTCGGCCAGGCGAAGCTGAGCGCCCGCCAGGCGAAGCCGGCAATGGCGACCGCGAAAAGGGCAAGGACGACGAGGCGCAGCGGCGGCGGCGCGATGCGCCACAGGCCGAACCAGGAGAGTGTTGCGAACAGGGCGGCGAGCACCAGGAAGGGCGCGATCAGCGGCCACAGCTGTTCCCACACCAGGGCGGCGCCGGCACGTCGCAGCGCACGCGCGATGCGCGTCTCGACCGTCTTTTCCAAATCGTCGCCGCCGGGCCGCCGGTTCGCTGCCGAATCGGTCATGCGCCTCCGTCAGGCCAATCCAGGCCTCCTGCCCCCCACGCCGGCTAAAAGCGTAGCATAAACTGTGCCCAAAGCGAGGCGGACCCGCCGCCGCCCGCCTTCACGAGTTTGGGATTGGCGGGGCGCCGTCTCTGGCCACACTGCGGACTATATGAGCGCGGCTGCGCCGAGTTCCTGCCGCCAGTGTGCTTCGCGCTCCTTGAGACGCAGCGGGATCATCTTTTCGTTGTCGTCGCGGATTTCTTCCAGGACGTCGAAGGCGAACGCCGCCTCGCCATGCGTGTTCCAGGCCTGCTGCAGGCTTTTTCCGGGAAAACCGCCCATGCGCAGCTGAAACCACAGTCCGTTCTGCCGTTTGTCGATATCGGGTGCCTGCGCAACCCACACCTCGCCGCTGGCCGTACAGCGCACCGCGAAGATACCCGGCCGGACCTTCTGCTCCTTGTAGGAGCGTGCGAGTTCCCTCTTGCGGGCATTGTCCATCGGCAGGTCTTTCTGTTGCGTCCCACGGCGCTTCGGCCTGGCCTCCGGCGCCTTCAGCGCGTTACCCCAGCCAGGGCGCCATGCGGTCCATGCCGATCAGCTCGTCGTAGCTCTGGCGTGGGCGCACGACCGCCCATTCGGCCCCGTTGACCATCACTTCGGCGGCCAGCGGATGGGTGTTGTAGGTCGAGCCCTGGACGGCGCCATAGGCGCCGGCGGTCATGATCGCCACCAGATCGCCGGCTTCGAGCTTCGGCATGCGGCGGCCGAGCGCGAGATAGTCGCCGGTCTCGCAGATGCCGCCGACCACGTCGGCAACCATCGGTTCGGCGTTGAGGATCGGCTGCGCGACCGGCCGGATGTCGTGATGGGCGTCGTAGAGCGTCGGGCGGATGAGGTCGTTCATGCCGGCGTCGAGGATGACGAAGGTCTTGGCCTTGCCCTGCTTGATGTACTCGACGCTGGCGACGAGGATGCCGGCATTGCCGACGAACACCCGGCCGGGCTCGAGCAGAATGCGCAGGCCGAGATTGCCGAACCGGCGGCGGATGATCTCGGCATAGGCCGAAGGCGGCGGCGGCGCCGGGTCGTCGAGCCGGTAGGGGATGCCGAGACCGCCGCCGCCATCGACGTGATCGATGGCGTGGCCCTCGGCGCGCAGGTCCAGCACCAGGTCGGCAAGCCGCCCATAGGCTGCGTCATAGGGCTCCATGTCGGTGATCTGGCTGCCGATATGCATGTCGACGCCACTCACCCGAATGCCGGGCAGCGTCGCAGCGCGGGCATAGACGGCGCGGGCCTCACCATAGGGCACGCCGAACTTGTTCTCCGCCTTGCCGGTGGTGATCTTGGCGTGGGTGCGGGCGTCGACGTCCGGATTGACCCTTATGGCAATGGCGGCGGTGGCGCCCTTCGCTGAAGCAATCGCGGAGATGCGCTCCAGCTCGGGTTCCGATTCGACGTTGAAGCAGAAGATGCCGGTGTCGATGGCCAGCGCAATCTCGCGTTCGCTCTTGGCCACGCCCGAAAAAACGATGGTCTCCGGCTTGGCACCGGCGGCAAGGGCCCGGCGCAACTCACCCTCGGAGACCACGTCGAGCCCGGCGCCCTCCTCGACGAAGGTGCGGATCACCGACTGGTTGGAATTCGCCTTCATGGCGTAGCAGATGAGGGTGTCGAGGCCGGCGAAGGCCTCGCGGAAGACGCGGATGTGGCGCTTGAGCGTCGCCGTCGCGTAGCAATAGAACGGCGTCCCCACCTTGGCCGCGATTGCCGGCAGGGGCACGTCCTCGGCGTGCAGCACGCCGGCACGGTATTCGAAGTGATTCACGGAAAGAAACCCGCCAGAGATCAGAGAAGCCAGTCGAGGAAGAACGGCTTGTGCGGTTTCTCCGGGGCCGGCGCCGGGGCGCAGGTCGCGCAGGTCTTGGTGGTCGTCACCGCTGTACCGGGCGGCGGATCGAGCGCTGCCTGGCGGCCGCATCCCGCCAGCCCGAAGGCCAGCACGATCACGCCGGCGACAAGCACGCCAGACAGGTTTCTGCGTTCGGCAGGTGCCAAGGCCACCCCCAGCTTCACGGACCCCCGGGCCGCCTCAGCGATCCGGAGCAGCGCCATCATAGTCAATCCGGCGGTTTTGACCACCGTCAAGTTTGCCGCAAATGGCGTTTTATGGCCTTTCCCTGGCCACCCGCTTCAGCCAGCGGCGGGCCTCGCGGCGCACGTTTCCCGGTGCCGTGCCGCCAAGGCTGCGACGGCTCTTCACCGACCGGCGCACCGCGAGCACCGAATAGACATCGTCGGTGATACGGGGCTCGATTGCCTTGAGGGCGTCGAGCGGCAAGCGGTCGAGCGTCGTGCCGCGGCTCTCGGCTTCGGCGACGATCTGCCCGGTGATGTGGTGCGCCTCGCGGAAGGGCAGGCCAAGGGTCAGCACCAGCCAGTCGGCGAGGTCGGTGGCGGTGGAAAAGCCGGCGCCGGCCGCCTTGCGCAGGACCGCGACGTTCGGCTCCATGTCGGCGACCATGCCGGTCATGGCGGCGATCGACAGCTCCAGCGAATCGAAGGCGTCGAAGACCGGCTCCTTGTCCTCCTGCATGTCCTTGGCATAGGCGAGCGGAAGGCCCTTGAGCACGACGATGAGGCCGGTCAACGCCCCGACGATGCGCCCGGCCTTGGCGCGCACCAGCTCGGCGGCGTCGGGATTGCGCTTCTGCGGCATGATCGAGGAGCCGGTGGTGAACTTGTCGGACAGCTTCACGAAGCGGAAGCCGGCCGACGACCAGATGACGATCTCCTCGGCGAAGCGCGACAGATGCACGGCGGCGAGGCTGGCGGCAGCCAGCGCCTCGACGGCGAAGTCGCGGTCGGAGACGGCGTCGAGCGAATTGGCCGCCGGGCGGTCGAAGCCCAGCGCCTCGGCGGTCATGGCGCGGTCGATGGGAAAGGACGTTCCGGCCAGGGCTGCGGCGCCAAGCGGCGATTCGTTCAGCCGCTTGCGGGCGTCGGCGAAACGGCCGCGGTCGCGGCCCAGCATCTCGACATAGGCCATCAGATGATGGCCGAAGGTCACCGGCTGCGCCGACTGCAGATGGGTGAAGCCGGGCATGACGGTGGCGGCGTGGGCCAGCGCCTTCTCGGCCAGCGCCTGCTGCAGGGCGGCAAGGCCGGCGTCCGTGCGGTCGATGGCGTCACGCACCCACAGCTTGAAGTCGGTGGCGATTTGGTCGTTGCGCGAGCGGGCGGTGTGCAGGCGTCCGGCCACCGGACCGATCAGCTCGGTGAGGCGCGCCTCGATATTGAGGTGGATGTCCTCCAGGGCGCGGGAAAAGACGAACGTCCCTGCTTCGATTTCTCGCAGAATCGTGTCTAGACCGGCCACAATCTTTTCGGCATCGTCCGCCGCGATGATGCCCTGACGGGCAAGCATGCGGGCATGGGCCTCGGAGCCCCGGATGTCCTGGCGGAAGAGCCGGCGGTCGAAGTCGATCGACGCGTTGATCTCTTCCATGACGGCATCGGGGCCTTCGGCGAAACGGCCGCCCCACATGCGGTTCTTCATGATCGGACTCCGGGAATCCTGTAGACGAATGACGGACGGACGGACGGGAATGCGGCGTATTGCCGGGATGCTTGGCGTTGCCGCCGTTGCCGGCATCCTGGCCGGCGCGATCGCGGTATATGTCAAGGTATCGGCCAATGGCAACGGCGCGGGGACGCAAGCCGCGGTCGATTGTGCCGGCGCGTTACAGGCGGCGGCCCGCGTGGCGCCGCTGGCGACGGGCCAGGTGGCGGCTTTCCGCCCGGCCGATACGCCGGATCTGGTGCGCGACCTCGCCTTCCAGGCGCCGGATGGCAAGGAAACGACGCTAGCCGCCTTTGCCGGCAAGACCGTGCTGGTCAATCTGTGGGCAACCTGGTGCGTGCCGTGCCGGGCCGAAATGCCGGCGCTGGACCGGCTCGAGGGGGCGCTCGGCAGCGACAAGTTCTCGGTCGTCGCGGTCAATGTCGATGTGCGCAATCCCGAGCGTGCGCATGCCTTCCTCGGCGAAATCGGCGTGTCGAAGCTGGCCTTCTACTCCGACCCCTCCTTCGCCATCTTCAACGCGCTGAAGAAGCGCGGGCTGGCGCTGGGCCTGCCGACAACCATCCTGGTCGACGGCAAGGGCTGCCGCATCGGCGGCATCGAAGGTCCGGCGGAATGGGATTCGCCGGACGCCAAGGCGCTGCTCGAAGCGGCGATGGCGCCCGGCTGAGAAAGCCCGCAGGCTTCAGGCGACCTGCTGCGCGATGAATGCCGCCTCGGCGGCGGGTTCGGCCACCTTGGTGCGCGCCTCGTGACCGGCGACTTCGACGCGGTTGCGGCCGTTGTACTTGGCGCGGTAGAGCGCCTCGTCGGCGATCTTGAGCAACGAATCGACGGTCGAACCGGCTTCCGCCCGGGCCACGCCGGCGGAGAGCGTGACGGTGAAGTCGCCGATGCCGGCGCAGGCGGAGGTGAAGGCGACGCGCGTGCGCTCGGCGACCAGATAGGCGGCCTCCATGCCGGCGCCGGGCAACATGACGGCGAATTCCTCGCCGCCGATGCGGCCGATCAGGTCGCTGGCGCGCAGCATCCGGCGTGAGGTCTGGCCGAAAACGCGCAGCACTTCGTCGCCCGGGCCGTGGCCGTAGGTGTCGTTGATCGCCTTGAAGGAATCGAGGTCGAAGAGGATGACGCTGACCGACATGCCGGTGTCGCGGCGGGTCTCGAGGACCCGTGTGGCGTCCTCGTAGAAGGCGCGGCGGTTGGCCAGCCCGGTCAGCGAATCCGTGTTGGCGTTCATCCTTTGCACGAGTTCCTGCTTCTCGCGCGCCATCGCCACGGTGAAGATCGAGGTGCCGACGATGAAGGCGAGCGTCTCGAAGTGGACGAAGCCGAGCCAGGCCAGGAGGGCCGTGCCGCCGATCGGCGTCATGGCGCCGACCGTGGCGGCGGCGGACCCGCCGGCGGCGAAGATTCCGTGCAGGATCAGCAGCGCGATCAGCGGCCCGCGGGCGGTCAGCCGGTCCTTACGACCGCGCCAGAACTCGATCGCGGCGGCGAAGAGGAACGTCGCGACGATGGCCAGGTTGACGGACACGTACACCTCGCCCGTCTCGCGCACGGCTGGAATCGTATAGGCGACGAGCCAGATGGCGGCACCGGCGCCGACAACGCCGAGGTCGACCCGGTGGCCGTTGCACGCCCGTGCCGAGGCCCAGATCAGTCCCGGAGACAGGTTGAGCAGGGTGAACGCCACCAGAACCGACGGCAGTCCGGGAGCCAGATTGGATGTGGCCACCAGCGGGATCGCTGCGGCCAGCGTCAGGTTGCCGCCGGCCCACCACAGCATTCCCTCGGAATCCTTGGTCTGCATCGCTGCGAGGACGAGGAAAACACCGCTGACTGCCGACACGAAGCTACCCGCCGCCATCAATGTCAGCAAATCCATATGCATCGCATAACCCTCACTGCTGCGGATGCGACGGCAGCATGCGCCCACGTACATCCCCTATCCGCTACCGATCATAGCGAATGGGCGCTGACGTCCGGTTAGCTGGAGAGATAGAATTGGGGGGGTGGTAGGAACCGATTGTTAACGTCGGTGCGCCGCCCTCAGGCGATGCGGGCCACGGTGCCGCGTTTGTCCGTCGGGGTCGGCCAATCGGCCCGTTCGACCCGGTTTCGCCCCATCTGCTTTGCCCGGTACATCGCCCGGTCAGCCCTATCGAGAGTGTCTTCGGCGGACATTCCGGCGCCGGCTTCGGCGACACCAGCGCTGACCGTCGCATTGAGCGGCTGTCCGTCCAGGAAACGATTCGATTCGGCGAAGGCGTGACGCACGCGCTCGGCAATCACACGGGCCGCCTCGACCGAGGTGCCGGGAAGCACGACGGTGAACTCCTCGCCGCCGTAGCGGCCGAAGAGGTCGGTGGGTCGCAGCAGGCCGCGCACCGTATCGGCGAATGCGCGCAGGACGTCGTCACCGGCACGATGGCCGTAGCGGTCGTTGACCGTCTTGAAGTGATCGAGATCGAACATGATGAGCGAGAAAGGCGCGCCGTCCTTGCGGCAGCGTTCGAAGAGCCGTTGAGCGCACTCCAGCAGAGTGCTGTGGTTGGCGATGCCGGTGAGCGAGTTGTTGCGGGAGGCGCGTATGTAGGTCTGCGTCTCGCGTTCCTTGCACAGCATCGCCATCAGGATGGCCGAAGCCATGGCGTAGAAGATTCCCTCGAAAAAGATTGCGCCGAACCAGCTGTTGAGCGGGAGGATGCCATCGTATGTGAAGCGACCCATGAGGACGTCGTAGACGCCGCCCGTGTAGACCAGGGCATGGATCATGAGGATCGCAAGCAGGGGCCAGCGCGCCGGGATCTTCTCGGCGCGGCCGCGCCACAGTTCGAAGGCGGAAACGCACAGCCAGATAATCCAGCCGCCGAAGCTGACGAGCGGTCCCGATTGCGTCATCGACGCGGCCATATCGGCCGCCAGCCATGCGGTCACGGCAAACAGTGCCAACATGCCCGGCCTTCGTCGGTAATTGAGTGTGCGAACGCCGATCCAGATCAGCGGCGGTGCCCAGTCGCTGATCAACGATCCAGCTACGACCAAGGGCACGTTGGCTTCGGGTAAGTTGATCACCATCAGGGCGATGCCGGCGGCATAGATGATGTTTGCGGCGAACCACCACAAAAGCGCCGTCGCATGGCGGAGCTGCGTCCACATGCCGAGGAGCAGCAGCCCACTCAGCGCGGTGGTGATGCTGCCGGCCATCATCAGCGTGATCGTATCGAATCGCATGCGGCGCGGGTCCGTTCTCGGCGACGCAGGGAACGGAGATTCCTGCGTGCCTCGCCGTGCTGCCAGTGTGGCGAACAACCTTTACGAAGCCCTGAAACGCCCTGTCGAAAGTACGGGGGGTGGCGGTTACGCCTCGTTAACCGTGGGATTCACGCTTACCGTGTCGGAACCGGCGTCTCGCCGCGATAGTCGTAGAAACCGCGGCGCGTCTTGCGGCCGAGCCAGCCCGCTTCGACGTATTTCACCAGCAGCGGGCAGGGCCGGTATTTCGAATCCGCCAGGCCCTCATGCAGCACCTGCATGATCGACAGACAGGTGTCGAGGCCGATGAAATCGGCAAGCTGCAGCGGGCCCATGGGGTGGTGGGCGCCGAGCCGCATGGCGGTGTCGATCGCCTCGACCGTGCCGACCCCCTCATGCAGCGTGTAGATCGCCTCGTTGATCATCGGCAGCAGGATGCGGTTGACGATGAAGGCGGGGAAATCCTCCGACAGCACGATGGTCTTGCCGAGCCGCTTGACGAAGGCCTGGGTGGCGTTGAAGGTCTCGTCGTCGGTGGCGATGCCGCGGACCAGCTCGACCACTTCCATGACCGGAACCGGGTTCATGAAGTGGACGCCGATGAACTGCTCCGGCCGGTCGGTGGCCGCGGCCAGGCGGGTGATCGAGATCGACGACGTATTGGTGGCCAGCAGCGCACCCGACTTCAGCGTGCCGCGCAGCCGGTCGAAGATCTCATTTTTCACCGTCTCGTTCTCGGTGGCTGCCTCGATTACCAGGTCGCTGTCGGCGAGGCCCTCGAAATCCTCGGCCGCGACGATCCGCTTGAGGGCCGCCTGACGGTCGTCTTCGGTGATCTTTTCGGAGCCCACCTGGCGGGCCATGTTGCCGTTGATGGTGGCAAGGCCGGACTTGATACGGTCCGCCGAGACGTCGTTGAGAACCACCTTGTATCCGGCCAGCGCACAGACATGAGCGATGCCGCTGCCCATCTGTCCGGCGCCGATGACGCCGATTTTCTTGAGCGTGATCGTCATGGTCGAAGTACCTCGAGCCTCAGCAGTTCATCCGCTATCCTATCATAGGGCCTTTTCGAGTTCCGGCAGGATCTCGAAGATGTCGCCGACCAGGCCGTAATCGGCGACGGCGAAGATGGGCGCTTCCGGGTCCTTGTTGATGGCGACGATCACGCGCGAGTCCTTCATGCCGGCGAGGTGCTGGATGGCGCCGGAGATGCCGCAGGCGATGTAGAGGTCGGGCGCCACCACCTTGCCGGTCTGGCCGACCTGCAGGTCGTTGGGGACGAAGCCGGCATCGACCGCGGCGCGCGAGGCGCCGATCGCCGCGCCCAGCTTGTCGGCCAGCGGCTCGAGCATCTGGCGGAACCTCTCGGCCGACTGGAAGGCGCGGCCGCCGGCGACGACGATGCGGGCGGCGGAAAGGTCGGGACGGGCGGATTTGGTCAGATCGGCGCCCAGGAAGGCGGCCGGCGCCGGCAGGTCGCCGGGCACGGCAACGCTCTCGACCGGCGCGGCATCGGTGCCGGCGGCGGCGGCGGGAAAAGCCGAGGCGCGCACGGTGATCACCGTCTTGGCGTCGGCGGTCTTGACCGTTTCGATGGCGTTGCCGGCGTAGATCGGCCGCTCGAAGGTGTTTGGCGCGACCACCCGGGTGATGTCGGAGATCTGCATCACGTCGAGAAGGGCGGCCACCCGCGGCATGACGTTCTTGCCGGCGGCGGTGGCCGGTGCGGCAAGTGCGTCATAGCCGCCGGCAAGCGATACGATCAGCGCGGCGAGCGGCTCGGCGAGATGGTGGGCAAGGCCGTCGGCGTCGGCATGCAGCACCTTGGCGATACCGGTGAGCCCGGCCGCCGCCGCGGCGACTGCGGCGCAATTCGAGCCGGCGACCAGTACGTGGACCGTGCCGCCGAGCGCTTGTGCCGCGGAGAGTGCGCGGGCGGTGGCCTCGCCCAGTGTCGTATTGTCGTGGTCGGCGATCAGCAGGGTGGTCACAGGACGCTCGCCTCGTTCTTGAGCTTGTCGATCAGTTCGGCAACGTCGGCCACCTTGACGCCGCTGCGGCGCGGTGGCGGCTCGGCGACGCCGAGCACGGTCAGGCGCGGCGCAAGGTCGATGCCCAGCTCCGCCGCGCTCACCTCAGCGATCGGCTTCTTCTTGGCCTTCATGATGTTGGGGAGCGAGGCGTAGCGCGGCTCGTTCAAGCGGAGGTCGACGGTGACCACCGCCGGAAGGCTGAGCGACAGCCTCTCGAGGCCGCCGTCCACCTCGCGGGTCACCGTCGCGCGGTCGCCGTCGAGCGCCAGCTTGGAGACGAAGGTGCCCTGCGGCCAGCCGGTCAGCGCCGCCAGCATCTGGCCGGTCTGGTTCGAGTCGTCGTCGATGGCCTGCTTGCCCATGATCACCAGGCCGGGGGACTCCCGTTCGGCGACCGCCTTCAGCGCCTTGGCGACGGCGAGCGGCTCGAGCCGCTCCTCGGTCTTCACCAGGATGCCGCGGTCGGCGCCCATGGCCAGCCCCGAGCGGATGGTCTCGGCCGCCGCTGCCGGGCCGACGGAGACGACCACCACCTCCTCGGCCGAACCGGCTTCCTTCAGCCGCAGCGCCTCCTCGAGCGCCACCTCGTCAAAGGGATTCATGGCCATCTTGACGCCGGCAAGCTCGACGCCGCTGCCGTCCGGCTTGACCCGCACCGTGACGTTGGCGTCGACGACGCGTTTCACCGCAACCAGGATCTTCATGCCCAGGGGCCCTTCAATTCTTCAGTGGGCGGCGACCCTATTGAGCGGGTAGCCGTATCGTCAACCGGCTGGCGGTCGAAGAGCGGCGTGTCCTTGCGCCGCATGATCAGCACCAGTACGGCGCCGCAGACCAGGCCGCCGAGATGGGTCCACCAGGCGACGTTGCCCTCATGGCTGCCGGTGAGGACGGCGAAGACCTGGAAGACGATCCAGAAGCCGAGCACGAAGACGGCGCTCAGGCGCAGCGGAATGCGGCCGAAGGCGAGCACCCATATCTTGGCGCGCGGATGCAGGATCAGATAGGCGCTGATGGTGCCGGCGACGGCGCCGGAGGCGCCGATCACAGGTCCCGCTTCGGCAGGGCCGGAGAGGACGAAAGTGTAGCCGGCGCCGGCCGCGCACAGGAGATAGAAGACGAGGAAGCGCATGTGCCCGAGCGCATCCTCGACATTGTCGGCAAGCACCCACAGGAAGATCATGTTGCCGGCAAGATGCCAGAAATCGGCGTGCAGGAACGAGTAGGTGACCAGCGTCAGCGCGTCCGGCACCGCCGAGCGCGACACGTCGACGCCGCTGAGCACGGCGGGAAACAGGCCGAAGGTGATCACCGAGGCGTCGCTGGCTGTGCCGGCCGTGCCCGATTCGACGATGAAGTAGACCACCACATTCACAACGATCAGGCCCCACGCCATCCACGGCCGCCTGATGTGGCGCAACGGATTGGTGTCGTAGATCGGGATGAAGGCCATCGGCTGCCCGCCGCTATCGGTTCTCGCCGGGGACCCACAGAACGTCGCCGGCGCCGTGGTCGTTGGCGAGCCGCGCGGCGACGAAGAAGAGATCGGACAGGCGGTTTATGTAGCGCGTCGCCTCGCCGTTGACCGGCTCTTGCGCCGCCAGCGCCACCACCAGGCGCTCGGCGCGGCGGGCCACCGTGCGGCAGAGGTGGAGGCTAGCGGCGGCCGGCGTGCCGCCAGGGAGAACGAAGGAGGTCAGCGGGGCGAGGCCGGCGTTGAGCGCATCGATCTCCTTTTCCAGCCGCTCGACCTGGCTTGCTACGATGCGCAGCCGCTCGCGGCCGGGCTTGTCAGGCGTGGCGAGGTCGGCGCCGAGATCGAAGAGGTCGTTCTGGATGCGGCCGAGCATGGCGTCGAGGCCGTCCGGCAAGGCAGCCTTGTGCAGGCGCAGCAGCCCGACATCGGCATTCAGCTCGTCGACCGTGCCGATCGCCTCGAAGCGCAGGTCCGATTTCGGCCGCCGCTCGCCGGTGGCAAGCGCGCTGGTGCCGTCGTCGCCGGTGCGGGTGTAGATGCGGTTGAGGACGACCATGTCAGAGCCTTTGGTAGTCACCGCGAGGAGAGATAGAGGGCGCCCATCATGATGACGATGGCGACGAACTGCAGGATCACCCGCCAGCGCATGATGTTCTGAGAGGTCTTGGGAGAGCCGCCGCGCGCCATGTTGAAGAGGCCGGCGAGCAGCACCAGGGCGACCAGGCCGACGGCGATCGGGGTGAGGTAATGGAAGAAGGTTGTCATCGAAATCCGGGCCTCAAGCGAAGCCTCCCAAGGTTAGCGGTCATATAGGCATATTCCGGCCGTGCCGGCCATGGTGGCGGTTCTGAGCCATCTTGCCGTGGGGCGGAGGAGGGCGCATCGTCGCAGAGAATCGGGACGGAGGCGACTCATGCACGGGCTCGATGGCAAACGGGTTCTGATCACCGGAGCGGCGACCGGGATCGGGCGTGCGACCGCGCTGCGATTCGCCGAGGAGGGCGCCAGCGTCGCGGTCAATTTCGTTGGCGACCGCGAGCCGGCGGAGGCGTTGGTGGATGAGCTGGCGGAGATCAATCCCGAGGGCGTCCACATCCTGGCTCCGGCCAACATTGCCGACGAGGACGCGGTCGATGGGCTGTTCGCCCGCGTGGTCGAGCTCATCGGCGGCCTCGACGTTCTGGTCAACAATGCCGGCATCAAACTCGACAGCGAGCCGCACGAGATGCACATCGCCGATTTCGATCGGGTGATGGCGGTCAACATGCGCGGCGCATTCTTGTGCTCGCAGGCGGCGATCCAGCATTTCCTCGACGTCGGCCAACCGGGGGTCATCATCTCCACCTCGTCGATGCACCAGGTGACGCCGCTGACCGAGGCGATCGCCTATCAGATGTCGAAGGCGGCGCTCGGCGGCATGACGACGACGCTGGCGCTGCGCTATGCGCGCGACGGCATCCGCGTGGTCGCCGTCGGCCCCGGGGCGGTGATGACGCCGATGAACCCTGCCTTCGAGATCGACCCGGCGGCGCTCAGCCGCGCCGAGGCGATGATTCCCATGGGGCGGGTGGCGCGGCCGGAGGAAATCGCCGGGGTGATCGTCTTCCTCGCCTCCGACGACGCCTCCTACGTCACCGGGCAGACCTGGTTCGTCGATGGCGGTTTCATGATCGCCCGGCCGGAATAGTGAATGGTGAATGGTCAACAGTGAATGGCGGCGTTCTACTCATCACACTACCATTCACCACACATCAGCGCTGCTGGAGCAGCACCTTGTCCAGAATGCTGGTGGGCAGGAGCCGCTTCAGCCAGGCGCCGACCAGCGACGGGATGGTGACGCGGTAGCGCGCCCGCGGGTGCGGGTCCTCGAGCGCCTGGAAGAGCTTGTGGGCGACCGCCTGCGGCCCGCGCTTGAACGAGTTGGCGCGGTTGCCGCTGGCAAATCGCGACAGCTCGCGGCCGTAGTCGCCACGGAAGAAGGAGTGGCGCACGTCGACGGTGTTGATGAAGTGGGCGCGGGCATTGTCGAGCATGCGCGTGTGGATCGGTCCGGGCTGGAGGATGATCGCCTCGATGCCGGTATCCTTGAGTTCCAGGCGCAGCGAATCGGTCCAGCCCTCGACGGCGTGCTTGGTGGCGGCATAGGCGCCCATGAAGCGCACGGAGACGAAGCCGAGTACCGAGGAGCAGTTGACGATGCGGCCGTGGCCCTGCTTGCGCATGACCGGCAGAACCAGGCGCGTCAGTTCGTACCAGCCGAAGAAATTGGTCTCGAAGAGCTTGCGGACGTTGTCGGTGGGCACGTCCTCGAAGGCGCCGGGCTGGCTGTAGGCGCCGTTGTTGAACAGGGCGTCGAGCTTGCCGCCGGTGCGCTTGAGCACCTCTTCGACGGCGGCGGCGATGGAGGCGCTGTCGGAAAGGTCGAGACGCAGCGTCTCCAGCCCCTCGCTGGCAAGGCGGTCGGCGTCTTCCTGTCGTCGGCACGAGGCAAAGACGCGCCAGCCGCCGTGGCTGTGCAGAGCGTGGGCGCAGTGATAGCCGATGCCTGACGAGCAGCCGGTGATCAGAATTGTCCGTTGCGGCGGCTGAATCCGCGGCCCAGTGGTCGCACCGGCAACATCACCAGGCTCTAGTGTCGCGCCGATCAAGTCGCGGCGGCTCATGTCCACCATTCTGTCGTCCCCCAATGCACCCGCCGCAGCACGAAGATGGCCGAGATTTCCTTTATGATGCAAGGGGCAAGAGGATCGGCATTGATGAAGGTGGTTACCTGCGGCCATTTAGTCTCACAATGCCTTGACCCCGATGACTGAATCCGGGCACTTGCGCCGCATCCGGGCCAATTAACCAGGGCCACAAAAACCAGCGTTTGCGCCCCGGAAAGCCGGTCGAAAGGCCGTTGGCGGCGCAATTCGGGCGAGCAAGGCATAGAGCATGGCACATGCTGAGCGGGGGCCGGTCGCTATCGCCTGGGTGGTGGTGCGCGACGCCTTCGGCCATTTTCTGTGGGACGACGGCTGGGCGATGGCCAGCCACGTCGCTCTTTCGGCGCTGATGGCGCTGTTCCCGTTTCTGATCTTCGTGGCGTCGCTGGCCGGCTTTATCGGCGTCGAGGGGCTTTCGGTCAGGGTCGCCGAGATCCTTTTCGCCGTCTGGCCGCAGGGCGTCGCCGGCCCGATCGCCGACGAGGTCAGGCGCGTGCTGGCGACCGAGCACCGCGGCCTGGTCACCGTCTCCGCCGTGATCACCGTCTATCTCGCCTCCAACGGCATCGAGGCGGTGCGCAACGGCCTCAACCGCGCCTACCGGGTGGTCGATCGCCGCTCGATCGTCTTCCGCCGCGGGCAGAGCATCCTCTTGGTGCTGGCCGGTGCGGCGGCGAGCCTCGCTCTGGTGCTGCTGGCGGCGCTCGGCACCACGGCACTCAACGACCTCATCGCCGCCGTGCCGGCGCTCGCACCCCTGGCTTCGCTCTCGGTCCTGGTGCGCGTGGTCATCGCCGGTGCCGTGCTGGTGGTGGCGCTGACTGGCGCCCATGTCTGGCTGCCGGCGGGGCGGCCGCACTGGCTGCGCCTGTGGCCGGGCATCGCGTTCACACTCGCCGGCTGGTTCGTCGCCGCCTGGGTGTTCCGCATCTACCTCGACAGCTTCTCGAACATGGCGGCGACCTATGCGGGGTTGGCCGGCGTGTTCACCGCCATCTTCTTCCTCTACATGGTGGCGGTGCTGCTGCTGTTCGGGGCGGAGTTCAACGCCGCGCTTAGCCGCGTGCGGGACGGAACGATCAGCTAGGACCGCCCTCAGGCGTGGCCGACGGTCGGCGTGGCGGCGGCGCGGGCGAGCGCCGTTTCCATGGCGGCGTGGAGTTCGCGCGGGCTGTAGGGCTTCACCACCCAGCCAGCGAAGCCGGCGGCGCGGGCACGCGGCGCGACCAGGTGGGCGCGGTCGTCGGTGACGGCGAGGATCGGCAGCGTCTTGCGGGCGCCGAGCGTGCGGATGAGCTGGGCGGCGACGATGCCGTCCATGTCGGGGACGGCCAGATCGAGCACGATGAGGTCGATCGCCGGGTCGTTTCTGAGCAGCGCCAGGGCCGCCTCGCCGCCGGCAGCGACCAGCGGCTCGCAGCCGAACTGCTCGACCAGGATGGTGGCAATCATGGTGCTGGCCGGGCTGCCGCCGACAATAACCACGCGCGGCCGATGGCCATCGACCGTCAGGTGGACGATGGGTTCGTCGTTCATGCCGCCCTCGCCAAACGCAACTAGACGGGGCAAGTATCGCGAACTTTGCTTAACGAGCGGCTAAACTGGAACCGTTGTGAATCAGATCGTCACTATCGTCCTGCCCGTCTTCGGACTGATCGGCGTCGGCTATGTCGTTTCCCTGTTCAAGCTGCTGCCGGCGGGCAGCGACCGGGTGCTCGGCGATTTCTGCTTCGTCATCGCCATTCCGCTGCTCATCTTCCGCATCATCGCGACCGCCGATTTCTCCGGCGGCTCGCCGCTGAACCTGTGGCTCGCCTACTACATCGGCTTCGCCATCGTCTGGGCCGCCGGGACGCTCGCCGTTCGCCGCCTGTTCGGGCGCGATGCACGCACCGGCGTGGTCGCCGGCGTCTCGTCGGCGTTTCCCAACACGCTGCTGCTCGCCCTGCCGCTGGTCATCACCGCCTATGGCGATGACGGGGCTGCGGCCATCGCGGTGCTGGTCACCGTCAACCTGCCGGTGATGATGGCGGTCAGCGCCATCCTCAACGAGCGGGCCCTGGTGGTCGACGGGGTGTCGACGCATACCGATACGCAGGCCGCCCTGCGGGCGGCGGCGATCGCGCTGGTGAAGAACCCGATCATCATCGGCATCGCCGCCGGCATCGTCTGGCGCCTCCTCGGCCTGCCGCTCACCGGACCGGTTGGAACGGTGGTCAATCGGCTTGCCGGCGCCGCCGGCACACTGGCGCTGTTCTCGGTCGGCATGAATCTCCGCCAGTACGGCCTCAGCGGCAATGTCCGCCCGGCGCTCATCATCACCGTGCTCAAGCTCGTCGTCATGCCGGCCATCGTCTTCGCGGCCCTGGCGACGGTCGTCCACCTGCCGCCGGTATGGGCCAAGGCGCTGGTCATCACCGCCGCCTGTCCGACCGGCGTCAATGCGTGGCTGGTGGCGGCCCGCTTCCGCACCGGCGAGGCGCTTGCCTCCAACGTCATCACGCTGGGCACCGCCCTGGCGGCAGTCACCGTCGCCCTGTGGCTGCACGCCGTGGCGTGGCTGTAGGGCGGCGCCGGGTCAGTCCTGGGCGGCGAAATCGACCACGCACGCCTTTTCCAGGTTGGGGTCGAGCCAGCGGCTGATGAAGGCCCGATGGTCGGGATGCGGCAGGTATTGGTCGCGTCCCTCCGGCCCGGCGAAGGTGACGATGAAGCAATGGGTGAAGCCTTCGTTGAGGCCCTCGGGAGAGGAGTTCAGCCCCCACTCGAAATCGGTGACGAACGGCAGGCCGGCGCAGAACGCGCGGAAGGCGTCTTCGATTGCGCCCACCGTCTCGGCGGGGGTGGTGTCGTTGAACTTGAACAGCACGACGTGGCGGTAGGTGTTGGCGCGTTTGGCCATCAGAGGGACTCCCTTTCCCGGTTCTCGGAATAAGTGCCGGTCGCACGAGTCTAGCGGCAAGTGCCGGCCATCGCACCGGCGCGCGTGGTCGCGTCCCTACAGCCCCACCATCGGCCGTATGTCCTCGGGCGTCCTGCCGTCTGCCCGGAGCGCGGCGAGCGCCAGGTCGCGGTCGGACTTGGACAGCTTGCGGCCGGAGGCGTCGACGATCAGCCGGTGATGGTGATAGCGCGGCGCCGGCAGGCCGAGCAGGTGCTGCAGGAGCACATGCACCGAGGTGGCGTGATAGAGGTCGCGCCCACGCACCACATGGGTCACGCCCTGCAGCGCGTCGTCGACAACCACGGCGATGTGATACGAGGCCGGCCGGTCGCGGCCGACGAGCAGAACGTCGCCGAAGGCGCGCGGATCGGCGGCGACGGTCCGCGGCGGGCCGAAGCCGTCTTCCTGCCAGTCGAGCGGGCCGGCCATATCGGTGGCCTTGTCCATGGC
This sequence comes from uncultured Alphaproteobacteria bacterium, assembly GCA_963750065.1. Classification (GTDB taxonomy): domain Bacteria; phylum Pseudomonadota; class Alphaproteobacteria; order Rhizobiales; family Kaistiaceae; genus CAVSRC01. The sequence continues at coordinate 195,021 of CAVVPK010000037.1, forward strand.
GAGGCGGAGCGCGTGGGGCGCGCCGGCATCGACCAGCGCTTGCGCTTCGGCCGGATCGCGCTCGCGGTCGTCGGGCGGATAGAGCGGCGCGCCGTCCGGGTCGCGCGGCCATTGCCCGCCGGCCGTGGCGGCCTCGGCCTCGCCGCGGCTCATGAAGGCCGGATAGACCAGCCCCATGTCCGCAAGCCGGTCGATCGCCGCCCGGTAGTCGGCGATGTGCTCCGACTGGCGGCGCACGGGCTCCTCCCAGGAAAGGCCCAGCCAGCGCAGCTCCTCGAGGATCGCCGCCTCGTATTCCGGCCGGCAGCGGGTGGGATCGGTATCCTCGATCCTGAGCAGGAAGCGCCCGCCGGCTTCCCGGCAGAGATGGAAATCGGTCAGTGCCGAGAAGGCGTGGCCGAGATGCAGCGCGCCGGTCGGCGAGGGGGCGAAGCGGAAAACGGGTTGCACGGGCTCATATTCGGCTTGAACGTTCATCGCCCCTCATTTAGCAGCCCGGGCAACCCATGCGCACCATCGAGACCAAAGAAGACATCGCCGCGGGCCTTGCGGTGCTCACCAGGGCGGACAGGCGCCTGGCGCCGGTGATCCGCGCCGCCGGCGATCTTCCGCTGCGCCGGCGGGCGCCGGGTCTTGCCGGGCTTGCCCGCGTCGTCGTCGGGCAGCAGGTGTCGGTGGCCAGCGCCGATGCCATCTGGGCGCGCTTCGTCGCCGTCTTCCCGGAGATCACGCCGCAGGCGATCGGCCGCGCCCGCGAGACGCGCTTCCGCAAGGCCGGCCTGTCGGCGCCCAAGATCCGCACCTTGCGCGCGGTCGCCGCCGCCTGCCGCGACGGGCTCGACCTCGACGGGCTCGCTGGCCTGCCGGCCGAGGACGCCCACGCGCGGCTCACCGCGGTCAAGGGTATCGGCCCGTGGACCTCGGACATCTACCTGCTCTTCTGCCTCGGCCACCCGGACATCTTCCCGGCCGGCGATCTGGCGCTCCGCTTGGCGGTCGCCGATGCCTTCGGGTTCGACCCGCCGCCTGCGGCGGCAGACCTCGCCGTCATGGCCGAACGCTGGGCGCCGTGGCGGAGCGTCGCAGCCACCCTCTTCTGGGCGTACTACGGCGCGCGCAAGAGAGCCGCTAAGCTGCCGCTGTGACACGACGGTCCGGTTGGCATCGGCGGGCCGTTCCGGCAAGTTGAGCCCTTGATCGACGGGAGCATCCGCTAACCGCATGACGAACCTCGACGGACCGCGCCTGGCGCCGCTTTCGGGCGGGCCGGCGACAAGCCTGGTGGTCTTCCTTCACGGCTATGGCGCCGACGGCAACGACCTCATCGATATCGGCCGCATGTGGGCGCCGCTCCTGTCGGAGTCGGCCTTCGTCGCGCCCCATGCGCCCGAGCCCTGTGCTGAGGCGCTGGTCGGCCGCCAGTGGTTCCCGCTTGCCGATGCCGACCTGCATCGTCTGTGGCAGGGGGTGTCGTCGGCGGCGCCTGCGCTCGACGCCTTCCTCGATGCCGAGCTTGCCGCCCACAATCTTGCCGACAACCGGCTGGTGCTGGTCGGCTTCAGCCAGGGCACCATGATGGCGCTCCATGTCAGCCCGCGTCGCAAGGGCCGCGTCGCCGGCATCGTCGGCTATTCGGGGCTGCTCGCCGGGCCGGAGCACCTGGCCGCCGAACTCAGCCACCTGCCGCCGGTTCTGCTCGTCCACGGCGATGCCGACCCGGTCATCCCGGTGGTGGCGCTTCAGGTCGCGACCCGTGTGCTCGGCGAAGCCGGCTTCGCCGTCGAATCGCACGTCCGTCCCGGCCTGCAACACGGCATCGACCAGGAAGGGCTGGCGCTCGGCGTCGATTTCCTGCGTCGGGTCCTGGGCTGAGGCGGGGCGATGGCAGCGACCGGAGTCGAAATCATTCGCGTGCGCACCGAGGCGGATGCCGACGAGGTGCGGGCGCTTGCCCGCACGCTGAGGGCATGGAACTACGAATTCATGCCGGACCTCACCGCCGTCATCGACGCCTATTTCACCTCGCACGATTTCGAGGGGCATCTGGAACGGCTCCTGACCGTCTGCAATCCGCCGGATGGCGAATGCCTGCTGGCGCGGCTGGGCGGCGCGCCGGTGGGTGCGGTCACCCTGCAGCGGCGAACGGGAAGTGAAGCCGAACTCAACCGGCTCTTTGTCAGTGAACAAGCGCGCGGGGCCGGTGTTGGCCGCCTCCTGGTGACGACTCTCGTCGAGCGCGCCCGCGCGCTCGGCTACCAGACGCTCTTTCTGAGCGCGGTCCGCCGTTTTGATGCGGCGCTTGCCCTCTACCGGTCGCTGGGCTTCGTCGAGATTGCTGAGGGCGGCGATCCCGACGATATCCAGGTCGACATGCGCCTCGATCTCGGCTGACCGGCCATTCAGGCCCGGTTCAGCCCCGGCATGCTGTTCTCGGCCGATAGCCGGCGGCGGCAGATGACGGAAATTTCATGTCCCGCCAGCGGAGGGAAACCGCGGTTGACCCGTGTCAATGGCGGGTTCCCATCACCATGTAGAAGACACCATGCTGCAAAAAACGCCTGAAACGGCCAACCCCGCGCTCGGTTCCTCCTCCGAGAGCGAGGTCGAAGCCGTGCTCGCCGGCGGCCACAAATCGGGCCGTCGCCGCCGCCTGTGGTCCATCGCCGCAGTCGTGCTGGTGGCGCTTGCCGGCCTCGGTGCGTGGCTGATGTCAGGCTCCGGCGGACCCTCGGTCACCTACACGACGCAGCCGGTCACCCAGGGCGATCTCACGGTCACGGTCACCGCCACCGGCACGGTCCAGCCAACCAATGAGGTCTCGATCTCGAGCGAGCTGTCCGGCACCGTCAGCTCCGTTCTCGCCGACTACAACGACACGGTGAAGAAGGGCGAGGTGCTGGCGCGGCTCGATACCGACAATCTCACGGCCAATCTGGCGCTTGCCAAGGCGACGCTTGCGGCGCGCACGGCGGATGTGGCGCAGGCGCAGGCGACAGTCGCCGAAACGGACATCGCGCTCAAGCGCGCCGCCGATCTGGCGGCCCGCAATGTGTCGTCGCAGTCGACACTCGATTCGGCCAAGGCCGACAGCGACCGCGCCAAGGCGGCGCTCGCCGGTGCCCAGGCCAACGAGAAGATTGCCGAGGCCAATGTTTCGATCGCCGAGACCAACCTCGCCAAGGCCGAAATCACCTCGCCGATCGACGGCGTGGTGCTGTCGCGCGGCGTCGAGGCCGGCCAGATCGTCGCTTCGTCGCTGTCGGCGCCGACGCTGTTCACGCTCGCCGAGGACCTGTCGAAGATGCAGCTCGAGGTCGGCATCGACGAGGCCGATATGGGCAAAGTCGCGAAGGGCAATCTCGCCACCTTCACCGTCGAAGCCTATCCCGGCAAGAGCTTCCCAGCGGAGATCGCCCAGGTGCGTTATTCGCCGGAAACCGTGGAAGGCGTGGTCACCTATACGGCGGTGCTGACCGTCGACAATTCCGGCCTTCTGCTCAGGCCGGGCATGACGGCCACCGCCAACATCACCGTCGAGACGGTCAAGGACGCCATTCAGGTGCCCAATGCGGCGTTGCGCTGGGCGCCGCCGGTGACGGCCGAACGCACCTCCAGCCGCGGCGCCGGCCTGCTCGGCCTGCTGATGCCAAGTCGGCCGGGCAGGGGCCAGCAGCAACAGAACGGTGCGCCCAACGGCAGGGCCAAGGTCTGGGTGTTGCGCGACGGCGAGCCTGTCGCGGTGTCGGTCAAGATCGGCTCCTCCGACGGCACCCATACGGCAGTGACCGGCAAGCTCACGACGAGCGACAAGGTCATCGTCGGGTCGCGGACCGCGTCGTGAGGGCTCGGCCGTGAACGTGCCGCTGATCGAATTCCGCCAGGTCACAAAGGTCTACGGCAGCGGCGACGCCGAGGTGGACGCGTTGAAGGGCGTCGACTTCGCCATTCCGCGCGGCGAGTTCGTCGCCATCATGGGCCCCAGCGGCTCAGGCAAATCGACGGCGATGAACATCCTCGGCTGCCTCGACCGGCCGACTGCGGGTACCTACGCTTTCGATGGCGTCAGCGTGGGCGACCTCGACGCCAGCCACCAGGCACGCATCCGCCGTCATTTCATCGGTTTCGTCTTCCAGGGCTTCAACCTGCTGGCGCGCACCTCGGCGCTGGAAAATGTCGAGCTGCCGCTGATCTATCGCGGCGTACCGGGGGCGGAACGGCGGCGGCTGGCGCTGGGCGCGCTGGCCAAGGTCGGCCTTGCCGATCGTGCCCGCCACGACCCCAACGAGCTCTCCGGCGGCCAGCAGCAGCGCGTCGCCATTGCGCGGGCCATCGTCACCAGCCCGCAGGTCATCCTCGCCGACGAGCCGACCGGCAACCTCGACACGGCGACCAGCCGCGACATCATGAACCTCCTGACGGCGCTCAACCGCGAGGCCGGCATCACCATCGCCATGGTCACCCACGAACCCGACATGGCGGCTTATGCGCACCGCGTGATCCATTTCCTCGACGGGCTGATCTCCCATGACGGGCCTTCGGCGGAGGCCGCCTGACATGCTCGTCGAGACGCTCAAGCTGTCGCTGAGGACGATCCTGCGCAATGCCTTGCGCTCGTTCCTCACCGTTCTCGGCATCGTCATCGGCGTCGCCGCGGTCATCGCCATGGTGGCGCTCGGACAGGGCACCACGGCGCAGGTGACCAGCAGCGTTGCCAAGCTCGGTTCGAACCTTCTGATGGTGCGCGCCGCGCGCGGCGGGCCGGGGCCGGACGTTGCCGGGGCGACGCCGAAAAGCTTCAGCATGCGTGACGTCGAGGCGATCTCCACCCAGGTACAGGGCGTGCGCGTGGTGGCGCCCGCCGCCAGCACGCAGATGACGGCGGTCTATGGCAACCTCAACCACGCCATGGGCGTCACCGGCACCGACAATCGCTTCTTCGATGCGCGCGACTGGCCGGTGGTCGACGGCCGCGAGTTCACCGACGCGGAGCTGCAGTCGGGCGCCGCCTCGTGCATTCTCGGCAACACCACCAGGACGACGCTGTTCGGCAGCAGCGATCCGCTCGGTGCCACCATCCGGCTCAAGCAGGTCTCCTGCAAGGTGATCGGCGTGCTCGAGACCAAGGGCGCCTCCGGCTTCGGCACCGACCAGGACGACATTGTCGTCATGCCCTTGAAGACGGTCCAGCGCCGGGTCATCGGCAATACCGATGTGCCGCTCATCTATGTCGCCGTGGCCGACGGCTACACCACGAGCGACGTGACGACCGGCATCGAGGATCTGTTGCGCGAGCGCCGCCATATCGCGGTGGGCGAACGCAACGATTTCAGCGTCTTCGACATGGCGCAGATCGCCAGCGTGCTGACCGGCATCACCGGCGTGCTCACCGGCCTGCTGGCGGCGGTGGCCGGCGTCAGCCTGCTGGTCGGCGGCATCGGCATCATGAACATCATGCTGGTGTCGGTGACCGAGCGCACGCGCGAGATCGGCATCCGCCTGGCGGTCGGTGCCGAGGCCGGCCAGGTGCTGATGCAGTTCCTGGTCGAGGCAGTGGTGCTGTCGCTGTTCGGCGGCCTCGTCGGCATCCTCGTCGGCTTCGGCCTGTCGGCGGTGGCCGCCGGCTTCCTCAATGTGCCGCTGGTCGTCGACCCGAAGATCGTCGCCATCGCCTTCCTGTTCTCGGCCGCCGTCGGCGTCGTCTTCGGCTATTTTCCCGCCCGCCGCGCCGCCCGCCTCGATCCGATCGAGGCACTCAGGCACGAATAGGCGCCGGCCAGTTCTGGGTCGCGCATTCGCCGCCACGGCGGATCATGCCGGCCTTGCTGAGCGGTCGTCTCGATGGCATCGATCCGGGCGACGTTGAACCAGCCGATTACAGAACGACGAACTTCCCAAACATGCCTTGCTTGGCGTGGTCCGGCGTCGGGCAGAGATACCAATAGGTTCCAGGTTGCTGCGCGACGAACGTTGTTCCAAGCATCGCGTACTGAGCGTTATCGACCGTCTTCTCGCTGCGCCAGGGCAGCAACGGCGTAATCTGGGCCAATTCCGGTCCCGTCCCCATCATCGACATATACGGATACGGAGGCGCAGCCGTCGTCAGCACGACGCTGTGCTCCATGTTGTCGCCGTAGTCCATGTTGACCAGAGCGAGATGGACGGTCGCGCCGCGCGGCACGACAAGCGTCGGGTTGGTCAGACCGTGGACCTCGAAGGTCTGATCGTCGTGATCGGGTTGCACGGCCACCATGTTGATGGTGATGTCCTTGCCGGCGTAGCTGATTGTGTTGGACTGCTTGTTGACGCTGCCGGCCTCGTCGCCTTCCGCAATGAAGGCGGCAGCCTGCTTGTGACTCACCACTTCGCCGCCCCAGCCCGGATAGACCGGACGATTGGCGTAGCCGAGCGCCATTCCTGGCCCGACGCCAAAGGCGCCAGCCTGACCAGGACTGCCCATCATGGAGCCGGGGCCGTTGCCATAGCCCTCTCCGTAGCCGCCCATCATGCCTTGCGCGCGCACCAGCGCCGCGCCGCCAGCGATCACGGCAACAGCCGCCGCGGCCATAAGCAGAGATTTGCGCATGACTTTGCCTCTTCCGACCGGGTCGCCCACTTTGGATATGCTCCAAATACGCTCGCGGCGTTGTCTGAGAGTTGATGAATATCAACCTCCTGGCCATCCGCCGAGGCCACCGGGATTGCGATCGCGGGGAAGCGCCTAAGCAGCCGCTCAGTGCAGGCTCGGCCCCTTGAGGAAGCGGTTGCGGTCGCCCGAGGGCACGGTGATGTCGAGCGGGCGGCCGTCGCGGTGCACGGTCATCGGCACCTTGACGCCGGCATCGCCCAGCGACCAGATCTTGCGGAAGAGGCCCGCCAGACCGGTGACCCGCATGCCGCCGACCGAGAGCACGATGTCGCCCTCGCGCAAGGACCGGCCGGCCGGGCCCTTGCCGGAGACGCCGGCAATCACCACGCGGTCGTCGACTTCCGTGGCGTAGAGGCCGAGCCAGGGCCGCGGCGGCCGGTTGGGCTGGCCGATGGACATCATGTCGTCGAGGATCGGTTTCAGCAGGTCGGTGGGCACGTACATGTTGAGCGGCACGCCCTCGCCCTCGTCGGTCGCCTGCTCGAGTTGCAGCGAGCCGATGCCGACCAGCCGTCCGTCGCCGCCGATCAAGCCCGTGCCGCCCCAATAGGGGTGCGCCGGGGCGGTGAAGATCGCCTCGTCGAGCAGGTATTCCCAATAACCGGCGAATTCCTGGCGGGCGACCACGCGTGCCGCGAGCGAATGGCCGGCGCCGCCGGCACCGGCGGAAACCACCGGCGCGCCCGGCACGGCGTCGTCCGAATCGCCGAGCTGCAGCGCCGGCACGTCGAGGCGGCCAAGCGCCTGCACGAGGCCGAAGCCGGTGTCCTGGTCGTAGCCGATCGGGGTCGCGGCGACGATGCGCCCGTCGGCCAGCGTCAGCCAGATCTCGCTCGCCTCGGTCACCAGATAGCCGATGGTGAGGATCACACCGTCATCGCGGATGATGACGCCGTTGCCGGTGCGCTCGGTGCCGAGGATGTCGGCGGTGAAGGCGTCCACGGGCACGACCGAGCGGATGCCGACCATGGCCTTCAGCGCGGCTTCGAGGTCGAACCCATAGTCTTCGGCGTGCGGCGCCACTTCGGGGGGCACCCTCCAGTCGAACGAAACCGCCATGACGCTACTCCTCGGGACGCCTCCTCCCTCAGTTATTCTATTTAGGCAATCCGGGCGGGGATGTGGAGGGGTGGGGGAGGAAACGGGCCCTGCTGCTAGCCGGCGCCGCGGAACAGCCTTGGGTCGTATGTCGCTTGCATCGTGTTGAGGATGCGCACACGCCGCGCATCGAGATGCAGGGGATTCAGGAGGACGTTCTCCGATCTCGGAAGGATGACCGAAGGGACCCGGCGGATTGCGGTATCTCCGGATTCCAGCCACAGATCGCCCAAAGTGCGCGTGACCGAGAGGTCCGTGCGCCAATCGGGATATCTCAACGAAAGGTCATCTTCGCGAAGCGGAGAATCGGCAATGTCATCCGGCAGGTCGACTTCAAGAAGCTGATAGGTAGCCGGCAGATCGTCCGCATCGACTTCCAAACCCACCAGGATCTCCAGCAGAGCCAGCGCCGGATGTTCGGAGAGATACACGACCGGCCGGCCTTCAGTGTGCCAGCGCGCCGATGCCTGCCTGCCGCCTTCGCCGGACAGGTCCGCGTAATTGGAGATGCGCCAGATGCGCACGGCCCGCCGCGCTCAGGCCACCATGCCAAAGTCGATACGCCGCAGCATCTCCTCGACCACGCGGGCACCCGCTTCGCTGCCCAGGAAGGCCAGCGGCGTCTCTCCGTCGAGTTGGCGCTTGGGTTTGCGCAGCCAACGATTGGCCTTGTCGGCGCTATCGAAGACGCGCGCGGCAAGGCTGGCTACCCGTTCCAGGCGCAGCGCCTTGTCGGTTTCCTCGACCGACAGCGGCTCGTTTGCCGCCTGGCGGCGCGCCAGCGTGCGCTTCGGTACGACAAGTGCGTGGATTTCGGCCTGCGAATAGCCCTGCTTGGCAAGCATGCCGAGGGCGGCCGGAGCGGCGCGAATCAGGGGGGACTTGGGCAGCGCCGCGCTTGCGATTTCGTGCACGATCACCGCCCCTGCCTCGGCCGCCGATTCTTGTGCGGAGTGTTTGTGAGAAGCCATGTTGGTGCCATATGCCGCGTTTCCTTGACAATATGGCATCGCGGGTGCGGTTTGTCGAGGTCACGCTTCCCGATATCGCTGCCCCTCTGCCGCCCCCTTCACATGGCTGTCACAGCCCGTATAGACTATGCGCTGCACCGGAGGCCCTAACCTCCGGGCATTACGGATAGAATTGGGAAGGCGTCAGTGAATATCGCTGTCTCGCCGGGGTCCAATCCGGCGCTGGTGCTCAATGCGGACTATCGGCCGCTCAGCTATTATCCGCTGTCGCTGTGGTCGTGGCAGGACGCCATCAAGGCGGTGTTCCTGGAGCGCGTGAACATCGTCTCGGAATACGAGACGGCGGTGCGCAGCCCGTCCTTCTCGATGAAGCTGCCCTCGGTGGTGTCGCTGAAGACCTACGTCAAACCGGCGCGCCACCCGGCGTTCACGCGCTTCAACGTGTTCCTGCGCGACCGCTTCGCCTGCCAGTATTGCGGCACGCGCGAGGACCTGACCTTCGATCATCTGATCCCGAGATCGCGCGGCGGCCAGACGACGTGGGACAACGTCGTCGCCGCCTGCTCGTCATGCAATCTGAGGAAGGGCGGACTGAGTACCAGGGAGGCGCGCATGTGGCCGTCGCAGATGCCCTTCCAGCCGACCGTGGCGCAGCTCCACAATAACGGCCGCCATTTCCCGCCGAACTACCTGCACGAATCGTGGATGGATTACCTCTACTGGGATACCGAGCTGGAGCCGTAGTTCCGGGCCTGCAAGGGCCCCAACAGCCGCACCGGGTGTGCCCTCGAAAATACTTATCCCCGGTCCCCGAACTGCCCCCATATTGATCACATCCCCGCCCGCGAAGGGGCGCGCTCATGAGGCGTTCTGTGCGCGGGGCGGGGTGCGGCGCCCGCGCGTCGAGACCGCATCTCGGCACTCGGGACGCCCCGGCCAGGACCGTCGGCACTACGACCGGCCGTCCCGCCATGCCCCGGTTCCGCCGGGCGTGTGGTGTAAGCGACCTCAGGCGGAGGCTGCCGCGAAGCGCCTTCGCCGAATAAACCTGGCCGGGCGTGTTTCAGGACGCCGCGGCGGGCGCTCGGGTCGAGCGCCCCCATTTTCGCGGACTACCCGCACGGCATTCGCCGGGCGCCCGCCACCCCCTCGCCACAAGAGGCGAGGAGCGCCGCAAGAGACCGAGGAGGGCCGAAGGCCCGACCGGGATCGAACAAAGCGGCGCGACAGGGAAGCAAGAAATGTTCATAGCCCGGAGCCAATCGCTCGCGGGAATGCGATTGTTTGACTTTTCAACAGTGTGGCCTGTGGCCGGCGATTGCTATACTGCCACAATGCGTCCGCGTTCCGACGATTGCTGAGGACCATGGCGTTCAAGCTGATCGAGGTGGCGACACCGGAGGACCGCGTCCAGGCGGTGATTGCGGTCGCCGAGGAACTTGGCATCGACGACGTCCAGAAGGCGCCGGCGCCGATGGAAGACGGCCGCTGGTCGATCCGGCTGGTGGTCGGCGAAATCGATCGCCAGGGCCTGCTCGACCGGCTGCAAGGCGCGCTCGGCAAATCGGAGAACTGGCGCATCGTCATGCTGCCGACCGATGCCGTCATCCCGTTCGAAGAGCCGGAGGCGGAAAAGAAGCCGGAAAAAGAAGAAGCGGACGCTGGCCAGGAGGAGGACGAGAAGAAGAAGCAGGAGGAGCAGGCGCGCGCCTCGCGCGAGGAACTCTATCACCTGGTCGAGGGCGGCGTGCGCATGGACAGCAATTTCATGCTGCTCGTGTTCCTGTCGACGGTGGTCGCTTCGGTCGGCCTCGAGCAGGACAGCGTCGCCATCCTGATCGGCGCCATGGTCATCGCGCCGCTGCTCGGGCCGAACGTCGCCTTCGCCTTCGGCGCCGCCATCGGCGACCGCACGCTGATGCTCGCGGCCGGCAAGTCGGGTGTGCTCGGCGTGGTGTTCAGCGTCGCGATCGCCGGGGCGCTGGCCTATCTGATTGCCCCCAACATCGCCAGCCACGAGCTCCTGGCGCGCACCTCGGTCGATTATGCCGGCATCGCGCTGGCGCTCGCCTCGGGTGCCGCCGCGGCGCTCTCGGTCACCACCGGCCTGTCGAGCACGCTGGTCGGCGTTATGGTCGCCGTCGCCCTGCTGCCGCCGGCCGTGACGGTGGGCATCATGCTGGCGGCCGGCCGCATGAACCTCGCTGTCGGCGCCGCCATGCTGCTGGTCGCCAACATTGCCTGCGTGAACCTGGCGGCGCAGCTTGTCTTCCTGGTCAAGGGCATCAAGCCGAGGACCTGGTCCGAGCGAAAGAGCGCGCGGCACGCGGTCACCGTCAACATCGCCACCTGGATCGCGCTCATCGCCGTTCTGCTCGGCATTATCGCATGGCGCCAGGCAGCGGCGGGTTGAGCGCGCTTCAGCGATAGGTCGCCGCGAGGTGGCTGAGCGCCACGTCGGATACGCCGGGCAGGCGCCCGTCGAATGAGCGGAAGGTCAGCCGGCGGGTCTCGCCGGGCAGAAGCAGGATACTGGCATCGTCGAAGGCGCCGGCGAATTCGGAGGCCTCGGGCTTGACGAAGAAGGCCGGCGCATCGGCGCTGAGCACGAAGCTGCCGGGCGCGTCGCCGGCTTGCAGCGTCACTGCCGCCTCCGGCAGGTCGAGGCGTTTGGGCTTGTCGGGAAAGACGAGGAGGCGGAGGAGGGGGTCGTAATTCTCCGCGCCGGCCACGCGGCCGTCGATGACATGGACGAGACCGGCCGAGGGCATGGGAACGGCGGCGATTTCGACGGCGCGGTCGCCCGGTATCTCGGCCGTATGGATCGTCTCCTGCAGCGTCGCGTTGTCGCCGGTGATGGTCCTCACGCGCGCCTCGACCAGCGCCGGCATCTGTCTGTCGTTCAGCCCCGAGAGCCTGAGCAGGCCCTCGTCGATGTGCGCGGAGAGCGCCAGCGGGGCGAAGAAGCGGCGGGCATGATAGTGCAGCGTCTTCCAGCCGATGGCGTGGTCGAGGCTCGACCACGACACCGCCGGCCAGACGTCGTTGAGCTGCCAGTAGAGTGCGCCCATCGCATGCGGCTTGAGGCTGCGCCAGAAGCGCACCGCGGTTTCGATCGCCAGCGCCTGCTGGAGCTGACTCAGATAGAGGAAATTTTCGAAGCTGGTCGGCATGCGGAAATAGCGCGTCATCGTCTCGACGATGCGACCGTTGCCGGCGGGGTCGCGCTGGTGCCATTCCATCACCGGCGACATGGCGTTCCACTCGCGCTCTTCGGCAAAGCGGCGGATGTCGTGCATGGTCGGGAAGGACTGGAAGCCGAACTCGGAGCAGAAGCGCGGGCGGACGTCGTAATAGTGCTCGAAGTCGCGGTTCTCGTGCCAGACCGACCAGAAATGCATGTCGCCGGACGAGTCGTCGTGCCAGGCGTCGCCATAGTCGAGCTTGCCCGAGCAGGGCGAGGAGGGCCAGAAGGTGCGGCTGGCATCGCTATCCTCGACCGCCTGTTCGATCACCCGGTTAAGCCGGTCGTAATTGACCAGATAGCGATCGCGGTTCTTCTTCGAAACGTCATACCAGGTCAGCGAGCCGATCACCTCGTTGTCGCCGCACCAGATGGCAATCGAGGCATGCGAGGCGAGCCGCTTCACCTGATAGCGCACCTCGGCATCGACCTGGGCCAGGAACTCCGGCGTCGAAGGGTACTGCGAGCAGGCGAACATCATGTCCTGCCAGACCAGCAGGCCAAGTTCGTCGCAGAGCTCGTAGAAGGCGTCGAACTCGTAGAAACCGCCGCCCCAGACGCGGATCATGTTCATGTTGGCGGCGACCGCCTCGCCAAGCAGGCGGGCGATGCGCCCGCGCGTGATGCGGCTGGGGAGCGCGTCGGCCGGGATCCAGTTGGCGCCCTTGGCGAAGATGGGCACGTCGTTGACCTCGAAGGTCATCGAGGCGCCAGCCGCGTCCGGCTCGTTGATGAGCCGCAGCTTCCTGAGGCCGATGCGCTTCTGGATGCGGTCGCCGGGAATGGTGACGCTGGCGTCGTAGAGGGGCTGATCGCCGGTGCCGGCAGGCCACCAGAGCAGCGGTTCTGCGACGGTCAGGCCGAGATCGATGCCGCCGCCGTTTGCGTGCGTCACCATGGCTTCGCCCTCGACTTCCCTGTCGTCGAAAGTGAAGACCACCGGAACCGCGCCGTCCCTCAGCGCCGCCAATTCGACATGTGCGGTCACCGTGACCGAACCGTCGTCGTGATGATCCTGGCGGATGACCGCATGTTCGATGCGCGCGTCGTCGAAGAGGCACAGCTTCGGTTCGGCATAGATGCCGAGCACCATCAGGCACGGGCCCCAGTCCCAGCCGCCGTGGCACTGCGCCTTGCGCAGCATATTGAGGTCGGGGACCAGGTTGTTCTTGGTGTGCGGGATCGGGAAGGGCTGTCTCGCCGCCCGCGCGCTTGCTTCCTTGGTCGCCGAGCGGAAGCGGATGGCAATGGCGTTCTCGCCGGGGCGCACGATGCCGGAAAGGTCGATGCGGTGGCGGATGAAGCTCGAACTCGATGCTGGCGACCGCCGTGCCGTTGACCGTGACCTCGGCGACGGTATCGACGAATTCGAGGTCGAGCACCGGCCATTTGCCGGCAAGCGCGCCGGCCGGGAGGTCGAACGAGCGGCGGATTTCCCATTCCGCCTCATGCACCCACTGCACCGCCGCCTCGTTGGTGCCAACCATGGGGTCGGGGATGCGGCCGGCGGCGATCAGAGCGGAATGGACGTCGCCGGGGATGGGGCAGGGCGCTATCGGCCCGCCGCCGGCGTCATAGAGCGTCCACGGACCGGCAAGCGATACCTCTGTCATGCGGGCTTTCCGAAGGCGTTGGCGATGGGGCGGGCATGCCCGCTGGGCAGCTTAGCCCATCGAGGCCCAGGCGCCGACCAGGCGCGGCAAGATCAGGCAATTGTCGCCGGCAACCGCGGCCGCGCGCAGGCGGGCCGCCAGCGTGGGCGGGTCGACTTCCGCCGCCGTAGCGATCCCGTGCGCCGCGACGGCGGGCAGCAGGGTGTGCAGCGCCTGGGCTGCAAAATCGTAGGCGATGGCGTCGGGGCCGCTCTCGATGCGGCAGGTGCCGTGCAGGCGTGGATCGAGCCCGGCGGCGCGGAAGGTGTGGTGGAGCAGCGAGCCCATGTTCGGCTCGACGCCGACCTTGCGATAGGTCTGAACGATCCAGTCAACGCACTGCGTCATCAGCGGCAGTTCGGGCACGGTGGACGATTTCGGAAATGTCCATCTCGATGAAGGCGATGATGGCCTTGGGCTTGCTGAAGCGGATCGCGGTCTTGATGACGGCAACCGGATCGGGGACATGCATGAGAATGAAGCGGCCGACGACGGCGTCATAGGCCTCTTCCGTCCGGTAGGCGTAGATATTTGCTTCCTCGAACTCGAGCCAGCCAAAGCCGGCATGAGCGGCGCGGGCGCGGGCCGAGGGCAGGGCGGCGGCGGCATTGTCGATGCCGAGGACACGGCCGGCGGGGCCGACCATCTCGGCCGCGATCATCGATACGTCGCCGACGCCGCAACCAATGTCGAGCACGCGCATGCCGGGAGCAATGCCGGCCCGCCGCAGCATGTCGCGGGTATCGTCGCCGAAGATCTGCGCCTGATGCTCAAGCCTGGCGAGTTCCGCCTCGGAGTGGCCGAGGATGTATTGCTGTGAATCCGTCTTCTGATCCATCTGTCCGTCCGCTCGCGGGTCGATATCACCTATAGTGGAAGTGGTTGGCGCGGGCCATTGGACATACTTGCGCACTGGCCGGCCGCTCCATGCCGATACCAGACGGTGCCGGAGCGCAATGCGAATCGCGCGATGAAGCCGCCCAATCCACGGAAAACACAGACTATTCTTAAGCTTTTATAAGCTTGTCCGCATTAGGTTGCTGTCAAACTTCCGGGCACTTGGCCGTGACGGGGCCGGCCGGATTTCCCTTTATGAGGAGAGCGCCCATGGCGGTCACCAGCAAGACCATTCAGACGAGCCACGGCGACATCGCGGTCAGCGAAACGTCCGGTAAAGGGCTTCCGGTTCTAATGATCCACGGCAATTCGAGCTGCAAGGAGGTCTTCTCCGGACAGCTCGAAGGAGAGCTGGGCGAACGCTTTCATCTGATCGCCCCCGACCTGCCCGGTCACGGCGCCTCGAGCGATGCGGTCGATCCTCAGCGCACCTATTCCATGCCAGGATTCGCCGATGCGGCCGTCGAGATGTTGGACGTCATGGGCATCGACACCGCCGTAATCGTCGGCTGGTCCCTTGGCGGCCACGCGGCCATCGAGATGCTGCCGCGTTTTCCCGGCATCGTCGGCCTGATGCCAATGGCGACGCCGCCGGTCAATCCGACGCCGGAGTCGATCCAGGCCGGTTTCCTGCCCAATCCGCTGGTCGGCCTGCTCGGCAAGCCCGACCTCAGCGAGGAGGAGATTGGCGTTCTGGCCACGGCCGTCTATGGGCCGGCGCTGAACGATACGCTGCTCGCGGCGATGCGCCGTTCCGACGGACGTGCCCGCGCTCTCATGTTCCAGGCCCTGTTCACGGGGCAGATCGCCAACCAGCGCGATCTCGTCCAGTCGGCGAGCGTCCCGGTGGCCATGATCAACGGGGCCGACGATCCGTTCGTCAATGTCGAGTACATCGGCAGCCTTCGCTACCAGAACCTCTGGGACAAGCACTGCTACATGCTGCGCGGCCTCGCCCATGTGGCGTTCCTTCAGGCGCCCGAGCTTTTCAATCCGATCCTCGGGCGGTTCCTCGAGGAAATGGCAGAACGCGTCGCCGGCGTGAGACGCTCGAAGGGCTCCAAAACCGCGGCAGCCTGAGAAGCCCCTCGTTTACGCGCGGCAGAAAGCTTTCGGTTGCCGCCCGAAAGCGTGGCTTTCATCCGCTAATGCAACTCTTAATTGATGTTCTACTGCAAAGCACTTTGATTTGACCACTATTGAGCAATCATTTTGCGGTTTTTGCGTTTTCGTCGCCGCCTGTTGAAGGGAATCTTTAGGGAAATCGGCGACTCTCTGCGGGTCACGACAGCATCCAGGCCCTGGCCACGCATGTTTTCACCCAGTCCGCAGCGACCAGCACGTCAGCAATCCGACTTACCGGCGGAGATCTACATCCCGCTGGTCGACTCGCTGTACAAGGAAATCACGACCCTGTTCCTGGGCTCGGTCGCGATCTCCCTGGCGGTCCTGCTGTCGGCGTGGAAGACCCGCGACGTCGTCATCGGCGGCATGTGGGTGACGCTCGTATTGATCGCCATCGCGCGTGCGTTCGACATGGCGAAATACATGCGCATCAGGGACACCATCACTACGGTGGAACAGGCGGCGCGCTGGGAGTGGCGCTATGTTGCGGGCGCTGCGGCCTTCATGGGCATGCTCGGCGTCTGGTGCGCGGTCGTCTTCGCGCGCTCCAACGATGGCTTCGTCGAGCTGATGTCGATTTCGGCAACCATCGCATACATGATCGGGATTTCCGGCCGCAACTTCGGCAGCGCCCGTCTGGTCGCAGTGCTGATCTTGGTCGACGGCGTGCCGATCACCATCGCCCTGCTCATCCCGCTCGACCTCTACTACGCGCTCTATGCCGCGCTGCTCGGGGCGTTCTTCATCAGTTTCAAGTTCATTTCCGACCGCCTGCGCCGCACCCTGCTCGACGCAGTCGTCTCGGAGCGCGAGATCTCCATTCTGGCGAACCGATTCGACACCGCGCTCAACAACATGCCTTCGGGCCTGTGCATGTTCAACTCGGAACAGCGCGTGGTGGTGGTCAATAACCGGTTGATCGAGCTGTTCGACCTGCCGTCCATCGACCGCAAGGGCGAGTCGGCGCGCGATCTGGTGCGCGACTGCGTCGCCGCCGGCACGATCCTGCGTTCGGAAAGCGACCGCTTCGCCAGCAATCTCGAACAGCGTCTTTCCGGCTCGGACACCACCGGCTTCACCATCCAGAAGCAGGACGGGCGGACGCTGAGCCTGACCTTCCAGCCGATGGAGAATGGCGGTTCGGTGGCCCTGGTGGAGGATGTTACCGAGCGTCGGGAAGCCGAGGCGCGCATCCGCCACCTGGCGCGCTACGATTCCCTGACGGGCCTGCCCAACCGCATGCACCTGCGCGAGCGCATGGAGGCGACGCTGGCGACGGCCGGATCGAAACCGTCGGCCATCCTCTTCGTCGACCTCGACCAATTCAAGCAGGTCAACGACACGCTTGGCCATCCGCGCGGCGACCTGCTGCTGAGAGCCGTCGCCGATCGCCTGAAGCGGCTGGTCCGTGAAAGCGACATCGTGGCGCGCTTTGGCGGCGACGAGTTCGTCGTCGTGCAGACGCCGACCGACGGACCGGAGGAAGCCGCGACCCTGGCGCGCCGGATCGTGGCGGCGCTTTCCGAGACCTACGAGATCGACGGCCACCAGGTGGTCATCGGCGCCACCATCGGCATCGCCATTGCGCCGCGCGACGCGACCGGCGCCGACCACCTGCTCAGAAATGCCGATATGGCCTTGTACTGGTCAAAGGCGGAACAGCGCGGCACCTGGCGCTTCTTCGAGCCAGGGATGGACGTGCGCGCGCAGGAGCGGCGCAGCCTCGAACTCGACCTGCGCAATGCGCTCGCCAACAACTCTTTCGAGATTTACTACCAGCCGCTGTTCGACTTGAAGACGATGAAGATCACGACCTGCGAGGCTCTCCTGCGCTGGCAACATCCGCTGCGCGGCATGATCTCGCCGGCCGAATTCATCCCGGTCGCAGAGGAGATGGGACTGATCGTCGAGATCGGCAACTGGGTGCTGCTCCAGGCGTGCCGGGCATGCGTCACCTGGCCCGGCGAGGTTCGCGTCGCGGTCAACCTGTCGGCCTATCAATTCCGCCGCGGCAACGTGACCGGCACCGTCCGCGAGGTTCTCGCCGCCAGCGGCCTCGACCCCAGCCGTCTCGAAATCGAGATCACCGAATCGGTGCTGCTGCAGGACACCCGCGCCACGCGGCTGATCCTGCGCCAGCTGCGCGAACTCGGCGTGCGCCTCTCGCTCGACGATTTCGGAACCGGCTATTCGAGCCTCAGCTACCTGCACGGCCTGCCGCTCAACAAGGTGAAGATCGACCGCCTGTTCGTCGAAGGCCTGGAAGCGGGCAGCCGGGCGCTGATCCTGCTCCGCGGCGTGGCGCGACTGTCCGCCGACCTCGGCCTGACGGTGACGATCGAAGGCGTCGAAACCGAGGAACAGCTTGCCATCGTTGCCGCCGAAGAGTGCATCAACGAGGTCCAGGGCTTCCTGTTCAGCGTCCCGATCCCCGGTCCGCAGATCATGAAACTGCTTACGTCGAACTTTGGCGGCTCGGACGAAGACAAGGTGGCGGTGCTCCGGCGCAACGCCGGCTGACATCATCCTCCGCGCGGTCCCGTGACCGCGGGGCCATCTTGACGCAGCGCAAGCCGCCATTGAGCGGCCTGGTCGCCCGAGGCCAGGCAGCGGCGCCGCACTCCATCACCTAACTCCCTGCGTTTTCGAGGCAAAGCCCCGTCGGCGACGGCCGCGCGGCGCCCGATCTCTAAAATTTACCTTAAATTCTGCTTGTTAAGCCTAACGATGTACGAATGGTTAGCGGAGTGTTAACCTGCCTCCCAGCCTGAGGAGGCCAGTACATGAGTAATGCGGTAGTGAAATCGCTCCAGCCGGCCTTGGCGGAGCGGGTACAAGAGTTATTGCAGCGTGTCAGCTATCGGCGCGCTGATACTGATGAAGACCGAGAGGCGATCTACCGCCTTCGGTATCGGGCCTATTTGGACGAAGGGGCGATCAAGCCGGAGTTCAGTCGCCGGCTGACGGACCGCTTTGACAATTCGGACAACGGTTGGGTTATCGGCGTCCACGTCGATGGCCGGCTGGTCAGTTCGATGCGTATCCATGTCGCCAACCAGGATTATCCCGACTTCGTCGCGACGGATGTGTTTCCGGACGAGGTGAAGCCGATGATCGACGCCGGCAAGACGGTGGTCGATCCGACGCGCTTCGTGGCCGATCCCGGACCGGGCGGGGCGATTCCGGAACTGGCCTATCTGACGGTAAGGATCGGGCACATGGCGGCCGAGCATTTCCAGGCCGACATCGTTCTGGCGACGGTGCGCGCCGAACACCAGGCGTTCTATCGCCGCGTGTTCGGCCATACGGTC
>CAVVPK010000038.1:0-7062 GCA_963750065.1 uncultured Alphaproteobacteria bacterium
AGCTTCTACGACCCGCCAGACCGTGGCTTCGAGCGCGAGGTCCGCAAGCGGCTCGATTATTGGGCGCGGCTGAGGCGCGAGAGGAGCGGGAAGACGTAACCTCCCCGCAGAATTCCCGATTCGCGGTTCATGCAATTCGACGATGCCATCCCCATATAGGCGAGAAGACGGACCCGGTCGTTGCCAGCAACGATGGAGCGGAGCGATGCGTATTCTTGTCGTCTACGGGACGGCAACCGGGCAAACCCGGAAGATCGTCGAATTCCTGGCGGAGCGCTGGCGCAAGCAATCGCACACCGTCGAGCTTTGCGATGCGGCCCGCGTGCCGCGCGGGCTCGCGCCCGCCGGCTTCGACCGGATCGTGGTCGCCTCCTGCGTACGCCAGGGTGATTATCGCCGCTCGGTAATGCGTTTCGTCAGGCGCCATCGCGACGCGCTCCTGGCGGTGCCCTCGGTCTTCCTGTCGGTATCGATGGCGGCCGCCAATGTACGCAACCGCGACGACGCCCGGCGCTGGCTGAAGGGATGGGTGGAAACCTTCTCGCAGAAGACGGGCTGGCGGCCGGCCCGCGTCGAGCACGTGGCGGGCAGCTTGGCCTACACACGCTACAATCCCATCACCAGGTGGATCATGCGCGGCATCGCCGAGGATCAGGGCTACGCGACCGATACCGCGCGCGACCACGAATACACCGATTGGGCGGAGGTCGGCCAGTTCGCCGACTCGCTCGTCGGCCCGTCGGGTGCGATGGCCACGGCTGCCTAGAAGACGGGCTTCAACTGGCGCGCGGTGACCGCTAGTCTGCTTGCGGTCCCGCAGGGGCTGCCGGGTATCTGCGTCGCATGATCTACTTCGCCTACGGTTCCAACCTCAACCCCACCCAGATGGCCGAGCGATGTCCGGGCTACCGCAGCCTCGGCGTCGCGCGGTTGCCCGACCACAGGCTGTGTTTCCCGCGCTATTCGCGGTCCTGGCGCTGCGCGTCAGCGGGTTTCGAGGCCAGCCCCGGCGATGTCCTGTGGGGCGCCCTCTACGAGGTGCCCGAGGATGACCTGCCGGTGCTCCACTATCACGAGGGTTACGACCCCTATGCACCGGCGGAACGCAATCGCCACGATTTCCGCGAGGTGACGGTTCTGCGCCTCGGCGGGTCGGAGCCGGTGCGCGCCATGACCTATGCGGCGATCCCCGACGGCACCAGCGAACTGCCGTCGCGGGCCTATGTCGATACGATCATCGACGGCGCGCGCTATCACAGGCTGCCCAGAACCTGGCTGGTGGTTCTGAACGCCATCCGCACGGCCTGATCTACCCGCGCTTGTTGTCTGGCGGGCCGTATTGCAGCACCTGCACCTTCTCCATGGTCACCAGGGCGCTGCCCAGCATGCCGTCGATCAAGGGCAGGAACGCCTCGATATTCTCGCGCGAATCGACGATCTCGATGACGATCGGCAGGTCCTGCGACAGGCGCAGGATCTTGGTGGTGTGCAGGTGGCTGGAATGGCCGAAGCCGGTGGCGCCGCGCAGCATGGTGGCGCCGGCCAGGCCCGCCTCGCGGGCCTTGAGCACGATCGCCTCGTAGAGCGGCATACGGCCGTGGCGATCGTCCTCGCCGCAGAAGATGCGCAGGAGGGCTGATTCCTCGGGAATGGTCATCATGGTCAGGTCCACCTGAGTGCGTTGAAGCTGGCGGCCACCGCGCTGCCGGCCCAGACGGCGGCGAGGCACAGGACGACCGAAAGACCGATATTGGCGCCGGCCTGAAGGTAGTCGCCATCGTTGAGCAGATTGAGCGTCTGCAGGCTGAACGAAGAGAAGGTGGTGAAGCCGCCGCAGAAGCCGGCCAGGATCGCCAGCCGCACGGTCGAATCGAGAAACACGCGACCGTCCGGGGCGGTGAGGGTGGCGACGAAGCCGATGATGAAGGAGCCGACCACGTTCACCAGCATGGTGCCCCAGGGAAAAGTCTCGCCGATCAGCCGGGCGGTGACGCCCGAGGCCCAGAAACGGGCTATGCCGCCCGCCGCGCTGCCGACTGCAATCCACAGATATACGACCACCGCTTGTCTCTCTCCGTCTACTGGCTTGGCGGCGCGGCCGGCCCCGATCGGGAGCCGTGCCGGTTCCGGCAAGCCTATCCCTGTCCGGTGCGAATGCGGGGGACTTCGCCCACCGGACAACAAAAAACCCACCTTGCGGTGGGTTCACGCATGAACCCCCACCGCGATTTCTCGCGTGTAGGAGTCATCAGCCGGAAAGGCGGTTACGGGGGGACTCCATCCCGAATTCCGCTAATTTGATAGCTTCCTCAGGACGATAGGTCAAGCGGACTGCCCGTTTCCGGGGCGTGCGCCGGCCTCCGGTTCGACGCACAGCCGTCGTGGCCTTCGCCTTGAAAGCCCCGGTCTGGCCACCCAGCTACGATCGACCGACAATAAGGAAGTTGCGCAGTGCGCCCGGTCCATCCGCTTGCCATCGTTTTCGTGCTTGTCGCGCTTCTTTCGGCAACGGCGCCGTCGTTCGCAGCCGCGGGATTCGCGCCCATCGAAATCAGGTTGGTCGCGCAGGGGCCCGGAGCCGGTCAGCCGCTTGCCGTCGAAGGAAGCGACAAAGCGCTTGAGGTGGAGCCCGAGACGCTGCTCGGGCCCTCCGATTTCGCGAGCGTGGGCGAGGTGGGGTGGACCGAAGGCAAACCGGGTTTCGACGTCGCACTCACGCCTCAGGGTGCGAGCAAGCTCGAGCGGGTGACCGCCGGGAATATCGGAAGAACGTTGGCGATCATCGTCGATGGCAAGATCCTCATGGCGCCAAAGATTCTTGATCCGGTGCGAGCGCAGGGTTTCCTTCTGACCGTGAACACGGAAACTGAGGCCAGGGACCTCGCCGTGAAGCTCCGGCGGGCCGTTGCTCCGCACGAGGACTGGTGAAGGGCGCCGCGTCGGCTTTCCACCCCGAAGCCGCGTTCACCTTGAGACATTGCCCTATTTGCGGCCGTGTGAAGCCGCTCCCGCCGGCCGACGAACATCAAACGTCAGGCTGTCGCCGGTCTCAGTTTGTCGCTGAAAGTTGGGTAGGAGGAAGCTGCCGCATCTCCACCATTATTTTCTATGCCAAGACGGGGCTTGCGGCAACCTGGGGTCCATGTGCCACGGGATGACCCTCGATTCACATCGAAGGAGCCGCGAGCCTATGTCCGCTTCTGCCAGCATGTTTTCACAATCGTTCTTCCACGGAACGCGGGCCGATCTGAAACCCGGAGACCTGATTGCCGTCGGCCACCGGTCCAACTTCACCCAAACGAAGCCGCTGTCTTGGGTATATTGCGCGGGTACGCTGGATGCTGCCATCTGGGGCGCCGAGTTGGCCGTCGGCAGTGGGCAAGAACGGATCTATGTCGTGGAGCCAACTGGGCCGATCGTGGACGATCCCAACCTGACGGATAAGAAGTTTCCCGGCAATCCGACGCTGTCCTATCGCTCCCGCGATCCGCTACGCGTCATTGCCGAAGTCACGGAGTGGCAGGGGCACTCGCCTGAACGGCTGCAGCAGATGAAGGATGGTCTCGCACGTTTGAAGTCGGACGGTTCCGATATCATCGACTGACATGGTTGGCGAACGGCAGCTTCCACCCCCCGATGCATGAAGCCTGTCGTTCCCCTTTCCAGCCCAATCCTGAAACTCAAACTGCGACACGCCCCCGTTTCCCCCGCCTCGTCAGGCGCCCCGCCGGGTGCTATGAAGACCGTTCCTCTCGCCCCTCAAGACCATGGCAAGCGTCGAAACAAGAACCGTCGCCCCTGACGAGGCCGGCATGCGTCTTGACCGCTGGTTCAAGACGCACTTTCCGGACCTTGCCTTCGGCCACCTGCAGAAGCTGCTGCGCTCCGGCCAGGTGCGCGTCGATGGCGGCCGGGTGAAGACCAGCACCCGGCTGGAGCCCGGCCAGGCGGTGCGTATTCCGCCGCTGGCTGGCACGCTGGCCGGCGGGCAGGGCGCCGGTGCCGCAACGGGCGCTCCTTCGCAGGCGCCGGCGAAGTCTCCGGCCAAGCTGGCGAACGACGGCGATGCCCTGCGTGCCATGATCCTGCATGAGGACGATCAGGTCTTCGTCTTCAACAAGCCGGCGGGTCTGGCGGTGCAGGGCGGCTCCGGCCTCACCCGCCACGTCGATGGCATGCTGGAGGCCTTCCGCGACCGCAAGGGCCAGAAGCCCCGCCTCGTCCACCGGCTCGACCGCGATACCTCCGGCGTTCTGGTGGTGGCGCGCACGCGCCTTGCCGCTCAGAAGCTGGCCGAGGCGTTTCGTGGCCGCGCCACCCGCAAGATCTACTGGGCGCTGGTCAAGGGCGTGCCCAAGCCGCACCAGGGGCGCGTCTCCACCTGGCTGGCCAAGGAGGGCACGCCGGAGGGCGACCGCATGCGGGTCGCCCGCCACGGCAGCGACGACGCCAGTCACGCGGTCACCATCTATTCGGTGGTCGATCAGGCCGGCCAGCAGCTTGCCTGGCTCTCCATGCGGCCGGTCACCGGGCGCACCCACCAGCTCAGGGCCCACGCCGCCCATATCGGCCATCCGATCGTCGGCGATCCGAAATACTTCAACGACGCGGAGTGGCAATTGCCCGGCGGCATCCAGAACAAGCTGCATCTGCACGCCCGCCGCATCGTCATCCCCCATCCGGCCGGCGGCACGCTGGACGTCACCGCGCCGCTTCCCCCCCACATGCAGCAAAGCTGGAACCTGCTCGGTTTCGACATGGAAGCGGGCATGCGCGATACCGAACAGGAGGACGAATGATGCCCGATCCCGGACCCGTTTCCCGTGTCAAGATTTATCCACAAGGCCTTGAATTCTCTCGTGTTATCTGGGGCTCAATGCGGTCGCAGGACCAGTTCTCGTCGGCGGCCGAGCTGGCTGGCTTCCTCGACTTCCTGCTCGAGCGCGGCATAACCACGCTCGATACCGCCAATGTCTATGGCGCCCCCTATACGGTGGAACGCTTCCTCGGCGAGGCACTGAAGGCGCAGGGTGGCCGCGACCGCTTCGAGATCGTCACCAAGGTCGGCATCTGCCGGCCAGGGCCGGTGATCCCCGAGTTCCGCACGCGCTTCTTTGACCTCAGCCCCGAGCACATCCGCTGGTCGGTCGACCGGTCGCTGAGCGAAATGGGCATCGACGTCATCGACGTGCTCATCCTCCATCGCTCCGATCATCTGATGGACCCGGATGCGACGGCGGAGGCGCTCGATGGCGTCGTCAAGCAGGGCAAGGTGCGCCATATCGGCGTCTCCAATTTCCTGCCCTCGCGCTTTGATCTCCTGCAGTCGCGGCTGAAGGCGCCGATCGTCACCAATCAGGTGCAGTTCTCGCCGCTCTATCTGAGGCCGGTCAGCGACGGCACCTTCGATCTGGCGCAAAAACTCGGCCACAAGCCGATGATCTGGTCGCCGGTCGGCGGCGGGCGGCTGCTTACCTCCGACGAGGCGGAAATCGTCGAGTTACGTGGCCTGCTGACCGAGATCGCGCTGCGCATGGAGCTGCCGGGCCCGGCCGAGGCGGCGATGGCCTTCGTCGCGCGCCATCCGGTCGGCGGCATGCCGATCGTCGGCTCCAGCAAGCGCGAGCGCGTCGACGGCGCCATCCAGGCGGTCAACGCCACGTTCGCCCGCGACGACTGGTACGAGGTCGTCAGCAAGACGAGCCCCTGGCTCGAGGTGCGGGAGTGGATCGCTTCGTGAGCGACGAGCCGTCCGCTCCGGTGGCTGGCGCGCCGCGGCCGGCGCGGCGGGAATTGCCGCGCCGCTTCTACGAGGCGGCCGCCATTACCCCCGTTGGAGACGGCTTCGGCCTGACGCTGGACGGCAAGCAGGCGAAGACGCCCGGCCGCAACCCGCTGGTCGTCGCCGACCGTGCCGTGGCGCAAGCGCTCGCCGCGGAATGGGAGCGCCAAGGCGAGCGCATCGACCCGGCCACCATGCCGCTCACCCGCATCGTCCATTCGGCGATCGACCGCGTCGCGGGCGAAATGGAGCCGGTCAAGGCCGAGATCGTCAAATATGCCGGCAGCGACCTTGTCTGCTATCGCGGCGAGGGGCCGGAGTCGCTGGTGGCCGCGCAGGAGGCGGCCTGGGGCCCGGTTCTCGCCTGGGCGCGCGAGGCACTCGGCGCCCGCTTCGTCCTGGCGGAGGGCATCATTGCGGTCGAGCAGCCGGCGGAGAGCCTCAAGGCGGTGGCGTCGGCACTTGGCCCGCTCGATCCGTTGCGGCTGGCCGCCGTCCACGTCGTCACCGCGCTCACCGGTTCGGCGCTGATCGCGCTCGCCGTTCTCAAGGGCGCGCTCGGCCCCGAAGAAGCCTGGGCGGCCGCCCATGTCGACGAGGACTGGCAGATGGAGCGGTGGGGCAGGGACGAGGCGGCTCTCTCCCGCCGCGCCGCCCGCTGGCAGGAGATGCAGGCGGCGGCGCTGATCCTCAAGCATCAGTCGTAGGGTCGGGGACATCTTCGTCCGCTGGTGCCTTCACTGGCCAACCGAGCTTTTCGCGCGTGCGCGCCCGGATTTGGGCGTCGGTGTCGGCCGTGCCGATCTCCATGAAGCGCACTCCGGCCTTGCGCAATGCTTCCTTCTTGACGGCATCGCGGGCCGCTGCGTTGCCCTGGTAGTGCCCAGCGCCCTGACATTCGACCGCCAACAGGGGCCAACCGCCCCGGTTGACGACGAGGATGTCGATCCGCTTGCTGTTGATGGAGCGGTATCCCGTATCATCGGATGATTTCAGGATTTCGCCAAGGTTCACCTGGGCGAAGATGCGGTAGCCCAGGCTGGAGGCGGCCAGTTCCTCTTCGATCGCCTTGAACGCCCGATATTCGGACCAGTTGAGCAGCTTCTTTCTTTCGAAGGGCGCCGCCATCACCGCGCGAAGCTGAACGCCGATGTCGGTCAAGTCCCGCCTGAACCGCCATGGCCGGTGCAAACGCGCGCGCCTGCCCCGCCGGTGGTCGAACACGAACCTACCCAGCACGAGGCCGACGCAGAACACCGATATCAATGCGGCGATGACCG
>CAVVPK010000039.1:0-25899 GCA_963750065.1 uncultured Alphaproteobacteria bacterium
TCAGGGCGTGGATCTTGGTCGTGCGCCCGCCGCGCGAGCGGCCGATGGCTTGGCTGTAGTCCCCCCTTTTGCCCCCGCCGCCGAGCGGTGGACCTTGATGTGGGTGGCGTCGATCGCAGCCGTCCCATAGACGCCGCTCCATCCGGTCAGCGCCTGGAAGATGGCGAACCACACCCCCTGCAGGCTCCAGCGGTGATAGCGATTGTAGATGGTCGTGTAGGGGCCATAGGCCGGCGGGCAGTCCCGCCAGCGCGCACCGGTCTTCAACATGTGGATGATCCCGCTGATCACCCGGCGGTCGTCAACCCGTCGCGCCCCGCGTCGGCCACGCGGCAGAAGCGGCTCGATCTTCGCCCATTCCCGCTCGCTCAGCCAATAAAGATGCTTCCCCATCAAGGCCTCCATCGCTGAAGTCCTTGAATCACATCTCAACCCCAAACGGAATCCCTATTGAGTACAGAACCTAGACGACGTGGGTGCGATTAGAGAAGCGTTCGGCCTTGCCGTTGGTCTTCGGCCTGTAAGGCCTTGTGCGGATGTGCCGGATGCGAAGGTCGCGGCAGGCTTTGCTGAACGCCGGCGGCCCGGAGGAAGGCCACGGCGCTCTCCTTCCTCTCATCGGGCAGGATCTGCGAGAAGGCCAGGCGCGAGGCGTCGTCGATGGCGACGTGGACAAACTCCCAGCCGATGCCACGCGACTTGCTCTGTCCGCGACGGTCGCCGGTGATGCGATGGCCGACGCGGTGGAAGCGGCCGAGCTTCTTGATGTCGATGTGGATCAGCTCGCCGGGCGACTCCCGCTCGTAGCGGCGCACGGGCTCGGCGGGATCGAGGTCGCGCAGGCGGCTGATGCCGTACTCGTCGACGTTCACATCTCCGGATGCCCGCCGACGCGGGTGGCTCTTCTGAAGGGGCTGCTGGCTCCGGTCCAACAGTGAGGGCGTCGCTGGGGATCGTTCGCTACGAGGCCGCGTATCGCGTTTCGGCGCCCTCCCCTGCTGTCGGGCAATCTGATGCGGGGAGAATGTCACGCAAGGGAAAAAGGAGCCAAGCGGTACCGCTTGCGCAGACCATCGTCGTGTGGTCCGGTACGATCCATTCATGGACGCCTCGCTGTCAGCGCGCCAGCAGGCGCGCCCCATTCTGGGCATAGCCCTCAAAGTCGCTTCCACGCTCGTCGGCACTGCCATGGCGACGCTGATCAAGCTTCTTAGCGATCGCTATCCGATCGGGGAGCTTGTGTTCTTCCGCAGTGCCTTCGGCCTGCTTCCGGTGATCATCTGGGCCGGCTGGGGAGGCGGACTGCAGGAGGCTTTCTACACCCCGCGCATTGGCACCCATCTTGTCCGCTCGCTCAGTGGCGTTGCAGGCATGTTCTGCACCTATACCGCTCTGTCGCTGTTGCCAATCGTCGACACGATCTCCATCGGCTACGCCGCGCCGTTGATGATGGTGGTTTTCGCCGTTTTCCTTCTTGGTGAGACGGTCCGGATGTACCGCTGGTCCGCCGTCGTCGCGGGCTTCATCGGCGTTCTCGTCATCGTGTCGGGGTATGTCGGGCCTGAGACAGCGGGCCACGAGCGCAACATCGCCGGCGCACTCCTGGCGCTCGCCGGTGCCGCGGGCGCTGCTTTCGCGGCAGTCCAGGTGCGCGTCCTCACCCGCACCGAGGGCACCGCCACGATCGTAATCTATTTCTCGATCTTTGCCGCTGTTGCCTCCCTTGCCAGCCTTCCGTTCGGTTGGGTCATGCCCGATGCGCGCGGCACGGCGCTGCTGATTCTCGCCGGCCTTTTCGGCGGCCTTGGACAAGTCTTCATGACCCAATGCTATCGTTTTGGCGAGGCCTCCATCATCGCGCCGTTCGACTACACCTCGATGATCTGGACGTTGGCGGTGAGCCTGGTCGTCTTTCACGTCTGGCCGAGTCACATCGTCCTTGCCGGCACCGCAATCGTCGCCGGAGCGGGTCTTTTCATCATCTGGCGCGAGCACCGCCTTGGCATCGAACGCGCGAGATCCAGAAAGGCCCAGGCCTCGACCGGCTCCCTGACGTAGGGGTGCCTTCCCAAGCGCGGGCAGTCTGACGCCTCGGTTGATCCGGAAATGCAAGAGCGTTGCGGCGCCCTGGACAGTGACGTCCGGCTCCTCGCGAGTGCGCTTGCCAGCGCACGCGACGCTCGACTTGACGCTTCCGGTGCCCCAAGATACGGTGCCCTTATGTGAACTTGTGTTCACAATCGTACACGAAAAGCGTAGCTGCGCGCCTCAACGCGCCGGGGAGGGGAGCCTTTTGACCAAGATCACGTCGCTCAATGTTTTCCTCGTGGACACGACCGGAGCCGATCTCGGTCCGGGAAACACGTGGAACGCCAAGACGTTCAAGGCGCACCCGCTTTCGATCTTCCCCGAGCACAAATACGTCAACACAAAGCAGTGGATGGGACCGTCCGCCTACCGGCCGGTTGTCGTGGAGCTCGAAACCGATGCGGGCGTAACCGGGTTCGCCATCAATCACGGCGGCGGCAGCGCCGCGGCCCTCGTCATCAACACTGCCTTTCGCAAGTTCATCGAAGGTCAAAACCCGTTCGACATCACCAAGATGTGGGAGTTGATGTACCGCTCCCAGCAGTCAACCGACCAGGGCGGCATCGCTTACATGGCGATGGCTGCTGTGGAGTTGGCGCTCTGGGATCTCAAGGGAAAGCTGCTGGAGCGGCCCGTATATGATCTCATTGGCGGGCGGACCAAGGACGCCATCCACTGCTACGTCACTACCCATCCGACGATCATGGAGCACATGGCGGGCAAAGGGTTTCGCGGCGTAAAGATGTCCTGCCCATGGGGGCCGGCCGACGGCCGCGAGGGCCTCGACAACATCGAGCAGATGGTGATCAAGGCACGCGATCTTTTCGGCGGCACCGCCTCGCTCATGATCGAATGCTACATGGGCTGGAACCGCGACTTCACGGTCAAGGCGGCCGAGCGGCTCCGGAAATACGAGATCGACTGGATCGAGGATCCGCTGCTCGGCGATGCCGCGATGGCCATCTATCGCGATATCCGCCAGTTCATCAAGCCGACGCAACTTGCCCTCGGCAACCTGATGTGGGGCCAGCAGCGCTTTCAGGCCCTCATCAACGAAGACGCGGCCGACGTTATCCAGCCCGAAATTCAGTGGGCCGGCGGTCTGACCGATACGATGCGCATCGCGGCCATGGCGCGCGGACGGGGCCTGCCGATCATTCCGCATTCGGCCGGCGTCTACTCCTACCACTTCACCATGGCGACGATCGAAGCGCCCTTCGCCGAGTACTATGTGCCCGGCGACGGCCTGAAGGTCAGGCCGAAAGGGCACGCAATCGTCGGCGAGCCGGCTCCGGACAACGGCCACATCGTTCTCAGCGACAAGCCCGGTTTCGGGATCGAGCTGAAGCGTGACCTTCTCCAGCCGTTCGGCTGAACTGCAACCGCCCCCTTCGGCCAGCCGATTCCCGTGTCACCAGGCGATCAATCGGAACCCGCTTTGCAGCTGTTGCTGCGTCGTGTGTCGGCCACACTGGAGGAAACCGGGCCGGCGTTTCCTCTCTACGCCGAGGCCACCTCGGGTTCGGCACTGAAGTGGGTAACAACCGAGGACGGCAACTGGTGCGCGGGATACTGGATCGGACTTCTGTGGCTTGCCGCCAAGAATGCCAAGAGCAAGGGTGAACGCGAGCGCTATCGCCGGGCCGCATACGATCATCTGCCCGCCCTGCTAGCCCAGCCGACGAACCATCTGTTCGCGGGGTTGAACCATTACTACGCCGGGTTCCTGGGGTTCGATGTCGTTAGCGATCCGATGCTGCGAGACATTGGCATCCGCGGGGCCGACGCCATGCTCGCCCTATACAACAGCAAGGCGCGACAAATCCCCATCGGGACCTACGTCACTGCTCCCGCACACACTTCCCGGACCTCACGGACACCCATCGACCGATCGAACTTCGCGGCGGTCGATGCGCTGCACACGTCGGTTCCGATCTTGTGGCGCGCCTACGCGGAAACCAAACGGCCAGAGTATCGCGAGGTGGCGCTGGCACACACCCGGCGCCACCTGGAATGGCACGTGCGTGATAATGGATCGACCACCCAGTTGACCACGTTTGACCCGATGACAGGCGAGCGCGTGTCGACCTTCAGTACCCTTGCGCAGAGCGACACCGGCTGCTGGTCGCGAGGCCTTGGCTGGAACATCGCCGGGCTCGCCAACGTCTATGTAAACACCGGCGACGAAGCGGTCCTGGCGACTTTGCGACGTTCGACGAAATACTACGTCGACCACGCCCGGAGCGACCTGGTGCCCGCGTGGGACCTCGCCCTCAGCGATCCGGCGGCCGAACGTGACGCGAGCGCGGCAGCGGTTATGGCCTACGGTCTTCTTTTGCTCGGCCGCAGGTCAGGCGCGCAAACCGAGGACCTTGAGCGTCTAGGACTGCGAGTTGTCGAACTCGTTGCTTAACAGTTGTCTTGTGCGCGATCCGTCTGCGCCAAATGTGGGCGGCGTCTTGCACGGCTGCTACCGCCGTCCAAGACAGATCGCCGTGGATAATGAGCTCATCTGGACCGACTTCTACGTGATGGCTGCCCTCGACATTCTCGCCAACAAGCAGCCGGTCGCGGCATAGTTCGCGGGACGCGCACCTCAAACTGTTTCGAACAGGCCTGATCTTGCCGAGCGGTGCATGGCGTCGATGACGTCAACGGCCTTCGCACCGATCCGCTCGTTTGCGTAGTTGTCAAAGGGCCGGCCCGCGCACAGGTCGACGAAACCGCCGATCAGTTCGGCTACGCCGTAGTCGCCATCGCCGTCTGACAGCGCTTCGGCGTGCGTCCTGCCGTCGAACCGGGTCGCCTCCAGCCGCTGGCGCTCCAGATCAAGCAGCAACGTCCCCTCCGTCCCGAAAAGCCGGATATCGACCTGCTTACGCCCTCCCCTCGGCAGGCGACCGTTTCCTGAAATGGCAACGGAGGCGCCATTGTCGAGTTCCAGCACCGCAGCGTCGCTGAGATCGACCCCCGTCTCGGAAAGATTCATTCGGGCAAAGACCCGGGTTGGGGCATGTTCGACAAGCAGGAAGAAAAGGCCGAGCGCATGGGTCAACTGACCCCATGCATACCCACCGGCAAGCGCCGGGTCGGCCCAGGTAGAAGCTGCGGGCCTGAAGAGATGATTCAGCGTTGGCGGAGGTGCGACGCCGGAGAAAAGTTCGGTCGTTGCGGTAGCCATCGTGCAGGCTGCGTGAACAAGATCGCCGATCCAGTCTTCGCGCACCAAACGAAGCGCCGCCGCCGCGACCGGCCTGAAGTTCCAGCCATAGGCAACGACTACAGGTGTCTGGTTGCTGGCGGCTGCGGCAACAATGCGCCGTGCGTCGTTGCTGCTTGTCGTCATGGGCTTTTCGATCAGCACGGGAATGCGCCTCTCGATGCACATCAACGCGTGGCCGGCGTGGAAGACGTGGGGCGAGGACACGATCACCCCCGCAAGCGGCCGGTCGTTGAGCATTTCAGCGGCGTCATCGAAACCGTGTTGGATGCCGAGACGGGATCGGAGCGTAGCAAGGCCTGCCTGGTCCGGCCGGCAAACCGAAACGTCACTTACGCGCGAATCCGCCCGCAGCAGCGGGATGTATGCGTGTGCGGCCCACCAGCCGGCTCCGATTATTCCGATTTCCATCGTCGCCCGACGCCTTGCCGATAGTGGTCCGTAAGATGGCGGCGTAATCTATGCGCAGGTGAACGTACCATCCGGACTCATAGCGCCTCGATTGTAGCCACCAGCGAAGCATCGACCTCCAGTCCCTCGGTCCGCGCCCTGGTCCGAGCGGCATGTCGGCGCGTTCCCGGCAGATGCGCCCCCGGTTCAGCCTCGACAGCGGTGGCCAAGACCGCGAAGCGATCAACAGCTCCCGGCCCCCCGAAGGCCACGGGATCGAGACCGATGATCAACTGTCCGGTTCCCGGCGGCGGTCCCTTCTCATCGAAATACGACGTCGCCTCCGACGCAAAATTCGCGCCGGTCAGTCCAGCGGCCAGCATCTCAACCATCAGCGCCAGCGCGACTCCCTTGCCATCGCCAAGGGGGACCATCGTCCCCTTCAGCGCAGCATCCGGATCGGTGGTCGGCTGGCCGGTGGCATCCAGCGCCCAGCCTTCGGGAATCGGCTCACCCTTTCGTTTGGCATCGAGGATGTTTCCCCGCGCAACCTTTGACAGTGCCAAGTCGATCACCAACGGCGGCCTGTTCGGCAAGGGGCATGCAAAGGCTATCGGATTCGTACCAAACAAGCCGCGAGCGCCGCCACTCGGCGCGATGGCCCAAGGCGTGTTGGCAAAGAACAAGCCAACAAGGCCGCTTTCGGTAAGGCGCTCAACGGCGTGGCCGGCCACGCCGCAATGATGGGATTTGTAGATCGATGCAGCCGCGATTCCGTGTTGGCGAGCCATGTCCGGCAGGCGGCCGGTCGCCACGTCCAACGCCGGGTACGCGAAACCGTAACATGCGTCGATGCGGATAGCGGACGGACGCGCGCTTTCGACCCTGGGCGTGGCGTCGCCGTCAACCTTTCCGGACAGCGCCTGGGCGCAATACGACGGGACGCGGCTCAGACCGTGTCCCTTCAATCCGTCCGCCTCGGCCGCAACCAGCGCCCGCGCCACTATTCGCGCATTGGTCTCGCTGGTCCGGCTGCGCTGAAGCGCCGATTGAACCAGCTCTTCAGCCTGTGCAATCGTGAGACGCATGCGGCTCATGCAACACCGTCAAGATGTCGTCGTACATTTTCGGCCGTGAGCAGTGAGACACGGGCGTTCGACTCCATCGTAATGCCCGCCACGTGCGGCGTCAGGATAAGGTTTGGAATGCCACGAAAAATTTCGGCGTCCGCGCTTCCGAGGGGCTCTTTCGCAAAGACGTCGAGTGCCGCTCCACCCAGGCGTTCTTTCCTGAGGGCGTTGGCCACTTCGGCTTCATCGACAACCCCTCCCCGGGCCGCGTTGATGAGAATGGCATCCCGTTTCATTCGCGCGATTGCATCCCGGTCGATCAGATTGCGCGTCTCGTCGGTCAGCGGCACATGGAGGCTGACCACGTCCGACGTGGCGAGGAGGGTATCGAGGGCCTCACGCTCCGCTTGCTGCCACGCCGCGTGATCGTGAGCGAGATACGGATCGTAGGCCACGACCGTCATCCCGAGGGCACGCGCGCGGATCGCAACGTCGCGTGCGATCGCACCGTAACCCACAAGCCCCAGCCGCTTGCCGGAGACCTCACGGCCCATCAGCCGCTGGCGCGGCCAGGCACCGGCGATCATCTCCGCCGTTGAAGAAAAGACGCCGCGCAGGAGCACCAGGGCACTGGCGATGACATATTCAGCAACCGACAGGTTGTTCGCGCCAATCGCTGGATAGACGGCGATGCCGCGTTCCTCGCAGGCCCCGACGTCGATGTTGTCGAGGCCGAC
Source organism: uncultured Alphaproteobacteria bacterium (assembly GCA_963750065.1). GTDB lineage: Bacteria > Pseudomonadota > Alphaproteobacteria > Rhizobiales > Kaistiaceae > CAVSRC01. The sequence goes on from CAVVPK010000039.1 coordinate 7,506, forward strand.
GCCAAGTCTTCCGACACAGCGGAGATTGCGCGCAGCATCAAGCAACGCACCCCGCACCTGGGTTCGATTACGGACGATCAGCGCCCGGGCTTCTGCGACGGCGGCCTCGAGATCCACAGGTCTGTCGACGAGGTCCGGCTCGTAAATGAGGGTGAACGACCGGCGCAATTCTTCGACGGCCGGCTCGTCCATGAATTCGCTGATAATGATGTCCGCCATGGCGTACGGTCTCGAACTGATTTGGTTAGCGGGCCAGGATCGCGTCCGCCATCTTCTCGGCGACCATGATCGTTGGGATGTTGGTATTGGCGCGTGGCACGTTGGGCATGATCGAGGCGTCGACCACGCTCAAGCCGTCTACCGTGTGGACCCTGGCCGTGTACGGGTCGACGACGGCGCCGGCGTCGTTCGCCGAGCCCATGCGGCAGGTTCCGCATGGGTGCCAGCCGCCGGTGACGTGCTTGCGGACGATTTCATCCGAGCAGTGCGTCGTCGGCGAGGGCGGCGGCAACGTCCCGGTCCTGTCCGGGGGCAATGAGCGTGTTGAGCACGAGGCGGCGAAGCGGCGCCGGACCGTCCATCAGCAACGCCGGTGCCAGTGTCAGCAGCCAATTGCGGGTGTTCGGCTGGCTTACGAGCTGGGCGAGCGCGCCGTGGGTTGCCACCGCCGGATCGGAGGCGATGGCGCCGAGCGCAGCGGTTTCGCCGAGCGCGGCCATGAAGCGGAAAGCGAGTTTCAGGCGATCGAGATCGCGCCGATCCGCAAGCAATTGGAAAGCCACCTGTGGCGAGCCGGCCGGGTTGTCGGGATCGAGCCTCACCCAGCCGCGTGAAAACGGCTTGTTGATCCATGAGAACAGGGTGCCAATGCGCCGCCCGAGCGGGTGCCACGCCGACTTGGCGAGCACCACCATGTACATGTCGTTCGCGGGCATACCGGAGATGCCGGAGGAATAGCGAAGGCCGACGTGCGCGTGTCGCCGCGGCGTCTTGCCCTGGCGGGCGCCCGGCGTGATGCAAAACGAGATCAGGATTGAAGGATGCTCCTGCAGATTGGCACCGACACCCACCCTGTCGCTGACTACCGGAATGCCGAGGGCTTCAGGTCCGACGCCGGTCCGATACCCGCACGCAGCAGCAACGCCGGCGTGTGCAACGCCCCGGCTGAGACCACAATTTCAGCACCCCTGATCGTCTCGGCGCCCACGCGGACACCGACGGCCCGGCGGCCGTCCATGACGAGGCCATCCACCGGGGTCCCGGACCGGATCGCAAGGTTTCGCGCGAGAACGTACCGCGGCGTCGAGGTACCCCATGGCGGCCGACACCCGCTGCCTGCGGTTGGCAGACAGGCCCAGGGGAAACCATCCATCGTCGAAGCAAGCGTTCTGATCGCCGATGTTGGAGTAACCACGCTCGGTCAGCGCCGCGCCGATGGCCCGCGAGAAGCCCGGCCACTCGTTCTCCGGCACCCGGCTGATCGCAATCGGACCGTCCTTGCCGTGCAGGGGGCCATCAAAATCGAGGTCGGTTTCGAGCTTGCGGAAGTAGGGCAGCACCGACTGCCATTCCCAGCCGGTGGCACCGGTTGCGGCCCAGCCATCATAGTCGTCAGGTATGCCGCGGTTACCGAGGATGCCGTTGATGCTCGACCCGCCGCCGACGATGCGCGCCTGGCGGTACGTGCGCGGCGGCGGACGTTCGGTATCGCCGTGTGGCAGCGGCCCCAGCCAGACCTTGAGGTCGCGCCACAGGTGGTCCCAGTTGTTGGCGGCGAAGTAGGGATAGGTGTCCCTGATTTCGTCCGGCTCCGAACCCGGCGGGTAATCGGGACCGGCTTCTATCAACAATACCTTGTTGGAGCTGCGTTCCGACAGGCGGCTCGCCACCACCGAGCCGGCCGAGCCCGCACCGACGACGATGAAATCCCACTGTGCATTTTCGCTTGCCACCGGCGCCCTCGCGTTAGATCCGGTAGAACCGCTCGGCGTTGCCGCGCAACAGCCGGGCCTGGTCGTCCGGTGGCAGCGCCTCCACGATCACTGCGAACGCCTGCCAAAGCGCCGGGTAGCTGGAACCACTCTTGTCGACCGGGAAATTGGAGGCAAACATTGCGCGATGGGGGCCGAACGCATCCAGAGCCTCAAAAACATATGGTCTCAGACTTTCGATCGTCCATTGCGCATCGAACATCGCGAGGCCGCTGATCTTGATCCACACGTTCTCGCACTTCGCCAGAAGGCGCAGTCCCTCGCGCCAGGTGCGCCACATGTCGAGGCTGCGATCCGCGATGTTGCCTATGTGGTTGAGAACGATTCCGATGTCCGGATGATCGCAGGCGAGCCGCGCCACCTCCGCCATCTGACGCGGTGATGCCTGAAGGTCGAACGACAAGCCATGTCGCCGCAGCAGCCCAAAGCCCGTGCGCCATGCCGGGTAGCGAAGATAGTCGTTGGGTAGCGGTTCGCTATACCGATAGAGCATCTGGCGAATGCCGCGCACGTTTGGAATCGCTGCAAGCCGCGCCAGCGTGGCATCGGCTTGGGGATCGGCCAGGTCCGCGCGAGCCACAATCGCCTGGGGAATGCCGGTGGCTGCCGCATCGGCCATGGCCTGCATGTGGCGGGCTTCAGCCAGCCCATCGGTCGCTGAGGCCTCCACGTGCACAGCTTTCAGAATCTTGATCGGACCGGCGTCAGTGATGAGGTCATCGAGAAGGTAGTCGCCCGTCATCGACGACTTGCCGGGGCCGCGCGCCACCCTGCGCGGATAGAGGCCGGTGCCAAGGTCCCACAAGTGAATGTGGGGATCGACGATACGCAGCGTCGCGGTCTCGATCTTGGTCACGGCGTTGGCGCCTCCGGCGCGATCAGCCGCTCGTGCTTCAATTCCGCCCACAGCGCGGGTGGAATGTCCTGGCGCATCGCCGCGACGTTGCTACTCGACCTCCTCCGGTCTGGCGGCGCCGGGGATCACCGATGCGACGACAGGATGGTGCAGTGGGAATTGCAAGGCCGCGGCGGCCAGTGTTACCCCGTGCCTCCCGCAGATCGCCTTGACCCGGAGCGCCTTCTCACGCTCCTCTTGAGTCGGCTCGCGGTAGTTGAAGCGGGCGCCGGGGACGGGCCCGAGCGCGTAGAGACCAGAGTTGAACACGCCGCCGATGATGACGCCGATCCCGCGCTCCTCAAGGAGGGGGAGTTCAGTGGCGAGCGCGCTCTGCTCGCCAAGCGTATAGCGCAGCGCCACCAGAAAGAAGTCTACATCGAGGAGCGAGACGAAACGGGGGATTGTTCCAAGCTCGTTCACACCGGCTCCGATCGCCTTGATGCAGCCCGCGGCCTTGAGATCGGACAGTGCGCGAAACCCGCCGGTGGCGAGCTGCGTCAAATGGGCGGTGACCAGATCCTCGGTCTTCAGGTGCCACAGGTCGAGATCGTGGATCACCAGGACGTCAATGCGCGCCATGCCGAGACGCTGCAGGCTGTCCTCGTACGATCGCATCACTCCGTCGTAGGTGTAGTCGTGGTGGAAGTCGAAGTTGAGCTCGCCGGGGCGGCCGGCACGGCGACGCTGCTCCGCGTGGAGCACCGGGTCGACCGGGGCGCGGAAGATACGGCCGACCTTCGTGGAAAGCAGCACGTCCTCCGGCGCCTGCTGCCGGAGGAACCGCCCGATGCGGTGCTCGCTGCGGGTGCGGCCGTACCAGGGGGAGGTATCGTAGTAGCGGATGCCGGCAGCCCACGCGGCTGCCATGGTGGCGTCCGCCTGCTCGTCACCGACCTGGCCGAAAGGATCGCCGAGGGGTGCGCCGCCGAAACCCAAGCGTGGCAGCTTCAGGCCGGATCTGCCGAGGCTCGCGAGGGCGAAGGGGTCCATCGGCGCAGCGTGATTCAGCCGGTGAACGCCTTCTCGGCCGGCACGAGGTCGGCGAGCACCTGATCTATTTCCCGCTGGGTCATGGGGTCCGGCGGAACCGTGGGACCGCGGACGGTCGCGGTGCGGATGACGCCGAGTCGCTTGAGGAGCTGCTTGTGGACGTGATGCTGCGTGTCATGGCCCTGCTGCGTAAGGCGGTTGAGGGCCATGATCCGTCGGTCGAACAGGTCGCGCGCCCCGGCCTCGTCGCCCTTGCGGAAGCGGTCCCAGACCTCGACGAACACCGACGGTTGACTGCAATAGGGCATGGTGCCCTGCGAGCCCCTCCTGAGTTCCTCGATGAAGTAGGTGCCGCCGGCGCCGCCGAATATGGTGAGCCGGTCGCCCGCCGCCTTGACCATGGCCCCGACTTTCGCCGTCAGGGGCACGGTCTCAACCTTGATGTAGCGCACGTTCTCGCACGCGGCGGCGATCTGCATGGCAAGGCCGGGCGCGACCGGCGCCTGCGGAACGTCCTGCATGAAGACCGGGATGCGAACAGCCTCGGAGACCCGCCGGTAGTACTCCACCACCCCTTCGGCGGCGACCGGCATGAACGAAGGCGGCATCAGCATTACCGCATCAGCACCCGCATCCTCGGCCGCCTTGCTGAAACCAACCGAAACGTCCGTTCCCGGTGCGCCAGTGCTGATCACAACTGGAACGCGGCCGCGCGACGGCTTCGACCACGATGCGCACCACCAAAGCCCGCTCCGCCTCGCTCAGCTTGAAGAGCTCGCTGCCGTTGGCGACACCGACGCCGTGCACCCCGCCGGCGATGTTGAACTCGATGAGGTTGCGCAGACTCGCCTCGTCGACGCCGCCTTCAGCGTCGAAGGGGGTCACCAGGATGGGCACAACGCCGGTAATGATGCGCTTTTGCATGTGGCTTTCGTTGGCTTGCGGGGATCGCTCGATTTGGGTCAGTCGAGGTGGAACATTTCTGGAAGCTGTTCGCGCCACGGTGTTCCGTCCGCGTTGTACTCCATGTACGGCTCCATCATTTTCCACCAGCGCAGCGTCACTGGATCATAGGGTGGCCTCGACAGGTTGGGGTGGTCGGTTTCCATATAAGCGAATAGCAGCAGGCCGTGGCGGTAGATGGAGTAGTTGCGCCTGCCGTTGCGCTTCATGTGCTCCACAAGTTCGGGCCAGATCTCGTCGTGCTTCTGCTTGTAGATGGCCTCACAACCGGGCTTGAGCTTCATGACAAAAGCGACGCGGGCCATCGTTTCCTCCAAAGCGTGCGCGATGTGTCACCAGCAATCGCGCCGCAAAGCTCGCGTTCTCATATGCGAACATTGGTTTTCAAAAGACAATATGACTACGGCTTGGCGACGTCAACAAGGGCCCGCGGGCCACGCGAGGTGGATCAGTAGGTTGTGCGGCCGCCCGACAAGTCGAACGTCGCTCCGGTGGTAAAAGAGTTCTCCTCCGACGCCATGAACGCGATCATCGAGGCGGCCTCGTCCGTTTCGACGAAACGCCCGCGGGGCACTCGGGCGAGCATGTAGTCGATGTGCTCCTGGCTCAATTCATTCAGGATGCGTGTCTTGACCGGCGATGGCGTGACCGCGTTGACAGAGATGTCGTAGCCAGCGAGCTCCTTGCCCAGCGACTTGGTCAGGGCAAGGACACCGGCCTTCGCCGCCGAATACGCGCCAGCGAGGGGATTTCCCTCCTTGCCCGCAACCGAGGAGACATTGACGATGCGGCCGTAGTTTTGCGCGACCATGCGCGGAACGATGGCGCGGCAGCAGTAGAATACGCCGTTCAAGTCGATTTCGATCACACGCCGCCATTCCTCCAGCGCGTAATCGGTAAGCTTCGCCGATGATCCGGCGACACCTGCGTTGTTCACCAGGATATCTACCCGTTGAAATGCCGAGCTGGTCTGTTCGGCGGCGGCCTGCACGTCTTCCCATTTCGACTGATCACAGGCGATCGCCCTGACGCGCCCATCGGCCGAAAGCGCCGATTGCGCCCGCTTCAACTCGTCCGTATCCACATCCCACAGCGCTACCGATGCGCCCGAGTGGATGAACCGTCGGGCAACGGCCAGGCCAATCCCTTGCGCTCCGCCGGTGATGACCGCGACCCTCCCGGCGAGATTGATATCGTTCCTCTGTTTGGCCATGACCGTCTCTCGTTTGTTCATTCGGGCGTCTCCAGGATCGTCGCCTAGTAGCCGGCTGCTTTGTCGACAACATTGACCAGGGGCTGACCGGCAAGAAACCGGCGCAGGTTCTCAAGGAAGATTTCGTTACCGCGTTCGGGCGTCGCGAAACTGGTTGCGCCGATGTGCGGCGTAACGATCACGTTCGACATCGACCAGAATGGACTGTCGGCGGGCAGCGGCTCGACAGCGTGGGCGTCCAGGCCTGCCCCTGCGATCCAGCCTTCCGTCAGCGCGCGCATCAGCGCCGCCGTATCGGCGATGGCGCCTCGTGAGTAGCAAACGTAGTACGCCGACGGCTTCATCGCCCGGAATTCAGCCTCGCCGAGCATGCCAATCGTCTCGGGTGTCAGCGCCGCGGTGACCACAACGAAGTCCGAACTCGCCAGAAACTCGTGCAATCCGTCTTTGGTGTATATGCGATCGAAGTGCTCGGCGGGCCGGTCGTGACGGCGCAGCCCGAGCACCCGCATGTGAAAGGCTTTCGCCTTAAGTGCGAGGTCGGTTCCCGAATGGCCCGCACCGATGATCCCGCAGGTTCGCCCGTTGAGTTCGTTGTGGCGGAACTTGTCCCATCGCCGCTCGGCCTGGGCTGTCAGCATGCGCCGGGCGTCGCGATCGAGCATCAGCATCAGCATGATCGCGTGCTCGGCGAGGGGCACGGCCCCGTTGCCCTTGCACGAGGTCAGGACGACCGGACTTTCGAGCATCGCGTCAGAAATCAGCTCATTGGGGCCGGCGGCCCAGCTGTGCACCCATTTCAGTCGTTTCGCTCGACGTAACGCGTCCGGCGAAAGATCGACCGTCGCCAGTATGTCCGCGTCGACGGCGGCCTCATCGACCTCACTCGCTTCGACCATGCGTACTTCGGCCCCCGACGCGATCTCCTTGACCTCCTCAACAAGGCTCGGACGCGTCCAGTTCATCCAACCGGCGAGTGACCGGCTGGCAATCACCATCTTCAGAGGACCTGTCGACAAACTAATCTCCCGTCGCGAACGCCGTGATCTGCGGGCCAGTGACGCCACGGATTGCCACGCGTTAGGTGTGCTTCAGCCGCGGATCGAGGACATCTCGCAGCTGGTCGCCGATGATGTTGAGACACAAGACGACCAGAAAGATCGCCGAGCCGGGAATCATTACCAGGTGAGCTGCGGTGCGGACGTAATTGCGGCCCGACGCGATCATGTTGCCCCATTCGGCCGTCGGCGGCTGAGCGCCCAGACCGAGAAAGCTGAGGCTCGCAGTGACGACGATCTTCAGGCCGACGTCGAGCGAGAAGGCCACGATGATGGGGGCAAGAATGTTGGGCAGAATGTGGCGGGTCACGATTCCGAATTGACTGACACCGATCGATCGCGCGGCTTCGACGAAGTCGAGCTCCCGCACCGACAGCACCGAGCCGCGGACCACGCGAGCGTAGAGCGGGAAACCGGCGACCGCGACCGCAATCATGGCGTTGGTGAGCCCCGGACCAAGCGCGGCGACGACGCCGATGGCCAGAAGGATGCTCGGGAAAGCAAGAACGACGTCCGTCGACCGCATCAATACACTGTCTACCCAGCGGCCAAGGAAGCCAGCGACGAGGCCGATGGCGCCGCCGACGGCGAGAGACAACCCCGCTGCGCCGAAGCCGGCGAGCAGCGATAGCCTGGCGCCCCAGATCATACGGCTGAGAAGGTCGCGGCCCAGTTCATCAGTACCGAGGAGATGGCCGGGGCTTCCCGGTGGCAAGAGTCGCTGGATCGACTTGATCGCGTTCGGGTCCGGGATTGGCAGAATCGGGGCCAGCACGGCGAGCGCCGCGATCGCGACCACGACGCAAAAGCTCGCCAGCGATAGCCGACGACGGGCAAGCCGATACCAGATCGGCCTCGACCGCCGCGGGGGAACGCCCTCGGCTGGAGCCCCGCTCGGCATCGCCACGACCTGCGTTTCTTCCATAACGCTCACCGGTAGTGGATGCGCGGGTCGACGATCGCATACAGCATGTCGGCGACCAGGTTCGTGAATATGAAGACGAATGCGGTGAAGAGCATTGCGCCTTGCACCATCGGAAAATCCCGGGTGGTTATCGACTGCACCATGAAGGAGCCGAGGCCCGGCCAGCCGAAGACCGCCTCGACGATGACGGCCCCGCCCAGCAATTGACCGAGAGTGACGCTCAAGACACTTATGATGGGGATCAGCGAATTGCGCAGCGCGTGACGCATGACCACGACCCATTCGGACAGGCCTTTGGCGCGTGCGGTGCGGATGTAGTCCTGACCGAGGACCTCCAGCAGCGATGACCGAGTGAACCGCGCGACATAGGCCATATGGGCCGTGGCCAGCGTGAACGCCGGCATGATCAAATGGCGCAAAAGGTCGCCCGGCGTTCGCTCCATCTGCATGATGTCGTACATGCCGCTGGTCGGCAGCCAACGCAGCTTGACGCTGAAGACGATGATCAGGATCAGGCCGAACCAGAAGTTGGGCATCGACCACCCGATGACCGAAACGACCATGCCGCCAGAATCGAAGACGGTCCCCCTCCTGGTAGCGGCCAAAACCCCGAGGGGTAGGCCGAGGACAATCGCCAGGAAGATAGCCGAAACGGCCAGCAACAAAGTGCGGGGGAAGCGGGTTAGAATCTCCGACAGCACTGGCTGAGAGGTGAACAGCGAACGACCGAGATTGCCGGTCGCAACCTGTTTGACCCAGGCAAAATATTGGACGACGACCGGCTGATCGAGCCCCAGTTCGTGGCGCGCTTGCTCGATTTCGGCGTGGGTCGCGTCGCTGGGCATCATGAGCAGCACCGGATCGCCGGGGGCCAGGCGCAGAACAAAAAACGCGACCAGCGAGACGCCCACCAGGACCGGGATGGTGTGAAGCAGACGGTTCAGAAGAAACCGATACATTTGAACCTATCCCGGCCGGCCGCGATCACACGCCCGATCTCAGCCTCCGCAACGCATGGGCGGCGGCCGATGCCGCCGCCCCAGTTTGCGTCTGGGCGGGCGCCGGGCGGCAACCGCGACAATGACACGGCATTGCCGCCACCGGCGACCCATCTTTCGCTTCTACTTCTTCCAGGCGTAGTTCAGGGAGATCGGCCAGGCGCTCGGATGCGCCTTGGGATAGTCCTCCAACTGGTCCGTATGGGCTACGTGGGCAATCTCGTGGCACACGAATACCCACGGAGCGAGGTCGACGATCCTCTTCTGAGCGTCGACGAAGGCCTGCGGCCGGATGTTGGGGTCAAGCGTCCCGGCTCCTTTCTCCAGCAACTTGTCTACTTCCGGATCCTGAAGAAAAGCCACGTTGCGCTGGGTCGGCGGCACCATCGTACTGTGGAAGTTCTGGAACAGAACGCCGTCCGGGTCGCCGGTCGACGGCGTCCAGCCACGGGTCGCGATGGGGAACTCGCCGGCGCTGCGCTTCTGTTCGAACGTCGTCCACTCCAGCGCGTCGATATCGCAGTCGACTCCGACGTCTTTCCAGTTAGCCTGAATGAACTGGGACATTTCGACGGGCTTCAACTGGCCGGCGCGGCCGGTGTTGGTGTGGATCGTCGCCTTGAATCCGTTCGCAAAGCCCGCTTCAGCCAGCAGCGCTTTCGCTTTGTCCGGATCGTAGTCGTAGTGCTGGACGACATCGCCCGCGTAGTAGGGACCGAACTGCGGCGACAGCGGTGAATATGATCGCTCGGCACCTCCGGCCAGAACGTCGCGGATGAGCGATTCCTTATCGAGCGCGTAGTTCAACGCTTGACGGACACGCACATCGTTGAGCGGCGGGTTGCGCATGTCGAGGGAGATGAACCATACGTAGAGCGTCTTCTTCTGTTTGACGACGATGCCGCTTGCATTGCGCAACGAGTCCGCAACCTCGGCGGTGATACCGTCGATCCAGTCGACTTCACCGGCCTGCAGCGCAGCCACGCGCGAGTTCATCTCGGGGATGATCTTGATGCCAATTCTCGGCGCCTTGCCCTCGTCGGGTCGTAAAACTTGTCGAACTTGTCGAGCACGGTGGAGACGCCCTTCTGCCGGTCGACGACCGTGTACGGACCGGCCGCATGATCGGTGTTCGCCAGATCGGCGCCGCTTTCGACAGTCTTGATCGACACGCCCTCGAACTGGTGCTCGCAGAACCAGTCGAGCTGGGCCGCGTTGAACTCCTTCATGTAGACGTCGAGGGTCAACGGGTCGACGGCTTCGGCCCGATCGATGGACCGCATGCGCCCGAGCGTCGTCCACGGCTTGATGAAGTCATGATAGGGATGGTTGGGATCGATCTGCATGTTGATCCAGTTGGCCAGCGCGTCGGCGGTTACCTTGTCGCCATCGTGGTAGTAGGCGTTGTCCCGAATCTTGAACCTGAACCGAAGACCGTCGTCGAGAATTTCGGGCATTTCCGCGGCAAGGCCGGGCTTGATCTGGTAGGTGGCATCGGCGCCGTCATACTTGAGCAGCGGCCGCTGAACGAACGCCAGCATCTGGTTGCTGGCGCCACCGGCGGCGACCAGGTGAATGCCGCCCGTCTCCGACGGCGCGGCGATCACGATGGGCTTGCCCATGGTCGCTGCCCGGGCGAGTTCGGGATAGATGAAAAACGACAGGCTCGCGCCCGCGGTCACCGCTCCTGCGGTTTTGAGCAGATCGCGACGATTGATCGCCGATGCGGGTTGTTTCTTCTGCTTCTCACCAGACATTCTGCACTCCTCCCTTGCTTGGTCCTTGTTGGGCGCACGACACGAACGTGCGCAATGCTGTGGCTAGTTCTCGTTCAACAGGCACGCAGACAGGTGACCGGTCGCGATCTCCCTCAGTTGCGGTTCCTTTTGCGAACATGACGGCGTTGCGGCCGGACAACGGGTATGGAAGCGGCAGCCGGACGGTACCCGAAGGGGGCTCGGGATGTCGCCTTCCAGCACGATGCGGGATTTGACCCGCCCCGGTTCGGGAATCGGGACTGCCGACAGCAGCGCCTTTGTGTACGGATGGTTCGGCGCACCGAACAGCGTGTGCTTGTCTGCCAACTCCACCAGACGCCCCAGATACATAACGCCGACTGTGTCGCTGATGTATTTGACCACGCTGAGATTGTGCGAAATGAACAGATAGGTCAGATTGAATTCGCGTTGGATGTCTTTCAGCAGGTTCAGAACCTGGGACTGGATCGAAACGTCGAGCGCCGACACCGCTTCGTCACAGACGATAAACTTGGGATTGAGCGCCAGCGCCCGTGCGATCCCGATTCTCTGCCGTTGGCCGCCACTGAATTCGTGCGGATGGCGGCTGGCGTGCTGCTTGCTGAGGCCGACAAGGTCCAACAGATCGGCGACCCGCTTCTCCTCCTGGCCGACCGAAACACGGTGCACGCGAAGCGGCTCGCCGATGATCTCTCCGACGGTCATGCGCGGGTTCAACGACGAGGATGGATCCTGAAAGACCATCTGCATGTTGCGCCGGAGCTGCCGCATCTCCTCCTTCGGTGCCGTGCGCACGTCGGTGCCTTCGAACCTGATCGACCCGGCGCTGGCTTCGGTAAGCCTGAGCAGCAGCCGGGCGATCGTCGATTTGCCGCATCCGCTTTCCCCAACGAGACCGAAGGTTGTGCCGCGCCTGATCGTGAAACTCACGCCGTCGACCGCCTTGATGACCGGACGCGGAGCACCAAGCCCCAGGCCACCACGCGTCGGAAAGTACTTGGCGAGGTCGGAAACCTCGACGAGGTCGGCGGCGGCGCTCATTGCGACGTCTCCGCGTGCCAGCACCGCACTCGATGATCGTCGCTGATTTCGCGATAGACGGGCTCTTTGCTGCGGCACAAATCCGTCGCCCTGTCGCATCGAGGATGGAAGCTGCACCCGCGCGGTGCGTCGAACGGACTGGGGACCGAGCCCTTGATCTCCTGCAGACGCCCGTCCGGTTCATCCAGTCGCGGCATCGAGCGCAGCAGACCGATGGTGTAAGGGTGCCTGGGATGCGCGAACAGTGCCGCCACCGGGGCGCGCTCCACCACCTTGCCGAGGTACATGACGACGACCTCGTCAGCCGCCTCGGCGATGACTCCCAGGTCGTGCGTGATCAGCAGGATCGCGGTCGAGAATTCGCGCTGCAGCGACTTCATCAGCTCGAGAATCTGCGCCTGGATCGTCACATCGAGCGCGGTGGTTGGTTCGTCGGCGATCAGCAGCTTCGGATTGCACGAAAGCGCCATGGCGATCATCACGCGCTGGCGCATGCCGCCACTGAGCTGGTGCGGGTAGTCGTCGATGCGCTGCTCCGGCGAGGGAATGCCCACGCGATGCAGCATCTCGATCGTCCGCTCGCGGATGGCACGCCTGGAAAGCTGGCCGGTGCAGGCCTATCGCCTCGCCGATCTGGAAGCCGATGGTGAACACCGGGTTCAGCGATGTCATCGGCTCCTGGAAGATCATCGCGATCTCGTCGCCGCGGATAGCGCGCATGGCGGGCTCGGACTTGGCGAGAAGGTCCTCCCCGGCGAAAGCGGATGGCACCGCCCACGATCTTTCCCGGTGCCTGGACCAGACGCATGATCGACAGCGCGGTCACGCTCTTGCCGCATCCTGGACTCGCCAACGATTCCGAGCGTGCCTCCCGCGTCGACATCGAAACTGACGCCGTCGACCGACTTGACCGGTCCGTCTTCGCCGAAGAAGACGGTCTTCAGATCGTCGATCTGGAGAAGGGGGGCGGACGTGGCGCGTTCCGTCATGGCGATCAGCGACGAGCGCTTGCCATCGAGTGCACGGCCGTCCGAGACGCGGGTATCGCGTGACGTAACAGGACCATCTGCGTGCAACAAATCCTTGGTCCCTGGGGGTTCCAGGTACTCAGTGGCGCGCACGTGGCCGAATTCGCCGGCTATCAACCGGCATCACCCCAGCCTTTCGTGTCACTTGGCCCACACTGACACCCGACTTCATTCGAAGGTTGTCGCAGTGCTTTAATAGTTGCCCGCGTCGCATCGGCCTGCTAAGTTCGCATCTGCGAACTGCAGTGCCCATTTCTGTACCCAAACCCGTCGTCTGAGTCAACCCGACGCGTATTCAGCCGTACCCAATCATTGGAGCAAAACGTGGCGAACAAGCGCGACGCGACGGCCGTACGCTCGGTGAAATCCGCCGAGCGCGTTCTCACGCTCCTTGAGACCATCGGCATCACGCCGGCCGGCACGACCTTCAGTCAACTCAACGCCAACCTTCGGATCCCGAAGAGCAGTCTGCACGCGCTGCTCGAAGTGCTGACGTCGCGCGACTACATCGAGCTCGATCCCGAAACGCGGCGGTATTCGCTTGGTGTTCGGGTGTGGGAGACTGGATACGCGTATCATCGTCACCATGGCGTTCTCAAACAGGCCCAGGAGGTGCTGGAGAAGGTTGTCGCGCGGGTGAACGAGACGGTGCAGTTCGCAAAGCTGGTGGGCAGCGAAAACGTCTACCTTGCCAAAGTCGACAGTACCCATCCTTTGCGGCTTCAATCCGACGTCGGTGCCCGGCTGCAGGCCCACGCCACCGGTATCGGCAAGGTATTGCTTGCTCAACTCGACGACGACGAGGTGCGGCGGCGCTTCGTCCGGAAAGATTTGCCCGTATACACCGCCAACACGATTCCTACGGTCTCGGCGCTCCTTGACGAACTGGCCATCATCCGTCAGCGCGGCTTCGCCATTGACAACGAGGAATACTCGCTCGGAGTGTTCTGTGCGGCAGTGCCTGTCTTCGGCCCCTCCGGCGCAGCAAAGAACGCGCTCAGCGTTTCGGTTCCCATCATTCGCGCGACGCAGAAATCCCTGTCGACGATCCTCGCTGCCATCGCCGAAGGCAGTCTCGAGATATCGACGCGCGTTGGAAGCCAGCGCACCGATCCGCTGCTCCTGAACCTCTCCCAACCGGCCGGCGCCGCCGAAGCGGTTGCGGAACTGGTTAACTTGCGCCGCTACAATCTTGTGCTCGCGGGTGACGCCCCGTCCTTGACCCCAATCCGACGCGCTCGGTGAAGGAGTTGGGAGCTGCTTTCCAGATCAAGTGCTGGCAGGAACCGAGTCATGGCGAATGCTCCAAGATCGTGACCGAACTCTGGCGTCTAGTTCACCACGAATACATCTACCATCCCGGTCCCGGCCTCGAGCAGTTCTTCGATCTGGAGAGCGACCCGAAGGAGATGGTAAACCTGATCGACGACCCCGCATGGCAGACCCGCATCGCGCATCACCATGACATTCTGATCCGCGAACTCGACGGACGGTCGGAAAGTTCGTCAAGGACGGCAAGCTCACCGTCACCGTGGGCTACACCGCGTCCTGCCAGCTAGGTTTCGAGCGTGCGGGCGCGCCCGACGAGAACGCGCCCGTAAACCAGTTGGTCGACAGCGATCGCTGAGGCTCACGACCACCTTAGGTCAGCGCACAGTGAATTCGCGGTGAGACAATCTCGTCTTTGCGGACAACTCCCGACCAGGCGTCTGCCGAGCGTCATTCTTGACGGTGGCAGGACGCGACCCTAATGTCGCTGTCGTGAAGCATGGTTCACGATTGAGAACAATCCGTGGCGGCGCCGTCGCTGGATAGTCCCCGGCGGCTGACGGTTGGCTTTGGTGTCGGCCCGAAAAAGCTCTTGTTCGCCAAAGGAAGGAAGCGGGCCAACCGTGAAGATCACCAATGTTGACATCAAGGCTTTCAGGACACGCTACGATCGCTGGGACAACGATCACGGCAGGCTTGCTCGAAACGTCGAGAATATTCAGACGGTCACCACCATCACGACCGACGAGGGCGTCTCCGGGTACTATTTCGGCGGCGGATTCAGCGGTGATTGGTTCGGGCTCGATGCCAGCGAACAGGCGTGGGTTCGCGGGCGAGCGCGCAACATCCTTCTCGGTCAGGATCCGTTCGATCGGGAACTGATCTGGAAGCTGATGTGGACGACCCAAAAGGTCCCTGAAAGCGTCTGGAGCGTCATCGACAACGCGCTATGGGACCTTGCTGGTCGCGCTTTCGATCTTCCGGCCTACAAGCTCATGGGTGGCGCCCGCGACCGGGTCAAGGCATACGCCTCCTCGGTCAAGAACATGGGCGAGGCCAAGGTGTATGCCGACCATGCGCTGGCCTGCAAGAACCAGGGCTATCTCGCCTACAAGATCCATCCGCATTACTTCTGGGATCCGAAGACGCGTCAGCCGACCAACGGGCGACCGTCCAACATCAAGGAGGACATCGAAGCCTGCCGCGCGGTGCGCGAGGCGGTGGGTCCCGACTACGTGCTGATGTTCGATCCCTGGGGAACGTATATGACGATGGAGGAGGCGCTCCTGGTCGGGCGCGAACTCGAACGGTTGAACTTCTATTGGTACGAGCATCCGATGCCCGAAGCGCGGGTCGAGAGCTACGTCAAGTTGTGCCGGGAGCTGACGATTCCGGTGCTCGGACCCGAGATCGCCTTCGGCGGCGTGTTCACCCGCGCGGACTGGATCATGCGCGGCGCTTGCGACATGTGCCGCATCGATGCCCAACGCGGCGGTATCACCGGGGCCCGCAAGACCGCGATCATCTGCGAGGCCTACGCGATGCGCTGCGAACTCCACATGTCGGGCTGGGCCAACCTGCACGTCATGGGCGCGACCCCGGAGGATACGTGCGAATACTACGAAAAGGGGCTGCTCGGTCCCGGTGTCGATGGAGACGCGCCCCATCCGTACCTGAGGGAGAGCTGCCACCGGCTCGATCCGGACGGCTACATCACACTGCCCAAGGGACCCGGTCTCGGCTACGAGATCAACTGGGATTACATAAACGACAATCTGGCCTGAAATGGTGGCAGGCGGACTCCCTTGCCGTTTGTTCGCGCAGTCAGCCCACCCTATCCAGCGAGAACGACTTCAATCGTGCGTCACGGGGGCGGGATTTCGATAGCCGGCAAGCAACTTCGAGGGTACGGCTTGGGCCAGTTCCTGCACTGTCCACTGACCGCCTTCCTTGGAGATCGCGTTTTGGTCGGCCTGCCGCGGGTACCAGGCGATGCGGTTTCCCCTGATGCTGAAAATTTGCCCGTTGATGCCCGCCGCAAGGTCGCTGCAAAGATAAACAAGCAACGGCGGCACCGTCTCCGGCGGCGGAAGGGGTGCCACCCTTTGCTCGTAACCCTCTCGGGATATCAGTCCGTACTCGAGCCTCTTTTCCCAGCGCGCCAATGTATCGGGGCGGACCGTCCAGCGAGTGGCCGCAGCCGGCGAGAATGCGTTGCAGGTGACGCCGAAACGCCCGAGGTCCATGGCGACCGCCCTAGTCAGGCCGATGATCCCGGCCTTGGCCGCGGCGTAGTTGCACATTTCCAGCGACCCGTGCCACGCGTTGGACGTCGTGTTGATGATGCGCCCCGATCGCTGCTCCTTCATCAGCACGGCGGCGTGACGTGTGCAGTTGAACGCGCTCTTCAGACCCGCGTCGAGGCAGACGTCCCATTCCCCCTCGCTCATCTCCCAGACCGGCCGGCTGACGTAAACCGTCGCGTTGTTGACGAGGATATCGAGCCTGCCGAAGCTTTCGACCGCGGTCCGGACGAGTTTTTCAGCGACGTCGAACCTGGAGACGTCGCCAAAGAACGGAACCGCCCGACCACCATCGTCGATGATTTCTCGCGCGGTCGTTCTGGCATCTCCGCCGGCGGCGCCATCGGTCCGGTTGTTGGTGACGACGCATGCCCCTTGCGCAGCCATGGCGACGGCGATCGCTCGTCCAATTCCCTGTCCCGACCCGGTCACGATCGCAATCTTGCCTTTCAGCCATTCATTCGACATCACGAGGTCTCCTTGCGCGGGGCTTAAAGGTGTCCACGAAATCGGGGACAGGCCAAGTCGGCGAGATGGAAAGATCATGCGAATAACGAAGGTACGTTCATTCATCGTCGGCGCGTTCCGCTGCAACTGGATTTTCGTCAAAATCCACACCGATGGAGGCGTGGACGGCGTCGGTGAGGCAACGCTCGAGTTCAACGAGCAGGGTGTCCTCGCCATGCTTGAACAGATCGGGGAGTTGCTGGTCGGAAAGGACCCGTTCCAGATCGAGGCCCATCGCGACACCATCATTCGCGACAACTATTGGCGAACGAATGTAGTCCTGCGCGCCGCGCTCAGCGGTATCGAAGGAGCGCTCTTCGACCTGAAGGGCAAGGCGCTGGGCGTGCCGGTCTACGATCTGCTGGGCGGGAAGCGGAGAGATCGCATCCCGGTCTACGCCAATACCTGGCGTCCGTTCACCGACGAACCGGAGAAGATCGCGGCGCGGGCGAGCGAAATCGTCGCCTCCGGCTTCCGGGCGGTGAAGTTCGACCCGTTCTTTCCGGCCGATCTCCACATGCTCGCCAGAGACCGGCAGAAAGCAATCGAGATGCTGAGATCGGTTCGCGAGGCGATCGGGCCGGACAACGATCTGTTGGTCGAGGGCCACGGGCGTTTCGACGTACACACCGCAATCATGATCGCGCATGAGATGGCGCCGACCCGCCCGTACTGGTTCGAGGAGCCGATTGCTCCGGAGAGCATCAATGCGCTGGCCGACGTGCGCCGTCACTCCCCCGTCCCGATCGCTACCGGCGAGCGCACCTACGACCTCTTCCACGTCGCGGACCTCTTGCGACAGGACGCGGTCGACGTGCTGCAGCCTGACATCTGCCACATCGGCGGCATCGGCGAGCTGATGAGGATGGCGCTGACGGCGCACGCTTATCTGCGCCCGGTCGCGCCACACAATGTCAACGGACCGGTGGGTAACGCTATGACGCTACACGCGGCGGCGGCGCTCCCGAACGTCAACATCCTGGAAACCTGTTCGGTCGACGCGCCGTGGCGGCAAGAGGTCACCAGCGAATCGGTGGAGATCGTCGACGGCCAGATGCTCGTGCCGGACCGGCCGGGGCTCGGCATAGAACTGAACGAAACTGCGCTGTCACTGTACCCCGCGAAGCACTTCGGCTTTCACCACTACGCGCCGCCCCAGGGTCGTGTCCGGTCGCCGGGCGCGGTTCCCTGGTACAGAATGAGCCAGAATGATTGAGATGACATGCCTCGCGGGCATGCTTTGCCTGGTCGCCATTCTACCTTGCACCGCAGGGCCGGCACTTGCCTGGGAGGCCAGATTTTCAGGCCACCTTTGCGAGCTCACCCATGAGAAAAAGGCCGCTCACGTTCGCCTCGCGTACGATCCGGCCATCACAGGCATTCACCGGGGACAAGGCGGTTCTGGAGGCACAGCGGATTGGCTTCGACAAGGTTGCCGCAAGCCGGGCGTCAA
>CAVVPK010000040.1:0-15659 GCA_963750065.1 uncultured Alphaproteobacteria bacterium
TGGCGCCCTTCTTCACCGCCTTCTGCACCTTCTCGAAGGCGCGCACCTCGATCTGGCGGACGCGCTCGCGGCTGACGCCGAACTCGCTCGACAACTCCTCCAGCGTAATCGGGTCCTCGGCCAGACGGCGCGCCTCGAAGATGCGCCGCTCGCGGTCGTTGAGCACGCTCATGGCGTTCCTGAGCAGCTGGCGGCGGTTGTCGAGTTCCTCGTTCTCGGCCAGCCGCTCTTCCTGGCTCGGCGCTTCGTCGACCAGCCAGTCCTGCCATTCGCCGCCGGCCTCGCCGTCGGCGCGCAGCGGCGCGTTGAGCGAGGCGTCGCCGCCGAGCCGGCGGTTCATCGACACCACGTCGTCCTCGGTGACGCCGAGCTTGGTGGCGATCTGTTGCACCTGATCGGGTTTGAGGTCGCCCTCGTCGAGGGCCTGGATCTGGCCCTTGACCTTGCGCAGGTTGAAGAACAGCCGCTTCTGGTTGGCCGTGGTGCCCATCTTCACCAGGCTCCACGAGCGCAGGATGTATTCCTGGATGGCGGCGCGGATCCACCACATGGCGTAGGTCGCCAGCCGGAAGCCCTTCTCGGGCTCGAAGCGGCGGACGGCCTGCATCAGGCCGACATTGCCCTCGGAGATCACCTCGCCGATGGGCAGGCCGTAGCCGCGATAGCCCATGGCGATCTTGGCGACGAGCCTGAGATGGCTGGTCACCAGCCGGTGGGCGGCGTCGCGGTCGCCATGCTCCTTGTAGCGCTTGGCGAGCATGTACTCCTCGTCCGGCGCGAGCATGGGAAACTTGCGAATTTCGGAAAGGTAGTGCGAGAGGCCGGATTCGCCAGCGGCAATCGCAGGTAGTGAGGCACGGGCCATGAGTTATGCGCCCCTTTCGTTTTCCGGATCCCCGGCCGATTCCGGCAAATCCATCCAGACGTCCGAGAAGCGGCACGTCCGGTAGATACCATATAGGGAGGACTTTGGCGGAATCACGCCCGCGCCGGCGGCCATCGCGATCAAATATTGTTCACAAGGACTTAAGGGCCACGATCAGGGCCGCCATGTCCGCCGGCGGATCGCTTTCGAAGCGCATTTCCTCCCCGGTCACCGGGTGCGCGAAGCCCAAGAGATAAGCGTGCAGCGCCTGGCGGGGGAAGGCGGCGACCGACCCGCGCGCCGGCTCGGGGAGCAGTGCCACCTTGGTGGCGAAACCGGATCCATAGGCGCGGTCGCCGATCACCGGATGGCCGATCGCCGCCATGTGGACGCGGATCTGGTGGGTGCGGCCGGTCTCCAGGGTGCATTCAACCAGGGTGGCAACCGGCCGGTCCTCGGGCCCGAAGCGCTCCATGATCGCATAGTGGGTGACCGCATGGCGCCCGCCGGAGCGCGTCACCGCGATCTTCTCGCGGTTGCGGGTGGAACGGGCAAGCGGCAGGTCGACGGTCCCCTGCGGGCGGTCGGGGGTGCCCCAGAGCAAGGCCAGATAGGCGCGCACCAACGGTCCCGTACGGCCGTGATCGGCGAACTGGGCGGCCAGACCCTTGTGCGCGCGGTCGGTCTTGGCGACCACCATCAGACCAGACGTGTCCTTGTCCAGCCGATGGACGATGCCCGGACGCGCCACCCCGCCGATGCCCGAAAGGCTGGCGCCGCAATGGGCGATGAGTGCGTTGACCAGCGTCCCACCGGGATGCCCGCCGGCGGGATGAACGACAAGGCCGGCCGGCTTGTCGATGACGATGAGGTCGTCGTCCTCGTAAACGACGGCAAGCGGAATTGCTTCCGCCACCGGCTCGGCCGGCTCCGGCGGCGGCAGGTCGATGGCGACCCGTTCGCCCGGTTTGACCGGCCTTTTCGGCTCTACTATCGTCCGCCCGCCGATCGCCACGTGGCCTTCGACAATGAGCTTCTTGGCGCGGTTGCGGCCAAGATCGTCGATCGCGCCGGCGAGCCACGCGTCGAGGCGGGTTCCGCCGGCCTCTTCGGCGACGGTCCGTTCAACCTGTTTGCCAGGCCCGTTCGACACCATGGTCCGTTCATCCTTCGACGACGACGAGAAACCGCTCGACCCGGCAATGCTGCACGTCCAGGCGAAAATGCGCCGGCTGATGCTGATCGCCGGCCTGACGCTGGGCTTTGGTATCCTCGTGGTCTTTGCTGCGATCCTCTACAAGATCGTGCTTGCCGGAGACAAGGCGCCGCTCGCCGCGGCCTGGCAGAAGGGCGACGCCGTGCCGACGCTCGCCCGCGCCGAGATGGGGCTTGCGGCCGGCGCCAGGTTGGTGTCGACGGCCTCCGACGGGCGGCGCCTGATCCTCACCTATGAAGCGCCCGACGGCGGCCATGCGTTGGTCTTCATCGACCTCGGCACCCTCAAGGTGACCGGCCGGCTCGACCTCGGGGCGCAGTGAGATCGCCTTGCCAAGGGCAGGGTGCGACGGCTATATCGGGGCGTCCGCGCTTGAATAAGCGCGCCGCCGCGGCTCCCTTCGTCTAGCGGTCTAGGACGTCGCCCTCTCACGGCGAAAACAGGGGTTCGAGTCCCCTAGGGAGCGCCACAAAAACACAATAATTTCAGTCATTTACGGCACAGACCGTTTTAGGCTGGGTTTGCCCGGCAAAAATCCAGCAAAAATAAAGCGCGCCTTGCGGTACCCCCGCGTTGACCCCTGGCCCTGCGCGGCGGCCAGCGTTGCCCGGCGCACGGCGGCGGTATTGGTCGGCCATTACGGCGGGTGGCGGCGGCGGTAGGGTCACAGCGCAAGCGAGCTAAACTTTGCGACAGAATGGGCGGGATGCGCTCAACGCTCACCCGGCAGGGCCGCCGGCAGTCAACGGCTGGACGAACCGATCCAAGCTGGTGACAATCAACTGGCCATCATTCACCGCGAACAGCGCCGCCACGACCTTGCCGCGACGAACCTGGGCGGCGCCCGAGGTTGCCAGAGCCTCGCCGATCCCCGGGCCATATTGCAGGATTTCATCCCGGGTGAAGCCCGCTCGGAGCATCGCTTGGGCGAGATCGCTTGGCGCCACGTGTGTCGCACTGCCATTGGCGATCGGCATGATCGCTTGATCGGTCAACAGCACGCTGCAACTTATCGCGCCGGCGCACCCCGACAGCAGCGCGGCAGCAAATCCCGACACGAGGATCAATTTCGCTGTACCGCGTGGAGCAGTCATCACTTCGGCCCCACAAGTCGATCGAGAGCCCTAACAAGCCCCTTGCGGTAATCATCCTTATTGAGGGACTGCATCGGAGGCGGTGTCCGCGGCGCCAGCTGCCATTTTACTTGGACGCGAAAGCCTGTCCCGGCATAGAGTTGCGCGGGAACGATGCCGGTCTCTGCCGAACCGGTTCGCTTCTACCTGGCGAGCTCGGTAACGCCGAGGCCATCGAACCGTGGTCGATCTCGGCCTGTAGGCAGACACCTCGCCGAGAGAGGCGGGGCACGACCAACCCGCCAGCGCGCCTGCCCGAAGCTGCGACTGCCCGGATAGGTAGTTCTTTCTCTCCTGTCTGGAACCTTTGCTCGGTTGCCGGTTTGAACCTCTAGGTAGTGTTGACAGGAGCGCAGCATGCACAGGGACCAGCATTTTACCGAGTATGCCCGCAAGGTCGCCGAGGCCGATGCCGGCAGGAAGAGCGATGGAGCCGAAGTGCGCGGATTGCCGAAAACGCCCAATCTCGATGCCCTCAGACAGACCAACGCGCCGCAGCATGTGTCCGACCGTCTTGGCTTGGAAGGGTGGCTCTGGGACGAGAGCTGGTATCTCGACCCGGAGCGGCGCAACCGGGACTACGGCGGCTACCGGCCCGCCTTCGGAGAATACGCGGACCCGGCAAGGCGCGGGGCTTGGAAGCGAGTATGAGGCCCAACAGCACACCTGCCGAGCAGGCGGTCGCTGTCAACAGATAGATCTCAAGGTCAATGGGCGACACCGTGTCGCCCGCCACACGAACCGGCCAGCAGTGCCGCCGGCCGGATAGAGAAGCGATGCGGCAATCTCGGCGGGACCGCCCCAAGCATCGGAGCGCTACATGCGCGCGGCCAGATTGCCCAGAATCCAGATCGTTCCGCCGACCATGATTGCCAGAATGAGGGCGGAGAACAGAATGAGCTGCAGGTCCTCCCGTTTCTGCTGTGACAAATCGATGTGCAAAAAGAAGCGGAAATGAACGATGATTTGGATCAGGGCAAAAGCGCCGATGGCAACCATCATCCAGGCGTGCGGGAACACGGGCCAGTAGACCAGGCCGAAGGCGGCGCCGGTGAGCAGCACGGCGAGGACGAAACCGGCGATATACGATGAGAGTTCACGTACGAACTCGGCGCGGTTCTCGCCTTCAGGTGGTCTCGAAGTCCCTTCGCCGGTAAGACCGTGGCCGAACCAGGCCTTGCCGAGGAGCAGCGCCCCGCCGAGCCGCAGAAGAGCCGGTTGGCCGGATGCGCCGGCTGAGCCCTGCCTGTCGCTCATGAGAGCCCTCCGAGGTAGACCAAGGTGAAGATCGCCACCCAGACGATATCGAGGAAGTGCCAGAACAGGCCAAGCCGCAGCAGGCCGTTCTTCACGTCCTTGTCGATGCCATAAATGGCAAGCTGGGCGATCATGGTGAGCATCCAGACGATTCCGGCGGCGACATGCAGCCCGTGCAGGGGAACCAGCGAGAAGAAGGCCGAGGTAAAGCCGCTGCGCGTCGGTCCGCCGCCCTTGGCTAACATCGACAGGAAATCGTGGACCTCGAAACCGAGGAAGGCGAGCCCGAGGACCATGGTCACCGCGAGCCAGAGGACCAGCGGCAGCCGCGACCGGCTGTGCTTGAGCGACAGCGAGGCGAAGCCGAACGTGAAGCTGCTGGTGAGCAGCAACATGGTCTCGATGAACGCGCTCCCGATGTCATAGAGCTGGCGCGGGCCGGGACCGCCCGCCTCGGCGTGGAGCATGGTGGCGTAAACGCCGAACAGCAGCCCGAAGATCACGGCGTCGCTCATCAAGAAGACCCAGAATCCGAAGATGAGCTCTTCGCTGCGCTCGTCGGTATCGGGGTGAGCGACGCCGAGATTCAGGCCCGGATAGCGGATGACCTTTCTCGGCGTGGCGACGTCGCGGGCGCTCATTCGGCAGCCTCCGGCAGCGTCGGCGCCGCGCGGCCCAGGTTGATCGATTCGGTCTCGTCCAGCCGCGATACCGGCCGTGCCTCTGCTATCAGGCGGAGCCAGCGCGTGTGCTCGCGCTCGATCTCTTGCGCCGGAATCACCTTCTCGTCGTCGCGCACGAAGCCGCGCCCGATCACAGCCGTGACGGCGGCGAGTGCCCCCAGACAGGCCATCCACCAGATGTGCCACACCAGAGCGAAAGCGAGGACGCCGCCGGCGACGCACAGGATCATGCCCATGGCGCTGTTCTTCGGCATCGTGATATCGGCGTATTCCCTGGGCCGCTGATAGGCGACGCCGTTGTTCTTGGCGACAGTGAAGGCGTCGCGCGCCGTCACCTCAGGAATGACCGGAAAATTGTATTCAGGTGGCGGCGCCGGTGTCGCCCATTCGAGGCTGCGGCCGTCCCAAGGATCGCCCGCCGGGACGCGCAGTTCCTCCCGCTGGCGGATTGACACGACAAGCTGGACGATCAGGCTCGCCAGGGCGCCGATCACGCACACGGCGCCGACCAGGGCCACCGCCATGTAGGGGACGTAGACCGGGTCGAAATAGGCCACCGTCCGCCGCGGGAAGCCGAGCAACCCGAGAGCGTAGAGCGGGAAGAAAGCCAGGATGAATCCGGCGATCCACAGTATGGCGGCGATCACGCCCCAGCGCTCGTCGAGACGGAAGCCGAAGGCCTTGGGAAACCAAAGGTGATAGGCCGCCAGCATGCCGAAGAGCAGGCCCGGAACCAGCATGTTGTGGAAGTGCGCCACCAGGAACAGGCTGTTGTGCACCTGATAGTCGAGCATCGGGTTGGCCAGCACGATGCCCGACATGCCGCCGATGACGAACAGCATCAGGAAGGCCAGCGCATAGATCAGCGGCGTCTTGAAGCGTACGCGACCGCGGTACATGGTCAGCATCCAGTCGTAGATCTTCACGCCTGTCGGAATGCCGATCAGCATGGTGGCGATGCCGAACGCGGCGTTGACGCCGGCGCTCTGGCCCATCGTGAAGTAGTGGTGGACCCAGACCGTGAAGGAGAGCACGGCGATCGACATGGTGGCGATCACGAGCGAGTGGTAGCCGTAGAGCGTCTTGCCGGAAAACGTCGAGAAGACCTCGGAATAGACCCCGAAGGCGGGCAGGATGAGGATGTAGACCTCTGGGTGGCCGAACAGCCAGAAAAGGTTGACGAAGTTCATCATGTTGCCGCCGAGGGCGTTCGTGAACGAGTGGAAGCCGAGGTAGCGGTCAAGCGCCAGCAGGATGGTGGCGACGGTCAGCGGCGGCATCGCGAAGATCATCAGGATGCTCGTGCACAGCGCCGTCCAGGTGAACAGCGGCATGCGGAAGAAGTGCATGCCGCGCGCCCGTTTCTTGTAGATGGTGACGGCGAAATTGATGCCGGTCATCGTCGAGCCGAGCGACGATAGGGTCAGCGCCCATATCCAGTAGTCGGGACCGACTCCGGGGTTGAAGGCGGTCTCCGTATAGGGCGGATAACCGCTCCAGCCGCCGGTCGAGAATTCGCCGACGACCAGCGAGATCATGACGATTGCGGCGCCTGCCGCGGTCAGCCCGAGGCTGATCGAGTTCATCACCGGAAACGACACGTCGCGCGCCCCGATCTGCAGCGGCATCACGTAGTTGATGATGCCGGTGAGGAACGGCATCGCCATGAAGAAGATCATGATCGAGCCGTGGGTGGTGAAGAACTGACCGAAGTGGTCGGCAGAGAGGAAGCCGCCGCCGAGCCCGAAGGCCTGCTGGCTGCGCATGAAGAACGCCTCGACCAGCGCCCGTGCCAGCATGACAAAGGCCAGCGCGATGTACATGATGCCGATACGCTTGTGATCGACGCTGGTCAGCCACTCCGACCACAGGATCTTCCACTTTCCGTGCCGGGTGATGAGCAGCGCCGTGACGGCGGCTCCGATGAGCACCAGCGATGCAGCGAAGGTGGCGATGCTGGCGTTGACGATGTTGCTCACCGTCGGGTGCTCGACCGCGTTCCAGAAGGGCAGGGCCTGAAGGCTGAGCCGGCCGAAGATGAGGTGGGTCAGCGACATGGCGATCAGTCCGGCTTGGCCGCGCTGGCGCCGACAAATGCCCGCGATGTGTTCGCGGTCTTGCCGGCGACAAGGTCGGCCGCGTCCTGCGGTCCGCCGTGAAACGAGGCGACGATGTTGCCGAACAGGGCAGGATCGACCTGGCGGAAGAAGACGGCGCCGCTCGGCATGCTTTCGGCATGCAGGGCTTGGCGCATTGCGGCGAACGCACTGCGCTTGCTGATGATGCCGTAGACCGCCGACGTCATCGGGATGCCGATCGCCCGCACCCGATCGACCCACGCCTTGAAGTCGCCGGGCGACATGGCGACGGCCATGAAACGCTGCTGCTGGAAGCCTTCGCCGTTGTACTGGGTGTTTTCGCCCAGGAAGCTGCCGGTGGTCTGCGCCTTGAGGTTCAGGCGCGTCACCATGCCGGCCATGGCATAGATCTGACTGCCGAGCGCGGGAATGAAGAACGACTGCATTACCGTATCGGTCGTCAGCTTCATCGCCACGGGCTGGTCGGCCGGGAAGGGAAGCTGGCCGATGCTGGCGACGCCGAGCGTTGGATAGATGAACAGCCATTTCCAGTCGTAGCCGACGACGGAAACGGGCAGGGGCTTCCCCGGCAGCGGTGCGTAGGGATCGAGGTCGTGCGTGCCGCGCCAGAGCCATACGGCCATGACGATCACGACGCCGACCGGCACGCCCCAGGCGAGGATTTCCAACGGCCAGGAAAACGACCAGTCAGGTTTGTACGTGCTCGCGCGGTTGCGATAGCGGTAGCGCCACGCCAGCACCGGGGTCAGCACGATGACGGGAAGCACGACGATGAGAAGGACCAGCAGGACGTCGATGAAGTATCCGCGCTGCTGCGCCGCCACGACCCCCTGCGGGACGAGAAAGCTGATGCCGCTATAGGTGCAGCCGCCGAGCGGCAGCAACGACGCCACGGCTGCAAGACGTAGCAAACGCATTGCCGGCCCTGACGTGAGAGGTGCGACTTGATCGTCGGCCGCAAGAGGTGCTTCGGCTCCTTCGATCATCGATCCTTTTCGCATCCGGCCCCGGAGGAAATCCGCTTCGCCGCCGCACACAACAACGCTGTCTGGGGCAATTGGTTCATCGCGGCAGCGCTCTTTCGCACCCATGCTAACATCAGCCGCCGCCGCGCTGGAGGACCGGGCCGCACAGGCCGATCCCGGTCGTGACCACCGCCAGGTGGCTCAGGCCCTGCGGATAGTTTCCGCAGAGCTTGCCGGCGCGGATGCTGTATTCCTCGGATAGCAGGCCGAGCTCGCCGCTCAGGGACAGCAGACGCTCAAATGTGGTGCGTGCATCCCGCTCCCGGCCTTGCGCCGCGTAGCAGTCGGCGAGCCAGCAGCTGCAGGCGAGGAAGGCCCCCGTTCCACTGCGACGGGCCTGGGAATCCCGGTAAACCAGCCCGTCCTCGACCAACTCCTTCTCGATCCGGGCGACGGTGCCAACCATGCGCGGATCGTTGGCTGGCAGGAAGCCGACGGCTGGGATGAGCAGCAGAGACGCGTCGATCTCATCGCCGCCATAGTATTGGACAAAACTTCCCAAGCCCGTGTGGAAGCCCTCGTCGCAGACCTCGCGATGAATCCGTTGCGCAAGGCCGGCGAGGCGCTGCCGCTCGTCGTTGTCGACGCCAACGGTCGATTCATTGCGGCGCCGGAAACGGTCCACGGCGACCCAGGCCATGACCTTGGAATAGACGTAGTGGCGGGGCTCGCCGCGACTCTCCCAGATGCCGTGCCCGCGTTCGCGCCAGCCGGTCTCGAGGTGATCGACGATGGCGCGCTCGATCCCGCGAGTCTGCGGCGTTTCGTCCATTCCGGTGCGTTCGGCGAGATCGAAAATGTCCAGAAGTTCGCCGAAAACGTCGATCTGACGCTGCCGTGCCGCCGCGTTGCCGACGCGTACCGGAGTAGACCAGTCGTAGCCCTCGAGCCAGTCCGCGGTCCACTCCGCGAGGTCGCGTCCGCCGTCCAACCGGTACATGATCTGCATGTGACCGGGCGAACCGGCTATCGCGCGCAGGATCCAGTCGCGCCATGCTTCGGCCTCCTCGTGGTAGCCGGCGTTCAGCAACGCGACCAGTGAGAACGCTGCGTCCCGCAGCCAGCAATAGCGGTAATCCCAGTTCATTCGGCTGCCGGGAACCTCCGGCAGCGAGCAGGTCGGTGCTGCGAGGATGCCGCCAGTCTGCTGGCTAGTCAGTGCCTTCACTGTGATGAGCGACCGCTTGACCGCCTCGGGCCAGTCCGTTGGCTTGTTGAAACGACCGATCCACCTGCGCCAGTGGTCGTCAGTGTCAGACGCCGCCAGTTCCGCATCAAATGGCGGCGGAGGCGGAGCTGTCGAGTCGCCGGCGCGCAACACAAAGCTGACGCTGTCGCCTTCGCGAACGGTGAACTCGCCAATGGGATCGAACCCTCTCAGCTCGAGCGGGACGTCGGCGTAGAGAACCACGAGATCGGGCCCAACGCGCCCAACCGCGCGACGCCCGTCGATCTCCATCGACGGGGGAACGAAGCCGTGTGCGAAGCGCAGGGCGAGTTCCATGTGGACTGGAACCTCGCCGCCTAACCCGACGACCTGGCGCACGAGGCTCGGCTGTCCTTTGTGGATCGGCATGAAATCGACGAGGCGTATGGCGCCGCCGTCGACCCGGAGCTCGGTCTCGATCGTCAACGTGTCGGTGCGATATCGTCGCGCGGTGCACTGGTGTCGGCCGCGTGGCGCGATCAGCCACCGGCCGTTCTCCTCGCTGCCGAGCAGCGATGCCAGACAGGCATCAGAGTCGAAGCGCGGCAAGCAGAGCCAGTCGATCGATCCGTTTTTGCCGACCAGGGCGGCCGACTGGCCGTCGCCGATCAGGCCGTAGTTTTCAAGGCGAGATGTCATGAGCCTGGCGGGTTGGGCGTTCCGGCGTGAAGGGGCGGGTCCTATCAGAACGCCCCCCGCGGCCTGAAGTTCCAAGCCGCGTTGCCGTCGCAGGCGCTGCGAAATTCGACTACGCACTCGAACAACGGTGCCATTGGCCAAGTTACGGTCGTGTCCGCATTGAGCGAATCCGACTGCAAACGCCATGGGCAGAGGAAGAAACGCCGACGAGCAGGGGGCCTCCCACGACCTGAGCGGGCGGTATCTGGTATATTTCGCCGCCGAACGCACTTTGATGACTTGGATTCGCACCGCTCTCGGTCTCATGGCCCTGGGCTTTGTGATCGACCGTTTCGGTCTGGTCGTGCGCACGATGGCGCCGCAGATAGGCAGGATCGCGCAACCATCTGCATTCTCTTTCCTGGCGGGGGCTGGGTCGGTCGTCGTGGGAGCGCTGATGGCACTCGTGGCTGCCGTACGCTATGGGCGCTTTGCGTGGCGCTATCACCGGACGGGAGACATCGACCCCGGTCTTGGGCTGGGGCCTGCGATACTGTTCACGATCGTCGTCGCTCTGACCGGAGCGCTTGTCGCCGGCTACCTGATGACTGCCGCACCGTAGAGGCCCCGAGGCCCGGCAGGTTCAATGGGAACAGAGTTCGCCCGCGGGCGTTTCACCAACGACCAGCAAGCGAGAGGACCCTATGAAACAATCGATGAACGAACACCTGGATGGCCCCGCGGAGCGTCCCAGCGACGAGGCCGACACCAACCAGATCAAGATGGCCCGCAAGGAGGGTGATGCCTATCAGGGCTCGCTCGAATACATGGCGAACGAGGTCGCCGACAGCGGATCGCGCAGGATAGCCGGCGACTATGTCGTCGCCTATGCACAGGAGCGCGCCGAGGGGATGTACCGTTTGCGCGGCGAGGGCGAGTTGGAATGGACGGAGCCGACCGACGAGAATTGCCATCTGGAAATCTCAGTCAGCGACGCCGGGGATGGGCGATTCATCCCCTATCTTGACGTCGAGGCGACGCTGACTTCGCCTGACGGCGAAACCATCGGTCCGTTCGCGGTCCCCTTCCTGTGGCATCCGGGGCTCTACCACTACGGCCGCAACATCAAGGTGCCTGGCGATGGCCGCTACACCCTGGACGTCCACATCGCGTCGGCAGACTTCATGCGCCACGACAAAATCAACGGGCGGCGCTACGCCCGCTCGGTGGACGTGAAATTCACCGACGTGCCGGTCCACACGGGGCGCGAGTAGGGCGCTGGCGCCCACCGTTTGACCTCACGGCCATAGTGTGGACGATTGCGCGATCGCGGCGCCAGATGTCGTAGCCGCGCGGTATCGGGCGAGGCATGGCTGCAAGCAGTTCGACGCACAAGGTCATCTACGCCGCGCTCGCCGGTAACCTGCTGGTGGCGCTGACCAAGTTCGGTGCGGCGATCGTCACCGGCAGTTCGGCTATGTTGAGCGAGGGCATCCACTCGCTGGTCGACACCGGCAACCAGATCCTCCTCATCTATGGCATCCGCCGCTCGTCTCGCCCAGCCGACGGCAGCCATCCTCTGGGCTACGGACGTGAGCTCTATTTCTGGAGCTTCATCGTTGCCTTGCTGGTGTTTGCTCTGGGTGCCGGGGTTTCGTTCTACGAAGGCGTCGTTCACATTCTCGAACCGGCAGAGATCGTCAACCCGATCGTCAATTACGTCGTCCTGGGGCTCTCGGCGCTGTTCGAGGGGACAACCTGGGTCATTGCCGTGCGGGAATTCGACCGCACCCGCGGCTCGCTCAGCCATCTCGAAGCGGCCACGCGTAGCAAGGACCCGACCTCGTTCATGGTGCTGTTCGAGGACTCGGCGGCTCTGGCCGGGATCGCGATCGCTTTTCTGGGTACGGCTGGCGCTGAAGTCTTCGACCTGCCAGTGCTGGACGGCGTTGCATCAATCGGCATCGGCTGTGTCCTGGCAACCACCGCCGTGTTCCTGGCACGGGAGAGCAAGAGCCTGCTCATCGGCAAGTCGGCCGGCTCCGCCGTTCGCGCTTCGATCATGAAGATGGCGCGGCGTGAGCCGGGCATTGCCGGCGCCGCCAATCTGCTGACGGTGCATCAGGCGCCCAATCAGATCGTCGCCGCACTCGACCTCGACTTCGAGGACCGCCTCACCGCTGCCGATGTCGAGAGAACGGTGGCGAACCTGGAAACGGCAATTCGGCAGCGCCATCCCGAAGTCGTCGCACTCTTCGTGAAACCGGTCAGCGGGGTCGCCGGTCGCCTCGATGGGATTTGACGGCATGGACGTGATCGGCGAGATTCGCGTGATCTTGGACAACTAAGAAAACCTCCACACCGAAATCCTCGCCACCTCGATCCGCACTTCCCTTGCACGTACGTCAGGCAGGTGGCGCCGTCGCCGCCTTCTTCGCCGCCGAGGGCGGCGGTACTGGTTCGACACCCTTCAGGTAGCGGAGGAAGGTCGGCCGGGCGTCGTCGTGCAATGTCTGCGGGTAGGTCTGCACGGCCCACAGCATCTGCTTCTTCTTCTTCTCCGGCACCCTCGTGATGCCGACCTTAAGGCCCGTCCAGTCAACAAGGGTAAAGGTCTTGGTGATGGCATCGACCCTTTCCCGGTCGTGCGCGATCACCGCCTCGACCAGTTGGTCGTACTTGGCTTTCTGCTCTGCAGTGAGCTTCTGCGAGCCGCCAAATAGCCCCGCCTGGATCAGGCCGGATCTTGCGTTCTCGTCCCCGACTTCCCGGTTGACCATGAGTTGGTCGGGCGTGAACTGGTCCCAGATGGTGAATTCGTTCTCCGGGCGCAGGGTTGGGTTGAGGCCGGGCCCAACATTGAAGCCAAAGCCAGCTGCCTCCGCGGCAGCGGAAGCGGCGAAAGAACCGGCCGTGGCCAACATCGCCGCGATAATCAGAGATCTTTTCGCGTTCATGGATCTCACCTCAGGCTCCGCGGTCTCGCCTGGGGAGCCAACTCATCAGCGCACCAACTAGTTCCACCGGATTGGTCCCCCGGACTATCTGCGCCTGACACCGAGATGAGGTTCGTGTCAGTTGGTCCGGTTAATGCTCAATGTGGTGCAGCGTCGCTGAACTGTACTTGAAGTGCGCTGTTCATTACGGCTTCAGCATCGTGGCGACGAATTCGTTGCTGAAGTCGCCGGGCTCTGCCGGTCCTGCGATGTAATGCCGATTCCCGGTGAGGTGAGATGCGCGGGCTCTCAGGCCGGGTGGCCAGCTTGCCCCAGAAGACATTCTGACGAAGCGACTTCGAATGGCCGGCGATCCAAGAAGTACGTGACGCGCCGCCGTTCAGGCCCATGCGCCCCCATCTCGTGGGTTCCGCGCAGCCGTCGCCGACCATCGCTCCGGAACCCGGAGCCACCCTGAATCGTTTCCAGCGGGAGGGAGGCTCGGAGACGGAACGGAGCGATGCTCGATTTCCGCAGAAATACCGCGATCCTTGGCGGAGTCCTGGGGTTTTCCCTGCTGGCGCTGACGCCGGCACGCGCTGGCGAGGCGATCGATCACCTCACCGACGTTCATGGCCGGGCCGTTTACGTTCTGTCCGGCGCCGCCTGCCACAGCTACTGTGCGATGTTGTGGCCAAGGGTTCCTGCCGGCGCGGTGCGTGCGCCTTCGCCGGCGAAGGGCCGCCTGGTTGGCGCCGAGGCGCTGCCCGGCGGCAGCTCCGCCGCGACCTATGCCGGCAAGCCCTTGCACTATTTTGCCGAGGACGTCCTGTCCGGCGACATGAAGGGCCATCGCGCCGAGGAGTTCGGCACGATCGGCTACCTGGTCGGTCCGTTGGGTCGCGAGATCGGCGGGCGCGTGGCGGCGGTTTCCAACGCGGACGACGAGACCTGTGGCTGCACCGATGGTCCGGTCTCGATGGCGGCGCGTTTCGCCACGGATTTTGCGGGGCCGGTCATACCGCTGGTGCGCAGGGCGCCCGTGCACCTCGTCGCAGGCACCACGCATAGGACGGCACTATGAAAATGGACCGTCCCGTCGTCGCAATCGCTGGAGCCACTTTCGCCGGCCTGGTGCTTTGCCAGACAGCTCGCGCCGACCTTCTCATCAACGTCGACAAGACGGCCCAGAGGATGCAGGTCGCGGTCGACGGGCGTCCTGTCTATGACTGGCCGGTGTCGACCGGAAGGAGCGGCTACAACACGCCGAGCGGAACCTTCAGACCGTTTCGCATGGACATAGACCACCGCAGCCAGGAGTGGGACGACGCCCCTATGCCGTATTCCATTTTCTTCAAGGGGGGCACAGCAGTGCACGGGACCTACGAACAGAACAACCTCGGCCACGCGGTTTCGCACGGCTGCGTTCGGCTATCGGTGGCAAACGCAGCGACGCTATGGAACCTGGTCAAACAAGAAGACTTGGCCAACACGACCGTCGTCGTCGAAGGCTCGATTCCATCCGCCACCCCGCCGATCATCGCCGACGCGAGACCAACGGTGTTGGCCGCAGCGCCGTCTGTCTCCACCCTGCCCGCGGCCACCAACGCGCGGCCGGCGCTCTTGGCCCCGGTCCCGCCGACCTTCGCTCCGCCCGCGGCCGCCAACTCTGCGCCGATAGTCCTGACCCCGGCACCGCAGGCCTCCTCGCCACCGCCGATCGCCAATTCACGGAGCGCCGCGATTACTCCGGCTTCCCCGGTTTCCGCTCGGCCTCGTATGGCCAACTCGGGGCCCATGGTGTTGGTCCCGCCGGTCAACATTGGGGGGAGGGCTCCGGCGCCCCAAAAGCAGCCTCTTGACGGCCCGGGCAGACGACGCGGAAGTCTGTTCTCGCTCTTTGGAGGCTAGCTGTTCAGTTCGAGGCCTTTGTGGAAGCTCGTTTGCAGCAATTG
Source organism: uncultured Alphaproteobacteria bacterium (assembly GCA_963750065.1). Classification (GTDB taxonomy): domain Bacteria; phylum Pseudomonadota; class Alphaproteobacteria; order Rhizobiales; family Kaistiaceae; genus CAVSRC01. The sequence goes on from CAVVPK010000040.1 coordinate 14,995, forward strand.
CTTGGGACGGGTGCATGGAGGAGCCGATGGCGCGGGAAATCAAATTCGACATCGAGACGACGCTGGCTCCGGCCCAGGTCAAGACGGCTTTGCTGGACTTCACCGACAACCGACCGAACCTTTGGCCAGCGCATCCCGAAGTCGTCGCGCTCTTCGTGAAGGCGGCGAGCGGGGCGGCTGACGGGCCTGGAATCGATCGCGCGGCAACTGGCCTTGCATGACTGGCGGCGGGGAGGCTCTCGCCGCCAAGCTTAGTGGACTGCCCTCCACACGCCGAGACAGAGCGTGCCCAGCGCCACCAGGGGCATGAACCACCAGGCAGGTATGCCGGCATGGGCCAGCCACCAGGTGACCACAAGTCCGGCCACCACCGGGCCGCGACCGTCCAGTCGTCGCCAATGATGAAATCATGCCAGAATTGGAAGAATGCCTTCACGTAGCGCATGAGCCTAGCGCGCCTCCGCTGTCTGTTGGGTTCCGCGGCGCAGCAGCGCCAGCAGGGCAAACGACACACCGACGAAGATGGCAAGCAGCACGAGCAGTGCAGCATCTTCGCCCGGCCAGTGGACGCCCGAACCTTCGCTTGCCCAGAAGGTGCCGAACGTGGTCAGCAGGTTGGCAACACCGAAACGCAGCCATTAGCGCAATCCTGGCGAGCCACGGGT
>CAVVPK010000041.1:0-67407 GCA_963750065.1 uncultured Alphaproteobacteria bacterium
CGCGGCCGACGGATCGGCGGCGGCGGGTTCGCCGCCTGCTGACGGCACCGACATGGCGCCGATGCCGGCAACGACGATGGGCCGCCTCGTCTGGCACTACCTGATTCACGGCGGCTGGCCCGAGATCGCCGGGCAATACGTCTTCGACGTGCGGCCGCTGACCAACGACCGGCCTTATTTCGCGGGCTATGAGAAGCTTCAAGACCTGCCCAAGACCCTCGACCGGCTCGACTTATTCCAGGACGATTGGGGCTACCTCGTCCTGTGGGCGACGCTCGGCGTCGCCGCCGCGGCGGCGCTGTCGCTGATCCTGGTGCCCGTCGTCTTCGGGTGGCGCGCCGCCTTTGCACGCGTCCCCGGCAAGCTCGGCACCATCGTCTATTTCGCCTGCCTGGGGCTCGGCTACATCATGGTGGAGGTCGGCCTGATCAGCCGCTTCACCCTCGCCCTGAGCAACCCGACGATTTCCGCATCGGTGCTGATCAGCGGGATGCTGGTCTTCTCGGGGCTGGGCAGCCTTGTCTCCGAACGCATCATCGAGCGCGCCCGTGGGCTCCTGCCGTTGATCCTGGTCGCGATTGCCGCCCTGTTGGTGACCTATGCCTTCGCGTTGGCGCCGGTGCTCGACTGGATCGACGGGCTGGCCTATCCGCTGCGGCTCCTGTTGTCAGTCGCCGTGGTGGCGCCGCCGGCCTTCCTCATGGGATTTCCCATGGCAACCGGGATGGGCTGGCTCGCTCGCCTCGATAAGCAGCACATGTTCGTCTGGGCCTGGGGCATTAACGGCTGCTTCTCGGTGGTCGGTGCCGCGGCCATGCCGATCATTGCGACCGGCTTCGGCCTGAGCATGGTGCTGGAGGTCAGCGGCGTCGCCTATCTGGTGGCCATACCCGCCTTCTTCGCCCTGTTGAGGCGGCCGACCGAGCCCGCTACGCGGCTGGCGATCGCATGAGCGGCGGAGCTGGAGGACGGCTTAGCCGCAGCCTGCCGACGGCCATGCCTCTGTTGGTTGCCGGCGCGCTAAACGCCATGGCCGGGCAGGCACTGCCGATGACGCCGTTAAGCCACACGATTTCCGCCCTGGTGCCCTTCACAAACTCCGCCTTTCCCTATGAGGGTTTCGATCCGGAGACCAAGATGCCGTTTCTGGATATTTCGCAGAATGGACGGCGCGGACATACGTCTGGGCGCGGCGGCGGGATCTACTGGCTGGACACGACCTATTCCGACAATCGCGCGCTGCTCGCGCTCCCTGAAGGATTCGATCTCAAGCGGTCGGCCGTGCTGGTCGTCTTCTTCCACGGCAACAACGCGACCCTCGAGAATGATGTGATCGGCCGCCAGCAGGTTGTGGCGCAACTCGCGGCCTCGGGCCTCAACGGTGTGCTTGTCGCACCGCAAATGGCGGTCGACGCGCTCGATTCGAGCGCCGGGGGCTTCTGGACGCGGGGAACGTTTGCGCGATTCCTCCGTGAGGCCGCGGCACACCTTGCCGACTTCTACAAGGACGCGCCGGCGGCGCGCGCACTATTCGACAAACTGCCCGTCGTGATCGTCGCCTATAGCGGCGGATACGATCCGGCGGCGTTTGCGCTGGCGGTGGGTGGCGCCGGCAATCGCGTCAAGGGTGTGGTCCTGCTCGACGCCGCCTTCGGCCAGACCGACACATTCGTCGACTGGGTGGCGCGCAACCGGCAGCACGCGTTCTTCTTCAGCGCCTACACCGAGTCATCGGCCGCCGGCAACGCTGCGATCAAAGCGGGGCTGGCGAACGAAGATGTTGATTATGCCGAGTGGCTGCCTCGCACTCTGGTTCCAGGATCGGTCTCGTTCCTTTCAGTAGATGGAGCCGACCACGAGGATTTCGTTACCCTGGCTTGGGTCAACCAGCCTCTCGCCTGGCTGTTCGCCCGCATTCCGGGCTTCCCGCGCCCAGCGCGGGTAGATCCTTGATCGCAACCTTCCAACACGATGGGCGGCAAGGCGGGGGAGCAGCGCGACGGCACCCTAATTCACTCCTCATTTTGGCGTGTGAGGAAGTTGATCGATGGAGTAGCTTGCATCGTCGGCGAGCGATGTCATCGCCGGGATGGGGCGGCTGGAATTCGGGGCGCGTAACCGAAGGACGACCACGATGAAGCACCGTTTCTTGCTGATCTCAGCGCTTGCCATGGTTGCCGTGACGAGCTTGCCCGTCATGGCCGCCACGCCGCTGACGCCGGACCAGATCAAAACGACGTTTGGGACGGGATCGCCCATTCACGGCGTGGCAATGCCGGGGGGCAGACGGTACAGCCTGACGCTGGGTACTGACGGCACCGCCACAATGACGATGCTGAACGACAAGTCCGTGCAGACCGGAACGTGGAAGGTCTCGAAGGACGGATACTGCTCGAAGTGGGGCAGCAAGACTGAGCACTGCTATACGGTTCAGCCGAACGGCAAGCAGTTCGACGTGCTCAATCACGCGGGGACCGTGATCGCGCGTTGGACGAAATAGCCGCATCGAGGTGGTGAAGTGAGTGCGGGCGCCGCATGCGGCAACCCCTTGCCGGCTTGAAAAGGCACGTCGCTATCCGAACGTCCGCCGCATGTGGCGCCCGCATATGAAGCGTGGATCGTTGACCCGCGTGGCCGGCGCTCGCCGAGAACGGCAATGAAGATCAGATTGATCGGGACAACGATTTGCTTTCACCCGAAAGGGCGAGCCGCGTGACGCTCGTCGCCGGCTTCCTTTCCTTGCAGCGGATTTCACCAACGGGTCGGATTGCCGTCTTGTTGTCCGCCTTCGTCGGCCTCGTCTCGATGACCGGGCATGCAGCGGCGGCCAAGAGCCGTTTCACGCCGCACTTCGTCTCGGTGAGAGCAAAACCGGCCAATGTGCGTCGCGGTCCTGGCACCGACTACGCCGTCAAGTGGACCTATGTCAGGCGCTGGGAACCGGTGGAGGTCTTCGAGCAGTATGGCAACTGGCGCCGGGTCCGCGACTGGCAGGGAAACACCGGCTGGATGCTCGAAGCGCTCCTGTCACAACGTCGCCGAACCGCGCTGGTGACTCCGTGGAGTCACGGACCCAACGTATCGCTTCGTGATCGGCCAAGCGCAAAGGGCCGCGTTCTTGCGTGGCTGAAGCCCGGCGTGAAGGTCCAACTCGCGGGCTGCGACGCGAAGTGGTGCCGATCGAGCGTTCGCTCCATCAATGGCTTCATAAGGGAAGTGTGGTTGTGGGGCGCATATCCAGGAGAACGGTTCTAGCGTGTTCCCGAGCCCGGCAACCATGACTGTGCGATCGACTTGCGATGAGAGGTCAGGACGCCACAACGTCGCGAACAGGCGGTGACATGTCCACGATCCCGGACGCGCACACGTTGGCCTTGGCTCGTTGGATCGGGATCGCCCTCAAATTCCTGGTTGTTTCAGTCGTGGTCGTGGTCGGCTCCGTTTCGGCCGTTGCCTGGTATTACGGTCGCAACCTTCCCGATGATCGCAAGATAACCGAATACCATCCGCCTGCAGGCCAACCGTTCGTCGCGATCGGCGACCTGCCGCCCGTGCTCATTCACGCCTTTCTGTCGGCCGAGGATCGCAACTTCTTCTCCCATCCTGGCATCGACGTCGTGGCCATCGTGCGCGCAATGTTCGTCGACGTCTTCAGAGTCGCATCCGGTCAAAGGCCGATCGGTGCATCGACGATCACCCAGCAGGTCGTCAGGCACTTTCTGCTCTCTGACAAGCCGACGCTGCGACGAAAGATCGAGGAGATCCTGCTGGCACTGCGGGTCGAACGCGTCCTGTCCAAGGACCGAATCCTGGAGCTCTACGTCAATACGACCTATCTCGGCTGCCGCAGCTGGGGCGTCGCAGAAGCCGCGAAGGACTATTTTGACGAGCCCGTCGGCAAGCTGACGCTTGCGCAGGCTGCCCTGATTGCCGGCCTGCCGCAGGCACCGAGCGCCTACAATCCGCGGCACTTTCCCCTGCTTTCGAAAGAACGACGCAATCACGTCCTCGACCTGATGGCCGAGGACGGCTACGTCACCGCCGAGCAGGCTCGAGCCGCCAAAAACACCGCGGTCGGGACCGCTGCGCAACGCCCCGGAAAGCCTTGCTAAATTCAAGAACCAGGTAGGGATTGTGGAGCATGCGATACTCATCGCTCACGGGAAATCCCTGGCCGCACATTCGAACTTCACTCTGCGGCGTTTAGCGCGGGTTCTGGTGCAGCAGCGTGTGAGGTGGCTATCGACAGGTCAGCGAGATGCGCAATCAACAACCCGACCATGGCGAATGAGATCACCAGGTGGCAAACGGCCAGAGGAAGCATAGCCGCCGACAGGATTGTTGCGACGCCGAGACAAGCTTGCGCCAGCACAAGGGCGGCTGTCCATGCTGCCGCGCGTCGTATGTCGCTTTGAGCGAACGACGGATGGCGACTGACGATCACGAGGCCAGCTGCATACAGCAGAATCACGTAGCCAAGCAGCCTATGCGCGAATTGCACGCTCAGTGCATTCTCAACCAGGTTCTTCCACCACGGTGAAAAGAACCAAAGACCCTCGGGAACCAACGCGCCATCCATCAGCGGCCAGGTGTTGAAGACAGTGCCGGCTCGAAGGCCCGCGACGAACGCGCCACCAATCACCTGAACGAAGACGAGGGCAGCGAGGCCGGCAACAGCCCAGAGCCAGCGAGCAGACGCGGGCAGTCGCCGCCGCCGCCCCGCCGTGGTGCTCCTGGCAAGCCAGATGCTCCACGCAAACAGGAGGCAAGCCGAGGCTAGCCTCGCGGCGACGACGAATTGCCCCAGATCTTTGCGGTGGCTAAGCCCGGACCAACCCAGCCACCATCCCAGAAGTGCGTGAAACGCACCAAGAAGAATCAAGACCCAGAACCCACGTCCAATTTGCTGCGCTCCGTGACTGCGTGTGATCAGGACGGCTAACCCGATCACCAGAACAATATCGATCACATGCTCGGCGAGCAGACGCGCCCACTCCAACAGGTAAGCATGTTCGAATTGAATGAAGGTCATGCCGGCGTCCTCGTCGACGCTAAAGCCCGGAATTTGTCGGAACCGCTCGAAAAGCATCTGCCAATCGTGTGTCGAGAGCGGCGGCAGGAAGCTGCTGATAGGAGCGAAAGTCCCGACCAGCGGTCCGGAATGGTCAAGGCGGGACAATGCACCGAACAGGACCAGGAAAAGAACTAGTAATGCAATCAGATAAAGCCATTGCCGGAGCAACGGTTCCTGTTCATCAGCCATTCGGTGATCCAGGGTGCCTAGACTGGCCTTCGTCACTTCATATGGACCTTGGCACTCCTCACTGCGGGGCTGCACCATTCGGAAACGGCTGCATGTACATACTCAGATACAGCGCGGTGAGCAGCGGATAAGCAACGGATACCAACTTTGCGGCGTAAAGCCGGTCGGAACCGATCGCGTCAAGCATCACGACGCTACCGACGTGCGCGGACAGGTCCAGCATCTTTACCGCGTCATTTGAGAACGGCGGTGCAAAAGTCTTCCACGGGTAGCGGCGGGATGATCCCGCTGCGGGCGGCGTAGAAGTCGGCGACTTTGGCCCTTTCTGGCGACAGGGAGGGCGGGAGTATTTTCACCGTGGATTTGTATCGGAAGGTCCGGCTCGCCTGTCGGGACGGCATGAGCGGGCGCGCGGCAGCGCGTTACTTTGGGATTTCGCGCGACAGCGTGAAGAAGATCATGAGCTTTTCGGTTCCGCCAGGGTATCGGCGAACGGCACCGATCAGGCGTCCGAAGCTGGACGGGTTCATCGAGATCATCGACGGGTGGCTGCGCGAGGATCAGGGTCGGAACCGCAAACAGCGTCACACGGCCAAACGGGTGCTAGAACGGCTGCGGGAGGAGCACAGATTTACCGGCGGCTATACGATCGTCAAGGATTACATGCGCGAGCATGAGCGGCGTGGACGGGAGATGTTCGTGCCGCTGGCCCATCAGCCCGGGCATGCCCAGGCTGACTTTGGCGAAGCGCTGGTGGTCATCGGAGGTGTCGAGCAGAAGGCGCACTTCTTCGCGTTCGATCGGCCGCACAGCGATGCCTGTTACATCCGGGCCTATCCGGCAGCGACGTCGGAAGCCTGGGTCGACGGCCACGTTCACGCTTTTGCCTTCTTCGGCCGGGCGCCAGTGTCGGTGCTCTACGACAACGACAAATGCCTGGTGGCCCGCATCCTGCCGGGCGGGACACGCAAACGGGCCCGGCTGTTCAGCGGGTTCCTGTCGCATTACCTGATCCGCGATCGCTATGGCCGTCCGGGCAAGGACAATGACAAGGGCGGCGTCGAAGGGCTGGTCGGTTACGCGCGGCGCAACTTCATGGTGCCTATCCCGAGCTTCCCGACGTGGGATGCGTTCAATCTCTGGCTTGAAGAGCAATGCCGCAAGCGCCAGACCGACATCCTGCGTGGTCATGAGGAGACGATCGGACAGCGGCTTGAGCGCGATCTCGAAGCCATGGCCGAACTTCCGGCCGCCCCCTTCGATGCCTGCGACCAGGCAACCGGGCGGGTCAGTTCCCAGGCGCTGGTGCGCTACAAGACCAACGATTACTCCGTGCCAGTTGCCTATGGCCACCGCGATGTCTGGGTGCGCGGTTATGTCGATCGGGTTGTCATCGGCTGTGGCGGAGAGATCATCGCCCGCCATCCCGGCTGCTATGAGCGGGAGGACATGGTCTTCGACCCGGTGCATTAGCTGTCTCTGCTGGAGAAGAAGATCAACGCCCTCGATCAGGCAGCGCCGCTGGCGGAATGGGACCTGCCGCCCGAGTTCCAGACGCTGCGCCGCCTGATGGAGGCCCGGATGATCAAGGCGGGCCGCCGGGAGTATGTGCAGGTCCTTCGGCTGCTGGAGAATTTCGATCTGGACGACCTGCATGTCGCGATCAAGAATGCGCTGCGCATGGGTGCGATCGGCTTCGATGCGGTGAAGCATCTGGTCCTGTGTCAGGTTGAGAAGCGGCCACCCAGGCTTGACCTTGACGTTTATCCCTATCTGCCCCGAGCCACTGTCGCCGCCACCTCGGCGGCCAGCCATATGTGCCTGATGGCAGGTGGCGCGTCATGAGCGAGACGCCGCAACTTCTTCTCGACCATCACCTCAAGACGCTTAAGCTGCCGACCTTCCTGAGGGAATACAGCAAGCTCGCCCGGCAATGCGCGGCCGAGGGGCTGGATCACGTGCAGTTCCTTGCCCGGCTGGTCGAACTGGAGCTGGTCGATCGCGAACGGCGGATGATCGAGCGGCGGATCAAGGCGGCCAAGTTCCCGGCGGTCAAAAGCATCGACAGCTTTGACTTCAAGGCGATCCCGTCGCTGAACAAGATGCGGGTGCTTGAGATGGCGCGGTGTGAGTGGATCGAGCGGCGCGAGAACGTCATCGCCCTTGGTCCCTCAGGTACCGGCAAGACCCATGTCGCCCTGGGGCTTGGCCTGGCCGCTTGCCAGAAAGGGCTCGCTGTCGGCTTCACCACCGCCGCAGCCCTCGTCCACGAATTGATGGAAGCCCGCGACGAGCGGCGGCTTCTGCGGCTCCAGAAGCAACTCGTCAGGCGCAAGCTGCTGATCATCGATGAACTCGGCTTCGTGCCGCTCTCAAAGACCGGAGCTGAATTGCTCTTCGAGATGATCTCGCAGCGCTACGACCAAGGAGCGATCCTGATTACCAGCAATTTGCCATTCGACGAATGGACCGAGATCTTCGGATCCGAGCGCCTCACCGGCGCGCTCCTCGACAGGCTGACCCACCACGTCAACATCCTCGAGATGAACGGCGACAGCTGCAGGCTCGGCCAGAGCCGTTCCCGCAAAAACGCTGCCGAATAATCCAGTCATCTGTGGAATGGCCCCGACGGGGAACCGCTACTCACATCGCCAAAGTGGCCGACTTTTGCGCCGCCCAATGGCCGGATTTTGCTCTGGCGTTGACAGCTAAGCCCCTCAGCTCTTATTCCCGCAGGATTGGTGATGGAGGATGTCGTCGTCGAGAGGGCGACAACCGTCATCACGGTGCGGTCGGGAACGGTTCAGGCTGCGTGCCCAGAATGCGGCGCGGCCGCCGTCCGGGTGCATAGCCGGTATGTTCGGACGCTAGCAGATCTGCCGCTGGGCGGCCGCGCGGTGCGGCTGAGGCTCGTAGTGCGCCGCTTCCGCTGTGATCGCGCGACCTGTGCTCGGCGCATATTCGCCGAACGGCTCGCATCGGCGGCACCGCGGGGACGACGGACGGCTCGCCTGGATGAACTCGTGCATCATCTCGGCTTGGCGTTGGGCGGACGACCCGCAGCCAACTTTGCACGACGGCTGATGCTGCCCGTGAGCAACGACACCCTCCTGCGGGTCGTCCGAAGGGGCGCGGGGCGCCAGCGTTTTCATTACCTCGGGCGGTGGGAATCGACGACTGGGCTTGGAGGCGCAATCACCGCTATGGCACGCTGATCCGCGATCTGGAACGACGGCGGACCATAGCGCTCCTGCCGGATCGGGAGCCGGCGACGGCGCGGGCTTGGCTCGAGGCTCAGCCTCAGATCGAGGTCGTGACCCGAGATTGCGGCGGTGCGTACGCGCTTGCTGCAGCGCAGGCCTTGCCCGGCGCCATGCAGGTTGCCGACCGTTGGCATTTGATGCAGAACGCCAGCCAAGCGTTCCTGGCCGCGACGCGCGCGTCCATGCGTCAGATCCGGGCGGCGCTGGGTGCAGCGACGGTCGACCCTCGGCTGCTGACCGCGGCGGAACGGCTCCAGTACGAGGGCTATCTGCGGCGGGAAGACGTCAACGCCGCCGTGCTGGCGCTGCACGGGAAGGGCGTATGCATCAAGGAGATCGTCCGCCGCACGGGTCACAGCCGCGGGATGGTCCGGCGGGTGCTGCGCGGCCAGCGCTCAGACGTGTTCCGCACGCGGGAGAGCTCGCTGGAGGCACACCTGCCCTGGCTCGATGCTCGCTGGGACGCCCGCGACCGCAACGGCGCGGCGCTCTGGCGCGAGTTACGGGGACTGGGCTTCCGAGGCTCGCTGCGGGTGGTCACGGAGTGGGCAACGCGTCAACGGCAGGCTGACGAGGTCAACCTCGAGGCTCTCAAGCGCGTCCCCTCCGCCCGCACCGTCGCCCGCCTGATGACCACGGCGCGCCACGACCTCTCCCGAGCACAGACGGTGACGGTAGCGGCGATCGAGATGGCCGTGCCCATGCTTGTTCAGGCACGCGACATCGTCGACGCCTTCCACACCCTGATCCGCCGCAAGAATGAGGAGGCGTTGGAGGAGTGGCTGGAGAAGGCTGCTCATACACTGCTGGCGCTATTCGCACGCGGCCTGGCGCGTGACCACCTTGCCGTCCGTGCTGCCATCGCCACAGCCTGGTCCAACGCTCAGGCAGAAGGCCAGATCAATAAGCTGAAGGTCGTGAAGCGTCAGATGTACGGCCGTGGCAAGCTTGACCTGCTACAGGCCCGCGTGATCGCCGCCGGCGCATCATGACCTTCACCGAAACTGCGTCAGAGCCAGAATTGCACGCCGATCCGGGCTCAATTTTGGACGCTGATTGACAGATGCGGCGCAACCTTCCAAACGGACTGACAAAGATCCGCTGCTCGCGCCGCTTGCCCGAGCCTACCGCTGGCAGCGCCTGGTCGACAACGGCACCCACAACTCCCTCAATGAACTCGCTGCCACCGAAGGTGTCGATCGCTCGCGCGTCGGTAAAATCATACGCCTCATGCTGCTCGCTCCCGACCTGATCGAAGCCATCCTCGACGGGACTGAGCCGGAGACGATGACCCTCGATCAGCTGTTCGCACCCTTCGCGATCGAATGGTGGCGGCAGAGAGCCGGGTTCCTAGGATAAAGAGGGACGCAAGTCTGCTTATGACCCAATGTATGGTCCGGCCGTGCGTCGCAAGAGAGTTAGCCGCGGTGGCGATGAGCGGTCTTGCATCAATGTATCCGGCCTTTAATTGGAGCGTGTTGGGCTCCGGGCCATCATGGATATCAGCGCGCGAGCGATCTCATTAGCGGACAGACCTCGACTGGGCCATTTGGGTCACCAGTGTTCGCATGCGCCGGGAAGACCGAACCTCCATCTCGTCTCGTTCTCTCGCAGACCTCGGCGGGTAGGTTATTGGGCTACATCATCGCGTGTTCCTGATCTCGGGCTCGACGATCAGACAGTTTGGGCGGTCGCGTGAGCGATCGTCGTCGTCTCGAAGTCCCGGCCACGGGCCAGAACGCTCCAGGCGATGCGGGCGAGCTTGTTGGCGAGGGCAACCGCCAGCACGTTGTGGTGCAGCCGCCTCTTGGCGGCCTCGATCCAGGGCTTGAGCCCATAGCGCTCCCAGCTCTTGGGCTTGATCAGCACGACCCACGCCGCCTGCACGAAGAGGACGCGCAGGTAGCGATTGCCGCGCTTGGATATCTTGCCCAGGATCGTACGGTCCCCGGTTGAGATCTGCCTGGGAACGAGGCCCAGCCAGGCGGCGAAGTCGCGGCCTTTGGTGAACGCATCTCCACTGCCGATCGCCGCCACCATAGCACTGGAGATGATCGGTCCGATGCCAGGCACCGTCATCAGTCGCTCGCAGCCGGAGTCCTCCTCGGCCAGAACTTTGATATCTGCCGACAGCCCCTCGATGCGCTCATCGAGCCGGCGCCAATCGCCGGCCAGGTCCTCGATGACGTGCACCATGCGCGAGGACAGCACCTCGGGAGGCGAGGCCAGGAGGCCCGGCAACTCAGCACGCAAGAAGCGCTGTCCCTGCCGCACGGCGATGCCGCGCTCCAGCAGGAAGGCGCGGATCTGATTGATGACCCCCGTGCGCCGGCTGACCAGTCGCTCACGCACACGGTGCTGCGCCTGCAGGTCGAGCTGATCGGCAGTCTTGGTGGCGACGAACTTCATCGTTGGCCGTTGCACCGCCTCGGCGATCGCCTCAGCATCACGAAAGTCGTTCTTCTGGCCCTTCGAATAGGGGCGGACGTACTTCGCCGGCATCAGCCGGGCATCGTGACCAAGCGCCTTCAGCCGGCGACTGAGATGATGCGCGCCGCCGCAAGCCTCCATGCCGACCAAGCACGGCGGCATGTTGGCAAACCGCGATCCCAATTGGCTGCGTGACCACTTCTGACGCAGCACGATTGCACCGCGCTGATCGAGGCCGACGACGTGGAATGAGTACTTGCCGATATCGATGCCGACTGCGGCGACCGTGGCGTTGAGCTTCTCGGGCATGGCGTGCTCCTTGTCTTTCGCGCCCCCTTCCCAGCTTCCATCGCTGGCGGGGCAGGAGCACGGCCGGACCATCCCATTAGCGGACATCAACGATCCAATAGGCTGCCCGGGACCAGCAATCAGACCAATGCTTAGCCGTGCGGCAGCCGGGCTCTCCCAATTCTGCCTTTCGTTGCCATCATGGGACTGTCAAAGTTGGCGCCGACACGACCACGACGAGCCGTGGGGACTTGTCTTATGGATATGGACTTCGCTACAGGGTTACCCGACGCAACCAAGCACCCCCGGAAATCTGATGGAGACATGCGTCCCCGATCTTCAATCATACGGTGTGAGGATTGTGCCTGTTGGTTGTCAAAAGTAATTTGCTTCTTGGTATCACTGGGGTGACCGTCGTGCCTTCGGAAGATGAGATTGCCAACGAGATCGCGCATCTGTTTGCACAAGAGCTGGACGTGCCCGAAGTTGGCCTGGATACGCATTTCATTTTCACGGGTGGTGATTTAATGAATGCCGAGAGCCTGATGACGGCGGTCTCAAGCGCGTTCGGTGTTCGCCTGAAGACAGCAGTCTTGCTCGATGCGCCGACACCGAGGGCCCTTGCTCGAGTGGTCATGAGCAGACTGCCCGAGGATCAGTCTCTCTAGGTTCTGGGCACCGCAAGGTCATGTTTTTCGCTGCACCAGGCAGGTAACAAGTGGGTTTCGGACGCGACTTCTTTGCGGCGTGTCGGGTTCACGGTGATCGCGTTGCGATCGTGACCGACCGTGAAACAATCACCTATAGCCGCCTGCTCCAGGAGGTTGCGTTCGTCGCGGCCAATTTCCGCGCAACAGGCGTGACCGCCGGCAGTCTTGTTGGTCTGGCTTTGCAGGATTCGGTCGAAGGTCTCCTCGGCATCTTAGCTTGCTGGCGATTGTCGGCGACCGCCGCAATGATCGATTTCCGGACGCCGCGAGACCGGCGGCAATCCTTGGCGCGTGATTTCAATCTGGCGATCGTCTTCGAGAGCGCGCTTGTGCCCGGAGACAGTACCTATCCGAGCGCCGTATTCGCCCGCGAATGGCGTGTGTCGGGTCCCCCCGGGGATCTTCCGCCACCGAGCGACGATCGACACCCCGCGTTTCTTCTCACCACGTCCGGTACCACCGGCATGCCAAAAGCCTACGTCCAGACGTACGATGTGCTCGCGGCGCGCATTGCGGAACGACGGATCTTCATCGACTCCGGTGCGATGCGCTTCCTGACGCCGATGGCGTTGACCTATTCGGCGACCCGCCATCAGATTTTCGGTTACCTGATGCGTGGCGGGACGGTCCGTCTGGTGCCTCCGCTGTTTTCACCGTCCGAGCTGGCAGAGGAGCTGCTCGGGTTCGGCGCGTCCGGGACGGCGCTGCCGCCGCCGGTTATTGCCCGCCTTGTCCGCGAGGCCGGTACGAGGCAGGAGCCGCTCTTTGCAAAGCTCACCGTTCTCGCCAGTTTTGGCGGTCCTGCCCGGGCCGACGACAAGGTGGCCGCGTATCTGAACCTGAGCCCGGGCTACAGGATGGCATATGCCTCCAGCCTCACAGGGATGATCGCGATCCTGTCTGGGCCCGACGTCCTCAGGAAGCCGGAGACGACCGGACAGACTGCCCCGGGTGTACGGATCGCGGTCATTGACGACGATGGAGCGACCCTGCCACCGGGCGAGACCGGCCGGATAAAGGCGTGGACACCCAGCGTCGCACCGATGGTCGTGACACTCGGAGGACAGACCACCGTCGACCAGGGAACCATGGGCGATGGCTGGGGTATCCCGGGTGACCTCGGTTTCCTCGACAGCGAATCGTTTCTAACGCTCGTCGACCGGCAGGCGGACGTCATTGTCCGGGGCGGCGTCAACGTGGCGCCGCAGGAACTTGAGAAGCTGATTGCCCGCCATCCGCGCGTCGTCGAAGTCGCGGTGGTCGGCTTTCCGGATGACACGATGGGTCAGGAGATCGCGGCATTCATCGTCACCGACGGCGCAACGGTCGACGAATTCAAGCATTTCATGCGTTTAGCCATTGCGCCCGACCGAAGGCCACGCGAAGTCAGACTGGTTCCATCGCTTCCCTACAACGAACACGGGAAGCTCATGCGGCGCCGGCTCGCCGCGACGCTTTCGCCGCGCTCAGAGCCAAGCGAAACCGGTTAGTGCCCCCAGCCATGGCCGCGGCCACGGCTGTGACACCAGCACGTCAAAGACCCCCGCGATCACCAACGCGACGCCGGCGGCGACCGCCAGGGTCGTGGCCGGACGTCGCTCGCCCGCAACGACCAGGGCGGCTATCAGGAAGACGACGCTTCCGACAATGTGCCCACCGCCGAGGATGGCAAAAGCGAGCGCGACACAGGCAGCGACAATTATTGCGTAGGCGCGGAAGACGGGCACGGACGACGGTGTCCATTCACCGGGCGGCACGACAGCCACGCCGCGGGGAGTGGTACTGACTTCCGGGTGCCAGATGCACCAGCCGCTGCGGACTACGATGAACAGGCAGAAGAGGGCCAACAAGCCAGCCGCGATCGACGGGAACAAACCGGCACCGGTCGGAAACTGCGTGGCCGTCACAAGGGCAGCCATGGCAACGACCGCGACCGCTCCGGCAAAGAGCGCATCGGGTAGCGGCTTCGGCTGCACCATCGATTGCCCGCGTGCGCGTCGCCAATGGCTCACCTGCCGCAGCATGTTGATCAAGCCGACGCCGAGGATCGTAATGACCAGCGGACGAGCCAGCCAGCTCCAACCGGCGATTTGATAGGAAAGGAAAAAGTACTTCTCCAGGCTCGGCCCGAGCACGAACCCAAGGGCAAAAGCCGCGCGCGGCCAGTTAAGCTCCTTCATCGCCATGCCGAGCACTCCGAGTGTGATCAGCACGACAAAATCGAAGGCACTCATGTTGTTTTGGAAAGAGCCGACGACGATGAACGTCACGACCACCGGCACCACTATGCCGGCGGGCACGCGCGCAACCCCGGCCAGCGGCCGCGTCAGAACAAGGCAGATGGCTGCGCCGAGAACGTTGGCGACTGCAATGGTGAACACCATGGCGATGGTGATTGAAGCGTTCTTGCCGAGCATGTCGGGACCAGGGACGAGGCCCTGGATGACGAAAGCGCCGAGCAGCAGCGCCATCGATGCCGAGCCGGGAACGCCGAAAGCGATCGTCGGGATGAGCGAGCCGCCTTCTTTGGCGTTGTTGGCACTCTCCGGAGCGATGACGCCGCGAACATTGCCCTGACCAAAGGGCGGTCCGCCGCCGGGACGGCGCGCGGCGTGACCGTATGCGATCCAGTCGACAACGGCCACGCCGACGCCCGGAACAGCGCCGAGAAATGCGCCCATCGAACTGCAGCGCAGTACCAGTGGCAGTTGCCGCAAGGTGTCGGTCATGCCGTGCCACATGCCCGATACGCTCGGTGGCGTAGAATTGCCTTGCACGGAGCCGCGGACGAGAAGCGCCCCCAACTCAGGCAAGCCGAACAGGCCAAGAAAGACAACAACAATCGGCAGTCCCTGCCAGAAATAGACCTGCCCAAAGGTCCACCGGTCGAAGCCGGTCTGATCGCCGATGCCGACGAAGGACAGGAGTAGCCCCAGCATCGCTGCGGCAAAGCCCTTCGCCGGTTGGCTGCCCGCGATCATGGCAACGATCGAAAGGCCAAATGCGCTGATGGCGAAGAAGTCTGGCGTCTTCAGAAGGAGGACCAACGGCCGCATGACCGGTATCGTTGCGGCCAGCACGAGGGCGCCAAATACACCACCGATCAGAGACGCCGAGTAGGCGGCCCCCAGAGCCCGTGCCGCTTCGCCCTTCTTGGCCATGGCGTGCCCGTCGAGGACCGTCGCGGCCGCGCCGACAGTCCCAGGAAGGCCGAAAAGAACCGCCGGGATCGTGTCGGAGGTTGTCGTCACCGAGCCCATGCCAAGCAGCAGGGCAAACGCCGCGTAGGGATCTAGGTGGTAGGTCAGCGGGATCAGCAGCGCCATGCCAAAGATGCCACCGATCCCGGGGATCACGCCTACAATCAGGCCGGAGAGCACCCCGCACGTCACCATCAGGAGATGGAAGGGTTGCCCGACCTCGACGAGCGCAGTGACGAACTCGTGCACGCCTGTTTCCGACCGTGGCCTTCTATTTCGCGATCGCTTGCGCGGCTGCCAGAACGGCGTCGCTGGCGTTCAGTTGCTCCTTCACAATTTCGGTCATTTCAGCGCCGCCGGTCGGCGACAGGGAAAACTCGCCCAAGGCATTGGCGGCGGCGACGAAGTCCGGATCCGCAGTCATCGCGCTGTAGGCCTTGCGAAGAATATCGACAGTCTCCTCTGGCGTCTTCGGCGGAACCATCAGCGGATAACCGATGTCGCGCGCCGCCTCAACGAACTCGGCGGCTTTGCGGGTGACAGGATCCTTTATCATGGCCGAAAACCGGGGAACATCGGCTGCCTCCGGGGGCGTATTGGAACCAAGACGCCCGATTATGTTGACGCCATCCAGCATGTTGCGCCTTTTCAGATCGGTAATTGATGCCGAGCAGTGACCAGCGATCTCACCCCTCGCCATCGCAAGCTCGATCTCTGCTACTCCGGAGAAACCAGTCACGATATCGAACTTGGCCTTGAGGCCGTTCTTGACAATGGCTGCGAGTTGGTAAGTCTGGCTGTTCTTCGACGACGCCCCGATGTGGAAGTCGCTGTTGAGGAACTTCTCCATCGTGTCGATGCCGGAAGCCTTGCTGGTTGCACAATAACCGGGCTCGCTTGAGAGCGCGCCAAGCCATACGATTGTCGACGGATCAAAATCGACATTGTTGGGGTTCAGCACCTTGGCAAACGCAATGTTCTGGCTGATGGATGCTATGACGCTGCCGTCGGCCGGCTCGTCGCCCATCATCAGCTTGGCAAGCTTGAGACTGCCTCCGCCGGGAACGTTCTGAACGATGATTTCCGGGTTGCCGGGAAGAAACTTCCCGAGATACTGGGCGATCAGGCGGGATGACACGTCGTAGGTGCCACCCGCGCCGTACCCGACCTTCAGCGTGATCTGTTTCGTATCGAAAGCGTGTGCCGATAGCGCCGAAGCCAAGGAAACGACCAATGCCAGCAGACCAATCCTGGGTACGGATTTGCCCATTCTATCTCCTCCACTAGATCTTGCAGGATCGCCAGACGCCCAATGGAAGATAGTACATGTTGACCGCCGTCAAGGAAACCTGTTTCAATTGTTGATATGCGCCCGGTGTGTTGCGCGGAGCCGTAGTTGGCCTCGCTCAACACATGGTAAACTCTCCAGACGCGCCAGAGCGCAACGCCGGACCCGCCCACCGACGAGGAACCGAGGCCTTTCTTTCTTCCGAAATCGTTCGCGGGCCAGACAACCGATGCGCCTCGCGATCCAGTTTGCGTCTGGATACCGCTTATGAAAGTTGAAGCCATGCTTGATGTGCTTTCGACTCTTGACGCGATTTCCAAGGCCCGAAGCGAGAAAGACTACTATGACATCGCTCTCAAGTTGATCCGTTATGCCGCACCACTCGAAATTGCCGCACTTGTGGACGACAGCGCAGTCACTTACGAGCCGTTCAAAGACTGGCTTTCGAGGCTTTATGCCGATCTGACGCAGGACAATCCCCGGCTTGCGCGGTTTGACCATCATTTGATTCCAGGTGGCCTGTCGTTCTACACCGGTGGTAGCCCGAACAAGAGCAAAACCCTTATCATCGCTTTTTGCACAGGGACGTATGACCTCAGTGCTCCGACCTCACTGGTGCTTCAATATTTTTCGGAGATCACGCACGATGTGCTCGTGATTCGTGATGCGAAGGCTGTTGGCTTCACCGAGGGTGTTCCGGGATATGCAAGTCCGCTCACTGCTGCGATTGATCGTTTGCGGGTGGATTTTAGCACGGACGGCTATGCGGGAATCCGATGCTTTGGCACCAGTGGCGGCGGAGCCCCGGCCTTATTGACCGGTACGCTCCTTGGAGCGCAACGGTCCGTGTCCATTTGCGGGGGACCACCCGCGTCTGGACCACGCGGGAAGACGCCGGGCTCCCTGGACTTGGAGCGCGCTCTTCGAAACTGCGTCACCGATCCAGTACGAACGATTGCTGCTTTCGCAGAAAACCATAGCGGCGACGCGATCAAAGCTCGCGGTCTGGCGCGCCTGGTCGACCTGACCCTCATGCCGGTCCCCAATCTCGCGGAACACAACATCCTCAAGCCGCTCCTCCGACGAGGAGACCTCGCCGGGTTTTTCAAGTCCATCGGCCTCACATAACGCGAGCTGGTCAGATGCGATCGGTCTCGTCCGCTATTGGCGGATTTTGTTGAAAAAGGCGGTGGTTGAAGTGGCTGAGTCTCGCTGATTCAGTGCTGCTGGAGAGCAGGAGCTGAGTCGATGATGGGACCGCGGCAAGTCGAGCAATGTGCGCTGTTCTATGAGTTTTCGCTCGATGCGCATGTGCCTGGAGATCATCTCCTGAGATCGATCGAGCGCTTCGTCGATTTGTCCGAGGTACGGCGGGAGCTGGCGCCATTCTACAGCTCGACAGGGCGCCCCTCGGTAGACCCCAGCTGATGATTCGGATGCTGATTGTCGGCTATTGCTTCGGCATCCGTTCTGAGCGGCGGATTTGCGAGGAGGTGCACCTGAACTTAGCCTACCGCTGGTTCTGCCGGCTTGGCCTCGATGGCGAGGTGCCGGACCATTCGACCTTCTCCAAGAACCGGCACGGCCGCATCCGTGACAGCGACTTGCTGCGCAAGGTTTTTGAGACGGTCGTCCGGCGCTGCATGGCGGAAGGGCTAGTCGGCGGGGATGGGTTCGCAGTCGACGCCAGCCTGATCAAGGCCGATGCCAACAAGCAGCGTTCTGCGGAAGGGTCGGAAGACGTCGACTGGGAAGCGATGGCGCGCACGCGCCGATCGGTCCGGGAATATCTCGATACGCTCGATGAAGCGGCGTGGGGTGCTGCCAGCAAGACCAGGCCGAAGTTCATCTCCCGCTCGGACCCGGCTGTGCAATGGACGGGGGCCCTGAAGGGGCATGCCTTCTTCGCCTACGCCACGAACTACCTGATCGATCTCGACAACGCGATCATTGTCGATGTCGAGGCGAGCCGGGCGATCAGGCAAGCGGAGGTCGGGGCAGCTCGCACCATGATCGAACGCACGCAGGATCGGTTCGGGCTCTATCCCGAGCGGCTCGCCGCCGACAGCGCCTATGGGTCGGCCGAGATGCTCGGCTGGCTGGTCCACGAGCGTGGGATCGAGCCGCACATCCCGGTCTTCGACAAGTCGGCGCGAACCGACCGGACGTTCGCGCGCGAGGACTTCACCTACGATCATGGCAGCGATGTCTACGTCTGCCCGGCAGGCAAGATGCTTACCTGCACCGGCACACTGATCAATGACGGAGCGACACTTCCCTATCTGGCGAGCAAGCACGACTGCGACACGTGTGCCATGAAGGCCCGCTGCTGCCCAAAGACCCCATCCCGCAGGGTGCCTCGGTCGATCCATGAAGGTGCGCGCGATATGGCCCGCGACATCGCCAAGAGTGAAGCAGGTCGAGCATCGCGGAACCTGCGCAAAAAGATTGAGATGCTCTTCGCCCACCTCAAGCGCATCCTGCGCCTCGACCGGCTCCGATTACGAGGACCAAACGGCGCCCGCGATGAGTTCCACTTCGCAGCCACCGCCCAGAACGTCAGAAAGCTGGCCAAGCTCATCCCGATGCAGCACCCGATGCCCGCCTGAGGCGGGCTCGTCTTCATCCTGTCCGTCACACTTCATCATGCTGCCGGCTCTGCAGGGCCACTTCTTCAACGAAATCGGCGCAAAGCGGACGAACGTGAATTTTGGATGGCGGAGATTGGTCCACCAAGACGGACCAACTCGCGGCAATGATCGGTCCTATAGATCGTTGATTTTCGGCCATTTCAAAGCTCGGGTATAAATCGGCAAAGTCCCAAGCTTTGGAGAAACACGGCAGACAGAAAGGCTAGATCGGCGCGAGCTTGGCTGAGGGGGCGCCACCCGCATAGCCAAATAGCCTACGATTGCACGCCCTTTAATGGGCGTGCCGATACCCTGCACCGGGGTGCCAAAATCAGGTTTGGTGCAGCGAGAATGACAATTCGCAAAAATTCTCTGAGGCAAGCTGGTTGCTTCGGCGGAGGGACGAATACCAGTTTCAATACTATTTTGCAGAAATACAACCACAGGCGTGTAAACGGATTTGATGTCGGCCAGTGGACTACTTAGGTACGCGCTCAGCAGGCGGTTTGTATATATCGTTGGCGGTGCCGGAGAGAAAGGCGGCGCGGTCCGCCTTGCTCTGTTCGTCGGCGATTGCGAGGATGAAGTCGAGCCAGCGGCCATAGCCGCCGGCGAGATCGCAGATCGGCCAGTCGCTGGCGAACATCAGGCGATTCCAGCCGAAGCAGGCGGCAGCGTGGTCGACGTAGGGGCGAAAGAGTTCGGCGTTCCATCGACGCCCCCTGAGATTCGGTGACCAGCCCCGAGACTTTCGCCACGACGTTCGGCCGGCGGGCCAGGTCCGCGAGCTGGTGCTTCCAGGCCGCCGACGCACCATAAAGCACGCCTGCCGGCTGTTGCCGGCGCCGAAGGATCGCGACCGGGCGAGTGTTCATTTGCAGACAATCTGCGCAATAGCGTTGTTGAATTGGAAAGGCTGTCCGCTGTCGGGATCGCGCGAGCGGATTTGTCGCGGTCAGCGTGCAACTCGCACCTGGGTGTGACGCGCATTACAGGAGTTTGGGTCGATCGGTGTTACCTGAGCCGTGAGGCAGGGGCTGAAGCGCGATGGCGCGGAAGCATGCGGCGATCGCGCAGACATCGAAGGAGGATTCGATGCTGCTGCACCCGGCTCGATCCAGAGCAAACCCGAAATGCGTGGCAATACTTGCGTTCGCGGCGCTCATGCTGAGCGGCCTGGCGGATGCGGCCACCGCCCAGACATCATCGATCATGGCGCCGGGCGACACGATCGTGACCGGCTTTCCCGGTATCACGACGCCGACGCCGCCGTTTCCATCCGGCAACCCTATCGATGAGACCTTCATCGACGTCAACGGGCCGTCGATGCAGATCCAGCGGCCGCAGCCTGCAGGACCGCCGAGCGGACAGTTGATCAATTCGCCTACAGTCTTTTCGGCGCCGGCCAGCGCGGTCGGCGAAGTCTTCCCCATCGCCCTCGACGATCTGCCGGCGCCGGACATCTATCTCGGCGCCACATCCGCCTTCGGCATCCAGATCGTCGCGCCGGACAAGGACGGCGACGGCCGACCCGAGCGCATCACGCACGGCGAGCCTGATGCCAAATTCATGGACGGCCAGTGGGGCCAGGGCGGCGCGCCGGGCAGCATCTATCGCGTCGACGGCACGTCCGGCGACATCACCCTGTTCGCCACCATCGGCGCCAATGCCGGGCCCGGCCTCGGAGACATCGTCTACGACCGGGTGAGTCAGCAGTTCTTCGTGTCCGATCTGGATACCGGGCTGATCTATCGTCTTGATTCGACCGGCCTGATCATCGACACATTCGATCACGGCCTCAACGGCCGACCCAATGACGGGCTGGCGCCGGTCGCCGACGACGGCAGCACGATGGACATCACCTCGCCGGCGTTCGATTCGACGAACCCAGCGACCTGGGGCTTCACCCAGCCCGAGCGGCGGGTGGGCGCTATGGCCATCCACGGCGGGCGCCTCTACTATGCCGTCGCCAAGCCGCTGCAGATCTGGTCCGTCGGCATCAACCTCGACGGTTCGTTCGCCAACGATGCGCGCTGGGAGCTCGACGTCACCGGTCTGGCCAGCGACAACCCGATCACCAGCATGCTCTTCGACGGGCAGGGCAGGATGGTGCTTGCCCAGCGCGGCGAGCAGCGCGGCAGCTACGACTACTCGGTCTTCGCCGATCCGATGAAGTCGTCGGTGGTGCGCTACACGCGCGAGGTGCCTGACGATCCTTCGACACCCAGCACATGGGTCCAAGTGCCCGACCAGTACGCCATCGGCTTCCGCCCCGACGGGCTGAACACCGACGGTGGCGTGGCGCTCACCTACGCCTTCGATAGCCAGGGCCTGCCGCGCCAGGATTCCTGCGGCCAGTATCTGTGGACGACCGGAGAATCGCTGCGCGACGACCCAGCGCTTGCCGCTGAGCTTGCCGCCGGCGGGCCGGCCAATGTGGACGGCCTGCAGGGCAATGACATCTCGCTCGTGCGCCCGGCGAACGACCCGCCGTTCCAGTCCTACTTCACCGACTATGACGGCCAGTTCACCGATTCCCAGGCCCAGGGCCATATGGGCGACGTCGCGATCCTGCGGCCCTGCCAGGGCGGCTACGGCTACATTCCGCCGTACTTCCCGCCGCCGGGCTACGGCCCGCCGCCGCCAGACGGCTTCAACCTGAGGCTCGATAAGCGGGCTGATCCGAAGACCTGCGACGTGACCGGCACGGGCTTCGACTGCCACTACACGATCCGTGTCACCAACACCGGCCCCGGCTTCTATTGGGGACCGATCACAGTCGACGACTGGTTCCCGACCAGCCCATCCGGCGCGTCGGTGACCTTCAACCCGTCGCCACCCTGGACCTGCGGTGCTACCGGCCCGTCGCAATATGCGTGCAGCTATCCTGCCGTGCCGCTATGGCCGGGCGACAGCGTCGACCTGCACGTCAACGTCGACCTGCCGGCGGACGCCAATCTGTGCAACCTGCCCAATGTCGCTCAGCTCGACTGGGCGCCGGGGTGGGGCGACGCTAATCCGTCCGACGACGCGGCCTATGCCACCGCGCTGGTCCCGAACCGCCGGTGCGAGCCGCCGCGTGGCGACAGGACCAATCTGAAGATCGAGAAGCGTGGCCTGAAGGTCTGCAAGGACCAGGGAAGCAACTGGGCGTGCCTGTACGCGATCACCGTGACCAATACCGGCCCCGGAGAGTACACTGGCGACATCGTCGTCGGTGATACGATGTCGGTCGCGGACCCGATCGCCTTCGCGCCCGCCCCGTGGAGCTGCACGAATCCCGGACCGGGGCACACCTGCACCTTGCCGCAGGCGGCTTTGCCCGACGGCGGCGGCGGTCATCTCGATCCAGGCCACAGCGTGGGCCTTGTGATCGGCGTGCTGGTGCCCAAGGCGGCGCAGGTCAAGGCCGAGGCATGCACGGTGAGCAACCAGCAAAGATCACCCAGGCGCCCGGCGGGTCCCCGATGAACGTCAACCCCGGCGACGATGTCTCCGCCGTGGTCGAATCGGCGACACCGGGACGGAACTGCGAGCCTCTCGGCAAGCAGTCCGACCTGTCGATCACCAAGCGTGGTCTCTCCTGCCGGCCCTATGCCGGGCCGACGCCACAGTCCGGGCAAGCCGGGCTTGCCGTCAGCAGGCAATCCTTGGCGTGCCTGTTCGCGATCACCGTCCACAACAACGGACCCGACGCCTACTCCGGCGCCTTGAAGATCAAGGACCACTTCGTCGGGTTCACGCCACTGCCGCCTTCGCCAATCTTCGCACCGCCAGTCTGCACGCCTGACGGCAGCGGTGGCTACGATTGCGCGGTGGCCGGGACCATCGCCAGCGGCCAGACCACGCCGCCACTGGTGGTCGGCGTGCTGGTGCCCGACGACGGACAGACATGCGACATCACCAACCAGGCGTCGATCACCCTGCCGCTTGGCGGCTCGCCGCAGAATACCAACGCCGGCAACGACACGGCACAGGCGAGCCTGCACGTGCCCTCGACGAAATGCGCGCAGCCGCAGCAGATCCAGGTGTGTCCGGTGCAGAGCCGCATGCCGGGTGGAGAATGCTGCCCGAACGGCGAGACGTGGAACGGGCGTGCCTGCTCGGGCCCGAAGTCCGCTGCGCCGCCGCCGCTGCGGGTCGCGCCCAAGTGCCCGACGGGCACCCATGGCACGCCACCGAACTGCGTGCGCAATCTCTGCCCGCAAGGC
This sequence comes from uncultured Alphaproteobacteria bacterium, assembly GCA_963750065.1. GTDB lineage: Bacteria > Pseudomonadota > Alphaproteobacteria > Rhizobiales > Kaistiaceae > CAVSRC01. The sequence goes on from CAVVPK010000041.1 coordinate 23,284, forward strand.
ACGCACGGGCGTTACCCGAACTGCCAGCCCAACGTGTGCCCGAAGGGGACCTACGGCCGCTATCCGCATTGCGTGTCGCGGACCCCGCCGGTCCATAGGCTGTGCCCGCGCGGAACCCACGGCACGTACCCGAACTGCGTGCGCAACGTGTGTCCGCTGGGGACCTACGGCACGTACCCGCATTGTGTGAAGCGGCCAACGATCAACCGGGTGCCGAAACTCGTCTGCCCGAAGGGGACCTATGGCCGCTATCCGCATTGCGTGAAGCGGCCGGTGCCGGGTCCAACGCTCCAGATCAATCCGAATCTGAAGCTGCTGGTCCCGCCGACGCGGCCGCCGACCATCAGGTAATCCGGCGGACATAGACGGAACTGACGAAGGGCGGCCGCGCGGTCGCCCTTCGCGCCTGGCGAAGGCGGATGGTCGCTTCCGGCTCAGCTCCCCCCGGCTGAGTCAGCCATGAGTCGGTCAACCTCCGACGTCAGCTCAGGATCAACCTGAGAAGTGAAGTTCCACGGCGGTCACGTCCGGTCTCGGCGGGACCTCTGACATCACCTATCGCAAGCGGCACCACGGGTCTGCCAATTGTCGGCGGCATTGGTGCTCTTCGAGCTGAGGCCGATGGACCGGCTCCAGAGGGTCGTTTGATGGAGCGTTCCGATATCCTGACCACCATGGGCGAACTCAAGCTCTACGGCATGAAGGCTGCCTTCGACGAGATCATCGCCACTGCCGTCAAACGCCAGCACGAGCCCCAGCGCATCGTCGGTGACCTGCTCACCGCCGAGATCGCCGAGAAGCAGGCCCGTTCGATCAAGTACCAGATCACCACAGCCAAGCTGCCGTTGGCCAAGGACCTCGAAGACTTCGTCTTCGACGGCGCCCCAATCAATGAGACCCTGGTCCGCGACCTCGCCGGCGGCGAGTTCCTCGCTCACCAGCGCAACGTCGTCCTGGTCGGCGGTACTGGCACCGGAAAGACCCACCTCGCCATCGCCATTGCCCGTGCCTGCATCCGTGACGGTGCCCGTGGCCGCTTCTTCAATGTTGTCGACCTCGTCAACAAGCTCGAGGCCGAAGGCCGGGCCGGCCGCCAGGGCCGTATGGCCGACTACCTGTCCCGAAAGAACTTCATCATCCTCGACGAGCTCGGCTATCTGCCTTTTGCCCAGTCCGGCGGCCAGCTCCTCTTCCACCTGATCAGCCGGCTCTACGAGCAGTCCTCCGTCATCGTCACCACCAACCTCGCCTTCGGCGAATGGCCCAGCGTTTTCGGTGACGCCAAGATGACGACCGCGCTCCTCGATCGCCTCACTCATCACTGCGACATCGTCGAGACCGGCAACGAAAGCCGGCGCTTCAAAAACCGCGCCTGATCCATCCGCAGCCGCTCGCTCGCGGCTGCTACCAAGGGGTCAGAATTGGGCGCAGATCCGGCAACTGTGTTTTGCGGTCAAGCTCGGAAGGGCTGTTGATCCCTGATGACGGCGTTGAGGATGGTGAGGAGTTTGCGGGCAACGGCAATGATGGCGACCTTGGCGGGTTTTCCGGCGTCGATGAGGCGTTTGTAGAAGGCGATGAAGCGTGGAGCGTGGTGGACGGCACTGAAGGCGGCGACGTAGAGGGCGTTGCGGACGCGCTTGCGACCGCCGTGGATAGAGCGCTGGCCGCGACGGGTGCCGCTGTCATTGTTGAAGGGCGCCAGGCCAGCGAGAGCGGTCAGTTGGCGGGGCGGACGCCGGCCGAGTTCGGGCAGCAGGGCGAGGAGGACGGTGGCGGTGACCGGGCCGACGCCGGGGACGGAGACAAGCAGGCGGCGGTCGCGGTCGAGATCGGCGGCGGCGGCAATGGCCGCGGCGATCTTCGCATTGAGGGCTTCGATCGCCGCATCGAGCCAGGCGATGTGGTCAGCGATGCTGTCGAGCGCGACGGGATCGGAGCATTCGCTGCGGCGGGTGCGTTCCTGCTGGCGGATGGCGACGAGCTGGTCGCGGCGCTTGCTGAGAAGGGCGAGGCGTTCGCGCTCCTCGTCCCTGTCGTCCTGCGGCGGCGGGCACAGGGATTGGGCCATGACCGCCAGCATGCGGGCGTCGACGGCGTCGGTCTTGGCAAGGAAGCCGGCGGCGCGGGCGAAGTCGCGGGCTCGGCTGGGATTGACGCGGGCGAAGCGAACGCCGGCGGCGGCGAGAGCCTGTCTGAGGACACGGTCGTAGTGGCCGGTTGCCTCGAACAGCACGAAGGCGTCACGCTGCGCCCAGCCTTCGATGAGGCCGGCGAGCGCTGCAGCAGTGTTATCGAGTTGCTGCGGCATTGCGGTGGGGTCGAAGATGTCGAGATGCCTTTTGGAGACATCGATTCCGATGAAGCCAGGGGCTATGATCATGGTGCCTATCCCTGTGCTGCGAGGTCCGTTGCAACCGGCCTCGGTCAACTGTCCAGGTTGGGTGTTCAAGGGCGGGCGGGGATCAAGACCGGATCGCGGTCTTCAAAGACCAGGGGTCCAACGATCTCCCGCCCGCACCCTCATCTTGGCACATCCTCGACACACAGGGGTCCCGTTCCAACGCCGATTGACACTTGTCGCCTCCGAATCTCTTCGGAAGCCAATGAATCATCCCCAGCCCGCGGCCGCGAGCACCTTGTTCAACAGCCTGCTAACGCCTTGCTTTTGAGACCGCGATCGTGCGACTATTAAGGGTTGCAGGATCCTTGGTAAGGGATTGATGATACGTGATGTTTCAGTCTGACGGGATAATTGTTGCCAATTTGCGAGTGACTGCGTCGGAAGACTTCGCAGGCGAAACGGTCATCCTCCATTTCGACCATGGGACGTATTTTTCCTTGCGCGGCAGCGCCGGGACGATTTGGTCGCTTCTGCAAGAGCCGACAAGTGTCAGCGCGATCATCGCGGTCTCGCGGGCACTCGGTGGTTCGTTGCCGAGCGATTTCGAGGCCACGCTGTCGTCTTTTGTTGGAAAGCTGATCGAACACGACCTAGTCACTGGCTCGCCGGGGCCGGAAAAAGCACTCGTCCTGTCGGCTGACGCAATTGCCAGCTTGGCGGAGCCCCCAAACCTCGAAATCTATACCGACCTTTCCGAGCTCATCACCATGGACCCGGTGCATGAGATTGACGTTTTGACCGGGTGGCCGGCTCCGCCGAGAGAAGGGAAGTAACGGTAACTGGGCGATGAACTCCTCGCAGCTCGGCGAATCCGGCGCTCACCCGCAATCTCCCAACATCGGCACCCTCGTTGCACGAGCGCTCGCCTACGCGCGACAGCATGGGACGCGACGCGCCACCACTGATTTCGGACCGGTGCGGCTGGAGATCGAAGTCTGCGGCAGCGTACTTAGCGGTGTCGCCCTCGATCCGCTCCGTCACGCCACGGTCGATGCAGCAGCGCCTGCTGATCTCCATCTGGTAATGATCGATAGTCGCGAGACCTGCATTGGCGGTCCCACGCTTGAGAGCTTGGCGGCGCTGAATGGGAGCGGCCAGCCCCCAGCCAACGACGGGCGCCGATCCAGGTTGACGATCCATGAGGCGTTGAGGACTTGCTGTTTCATCGATGCGGATGCGCGTGAGATCATTGTCTGGTTTGATGATGCGACCGCGGTTCCGGAGTGGGTCGTATACGACCAGATTCGCAATGCCCTGCACTGGCTCTCCTACGAACGGGCTTTCGGTCTGTTTCACGCCGCCGCACTAAAGCTGGGCGGCGTCGGTTGCTTGATTACCGGCAAGAGCGGATCGGGCAAGTCAACCTTGACCGCGGTGGCTGTCGCCGCCGGGTTCGATACCGCAGGCGACGATTTCGTTCTGGTCGAAACCACGCCGGTGCCGCGCGTGCATGCCGTGTTCGACACGGTCAAGCTCGATGAGGGCAGCTTGGCGCGCGTCCCGCAATTCCGACCATCAATCAGGGCATCGCAGCGAGCCGATGACAAGGGCATCGTCCACCTGTCTGACACGGGAAGCCGCGATCGGATCGCCACGAATTTTCCTTTGCACGCGATTTTGCATGCGTGTCTGACCGGCCGCCAGTCAAGCCGCATCGTCAGGGCCGCACCTGTGCAGGTCTTCCGCGCTCTGGCGCCGTCTACCCTCAAGTTGCTACGCTCTCAGGGCAGGCAGGTCTCAGCCAACTGCGCGAAACTGGTCGAACGCTTGGCGACGTACACGTTCGAGATTGGCACGGATGTCGATGTGGCGGTCGCCGAGCTTGCCGGGTTCATGAATGGGCTCGAGCAATGAGCCACAGCGTTTCAGTCATAGTTCCGGCGTGGAACATGGCGCGGTTTTTGCCCGACGCAGTCACTTCTGTTCCGCCGGTTCACGAGATTCTTATTGTAGTGGGCGAGTCGGACGACAATACATTGGCGGTCGCCGAGGGGCTTGCCGCAAAGCGCAGAGACATCCATGTGTCGTCGGTGCCAAATAGAGGGCCGGCGATTGCGCGAAATGTCGGACTGCGTCAGGCGACAGGCGATGTCATCGCGTTCAACGATGCCGATGACATCTGGCCGCAGGGCAAGCTCGCCCTGCAACTCGCGCGGCTCGACGGCGAACCGCGATTTGACGTTGTGTCGGGGTTGGTGACCTCCTTCGCGGAGCTCGATCGCAGCACTCTTGCTCCCGCAGAGGGCTCCCGTGTCGAAACGCAATTTGCACACAACGTCGGCACCACGATTTTTCAGCGCTCCGTGTTCGATCGCATCGGGCTGTTCGATGAATCGTTGAGGTACGCGGAGGATTGGGACTTGATGCTGCGGATCGTCGAGGCCGATGTCTCTTTTGTCATCCTCAATACGCCGACCCTCTATTACCGCCGGCACGCTGATTCCATGATGGCGCGTGACGATCCGCGCAAGAAGAGCGATCTTGCGCGCGCATTCGCGCTGTCGCTGGCGCGCCGCCGCAAGCTCGGTCTGACAGTCGCGCCAGTATCATTTGATCGCCATTTTGAGGCGCCGCCGCGATGACCATCTCGGTGCTGATTCCCGCATATAATGCCGAGCGCACGCTTGCTGAGACCCTGGCGAGCGTGCTCGGTCAAACGCAGCCGCCCGATGAAGTTATCGTTGTCGACGACGGCTCGACCGACCGCACGGCAGAGGTCGTGACCGCTGCGTCGAAATCGATCCAGCTCATCAGGCAAGCCAATCGAGGAGCTGCCGCGGCCCTCAATGTCGGGATTCAGCACGCGAGAGGCGATCTGCTCGCCTTTGTCGATGCTGACGACCTGTGGGAACACGACAAACTCGCTGCGCAAGCCCAGGTTCTGGCTGAAAAGCCCGAACTAGACGGCGTGACGGGTCATTTCCGCACGTTTCTTTGCCCGACCAACGACGAGGAAACCAACAGAAGATACCGCATTCCCGACGGCCCCGAGCCATGTTGGCTTTTGGGAGCGATGCTGCTGCGGCGGCATTGCTTCGTGGGCATGAAGCCGTTCGCTGAGAACTTGACGGCCGGGTATCACATCGATTGGTACGACCGCACACGTGCGGCTGGTGCCGTAATAAGCATGATCCCGAACATCGTGCTGCACCGGCGCATTCATCCCGGCAGCCTGAGTCATCGCTCGCGCCAGCGCGACGTATCCATGGTGGAAATGGCGCGCAGGGCGATCGTGCGACGGCGAGCCGGCGTCGGTGCCAACCATGAGGCGTGACTTGAGGCGCTACTGGCCCGGCGGCCAAACCGCTCTCTTGCTGAAGGCGGCATTTCATTCCGACATTCAGGTCGCACGTGAATCATGGCGCCGCTGGCTGGTCGTCTGCGATTTCGAAACGGCACCTTGGAACGACCTTCGGGTCGCGTCGCTCGCGCACAGGCGTCTGGGGCATTTGGCCGATGCAGGGGCACTGGAACCGCGTCTCGTGGGGCTGCGACGCTACATCTGGTCGTCAGGACGGATGCGGATCGACGCGGCGACGCCGCTACTCAGGGAATTTGCGAAGGGTAACATCACATTCATGCCGATCAAGGGGGCGGTCTTGCTTGCCCGCAATTCGCGAGCCGTGTCCGATCGGTTCCTTGCCGATATCGACGTCTTGATCGATCCCGCGCACTGGGAGAACGCCGTCACGATCGCCCTCGAGCAAGGGTGGGCTGTGCCGCGGGAGATGGAGCCGGACGTAGTCATTTACCGCATGCGACAGAGGCACCATTCGCTTGAAGTGACGTGTGGCACGCATGGATCGGTCGACCTGCATCAGTTTAGTCTGTTGCTCAATCGGCAGCTTGGCGCCGACGTCTTGTTGTGGCGGCGCGCCGGGAAAGGGACATTAAACGGGGTTTCCGTACTGCTGCCACACCCCTCGGATCAACTCGCAATCACCTTCGGGCACGCCTTCTTCTCTGGAGATCCGAGGTCGTATGACTGGGTGGCGGATGCGTTCGCGACGATCTCGGCTCCGGGCTTCGACTGGGACCTGTTCAGCGAAGTGATCATGGATCGTGAGCTTGCCGTTCATGCCGGCGTGGCGCTGACCTACCTGGCCGAAGAACTCCAGTGCAAGATTCCGGAGGCGGCGAAGCAGGCAATCGCCACGCGCATCCGTGAACCGTTTCTCAGTGAGTTTGCCACAAGCTACCGCACTTACGTACCGGACGACGCGCAAGAATGCCAAGCGATCTATGAGGCGGAGTGTATTCGTTCGCGCCACTTCCTGGGGCGAGTGGCAATTCAGCGCTCGACGCCCCAGGGACGCAAACAAGTCGATGCCACCATCGGCCAGGTCAAGCTCGACCAAAAATTTGCTCTGCCCATGCCGTCCGGGATCAACCCAACGGATCGTGTGCAATTCCGACTTCGCCTCGATATCGCGGACGATTGGCGCAGCGTATCTGCTCTGACCTTGGGCAAGTCGCTACTCGTGAGGCTGGGATGCTTCGACAGCTCGATTGAGCTGGGCCGCCTGCGTGTGCGTTCCAAGGGCGGTGGAGCTCTGGAAATTGTCGGGGAAATCGACGGCGCGCTGGTCGTGGGACGCGGAATCGATGAACTTTGGCTGTCGGTGAAGGTTGCCAGGGCAGCTTGGCTTCGCCGGTGGCTCAGCTGGCGCTACCGCATATCAGATTACGTCGGACGTGGAGAACGCACGGCCGCGTGGTACCGACGGCTGCGTGAGCCTCGCAATCGCGTGCTCCGGGCGGCCACTACGGGCCCCGATGCGAGCGGTGTCGAAAGTCAGCCGGGCGTTATTATCCAGGGCGGCAGTTTTGAGGCTTCCGTATTGCGGTCTGCCGACCGCGCTCAATGAGCGTCGGCCGTCGTCCCCTGATCGGCGATTGATATTGCCTGTGACGCCCTTGGACCAAGCGGAGCCCGAAGATACTTGCCGTCGAAGAGAACATTTGTTGTCACGAACACCGGTCGCGGGAAATCAGGCAAGTCTGCGAAATATCGCCCGGTAATGGCGCGCGAGAAGAATCGCTCAAATTGTAGACGGTCTTCGCTCCATTGCTGGCGCAATCGTCTTTCTCTAGACGAAGCAAAGCCAAAGAGGCCAGAGATACGCAGCAACTCGTTTTCTATTTTTGACAAAAATGGTTTCTCAGATTTTGACGCGTAATCTTGTAGTTTATGCGCCCCAATCCCTGCGTTGTCTGCCATTTGCTTGAAAGACAAACAAGCAGATTTTTCTAAATCTTCGCATTTATTATAGAATATAGACATCCAAGGCTTCTCCGCCTTCGTTGTGTGCAAAAATATTGGCATAAAATACTCCTCAATTCCGAAATTCCACAGCCGATATTGAAAATTGAAGGCAGGCGACATTTCTGTCCAACGATTTTGAAAGAAATAATTCAGGAAATCTTGTTCTTGAAATCTCATGGCGCTGCGGTACTGGCCTACGTAATTTCGTAACTCAAGAAGAAAATCGATGTGTCGCCATTTATCTACATCAATTAGCAGAATGCCTGCATTAAAGTAGTCGTCGTCGGTCTTACCGATGCTGCGAAGCCACCCTTCCCACGAAAGGCCCAACACCGGCGACCTTCCGATCAACCCATAATCCCTCACAGCAGCAAGCCCACCGGGCAGTTCGATTTGCCACACAATGTCGTCCCGACGGACCGGTATTGTATCGGCATCGACATAGAGGACTCGTTTGTATTGCGACAAATACAAAGGCGCGAAAAGGCGGAGATATACGACAGTTGGCAGAGCAGTGCTGGTCGGAAGGTCTTTTGGCAAATGCGGAGAAAGCCGATTCCGGTGAACGATAACCAGCGGGCTCACTTGCGGCATTGCCAAGTCCGCATGAATTGAATCCTCGAAAAAAATGTGGGTGTCACACTCCCAAAGGCTGGCCAGCCGATTGCCGACTACAAGTGCCGGCCAAATTGCTTTGGCATCCGCGATTAGGTAGAAGGCATTCATCGGGTCGACTTTAAAGTTGTTTAAAAGAATATGAATGGTCGGCGAATTCGGTGGGGCGTGGATCTTGATCGTAAGTCCATGGCGCGATCGGCCAATCGCGCGATTGCGCTCCCCGCTTTCCCACCAGCGGCGCAACGATGACCCTTCATCGCCGATGAGCCAACCGGCGACTTTGTCATTTGGCTGCTAACCGCGGCTATTGCATCGAAGGTGTCGATAACCGAAACGCCCGTCGCAACCCATCGAGTAAGCCGATTGCAGCGTTTCTCGCCCGGTTCTCAGGTCGCCGGTGTGGGTGCAATCGTGCATGTTGATCCTCATTCGCCTTTAAAGGTCCAGATTCAAATTACGCCGCGATCGACTAAAGGCCGAGCATTTCCCGCGCCTTTCTGGCGGCACGTTTCCTGGTCAACCGGTCGAAGATAGGTATTTCCCATGCACGAGGTTGTTTGGCATCGAGGCCGTTTATGACATTGTGTATGTGGTTAAATTTAGTTAAACCGCGTGGCGCATATGAAAGATGAAATAGTTCCGGCCTTTCCGCAATACACATATCTGAAATCACTTGATCATCTGTCGCAAGGTTCATGTCGAGCAGCTCTTTATAATTACGTCGAGCCATGGACGCAAAGGTGGACAACAAGCTCGCCGGCACAATCATCATCGAGCCTGCGACCTGCTCGATGAAGTGTTGAATACGATATCGTATCTCGGACTCGTAAAGCGGTGGTCTGCGGTTCAACCGCTGGGCGCTGAAGACGATTTTGTCGCGGACGATTGGCGAAAAGCCAGACGGTTCCGGCAGCCAACCGCCGGCCCCCCCGCCAATACCGAAATCGATCCAAACGTAGTGAGAGAACGTGTTGTTCGTCATGGCGGCAGCACGTTCAAGTGCGTCCCACTTGGCCATCATCGCCACGTTGTATTGCGGAAGAATGTGTTCAATATGATGGAGATCATCGGAACTACAAAACATTGACCGAAAGTGCGCAGAATTCATCACCGCCCGGGTCGGCTCCAAAAACCTATAGCAGTAGATTTCATCAAACTCCGCGACATCGGCAAAGTCGATCGTTTCGGCTATTTTCTCATGAGATATGGCGTCAGCGAGAAAATACCGGGGCGCCGGAAGCCGGGCCAAATAATGCCGATAGAAATTGAAATATTTCTCTTGGGACCGACTTAGGCTCTGCCACAAACCTCGCCCGATGTCGAAAAAGGAGGTTACAAGCAATGCTTCCATTTCGCACTTTCGAGATTCGCATCCCAAATTGGTGAGTCTCCCGAGCACTCTCTCCGATTTTGGCCTTAGCCCTTCTTTCGTCCAGCTGGAGGCGTGGCCCGTTCTCATTTGAGCCATTCAGGCTCGGTGGTGCAAGTGACCCACTCTTCGACGGTCTATTGCAGGTTCTCGTAAGCACGACTCTTTTTCCCAGAATGAGCTAGGAATTATTTCAGGGCAAGTGCGGCTTTATCATGGCTAGTTGTACGTCAGGCAAGAAACCCCCATCACTGAATGCATAAGCTTCTGCCCTTGCCCGGCAAGCATCGCTAGTCATTCCCGTACTGGCCGCCGTCTGCTCCCTGTCCTGAACACTTTCCTAGTCGGGGCGGGGATGCGCGCGAGGTGCTGGATCGAACAGGTCGGGCTCGACTTGGGACGGCATGGAAATGCGTCCCCGGCTGGCCGGCGTGAAACCGAACTCTGAGGCGATGCGGAGCATGATCTCGGCCTGGCGGTTGGCGATCGAAACGTAGGGCGACTGGATGGGGAAGCCGGTCGGCGATTTGACCATGACACCGAACTTCTGGATGGCCCCCGTCGCCTCGGCCCACAGCGCATAGGCGCTGCAGTAGGCGGCGAGTGCACCGCGATCGAGGTTGGTCAGGACCCGAAGCTTGCCGAGTTCACCGGCTAGGCGGTGCCACTCGGCCTGGGCGGCCGGGCTCAGTTCGGGCGGGCAATCAGGGATGGCCGGCTCGGCTGACGATCGCGTCGTCAACGGCGGAGCGGATGTTGGCAAGGATGTCCTGGCTGGTCGCCTTGGCGACGGTGAAGGCGTAGGCGTGCTCCTCCGAGGCGACGTCGCGCCAGTCGAAAGCCGGCCGGTCGCTCTTCGCCCGGAAGTAGCGGGTAACCTCCTCCGGCGCGGTCTTGAAAAGCTCGTCAGGCATCGCCCAGGTCGCCAAGCCCGCGTGCCTTCATGGTCAGCTTGGCCAGGCGCTCGGCGAACGGTCCCGCATCCATGCGGGCGATCACCTGGTCGAGACCCGGTGACCAGCTCGTCATAGCTTGAGGCACCCTCAAAGAGGGCTCGAAGCGGCTTCACGAGGGGCTCAAGCTCGCCTTCCCAATCGGCGGGCCCTTCCGCGATCAGGGCGTCGATCTCGTCGGTCAAGTCGCCGGTGGCGGCGGCGGTCGCATGGACCTGGCCGCAGGAGGAGCATACCCCCGCCCTCGCCTTCTTCGGGTCGGTCTTGTCGGTCTGTTCATCCGGCGGCGTTGCCGATGCCGCCGCGGCCGGGCGCAGCACCTCGTCCCCTTTCTCTGGCTCGTCGAAGCCGATCCGCTGGCGAATGTCGTTCTTGCCGATCTCGAGACCCAGCGGAACAAGCTGAACCGAATGCCTTGACATTGGCGAGCGAGACGGACGCCAACTTCCGGATCTCGGTGTCCTCCGGAAACCTATGTTTTGTGCCATTTCAAACCTCGGGTATCAAATGGCGAAGTCCCGAGCCTTGGAGAATATCTGTAGAAGAGAAGGACCGAGCGGCGTGATTGGGCTTGTCTGATCGTCAGAGCCGCGGCACGGAATGGCCAAATGCTGCGCCGTTTGAGCGCTCGTTGTCGGCAACTCGGGGATTCGGTCTGGATGGGTATTGGTGCAGCGAGACCGACAGCGCGCGAAAATTCTCTGACCATTCTTGCGGCATTTGCTCCCTGAAAACCGTTGCGGCGGCGATAGTGCCGGAGACAGGCAAGCCTGTTGCACAAGCTGGATGCGTGAACCCGCACTCACTCATCGCTTGCAACGCAGCAGGCGGTGATCGCCTGCCGCCGTTTGCCGAGGGCTATCTGTTGGGTCGGTGCGCCGGCGCCCAAGCCGGCGCGATGGGCGAGTGCGGTCGGACCACACGATCTATCGGCACGGTTAGGCCGGATTTCGGTCTGAAGGCAGATTTGGACGCATGCGCCGGTGGAACGCGCCCTGTCCGGCTGACTGAATCGCGTCGGACGGACCAACGTAATCCCGTCGCCGGCGTCGCCGGTCAGACGATCAGGCGAAGCGGGCGCTCGATGAATTCGCGGAAGCTCTCGATCAGCTCGGCGCCGAGCACGCCGTCGACGACGCGATGGTCGCAGGACAGCGTCGCCGAGATGCGCCCGACGAAGGCGACGCCGCCGGCCTCGGTTTCGACCGCCTCGCGGCGTGCGGCGCCGATGGCCAGGATCGTCGACTGCGGTGAATTGATGATCGCCGAGAATTCGCGGACGCCGTGCATGCCGAGATTGGAGATCGTAGTGACGCCGCCCCGGTATTCGTGCGGCTGCAGCGTGCGGTCGCGGGCTTTGGTGGCGAGCGCCTTCATCTCGTTGGAGATGGCCGACAGCGACTTCTCTTCGGCGGCGGCGATGACCGGAGTCAGCAGCCCGCCCGCGACGGCGACGGCGATGGCGATGTCGGAATGCCGGAAGGCAAGAATGCGGTCGCCGGCCCAGATCGCGTTGGCGCGCGGCACCGCCTGCAGGGCAAGCGCCATCGCCTTGATTATGAAATCGTTGAGCGACAGCCTGTAGGCGGGATTGCTGGCGGCGTCCTTGGGCGCGTCCCCGTTCACTTCCGCGCGCAGGGCGATGAGCCGGTCGACGGTCGCGTCGACCGAGAGATAGAAGTGCGGGACCGAGCTCTTGGCTTCGCTCAGCCGGCGGGCAATCGTGCGCCGCATGGTGTCGACTGGCACGACCTCGTGCGGGCGGCCGAGATGGGCCTCGCCGATCGGTTCGGCAATGGGCTCGACACCGGCAGGCGCAGGCCGGGCCGCCATCGCCTGTTCGACGTCCTTGCCGGTGACGCGGCCGTGGCCGCCTGAGCCGGCGACGCGTGCGAGATCGATGGCCGCATCGGCGGCAAGCCGGCGGGCGAGCGGCGTCACGCGCACGCCGTTCGGCAGGCGCGCCGGGCCGAAATTGCGCGGCGGCGTGACCACTTCCTCGAACGGGTCACGGTGCGGCCGTGCCGCTGCCGGCCGCGGCGGCGGAGCCACGGTGGATGCGGCAACAGGCGGCGCGGCAACGGTGGGCGGGGCACTCGAAACGCCATTGCCGCCGCCGGTTGCGCCGGACGTCACTGCCTCCGATCCGGCGATCACGGCGATGACGGCGCCGACCGGGGCGACCGCCCCTTCATCGGCATTGATCGCCTGGAGGACGCCGGCGGCAATCGCCGGCACTTCCACGGTCACCTTGTCGGTCTCGATCTCGCACAGATTGTCGCCGGCGGCGACGCTGTCGCCGACCGCCTTGAGCCACTTGATGATCTTGCCTTCCGACACGGTCTCGCCGAGTTGCGGCATGAGAACATCCATGACCGTCCGCGCTCCTCTCAGGCTCTTTGCGACAGGTTTTACCGGCGCTACCAGCTCACCGACACGTATTGGGTCTCGAGGAACTCCATCAGCCCGACATGGGCGCCCTCGCGGCCAAGGCCCGACTGCTTGGTGCCGCCGAAGGCCGCCGCCGGATCGGAGACGATGCCGCGGTTCACGCCCACCATGCCGTAATCGAGCTTCTCCGAAACGCGCAGGCCGCGGCTGAGGTCCGTCGTGTAGACATAGACGACCAGACCGTATTCGGTGGCGTTGGCGCGGCGGATCACCTCGTCTTCGGTCTTGAACGTCTGGATGGCGGCGACCGGCCCGAAGATCTCGTCGTCGTGCATCTTGGCATCGTCGGAGACATTGGTGAGGACGGTCGCCGGGTAGAAGAAGCCGGGGCCGTTGGGCAGCGTGCCGCCGGTCAAGAGCTTGGCGCCCTTGGCGAGCGCATCATCGACCAGCTCGATGACCTTGTCGCGGCCTTCCTTGTTGACCAGCGGCCCGAGGGCGACGCCCGCCTCGAGGCCATTGCCCATCCGAAGCGCGGCCATCCGGGCGGCGAGCTTTTCGGCGAATTCCTTCTCGACCGCCTCGTGGACATAGAAGCGATTGGCGGCCGTACAGGCCTCGCCCATGTTGCGCATCTTGGCGACCATGGCGCCGTCGACCGCCGCATCGATGTCGGCGTCCTCGAAGACGATGAAGGGCGCATTGCCGCCGAGCTCCATGGCCGGGTTGACGATCGAGTCGGCGGCCTCGTGCAGCAGCTTGCGGCCGACCTCGGTCGAGCCGGTGAAGGAGAGAACGCGCACGCGCGGGTCGTGCAGCAGGGCGGAGACCACCTTGCCGGAGGCGCGCGAGGGAATGACGTTGACGACGCCAGGCGGCACGCCGGCCTCCTCCAGCACCGGCATCAGGGCCAGCATGGTGAGCGGCGTGTCGGAGGCGGGCTTGAGGATCACCGGGCAGCCGGCGGCAAGCGCCGGGCCGATCTTGCGGGTGGCCATCGCCGCCGGGAAGTTCCACGGCGTCACCAGCACGGCAATACCGGCCGGGCGGTGATGCACCAGGATGCGGGCGCCCGAGGCGGGCGCCTTCGATACCTCGCCGATATTGCGCACCGCCTCCTCGGCATACCAGCGGAAGAACTCGGCGGCATAGGCGACCTCGCCGCGCGAATCGGGCAGCGCCTTGCCGTTCTCCAGCGTGATCAGGCGGGCGAAGCGCTCGGCGTCGGCCATCATCAGCTCGAAGGCCTTGCGCAGGATCTCGGCGCGATCGCGGGGGCTACGCACCGCCCAGTCGGCGAAGGCGGCATCTGCCGCATCGAGCGCGGCGTGGGCGTCCTCGACGGTGGCGCTGGCAACCGAGGTGATGGTGTTCTCGGTGGCCGGATCGATGACGTCGAAACGGCCGCCGTCCGATGCCTTGCGCCACGTCCCGCCGATCCACAGGTCGGTCGGGACATTGGCGATGAGATTGTCGTACATGATTTGCCTCGTGCGTCGTGTCCCGGCCGAGCGCCGCAGAAATGCTTCGCCAAACCGGGATTGCGGTTACTTAATCTAGGTTAGCCGGGTCCCGGATTAGCGCTGTGCCGCGGCCGGGACGCGACCTCTCAACTCTCCAGGGTCCGTTTGATGCGCTCGACGATGCGGGCGGTGCCGGGGATGGCGAGGTCTTCCAGCGCATCGGAGGCGGGAAGCGGGATATGCGGCGTGGTGATCCTGACCGGCGGTCCGTCAAGATCGTAGAAGCCCTCGTCGGCGACGATCGACACGATCTCTGCTCCCCATCCGCACAGGCGCGGGTTTTCCTCGACCGTGAACAGGCGCCCGGTGCGGCCGACCGAACTCGAGAATGGTCTGCGTGTCGAGCGGCACGAGGCTGCGCACGTCGATCACTTCGCAGTCGATGCCGTGGTCGCGCTGCAGCACTTCTGCTGCTTCGAGCGCCCGCGGCACCATCAGCGCCAACGCCAGGATGGTGGCGTCCGAGCCCGGCCGCAGGATCTTGGCCGTCCCCAGCGTATCGACGATCTCGCCGTCCGGCACCTCGCCCTTCACCGCATAGAGCGACTTGTGCTCGAGGAAGATGACCGGATCGGGATCGCGCACCGATGCGGCCAACAGCCCGATCACGTCGACCGGCGAAGACGGCGCCACCACCTTGAGGCCGGGGATCATCATGCACCAGTTCTCGACGCTCTGGCTGTGCTGCGCGCCGAAGCGCGAGCCGCCGCCATTGGCCGTGCGCACCACCAGCGGCACCTTGACCTGGCCGTTGGTCATGTAGCGGCTCTTGGGGAACTCGTTGGCGATGTAGTCGAAGCACACCGCGAAGAAGTCCGAGAACATGATCTCAGCGATCGGCTTGAGGCCGGTCATCGCCGCACCCATCGCCGCACCCATGATCGCCTGTTCGGAGATCGGCGTGTCGCGCACCCTGAGCGGGCCGAACTGCTCGTAGAGGCCGACCGTCGCCTTGAACACGCCGCCGGCCTTGGCGATGTCCTCGCCGAGGAACACGACATCGGCGTCGCGCTCCATCTCCTGCGCGATGCCGCGGATAACCGCGTCGCGATAGCTCAGTTCCGCCATGCCCAGCCTCCATCAGCGTAGACGTCGGTGGTCAGGACGTCGGGGGAGGTGGTCGGCGCCGCCTTGCAGGTCTCGGTCGCCGCGTCGACTTCCTCGTTCACTTCGGCCTCGATGCGTGCGATCGCCTCTTCGGCGATGCCGAACTGCGCCAGCCGCTCGCGATAGATCTTGATCGGATCGCGTTCTTTCCAGGCGTCCAGCTCGCCCGCGGGCCGGTACTTTGCCGGGTCGGCGCGCGAATGGCCACTGTGGCGATAGGTCAGGCACTCGATCAGCGACGGTCCGTTTCCGGCCCGCGCCTTGTCGTAGGCGGCCTGCGCAGTGCGGTGGACCACGTCGGCGTCGTTGCCGTCGATGACGATGCGCTCGAGCCCGTAGGCGGCGGCGCGATCGGCCGCCGGATGCGGCACGGCGGTCACCTCGGAGATCGGTGTGTACTCCATGTAGAGGTTGTTCTCGCAGACGAAGATGACGGGCAGCTTCCAGATCGCGGCGAAATTGAGCGCCTCGTGGAAGGCGCCGATATTGGTCGTGCCGTCGCCGAAAAAGCAGACCGACACGTCGCTGTCGCCTTTGTACTGCGCCCGCCAGGCGGCGCCGCAGGCGATCGGCAGATGAGCGCCGATAATCGCATAGGAGCCCATGACGCCATGGTCGACCGAGGTCAGATGCATCGACCCGCCCTTGCCGCGCATCAGACCGTTGTCGCGCTGCATGAGTTCGCCGAGCACCTTCTCCACCGACACCCCGCGGGCCAGCGTGTGGGCATGACCGCGATAGGTGCAGAATGACAGGTCGCCGGGCTGCATCGCCGAAGCGAAGCCGGCTGCCACCGCCTCCTGGCCCAGCGAAAGATGGCTCGTGCCTTTCACCAGGTTCTGCAGGAACAGGTCATAGGCCCGCTGCTCCGCCTGCCGGATCACGTACTGCGTCCGGTACAGCTGCAGCCGCAGCCCCTCGCCGATGTCGTCGTTGGCTATCGCCGCAAGCGGCTCCTTGCGCCGGTCGCTCTTCCGCACCCCCGCCTTGCTCATCCGCTTCCTCTACTCTCGAACACCATAGATCGTGTCGCGGAAACTCCGGCGGCCATTGCACGCACCCCGTTCACGGCCGTTCAAGCGCACCGTCGCTGCGCGACGACCGGACGATCGCCTCGAAGAGGCGGATGTTGCTGACCAGCTCGTCGCCGGAGAACCTATAGGGCGCCTTGCCTTCCACGGCATCGGCCCACGCCTCGAAATTCTGGGTCACCGTGTCGGTCGCCTCATAGACCACCTGGCGGCGCTCCTTGCCGTCGTTATGCGTGAGGTAGGTCGGCATGTTGCGATCGATATTGGCCACGCTGATGATCTCGACCCAGCCGGCGTCGCCAAAAAGGGCGAAGCGGCCGTAAAACGGCGTCACCGACGATGAATTGAGCGTCGCCCGCGCGCCCGACTTGAAGGCGATGCTGGCGGAGACGAAGTCCTCGGCCGGCGGCGTGAAGATCATGCTGGCGGTATGCGCGGAAACCTCCTGCGCCGGGCCGGCGAACAGGGTGAAGAGGTCGGTCAGATGGATGCCGACGGCGGTCATCATGCCGGCCGGCGCGCTCTTGGCGCTGAGCCGCCAGTTGTCCGGGGCGAGCTTACGGAACTGGTCGTGGCTGTAATTGGCTTCCATGAGCAGGATCTTGCCGAGCGCGCCGGAGGCGACCAGCCGCTGCAGTTCTTCGAACGCCGGTTCCCACCGGCGCTCATGGCCAACCCCGAGAACCTTGCCCGCCTTGTGGCAGGCATCGACGATGCGCTGGGCGCCGCCGCCCGTCATGGCGAGTGGCTTTTCGCAGAAGACGTTCTTGCCGCCGGCAATCACCTGCAGCGCCTGCTGCTCGTGCAGCTCATGCGGCGTGGCGAGAATGACGCCCTGGATGTCCGGGTCGGCGAGCACCGCGGCGATGTCCTTCTCCAGCCTGAACGGATGCGCGTTGCGGAATGCCTCGACATCGGCCGGAGGCATGGGATCGACCCCGCAGATGACTTCAAAACGCGCGCTCTTCTCCAGGCAGCCGATGATCTGTTTGCCCCACCAGCCGAGCCCTGCCACTGCCACTTTCATTGACTTGCCTTCCCGATGCCCTGTCTGTCCTTCCGCTTTTGCCGTCACAAGGCGCCTAGGCGCCGTTCTCTTCGGGTTCGAGCCCGTCCGAGACCGTGACGTTCTCGCTCTCCAGCTTGACGCCGGCAAAAAGCGCAAGCGTCTCGAACGCCGACGCGAAGTCCTTGCGCAGATAGGCTTCCGGATTGGGCTGCAGCGTCGCCGTGCCGAAATGCGACTGCAGCACTTCGCGGGCCGCCGCGGTGACCGGCATGGCGACGCCAAGCTCGCGCGCTATCGACAGGCCGAGATCGATGTCCTTGCGCTGGAGGACGGGCGTGAAGGTGGTGGTCCAGTCGAGATTGACCAGCGCCGGCGACTTGTAGCGGGTGAAGACCGAACCGACGACGCTGTTGTTGAGGAACTCGAGGAAGGCATGACGCTTCACGCCGGCCTTCTGGGCGAGCAGCGTGACTTCCATCATATTCTCGCTGATGACCCCGAGGAGAAGATTGACGGCGATCTTGCACATGCGCGCCAGTTCGCCTTCGCCGGCATAGGCCGCACCGCGTGGCGCGATGGTGATGAGCAGCGGCTGGACCTTGTCGAACGCGTCCTGCGGGCCGGAGACGACACAGGAGAACTTGCCCGAGCGCACGCAACCGGGATTGCCGCTGACCGGCGCGGCGAGGAACTGCACCCCGACTTCGTCGAGGCGCCGACGGATCTCGGCCGACTCGTCCATACCGATGGTCGAGCAG
The DNA here is from genome assembly GCA_963750065.1 of uncultured Alphaproteobacteria bacterium. Classification (GTDB taxonomy): domain Bacteria; phylum Pseudomonadota; class Alphaproteobacteria; order Rhizobiales; family Kaistiaceae; genus CAVSRC01. The sequence goes on from CAVVPK010000041.1 coordinate 41,713, forward strand.
TCGACCAGCAGGCGCGGCATGGCCTTCAGGCCGGGACGGAACATGCCCTCGCTGCCGAAGCAGACATCCATGACGTCCTTGCCGGTCGACAGCATCGTGAAAAGTACATCGACATCGGCGAGGCCGGACCTGGCATCGACCACCGTGGCGCCCTTCAGCTCGTCAGTCTCCGCCTTGGCGCGGGTGCGATTCCATATGGCGAGCGAATGGCCTGCCTTGAGCAACCTGGCGGCCATGGGCGCACCCATGCGCCCGACGCCGATCCAACCGAGTTTCATACCTGGTGTCCTTCTCTGAGGTCATGCGGGTTCATGGGCGGCTCCGACATACGCGGGCACGACGGTGTCGCCGACGGTGACCTCGGCAAGCGCCGCGGCGATCGCTGCGACCGCCGGGCGCGCGCCTTCGTCACCGATGACGACGATGCTGGTGGCGGGCGAACGCGACCAGCCGGTGAGACGCACGGGGCTATGGAAGACCCTCTGCACGCCGTGAATGACGAGCGGGCGTGGATCGCCTGCGGTGTGGACCAGCCCCTTGAGGCGGAGGAGCGAATCGCCGAAACGCGCGACGATGCCGCCGAGCTGCGACGACAGGCGCGGCCAGTCGACCGGGCGCGTCTCCTCGACCAGCCAGGTCCCGACGGACGGTCCATGCGCGGCGCCGCCGCTGAAGCGGATGCTGCCGGGCTCCTTCCCCTCATGCAGCGGCAGCCGGCGCAACGCATCGGCGGCAAGCCAGCGGTCGCCGTCGGCGCGGCCGCTTTGCGCATTGAACAGCGACGCGCCGAACAGGATGTCGGCGTCGATGGCGCCATGACTGGCATACGCCACGGCCGCTCCCGGATTGATCGCGCGCAATCGATCGGCGAGTGCGGCGACCTCGGCCGGCTCGGCAAGATCGACCTTGGTGATGATCCGACGATCGGCGACGGCGCATTGCCGTTGCGCCAGCGCTTGGCGGGCAAGATCGCGGCGGCCGTTGACCGCGTCGATGGTGGCGACCAGCGCATCGAGTCGGATCGCCTGGCGCAGGCGCGGATCGGCCATCAGGCCGCGCAGGGCCGCGGCTGGATCGGCGAGGCCCGAGGTTTCGACGACGATGCGCCGCGGCGGCTGCGGCCGCCGGCACAGCCGCCAGACGGTCGCGGCGAGATCGTCGCGGGCGACGCAGCACAGACAGCCATTGGCGAGCAGCATGACGTCGTCGGAGCCGAGCGCTTCGGCGAAAATCGCATCGTCGATGCCGACCGCGCCGAACTCGTTGACGATGACAGCCGTCCCCGCCATCGCCGGCTGCCTGAGAAGGGCCGCGATCAGGGTCGTCTTGCCGCTGCCGAGGAAGCCGGTGACGAGCGACACCGGGACTCGATCGATGGTCATCTGCTCCTTTCCAGGCGCTCCCCGGCGCGCGTGCCGGGCGGACGGATCCTAGAATTCGGATTTCGGCTCTTCTTCATAAGGCGCCACGATCCACGAACCGTCGGTCGGCACGCCGGCACGAGCGAAAAGCGCGTCGCGCCGGGCATCGACCCGGCGGCGGAAAGCCGCGAAGTCGATGTCGAGCAGATTGCCATGGCGCTTGCGTGCCTTGCCACCGACGAAGACGCTGTCGACATTGCCGACATTGGAGAACTCGACCACGCCGCCGACGGGATTGTTCATCGGGATGAGGTTCATGCTGTTGGTGTTGATGAGGACGATGTCGGCCTGCTTGCCCGGCGTCAGGCTGCCGGTCTTGTGATCGAGGCCGCAGGCCTTGGCCCCCTGCAGCGTGGCGAATTCGAGAACGTCGCGACTGGTCAGCGGCAGCGGATGCACCGCGACCCGCTCCTCCAGCGCCTTGCGGTGGACGATCAGGCGCGTGCCGGCGAGCAGTGCCCGCATGGCGTTGAACATGTCGCCGGGAATGGTGGTGACGACATCGATTGACAGGCTCGGCCGGATGCCGACGGCAAGGAAGCGCAGTGCCGGCGGCAGGCCGTGGCCCATCTGCATTTCGACCTCCGGTGCGATCGCGCCGCTGCCGCCGGTATCGGCGATCAGCCGGTACTCGTCGTCACCGATGGTGTTGCAGTGGACGTAGGTGGTGTCGTCCTTGAGCAGGCCACGCGATTGCATCTGGATGAGGGGGCGGTTGAAGCCCCACAGGCCGTCGCCGACATGGACGGTGATGCGGATGCCGAGGTCGCGCGCCGTGTTGAAATCCTGCTCGGTGATGTCGAGCGTGGTGAACTGCGGCCCGCGCGCGGCGACCGCCATGGTGACCAGGCCATCGTCCGAGGGAAAGTGCTCCTTGCGCACGCGCCGGATATCGGCGTAGTCGGTGGCGATGGTGTTCGGCGGAAACCACTCGGCATTGGAATTGCCGTAGCCGAAGACGCCGCGGATGCCGGAATCCTTCAGCCCGGCGACCGAGGCGTCGGAATGCTCTGGCGAATTGTTGTTGTGCGACCAGTCGTAGAGCGTGGTGATGCCGCTATCGAGCGCCTCGAGCGCACCGAGCAGGTTGCCGACGTAATTGTCCTCGGGCGTGTAGAGCCCGCCCATTACGCCGCGCACGCCGGTGAAATACTGGGCGTGCGACCAGTCCGGCCCGGTCGCCCTGAGCAGTGCTTCCCAGGTGTGGCGATGGGTGTCGATGAAACCCGGGATGGCGATGCAATCGGTGGCATCGACGATTTCGGCGTCGTCAGCCGCGATCGACGGCGCGATAGCGGCGATCTTGTCGCCTTCGATCAGAATGTCGCCGGCGGAAAGATCTCCGACGTCTGGGTCGACCGAAATGATCGTGGCATTGCGAATGAGCGTTCGCGCCATGTGCTTCCTCCCGGGTTCATGAGCGTTGGGCTCAATATTGGTTGGCGATGGGAAGCTCCTCCGCCGGGAAGAGGGAGATGACGCGGCAGCCCTTGTCGGTGACCACGACCTCTTCCTCGATACGCGCGGCGGAGTAGCCGTCCTTGGCCGGGCAATAGGTCTCCAGCGCGAATACCATGCCGGTCTTGATCTCCATCGGCTGGTCGAGGGAGACCAGGCGCGAGATGATCGGCCGTTCGTGCAGGGCCAGGCCGAGGCCATGCCCGAACTGCAGGCCGAATGCCGCCATCTCGCTGGGGAAGCCGAACTCCTCCGCTTTCGGCCAAACGCTGGCGACCGTGTCGGTCGACACGCCCGGCCTGATCAGCGCGATCGCCTCGTCCAGCCACTGGCGGCACTGCTTGTAGGCGTCGTGCTGAACCGGCGTCGCCCGGCCGACATTGAAGGTGCGGTAGTAGCAGGTGCGGTAGCCCTGATAGGACTGCAGGATGTCGAAGAAGGCCTGGTCGCCGGGGCGGAAGAGACGGTCGGTGAAGTTGTGCGGGTGCGGGTTGCCGCGCTCGCCGGAGATGGCGTTGATCGCCTCGACGTCGTCGGAGCCCATGGCGTAAAGCATCTCGTTGGCCTTGGCGACGATATCGTTCTCGCGCACGCCGGGCTTCAGCTCCTCCCAGATCATGTGATAGGTGCCGTCGACCATGGCGGCGGCCTGGTTGAGGAGCACGATCTCGTCGATGTTCTTGATCTCGCGGGCGTCGAGCATCACCTGCTGGCCGTCGACGACGTTCATGCCGGCGGCCTGCAGCTCGAACAGCATGGCGGTCTCGGCAAGATCGACGCCGACCGGCATTTTGTCGACGCCGCCGTTCTTCAACAGCGACATGATCTCGGCGGCGTGGTTCTTCATCAGCCCGGCCGAAGGCGGCACGGTGCCACGCATGCCGAGCATGCCGGCGCGCACATTGTCGGGCGCCAGCCAGTCGCAATAGAGGCGGTGGTGGACGGCGGCGGAGCCGAAGTCCCAGACGATCGGTTCCTGACCGCGCATGAGAAGCGCGAAACGGCAGAGCTTGTCGCGCTCCCATTCGCCGATCTTGGTGGAGGTGACGTAACGGATGTTGTTGACGTCGAAAAGCAGCAATGCCCCGCACTGGGAGGCGTCGAGCGCGGCACGGGCGCGCGCCAGGCGGTAGCGCCGCAGGCGGTCAAAGTCGACCCGCCCCTCGAAATCGACATTGGTGTGGCCCGGCGCCGGGATCTGGCGATCCCAGTTCCAGTGAGGGGCGAAATCCTCCGGGCGGAGAATCTGCGGCTTGAGTGCGTTGTCCAAGGCGTTTTTCCTCTATGGAGCCCGCTGAAGACCACCGGCTTCGGACGGCCATGCGCGTCCGCGAGGTGATCCCGAGCGAAGCCGCATCGTTTGCGGCCGAATTGGAAATCGATTTAAGAATACACCGACGGATATGGCAAGCAGAAAAGTTGCTGCGACGCCGAAGACGATGCCGGCTTGTTCCAAATTTCGCTCAACTGCGACCGATTCTCCCGGCTTTTAGAGCTGGCGGAGCCCCTGCCATGCGCCTCTCGGTCGCATGACAGAGTGAGTAAAACGATTTTTACTTTCAGCTTGGGCCAGTGAAACGACGGGCGGACGATGCGGCCGCATCGCGGTGGCCGCTGTGCCGCCGGCCATTGCCGGCGGCACAGGCGACACGGTCGTTGCGCTCAGTCGTTCTGCTCGCTCTTGCCCGAGGTCATGCGCGTGAGGATGAGAGAGAGCAGGATGATCGCGCCGTAAGTGGCGGAGATCCAGAACGTCTCGATGTTCGACAAGGTGAGGATGTTGGAGATGATGCCGAGCAGGATGACGCCGCACAGGGCGCCGAAGATCGAGCCCTTGCCGCCGTTCAGGCTGATGCGCCCGATCACCGCCGCCGCGAAGACGGTGAAGATCATGTTCTGACCCTGGCCGGACAGGACCGAGGCCATGCGCCCGGTCAGCATGAGGCCGGAGAGCGCCGCCAGCCCGCCGCCGACGGCAAACACGGTGTGCACGAAGAGATCGACGCGGATGCCGGCGGCACGCGCCGCTTCGGCGTTGCCGCCGATGGCGTAGAGCGCCCGCCCCCAGCGGTGGTAGCGCAGGATGAATCCACCGATCGCATAGAGCCCGGCCGATACCCAGATCGACGCCGGCAGACCGAGCCATTGGGCGTTGCCGAGATAGAGCAATTGCGCCGGCAGGTCGTAGAGCGTGCGGCCGTCGGTCATGCCGATGGCGATGCCGCGCAGGAGGATCAGCATCGCCAGCGTGGTGATGAACGCATTGAGGCCGAGGCGGACGATGAGAAATCCGTTGAAGGCGCCGATGCCGATGCCGACGGCGAATATAACGACCAGCGCCAGGTTCGGGTCGAGCATCAGGCCGGAGCCGTTCATTGCCGAGCTGGTCACCAGCCAGGCGCCGAACATCGGCGCGACGCCGACGATCGATTCGAGCGACAGATCGAACTTGCCGACGATCAGGATGATCGCCTCGGCCAGCACCAGCACCGACAGCTCGGAGGACTGCTGAAGGATGTTGACGAGGTTCACCTTCGTCAGGAAGTTCGACTGAAGGAAGGTGCCGACGATCATGGCGAGGATGATCAGCTGTACCAGCGCCATCACATCGCCGCGGGGCCAATGCAGGCGCAATCGCGAGGCGACCGGTGCGGTCATCGCGGTTTTTTGAACGTCCACAGTTATTGTCCCAATCCTTCTATTGCGGCGACCATTTCCTGCTCTTCCCAGCTGCCGGTGAATTCGCGCACGATGCGGCCGGCGAACATCACCATGACGCGGTCGCACATGGCCAGTTCGTCGATTTCGTCTGAGACCAGGAGAACGGCCGAATCCGTCGCCTTGATGATGTCGAACAGGGCCTGCTTCGAGGCGATGTCGACGCCGGCCGTGGGATAGCGCAGGACCAGAACCTTGGGGTCGGTGGCCAGCGCCCGGGCCATGACCGCCTTCTGCTGGTTGCCGCCCGAAAGCTGGCCGGTGTTCTGGGTGGCGTCGCTGACCTTGATCTGCAGCTTGGCGATCATCGAATCGGCGAGGCCGCGGCGGCGCTTCAGCGAGATGAAACCCAGCCGGCTCAGCCGGTGCAGGATGGACAGCGTCAGGTTCTCCTCGACCGAAAGGTTGCTGCAGAAACCTTCGGCGTGGCGGTCCTCGGGCACATAGCCGATGCCGCTTTCGCGCGCCCGGTCGATCCGCCCCGGCGACAGGGGGCGGCCGGCGACCGAGATGCGACCGCTGTCGGGCACCCACTGGCCGACGATCACCTGCGCCAGTTCGGATTTGCCGGAGCCGGCGAGGCCGGCGAGGCCGACCCGCTCGCCGGCGCGGACGCTGAGCGACACGCCGCGCACGAGATCGGAGATCGACACGGATTCGACATCAAGGACGACGGGGGCCTCGTTAGCGTCGGTTGACGACTGGCGCGGCGCCGCGGCGGCCGCCGGATGGCTGATCTGTGCGGCCGCGGAATTGGTGTCGCCGACCATTGCCGCGACCAGCTCGGTCTCGGGCAGGTCGTCAACGGCGGCCTCGGCGACCAAGCGGCCGTCGCGCATGACGGCGACGCGCTCGCAGATCTCGTAGATCTCCTGCAGGTGGTGGGAGATGAACAGGAAGGTCACGCCGGCCGCCTTGAGCCTGGCGATGTGGTCGAAGAGCTGCTTGATCTCCCTGAGCTCGAGCCGCGCGGTGGGCTCGTCGAGAATGATGAAACGGCTGCCCAGCCGCAGGGCGCGGGCGATCTCGAGAAGCTGCCGCTGGCCGACGGTCAGGTCACCGGCGCGCTGGCCGATGTCGACGGCAAGCCCCCAGGCATCGAGCTCCCGGCGGCCGAGTTCGCGGATGCCGCGCCAGCTTATCCTGCCCAGGCTCGATTTCGGATGGTCGTTGAGGAAGAGGTTCTCGCCGACCGTCAGGTCGGGGATGATGGTCGATTTCTGGTAGACGCAGGCGACCCGCGATCGCCACTGCGTCCGGGCGGAGACGTCCGGAGCGGGCTCGCCTGCAAAGCGCACCTCACCCGCGTCCGGACGATCCAGTCCCGTCAACAGGCGGACCATCGTCGACTTGCCGGCGCCGTTCCGGCCGGCCAGGGCAACCGAATGCCCCGCGCCGATCTTCATCGACACCGAATCGAGTGCGAGCGTCGTGCCATATCGCTTGCTGACCGCTCGCGTCTCGACCAGTGGCGCAACGCCTGCGCCGAACGATGGCTCCGCCATGACGGATATCGCTTCCGGTTGTGCTGAAGACGACTACTTCTTGACGGTGTTCCCCCACAGGCTCTTGTCGCTGGCGTTTGCCTTGGTCACCAGCTCGGCCGGCAGGAGATCCATCTCGTTGCCGTTGAACTCGACGACCCGGCTGTTGTGGTCGGTCGGGCCCAGCGCCAGCGTCTTGCCGGCGAACGCATCCATCAGATACTTGACGCCGTACTTGGCGTAGCCATCGAGCGGCTGCGAGATCTCGGCGTCAAGAACGCCCTGGCGGACCAGTTCGAGGCCCTGCGGGCTGGCATCGATGCTGATGTCGTAGATATGGCCGGGCTCGCCGACCTTGGCGTCACGCCCGGCCTGCTTGAGCACGTTGAGGGTCGCCGACAGGGCATAGTCGGACTGCTGGAAGACGCCCTTGAGGTCCGGGTTGGCGCCGAGCACGGTCTGCAGCGCAGCGGCCTGCTTGGTCGCATCCCAGTCGGTCGGCCGCTCGATCAGCTGGATGTTCGGGTAGTTCTTGGTCATGCAGTCATGGAAGCCCTGGCTGCGCTCGCGACCGTTGATCGAGGAGAAGGCGCCCTGCAGGGAGAGAACCTTGCCCTTCTCGCCAATGGCCTTGGCCATGGCATTGCAGGCGATCTCGCCCATGCCGACATTGTCGGTGCGCACGATGGCGTAGACCTTGCCGCCGTCCGGCCCGATGTCGATGGAGACGACCGGGACCTTCTTCTTGGCGGCGAAATCGAGCGCCGGGATGATCGCCTTGCTGTCGTTGGCCACGACGATCAGGCCCTGGGCGCCGGCGCCGATCAGATTCTGGATATCGGTGATCTGCTTGCCGGAGTCCTGATCGGCATTGGTCGGCGAAAGGACCTTCAGGCCGTCCGCCTTGGCCAGCGCAACGGTCTGGTCCTGCAGGATCACCTCGAACTGCGCCATAAGGAACGGCGCCGAATAGCCGATGGTGTAGTCGGCCGCGCGCACCGCGCTGGAGCCGGCCGTTGCCATCACCAGCGTCGCAGCGGCAACCGACGCCATATAGGGGGCACGGGTGCGAGCGCTCTTCTGCGCGCGCGCGGCTATCTCACGGCAAGACATCTTCTTCATGGTTATTCCCTCCCTGGACGAATCTTAAAATTCGGCGAGCGTCTTCCGGAGCCGTAGCTCGATCCAACGCGATCCGCGCACTCCGAGCGCCGATGGCGCCCTCCCATGGAAATGCAAAACGATTTAAAGGCTCTGTTTAAAGTGTTTGCAAGCGGAAAAGATGTTGCGGCGCGAAAAGTCGCGCTTCGCGAATCGGTCTTTCAACCGGTGGATGCAGTCACCGCCAGAAGCTACCTTGACTCAGAAATTGCAAATAAATTCAATATCGTATGACAAGACGTGGTCCGCTCCAATGGGCTATCTGCCGGTACAGGGCGGGAAAAACGGCGCCGCGGCGGCGCCGGTAACGACGGCTCGCATTTCGTCGGGCGTCTGCTCGCGGATGCTGTCAGCGACGATATTTCGACTGGAAAATAGATCGTTTCGCAGTATGGTTGCGACGCACGTCAGCGATGCCGGCAGGCAGGAACACTGGTCTTTCACAGTGGGCCCCCCGCCCGAAACGGTCATTGTCTGCGGCAAAGGCGTGCGTCGGGAGACGACGCGGATCGCTGCCTCGCGCGGTTTGCGAGGCGGCGGGAAGGGGGCGGACGGGGATGGCACGGCTGGATGGCAAGGTGGCGCTGGTGACCGGCGCAAGCCGCGGCTACGGCAAGGCGATTGCCGAGCGCCTGGCTCGCGACGGCGCGCTCGTCGCGGTTCACTATGCGGTCAACGAAGCGGCGGCGACGGCGGTGGCCGGATCGATCGAGGCCGGCGGCGGGCAGGCGCTTGCTGTCGGCGGTGTGCTGGATGGATCGTCGGCGGCGGCCGAGGCGCTGTTCTCCGATATGGAGCGGAAGCTTGCTGCGCGCGGCCGCGGCAAGACGATCGACATTCTGGTGAACAACGCTGCCGTCAGTCCGCGCGGAACGATCGAGGATACCTCCGAGACCGTCTTCGACGAGGCGTTCGCCGTCGACGCCAAGGCGCCCTTCTTTCTCCTGCAGCGCATCCTGCCCAACATGCCGGACGGCGGCCGGATCATAAACATCTCATCGCAGACGTCGCTGATCGCCTTTCCCGATGTGGTCGCCTATTCCATGGCCAAGGGCGCCCTCGACCGGTTGACGGTGGTGGCGGCAAAGCACCTGGCGCCGCGCAACATTACCGTCAATGCCGTCCTCCCCGGGATCGCCGACACCGACATGAATGCCGCCTGGCTGCGTGGCAGCCCGGACGCCATTGCGGGCGCGTCGGCGTACAGTGCCTTCCGCCGAATCGCCGACCTGACGGACGTAGCCGATATCGTGGGATTCCTGGCCAGCCACGACGCCCGCTGGATCACCGGCCAGTTGATCGACGGCGGCGGCGGCAGCGGTTTGTGATCGGGGATTCCGCATGTACTCGGCCGATACACCGACTATAGATCGACCGGGACTAGTGCCCAGCCGGCAAAGGCCGAGGGGGACGAGACGATGAAAGACCGCAAACCCGGCAACCAGCCGAATCGCCCGCCGACGATCCGCGACGTCGCGCTGCGCGCCGGCGTCTCCCCGGCGACGGTCTCCAACGCACTGTCGGGCCTGCGCGGCGTCACCGAAGATCGCCGCCGTGCGGTCCTCGAGGCCGTGACCGCCCTCGGCTACAAATCCAACCACATGGCCTCGAGCCTGAGGCGCGGCCAGACCAAGACGATCGGTGTCGTCGTACCCGACCTCGGCAACGAGCACTTCTCCGGCCTCGTCCGCCAGTGGGAGAAGACTGCCTCGCAGACGGGCTTCGAGATTCTCGTGGTAGCCAGCGGCGAGGATCCAGCCACTGAGGCGCGCCGGATCGAATCGCTCATCGCGCGGCGCATCGACGGTCTTCTGGTGGTTGCCGCCGAGGACGATTTTGCCTCCCGACCCGGCTTTCCGACCGGCCTGCCGCCGACGGTTCTGGTCGACCGCGCCTTCGGCCACGAGCAATTCGACACCGTGGCGTCGGATAATCTCGGCGCCGCCTATCGCGGTGCCATGCACCTCATCGAACTCGGCCATCGCGACATCACGCTGCTGATCTCGTCGACGGACCACCGGCATCTCCGCGACCGCATCGAGGGCTACAAGCGCGCCATGCGCGAGGGCGGCAATGCCGCCCACGAACGCATTCTGTTCGGCGGAACCAGCGTGGACGGGTTCCGCGCTATGGTCGAGCAGGATCTGCGCCGGGCGCAGGCGCCGACCGCGATTTTCGCCGCGACGTTCTATGCGACCCTCGGCGCGGTGAAGGCGATCAACGCGCTGGAGATCGATTTCCCCGAGGAGATCTCGCTGCTCGGCTTCGAGCACTCCGAATGGATGACTGCAGTGCGGCCCTATATCAGCGCCGTGCGCCAACCGATCGACGAACTGGCGCGCTTGTCGTGGCAGTCGCTGCTGCAGCGCATCGCGGAACCGCCGGCGGAACGCGCGCGGGTGCTGCTCGATTTTCGCTTCGACTTCCGCGAATCGACGCGCCCGCCAAAGTCCGTTGCCAGGCGGGCAGGCGGCAGACGCCGCTGACGTCGTCCGGGTGGAGACTTCATAATCGGGCAAAAAGACAAGCGAGGGATGGGAAGAGTGTCGGCGGCGAAAGCAAAAGCAAAAGCGTATTACCAACAGAGCCCGGCAGACTGGGCGGCGGTGAAGGCTCGTCTCGCCGCCGCCGGCCCGCACGACCGCGTGCTCCTCAAGGGGGCGACGGTGGTCACTATGGACCCCGATATCGGCGATTTCGACGACGGTGACGTGCTGATCCGCGGCAAGCGCATCGAAGCCGTCGGCGCCGATCTTTCGGCGGTTGCCGGCGACGGCCAGGCGATCGTCCTCGAGATGGGCGGCATGATCGTGATGCCCGGCATCGTCGACGGACACCGCCACTGCTGGCAGAACCAGTTCCGCCGCGTCATCCCCGACGCCGACCTGTCGGAATATATGAATACGCTGCATGGCGACTTCGCGCTCGAATACCGGCCGCACGACATATATGTCGGCAACCTGCTCACCATGCTCACGCTGCTCGACGCCGGCGTGACCTGCATCACCGACTGCTCGCACAACACGCGCACGCGCGCCCACGCCGATGCCGCGTTCAAATCCTATGCCGATTCCGGCATCCGGGCGGTCCATGCCGGAGCACCGTCGAACACCGGCGACTGGGAAGAGCACCTGCCACAGGATCTCGTCCGCCTGCGCGACACCTATTGCTCCGGCGCGGATTCGCTGACCACGGTGCGCATGCTCATCGACATCCGGCGCGTCATGCCGGCGCCCGATCTCTTCGCGTTCGCTCGCGAGAACGGTTTCGGCATCACGATGGATGCTGTGATCGGGCAGCGCTGCGACGAGATCGTTGACCTCGGCCGTGCCGGCCTGCTCGGCCCCGATCTGACGCTCATCCATTGCAACGACATGCCGGAGGAGGGCTGGCGGCTCATCGCCGAGGCGGGAACCAAGATCACGCTTGCCACCACCTCCGAGCAGCAGCTCGGCCTCGGCAGCGGCGTCCCGGTGATCCAGGATGCCCTCAACCACGGCATCCGCCCCTGCCTCAGCGGCGATGTGGAGGTGTGCCTCGCCGGCGACATGTTCACCCAGATGCGCACGACCCTGAACACGCAGCGCATGCTCGCCAAGGCCCGCAAATATCGTGGCGAGGCGGACCCGCCGGCATTGATCGATCATCGCGACGTGATCGACTTCACCACGCGCCACGCCGCCGAGGCGATCGGGCTCGGCGATCAGACCGGCACGCTGTCGCCCGGCAAGTACGCCGATATCATCGCCATCCGCGCAGAGGATCTCAACAATATGCCGGTCAACAACGCCATCGGCACGATCGTTCTGGCGACCGAGAGCCACAACATCGACATGGTGTTCGTGGCGGGAAGCCTGCGCAAATGGCAGGGCAAGCTGATCGGTCACGACATCGACGCCCTGCGCACGCTGGTGCACGAGTCACGCGACTATCTCGCGTCGAAGGTCGGCTTCGACATCCGGCCGGCACACCATATCCGCCTCCGGCACGACGAGATCCAGCATCGGCATCAGGGCAATTTCGACGCGATCGACGACCTGCTGACCCGCGGCACCTGAGCGCGGCGGCCGGCCGGCCGCCGCGCCTCGCGGGCACGGGGAATGCCGGCGCGGTCACGCGGAAGCAAGGCGCGACGCATCTGCGCCGGCCTCGCCCGTCTGTCCGCGATGTCGATATGTTGCGATCCACGCCCGGGGCGGATCGCTACCGGAGGGTCGGGCGAATGTCCCGAAGCTCCGCACCTGCCGCGCTGGGCGCAGCCCCGGTCGGTCTAGGCCTTGTCGTCCTCGGGGATGAAGTAGCCGGCTTCCTCGAGGCTGGATGCGCCGCAATAGCCCCACAGGGTCACCAGCGGCTCGGTGTCGGAGGCGTTCTCCAGGCCGTGATAGACGTCGCGCGGGATGAACGCCAGCTCGCCGGCCTTCATGATGAAGGTATCGCCGCCGACATGTTTGAGAGCGACGCCGGAGACGATGTACTCCCATTCCTCGGCATTGGGATGGCGGTGGATCGCGTGCTTGGATTTCACGCCCGGCGGCATGATCGTGCGCCCGACCACGGTCTGCTTGGAATCCATGTTCTCGCCGGTGATGAGCCAGCGAACGTCCATTTTGTGCCAGCCGCGTTCTTCCTTGAGCGTGGCGTCGGGGCTGACATCGTCCGCCACCACCTTGAAGCGGCTGTCTTCCGTTTCGGTCATTGAGGCGTCAGTCATTGAACGTTTCCTTGCTTCTGATGTTTCGTCGCTATTGTTCGCCTGGTGAGGCGTGGCTGGGTCGAGCCATCGATGAACGCAGATACCTCGGCTCGGCTTCGGATGCCGGGTGCATCCGGAGGAAGGCCGGATTGCCTCGCCTCGAACTCTTTCAACGTGACGTCTTTAAACCGTTTTATATGGCCGACCGGCGTCGGTCAACTCCCTCTACTATATCCGACACTATCCAGAGAAATGGCGGAATCCAGCCATTAGAAGCGTATCTTTCGGAAATGGCAGCGAAATTAATTGTCTGGCCGCGACCGCATTGACAGGCCCATATGCTTTGGTCTTAAATCGTTTTGTGTCTTCAAGCGCGACCTTCCGACACACGCAAGAGCCGGAACCGCCGAAGGGGGAGAGGAGACGATCAGGTCAGAGCCGCGACAGCGACAGCACGTCTCCGGTTTTCTGATCGACAAGACATCCGCCCTTCGGAACGACTGACCGCGCTTTGCGAAATGCCAGTAACCCGAGGTCGCGGAAGGCATGTGCTCGCTGCGACGCCAACGACGAACCATAACGGTCGCAAACAATCCGGACGGGTCGCAAGGGACGGCCCGCAAACCAAGGAGTGGTCCATATGTTGAAGCCATTGATACCTGCTGCCGCTGCAGTGGCCCTGTCGCTTTCCATGTCGCCGGTTCAGGCCAAAGAGCTGAACTCGGTCGGCATCATTGTTGGCCCGCTCGGCAACCCTTTCTACGTCGCGCTCGCCAAGGGCATGCAGGAAGGCGTCAAGGCGATCAATCCGAATGCCAAGGTCACCGCCGTTTCCAACGACTATGACCTGAACAAGGATGTCACCGCGATGGAGACCTTCATCGCCGCGAAGACCGACATCATCTTCATCGACGCCGCCAACTCCGAGGCGATCGAGCCTTCGGTCAAGAAGGCGCTGGCCGCCGGTGTCACCGTCGTCGGCGTCGACGCCGGTGCCAAGGGCGCTCCGGTCAACGTCACCGTCGACAACACCAAGGCGGGCGAGATCTCGTGCCAGTACCTGGCTGACAAGATCGGCCACAAGGGCAACGTCGTCATCATCGACAGCGTGCCGATGGTAGCGATCGCCCAGCGCGTCGACGGCTGCAAGTCGGCGCTCGCCAAATACCCCGACATCAAGATTCTGTCGTCCGACCAGCGCGGCGACGGCTCGCGCGATTCCGGCCTCAAGGTCATGCAGACGCTGTTGACGCGCTTCCCTGACGTCCAGGGCGTCTTCTCGATCAACGACCAGATGGCGATCGGCGCCGACCTTGCCGCCAAGCAGCTGAACCGCACCGGCATCGCCATCACCGGCATCGACGGCTCGCCGGAGGCGGAACAGGCGCTCAAGGCTGACACCATGTTCGTCGGCACCGCGGCGCAGTCGCCCTACAACGTCGGCGCCCGGTCGCTGCAGATCGGCTATGACCTGTTCGAGGGCAAGAAGCCGGCGTCGGATCTGGTGCTGATCTCGCCGACCCTGGTCACGCGCGACAACGTCGCCGAATACAAGGGTTGGACGGCGAACTGACCGTTACCCCGGTTCGGGTTCCTCCCGGCTGCGCGCGGTGCTGAAAAGCGGCGAACCATGCCGCCTTGATCAGTGCCGCGCGCACGCCCATGATCTGCGCCACCGACGATGAACGATGAGCACGAGCCCTCGATGACCGGCGAAACCGCATCGACCGCAGCTCCGCTTCTTGAGATGCGCCGCATCTCGAAGCACTTCGCCGGCGTCAGGGCGCTGAACGACGCCCAACTGAACGTGGCGGCCGGCGAAATCCACGCGGTGATGGGTGAGAACGGCGCCGGCAAATCGACGCTGATCAAGAATTCTTGCCGGCGCCTTCGGCGCCGATCCCGGCGGCGAGATCCGCATCGCCGGACAGCCGGTCGTCGTCGACACGCCGATGGGCGCCATGCGCCACGGCATCGCCGTGATCTATCAGGAACTCAGTCTCAGCCCCAACCTGACCGTCGCCGAGAACATTCATCTCGGCCGCGAGATCCGCAAAGGCATCTCCGCCGACCGCAAGGCCATGCAGGCTCAGTGCGCCGGCATTCTCAAGAGCCTCGGCGCCGCCTTCACCTCCGCCGCCCTGGTCTCGTCGCTGTCGCTTGCCGAACAGCAGCTTGTCGAGATCGCTCGGGCGATTCACGCCAATGTCCGCATCCTGGTGATGGATGAGCCGACCGCGGCGCTGGCCTCGCACGAATCGGAGCGCCTGTTCGATCTGATCGTCAAATTGCGCGAACAGGGAATCGCGATCATCTATGTCAGCCACAGAATGGCGGAGATCGCGCGGCTGGCGGATCGCGTCACCGTGCTCCGTGACGGCGCGTTCGTCGGCACGATCGTGCGCGCCGAGCTGACCCAGGAACTGCTGGTCAGGATGATGGTCGGGCGCGACCTCGCCGGCTTCTACAAGAAGGAAACCGGCGGCCGCCACATGGAACGCGGCGCGCCCTTCTTCCAGGTACGCGACATTCGCGACGACCGGCGCGTGCACGGCTGTTCGTTCGCCCTCCACCGGGGCGAGATCCTCGGCATCGCCGGCCTGATTGGTTCGGGCCGCACCGAGATGGCCCGCCTCATCTTCGGCGCCGATCCCGCCACCGGCGGCGAAATCGTCCTCGACGGGACCCCGCTGAAGATCGCCACGCCCAGCGATGCCATCGCGGCGGGCATCGTCTATCTGACCGAGGATCGCAAGGGCCTCGGCCTGTTCCTCGACATGTCGGTCCACGACAACATCAACACGATGGTACTGGGATCCGACGCCCGGCGCGGCGGCGTCATCGACTTCGCCAAGTCCAACGCCCGCGCCAGGAAGGCCATCGAAACGCTGTCGATCCGCGTGCGCCATCCGCGCGCGTTGACCGGCTCGCTCTCGGGCGGCAACCAGCAGAAGGTGCTGCTCTCGCGCCTGCTGCAGCCCAATCCCCGGGTGGTGATCCTCGACGAGCCGACGCGCGGCGTCGATGTGGGGGCCAAATCCGAAATCTATCGCATCATGGACGATCTCGCGCGTAGCGGCATGGGCATCATCTTCATCTCGTCCGAACTGCCGGAGATCATTGGCGTGGCGGACCGGGTGCTGGTCATGCGCGGCGGCCGGATCGTGGGGGAGATCAACGCCGTGACCGGCGAACCTCTGACCCAGGAAGCGATCATGGCGCTCGCCACATCGGCCGAAGACACGATATCGATGGAGGGAACCACCGATGAGCATCCCTAGCCAGAACAGCTCGGGCGGCGTGGCTGGCGCTGCGCCACGCTCGTCGGTTTCCGATCTGGTGCGCACCGGCCTCGGCCATGGCATGCGCACGCTGGGCATGCTGCCGATACTGATCATCCTCTGTATTGCCTTCCAGCTGCTGACGGACCGGTTCGGATCTCTGCAAAATCTTTCCATCGTCATGCAGCAGGCGTCGATCAACGTCGTTCTCGCCGCGGGCATGACCTTCGTCATCCTGACCTCTGGCATTGACTTGTCGGTCGGCTCGATCCTGGCCGCGGCGGCCATGGTCGCGCTGATTGCGTCGAAGATCCCGGGATGGGGAATGCTCGGCGTCCCCGCCGGACTGGCGACCGGTCTCGGCTTCGGAATGATCAACGGTGGACTGGTTGCCGGCTTCAAGCTGCCACCGTTCATCGTGACGCTCGGAACGCTCACGGCAGTGCGCGGCTTCGCCCGGCTGCTTGGCAACGACCGCACCGTGATCAATTCCGATCTGCCGTTTGCATTCCTCGGCAACGGGTCGTTTCTTGGCATCCCCCTGCTGGTCATCATCGCGGCGGCGGTGGTCGTCGCATCGTGGTTCATCCTGCGACGCACCGTTCTCGGCATCCACGTCTATTCGGTGGGCGGCAATCCGGGCGGCGCGCGCCTCGCCGGCATCCGCGTCTGGGCGATCCTGCTCTTCGTCTACGGCTTCTCCGGCCTGTGTGCCGGCATCGGCGGCGTGATGTCGGCTGGCCGCCTCTATGCCGCCAACGGCATCCAGCTCGGGCAGTCGTACGAGCTGGATGCGATCGCGGCGGTGATTCTCGGAGGAACGAGTTTCGTCGGCGGCATCGGGTCGATCTGGGGCACGCTGATCGGCGGGCTGATCATAGCGGTGATGAGCAACGGCCTCATCCTGACCGGCGTCCCGGACATCTGGCAGTATATCGTCAAGGGTCTGGTGATCATCGGCGCGGTGACGCTCGACCACTTCCGCCAGTCGTCGAGCGGCGTGCGCGCCTAACTCCGGGGGCGGCGAACCGCCGTTCCCGCGTGGCGTCGAAGCGGGCCGAACCGTCCAGCGTTAGCGTTCCGCCTTCCTGTCCGTGTCTGTCGACGAGGAGGGACTTGCCGGAAACGGTCTGTCAATCGGCGTTGGAACGGGACCCCGGATCGGCGCGCAATAGGGACCCCTGGCTAGCGATACGATGCGGCCAATCCCGCAGCCGCTCGCTCGCTACGGCGCTGTGATGGCGCGCTAACTCGCGGCTGCTACGACGGGGTCAAAATTGGGCACCGATCCGGGGTCAACATTCAAGGCCGACTGACACAGTCGGACGTGGTTCCGTCACTCGCGATGTTCATCCGTGGCGGTTGCTGTGTGCCCGAGTATTGCCCTCAGCAGAACTTCGCGCCGGAATCGTCGAAAGGGTTCGCGGAACGAACGGTGTTCTGTGGGTGCCCGTTGTCGGGGCTCTTTTGGGGCTGCGGGCGGGACGCTGTTGCTCACGGAGGCACAGATACGCTGCGTTCGCTCGGAGAGGGCTTTGCCCGACCAATAGAGTGGGCAGCCGATGCTGACAACCACGCATCAGTGGCACCGCCTTGCGAGCGGTACGACCCCAACCCCACTATCCGCCTGCTTCATCCACGTCGCCGAAGAGATCCGGCTCTGTCTCAGAGCGCATGGAGATGCGCCCGCGACTTGCCGGCGTGAATCCGAACTCTGAGGCGATGCGGAGCATGATCTCGGCCTGACGGTTGGCGATCGAGACGTAGGGCGACTGGATGGGGAAGCCGGTCGGCGATTTGACCATGACACCGAACTTCTGGATAGCCTCCGTCGCCTCGGCCCACAGCGCATAGGCGCTGCAGTAGGCGGCAAGCGCCCCGCGATCGAGGTTGGTGAGGACGCGGAGCTAGCCAAGTTCGCCGGCAAGGCGGTGCCATTCGGCCTGGGCGGCTGGGCTCAGTTCCGGTGGGCAGTCGGGTATCGCGGGCTCAGGGGTAGCCGCGGCGTTCGGCCTCGTGGTGCCGGCGGGCGGTTTGCGATGCAGGCCGGAACTAGGCGAACCGAATGCCTTGACATTGGCGAGCGAGACGGACGCCAACTTCCGGATCTCGGTGTCCTCCGGAAACCTATGTTTTGTGCCATTTCAAACCTCGGGTATCAAACGGCGAAGTCCCGAGCCTTGGAGAATATCTGTAGAAGAGAAGGACCGAGCGGCGTGATTGGGCTTGTCTGATCGTCAGAGCCGCGGCACGGAATGGCCAAATGCTGCGCCGTTTGAGCGCTAGTTGTCGGCAACTCGGGGATTCGGTCTGGATAGGTTTGGTGCAGGGAGAGAAACCCGGCTCCAACATTCTCCACGCGCCCTTTCCCCCAAGGGTGAGAACTTCCGCGTGTCGCTCCGGGGCGAATTGCGTCGTTCTCGGCTGGTTGATGACAGGTCGTGGCTAAGGAAAGCTCCCCGAGCGAGATGTGAGCGCAGCCGCGCAGGCTCAGAGGATTGAGAAATTGTGAAGGGAGGACCAAGCTGGTCGAGGTCGTCAGTTCTAGTCCGACGGCCGGCACTGAGGACAATTGCCTGGACCTTTCAGTGCGCCGCTCTGTCCGGCCTCAAGCCATCGTCCAGGCTGGAGCGCGTCGTTCGGTGTGCTGCCTAAAGGGACGGTCGTCCGTACGCTGCCCTTCGCCGGAGGCACCCGATGGCTCGCGATTGCCGGTGGAGGATTGGATATTTCTCGGGATGCGGCGCACATGAGACCTATCGCAACGGCTTCCGACACTTCGGACAACGTGGCGCCTTGCGGTGAGCGACGCCGATTGTGCTGGCGTGGCCGCAGTTGACACATGCAAAAGTCATCGTGACGACGAACGGCATCGTCTTGATCTGGCCGCCGCACCGCCGGAGTTAGCGTTCGATCTAGGGTTCACGGCAAAGGCTTCCCTCTGTCCGCGAATGGGATGGCCATGCCTTCGCACGACCGCCTGCTCGGCGTCACCGTCGGCCGCGAAACGGTTCGCGTGTCGCCCCAATCGATAACGCGCCTCGGAGAAAATGATGGATGCGCGTCAGGCGACAGGACGAAACCAGTGTCGGCACCGACCGGACACCGCGGTGTCTCGAAATCGATGACTTCAGGAGCACTCGAGTTGCAGCCGAAATGCCTTGCGGGTTTGGGGGCTGCGAACGTTGGTGAGAGAGGGAGATGAATTCGCTCCGTCACCAAATGGCCGATCTGTCCGAGCGTTCCCTAATCCAAACCTACATGGATATAAGAAGTCTGTGGGCGTGCCCATCCAGCGGAACGCGCACTGACCCGTCGGGACGCTCAATCGGCATGTCGTCGAGGGCAGCGTTGGAAACGCCGCGGCATCGATGGGATGGGTTGTCGACGCGAATGTCGTATTGGGTCGTGCCCAGTCTGATCCTCGCCTCGAATCCTGGCCATTCGGCCGGAATGCACGGATCGACGAGGACCGAGGTTCCCTCCCGGCGAATTCCGAGAATGCCTTCGACGCCGGCGCGATACATCCACGCGGCCGAACCCGTGTACCAGGTCCACCCGCCCCGTCCGACATGCGGCGGTACCGAATAGACGTCGGCCGCCACGACATAGGGTTCGACCTTGTAGCGCGATATCTGCTCCGGCGTGCGTGAGTGGTTGATCGGGTTGATGAGGGCGAACAGACCGCCGGCCCGATCGCCTTCGCCGAGCTTTGCCAAAGCCAGGATGGCCCACATTGCGGCGTGGCTGTATTGTCCGCCGTTTTCGCGCAGGCCCGGTGGATAGCCTTTGATGTAGCCCGGATCGAGCCGCGTCTTGTCGAAGGGCGGCCAGAACAGAAGCGCAAGGGCATCGTCATGGCGAACCAGGTGATCCTCCAGAGAGGCCATCGCCAGCGCCGCGCGCGCCGGATCAGCGCCGCCCGCCAGCACCGCCCACGACTGGGCGATCGAGTCGATCCGGCATTCCTGGTTTTCTTGCGAGCCGAGCCAGGTGCCGTCGTCGAACGTGGCGCGGCGATACCATTGGCCGTCCCAGGCTTCGCGGTCGAGCGCCTCCCGCAGCGAGGCCGCGTGGGCGCGCCAGCGCCCGGCACGGGCGGGATCGCGGTCTTCTGCAATTGGCGCAAACATGTCGATGGTCCTGACCAGAAGCCAGCCAAGCCACACGCTCTCGCCCTTGCCGCCGTCGCCGACCCGGTTCATCCCGTCGTTCCAATCGCCCCCTTCGATGAGCGGCAGGCCATGAACACCGGTGCGCTGGACGCATTGATCGAGCGCGCGGGCGCAGTGCTCGAACAGGGAGGCCGATTCGTCCGCATCGGAAGGCCGGAAGAACGCGTCGCTCTCACCGTCACGCAAGGTAGGCCCGCCGAGAAACGGCACGGTCTCATCGAGAACTGCAACCTCGCCCGAGGTGGCGACATACTCGGCGGTGGCAAAGGCCAGCCAGGCCCGGTCGTCAGAGATGCGTGTCCGCACGCCCCTGCCGGAATATGGCAGCCACCAATGTTGAACGTCGCCTTCGACGAACTGCCGTGCGGCGGCGCGCAGGAGATGGCGTCGAGTTCTCGTGCGGGTCGGCAAAAGCCAGCGCCGTACCATCCTGAAGCTGGTCGCGAAAGCCGTATGCGCCGCTTGCTTGATAGAACGCGGAGCGTGCCATGATGCGGCAGGCCAGCGTCTGATAGAGCAGCCAGCCGTTCAACAGGATATCCATCGCGCGATCGGGGGTCCTGATCTGAACGGCGCCGAGCAATGTTCGCCAATGCTGCGTCACCTCGTCCAGAACGGCGTCGAGATCGGCCGCCCGGTAGCGGCCGATGAGGGCGGAAGCGTCGCCGACTGTGCCGCATTGTCCGAGGAGCCAGACGACTTCGGTCGCCTCTCCCGCGGCAAGGTCCACGACGCACTGCAGGGCGGCACAGGGGTCGAGCCCGGCGCCCGTCGTGCCGGATAGCGGAGTCCTTCCGACCAACCCGGCCGGTGCCGCGTGCCTGCCGTTGCGGCCGAGGAACTCGTTGCGATCGGTGGTCCACGCCGTCTGCCGTCCACCGAGATCGGCAAAGGCCACACGGTCAGAAAACCCGATGCTCCACGGGTTGCGGGCCAGGATCGCCCCGCTCGTGCGGTCGACGTCGGTCACGATGAACGGTCCCGAAGCGCCGCGGGCGGTGCCGAGCACCCATTCGGCATAGCCCGTCACCGACAGCCTGCGTCGCCGGCCCGAGACATTGCGCAGCGTCAACCGCGAAATCTTGATCGGATCGGCAAGCGGGACGTATTGCAGCAATTCGAACGAGATGCCGTCCGCCTCGTGCTCAAATCGGCTGTAGCCGAAGCCGTGGCGCGCGACATAGGACCCGCCGTCGCGAATGGGCAGCGCAGTCGGGCCCGACAGAGCACCGGTCACTTCGTCGCGGATGTAGAGGGCTTCCCCTGTCGGGTCGCTGACCGGGTCGTTCGACCAGGGCGTGAGCCGGTTTTCGCGGCTGTTTTCGGCCCAGGTGTAGCCGCTTCCCTCGGTCGATACCTGAAAGCCAAAGCCGGGGTTGGCGATCACGTTGATCCAGGGTGCCGGTGTCGTGGCGCCCGCCTGCAGCCGCGTCACATACTCGCGGCCATCCTTGTCGAAACCGCCGAGGCCGTTGAAGAACTCGAGCGACGGCAATGCCGATGCCGCTGGCAGCGATGGAACTGGATAGTCTATGGTCCTGACGGGCGGCGATTGCTGCGGCGGCTCGGCTCTGGTCAGCCAAGCGATCTGGTCAGCGATCGTTCCCCGGTGGGCCACGAGCACGATCCGGGCGGCCGACTGAAGCAAGGCGCGCGCGCCCTCACTCATCAGGTCGGCACGGAGCATGAAGACCGAACCCTGCGCATGCTCGTCGCCGAGTCGCGGCCCCGACCGGCTGCTGCGGACCGCAGTTTCGATGGCGATCTGAAGATCCTGGACGTAGGACGAAGCCCGCTCATTGACGATGACGAGATCGACGCCCAGGCGTTTCACCCGCCAATATTCGTGAGCCCGCAGGAGCTGGCGGACCAGGGCCATGTCCTCGACCTGATCGATACGCAGGAGGACGATCGGCAGGTCACCGGATATGGCGTGCGGCCACAGGCCCGATTGCGGCCCTGCCCCGCGGACAATGGCTTCGGAGGTTGCCCGGAAGCGCGGGTCGCAATAGAGGATCGGAGCCGCCAGGCGCTGGAAGTCCGCCGCCTCCTTCGCCTCCACGTCGAGATGGCGCAGTTGCACCTGGGCCTGGGTCCAGGCGAGGGTTTTCGCCCGCTCGAAGGCGCTGCGATCGTTATGCCGGTCGACGAGACCCAGCACTTCGGCACGAGACGACGCAGCCACGGTCCAGAAGGCGACCCGGACGACTTGCCCCGGCGGAACTTTCACCCGGTGCCTCAGCGAAAAGATCGGGTCGAGGACGGCCCCGACCGTATTCGTCAGCGGCTGGCCGCCGACGATCGCCGCGGCGGTTCCGATGGTGCGGCCGCGGCCGACGAAGCGCGACCGGTCGCTCTCGTATTGCGGATCGGCGAGGATCTCGCCTTCAACCACGGCGAAGTGCGCCGCCCATACCTGCGCCTCGTCGCGCGAGCGTGTCCGGCGCGTGGCGACCAGAGCGCCGAATTCAGCAACATATTCGGTCTCGACGAACATCTTGGCAAAAGCGGGATGAGCGTCATCGGCGGCAGGCGTCGTGAGGACCAATTCGGCGTAGGAGGTGAGCTCGATCTCGCGCGAATGGCGACCGCTGTTGATCAGAGACACGCGTCTGACCTCGCAGTCGTCCTCGCCCGAGACCTGCACCTCCATTGTGGTCATCAACGAGCCGTCGGCGTGGACGAATTCCGCGCGATCCTCGCCGAAGACAACGTCGTCGCCCCTCCCGTCAGCTCCCAACGGCTGCGCTCCGGCTGACCAAATGTCGCCGCGCTGGGTATCGCGCAGGAAAATGAAGGAACCCCAGTCGTCGAGGGTCGCGTCCTCCCGCCAACGCGTCACCGCAATGTCGCGCCAGCGGCTGAAACCCGCCCCCGCCGTGGTCAGCATGACCGTATAACGGCCGTTCGACAGCAAATGCGTTATCGGGGCGCGCCCGGCGATTGCCTTGAGACGGCGCACCGTCGGCGCAATGCCCATCGTTCCGACCGGCGTCGCCCGCGCCTCCGCCGCCTGGGGAGGCACGACCGCGACATCACGGGGCATACGTTCCTGGAGCAGCAGTTCGGTTGCCTGGATCATCGGTTCGCGATGAAACCGGCTACGCATCCGGCCGTCGAGCAGGGTGTTGGCGATGGCGACGACCGTCATGCCCTGGTGATGCGCCATGAAGCTGCGGATGACCGCAAGACTTTCATCGTCGGGCAGGCGCGCGCGCGTGAAATCGACGGCCTCATAGAAGCCGTAGCGGCCGCGCGCGCCGATATCGGCAAGATGGGCGAAGTTCTTCGCGGCGTCCCGCGGGTTGACCATGGTTGCCAGACCGGTGGCGTAGGGTGCGATGACGATGTCGTCGGAGAGGCCCCGCTTCAGGCCAAGACCGGGAACGCCGAAGTTCGAATATTGGTAGGTGAATTCGAGATCGCGGGCGTTGTAGGCCAACTCGGAGATTCCCCAGGGAACGCCGAGCGACCGTCCGTAGGACTGCTGGCGCTCGACCACCAATCGATTGGTCTGCTCGAGCAGGCTGCCCACCGGCGCGCGCATCACCAGCGACGGCATCAGATATTCGAACATGGATCCCGACCACGAGATCAGCGCCGATCCGCTGCCGAGCGGCGTCGCCGCGCGGCCGAGGCGGAACCAATGCCGTGTCGTGACGTCGCCTTTGGCGATCGCAAACAGGCTGGCCAGGCGCGCTTCCGAGGCGAGCAGATCGTAACAGCTCGGGTCGAGGAGCTTGTCGGCGATCGAATAGCCGATCGACAGCAGCTTCCGCTCCGGATCGAGGAGGAACGCAAAATCCATCGCCAGTGCCATTTCGCGGGCGGCACCCGCGAGAGCCGTCAGCCGGGCCGCGAGGCCGGGTGCGAAGCGGTCGCCTTCGTGTTCGGCGAAAGCCCTGCGCAATGCTTCGGTCCAGAACACGTGATCCGGGATCCCGTCGTCGACGGCGGCCGGCAGGATTGCGCGGGAGGTCGTGGCGGCCTTGTCCGTCAGCCGCTTGAGGATCGGTGAAATGGCTTCGATCGTCTGTGCGCCTGCCAACTGGCCGCCAATCTCATCAAGGATCGCGACGAGCTGCTGCCCGCCCTGGCCGCTCGTGGCGAGCACGCCGCCGACGGCTTCGCGCGCCAGCGCGAGGTTGTCCGCCATGCCGCGGCGCGTCTCTGGCGCGATGGGTTCGCTGATCCACTCCTCGCAGGCGTTGGCAACAGCAATCAGGTGACCCGCCAGATTGCCGCTGTCGACGGACGACACGTAGGCAGGATTGAGCGGGCGCAGATCGAGCGTCCCGTACCAATTGAGAAAATGACCCTTGAATTGCTGGAGCTTCTGCATCGATGCGAACGTCGCCTCCAGACGTTCGACGGTCTCCCTGGTTCCCGCCCAGCCGAAGTCGCGCGCAGCGATGGCGGCGAGCAGGTAGAGACCGATGTTGGTCGGCGATGTTCGATGCGCGACGACCGGCTTTGGCGCCACCTGGAAATTGTCCGGTGGCAGCATGTTGTCCGAGGGAGTGACGAACGTCTCGAAAAAGCGCCATGTCCGCCGAGCGATGAGGCGCAGATCGCGCCTCTCGGATTTGGAAACCGCGTGGCTCGCTGCGACAGTCGGCCAGCGGCTGGCACGCGAAGCCAGTAGCGGCGCCGTCAACCAGAGGCATGCGATCGGAAGGGCAATCGGCCACGATGACGGCGCCAGCACCAGCGCGCCGGCCGCCACCAACAGCCCAAGCAACGTCCCGCGCGCCATTCCTCGATAGAAGCCAAGCAAATCCAGCCGCGGGCCAGCCGCGGATTGGGCCGCCGTCGTCCATTCGAGAAGATGGCGGCGGGTCAGAAACAGCCGCACCATCGTTCGCGCGATCGCGTCGCCCATTCGCCAAGCCTGGTCGGGCAGGAACGCGATCGAAAGAACGGTCTGGACGCCCGCGAGCCGCACGTCGGCGCCGAGCGCGCGGAGGTGACTTGCGAGGCGAACGCCTGTGCGGCGCGGGATGATGGCAAACAGGGTCGGAAGGAACGCCGGGATCGCTATCGCCGCCATGGCGAACAGCATCCCCCGGAGCCTGAAGACAGCGGCAGCAGCCAACTGACCGCGATGGTTGCCAATGCGAAGGGCGCAAACAGCGATCGCCGAAGGTTGTCCAGTATCTTGCCGGGGCCGACCGGGGGAACCGCCTGCAGTCCGCTGACCCGCCCCAGGGCCCAGGGCAGCAGCCCGCCAGTCGCCCGTGTCCAGCGATGCTGTCGCCGGGCGGCGACGTCGTAGCGGGACGGAACTCTTCGACCACCTCG
>CAVVPK010000042.1:0-78715 GCA_963750065.1 uncultured Alphaproteobacteria bacterium
CGTCGTCGGCTATGTCGTGCCCCGGCCGGGCGCTGCCCCGGACGCCCAGGCCCTGCTTGCCGCTCTCGGCCAGCGGCTGGCGCGCTTCAAGCTGCCGCGCGAACTGCATTTCATCGACGAGCTGCCGCGCAACACCATGGGCAAGGTGCAGAAGAACCTTCTGGTGCAGCGCCACACCAGGGAGCCGACCTGACCGCCGGGAGACGTCGGTCCGACGAGCCATGGCGCGGAGGCCGCGAACGGCCCCGGCTAGCGGGTCCGGATTAGCTTGTGGCGGATATATTTCGGCTCCAGATAGTCCTTGATGCCCAGCGCCCCGCCTTCACGGCCAAAGCCGCTTTCCTTGATGCCGCCGAACGGCGCCTCGGCGGTCGCCAGCAGCACCTCGTTGACGCCGACCATGCCGCTCTCGAGCTGCTCGGCAGTGCGCTGGCCCCGCTCGGCATCGTTGGTGAAGACATAGGCCGCTAGCCCGAAGGGCAGGGAGTTAGCCCGCTGGATCACGTCCTCCTCGTCGGAGAAGGTGGTGATCGGTGCGATCGGGGCAAACGGCTCCTCGTTCATGATGCGCGCTTCGTCGCTGACATCGGCCAGCACCGTCGGCTCGAGGAAATGGCCCTTGTTGAGGTGCGCCGGCCGGCCGCCGCCGGTAAGCAGATGCGCCCCGCGCTTGACTGCATCCGCGATCAGGTCGAGCGCGCCGTCGAGCGCGCGGGCGCGGATCATCGGCCCCATGGCGACGCCGTCCTTGAGGCCATCGCCGACGACGATTGATCTGGCCGTCTCGGCGAAGCTGCGCTCGAACGGCTCCTTCAGGCTGGCATGGACATAGAAGCGCGACGGCGAGATGCACACCTGGCCGGTATTGCGGAACTTGGCGCCGGCCAGCGCCTTTGCGGCGGCCACGGGATCGGCATCGCGGTGGATGATCGCCGGCGCGTGGCCGCCGAGTTCCATCGTCACGCGCTTCACCCCGGCCGCGGCTTGTATCAGCACCTGCTTGCCGACCGGTACCGAACCGGTGAGCGAAACCTTGCGGATGATCGGCGAGGCGATGAGATAGTCGGCAATCTTCGACGAAGGGCCGGTGATGACGGTAATGGCACCGGGCGGCGTTCCCGCATCGATCAGCGCCTCGGCAATGGCGAACAGCGGTCCGGGCACCTCGGAAGCCGGGCGCGCCACGATGGAGCAGCCTGCGGCGAGCGCCGCGGCGATCTTGCGTGCCGGCAACAGCGCCGGAAAGTTCCACGCCGACAGCGACAGGCAGACGCCGATCGGCTGATAGATGACCGACATACGCTGTTCGGGCGTCCGCCCCGGAATGGTCTGGCCGTAGACCCGCTTGGCCTCTTCTGCGTACCACTCGAACTGGTCGGCGGCGGCCTGAGTCTCGCCGCGCGATTCGGCCAGCGGCTTGCCGGTCTCAACGCTAATGTTGTGGGCGATCGCCTCGACCCGCTCGCGTATCAGGTCGGCGGCGCGGCGCAGGATCTTCGCCCGCTCCCAGGCCGGCACGTCGCGCCAGGTGGCCAGACCGCGTGCGGCGCTGGCCAGCACCAGGTCGGCATCGGCGGAACTCCCCGAGGCAATCTCGCCAAGCACACCCTCACTGACCGGCGAGTATACCGGCATGGTCGCGCCCGATATCGCGGCCTGCCAGGTGTGGTCGACAAGAATGCTGCGCACACCGTTCATTGTATTCAGCTCCGCTTGTCAGATGGCTATCCTGGCGTAGCGCGCCTCGACGTCGCTGACCCAGTTGCCGACGTTCCACGAGCCATAGACCCCCAGCCCACCAACCGGATCGCTGCCGCCATAGACAGGGACGTGAATGACGGCGAAGCCGTCGTGAGCGTGGGCCTCCGCTAGCGCCGTCAGTTCATGTCGCGACGGACGCCCACCTCTTGTTCAGGACCGCCGCCACTGCGGGGTCGAGCGGGGCTCCAGCAAGCAGGATATCCCCGACGCCTGGAAAGTTGATCGCCGGCATCAGAGCGTCAGCCGGGAGCGCATCTATAAGTGCCCCCAATTCGCGATGAGTCGCTTCCGACACGGCGCCGAGCAATTGGCGCGATTGTGCCTGCGATTGCTGGCGGTGCGGCGGATAGCCGCCGCCGCTCGGCTGGGCGAAGAACTGGTCGAAGATCAGGCTGAGGTTCCGGTCGGCGGCCCAGCCGTAGCCGTAGTTGAGCGCAAGGCTGATGCAGTTGCCGTCATTGATCTGCGAGAACAGGAAGGCATCAAGCGGGTTCTGGATCAGCCCGCAGACGACGCCCGGGTATTGCATGGCGGCGTTGAGGAAGCCGATGCCGGTACCGCAGCCGCCGACCACCAGGTCCACGCGACCGGTGCCGAGCAGCAGGCCGGCAATGAGGCCGGTGTGGATGTAGGTCAGCTCAGGCGCTTCGCCGCCCTTCTTCATACCGCAGTTGACGATCTCGTGGCCGCGGCCGTCGAGCGCGCTGATTATGTCGGCGTTGCGATTGCCGGCGCTGGTTTCGTTGATGACTGCAATCCGCATGGCGGGCCTCCCGGCGTTCAGTTGCGCGGTCCCTTGCGAGACAGCAGTTCTTCGGCGTGGCGCACGACGCCATCGACGTCCATGCCGAAACTGGCGAAGATCTGGTCGTCGTCGCCCAATTCCATGAAGGTGTCGGGGAAGCCGAGCCGCTTGACGGGACAGAGCGCGCCGTGATCGGCGAGTGCCTCGCAGACCGCCCCGCCGAGCCCGCCGATCACAGAGTGGTTCTCGATCGTCAGGATCGCCCCGCAGTCGCGCGCCGCCTCGACGATCGCCCCGTTATCGAAAGGCTTGATCGTGCCGTAGTGGAGCAGCCGCGCTCCGATGCCGCGGGCGGCAAGCTTCTCCGCCGCGGCCAGCGCCACCGGCGTCATCATGCCCTCCGAGCAGATGGCGATGTCGCCGCCCTCGGACAGCTTCGCCGCCTTGCCGATCGTCGGTACCCATGACGGATCGAAGATCACCGGCACTTCGCAGCGCACCGTGCGCAGATAGACCGGGCCTTCGATCGTCATGGCGAGGTCGGTCATCGCCATCGTCTCGACCGCATCGGCCGGGCATAGCACCGTCATGTTCGGCATCGCCCGCATGATCGCCAGGTCCTCGACCGATGAATGCGTTGCACCGGCCCGACCGGTCGGCAAGCCGCCATAGGTGGCGTTCAGCTTCACGGGCAGGTTGGCGTGGGCGACCGAGACGCGCACCTGGTCGAGGGCACGTTTTGCCAGGAATACGGCAAAGGTCGACACCCAGGGCGTGAACCCGCACAAGGCCATTCCGGCGGCGGCGCCCACCATATTGGCCTCGGCGATCCCCATTTCGTAGAAGCGATCGGGATAGGCCTTCTTGAAGTGAATCGTCTGTGTCGAAGCGCTGACGTCGGCGTCGAACACCACCATCTTCGGATAGGTGTCGGCGAGGTCTACAAGCGCCTGTCCGAAGGCGTTGCGATGGGCGATCCTGTCCCCCTTGTTCATGCGTCGATCTCCTTCATCGCCAGTTCGAATTCCTTGTCGTTCGGTGCCTTGCCGTGCCACTCGTACCGGCCTTCCATGAAGGACACGCCCTTGCCCTTGACGGTCCGGGCGACAACCATCACGGGGCCGTCATCGGACAGCGTTCGCGCCTGCTCCAGCGCCTCGACCAGTGGCCCCATGGCGTGCCCGTCGACATCGATCACCGTCCAGCCGAACGCCCGCCATTTGTCGACGATCGGCTCGAGCGACACCGCTTCGTGAGTAGCCGAAGCAAGCTGCACGCCGTTCATGTCGAGAACGCCGACAAGGCCGCGCACCTTCTTGGCGCCGGCGTAGAGAGCCGCCTCCCAGACCTGGCCCTCCTGGCACTCGCCATCGCCGATCAGAACGAAAGTATGCACGCCGGCCATCGCCGGCTCGGCCGCAGCAGCCAGCTGGATGCCGATCCCGCAGGACAACCCCTGGCCGAGCGATCCGGACGACATATCGACGCCAGGCGTCTTGTGCATGTCGGGATGGCCCTGAAGAATGCTTCCAAGGGAATCGAACGTGTCGAGGACCGCGAGCGGGAAATAGCCGCGCAGCGCCAGGGTCGAATAGTAGCCGGGCGTGGCGTGGCCCTTGGACAGGATGAAGCGGTCGCGATCGGTCCGCCGGTTGGCGATATCGCGGTTACGCATGACCCGGAAGAACAGCGCCGTCAGGATATCGGTCTCCGACAGCGAGCCGCCGGTGTGGCCCATGCCGGCGTGATGGTTCGTCTCAAGGATGAGGCGACGGATCGTTTT
The DNA here is from genome assembly GCA_963750065.1 of uncultured Alphaproteobacteria bacterium. Lineage (GTDB taxonomy): Bacteria > Pseudomonadota > Alphaproteobacteria > Rhizobiales > Kaistiaceae > CAVSRC01. The sequence continues at coordinate 4,290 of CAVVPK010000042.1, forward strand.
CGCCTTCGCCTCCAACTCCGGTATGGTCGGCACAGGATCGGACATCAGCTTTCCTCACAAAACCTGCTCAAGCGGGCTCATCAACCGCAAGTCAGCGTGCCATCCCACGTGCTGACTTTCTTCTTGGCGTCCACCCCGGAGAACCAGACCGGGGTCGCCAACTTGGTTTCGGTGAAAGAAGCGGCGCCATCCTTGCCGAGGCCTGAGACAAGGAACCTGCGGGCCTTCACCGCGTGCTCTTACGCGCGAGCGGCATCGGCGGAACTGCCCGGGGCAACCTCGCCAAGCACACCCTCACTGACCGGCGAGTATACCGGCATGGTCGCGCCCAATATCGCGGCCTGCCAGGTGTGGTCGACAAGAGTGCTGCGCACACCGTTCATTGTATTCAGCTCCGCTTGTCAGATGGCGATCCTGGCGTAGCGCGCCTCGACGTCGCTGACCCAGTTGCCGACGTTCCACGAGCCATAGACTCCCAGCCCACCAACCGGATCGCTGCCGCCATAGACAGGGACGTGAATGACGGCGAAGCCGTCGTGAGCGTGGGCCTCCGCCAGCGCCGCGCGGAACTCATCCGCCGTGTCACCACCTGAAAGCGCGAGGATGCCGGGGAAGGAACTTGCCATGCGCACGTAGTCGACCGCGACGGAATCGCTGGTGCGGAACTCGACCCCGTATTGCGCATGCTGCAAGCCGGAGATCGCGGCCATGCGGCGATTGTCGAAGATGATCAGCATGGCGCGCAGCCGATGTTCGACGGCGTCGAGCAGGATCTGCGGGTTCATCATGAACGAGCCGTCGCCGGAAAACGCGATCGGATAGACCGGCGCGTCGGCAATCGCCGCCGCCATCAACGCGCTTACGGCATAGCCCATATAGGAGGCGCCGGTCTCGGTGAAGGTGGCGAACGGGCGATCGTCGACCGCGATCTGGAAGCCGTTCGCCTGTACGTCGCCGGCATCGAAGAGCTTCACCGCGCCGATCCCGTCAGCGAAATCGATTGCGGCGCGAACCGCCTGCGGCTGGGTCATGACGCGCCGCTGCCAGGTCTGGTCGATCGGCGGCTCGGCCGAAAGCCGCGATTTCAGGAAGCCCGCCCACTCCTGCTTGCGCGCGGCGCACGCGGCGAGCCACGCCTGGCGGCCGCCGTCGTCCTTGCCGGTCCACGGTTCGAGCGCCGCCAGTAGCCGGTCGAGACTGGCGCCGATGTCACCGGCCAGCGTCAGCGTATTGGCGTAATGGGTGAGGTCGTCGATGTCGCCGTTGAGGTTGATGACCTCGCTCGCCTTCGGATAGCCGATGCCCGAGCAATCGGACTGGCAGACGGCGCGCGTCCCGATGGCAATCAGCAGGCCGGCCTCGCTCATGGCGTAGTTGCCGCTAATCGAGCCTTTCGATCCGCCGACATGCATGTTGAGCGGATGGCCGTCGGGCAGAACGCCGAGCGAGCCCGGCGAGAGCACCACGGCGGCATTGATCCGTTCTGCGAGCGCGCGGATGGGCTCGGCAAAGCGGCGGCCGCCGCCGCCAACCTTGATGACAATGCGCTCATGCGCACCGATGCACTCTGCCGCCCGCTCGAAAATCGCCGGCTCCGCCGCCGCCACCGGCGGAATATCCAGCGCCTGCGGCAAGGCGGTGAGATTGACCGTCACCATCGCCGGCTGGGTGTTGATCGGCATCAGCATGAAGAAGGGGCCGGCCTTGTAAGGATGGCGCACCGTCGCCGCCCCCCGGCGCAGCGCTTCGCGGATCAATTCCGGCGTATGCAGCACGTGGCTGCGCCCCATCACCGCCGTCAGCCGGCCGAAGGCGCCCTGCTCGGGCTTCGGCACCTGCTGCATGTTGTAGCCTTCGCGGTGCGTCGTCTCGTCGCCGTAGATGTGGTAGACGCCGACGCCGTTCGAGGCCGCGGCCAGCGAGCCGGCGAAGGCCTGCAACGCACCCGGCCCAATGGAGGTCACCACCGCGGCCACCTCGCCATATTGCCAGGAGAGCTGGGTGGCGGCGTGCGCCATGGCGATCTCGTTGCGGAACTGCCAGATGCGGGTGACGCCGGCCGCCTCGTAGACGCGCAGCACCTCGGCCAGAGCGGTGTTGCCGTGGCCGAAGATCGCCAGGTATTTGCGCACCCCCTGCCTCAGCAGGCCGAGGACGATCGCCTCGACCAGCGGCACGGTAACGATGGCTGGAAGCGCCCCGCCGCCAAGCGCCGCGTCGAGCCCACCCGCCTTGGCAATCGCCGCCGCACGGGCTTCGGGACTGTCGGCAATCGGATCGGCGGCAGCCGGTTCTGTACGATCGGAATTCATGCGCTTTCCCGCAGACGCTTTTCTTGGGCGGCATCCACCTCGTCGACCCGCACGGCGCGGCCAAGCGCGGCCGAAAGCTGCGCGGCGAGCGTGAAGCGCAGGATGTCGCGCCCCTCCTCGCCGGTCAGCCGCGGCTGGGTGCCGGAGCGCAGTGCGGCAATGAAGTGGCGCGTCGAATGAATGAAGCTTGCCTGCCAGCCGAGATCGGCATCGGCAAAGGCGAAGCCTTCGCTTTTTCCGCCGGCATGGAGCATCACCGGCGGCTGGTCGCTAATGCGCCCGTGGCCGCGATTGATGGTGATGACGCCCGCCGTTCCGGTGATCTCCACCCGGTCGTCCTGCGCGTAATGCTCGGTCACGATATCGAGCTCGGGCGAATAGACGATCTCAAGATTGCCATAGCGGTTGCCGGGGAACTTCCACGAGATGATCGCCGGCGCGTCGAAGAACATGCCGTTCGCCCGCTCGGTCGTGCCGATCCAGGCATGCACCTCGTCGGCCAGGCCCATGAAGTGCCAGGCGGTGGCGAACTTGTGGTGCCCGTCGTCGAAGGCCAGTGGCCCGCCGCCATTCTGCGTCATATCCTGCCGCCAGGCATCCGCCGAAACCGGCACGTCCCAGGCGGTTGCGCTGCGGCCGGGATTGCTCTTGATGCGGATCGTCTTGAGGTCGCCGATGGCGCCGGCTTCGACCAGTTCCTTCGCCTTCGCGATCGGCGGATAGAAAATGAAGTTCTCGAAAACGCGAAAAGTCACGCCGGTCGCCTTCGCGCGCTCGATCAGCCGCGTGGCATCGGCCACCCGAATGGTCATCGGCTTCTGCAGTGAGACATGCTTGCCGGCATCCATGGCGGCAAGCGCCGCTTCGGCATGGAGATGGTGGGGCAACAGAATCTCGACCGCATCGACCTTCGGATCGTCGAGCAGCGCACGGTAATCGGAATAGATGCGCGCCTGGCCGAAGCCCCAGCGCCGCGCCCGCTCTTGGGCGAGATCGGCGTTGACATCGGCGATGGCGACGATCGAGGCGTCAGGATTGGCCGCGTATTCGAGGGCATGCAGATCGGAGATGCGGCCGGCGCCGATGAAGCCGACGCGAACGTGATCGAGTGTCGTCATGGCGTTCAGGCTGCCTCGGCTACAGGGAGTTCGTTGGATCGGTCGCGTACCAGACGCCCCATATCGCCGAGGCGATCGAGATCGATACGTGCCGTAGGACCCGACAGGCCGACCGCGGCCACCATGCGTCCGCCAGCATCGCGCACCGGCGCCGCCACGCAGCGCACGCCCGGACTGAACTCCTCGTCATCGATGGCGTAGCCTTGGCCGCGCGCCACCGCCAGCTCAGCCGCCAGCCTGTCCTGATCGACGATCGTGCTTGCCGTGTAGCGCGCCAGCGCCCCGGCCGCTGCGGTCGGCAGGAAGGCGAGGAACGCCTTGCCCAGCGCCGTGCAGTGGAGCGGCGCCAGAGCGCCCACCGGATGATCGACCCTCAGCGCGTGCGGCGAGGAGACCTTGTCGACATACCAGACCTTGTCGCCCACCAGCACCGCCATGTGGGCGCATTCGCCCGAAGCCTCGACCAGGCCTTCGAGCAGCGCGCGGGTCCGCTCGCGCAACGCGATCACCCCCTCCAGCTGGCGGCCGTCATCGCCGCGCATCTTGCCGCCAAGCGCATAGCGGCGGTCGTCGGCCCGGTCGGCGTAGCCAGCCTCGGCCAGCGTCTTGAGCAGGCGCGAGGCGTTGGCCTTGTCGATGTCGAATCGTTGCGCAACTTCCGATGTGCGCACCGGCTCTCCGCGCTCGGCCATGAAATCGAGCACGGCCAAGCCGCGCTGCAAGCTTTGCACTACGCGCAAATTCGTTCCCTCCTCCGGCCGGCCGCCTCTTTTCGTTTGTTGCCTGGACGGCAACGTCGCTCTCGAGCGGTTGCCTTATGTGATCCAAATTCAGCAAATATAGCTGTAAACCCATCCACGTGTTGACACAACTGAGCATATTGCCCAGAGATAGGCAAGACGATCAATTCATTATTGCACATACGGCAACTGATCGTCCGTTCAGAGGGGAGGATTCACATGAAGCACTGGCAATTCATCAAGCTATCGGCAGGGGTCGCGGTCGCCGCGGCGGCGCTGCAGTTCGCCTCCGTTCCCGCCTACGCCCAGGACCAAGTCGTCACCGTCTCGCACTACTTCACCGGCGATCTCGGGCAGAAGGGCATCACCGAGATCTTCAACGAGTTCAAGGCCAAGACCGGCATCACCGTCGAGGACAGCCCGATCGGGCACGAGGACTTCAAGACCGGCATCCTGGTTCGTGCTGCCGGGCACAGCCTGCCCGACGTGTTCAGCTACTGGGCGGGTGCGCGCACCCAGTTCGTCGTCGATGCTGGCGACCTCGCCACCATTGGCGACATGTGGAACGCCGACGGCCTCGACAAAGTCGTCGCCAAGTCGATTGCCGACGGTGCCACGCTCTACAACGGCAAGCGCTACCTGATCCCCTTCGGCTATCACTATGTCGGCATGTTCTATAATCCGAAGGTCATGGCCGACGCCGGCATCACCGAGATGCCGAAGACCTGGGACGGTCTCGTTGCCGCCTGCAAGACGCTGAAGGGCAAGGGCATCTCGGCCTTCGCGCTCGGCTCGAAGAACCGTTGGCCAGCGCAGTTCTGGTTCGACTACATCCTGCTGCGCACCGCCGGGCCGGACTATCGTGCCAAGCTGATGTCGGGCAAGGCGTCCTACACCGACCCCGAGGTCAAGACCGCTCTGACCATGTGGAAGAGCCTCTTTGACGATGGCTGCTTCGCCGCCAACTCCAATGCCGGCGATTGGACCGACGCCGCCGACCAGGTGGCCAAGGGCACGGCCGCGATGACCCTGATGGGCACGTGGATCACCGGCTACTGGAACCAGAACGGCCTCAAGCCCGGCGAAAACTACAAGTTCTTCGAATTCCCGAAGATCAAGGACGGCGTACCGAATGCCGCCCTCGGCCCGGTTGACGGCCTGGTGACCGCCATCAACGCCAAGCACCCCGAGAATGCCCGCAAGCTGCTCAGCTGGCTGATCAGCGATCCGGGCGTCCAGGCCAAGTGGGCAACCGTCCAGGGGGCGCTTTCGGCCAACATCAACGTGCCGCTGTCGACCTACAACAGCGTCATGACGCATGCCCTGGACGTGGTGAAGGCCGCCGATACGTTCGCCTTCAACTACGACCTCGCCACGCCGCCGCCGGTTGCCGAGGTTGGGCTCAACATGTTCCAGAAGTTCGTCAACGACCAGTCGAACATCGACGGCCTGCTTTCCGATACCGAGAAGGCCGCCGCCGACGCATTCAAGAGCTAGACGGCTCCTGGCACCATGAGGGTGCGGGCGGGCACTTGGCCCGCCCGCACTCCGCATTCATAATCAGCCGAAGCACACCAGGGGACGGGCCCGGGCCATGGAACGACGGGAGACATTCTGGCGCGTCGTGCTGCTGACGCCGGCGCTCACCGTCTTCTCGATCTTCGTGATCTGGCCATTGCTCAATTCGTTCCGCTACAGCTTCACCAACTGGAACGGCTTCAACCCGAACTACCGCTTCGTCGGGCTCGACAATTTCGCCAAGATCTTCAGCGATCCGAACTTCGTCACCGCCACCGTCAATACAGCGATCTGGATGGTGGCCGCGCTGCTCATCCCGACGCTACTCGGCCTGGCGCTGGCGCTGCTGCTCAACACCGGACTGCGCGGTGCCTCCATCTTCAAGTCGATCTTCTACCTGCCCATCTGCCTGTCGGCGGTGATCGTCGGCCAGATATGGATATGGATCTATCAGCCGGACTGGGGCCTGCTGAACCGTGCCATCGAGCACATCACCGGCATGCAGCAGTTCCAGTTCGCCTGGCTCGCCCAGCCCTCGACGGCGCTCGGCTCCGTCATCCTCGCCTGGTCTTGGCAACAGACCGGGCTTGCCATGGTCATCTTCCTGGCCGGCCTCACCTCCATCCCGCGCGACCTGCTCGAAGCTGCCGACATCGATGGCGTCAAGCGCTGGAAGCAGACGATCCACATCGTCCTGCCCATGCTCAGGCCCGCAACCGTGGTGGTCGTTGCCCTGTCGGTGATCAACTCGCTCAAGGGATTCGACATCCTCTACATCATGACCGGCGGCGGACCGTTTCAGTCGTCGAATACGCTCGCCTTCTTCATGTACGAGGAATCCTTCAGGAAATACCGCATGGGCTACGGCAGTGCGATCGCAGTCGTGCTCTTCCTCGTCGCGCTGTCGATCATCTTCGCCTACTTCCGCCAGCTCAGAAAGCTGCAGGATATCTATGACTGACCTCGCCCTCCACGAATCGCCGGCCGAGCGCTTCGATCCGCGCCGCGTTGCCCTCATCATCAGCCTGACGGTGCTGGCGGTGCTCTTCCTGGCACCGACGGCCGGCGTGCTGCTCTCCGCCTTCAAGACCACGCGGGCGATATCGCTGGGCGACCTGTGGTCGATCCCGACCTCGCTCTATCTCGGCAATTTCATCGAGATCCTCACCAAGCCGGCGGTATGGACATATTTCCTCAACACGCTGCTGGTCGCCGCCCCCGCAACCGCCGCGTCGATCACGCTTGGACTGCTGGCCGGCTGGGTCTTCGCCAAGCTCCGCTTCCCCGGCAGCGAGATGCTTTTCCTGATCCTGGTCGCCGGCATGTTCTTCCCGCCACAGATCATCCTCATTCCGCTGTTCAAGATGTTCAACCGGCTCGGCCTGCTCGACACCTTGTGGCCGATGATCATCACCCACACCGCGATGGGCATTCCCATCTGCACGCTGCTGATGCGCAACTTCTTTGCCGCGGTGCCCAGCGCACTGCGCGAAGCGGCGCTGGTCGAGGGGGTCAACGAGTGGCAGATCCTGACGCGCATCGCGCTGCCCATCAGCCTGCCGGCGATTGCGGTGCTGGCGACGCTGCAGTTCACCTGGATCTGGAACGACTTCCTGTGGCCGCTGATCTTCACCCAGAGCGATGACAAGCGCACCGTCATGCTCGGCCTCGTCTTCCTGCGCGGCCAGTATTCGGTCGCCTGGGGCGTGCAGGGCGCGCTGGCGCTGCTGTCCAGCCTGCCGACGCTGTTCGTCTTCCTCTTCTTCCAACGCTACTTCATACAGGGAATGACCATGGGAGCCGTCAAGGGATGAGCGATGTCCGTCTGGAGGGCGTGCGCAAGAGCTTCGGCCCCGTCGATGTGATCAAGGGCGTCGACCTCAAGATCGGCTCCGGCGAGTTCGCCGTCTTCGTCGGTCCGTCGGGTTGCGGAAAATCCACGCTCTTGCGCATGGTCAGCGGCCTGGAAAGCGTCACCGCCGGCTCGATCGGCATCGATGCGCGCAACGTAACCCGCCTGCCGCCGGGCGAGCGCGAGGTGGCGATGGTCTTCCAGTCCTACGCCCTCTATCCGCACATGACCGTGGAAGAGAACATGTCGTTCGGGCTGCGCATGACCGGCACGCCCGCCGACGAGATCGGCCGGCGCGTCGCCGAAGCCGCGCGCATCCTGCAAATCGAACCGCTGCTCCAGCGCAAGCCCAAGCAGCTCTCCGGCGGCCAGCGCCAGCGCGCCGCCATCGGCCGCGCCATCGTGCGCAAGCCCAAGGTCTTCCTGTTCGACGAGCCGCTCTCCAACCTCGACGCGGCGCTGCGCGTCCAGATGCGGGTCGAGATCGCCCGCCTGCATTCCGAGATCGGCGCCACCATGATCTATGTCACCCACGACCAGATCGAGGCGATGACCCTTGCCGACCGCATCGTCGTGCTCAATCATGGCGTGGTCGAGCAGGTGGGCGCGCCGCTCGAGCTCTACGAGGCGCCGCGCAACCGCTTTGTCGCCGGCTTTCTCGGCCAGCCCGCCATGAGCTTCCTCGACGGCGCCGTTGCCGACACCGACGAAGGGCTCGCCATCCGCTTCGTCGGTAACGGGCGGGTGCGTACGCCCAATCTCACGGGCGTCGAGGTCGGCAGCATCGTGACGCTTGGTATCCGCCCCGATGCCGTTGCCCTCACCGAACCGGGCAGCGGCGATCTTGCCGGTACGGTTGCGGTGGTCGAGCATCTCGGCGGTGCGACCCTGATCTATGTCGCCGTTGACGGCATTGCCGATCTGGTCACGGTGGAGACACGCGGTCACGGCAGTGCCAGGGTCGGCGAGCGCGTCGCACTGTCGATCGATGTCGAGGCGTCCTATGCTTTCGATGCCGGTGGCCAGGCGCTTCCCGGCCACCAGCGCAGAAGCCACCTCTCGGTCGCCGGCGCCCAGTGACGCCCGCTGTCGTCTGACCACAGCGGGGTTCAACCTGAAAGTCGAGTTTCCATGCCGATCATTCCACGACCGCAGCGCCTCGTTCCAGGCGAGGGGCGCTTTGACCTGACGGCTGCGACCGTCATTGTTGCCGGTCCCGGGGCAGAGCCAGAGGCCAGCGCCCTTGCATCGCAGTTGCGCGGCGCAACCGGATTGCCGCTCCCCGTCCGCAGCAACGCCGCGCAACAGAACGTCATTCGCTTGTGCTTGAGCCAGGATATCCCGCACGACGAGGGATACCGGCTCACCGTCTCGCCGGCCGAAGTCGCCATCGTTGCGCGCCGCGCCGTGGGCCTGTTTCGCGGAATGCACAGCCTCCTGCAGCTCTTCGAGCAGTCACCGTTCGGTTCGCCAACGCGCGCCGTTTCCGTATGGAAACTGCCGGCTGTCGTCATCGACGATCACCCGCGTTTCGCCTGGCGTGACCTCATGCTCGATACCGGCCGGTATTTCATGCCGGTCGCCTTCATTAAGCGGCTTCTCGATCTGATGGCCATCTACAAGCTCAATGTCTTCCACTGGCACCTGACGGAAGACCAGGGCTGGCGGCTTGAGATCAGGAAATACCCCCGCCTGACGGAGGTCGGCGCCTGGCGCAGCGAGACCCTCGTCGGCCACTACAACGATCAGCCCCACCGCTATGACGGCGTGCGCCATGGGGGCTTCTACAGCCAGATCGAGGTGCGCGAGATCGTCGCCTATGCGGCTGCGCGGCACATTACCGTCGTTCCCGAGATCGACATGCCGGGCCACATGCAGGCGGCCATCGCCGCCTATCCGGAGCTTGGCAATCTCGACGAGCCGCTTGCGGTTGCGTGCAAATGGGGCGTCAATGAGCACGTTCTCAATGTCCGCGAGCAGACGATCCGCTTCATGGAGGACGTGCTGGACGAGGTGATGGAGCTCTTCCCGAGCCCGTATATCCACATCGGCGGCGACGAATGCCCCAAGGCGGAATGGCGCCACAGCGACGAGATGCAGGCCCGTATACGCGAACTGGGTCTGGCCGACGAAGATGAGCTGCAGAGCTACTTCATCCGGCGGATCGCCAAGTATCTCCACGATCGCGGTCGCAAGCCGATCGGCTGGGACGAGATACTGGAGGGCGGATTGGCCAAGGAAGCGACGGTGATGTCGTGGCGCGGCGAGGCCGGCGGCATCACGGCGGCCAAGGCCGGGCACGACGTGATCATGACGCCGTGCAAGAGCGTGTATCTCGACTACTACCAGAGCGAGGATCGCAACCGGGAGCCGTTGGCCATCGGCGGCTGCACCACGCTCGAAACCGTGTACGGCTTCGATCCGGTTCCAAACGAACTCTCCGGCCGCCCGGCGGAGCACGTACTGGGAACCGGCGCCAAGCTGTGGACGGAATACGTCCCCACGCCGGAACGTGCCGAATACATGCTCTTTCCGCGCCTGTGCGCGCTTGCCGAAGTTGCCTGGAGCGGAGGCGACCAGCGCGATTATCAGGATTTCCTGCGGCGTCTCGACAGCCATCGCCGTCACTTCGCCGCACTCGACGTCAACTACCGCGACTGGGCCCGCGCCGAGCGCCCTGATTGACGCGCTTCGCCCCCTGTAATTTCGTGATGTAATAGAAAGATGGAGGGAATCGTGTCTGCAGTCATTCGCCAGGCGCATCAGGACGAGCTTCCGGCCCTCTACGGTATTGTCCTGCAGACCGCCAACAATGGCGGCGATGCGACGGCACTTCACCACCTGCCGGATGTTCAGGGCGAGGTCTATGTCGGCCCCTATGTGACCTTCGAGCCGGCATTTGCCTTCGTCATCGAGGACGACCAAGGGCCCGCGGGTTTCGCGCTCGGCGCTCTCAACTCGCGTCGGTTCGAGGCGCGGCTGGAACAGCAATGGTGGCCGCCACTACGGCAAAAGTATCAGGATGCCGCCAAACAAGACCTGCTCCTCGACGACAGGCGGCTGCTCGGTCTGATCTTCAACCCGCCGACCGCTCCGGAAGCGATCCTGCTGGATTATCCGTCGCACCTGCATATCGACATCCTTCCCCGGCAACAGGGAAAGGGAAACGGCCGCAAGCTGATCGAGACCCTGTTCGACGCCCTGGACGCAAAGGGCTCGCCGGGCGTGCATCTGTTCGTCGGCGCGCGCAACCAGCGAGCGATCGCCTTCTATCAGCGCTTGGGCATGTCCGAGTTTTCAAGGGACGCCTGGACCGTCGGCATGCGCAAGAAACTGGCCGGCCACTGAGCCGCCACCCCGGCGTACCGAACCCGATCGTCGAACGTGACGATCCCCCTCCCGCAAGAGCTCCAGCCGAAGCGCCGCCAGGCGCCCCTGGCCCCCTTCCCGACGCCATGACCCGCGCCCACGCGCCCCAGGCTTCACGCGAGCGCGCACCCTTTCCGTCTGCCCGCGACTGACCGGCTTCCCTCGAAACGATCAAATACGATCACCATTCTGATTGACATAGATCGAATTGGCTGGAATCTTGATCAAGTCATGCGCGGGTGAGCCAAGGGGGATACCGGCGATGGATCACGCAGGGGGCGCGAAAGCGGAACGCCTCGACGCCATCCGCAGCCATCTCTACGCCAACGGCTTTTCGACCATTCAGTCGCTGGCCAATTCCATCGGCGCCTCGCTGGCGACCATCCGGCGCGACCTTCAGATTCTCGAACGGGCGGGTGCGATCGACCGCGTTCACGGCGGTGCCCGCATTGCGGAAGGCTCGTCGGTCGAATTGGCCTTCCAGGAGCGCGCCAAGCGCAACATCTCCGCCAAGCGCGCCATCGCGACGGCCGCCTACAGGCTGTTGGCGCCGCGCACATCGATCTTCCTAGATGCCGGCACCACGGTGCTGCAGCTCGCCCGGCTGATCCGCGTCAACCCCCTGCCGCTGCGCATCTTCACCAACGGGCTGGCAGTGGCGCAGGAGTTCCTCAATATCTCCAACCTCGAGGTCGTGCTGCTTGGCGGACAGCTGCGCAGCGAGAACGCCTCGCTTGTCGGCCCGCAGGCCGAGACGATGCTGGAATCGATCTGGTTCGATCAGCTGTTCCTGGGTGCCAGCGCGATCGGGCCGGACAACGCGATCTACAGCGTCGACAGCGCCGAGGCGAGCCTGAACCAGCGCATGTTGACCCGTTCGGCCGAGCGCTACGTCCTGGCGGACTCCTCGAAGTTCGGTGCCATGGCGACCTACAAGGTGGCGTCGCTGGCATCGTCTGCATGCGTGATCACGGACGCCGGTCTTTCCGCTCGTTGGCGCAGCCAGCTCGACGAGGCGGGCATCGAGACGACGATCGCCGACGCCGGGACCGAGCCATGACCGACAGTCTGCTCCTCGGCATCGACGGTGGCGGCAGCAAGATCCTCGTTGCCCTTGCCGAGCCCACCGGCCGCATCGTGCGCACCGTGCGCGGCAATGGCGTCAATCCGGTCGACAATCGGAACTGGCAGGCTGAACTCACCGCACAGCTTCACTCCTTCATCGGCGAGCCGGGTCTAGCCGCCGTTGCCGCCGCCCTCCCCGCTTATGGCGAAGTCGAGCGGCTCTCCGAACGGCAGCGCGAGGCGATCGCCGAGGCCTTTCCCGGCGTGCCACAGACCGTCATCAACGACGTCGATGCCGCCCATATCGGTGCCTTCGCTGGCGGTCCCGGCATCCTCATCCTCTCCGGCACCGGCTCGATGGCCTGGGCACGCGACGACGACGGCAAGTCCTATCGTGTCGGTGGATGGGGCGACGTCATCGGCGACGAGGGTAGCGGCCACTGGATCGGCCGCCGGGCACTGAACCTCATCAGCCAGAGTCTCGATCGCCGCGCCCGCCCGACGGCCCTCGTCGATGCGGCGTTCGCGCATCTCGGTCTCGACCGCTCGGCGCCGGTCGACGCCCTGGTGGGCTGGGTCGAGGGCCTTGCGAGCCAGCGGGCGGGGGTCGCTTCGCTGTCGGTGATCGTCGATCGGGCCGCACGGGATGGCGACCCGGCCGCACGCGAGCTCATCGACCAGGCGGCGGATGAACTGGCCAAACACATTACCGCAATCGCCGGGCATTGCGGCCCGGATGCCGACTGGACCTATGCCGGCGGCGTGTTCGCCAGCCGCATGCTGATCGACGCAGTAACCGAGCGGATCGGAAGACCCCCGGTGCCACCGCGTCTTCCCCCCATTGGCGGTGCCCTGCTGGCCGCTGCCATGACCCTCGGCTGGCCGATCGAAGCGGCTTTCGTCGAGCAAATCGCTGTCGCGACGGATGCCGCGACCGCCAACGCCAAGCGACACGAACCAATGCTCTAGGAGGACAGGGACATGCGTACACTTCTTCTCATTGCTGCGGCTGCCACCGCAGCAGCCGTCGTCGCCGCCGTTCCGGCCCAAGCCGATGACGCCAAGCCTTTAGCCGGCCAATCGATCACCGTTCTCATGCCCTCGCCGCAGGCGGCGAACATCGCGGCCGACTTCAAGAAGGCGACCGGCATCAATGTCGATCTGCAGACCCTATCGTGGGATGACATCCGGCCGAAGCTGGTAACCGCGCTGCTCGCCGGGACCGCCCCCGCCGACGTGACCGAGTTCGACTGGTCGTGGACCGGGCAGTTCAGTGCCGCCGGTTGGTACGAACCGCTCAACGACAAGATCGACGCCGCCACCATCGACGACATCAGGGGCTCGTCGATCTTCACCGTCGACGGCAAGCTGCTCGGGGTGCCCTACTCCAACGACTTCCGCGTCATGCTGGTGAACAAGAAGCACTTCGCCGACGCCGGCATCACCAAGATGCCGACGACGCTCGACGAGCTCGTCGCCGACGCCAAGAAGATCAAGGAGAAGGGCATCGTCAAATACCCGATCGGCCTGCCGCTGTCGCCGACGGAAGGCGCCTCGACGAGTTGGTATCTGCTGACCAAGGCTTTTGGTGGCGATCTGTTCGACAAGGACTTCAATCCGCTGTTCGTCTCGCCGGATTCGGCCGGCTACAAGGCGATGGCCTTCGAACAGATGCTGCTCAAGGAGGGCCTGGTTGATCCGGCATCGACCGGTCTCAAGGACAGCCAGATCAACGAGGGTGTCTTCGCCAAGGGCCTGACCAGCATCATGATCTCGGGCGAGCCTGGCCGTCTCGGCCAGATGAACGATCCCAAGCAGTCGGACGTTGCCGGCCAGGTGGAGGCGATCGTCGTGCCGACAGTCTCCGGCAAGACGCGCAGCTACGGCCTGCTCGAAGCGCTGGCCATTCCTAAGGTATCGCAGCACAAGGAAGCCGCGCTCGCGTTCATCAAGTGGTTCACCAGCAAGCAGTGGCAGATGGAAAACTACGCCAATGGCTTCCTGCCGACCCGCACCTCGGCTCTGGCCGCGCTTAACGACGAAGGCAAGCTGATCAGCGGCAACGCCCTGGTCGAGGAATCGAAGTACGTCGAGCCGCTGTTCCCGCAGGGCACGCCGACCTGGTATCCGCAGTTCTCCAGCGCGGTGAACACGGCCATCAACAGCGTCGCCAAGGGCGAGGTCACCGTCGACCAGGCGATGAAGAACATCGCCGAAGCCACCAAGCAGGCGATGGCTCAATGACATCAGCAGTCGCCATCAGTGCGACTGACAAGCGTGGCGCCGCCGGCAACGGCGACGCCATGCTTGGCGTTCTTCTGATTGCCCCGATCCTCATCACGATGGTGGCGCTGGTCTTCTACCCGCTGGTGCAGACCACGTGGGACAGCTTCCATCGGATCAATCCGATGCAGCCCGGCACGCCGTTTATCGGGCTGAGGAACTATACGAACATGCTCAAGGATCCCCAGTTCGGGAATGCCTGGGCCAATACCTTCATGTATGTCTTGCTGGCGGTGGCCGCCGAAACGATTTTCGGCGTGCTCGCCGCCACGCTCATCAATCAGGTGAAACACGGCCGCAAATGGCTGCTGGCCGCCGTCATCCTGCCCTGGGCCCTGCCCGGCGTGGTCAACGCCGTCATCTGGCTGTGGATCTACCAGCCGGGCGCCGGCCTGCTCAACGGAATCCTGACTGCCTTCGGCTTGCCCTTCGAAAACCACGTCTGGTTCAACGAACGCGGCAGCGCCATCATCGCGGTCACCGTCGTCCATGTCTGGCGCATGATGCCGCTGACCGTGGTCATCGTGCTCGCCGCCATGCAGAGCATCCCGGAACATCTCTACGAAGCGGCACGTATCGACGGTGCGTCACGCACCCAGATGTTCACGCTGATCACGCTGCCGCTGGTGCGCGGCGCGATCGCGGTAGCGATGACCAACGCGACCGTCTACGCTTTCAACCTGTTCGACGAGGCGTGGGTGCTTGCCGGATCGAGCCTGGAAACGCGGCCAGTCCTCGTCCAGATCTACCTCGAAACCTTTCAGAACCTGCACTTCTCCTACGGCATGGCGATGTCGCTGGTGATCACCCTCGTCGCTCTCCTGATGTCGCTGGTTTTCGTGCTCCGCGTCTATCGCAACACCCGGTTCGACTGACCATGAAGCCAGGCATCGGATCGCGCATTGTCGTCTGGATCGGTGTGGCGCTGCTGCTGCTGTGGTCGCTCGGTCCGATCTACTGGACCGTCGCCAGTGCGGTCACGCCGAACAAAGACTTTTCGGCACGCCCCATCCACTTCTTCCCGCAGCATTTCACCCTCGACCATCTGTCGCGGCTGCTCGGCATCAACATCGACCGGATCGGCGGCGTCGAGGTCTGGGCGCAATTCCGCGCGGCGCTGTTCAACAGCATCATCGCCGCATCGCTAGCCACCATCCTGTGCGTGGCGATGTCGGCATTCGGCGCCTATGCCTTCACCCGGCTCAACTTCCCCGGCCGGCGGGCGATCTTCATCGCCGTGGTCGCGACGCTGGCGATCCCGGGCTACGCGGTGCTGATTCCGCTCTACCGCATCATGATCGGCCTGCACATGGTGGATACCTATGTCGGCGTGGCGCTGATCTACGTCTCCGCCTATCTGCCGCTCTGCCTGTGGCTGATGCGCAGCGTCTACGAGACCCTGCCGATCGCCCTGGAAGAGGCCGCGCAGCTCGACGGCGCCGGCCGACTGCGCACCTTCGTCCAGATCGTCCTGCCGCTGGTCGGTCCCGGCCTGACCGCGGCCGCGATCCTTACCTTCCTCGGTTCGTGGGGGCAGTACCTGGTGCCGCTGATCTTCTCACCGACGGCGACCAAGCCGCTCACCGTCCTCATCCCCGAATTCGCCACCAAGAACTTCATCGACTACGGCCTGATCACGGCGAGCGGCACGATCGCCATCGTCATTCCTGCCTTGGTCGTCATCTTCCTCAACCGGTATCTGGTCAGCGGTCTGCTCGCCGGATCGGTGAAATGAAACAGTCGCAGAAACTGGAGAATCCCATGGGACCGACCGAGCAAACCATTTTCGAGCAGTTCCCTTACTGGAAAAAGGTCCTGAAGCCGGTTGCTCCGCCGCATGAAGCCGAACTGAGTGTTTATGTCGGTTGCGGCACGTCCTACAACCTCGCCGTCTCGCTTGCCGCCCTTGCCAACCAGGCGGGGCGGGCGGCGATCGCCGTTCCCGGCGGCGAGTGGGTGAACCGGCCGCAGGTTCACTGGCCGCAATGGCAGAAGACCCATGTGATCGGGCTATCGCGCAGCGGCGAGACGACCGAGATGATCGTGGCGGCCAAGGCCAGCCGGGAGGCCGGCGCCTTCTTTACGGCGATCACGGTCGAGCCCGACAGCTCATTCGCCAAGAACTGCGATCGTTTGCTGGTTGCCGAGACGCATGCCCAGGAAGGCATTGTCATGACGACGTCGGCAAGCCTGATGCTGCTGCTTGGCATCGTCGACCTCGGCTACGACGTGCCGGCGTCGTTGGTCGACACCGCGCGCCGGATTCTCGACGAGACCGACGCCAGGATGGCGCCGCTGCTCGATGGCCGTTCGCATATTGTCTATCTCGGTGCCGGTCATCTCTACGGGATCGCGCTGGAAGGCGCGCTGAAGCTCATGGAAATGAGCCAGGTCTTCACGCAGACCTTTCATCCGCTCGAATACCGGCACGGGCCGATCAGCCTGGTCGACGAGCGCACCGCCGCAGTGATGCTCCATACTCAGGGCGAGTCCTCGTCCGAGGTCGGTCTGGTTGACGAGCTGCGGCAGAAAGGCGCCCGGGTGCTCGGCTTCGGTGGGCCGGGCGACGTCAGTGTTGCCATCGACTGCGATCCGGCTCTTGCAGGTCTGGCCGTCCTGCCGGCGCTTCAGCTTCTCGGCGAACGCGCTGCGCAGGCGCACAATCTCGACACCGCGACGCCGCGCCACCTGACCAAGGTTGTCACGCTGTCGTGACCGCCATCATCGAGGAAAACCGACAGCGGGCGCTCCGGCTCCTGCTCGGCCCACCCGATGGTCGTCGAGGCGGCGCTCAGGCGCGGCCGTGCCGAGGCAATGCCGGTGCTGATCGAGGCGACCTGCAATCAGGTCAATCACGAAGGCGGCTACACGGGCATGACGCCGGCCGATTTTCTGCGCTTCGTCGAGGAGATAGCCGGGCGCGTCGAACTTCCTCGCGACCATCTCATCCTCGGTGGCGACCATCTCGGTCCCAATCCATGGAAGGCGCTGCCGGCGGAAGAGGCGCTGAAGCGCGCCGAAGCCATGATTGGAGCCTTCGTCGACGCCGGCTTTGAGAAGATCCACCTCGCCACGTCGATGGGCAGCGCCGGAGAACCGGCAGCACTGGCCGACGAATTGACGGTGGCACGCGCCTCGCTTGTGACGAGCTCATGCCATCCGCCGGCGCAAGGCTGCATAGCGTGGCCCCCGGTGTCGCCATCGAGCTCGAGCAGGACGGTTTCATGCGACGGTGCCCAGAGCCGGAATTGACCCGTACCATCCGCCGTCAATTCCGCGCCGAACGGCATTTCATGGGCGCTTGGGATGTCGACCATCATCTCGTGAGAACAATCCGGCGAATGTCGCGGCTTCGATTCCACTAATGAGAACCTGGGGCCCGGCGAGTGCCCCTTCGACGGACACCATGAAACCGGCGAGCAGCGGTGGCCGGCATCACCCTAATATTCCCGTTCATAGGTAAGACCAACCTGACCGGAACCGTCCTGGCCGGCGCTGCCTTGCGCCTTCAGATGCTTGGTAATGTTGAGATCGATGGTCACGCGGCCGGAGTCAGCATTGGTGCCCGCTTCGACGCCCAGCCGGATATTGTCATTGATCCGCTTGCCAATGCCGACGGTTGTTCCGCCGCTGGTGCCTTGGCGAATATCGAGATCGTCGAGACCCGTGGCGCTACGGATGCGCGACACGATTCCGCCGCCGCTTGCGCCGGTCAATTGGCCCACGGCGTCCACCAATTGAATGGCCTGCGCGGCCGACAGGGTGCCGACGCCCTGATTGAACAGCAGGCGTGACAGGATTTCTTCTTCCGGCATGCTCGGCGACGAGGTCAGGCTGATCTGCGGATCGGTCGCCGGGCCGGTGACGTCGAGCGTCACCACCGCGTCCGAGGTCTGCGTGGTCGCGGCAAAATCGACGATCGGCACCAGACTGCCGGAGAAGGTCAGAGTGCCGGTGGTGAAGGTGAAGCGTTTGCCGACGGCATCCATGCGCCCGCGCTGCATCTGGAACCCGCCCACGGCCTGCGGGCTGCGGCTGGTGCCGCCGACCTTCAACGAGCCGCCGAGTTCCGCGTCGATGCCGAAACCACGGACATAGAGGCCGGAATTGGCGGTAAGCGAAATATCCAGGTTGAGTCCGCCGCCGGATGGTGCATTGCCGGCGTCGGCGCCGCTGTCAGGGCGCGCCTGAGGCATCGGCGGCTTGAAGTTCGGCGGCACGTTGATGTGGCGCACCGAAATGGCGTCCGCAGATCCGCCGACCCGGTCCGGCAACTGGATTTCCGTGCGCCCGAGATCGATGTTGCCCGACACGACGCCATTGCCGAACAACGGGCCCTTGACGGTAAGGTCGCCCGAGAAGGTCGTGTTGAGCGTGTTGCCGTCCGCATAACGGCCGTTGCTGACGCGCAGCGTGAGGTCGGCCGGCAGGTCGCTTTGATCGGTCGCGACGGAGCCGGCCAGCACGACCGTGCCGCCTTGCGGGAAGCGACCGGAAATCTTCTCGATCGTTGCCTTGTGTCCGTCGAAGTCGATGCGACCGCTGGCACCGGAAATGCCGAAGCCGGTCTCGCCGTCGACAATCGTGGCATCGACCAGATCGACGGTTCCGGTCACCGCGGGCGCGGCCAGCGAACCGCCGATGGCGACATCGACCTTGGCATTGCCGGCCAGGCGAAGCTCGCGGCCGGAACTGAGCGTCAGCAGGGCGAGCGGCACTGTCCCGCTTGCCTTCGCGTCGAGGCCAGGACCGCTGAACGGCACTTGCCCGTCGACGGAAAGCGCGAGGCCGGCGCCGGAAAGCCTGGCAGAGATGCTCGATGCGGCGGTGGTGCTCTTGCCGCTCGCATTGATCGCGAGCGCTGGCAGGCCGGCTGCGCGTGTCGTCGCGAAGGCGAAGCCGGCCCAATCCGCCTGCCAGTCGATCGTCGGCGACGACGGCGTGCCGGTGATTCTGGCGCGTCCGCTGAGCGACCCTTCAGCGCCGAGGCCCGGCGAGAAGCCGTTGACGATCGATGCGGCGAGCGTCGTTGCATTGACTGTCAGGTCGAGCTGCGGCGAAACCGCGCCTTCGACCCGCACCGAGCCACCGCCAAGCATCAGCGTCGCGCCGACGACCCGCGCCGTCCCGCCGTTGAGCGCAATCGTCACGGGCTGGCTCAATGCGACCGGCGTGCCAAATGCGGTGCCTCTCAGCGTGTCGATAGTGACGGCCGCATCGGCCAGGCGGACGACGGTGGACAGGTCAATGTCCGGCCCCCTGGCGCTGGCTTCGATGCGCGTCGCACCGCCCTCCCCGGTCGCCGCCGCTTTGACCGTGTCGAGACGGCGTCCGCCGATATTGACGGCAGATGCCGACGCATCGCCGCGCACCTTCGGTGTCCCGAAGGCATCGGCAATCGTCATCGTGCCGTCGATCGCGCCGGCAGCGATGTCCTGCCAGGTGATGTCGGCCCCATTGAACCTGACGGCAACGGACTGACGGCCCCCGTCCGGCTGCAGCTGAACGCTTGCCTGCGCCCTGCCCGCGGCCGGGACCAGCGCCAGCGCGGCCAGCGAACGGAGGTCCGGCGCATCGAGCGTCAGGCTTCCGCTGAAGAGACCCGCCGCCGTGCTTTCGACGGCGCCGGTAATCCGGTTACCGCCGATGGCAAGGTCGACTATGGGGAAGGCAAGGTGACCGCCGCTACGGTCGACGGTGGCGATCGCCGTCCCCGCCAACCGGCCGCCGGCAAGACTGCCGTCGAGGCTCAGCATCGCCTGCCATCCGGCATCGGTCGGCGCGCCCTTGAGCGCGATCTTTGCGTTACGGACGGGCTGATCGAGGAGCCTGCCCTCTGCCACCGCGATCGTCGCGTCCACATCGGGACGCGCGGCGGCGCCGGAAGCCTGCAGGGTGAAGGTCGCGACGCCTTCGGACTTGTCCGCCAGCCGACCGAGATCGGCGAGCGATCCGTCGAGCCGGGCCTCGATGGCATCGCCACCGAGGCTTGCACTGCCGCGTGCGGTTATGCCGGTTCCGTCGATGGCGAGATCGCTGACGGCGAAGCCACCGCCGAGCTGGCCGTGAACCGAGGCCGCAAATTTCGTGTCACCAGCGAGCAGCCTGGCCAGCCGCGCATCGCCGGGATCGAGGTCGGTCGCGGTACCGCCGAGGGTGAAGGCAGGTTCGCCACCGGCAAGCGTTCCGTCGATCGTTGCCTTTATTGCACCGGCAAGCGCGCGGCCCGCTATCGGAGACAGCGGCGCGATGTCGGGAAAGCCGATGGTCGTGCGGCCCTTGACCGCACCCGCGACCGCCGTGCCGTTGAAGGTGACGGCGCCGCCGGCGGCGGCCAGCCGCGCCTGTGTCTTGGCGATGCCGGTTGCCGTGTCGAAGGTCCCGTCCGCCGTAAGCAGCAGCGGCGCGTCCTTGGCCGATACCAGACGCCCCGTCGCTGTCTCGATGGCGTCGGCCTCGACGCGCAGGCCGAAGGGCAGCGTACCGCCGGCCAGCCGATCGCCCTGAGGCGCCTCGACGGCAAGCGATAAGCCAATGCCGGGAACACTTGCCTGCGTGGTCTTCAGACCAGCGACGTGACCGACCACATCCAGGCGCACGGTATTACCGGAGGAGGAGGCTTTGCCACTGAGCGACAGACTTTCCATGCCGGCGCCGCTGCCCAGAAAAGGCAGCGCGATCGCACCGCCAGCGGGCCTCGCGACATTCGCTTTCAGCGCCAGGTCGGTCTTGTTTCCGCCCAACGCTCCGCTGGCCGAGGCATGCACGCTGTCCGTAGCGATCTCGCCTTGCCGCAGCACGATGCGGGGCAGCGATTCGCCCTTGACGGTTGCCCAGTCCGCATCGACGGCGACACTGATCGGGCCAGCCAGGAGGCTGGCATAATCCGGCGGTACCAGCTCGGCGAGATTGCCGTTGCCGTTGAGCGTGAGGCGCGTTCCGACGCCTGCCGGCGATAGAACAAACTGGCCGGCGAAATGCGCAGAGCCCCCGGAGATCAGCGACAGATCGCCGGTGAGCGCATCGCCACGCGAGGCCACCTTGGCGTCGAGCGCGTAGGCCGGACCCGATTGCCGCCCCATCAGGCCAAGCAGGATCCCATCGGCGGATTCCTTGAGCGTGACCGCCGCGGTAATCGGCGCATTGCCATCGGCGCGCGCCAGCGTCGCGGCGAGCGTCGCCGTGCCGCCATCGATCCGTTTCGCATCGACCTTGGCCGCGAGGCCGCCATCGGCGCTAGAGACCAGCGACCCCGTCAGGGCGAGCACGGCGGGTCTGCCGGCAAGCGCCCCGCCGAGTTCCAGGCGCGCCACCTTCACGTTTCTCGCCGCGAACGGCAGCAGCGCACTGCTGCTGCCGCTTTTGCCGCCGACAAGATGCGGCTCACGCAGGACGGAAATGCGCGCCGCATCGATCGCATCGAGCGACAGGCTGCCCATGAGGAGCGCGCTCGTGTGGATGTCGACGGCGAGCCCGTCGATCTCGGCGAACTGCCCGTCGGCGTCGGACAGTACGATCTTGTCGGCGCCGAGCGAGAAGGGCAGCCAGCCGGTGAGGTTTTCGATGGAAACCGAGACGCCGCTGCCGGCAGCGCCGCGTTCGATCAGGCCGGCGACGAGCGCGCGGCCCGGTGGCGTGGCCAGCGCCACCAGCGCCAGCAGCAACACCGCCACGATGGTCAGCAGCGAATAGCCGAGGTAGCGCCGCACTCTGCCGGGTCTGCGTCTTGCCATGGTCAAAAAGCCTGGCCGAGCCCGACATAGACACCGACCAACGGGTCGCCCTTGCCCCGCTGCAGCGGTACTGCGACATCGAGCCGGATCGGCCCGACCGGCGTCAGATAGCGCAGGCCCGCGCCGACACCGACCTTCAGACCACCGAGTTTCGGCAGGACCGAGGCATAGGCATTGCCCGCATCGATGAAGGCGACGAGCCCGATGGTATCGGTCACGCGGTAACGCAGTTCACCGGAGAACAGCAGCGAGCTGCGCCCGCCGACGATATTGCCGGAGCCGTCGCGCGGCCCAATGTTCTGATAGGCATAGCCGCGCACCGAGCCGGCACCGCCGGAATAGAGACGGCGGTCGGCGGCAACCTTGGTAACGTCGTCCACCGTGAGGATGGAGGCCGCCGCCCGGCCGGCGAGCACGAAGCGGTCCGTATCGCCGAACGCCCAGTAGCCCGACACGTCGGTGCTGAAGGTGGCGTAGGGCGTTTTTTCAGCGAAGTCGTAGGCAGGAGCTGCCGAAAACAACGAGCGGTGCCCGCTGCTGGGGTCGAGTTTGTTGTCGCGCGTATCCCAGTCGAGCGTGCCAGTGAGCGTGGTCAGCAGGTGGTTCTCGGTGACCGTGGGCTCGACGGTTTGCGAGCGCGCCACTTCCAGGCCGAGCGAGCCGCTCAGCGTATCGGAGAAGCTGTGTTCGAGCCCGGCTTCGCTCTCCAGCGCCGTCACACGATAGGCATCGGTCGTCTCGCGATAGCCCTCGACGCGCAATGTGAAGTCCGTCATCGGATCGAAGATCGCCGGCTTGCGGAACTTGCCGGCCAGACGGAAGTCAGGATCGAAGGTGCCGTCGAGCAGGCGCGCGATGGAGGCGGACAGCTTCAGCTGCTCGCCGCCACCGAAGAGGTTGCGGTGTTGCCAATAAACCTCCGAGCCGAGCCCCTCGGTATTGGAATAGGTGGCACTGGCGCCGATCACCCGCGGCTTGCGCTCGCTGACCGTGATTGTGATTGGGATGGTTCCGTCCGGGGCGAGCTTGTCGGCCGGCGTCACCTGAACGCTGGCGAAGACGCCGAGATCGCGCAGGCGTGTGGTGGCGCGCCTGACCACCTTCGACGAGTAGAGCCCGCCATGAATGCCCGCACGGCGGAGTACGAGATCGGGATCGACCTTTTCGGCGCCGCTGACGGTAACCCGGCCGAAATTCGCCTGCGGTCCGGGATGAACCGAAAGCGTCACGTCGAGCGTGTTCGTGCGATGGTCGGCAACGGTGTCGCGCGGGATCGCGGCCGCCAGCGGATGGCCCGCGTTCTTCCAAGCCTCGACGAGCTTCGCCTCGGCATCGACGACCACCGACGAGCGCGCCGGCCAGCCCGGTTTGAGCCCGAGTGCGGTAAGCGCCAGCCCTTCGGGCAGCGGCGTCGCGCTGACCCGGCCGAAGACGAACGCGACGCCGGGCTTGACGGTGACCGTCACCGGCACGGGGCGGGCCGCGATCGTCGCAAACGGGTCGACCTTCGCCAGCGGCTTGCCGTCGATCGTGATGAACACTTCGCCGGCATAGCGAGCGTTTTCGTAGAGCACTGCGGTGAGACGTCCGAGATCCTGCCTGGCGCGTGCGATCAGGCCGACCAGCCCGGAAGCCGGCGTCTTCTGGCGATTGACGAGGTCGGAGGCCTGGCGAAGCGACCGGTCAAGACCCCAGCCCGCGCCGGGTGCCGAGAACGTGATCGTGTAGGGCAGCGGATTGGGGATGGTCTCCTTGGGGGCGCTGCTACCGAACGGCCACAGGTCAGAGAGCCCGGCGGATGCAGGGGCGACCGGAGCAGCGGCGGCGGCCAGCCCCACCAGCACCAGCAAGAACCAACGAAAAGGCTCGCAAACGCGCACTTCTGCGACATCCAATCATCAACCGCCCCCGGCGCCCGGTTCCGGCACACATGGGATCAGACCAACTGCCCACCATGCCGACCGGACATGAACGGCCAATGTACAGCAAATCCGGGCCTGAAACGCAAATCGCGGCTCGCCCGCGCAAAACGGACCGGGCGGCACTCTGACGAAAAGGGACGGCCATTGCCCAAGACGCCTCGGGGCCGTGGCGCAGATTTCGCCTGTCGCCGCGCCGCTCATGACCCATTTCGAACAATAGAGACGTTTTGGGGGTGTTGCTCTTGATGAAACCTAACGATGCCGCCGCCGCCATTGCGCGTAAAGCGGAGCATGGTGTGCGGAACGTCGTGCTGCAGCAGGAATGGGCGAAGAAATTGGTCTTGATCCACCTCAGGGCGCGGCCAACAGCAAGCGCTAGGTTCCACCATGGGAGCCGGTCTATGCGTCGTCCAAATGGGCCATCAACCGCTCCGTGCAGACGGCGCGCCGCCGGGTCATTAGGCATGGCATCCGCGTGGGCGCGATTTTGTCCGGCCCGGTCATCACCGCGCTGCTCGCCGATGGCAGTCCGCCTGCGGCTGGCAGCACCGGTCGGAATCGGAAAGGAACTGGCATGGTTGAGCGCGTGGCCGTGGCTCGACTTCCAAAGCAGGCAGACGTCGTCGTAATTGGCGGCGGTGTCGTCGGCTGCGCGATTGCGCGCGAATTGTCCCGCTATTCACTGACCGTTGTCCTGCTCGAGCGCGCGCCCGACGTCGCCATGGGCACGTCGAAGGCGAACAGCGGGATCCTGCACGCCGGATTCGACGCCGAGCCGGGGAGCTGGAAAGCGCGCCTCAACGTGCGCGGGGCGCGGCTCTATCAAGCAATCAGCGAGGACCTCGGAATCCCGCGGCGCAGGGTCGGCTCCCTGGTCGTGGCGCTCGACGAAGCGCAGCGCGGTACTCTCGAGGAGCTTCGCCGCCGTGGCATCGAAAACGGATTGACCGGCCTTGCCTTGTGGAGCCGCGACGAGGTCCTTCAGCACGAGCCCAATCTGTCGCCGGATGTCACCGGCGCATTGTGGGCGCCGACGGCCGCCATCGTCTGCCCGTTTTCGGCGACGATCGCCTTCGCCGAAAACGCCATTCTCAACGGCGCCCACATTGTCACCGAATGCGCAGTCACCGGCATCGAAGTGGCCGGCAACAAAACCGTGGCCGTCGAGACCACGCTCGGCCGCTTCGCAACGGACTTCGTCGTCAACGCCGCCGGCGTCCATTCCGGCGAGGTCGCGCGGATGGCCGGCGACGAAAGCGTCACCATCACGCCCAGACGCGGCGAATATGTGCTGTTCGACCACTCCGTCGGCGACCTGGTGCACTCGGTCATCTTCCCGACCCCGACCAAACTGTCCAAGGGCATCCTCGTGTCGCCGACGGTTCACGGCAATGTCTTCATCGGCCCGAATGCGAACGATGTCGCCGATCTCGATGATCACGAGACCACCCGGAGTGGATTCGCCGAGATCATTTCGGGCGCCCAGCGCATGGTGCCGAAACTGCCGCTGGCTAACGCCATCACCGAATTCGCAGGCATCAGGGCCGTCGCCGGCCACGACTTCGTCATCGGCCTCTCCCCCGTCGTTCGCGGGCTGGTGCATGCCGCGGGAATCCAGTCGCCGGGCCTGACCTCGGCCCCCGCTATCGCCGAAACGGTGGTCGAGTTTCTCGGTGAGGCAGGCTTGCAACTTTCGCCGAACGCAGCGTTCACGCCGATCAATCCGGTCCGGCCAAAATTCGCCGACTCGAGCGCGCGCGAACAGGCGAAGCTCATCGAGACGAACCCGCTCTACGGCCGGATCATCTGCCGCTGCGAGTCGATTACCGAAGGCGAAATCGTGGCGGCGATCCACGCCCCGTCAGGCGCCAGGACGATGGACGGCGTCAAACGGCGCGTGCGCGCAGGCATGGGCCGGTGCCAGGGCGGGTTCTGCGGACCGCGGGTGACCGCGATCCTGGCCCGCGAACTGGGAATCCCGGTGACGGCCGTGCGCAAGGATAGCGCGGACTCGTGGCTCTACCTCCCGCGTGATCTTCCGCACGCCGACCCGGAGAGCGCGGAGCACAGCCATGCATGAGTTCCGCTATGACGTTGTGGCAATCGGCGGCGGTCCGGCCGGCATGGCCACTGCAATTGCCGCCAAAGAGGCCGGCGCCAAACAGGTGCTGATCATCGAGCGCGACCGCGAACTCGGCGGCATTCTGCAGCAATGCATCCACAACGGCTTCGGTCTGCACCGGTTCGACCAGGAGCTGACCGGGCCGGGCTATGCCCATCGCTATATCGATTTGGTGAAGGCGGCGGGCATCGATGTATGGCTCGACACGACCGTGCTCTCCGCCGACCCCGGAGGCATCGTAACCAGCGTCAATCCCGACAACGGGCTGCGCGTCGTTACGTGCGCTTCGGTGGTCTACTCCATGGGCTGCCGAGAGCGGACGCGTGGCGCCATACGCATTCCGGGCAGCCGGCCGGCAGGCGTGTTCACCGCCGGCGCCGCGCAACGCATGGTCAACATGGAGGGCTATCTTCCGGGCCGCGAGGTGGTGGTCGTCGGCTCCGGCGACATCGGCCTGATCATGGCGCGCCGCATGACGCTCGAAGGCGCCACGGTGAAGGCCGTGTTCGAGATCATGCCATACTCGAATGGGCTCAATCGCAACATCGTGCAGTGTCTCCAGGATTTCGATATCCCGCTTTATCTGAGCCACAGCGTCATCGCCGTGCACGGCGAAGATCGCGTGATCGGAGTCACCGTCGCGCGGGTCGACGAGAAAATGAATCCGGTCCCCGGCACGGAATTCGACGTCGATTGCGACTGTGTGCTCCTGTCAGTCGGGTTGATCCCCGAAAACGAGCTCGGTCGCGCCCATGCGCTGGAAATCGATCCGGTGACGGGCGGCGCCGTCGTCGATCAATTTCGGCGAACGAACCTCGCCGGCACCTTTGCGGCCGGCAACGTGTTGCATGTGCATGATCTCGTCGACTGGGTATCACAGGAAGCCGAGATCGCCGGACGTTCGGCAGCGTTGCACGCCCTCGGCAAGCTGCCAGAGGTCAAGGACTCTCGAACCGTCACCGCAGGCGACGGGATTCGATACGTCGTACCGCAGAAATTGTCGCCGCCTGCGGAAGGGTATTCCGTGCGCTTCTATATGCGCGCGTTGCTCCCGCTGGGCGCATCCATGTTGCGCCTTCACACGGGCGATCGCGTCGCCTGGGAGCGCTACTACGAGGCCGTCAAGCCGAGCGAGATGATTGTCGCCGACATCCCGTGGGAAAAGATCGGTTCGGCCCGCGAGATCACGTTCACTGTGGCGCCCGTGCTGGACGAACCCGGGCCTGAGGGCGAATTGGCCGCAGAGAGAACGGCATGATGCGGCGTGCACAATCCGTTCTTTGTATCGGTTGCCCGACCGGCTGCGACGGCGAGGTCGTTATCGAGGACGGCGTCGTTGTCGAGATGCATGGCTACACCTGCAAAAGAGGCAGGGCCTATGTCGCGGAAGAGGTCGTAGCGCCGAAGCGCATGGTAACGACGACCGTCCGCGTCAACGGCGGTGCCTTGACCTTGCTGCCGGTCGTTTCCGATCAGGCCGTTCCGAAAGAATTGATCTTTGCCTGCCTTGGTCAACTCAGGAAGGTCACCGTCACCGCGCCGGTTGCGGCCGATAGCGTGGTTCTGGCCGACGTTCTCGGTCTCGGCGTGAACTTCGTGGCGGCCCGTGACTGTCCAAGTTTCGGCAGCCCCCCGTGGAGCGAAGGCAGCCGCGAGCGCGCACCTGCGCCGCGCCGCGAACCGGCGGAGCCTGAGCCCATCGATGGTGCCCAGGTCTTCGAGAAACAATTCGACCTGTTGCGCAACCGGCTGCGCAACGATCCCAAGTCCCTGCGTCAGGTGTTCATCGACGACGGCAGTCACGCCATCGCCTGGGAGTTCCAACAGGACCAGCTCGGCGCGGCCTTCACAAGAACGCTGTGGACCCTGCTGCTGCGCGACGACGACATGTCGATGATCCTGCAGCGTTTCATCCGGAACGCGCCGATCGAAGCGAAGCGCAAGTTCATCGCCGCGCTCGATGCCCACCTTTCCGACCGCTACCCAATGTTCAAGGGCCTGTCGAAGGGCTGGCCGGCCGAGAACACCATCCCGCCTTACGTGCGCCCGTCCGAGGAACGCAAGCAAGACTTCGACCTGGTGACGGCGGACTACATCGACTACCGCGCACTCGGCTATTCGATGCGCGAGGTCGACATGTTCGTCTGGCTCGAAGCGTTGCGTGACGAGCCGTGCGACGACTGTGCCTGCGAGGTTGGCTAGCGTCTCGAGGGTAGCGGGGCACCCAAGGGCGGTTGCCCGGTAGCGATCCACATCCCGGACATGATGTCCCTGCTGGGACAGAGCAAGTGGCAAGGACGCCCGCAAGCTGATTCAGCCGTCCAACCTGTCAATTCGCGTCCAATCGCGGCTCTGACTTAGATTTGATGAATTTGGCTGGCGGCGTGGTGCTGTTTTCGAAGGAGAATCAGCATCATGGCGAGAAGCCTGCGACTGTCGTTTCTGATCCCGGCCGGATTGGTCACGGAGAACTGGGCCGAAAGTGGGGACGGAATTGTGGTTCGGGCGCATGCCGAGGCCGTTGAGCGGTGCTGTCCACTTTGCGGCAACCGATCGCGCCGGGTTCATAGCCGCTATGTCAGGAAGGTGTCGGATCTGCCGACCGCCGGGCGCGCCATCGTTCACACGCGTGCCCAAGCCGAGCAGGCCATTGCTCGCTATGTCGACGGCTTCCACCACCCTGTCAGGCGCCATTCGGCGCTCGACTTCGTCAGCCCCGTTCAGTTCGAAAGACTGCCGGCAAATTGAACCCAATGCCTCTCCATAGAAGTGGGGTTAGTCCAAACTCGCGAATGATCGGCTTGGCGGAGGGCGCGCGCCTGCGGCGCTCAGCCTCGCGCACCGCCTTCGGATCCTTGTCGTCGCGAAGGATGCCGCGCAGTCGAGCCGCCTCGATCCGGGCGTTTGCCAGGCTCACGTCGGCGGCGGAGCCTATCCCGATGTCGTGCGACCGGCCGCCCCTGGCGTAGCGGAAGACCCATGACCGGCCACCGCGGGCGGTGACCAGGAGGCTAATGTTCCCGCCGTATTCGATCAAATCGGTCGGCAATCTGGCGGAGAGGGTGGGATTCGAACCCACGGTACGGTTACCCGTACAACGGTTTTCGAGACCGTCCCGTTCGACCACTCCGGCACCTCTCCCCGCCGGGCGTCTCTAGCCGCGCCGGCCCTTGAGTGCAAGTCCCGGCGCTGCGCCCCAGCGGCGCAGGCCGCGGACAGGGCCCGGATTTGCGCCGGCTTCTCCTTGACAGCCCACCGCCCATCCCTATAGTGCCGGCCAACTGGCGCGGCCGCTTTGCCGCGCCCTTTGGTTTTCTTGAAATTCGGCTGGTTCACCCCGATCTTGGGCGGTCGGACCGGCAGGCTGGATAAGGTCATGTTTGCAGTCATCAGGACGGGCGGGAAGCAGTACCGGGTCACCCCGGCCGATCTTGTCGAGATCGAGAAATTGCCGGGCAGTGCCGGCGATGCCATCGCCTTCGGCGATGTGCTGATGGTCGGCGGCGACGACGGCATTGCCGTCGGCAGCCCGACGGTCAACGGCGCCAGCGTTGCCGGCGAGATCGTCCGCCAGCAGCGCACGGCGAAGATTCTGGTCTTCAAGAAGCGCCGCCGGCAGAATTCGAAGCGTAGCCACGGCCACCGCCAGGAAGTGACCCTGGTGCGCATCACCGAGATCCTCACCGACGGCAAGGCGCCGGCCAAGAAGGCTGCCGCCGAGGCCCCCGTCGAAGCCAAGATCGAGGCTATACCCGCCGCCGCAGAGGCCGAGGCTGCCGCCAAGCCGGCGCGGACCCGCGCCAAGGCAGCAGCACCGGTCGAGACCGGCGACGCACCGGCGGAGAAGCCGGCGCGCAAGCCGCGGGCCAAGACCGCTAAGCCGGACAAGGAATAAGGAGACCCCGCCATGGCTCACAAGAAGGCAGGTGGCTCATCGCGCAACGGCCGTGATTCGGCCGGCAAGCGCCTGGGCGTCAAGCGGTTCGGCGGCGAAAACGTGATCGCCGGCAACATCATCGTGCGCCAGCGCGGCACCAAGTGGCATCCCGGTGCCGGCGTCGGCCTGGGCAAGGACCACACGATTTTCGCCACCGTCGATGGCGCCGTGTCGTTCCGCACCAAAGCCGCCGGTCGCACCTACGTTTCGGTCGTCCCGACGATGGCGGCCGCAGAATAGCCGGCTTCCGATCTTTGCCGGCGTCTCATCGACCCGGCACGGAACAGCTAACAGGGGAGATGGGACACCATCTCCCCTTTTCTGTTCCGGGACGGAGGACGTCATGGGCGACGAGAACGACGAAGGGCACGCGGGGCAGGAGGCGATTCTCACCCCCCGCCTCCTGCTGAGATCGTGCCGGCCGGCGGACATGCCGGTGATGGCAAGTCTTTCGGCCGATCAGGCCGTGGCGGCGAATCTGTGCAACGCGATCGCGCTTGCCGGCGGCGGCGCCTTCGCCGTCACCAGCCGCAGCGACGGCGCGGTCATCGGCTGCGCCGGCTTTGGCCCCGCCCAGGAACGGCCGGCGACAATCGAAGCGGGCCTGTGGATCGGTGCGCGCTGGTGGGGGCGCGGCTATGGCACCGAGGCGGCCCAGGCGCTGATCGACCGGGCCTTCGCCGATGGACAGATGAAGGCTCTATGGTGCTCCAACCGGGTGACCAATGTCCGCGCCCGGCGGGTCATCGAGAAGTGCGGCTTCCAGTTCCGCGGCACCGGCATGGTGCGCTCGCCGACCTTCTTCGGCGCTTTTCCGGTCGAACGCTTCGTGCTCGACCGGCGCAACTGGGAAAGCCTCAAGGCATGGGGCGCACCGCAGCGCGAGCACGCGAGGGCCGAACGTGAAACCGCAGCTTGACCCGACGATCGTGACGCGGCGGCTCACCTTGCGCCCACTTCACGACGCCGATGCCGACGACATCGTGCGCGGCGTCGGCGATCCCGCCGTCGCCCGCATGCTGGCGCGCGTGCCCCTGCCCTATCGCCGCGCACATGCCGAGGACTTCATCGCCCATGCACAAAGGAGCGGGCATGCCGGCCGTAACCTGATCCTCGCGATCGTCGAGGATCGCAGGGCAATCGGCATCATATCCATCGAGGATTTGCCGATACGCTGCGAGCTTGGCTACTGGCTGGCCCGCCGCGCCTGGGGCCGCGGCTTCGCCACCGAAGCCGGCGCGGCCATTCTCGCCTACGGCTTCGACCTCCCTGGCCTCGGGCTGATCCGCTCCGCAGTCGCTACCGAGAACCGTGCGTCTCTGCACGTCCAGCGGAAACTCGGCTTCGCCGTCATCGGGAGGGGGACGTGTCATTCGCTTGCGCGTGGGCGCGCCGTCCCGCATATCGACACGGTATTGACCCGTGCCCGTTTTCAGGCGCTCTTCAAATGAAGTTCCTCGACCAGGCCAAGATCTATGTGCGCTCCGGCAACGGCGGCAATGGCAGCGTGCACTTCCGCCGCGAGAAGTTCATCGAGTTCGGCGGACCGGACGGCGGCGACGGCGGCAAGGGCGGCGACGTATGGGTCGAGACGGTCGAAAACCTCAACACGCTCATCGACTTCCGCTACCAGCAGCATTTCAAGGCAGCCGCCGGCACCCCCGGCAGGGGCCGCAACATGACCGGCGCCAACGGTGCCGACGCGGTGCTGAAAGTGCCGGTCGGCACCGAGATCCGCGACGAAGACGATGAAGTGCTGATCGCCGACCTCGACGAGCCGGGAAAACGCGTACTCATCGCCCGCGGCGGTAACGGCGGCTTCGGCAACACCCATTTCAAGTCGTCGACCAATCGCGCGCCGCGCCGTGCCAATCCCGGCCAGGAAGGGGTCGAGCATGTGGCTGTGGCTGCGCCTCAAGCTGATCGCCGACGCCGGCCTTGTCGGCCTGCCCAATGCCGGCAAGTCCACCTTCCTGGCGACGGTCTCGGCGGCCAAGCCCAAGGTCGCCGACTATCCCTTCACCACGCTCAATCCGGCGCTCGGCGTCGTGCGCATCGACTCGCGCGAATTCGTGCTCGCCGATATCCCCGGCCTGATCGAAGGGGCGCATGAAGGCGCCGGCCTCGGCGACCGCTTCCTCGGCCATGTCGAGCGCTGCAGCGTGCTGCTCCATCTGGTCGACGGCACGGCGGAGGATCCGGTCGCCAACTACCATACGGTGCGCGAGGAACTGGCCGCCTATGGCGGCGGCCTGGAGGAGAAGCCGGAGGTGGTCGCCATCTCCAAGGCCGACGCGGTTTCCCCCGAGCGGATCGACGCGCTGAAGCGGGCCTTGAAGCGCGCCGCCGATACGACGCCACACATCGTCTCGGCGGCAAGCGGCGCCGGGGTCGACACGGTGCTGCGCGCGCTCGCCGGTGAGATCGCCGCCGCCAAGACGCCGGCCGATACAGTGCCGGCCGAGCCGGAGGCGCCCTGGCGGCCATAGCCGCCCCGCCGTCTGTCGCTGTATAAGGGCGCCAACCGCGCGTCCGACGAACACCGCAGCAACCCCCGATGACCGCCCGCACCCCGGAAGCCTTTCACCGCATCGTCGTCAAGATCGGCTCGTCCTTGCTGGTCGACGACGGCAATGCCGGCCACGTGAAGACCGGCTGGCTGGAATCGCTGGCAGCCGATATCGGCCATCTGGTCAATGGCGGGCGCGAGGTGTTGGTTGTCTCCTCCGGCGCCATCGCGCTCGGCCGCGGCGTGCTCGGCCTGCCGCCGGGACCGCTCAAGCTGGAGGAGAGTCAGGCGGCGGCCGCCGTCGGCCAGATCGCGCTTGCCCGCGCCTGGAGCGAGACCCTCGGCCACGTCGGCATCACTGCCGGGCAGATTCTGCTGACGCTGGGCGACACCGAGGAACGCCGCCGCTATCTCAACGCCCGCTCGACCATCGCCACCCTGCTCAAGCTGAGGGCCGTTCCGGTCATCAACGAGAACGATACGGTGGCCACCAACGAGATCCGCTACGGCGACAACGACCGGCTGGCAGCCCGCGTCGCCACCATGACCAGCGCCGACCTGCTGATCCTGCTCTCAGATGTCGACGGCCTCTACACCGCCTCTCCGGCCCTCGACGCGGAAGCCAAGCTGGTCGAGACGGTCGAGCGCATCACGCCCCGGATCGAGGCGATGGCCGGAGCGGCGGCCTCTGAGAACTCCCGCGGCGGCATGAAGACCAAGCTCGACGCCGGCAAGATCGCCACCGCCGGCGGCACCACCATGGTCATTGCCAGCGGCCGCGACCTGCATCCGCTCCGCGCCATTTCGGCCGCCGGACGCTGCACCTGGTTCCTCGCCGAAGGCAGCCCGCTGGCGGCGCGCAAGCGCTGGATTTCGGGACGGCTGGAAACCCACGGCGCACTGGTTGTCGACAAGGGCGCGGTCAAGGCGCTACGCGCCGGCAAGAGCCTGCTGCCGGCGGGCGTCAAGCGCATCGAGGGCCGCTTCCAGCGCGGCGATGCCGTCGACATCGTCGATCTCGACGGCAGCGAGGTCGGCCGCGGGCTGGTCGCCTATGACGCGACCGATGCCGAGCGCATTGCCGGGCGCAACAGCCACGAGATCGAGGCAATCCTCGGCTATGCCGGCCGCGCCGAAATGATCCACCGCGACGACATGACGCTCAGGGGCGACTGACGGTCCGGCCTATTGCGGGCCGGGCGAGACCTGCGGCACCGCCGGCTCGGCCACGATCTGCTCGCGGAAGAAGATGTAGAGCCCGGCCGCGACGATGATCGCGGCACCGGCAATCACATGCCAGCTCGGCACTTCGCCGAAGACGAAATAGCCGAACAGCGCCGCCCAGATGATCATCGTGTACTGGTAGGGCACCACCACCGAGGCCGGCGCCAGCCTGAGCGAGCGGTTGACGGCGACGATCGCCACCAGCGCGGTCACGCCCAGCATAGCGAGCATCGGAATGTCGTGGGTATGGGCGAACGCCCGCCAGCCGAACGGCGCCAACGCCGCACCGGCGATCAGCGTCCCCAGCATCTGCCAGGCGGCCAGCGTCACGTCCGGGGTCTCCCGCAGGCGCCGGGTGACGACGAGAAAGAGGGCGTAGAGGATGCTGCCGGCGAAGGCGATGAGTGTGTGGTAGTTGAACGCGCTGGACGAGGGCTTGAGCGCGATGAGCACGCCGAGAAAACCCACCGCCACTGCCGACCAACGGCGCCAGCCGATCCGCTCCTTGAGGAAGAACGCGGCCAGCACGGTCACATAGATCGGTCCGGCGAGGTAGTAGGTGATGGTGTCGGCGAGCGCCAGGCCGGACACGGCCCAATAGAACAGCAGCACTTCGGCGGTTGCGAAGACCACCCGGAGCACGTGCAGCCACGGCCGCTCGACTGCGAACAGCGAACGGATGCCGCCACGCAGAATGAAGGGGCTGATGACCAGCACCGAGGCGATGCTGCGCATGAGCAGCATCTGGCCGGGCGCGTACGTCCCCGTCATCCATTTGGCGAGCGCGTCATTGGCTGAGAACAGCACGAAACCGAACAGCATCAGGCCGATGCCGGCCGGAATGTTCTGCCTGTCGTCGATGGAGGAAGGACCGGCGAGGGAGGTCATGAATTTGCCGCCTGAAACGAAGAGCGGTCATCGCTCCGCCTCGCGCACAAGTCCAGCGGAATCGGAGTGCCTCAGCGCCCGGTGTAGCGCAGGCCGTCCATGATGATGCGCAGCACCGGGCGAACGCGCTCCTGCCAGTCGCCCTCGCCGGCAAACACCCAGGTGCTCGCCGCCACCGCCAGCAGCACGTCCTCCGCCTTGACGTCGCCACGCACCTTGCCGCTGCGCACGGCAGCGGACAGCAGCGGCTTGACGGCCTCCTGCATCCGTTGGCGCGAATAGGCGCTGGCCTCCGCGCCCAATTCGAACACCGAGCGCACCGCTTCCGCCAGGCCGCGCTTGGTTGCAATCAGCCCGGCATAGCGGGTCAGCCAGGTTTCCAGAGCCCGGTCGGCCGGCATCTCTTTGAGCAGCGCCGGTGCCGCTTCGGCAAGCCTGTCCACCTCGTCGCGGTATATGGCTTCGACCAGCGCATCCCGAGTCGGGAAGTGGCGGTAGAGCGTGCCGATGCCGACGCCGGCCTCCGCGGCAATCGCCGACAGGGTCACCTCATCCCGGGAAGAGGTGAACAACTTCAAGGCAGTAGCCAGAAGGCGCTCGCGGTTGCGACGGGCGTCGGCGCGCGGACCACGCGATTTCTGCGATTTGGCCAAGCTGCTCCCCTTGTAAAACGGAGGACCCTCCGTATATGGATTGCCTTAGCGGAGCCTCCTCCGCTTCCCCCCGAATATATGCCCGCCGGGGACCGATGCCATGCCGGTCCCTGCGCGTTCCACAAGGACCCTGCATCATGAGCAAGACATTCGGTTCTGAGTCCACCACTGACGAGGTCCTGGAAGGCACCGACCTCACCGGCAAACGCATCCTCGTCACTGGCGTTTCTGCCGGCCTGGGCGTGGAAACCGCCCGCACACTGGTCGCCCACGGCGCCACCGTCGTCGGCGCCGCCCGCGATCTCGACAAGGCCCGCCGCGCCACGGCGGCCGTCCGTGAGCTGGCTAAGCAGACCGGTGGCTTCGAGTTGATCGAACTCGATCTCGCCTCGCTCGCCAGCGTCCGCGCCGCCGCCGACGCACTCAACGCCGCCGGCAAGCCCTTCGACGTCGTCATCGCCAATGCCGGCGTCATGATGCCACCCAAAGGCCAGACCGCCGACGGCTTCGAGACCCAGTTCGGCACCAATCATCTCGGCCACTTCGTCTTCGTCAACCGCATCGCCGGGTTGATCAAGCCGGGCGGGCGGCTGGTGATCCTGTCATCGGCCGGCCATCGCTACGCGGACGTCGATCTCGACGACCCCAATTTCGAGCGAACGCCCTACGACCCCGGCATCGGCTACGGCCGCTCCAAGACGGCCAACGTGCTCTTCGCCATCGAGTTCGACCGCCGCCACAAGGCCGACGGCATCCGCGCCGTGGCCGTCCACCCGGGCGGCATCCAGACCGAGCTCGGGCGCCACATGACGCCCGAGTTGATGCAGGCGATGGTCGACCGGATCAATCGCAGCACGCCGCCGGGCGCGCCCGCCTTCCAGTGGAAGTCGATTCCCCAGGGCGCCGCCACGTCGGTCTGGGCTGCGGCCGTTGCGCCGGCCGATCTGGTCGGCGGCAAATATTGCGAGGACTGCCATGTGGCGGAATTGACGACGGAATCGGCGGTGCGCACCGGCGTCCGCGCCTATGCACTCGATGCCGAGCGCGCCAAGGCGCTGTGGGCGAAGAGCGAAGAGATGGTCGGCGAGCGATTCGCGTAAGCCAACGCCGGCCAGGCCGTTGCCGGGGAAAGTGCCTCTCCTCCGGCAACGGCTTGCGGACCGTGACTTCGTGCTCGCCTGGACCCGCCCCCGCATCAGGGGCGCCCTGTCCTTCCGCGGTGTTGGCCCGCTTTCTGCGCCCATATGTCCCCCGTGCCAAACCCCGCCGCAACGGCTACACTGTTGCCCCATGCGCCTGGTCACGCCGGTCGAACGCGTTCTCATTGCCCTCGGGCCCAGCCGCAACATCGTACTTCTTGAACCGGATGAACCCGTTTCGGTGGCCGCGACCATGGCCCAGGTCATGGCGTGGGTCGACGCGTGGCCGCGCTTTGGTGTGGTCTTCCATGACTTCGGCCCCTGGTATCGCGCCCAACAGGCAAGCGTCGACCTGGTGCGGCATGTCGTAACCGTCGATGCTGGCGACGCTTCCCGCGAGACCCTCCTCGTCGCAGCGCTGACCGGTACCCTCAACCCGGATATCCCGCCGTGGCAGGTCGTTCTTGCCAATCCGGCAGACGGCGACGGTCGCGGCCCGTGCCGGATCATCGTGCATTTCGATCATCTCATCGCCGACGGCGTGCGCTTCGTGAACCTTCTCGCGGCCTGCCGCAGTCACGACCGCCCGGCAGCCGCGTTTGCCGCAGCGGCGAAACGGGTCCGGCGGTTGTCGCTCGGCGCGTTCCTGGGAGCGCCGCGCGATTCGCGCGTTATCGTGCCGGACGTGGCGCTCCTAACCACCGAAGTCCGCTGCGAACAGGCGAACGAGGGAGGCGCCGCCCGACCGACGCGGCGGCTCACGCGGGCGATCACCTGCGCGGTGGAGCAGGTCGTCGACGGTCGTCGCCTCAATCGCCGCTGCGCCGCGGTAGCCATGATCGGGCGGCGGACGAGTGAAGCCAACTCCGTCACCGCCGTCGAGATCGACTCGGCGGCGGACGGCGATTCGCCGCCCAGGCAGTCGCCGGCGAGCGCGCTGCTCGGCCTGCTGGCGCGGCAGCGCTGGTTCATGCAGACGGGACAGACCTTCCTGGCGGTCTTGCCCGCGAAGCTGGCCCGTTGGCTCAGCGCGCGGATGGTGACGCGATGGGACGGGCTTCTCACCCTGGTGCCCTTCGGCCGGCGGCCGCTGCATTTTGCCGGCCGCGAAATCGCCGAGATCTGGTGCCTTACGGTTCCGGTGGTCCCGGTGCCGCTACTCCTCGTCGCCGCCGCCTACCGCAGCCGCTTCCACCTGACGGCAGTGACGGCGTACCCGTGGCACGGCAAGGCGAAAGCTCTCGCCGCAGCACTGGCCGATGAATTGAACCGCCCGGCCTCCTAGAGACGTGGCCAGCCCGGCCACTTCCAGGTTGCACGGTGTCAGGCCCCCGTGCCAAACACGCGCTGCCCGGCTACAATGACCGCGGAAAATTCAGGTGTTGTGTCATGAGCATCGCGGAAATCGCCGAAAAGCCGGCGAACCAAATCGGCGTCGCCGAGACCATGTCGGAGATCGGGCACCGTGCCCGCGCCGCTGCGCGCACACTGGCGCTCGCCTCGACCGAGACCAAGAACCGTGCGCTCACCGCCGCAGCCGGTGCGTTGCGTGAACACGCCGCCACGATCCTGGCCGAGAACGCTCACGACGTCGCCGACATGACGAAGAACGGCGGCAGCGCCGCCTTCATCGATCGGCTGACGCTCAACGACACGCGCATCGAAGCCATGGCCAAGGGGATCGAGGCAATCGCCGCACTGCCCGACCCGGTCGGCGGCGTCACCGCCGCATGGGACCGGCCGAACGGGCTCCATATCGAGCGCGTGCGTACGCCGCTCGGCGTCATCGGCATCATCTTCGAGAGCCGCCCCAACGTCACCGCCGATGCCGGGGCGCTCTGCCTCAAGGCAGGCAATGCCGCGATCCTGCGCGGCGGCTCGGATTCGTTCCGCTCCTCGACCGCGATCCACCGCTGCCTCGTCGCAGGCCTTGAAGAGGCCGGCCTGCCGGCCGACGCCATCCAGATCGTTCCTACCCGCGACCGTGCCGCGGTCGGCCAGATGCTCGCCGGACTCGACGGCAATCTCGACGTCATCGTGCCGCGCGGCGGCAAGGGCCTGGTGGCGCGCGTGCAGAAGGAAGCCCGCGTGCCGGTCTTCGCCCATCTCGAAGGCATCGTCCACGTCTATGTCCATGCGAGCGCCGATCTGGAGATGGCCGAAACGCTGCTGGTCAACGCCAAGATGCGCCGGGTGAGCATCTGCGGCGCCGCCGAGACCCTGCTGGTCGACAAGGCGGTCGCCGCCACACATCTGAAGCCGCTGGTCGTCGCCCTGCAAAAGGCCGGCTGCACCATCCGCGGCGATGCGGCGACTGAGGCCGCCGTCGCCGACGTGACGCCAGCGACCGAGGCGGACTGGACGACGGAATATCTCGACGCGGTGATTTCGGTGAAGGTGGTCGACGGGCTCGACGCGGCCATCGACCACATCGAGCGCTACGGCTCGCACCACACCGACCTCATCGTCACTGACGACCAAGCCGCCGCCGACCGCTTCATGACCGAGGTCGATTCGGCGATCGTGCTGCATAACGCTTCGACCCAGTTCGCCGACGGCGGCGAGTTCGGCATGGGTGCCGAGATCGGCATCGCCACCGGCCGCATGCACGCCCGCGGCCCGGTTGGCGTCGAGCAACTGACCAGCTTCAAATATCGCGTGCGCGGCTCCGGTCAGGTAAGGCCTTGAGCACCCGCACCGCTGCGGCCCCCTACCCGGCCCCGGTCGTTCGCCTGCCGCCTCTGGCGCCGGGCATGCGCATCGGCCTGTTTGGCGGCTCCTTCGACCCCGCCCATGACGGCCACCTGCGCGTGAGCCTCGAGGCGCTCAAGCGCCTCGGCCTCGATCAGGTCTGGTGGCTGGTCTCGCCGCAGAACCCGCTGAAGCCGGACGCCCCGTCCAGCGATCTCGCCCGGCGGATCGCCGCGGCGGAAGCGGTCGCCCGCCATCCGCGCATAAGGGTGACCGGCATCGAGGCCGAGTTCGGCACCACCTATTCGGCCGAGACGCTCGCCTGCCTGCTGCCGCGGCTGACCGGAATCGCCCCCGTCTGGATGATGGGCGCCGACAATCTCGCCAGTTTCCACCGCTGGCGCGACTGGCAGCGCATCGCCGCCAGCCTGCCGATCGCCGTCTTCAACCGCCCGGGTGAGGCTTTTCGCGCCCTCGCCTCGCCGGCGGCCAAGGCCTTGGCCCGCTTCCGCCTCGACGCCGCCGACGCACTCGCCCTTGCCGCAACCCCGCCGCCGGCCTGGGTTTTCCTGCCCTCGCCACACATCGACATATCCTCCACCGCGCTCCGCAGCCGCTCGCCTGGCCCGGTCCTTGCGTCGTCTACGTCTTGAAAGCGTCACCGTTGGACGCTTATCTTGGGCTTGCGCCTGATTTGCTTTTGGCGCTGAAGGAGAGGGAAACGAAACTGACAAGCGCAGTTCGTAGTGAGGTGACGGACAATCGTGCACCTCGACTTGCGGCCGAACGCCGTGAACTCGCAGCGGCGGCCGCCATCAAACTGGTCCGGCAAAGTCTTGAAGATTCCAAGGCCGAGGACATCATCCCCATCGACATCACCGGAAAATCGCCCGTCGCCGACTGGATGGTCGTTGCCTCCGGCCGCTCGCAGCGCCATGTCGGCGCCATCGCCGAGCGTCTGGTGCGTGAGCTGAAAGCGGCCGGCGGCAGCGGTATCCGCGTCTCCGGCGAACGCCAGTGCGACTGGGTTCTGATCGACGCCGGCGATGTCATCGTGCATATCTTCCATCCGGAAGTACGCACTTTTTACAATATCGAGAAGATGTGGCTGGCCGATCGCCCGACCGACCCGGTCCTCGTCTGACCCGCCGCAGGCGCTGAACGGCGCCGCGCCCGATGCAGATGACCATCGCCGCAATCGGCCGCATGAAGGCCGGCGCGGAGCGTGAGCTTGCCGAACGCTATCGCGACCGCGTCAACAAGGCCGGCCGCAGGCTCGGCCTGTCGCTTGCCGTGCGCGAATTTCCCGAAAGCCGGGCCTCCTCCGCCGCCGCGCGCAAGCAGCAGGAGGCCGCCGCGCTGCTTGCCGCCCTGCCGCAGGGCGCCGTCCTCGTCGCCCTCGACGAAACCGGCAAGAACCTCGACAGCCGCGCTTTTGCCCGGCAGATCGCCGGCTGGCGGGACGACGGCGTCGCCGAACTCGTCTTTGCCATCGGCGGCGCCGACGGCTTCGCTCCGATGCTGCTCGAAGCGGCGACGCTGCGCCTGGCGCTGGGCACAATGACCTGGCCGCACCAGCTTGTCCGCCTGATGCTGGCCGAACAAGCCTACCGGGCCGTGACGATTCTCTCTGGCCACCCCTATCATCGCGACTGACTACCGGTCGTGCCCTGAAAACGGCGGTTTTGGTTGACAGATCGTTAGGCGATGCCGCCTAGCTTGTCCTTCGAAGCGCCTGCTCAGACAGGAAGTTCCCGGTTGCGACACCTGCGCCTTGCCACACTGCTCGCAGCGTCCGTGCTCGCCACGGGGATTGCGGCTGCGCAGCCGGTCGAGGACAGCGGCAGCACCGCCAGCCAGCGCGACGCCCGCCAGGCCGAGCTTGACTCGGTCACCCGCGACATCACGCTCAGCGCCAAACGGCGCGCCGAGCTGGCCCAGGAAATCGACGCCCTCGACAAGGATCGCGCCACCCTCAACCAGTCGCTGCTCGATGCCAGCACCCAGGTCCAGAAGCTGGAAGCGGCGAGCGACCGCACCGAGCGCCGGCTGGGCGTACTGATGAATCGGGAGGACGGGCTGCGCGCCTCGCTCGGCCAGCGGCGCACGGTGCTGGCCGAAGTTCTCGCCGCCCTGCAGCGGGTCGGCCGCCATCCGCCGCCGGCGATCCTGGTGCGTCCCGAGGATGCGCTGGCCTCTGTCAGGAGCGCCATCCTGCTCGGTGCCGTCGTCCCCGACCTGCAGACAGCTGCAGAGCAGGTCGCCGCCGATCTACACGCACTGGTTGCGCTGCGCAAGGAAAAGGAGCGCGAGCGCGACCGCCTGCGCACCGACACCACGGCCCTGCTCGAGGGCCGCACGCGCATATCACTTCTTCTTGAACAGAAGCGCGCCGCCCGCGCCGCCTCGGCTGAAGCGCTCGCCAACGAGGAGAAGCGCGCCGCCGCATTGGCCGCCCAGGCGACCAGCCTGCGCGACCTGATCGCGCGCCTGGAGAGCGAAGAGCCGGCCGCTGCCGCTGCCGCTGCCGAGGCCGAGAAAGCGGCGGCGGTGGCGCGCGAGAACAGTGGCGGCAGGCCGGCAAAATCGTTGGGCAAGGCCGACCGCATGGCTCCCGCGGTCGCCTTCGTCGACGCCAAGGGCCTGCTGCCCATGCCGGCCAGCGGGCGAATCATCCGCTCTTTCGGCGACAGCGACGGGCTCGGCGGCCGTGCCCAGGGCATTTCCATCGCCACCCGCCCCGGCGGGCTGGTATCCTCGCCTGCCGACGGCTGGGTGGTCTATGCCGGCCCCTTCCGCAGTTATGGCCAACTCTTGATCATAAATGCCGGGGACGGATATCATGTGCTGCTGGCGGGCATGGGACGAACGGATGTTCAACTCGGCCAGTTCGTACTTGCCGGCGAGCCGGTTGCCGTGATGGCGGAACAGAAAGTGGCGAGCATCGACGCGGTTGACGCCGGTGCCGCACAACCGGTGCTTTATATCGAATTCAGGAAAGATCGGACTTCTATCGACCCGACCCCATGGTGGGCCGCGTCCAATTCGGAAAAGGTTGGCGGATGATGCGCAAAGCCACATTACTGATCGTTGGTGCCCTGTTCGGTGCGCTGGCTACGGTTGCCGTGATGCAACCGCAGATCTTCGCGGGTGCAGAGGCCAACGCGGCCGCCACGGACACCTATCGCGAACTCAACCTGTTCGGCGACGTGTTCGAGCGCGTGCGCGCCGACTATGTCGAGGTCCCCGACGATCACAAGCTGATCGAATTGGCGATCAACGGCATGCTGGCCGGGCTCGACCCGCACTCGAGCTACATGGACCCGAAGACCTACCAGGACATGCAAGTGCAGACCTCCGGCAAGTTCGGCGGTCTCGGCATCGAGGTCACCCAGCAGGACGGGATCATCAAGGTGGTCTCGCCGATCGACAACACACCGGCCTCGAAGGCGGGCATCCTGGCCAATGACGAAATCATCGCCATCGACGGCGACAGCGTCCAGGGCCTCAGTCTCAACGACGCCGTCGACAAGATGCGCGGCGCCATCGACACCTCGATCACGCTGACCATCAAGCGCCCCGACGTCGCCAAGCCATTCGATGTGAAGCTGGTGCGCGCCGAGATCACCATTCAGGCGGTGCGCTCGCGGGCCGAGGGCGACGTCGGCTACATCCGCATCTCTTCGTTCAGCGAGCAGACCTACGACGGGCTGAAGAGCGCCATCGAGAAGCTCAAGAAGGACATCGGCGCGGACAAGATCCGCGGCTACATCGTCGACTTGCGCAACAATCCGGGCGGCCTGCTCGACCAGTCGATCGCGGTCTCCGATGCGTTCCTCAACCACGGCGAGATCGTTTCGACCCGCGGCCGCCGCGCCGACGAGACCCAGCGCTTCAACGCCCATTCCGGCGACCTGACCGACGGCAAGCCGGTGATCCTGCTCATCAACGGCGGCACCGCCTCGGCCTCCGAGATCGTTTCCGGCGCCCTGCAGGACCACCGCCGCGCCACCATCATCGGCACCCGCTCCTTCGGCAAGGGGTCGGTGCAGACGATCATCCCGCTCGGCGGCAATGGCGCGCTCAGGCTGACCACGGCGCGCTACTACACGCCGTCCGGCCGCTCCATCCAGGC
Organism: uncultured Alphaproteobacteria bacterium; assembly: GCA_963750065.1. GTDB lineage: Bacteria > Pseudomonadota > Alphaproteobacteria > Rhizobiales > Kaistiaceae > CAVSRC01. The sequence continues at coordinate 47,500 of CAVVPK010000042.1, forward strand.
CCAGGGCATCGAGCCCGACATCGTGGTCAAGCAGCCGCTGCCGCCGGAGCTTGCCGATCAGGCCCCCGCCATGCCGCAGGGCGAGGCAAGCCTGAAGGGGCACCTGACGCAGGACGGCAAGCCCGAGATGAAGGGATCGTCCGCCTACGTGCCGCTCGATCCGAAGGACGATATTCAGCTCAACTACGCGCTCGACCTTCTCAACGGCAAGCAGGTGGACACGGCTTTCCCGCCGGACCCGAATTGCGGCATACCGAACTGATACAAGGGCGGGCGGCAGCGCCGCCCGCCCCTCCCCGCTGATGTGGCAGGCCAGAGCCTTTTGTGGCCAGATGGGACCAATTCCGTTTCTCGACCGGCGAGGCGATCCAGCGCCGAGACCGGCGAAGGACGATGTGGGGCATCGGTCAAGACGGGATCGGCGCCGGGCGCCCGCCGGGCGGAAACCCGAAGGGGCGGGCGATTTTGCGCTATTATCGGCGCCGTTGGGCTCGAACGTATCCCGGATACGTCCTTCGCCCATCGGCTTGATTCTGGCGCAGGATCGGTCCGTCGGAATAGGCCCATCTGGCCATGAAAGGCTCCTATGTCGGATGACCTGACAAGGCCGCTGGGACTGACGCCGCCGCGCCGACCGCGCGACCGGCTGCGGTGGCCGGCAATCGCCGCGGCTGCCGTCGTGCTCGCCGTGGTCGTGGGCGGGGTCGCAGCCGGCTGGTGGCTGCTCCGCCCGGCGCCTTCCGGGCCGACCGCCACCGCCGTGATCAATCAGCCGACCGCCACGGCGCCTGCCGTGACGCCGCCACGCACCGACGCCGGCGGTCAGGCGCCCGGCACCGCCACGCTGACCGAGGTGGCGCCGACCGGCAACCTCAGCGACGTCGGCAAGGTCGTCATCCACGATCCCTCCCAGCCCTCGGTGCTCAACCTGGCTTCGGTGCCGGTGGCCGCTCTGATCGAGAACAGCCCCTACGGACCGCTGCCCAGGATCGCCGCCGACGGCACCCGCCCGCTCGACGCCTATGCACGGCCGCCGGAAGCCGCAAGCGGCGCCGCGCGCGTCGCCATCGTCATCGGCGGCGTCGGCATTGACGCCGACGGCAGCAGCCAGGCGATCGCGCTGCCCGGCCCGGTGACCCTGGCGCTTGCCCCTTACGGTTCCGATCTCAAGGCGACCATGGCGGATGCCCGCGCCGCCGGTCACGAGCTCCTTCTCCAGATCCCGCTCGAGCCGTTCAACTATCCAAGCACCGATCCCGGCCCGCATACGCTCACCGTCGACGCTCCGGCGGCGGAAAACATCGACCGACTGCACTGGCTGATGAGCCGGTTCACCAACTATGTCGGCGTCGTCAATTATCTTGGCGCCCGCTTCACCGGCGAGGCCGACGCGCTGACGCCGGTGCTGAGCGAAGTCGGCCACCGCGGCCTGCTCTATCTCGACGATGGCTCCTCGGCACGCAGCCAGGCCGTGGCGCTTGCCGGCAATACGCCGGTGCTGCGCGCCGATATGGTGCTCGATGCCGACCTGACGCCGGCGGCGATCGACGAGAAGCTCAACCAGTTGCGCGCCATCGCCCGCCAGCGCGGCTACGCCATCGCCACCGGCAGCGCCTTTTCCGTCACCATCGACCGCGTGGCGGCTTTTGCCAAAGCCGCCGCCGACCGCGGCATCGCCGTCGTCCCCCTGAGTTCACTGGTTGCAGCAAGCCGCTCATGATCACGAAGCCCAAGTCCATCGAAGATCTGCCCTATCGGCTCAATGTCGGCATCGCCGTGTTCAACCGCACCGGCCAGGTGTGGATCGGCCATCGCAGCGACATCGACGCGGAGGGCGAAGGCGAGGGCCACTGGTGGCAGATGCCCCAGGGCGGCCTCGACAAGGACGAGGACCCGGAGGCCTGCGCCTTTCGCGAACTCTACGAGGAAACCTCGATCAGGAGCGTCGAACTGATCCGCGCTGCCGACGGCTGGTTCACCTACGACCTGCCGCCGGAACTGGTCGGCATATCCTGGAAGGGCCGCTATCGCGGCCAGAAGCAGAAATGGTTCGCCCTGCGCTTCACCGGCTCCGGAGCGGAGATCGACGTGTTGGCGCCGGGTGGCGGCAAGCACAAGCCGGAATTCTCGAGCTGGCGCTGGGAGAGCCTCGCCCGCATGCCCGAGCTGGTCGTGCCCTTCAAGCGCAAGGTCTATGAGCAGGTGACCGAGGCGTTCGCGGATATTGCCGCCGGCTGACGAAGCCGGCCTTAGCGCCCGTTGACGAGCGCGATCTGCACTTCGCGCAATTGGTGCAGGCGCGCATCGGCCAGGTCACGCGCGGCGCCATCCTTGGCGTCGGCGACGTCTTCCTGGGCGTTCTTGACCTCCTGATCCAGCCAGTCGGGATCGACATCGGCCAGCGGGATCGCCTGTTCGGCGAGGATGGTGAGGCCCGCGGCGTTCACATCGGCAAAGCCGCCGCGCACGAAGATGCGTTCGCTCTCGCCCTCACGGGTCACGTCGACCACGCCCGGCCGCACGGTCGACATGTAGGGCGCGTGGCCCTTCAGCACCGTGAAGTAGCCCTCCGAGCCGGGGATGACGACCTGCTCGACCTGTGCCGATATCAGCAGCCGCTCCGGCGAGACCAGTTCGAACTTGAAGGGGTCGGCCATGACTGATGCTCAACCTTTCCGCATGTCGAGGAGATAGCCCGCGCCGAGGCCGACGATGGCGGCGATGCCGGCGAAGATCGCGGTCCTCAGCCCTGGATCGTCGAAGGCCGAACGCTGGTTGCCAACCTCGATATTGAGACCGCCGTTCTGGCTGTTGACCGACACCTGGGCACCGCCAGAATTCTCGTTCTTCTGGACCGTCATGTTGAGCGGCCCGGCATGGATCTCGGTCGTCGACGGCCTGGGCGCCGTGAACCAGCCGATCCCGGCGCCGACCACGAGGCCGACCACCAGCAGGATGGCCTTGAAGCTCTTCATCGCCCGTTCCCGTCCTCTCGTCAGGCGGCTTCGGCCGCCAGCTTCTTCGCCTTCTCGACCGCCTGCTCGATGGTGCCGACCATGTAGAAGGCGGGCTCCGGCAGGTGATCGTAGTCGCCGGCAACCAGACCCTTGAAGCCCTTGATGGTGTCGGCGAGTTCGACGAACACGCCCGGCGCGCCGGTGAACACCTCGGCGACATGGAAGGGCTGCGACAGGAAGCGCTCGATCTTGCGGGCGCGCGCCACCGTCAGCTTGTCCTCTTCCGACAGCTCGTCCATGCCCAGGATGGCGATGATGTCCTGGAGCTGCTTGTAGCGCTGCAGAACCTGCTGCACCTCGCGGGCGACATTGTAGTGTTCCTCGCCGACGATCGCGGCCGACAGCATGCGTGAGGTCGAATCGAGCGGATCGACAGCCGGATAGATGCCCTTTTCGGCGATCGACCGCGACAGGGTCGTGGTGGCGTCGAGGTGGGCAAACGAGGTTGCCGGCGCCGGGTCGGTGAGGTCGTCGGCGGGCACGTAGATCGCCTGGATCGAGGTGATCGAACCCTTGCTGGTGGTGGTGATGCGCTCCTGCAGCGCGCCCATGTCGGTGGCCAGCGTCGGCTGATAGCCCACGGCGCTGGGGATGCGGCCGAGCAGCGCCGACACTTCCGAGCCGGCCTGGGTGAAGCGGAAGATGTTGTCGACGAAGAACAGCACGTCCTGGCCCTGGTCGCGGAAGTATTCGGCGACCGTGAGGCCCGAAAGCGCGACGCGCATGCGGGCGCCCGGCGGCTCGTTCATCTGGCCGAAGACCAGCGCGCATTTGGAGCCGGCGGTCGAGCCGTTGTTCTTCTGCGGGTCCTTGTTGACGCCCGATTCGATGAACTCGTGGTAGAGGTCGTTGCCCTCGCGTGTACGCTCGCCGACGCCGGCAAACACCGAATAGCCGCCATGCGCCTTGGCGATGTTGTTGATCAGCTCCTGGATGATGACTGTCTTGCCGACGCCGGCACCGCCGAACAGGCCGATCTTGCCGCCGCGGGCATAGGGCGCCAGCAGATCGACGACCTTGATACCGGTGACCAGGATCTGCGACTCGGTCGACTGGTCGATATATGCCGGGGCCGGCTGGTGGATGGCGCGGCTCTGCTGGGTCTTGATCGGGCCGGCCTCGTCCACCGGCTCGCCGATGACGTTCATGATGCGGCCGAGCGTCTCCTCGCCCACCGGCACCGTGATCGGCTCGCCGGTGTCGGTGACCTCGTGGCCACGCACCAGGCCCTCGGTGATGTCCATGGCGACGGTGCGCACCGTGTTCTCGCCGAGGTGCTGGGCGACCTCAAGGATCAGGCGCGTGCCATGGTTATCCGTCTGCAGCGCGTTCAGGATGGCCGGCAGATGCCCCTCGAACTGCACGTCGACGACGGCGCCGGTGACCTGGGTGATGCGTCCGGTGACGCCCTTAATGTTGGTGGTGTCTTTGGCCATGTCTCTGCCTCTTCCGGGGTGCGGCTTAGAGCGCCTCGGCGCCCGAGATGATTTCGATCAGTTCCTTGGTGATCTGCGCCTGGCGGGTACGATTGTAGATCAGCGTGTACCTGTCGATCATGTCGCCGGCGTTGCGCGTCGCATTGTCCATCGCGCTCATCTTGGCGCCCTGCTCGGAGGCGGCGTTCTCGAGCAGTGCGCGGAAGATCTGGATCGACAGATTGCGCGGCAGGAGCTCGGCAAGGATCGATTCCTCGTCCGGCTCGTATTCGTAGGCGCCGCCGCCGCCGGCCGCCGACATCTCGCCGGTGACCTGCGCCGGGATGAGTTGCACCGCGGTCGGCACCTGGCTGATGACCGAGTGGAACTCGGCGAAGAACATCGTGCAGACGTCGAACTGGTTGTCGCCGAACAGCGCCAGCACCCGCTTGCCGATGGCATCGGCTTCGTTGAAGCCGATCTGGCGCACTTCGCGCAGCTCGATCACGTCGAGCACCTGGCGCGGGAACTGCCGGCGCAGGATGTCGTAGCCCTTGCGCCCGACACAGAGGATCTTGGCTTCCTTGCCGTCGCGCGCCAGGCGGTTGACATGGTCGCGCGCCAACCGCGCGATCGACGAATTGAACGCGCCGCACAGGCCGCGGTCGGCCGTGCACACGACCAGAAGGTGGGTCTCGTCCTTGCCGGTGCCGACCAGCAGCCGCGGCGAATCCGTGCTGCCGGTGGAGCCCGCCGCGACATTGACCAGCACCGAGGCCATGCGCTCGGCATAGGGCCGCGCGGCCTCCGCCGCCGCCTGCGCCCGGCGCAACTTCGACGCGGCGACCATCTGCATGGCGCGCGTGATCTTCTGCGTCGCCTTCACCGAAGCGATGCGGTTGCGCAGCTCTTTGAGGGAAGCCATCGGACCAGTCCCTACCCGCTATCTAAAACCCGGCCCGATCAGCCGAAGACCTTGGCGAAGGCGTCGGCAGCCGCATGCAGGCGTTCGCGGATGTTGTCGGTGAGCTCGCGCTTCTCGCGGATCTCGGCCAGCAGATCCTTGTGGTCGGAGCGCAGCAGCGCCAGGAAGCCCTCCTCGAAATCGGTCACCTTGTCGACCGGCAGTTGGTCGAGATAGCCGCTGACGCCGGCGAAGATGACCGCCACCTGCTCCTCGACCTTGAGCGGCGAGAACTGCGGCTGCTTCAACAGCTCGGTCAGCCGCGCGCCGCGGTTGAGCAGGCGCTGGGTAGCCGCGTCGAGGTCGGAGCCGAACTGGGCGAAGGCCGCCATCTCGCGATACTGGGCCAGTTCGCCCTTGATGGTGCCGGCAACCTGCTTCATCGCTTTGACCTGGGCGGCAGAGCCGACGCGCGATACCGAGATGCCGACGTTCACCGCCGGGCGGATGCCTTGGAAGAACAGATCGGTCTCGAGGAAGATCTGGCCGTCGGTGATCGAGATGACGTTGGTCGGGATGTAGGCCGACACGTCGTTGGCCTGCGTCTCGATGATCGGCAGCGCCGTCAGCGAACCCGAGCCATTGTCGGCATTGAGTTTGGCGGCGCGCTCGAGCAGGCGCGAATGCAGGTAGAACACGTCGCCGGGATAGGCTTCGCGCCCCGGCGGGCGGCGCAAGAGCAGCGACATCTGACGATAGGCGACCGCCTGCTTGGAGAGGTCGTCGTAGATGATCAGCGCATGCATGCCGTTGTCGCGGAAATACTCGCCCATGGTGCAGCCGGTGAACGGCGCCAGGTACTGCATCGGCGCCGGATCGGAGGCAGTGGCGGCGACCACAATCGAGTAGTCCAGCGCCCCGTGCTCCTCCAGCACCTTGACGAACTGGGCGACGGTCGAGCGCTTCTGGCCGATGGCGACGTAGACGCAATAGAGTTTGCGCGATTCGTCGCCGCTCTCGTTGATCGATTTCTGGTTGAGGATGGCGTCGAGCGCCACGGCCGTCTTGCCGGTCTGGCGGTCGCCGATGATCAGCTCGCGCTGGCCGCGGCCGATCGGGATAAGCGCGTCGATGGCCTTGAGGCCGGTCTGCATCGGCTCGTGAACCGAGCGCCGCGGGATGATGCCCGGCGCCTTGACGTCGACGCGGCGGCGCTCGTCGGACTGGATCGGGCCTTTGCCGTCGATCGGATTGCCGAGTGCATCGACCACGCGGCCGAGCAGGCCCTTGCCGACCGGCGTATCGACGATCGCGCTGGTGCGCTTGACGGTGTCGCCTTCCTTGATGTCGCGGTCGGAGCCGAAGATGACGACGCCGACATTGTCGGTCGCCAGGTTGAGGGCCATGCCGCGGATGCCGCCCGGGAACTCGACCATCTCGCCGGCCTGGACGTTGTCGAGGCCGTAGACGCGGGCGATGCCGTCGCCCACCGACAGAACTTTGCCGACTTCCGAGACTTCCGCCTCGCTGCCGAAATTCTTGATCTGCTCCTTGAGGATCGCGGAAATTTCTGCGGCCCGGATGTCCATCAGCCGACCTCTTTCATGACAAGTTTGAGCGAGTTGAGTTTGGTTCTGAGCGAACCGTCGATCATGCGGCTGCCGACCTTGACGATGAGGCCGCCGATCAGCGCCGGATCGACGGCGGTCTGCAGCGCGACGTCCTTGCCGATCGAGGCTTTCAGGGCCTCCTTGAGCGCGGCAAGGTGGGCCTCGCTGAGCGGCTCGGCGCTGGTCACCTCGGCGGCAACCTCGCCGCGATGGGCAGCCATCAGCCGGCTGAATGCGGCGATGATGTCCGGCATGGCGAAGAGCCGCCGGTTGCCGGCGACCACCCGGATGAAGTTGCCGGTGAGGCCGCCGATCTCGGACCGGTCGAGCACGGCGCCCACCGCCCGCGCCTGCTCGTCGGCGGCGAAGACGGGGCTCCTGACCAGGCGCACCAGATCGGCGCTCTCGGCAAGCATGGCGCTAAAGCGGCCGAGATCGGCCTCGACCGCCGGCAATGAGTCTGCCTCTACCGCCAGTTCGAAAAGGGCGTTCGCGTAGCGTCCCGCTACGGTCGCAATGGAAGATTCGCTACCGGCCACCTGGTCCCTGTTCCCCGACACGCCGGGCCTCGTCCGGTCGAGCCCGGCCCGTCTCCTGTAAGGCCCTGAACGGATTATCTTTCGGGGAAGGCCTGCTGCCAGTACCAGCCCCAACCCCCGGAATTGCCGGTCGGATTACCATAGGCACTATCGCAGGGCAATATCGCGGATTCTCTGCCTTCCACCGGGCAATCGCAACCGCTGGCAAATGGCCGCCGACAGCCGCTCGCAGCGCTGCAATTAACCCGGCATTTACCATAATCGCGCACGCTGCGGTCGCATCCAAGCCGCGTTGCATTCAGGCCCGGCTGATTGCAGCAAGGAGCCCGCGACATGACCGATTCCCTTGGTGCCCGACGCTGGCAGGCCGCCCTCGCGCTGGCGACGGTCCTGGTCGGCTGCCTTGCAGCCCTGCCCGCCGCCGCCAACGGCACCGACTGGGGCTGGCTCGACGGCGTCTACAGCGGCGAGATCGGTACCCGCTTCTGGTACGGCATGGGCCAGACCGGCAAGGATCTCTACGGTACCGACGCCAAAACGCTCTATTCGCGCCTCACCTACAAGGGGCTGACCGGCATGTCCGGAGAGCTCTTCGGGCAGGTCAACGAGCGCAACTATTTCGTCAAGGGCAATGCCGGCCTTGGCGCGCTCCTGCGCGGCAGCCTCCAGGACGAGGATTTCCCGCCGGGCATCGCGGTCTATTCGAGCACCGACAGCAGCCTGCATCCCGGCACCATCGGCTACATCACCGTCGACGGCGGCGGCTATTTCTCCGAAACCCCGAATACCCGCCTCGGCGTGTTCGCCGGCTATGCCTATCTGCATCAGACGGTGAACGGCTTTGGCTGCACGCAGACGGCGAGCAACCCGTCCGTCTGCGCCGGCGGCATATCCGATTCGACCGCTGTCATCACCCAGAAGAACAACTGGAATGCGCTGCGCATCGGCCTCAACGGCGACATGACCTTCGGCCAAGGCTGGCGGCTGAAGGGCGAAGCCGCCGTCCTGCCCGTGGTCATGCTCTACGGCGCCGACTATCACTGGCTGCGCATCGGCACCGATTTCACCGGCGGCATTCCGGAAGACGGCATCGGCTGGGGCTACCAGCTCGAGGCGATGCTCGACTATACGCTCGCCAACCGGGTCACCGTCGGCGTCGGTGGCCGCTACTGGCACATGCAGGCCAGGGGCCACACTCATTTCGAGAACCATCTCGTCGGCGGTGGCGGCTCGCCCCAACGGGTCGACTGGAAGACCGACTATTTCGGCCTCACCGCCCACGCCGGCTGGCAGTTCTGAGCCGGCTCTAGAGAAAGCTCTGCGGGTCGATGTCGACCTGGACGCGCAGCGACGCGCGGGGCCTGGGGGCTGCCGCCAGCCATTGGCGCAGATAGGCCTGGATATTGGCGCTGCGCGGCGCCTGGACGAGCAGCCGCCAGCGGTGACGGCCGCGCACCACCGCCAGCGGCGCTTCCGCCGGCCCCAGGACGCCGACCGCCGGATCGCCCGGCGCGGCGCGGCGAAAGGCCGCCGCATAGGCTTGTGCTTCCGCCCGCTCCAGCCCTGAGATGACGATCGCCGCCAGGCGGCCGAAGGGCGGCAGGCCGGCGGCGCGGCGCTCGGCGATCTCCTTCTCGTAGAAGGCTTCCCGGTCGCCCGACACGATGGCGCGGATGACTGGATGTTCGGGGGCGTAGGTCTGCAGCAGCGCCCGGCTGGCGCCGCCCATGCGCCCCGCCCGTCCGGTCACCTGGCTCAGGAGCTGGAAGGTGCGCTCGGCCGCACGCATATCGCCATGCGCCAGGCCGAGATCGGCATCGACCACCCCGACTAGCTTGAGGAAGGGGAAGTTGTGGCCCTTGGCGGCGAGCTGGGTGCCGATGACGATGTCGACTTCGCCCTTGGCGATCGACGCCAGCTCGAGCCGCAACCGGTCGATGCCGCCAGCAAGGTCGCTCGACAGCACGATGGTGCGGGCCTCAGGGAAGCGCGCCGCCACCTCCTCCGCCAGCCGCTCGACACCCGGACCGATGGGCACCAGGCTCTCCGTGTCGCCGCAGGCGGGACAGGCCTGCGGCCGCCGCTCCGTATGGCCGCAGTGATGGCACAGCAGAACGCCGCGGAAGCGGTGTTCGACCAGCCAGGCGGAGCAGTTGGGGCACTGGAAGCGGTGGCCGCAGGTGCGGCAGAGCGTCAGCGGCGCATAGCCGCGCCGGTTGAGGAACAGCAGCGCCTGTTCGTTCTGCCCCAGAGTCTCACCGACGGCTTCGACTAGCGGCGGCGACAGGAAGCGCCCCGTCTCCGGCTGGTCGTGACGCATGTCGACGGCTTCGACCTCCGGCAAGGCTGCGGCCCGATAGCGGTCGGCGAGCACGATGCGCGTGTAGCGCCCGGCATCGGCATTGACGCGCGATTCGATCGACGGCGTCGCTGAGGACAGCACGACAGGAAAGCCGGCTAAGTGACCACGCACGACGGCCATGTCGCGCGCCGAATAGAAGGCGCGCTCCTCCTGCTTGTAGGCAAGGTCGTGCTCCTCATCGACGACGATCAGGCCGAGATCGGAAAACGGCAGGAACAGGGCCGAGCGCGCGCCCACCACCACCTGCAGCGTCCCGTCGGCAACCCCGCGCCACACCCGCTCGCGGGCGCGCGGCGTCACCTCCGAATGCCACTCCGCCGGCCTAGTGCCGAAGCGGAGGCCGAAGCGTTCGAGGAAATCGGCGGTGAGCGAAATCTCCGGCAGCAGCACCAGCGCCTGCCGGCCGGCATCAATCACCGCAGCCACCGCCTCGAAATAGACCTCCGTCTTGCCCGAGCCGGTGACCCCGTCGAGGAGCGTGACCGAATAGCCGCCCCCGGCCACCGCCTGACGGAGGTGGGCCGCTGCCGCCGCCTGCTCGGCGGAAAGCTCCGGCGCGCCGTAATCCGGATCGGGCGGCAGCGCCGCGGGCTTCGCCGGCATCATCACCGTTTCCAGCGTGCCGGCATCCACCAGGCCCTGGACGACGCCGGGGCTGACGCCGGCCGCAGCAGCAAGGCCGCTCTTGGTCCACGACGGGCTGGAACCCGCCTCCGCCGTCTCTTGCAGCATGGCCAGTATGCGCTGGCGCGCCGGCGTCATGCGCTGCGGCGGCACCCCGGCCAGCCGCACGCCGGGCACCGGCGCCTCCGGCTCAAGCGCGCCGGGCGCGCGCAGCACCATGCGCAGCACCATGCCGCGCGACGTCAGCGTGTAATCGGCCACCCAGTCGACGAAACGGCGGATCTCGGCGTTGAGCGGCGGCGCGTCGTAGATGCCGTTGATGGCCTTGAGGCGATTATGGCCGACGCTTGCGTCGGGTGGGTCGTCCCACACCACGCCGGTGACGTCACGCGTGCCGAGCGGCACGCTGACGATGTCCCCGGGTTGGCAACCGGCGGGGGCGCGATAGGTATAGGGGGCGGCCACCGCCACCGGCACCAGCACGGAAACGATCGATTCGCCGGCCACGTCTTTGCGAATCTCCTCAGCTGTTCGCGGGCAACGGGCTGACGATGACCCCGGTTTCGGCTAAAGGAAAGGCCGACATGCCGGCCGCCGCTTGTGGGCAACGGCCGCCCACGCCGAGGTTCCAGGAGGAATGCCATGAAGTTCTTCGTCGATACCGCCGATGTTGGCGAAATCCGCGAACTCGCCGCCACCGGCCTGCTCGATGGCGTCACCACCAATCCCACCCTGATCGGCAAGGCCGGACGGCCGATCAAGCAGGTGATCGCCGAGATCTGCGAAGCCGTGCCCGGCCCGGTCTCGGCCGAGGTCGCCGCCACCGAATTCGACGGCATGATGGCCGAGGCGGCCATTCTCTCGGCCATCGCCAAGAACGTCACCATCAAGGTGCCGCTCACCTGGGACGGGCTCAGGGCCTGCAAGGCGCTCTCCTCCAAGGGCACCATGGTCAACGTCACCCTATGCTTCTCCGCCAATCAGGCGCTGCTTGCCGCCAAGGCGGGCGCCACCTTCATCTCGCCCTTCGTCGGCCGCCTCGACGACATCGGCTTCGATGGCATGGAGCTGATCCGCGAGATCCGCGCGATCTACGACAATTACGACTTCCGCACCGAGATCCTGGCCGCCTCCATCCGCACGCCGCTGCACGTCAAGCAGGCGGCGCTGGCCGGCGCCGACGTCGCCACCATTCCGCCGGCGGTGATCAAGAACCTCGCCAAGCACCCGCTGACCGACAAGGGCCTGGAGAGCTTCCTCGCCGACTGGAAGAAGACCGGCCAGACCATCGTGTGAGGCCCGCGTAAGGTCGGGGAAAGCATGAAGATCGAGGTCGACTATCGGACCGCGCGCCTGTCCGACGCCGAGGAGGCGGTGTTCGCGGCGGCATGCGCCACCGCCGAGCCGCCGCCGGCGGCCGAGTCCGCCGAACAGGCGGGCGTGCCGAAAGGCACCGTTACCGCCGGCCACCATGCCGGCAAGACGATCTGGGCCGATGTCGAGCGCGACTACTGGGTCTATGTGCCAAGCCGCCGGTACGACAGCGGCACGCCGCCAAACCTGATCGTTTTCCAGGACGGCGCCAACTACTTGAAGAATACCAATGCCGCGATCGTCCTCGACAATCTCATCGCCAAGGGCGACCTCGCCCCGACAATCGGCCTGTTCGTCCAACCCGGCGACCTGCCGGGCCTGCCCAAGGGCTCACGCGGCAACCGCTCGCTCGAATATGACAGCATCAACGATGCCTATGTCCGCTTCCTGCTCGACGAACTGATGCCCGTGGCGCTCGCCGGCCTCGCCATCACCGACGACCCGAAGGGCCGTGCCATCTGCGGCATGAGTTCAGGCGGCATCTGCGCCTTCAACGCCGCCTGGGAGCGCCCCGACCAGTTCGGCTGCGTCATCTCCCATGTCGGCAGCTTCACCAATATTCGCGGCGGCAATATTTATCCCGCCCGCGTGCGCGCCAACGGCCGGCGGCCGATCCGCGTCTTCCTGCAGGGCGGCGCCAGCGACCTCGACAGGGACGATGGCAACTGGCCAATCGCCAACTTCGACATGGCCTCGGCGCTCGCCTACAGGGGCTACGACATGCGCTTCGAGTTCGGCCTCGGCGCGCACAATTTCTTCCACGCCGCCGCGACCCTGCCGCAGACGTTGCGTTGGATCTTCCGGCCCTGAGCCGCAATGACGCGGCTGTGTGAGGCATGGCACTGCCTCAACCTCCGCCCATGCCCGAGGGGGCATGGGCACCCGCTCCTCGTCCGCCCGGGACACGCCTCTTCGGTCTCGCGCGCCAGAAGCACCGAGCTATGAGCATTTCTTGCATTCCCTGTCGCGCCGCCTTGTTCGATCCCGGTCGGGCGTCGCCCTCCTCGGTCTCTTGCGGCGCTCCTCTCCCCTCGCGACGAGGGGGTGGCGGGCGCCCGGCGAATGCCGTGCGGTTACTCCGCGAAACTCAAGGGCGCTCACCGAGCGCCCGCCGCGGCGATTTTATCCCGTCTCCCGGCGAGCTCTGCACCCCGCTTTCCCTGATTCCTGCGGGTTGCGGGGCTTAGGCCCTGAGGGCGGCCGGTCGTAGTGCCGACGGTCCCGCCGGGAACGCCCCGAGGGCCGGACTGCGTGTCCGGAGCGCGGGGGCACCGCTCCCCGCCCCACGCACAGAACGCCTCATGAGCGCGCCCCTTCGCGGGCGAGGATGTCGACCAATATGGGGGCGCTTCGGGAGAGGGGGATAACTTTCTTTTCGCGGGCCGCGCGCCCTGGAAATGACCCCTCGCTTCCCGGCGGCAAGGCGCCGGTTTTCCCTGCCGGCGATCCCCCGGCCGGCAAAAGTTAATTTTTGCCCGGGCCTCCCTGTCATTGACCTGACACACAGCCACACCAGATTAGGAACAGGGCTAAAGCATTTCATCGGGGCGATCCCAGGCGGAGGCGAACTGATGAACAAGTTGGTCAAGATTCCCGACGCGGGCTATCCAATTGCCATCACGGCGAACCCGAACCGGGTGATCGTCACCGTTGCGGGCAAGGTCATCGCCGAGACGATGCACGCGCTGAGGCTCAGCGAAGCGTCCCGTCCGCCGGTCCTCTACATCCCGCGCAAGGATGTGGACATGGAGCTGCTTGAGCGCAGCCCGCGCGCCACCTATTGCCCCTACAAGGGCGACTGCGCCTATTACAGCATCCCGGCCGGCGGCCGGCGGTCGCTGGACGCGGTGTGGACCTACGAGGCGCCCTTTGCGGCGGTCGCCGCGATCAAGGACCACCTCGCCTTCTATCCCGATCGCGTCGATTCGATCGTCGAGTGGTCCGTCGAGTGGATCCTACCCCTGCCAGGGCATGATCTTGCGCTCGGCCCAGTGCAGCACGCCGGTTAGGAGCACGCCGAGCACCATGACGATGAAGAGGCCGGCATACATCTTCTCCGGGATGAGGACCTCCCAGTAGTAGTAGGTCATGAAGCCGACGCCCTGCTTGGCGCGCAGGAACTCGACCGCGATGATGACCACCAGCGCCGTGCCGAGCGCCAGGCGCAAGCCGGCGAAGATGATCGGCAGCGCCGCCGGCAGGATGACGTGCCACAGGAGCTTGAGGCCGCGGGCGCCATAATTGCGCCCCGCCTGGATGAACACCGGGTCGATGTCGCGCACACCGGCCATGGTGTTGATGGCCACCAGGAAGAACACCGAGATCGCCACCACGGCGATCTTCGGCCCCTCGCCGAAGGGATCGGCGAACATCAGCATGACCAGCGGGAAGATGGCGATCTTGGGCAGCACGTAGACCGCCGACAGCGTGGTGTCGAGCATCAGCCGGATGGTCTGGTTGATGCCCATGACCACGCCGAGCAGCAGGCCGGGAACGGCGCCGATGACGAAGCCGATGGCGACGCGGGCAAGCGTGATCCACACATGGCTTTCGGTGAACAGGCCCCAGACGGCGGGAAGCCCGCCCGCCTGCCACGCTTCCGGGATCAGCCACGGCCGCCCGAAGAGGCTGGTGTGGTTGAACTTGTCGTAGCCGATGGTCAGTTCCCACAGCGCCTTGGCGATATGGGTGGGCGGCGGAAACCATGTCGGGCTCAGGATGCCGGCATCGACGATGATCTGCCAGGCGATGAGGCCGAGCACCGGGAAACCGAACGACAGCGTGCGCTCGTAGAGCCCCCTTCGAGCGGGCGGCACCATGCGCCCGATGCGCTCCGCGACCAGCACCACAAGGGCGAAATCGCCGGCAAGCCCCAGCCACCAGAAGCGCCACCACGCCCCGGTGGCGGCGAAGACCGCGTTCCACACGATGAAGCCGGCGGTGAGCGCCGCGACGCCCGGCCATAGATTCGGCCGCCGCGGCCCGCCCTGTGTCGCGGTCATGCCTGCTCCTCCATGGCGCGCGCCACTTCCTTCGACAGGCGATGCCAGATCTCGCCCCTGAGTTCGGCGAAAGCCGGCGTGTTGAGCGTATCGGTGTTGCGCGGGCGGGGAATATCGACCGTGAAGGTCGCGAGGTTGCGGCCGGGATGGGCGGTCATCAGGATCACCCGGTCGCCGAGGAGCACCGCCTCGTCGATCGAATGGGTGATGTAGACGACGGTCTTGCGCGTCTCCTCCCAGATGCGCAGCAGTTCTTCCTGCAGGACGATGCGGGTCTGCGCGTCGAGCGCGCCGAGCGGCTCGTCCATCAGGAGCACTTCCGGATCGTTGGCGAGCGCCCTGACGATCGAGACCCGCTGCTTCATGCCGCCGGAGATCTGGTGCGGGTAGTAGCCGGAGAATTTCCTCAGGCCCACGCGCTCCAGCCAGGAAGCGGCGATCTCCAGCCGCTCCGCCTTGCCGACGCCGCGCATCTCGAGGCCGAAGGCGACGTTGTCGATCACCGTCTTCCACGGGAAGATCGCGTATTCCTGGAAGACGACGCTGTTCAGCGGCTTCTTGGGATCGGCGCCGGGGCGGATCTCCATCATCCCCGAGGTGTGATGATCGAGCCCGGCGAGCATCCTGAGATAGGTGGACTTGCCGCAGCCGGACGGGCCGACGATGGCCACGAACTCGCCTTCGGCGACGTCGAGATCGAAATCGGCAAGCGCCGTCATCGGCCCGCTTGGCGTTTCATAGACCTTGCCGACGGCGCGCGAGACGATCTTCGGCTCTGGGGATGTCATGACCAGAACTCGAACGAAGGGCCGGCGGGAGACCCTTTCCGCCGCCGGCCGCACGGACTATTTCGCCGGACCGAGAACGTCGATGGCCTGCTTGACGAAGGTGGTGTCGACCACCTTGGACATGTCGACCGGCGTCGTGTAGTCGGTGCGCCCGTTCTCGCGGTGGATGCGCTCGACATCGGCCAGCCCGTCCACGGGGATCGCCATGTTCGGGTCGTAGACCACCGGCTGGCCCTTGCGCAGCGCCGCCTCGGTCGAGTTGGTGTAGGTGAGGTAGGCGTCGATATTGGCCTGCGACAGGTAGTCGGCGCCCTGCATCATGCGCGCCGCCTCGGTGAGCGCCAGCACGAAGCGCTGGGCGACCTCGGGCCGCTCCTTGACGAACTTGGCCGAGCCGACGAAGGCGACGGTCATCAGGCCGGGCGTGAGATCGCCGGCAAGCTCGACGCCGTTGCCGCTCTCGATCACCTGATCGGCATAGGGGGAGCCGAGGATGGCGGCGTCGATCGAGCCGTTGTCGAAGGCAGGCGGCATGTCGGCATTGCCGAGATTGATCGCCTGAACGTCGCGGATGGTGAGCTTGGCGCGCTCCAGCGCCTTGGCCAGCAGATATTCGCCGCCACTGCCGGGTCCGCCGGCGACGGCCACCTTGAGCCCCTTGAGATCGGCGATGTCCTTGACCTTGCCGGAGTCCTTCAGCGCCTTGCGCACTACCAGCTTGGTCGGGCTGTTCTCGAACGGCTCGAGCGCGCCCGGCGCGATGATGCGGATATCCATGCCGCGGTTCCAGCCATTCCACAGCGAGGTGACGATGGCGATGCCGCCGACGTCGATCGAGCCCTGGGTGAGGAAGGCGATGGCCTCGGTACCGGACTTCACCCGCTCGATATCGACGTCGAGGCCGTATTTCTTGAACAACCCGCGGCCGGCCGCGACATAGAGGGTCGCGAACTTCATGATCGGAACGTAGGCCACCTTCACCTTCTGCGGCGGGTCGAGCGGTGCCGGCGCTTCGGCCGCCAGCGCCCCCACGCCGAACGACAGTGTCAGCAGTGCCGCCGCAGCGGCTCGGGCGGCAAGTCCGCGCCGGGTGATGGGTGTCGCCATGATGTCCTCCCTCTGGAACAGCTCTTTATTCGAGTTGGCTTATTCGGAGTTGGCCTAATATGGGCCGGGCCGGTAGCTGGAAGCAAAGCCAAATTGCCGCGTTGGCGCCGCCGCGGCATTTACCCGCCATTCACTGCCCGCGGGCCTACACTTGGTCACCATGGCGCGAATCGCTTCCACCGATGCCCCGCTCATCATCGCCACGCCCGGCCTCGCCAAGGCCGTCGAGCGCTGGCGGCGGCATCTGGCGAGCGAGCGGCGGCTGGCCGACAAGACGGTCGCCGCCTATTCGCGCGATGTCGAACAGTTCTTCCGCTTCCTCACCGGCCATCTCGGCAATCCGCCGACGCTTGCCGACATGGGGGCGCTGGCCACCGTCGATATCCGCGCCTTCATGGCGGCACGGCGCAATGACGGCGCCGGCTCGCGCACGCTGGCACGCGGTATCGCCGGCATCCGCTCATTTGTCGGCTTCCTCGAGCGCGACGGTTACGCCAACGGCGCGGCACTGCGCGCCATCCGCGCCCCGCGCGCCAAGCGCACACTGCCGAAACCGCTGACCATGGACGCGGCGCGCGAGACCATCGCGGTCGAGAACGCGCTCGACCAGGAGCCGTGGATCGCCGCCCGCAACGCCGCCATCCTGGCGCTGCTCTACGGCTCCGGCCTGCGCATCTCCGAGGCGCTGGCGGTGAAGCGCGGCGAAGCGCCGCTCCGGCTCAACGATGCCCTGCGCGTGCGCGGCAAGGGCAACAAGGAGCGCATCGTGCCGGTGCTGCCGGTGGTCGCCGCGGCGATCAGGGCCTATCTCGACCAGTGTCCCTACCGGGTGGGCCATGACGGGCCGCTCTTCGTCGGTGCCCGCGGCGGACCGCTCAACCCGCGCATGGTGCAACGGGCGATGGAGAAGCTGCGCGGGGCGCTGAGCCTGCCGCCGACCGCCACGCCCCATGCGCTGCGCCACTCCTTCGCCACCCATCTGCTCGCCAATGGCGGCGACCTGCGCGCCATCCAGGAACTGCTCGGCCATGCCAGCCTGTCGACCACCCAGATTTATACCGGCGTCGACAGCGAGCGGCTGATGGCGGCCTACGACAAGGCGCATCCGCGCGCCTGAATTGCCTTTAGCCGCCCCGCCGTGCTAGTCACCGCCGCCATGATCACCGCCGCCGCCCATGTCTGGCTTATTATCCGCGCCCTCGCGCGGCCCGGCGGCGTCTGAACCACGACCCACCGGCAGCGCGGATGATCGCGCCCCGGTGGAGCCACTCGCAGCGATCGTCCCCAAGAAGTGAATGGATGATCGCCTCATGACCGCCTCGACCGAAGACGCTTCTCCGCCCTCCCAGCCGGCCACCACACCCGGCTACGCCGAACTCGGCTATGCCTTCGCGGCCATCGGCGCGATCCTCTTCTCCACCAAGGCGATCGCGATCAAGCTCGCCTACGGCGGGACGGTCGATGCGGCGACCCTGCTCGCCCTGCGCATGGCCCTGTCGGTGCCCTTCTACGTCGCCATCGGAGCCCTGGCGATCCGGGATCTGCGGCGACGCGGCCGGCCGCTGCCATCGCGCGTGACCCTGCTGCAGGCGGCGCTGGTCGGCGTTCTCGGCTACTGGTTTGCCAGCTACACCGACTTCCTCGGCCTGGAATTCATCTCCGCCCAGTTCGAGCGGCTGATCCTGTTCACCTATCCGCTCTTCGTGGTGATCTTCGGGGCGCTTTTCTTCCGCCAGCCACTGCGGCTGAAAGCGGTCGGCGCGATCCTGGTCAGTTACGCCGGCCTGGCGCTGATCTTCGTCGAGAAGCTGGAAAGCGGCGGCTCCAACGCCGTTCTCGGCGCCGGACTGGTGCTCGCCTCGGCGCTGGCCTTCGCCTTCTATCAGCTGCTCGCCAAGCCGGTGATCGCCGTCATGGGGCCAAGGCTGTTCACCTGCATTGCCATGAGCGGCGCAGCGGTGGGCGCTTTCGTCACCTTCCTCGCCGGCCATGCGCCCGCCGACCTGGTGGTGAGCCCGCATGTCTTCTGGCTCTCAGTCTATCTCGCCATCGGTGCGACGGTGCTGCCGTCCTTCTTCCTCAGCGCCGCGCTGCATCGCATCTCGGCTCAGGCCAACGCCGCCATCGGCACCGTATCGCCGGTGGTGACCATCGTTCTGGCCACCATCTTCCTCGGCGAAACGCTGAGCCCGGCCGGCATGTTCGGTGCCGCACTGGTATTGGCCGGCGTGGCCTGGTTCACGCTCGCCGAGCGGCGCCGCTAGGCCGCGGCGCCGGCTTTCGCCTCACGCACACCGCGCAGCGCGGCGCGGTTCTGTTCGAGGAAGGTCTTCAGCGCCATCGGCGCCCTGCCGGTCATCGCCTCGACCGTCGGCGTCACCATGGCGTAGTAGCCCTGCGCCGCCTCCCGGTCGAAGCCCGCAATCATGCTGACCACAGACGCCGGCATGCCGAAGCCGGCCAATGTCTTCGCCAGCGCGTCGCCGTCCATGTCGACCACATCCAGGGGGCGGCCACTGACCGCGCTTGCCATGGCGGCAAGCGCGGCCTGGGTGATCGCCGCCGGCCCGGTGACATCGAGGATGCGCGTGCCGTCGAAGGAATTGGCCAGCGCCGTCGCCGCCACCCGGGCACAGTCCTCGCGGGTGACATAGCTGCGCGCGCCGTTGTGGCTGGCGGTGAGCAGCTTGCCGCTGGCCAGCGCCGTGCTGGCGCCCATCAGCGCCACCTCGGCGTAAAGATTGTTGCGCAGCATCGTCCAGCCGACCGGACTGGCGGCGATCGCCTGCTCGGTCCAGTAGTGGTCGTCGGCGATGGCGAAATCGGGATCCGGATGCGGCGAGGGGCCCGAGGTGTAGACGATGTGCTTGACCCCGGCCGCGACGGCGGCGGCGACCGCGGTGCTGTGATGCGCCTTGCGCCCACCCTGCCGCCCGACGGCGTCCGTGCTGATGAGCAGCACCCGGTCGACGCCGGCAAAGACCGCCGGCAACGACTCGTCGCGGTCGAAATCGCCGGCCCGCACCTCGACGCCGCGTGCCGCAAAGTCCTTGAGCTTTGCCGGATCGCGGGTCATCGCCACGATGCCGCCCACCGGCTTGTCGAGCAGCAGCTCGACCACGCGCCGGCCGAGGTGGCCGCTGGCGCCGGTCACCAGAAGAATGGGCTTCTTGTCCGTCATTTCGATCATCTCCGTCTTGCGGCAACGCCCGCTCCGTGCCGGCCCGCCAGTGGTTACGAATAGTGACTAAATGACCATTTTGGGCTAAATTGGAAGACGGGACATGCGGCTTACCAGGTTACCTGGACGGAACCACGATGCTTGACGACCGCCTCAGCGAAAACAGGACACAAGAGCACGCCTTCGTCGCGCTCACCCCCGCCGACCGGGAAAAATGCCCGGTGCGCGATGTGCTCTCGCAGCTCGGCGATGCCTGGTCGTCGCTGGTGATTTTGATCCTCGCCAACGCCGGCCCCCTGCGCTTCAATGCGCTGAAGCGCGAAATCGGCGACATCTCGCAGCGCATGCTGGCGGTGACGCTGCGTCAGCTCGAGCGCGACGGGCTGGTCTCGCGCACCGTCTATCCGACCAAGCCGCCCAAGGTGGAATATGCCCTGACCGATCTTGGCCGGTCGTTGAAGGACAAGATCGACGGGCTGGTCGCATGGGCGGATAACAATCACGACCATATTCGCCGCGCCCGCTCCGCCTATGACGCAAGGCGCAATCCTGATTCAGGAGAGCCACCAGGCGCCGAAGGCGATCGTGAGCACGGTCAGCGGCGCACCGACCCGGAAATAGGACCAGAACCCGATCGGCACGCCCTCGCGCCGGGCGCGTTCGACGACGATGAGGTTGGCGACCGAGCCGGCCAGCGCGAAGTTGCCGGCCAGCGTCGAGGCCCTGATAGCCGGTAACTGGCGGAAAACCGTGCTTCCCGGACCGAACCGGGAAGGCTATTGTCAGGCCCGGGTCGATACCATGACCCGGTCAAGGGGGATTTTGACATGAGCCTGATCCGCACCGCCTCGATTGCGCTCGTTCTCGGCTTCGCCGTCGCCATGACCGCGACGCCCGCCAGCGCCTGCTTCTTCCACAAGGACGGCAAGGTCGCCGCCTGCACCGCCAATAATCCGATCTGCGGGTTCTTCAACGCGGTCTTCCACCACAAGAAATAGGTCTTTCATCGCAGAGACCTGAAAGGCGCCGCGGGGCTTTCCGCGGCGCCTTTTTCGTGGCCGCCCGCGGCGCCGGCCATCCCGTCGCAGCCGCACAAGACGGCTATCCGCAAGGCCCGGCGCCGGCTATTGTCCCGCCGGGGCAGACATCAAAACCCGTTCAGGGGGGAATGACATGAGCTTGATCCGGACTGCTTCGATTGCACTCGCCCTCGGCATCGCCGTTGCCGTCAGCGCGCCGGCCAGCGCGGCGACCAAGCACGCCGACAAGGACAAGGACGTGAAGGTCGTGAAGGTCATGAAGGCGCCGGTGTACAAGAACCCGATCCTTGGGTTCTTCGAGGCGATCCTCCGTCCTGTCGACCACGACAAGGACCGGAAATAGTCTTTTTGTTCAAGAGCTTGAAAGGCGCCGCAGGCTCTCTGCGGCGCCTCTTTTCATGTCGACCAGGCCCCGCCCGCCTCGCAACCTTGTGATCGCCGACGCGCTTTCGCCGCGCGCCATCGCTGCCTACCTTCAGGAATGGCTGGTGCGCCCGAGGCCTCTCGCGGTGCGACCGGACGAGAAGGAGCGCCGGCTGCCACCGGCGCTCCTTTTTCGACGGCCTGTGGCTCACAAGTGGATCGGCTTGGTCCAGGCGGCAAGCGCCGCCTCCTTGACCGCTTCCGACAGCGTCGGGTGGGCGTGGCAGACGCGGGCGAGATCTTCCGCCGAACCGGCGAATTCCATCAGCACCGAGGCTTCCTGGATCAGTTCGCCGGCAAACGGGCCCATGATGTGGACGCCGAGCACCCGGTCGCTCGCCGTCGCGGCGAGCACTTTGACGAAGCCGTCCTTCTCGCCCATGGCGCGCGCCCGCCCATTGGCCGAGAACGGGAACTTGCCGATGCGGTATTCGATGCCCGCCTCTTTCAGCTCCTCCTCGCTCCTGCCGACCGAGGCGATCTCCGGCGTGGTGTAGACCACGTTGGGGATGACGCCGTAGTTCACGTGGCCGGCCTGGCCGGCGAGGATCTCGGCGACCGCGACGCCCTCATCCTCCGCCTTGTGGGCGAGCATCGGTCCGGCGATCACGTCGCCGATGGCATAAATGCCGGCGACCGCCGTCTGGTAATGGTCGTCGACCAGGATGCGGCCGCGATCGTCGCGTTTGATCCCGGCTTCGTCGAGACCGACACCGTCGGTGAAGGGCCGCCGGCCGATGGCAACCAGCACCACGTCGGCGTCCAGCACCTCGCCCTCGCCGCCGGCCGCCGGTTCGACCGTCACCTTGAGCGTCTTGCCGCTCTTGTCGACCGCGGCGACCTTGCTCGACAGGCGGAAGGCCATGCCCTGGCGGGTGAAGATCCGCTGGGCCTGCTTGCCGATCTCGCCGTCGAGGCCGGGAAGCACGCGGTCGAGGAACTCGACCACGGTCACTTGCGCGCCGAGCCGCCGCCACACCGAACCGAGCTCGAGGCCGATCACCCCGGCGCCGACCACGATCAGCCGCTGCGGCACCTGGGCAAGCGAGAGCGCGCCGGTCGAGGTGACCACGCGCTCCTCGTCGATCTCGACGCCCTTGAGCGGCGCCACTTCCGAGCCGGTGGCAATGACGATCGCTCTAGCCTCGATCATGTGCTCGGCACCGTCCGCGCCGGCAACCCGCACCTTGCCCGGGCCGGCGATGCTGCCGGTGCCGTGGAAGGTCTCTATCTCTGTTCTTCTTGAACAGGAAGGTGACGCCGGTGGTGTTCGCCTCCACCACGCCGTCCTTGTGGCCCATCATGGTCTTGAGGTCGAGTTTCGGCGCGCCGACCTTGATGCCGAAGCTCTCGAATTGGTGGCCGGCCAGCTCGAACATCTCGGAGACGTGCAAGAGCGCCTTGGACGGGATGCAGCCGATGTTCAGGCAGGTGCCGCCGAAGGTCGGCATCTTCTCGATAACCGCCACCTTGAGGCCGAGCTGGGCGGCCTTGATGGCTGCGACGTAGCCGCCGGGGCCGCTGCCGATAACGGCGAGATCGTAGGCCAATGACTTCACTCCACTTCGTCGGGTCCAGCCGAAGAGATAGCGGCTGGGCCGGATCGTGTCAGCGCCTCATTCGCGCATAACAGGCCGTGCATAAACGGGACCAGAGGTCCTCTCCATACCGCCCTCGCGCAACGGTCGGGGTATGAAGAAATGCCGCAGATCGGCCTATTCCTTGCCGAAGATGCGCTTCAACGCCGCATCGAGATCGCTGCGCCGGTCGACATCGTAGGCGCCGCCGTCGATGACCTCAGCCATGGTCCGGCACCAGGCCGGCTTGTCGTATTGCCGGGCGATCAGCCGGCGGATGGCCGCGAGCGACGCGGCATCCGCCTGGCGGCGCACATCGGCGGGGATATCGACGCCGGCGGCTTTCTCCTCGACGGTCCTCATGAGCCCGTCATTGCGCGCCCGCCAGCGCTTGCCCGTCGCCTGAAAGGCCGGATCGCGGTCGATCGTGCTGTAGCACACAGCCAGGATTTCGAGCGGCCACGGCCCGTTGGTCAGCACCCTCAAATAATCCTCGGGCGTCGGCGGGGCGCTGGCGGCCAGTGCGGCGGTGGAGATCAGCGCGGCGGCCAGAACCGGAAACGGCAGCCAATGCCTGCGCATGGGCCAGCCGCCGCTCTCCTACAGGTCGAGCACCAGACGCTGCGGGTCTTCCAGGCTTTCCTTGACGCGCACCAGGAAGGTCACCGCCTCCTTGCCGTCGACGATGCGGTGATCGTAGCTCAGCGCCAGATACATCATCGGCCGCACCTCGACCTTGCCGGCGACCACCACCGGCCGCTCCTGGATCTTGTGCATGCCCAGAATGCCCGACTGCGGCGCGTTGAGGATCGGCGTCGACATCAGCGAGCCGTAGATGCCGCCATTGGTGATGGTGAAGGTGCCGCCCTGCAGCTCCTCGATGGAGAGCTGGCCGTCGCGCGCCCGCCGGCCGAGGTCGGAGATGTCCTTCTCGATGTCGGACAGCGACTTCAGGTCGGCATCGCGCACCACCGGCACGATCAGGCCCTTGCCGGTGCCGACCGCAATGCCGAGATGGTAGTAGTTCTTGTAGATGACGTCGGTACCGTCGATCTCGCCATTGACCGCGGGGATCTCCTTCAGCGCCTGCACGCAGGCCTTCACGAAGAGGCCCATGAAGCCGAGCTTGACGCCGTGCTTGGTCTCGAAGAGGTCGCGGTACTGCTTCCTGAGCGCCATGACGCTGGTCATGTCCACCTCGTTGAAGGTGGTCAGCATGGCGGCGGTGTTCTGCGCTTCCTTGAGGCGGCGGGCGATGGTCTGCCTGAGCCGCGTCATCGGCACGCGCTGTTCGCGCGCCAGATCGTCGGGCGGCGACGGCGCCCGCGCCGCGGCCGGCTTCGACGCTGCAGCCGGGGCCGTGAGGCCCTCGACCGCGGTGAGCGCGTCCGCCTTGGTGATGCGGCCGTCCTTGCCGGTGCCGGCAACCCGGCCGGGCTCGACGCCCGCCTCGGCCAGCGCCTTGCGCGCCGCCGGCGATGCGGTTCCGGCGCCCATGCCGGTGTCGCCTGCCTCGCGCAGCTTGATCGTCGCCGCACCGGCGGCGATCGGCCGCGTCGTATCGAACTTCTCGTCGATGGCGCCGGCAGCCACCGGCGTTCCATGATTGTCGCGTGGCGCCGCGGCGGCGCCGTTGGCCTCGATGACGCCGAGCACGGCGCCCGCGCCCACCGTTGCGCCGTCCTTGACGTCGATGGCCGAGATCACCCCGGCGGCCGGCGCCGGCACTTCCAGCGTCACCTTGTCGGTCTCCAGTTCGACCAGCGGTTCGTCGACCCTGACAGTGTCGCCGACCTTCTTGAACCACTGACCGACGGTCGCCTCGTTCACCGATTTACCGAGAGCAGGAACACGAATTTCGGTCGCCATATTACTTTTCTCCGGTCTTGCCGCCGGTCACTCGGCAAGGGCTTCGTCGAGGAAGGTCGCGAGTTGCTTGAGATGCTTGCTCATCAGGCCGGTCGCCGTGGCCGCCGACGCGGGCCGACCGACATAGCGCGGCGTGCGCCGCTCGGCACCGACGCTGTCGAGCACCCATTCCAGATAGGGTTCGACGAAGGACCAAGCCCCCATGTTCTTGGGCTCCTCCTGGCACCACACCATATCCGCCTGGCGGAAGCGCGACAGCTCGGTGATCAGCGCCTTGGCCGGGAACGGATAGAGCTGCTCGATGCGCAGCAGGTAGACATCGTCGATGCCGCGCGTCTCGCGCTCCTCGTAGAGATCGTAATAGACCTTGCCCGAGCACAGCACCACCCGGCGGATCTTCTCGTCGGGAACCAGCTTGATCTTCTCGCCCTTGAGGATCTCGGCGTCGTCCCACAGCATGCGGTGGAAGGACGAGCCCGGCCCCATTTCGTCGAGCCGCGATACCGCCCGCTTGTGGCGCAGAAGCGACTTCGGCGTCATCAGGATGAGCGGCTTGCGGAAATCGCGCTGCAACTGGCGGCGCAGAGCATGGAAATAGTTGGCCGGCGTGGTCAGGTTGGCGACCTGGATATTGTCCTCGGCGCAGAGCTGCAAGTAGCGTTCGAGCCGGGCCGATGAGTGCTCCGGCCCCTGGCCCTCGTAGCCGTGCGGCAACAACATGACCAGACCCGACATGCGCAGCCACTTCTTCTCGCCCGCGGAGATGAACTGGTCGATGATCACCTGGGCGCCGTTGGCGAAATCGCCGAACTGCGCCTCCCACATGATCAGCGCCGACGGCTCGGCCAGCGAGTAGCCGTATTCGAAGCCGAGCACCGCCATCTCCGACAGGCTCGAGTTGATGACCTCGAAGCGTGCCTGTCCGTGCGACAGGTGATTGAGGGGGATGAAGCGGTCTTCGTTCTCCTGGTCGTAGAGCACCGAATGGCGCTGCGAGAAGGTGCCGCGCTCGACGTCCTGGCCCGCCAGACGGACGGGACTGCCTGCGGCGAGCAGCGTGCCGTAGGCCAGCGCCTCGGCCGTCGACCAGTCGATGTTGCGGCCCGATTCGATCGACTTCTTGCGGTTGTCGAGGAAGCGGCGGATCGTGCGGTGGACATGCAGCTCCTCGGGCATTTCGGTGAGCTTGCCGCCGATCTCGCGCAGCGTCTCCAGCGGCACGGCGGTGGCGCCGCGCCGCGGCCCGTCGCCGGTCTCGGCCACCTTGATGCCGGCCCAGGCGCCGTCGAGCCAGTCTGCCTTGTTGGCGCGGTAATTCGTGCTCGCCTCGAATTCGGTCTCCAGCGTCGCCCGCCAATGGGCCTTGCTTTCCTCGATCTCGTCGGCGGTGACCAGCCCTTCCTCGACCAGCTTCTTGCCGTAGATCTCAAGCGTCGTCGGATGGCTGCCGATGGCCTTGTACATCAGCGGCTGGGTAAACGACGGCTCGTCGCCCTCGTTGTGGCCGAAGCGCCGGTAGCAGAACATGTCGACGACCACCGGCTTGTGGAACTTCTGGCGGAACTCGGTGGCCACCTTGGCGGCGTAGACGACCGCTTCCGGGTCGTCGCCGTTGGCGTGCAGGATCGGCGCCTCGACCATCTTGGCGATGTCGGACGGGTAGGGCGAGGAGCGCCCGAAGCGCGGATCGGTGGTGAAGCCGATCTGGTTGTTGATGATGACGTGGATCGAGCCCGCCGTGCGATGACCCCTGAGGCCGGACAGGCCCATGCACTCCGCCACCACGCCCTGGCCGGCGAAGGCGGCATCGCCGTGGACCAGGAGCGGCAGCACCCGGGCGCGCTGCTCGAGCGGCACGATGTCGCCGCGCCGCTTGTCGGCATGCTGGTTCTGCTTGGCGCGCGCCTTGCCGAGCACCACCGGATCGACGACTTCCAGGTGCGACGGGTTGGCGGTCAGCGACAGGTGCACCTTGTTGCCGTCGAACTCGCGGTCCGACGAGGCGCCGAGGTGGTATTTCACGTCGCCGGAGCCTTCCACGTCGTCGGGCGACGACGAGCCGCCCTTGAACTCGTGGAAGATGGCGCGCTGCGGCTTTCCCATGACCTGGGCGAGGATGTTGAGGCGGCCGCGGTGGGCCATGCCGAGCACGATCTCGCGCACACCGAGATTGCCGCCGCGCTTGATGATCTGCTCCAGCGCCGGCACCACCGATTCGCCGCCGTCCAGGCCGAAGCGCTTGGTGCCGGTGTACTTCACGTCGATGAAGCGCTCGAAGCCCTCCGCCTCGACGAGCTTGTTGAGGATCGCCTTCTTGCCCATCGTGGTGAAGTCGATGCCCTTATCGGGCCCCTCGATGCGCTCCTGGATCCAGGCCTTCTCCGCCGCATCGGAAATGTGCATGAACTCGACGCCGAGCGTCGAGCAGTAGGTTCGTCGGAGGATTTCCACCATCTCGGGGATGGTGGCGAATTCCAGCCCGAGCACATGGTCGAGGAAGATCCGGCGGCCCCAGTCGGCCTCGGTGAAACCGTAGGAGGCGGGATCGAGCTCACTCTCCTTGGGCAGAATCTGCAGGCCGAGCGGATCGAGGTTGGCGTGGAAATGGCCGCGCATGCGATAGGCGCGGATCATCATCAGGGCGCGCACCGAATCGCGCGTCGCCTGGGTGACCGCGCCGTCGCTGATCTCGACGCCGCGGCGGGCGACGCCGGCCTTTATCTTCTGGCCGAGCGCCGTCTCCAGTCCGGCCCAGTTGCCGTCCATGGCCGAGACCAGTTCGCCGTTCATAACCGGCGGCCAGTCGGCACGCTGCCACGACGCCCCGCCGGCACCGGCGATGGCCGCGTCAGCCGTGTCTTTCAGACCTTCGAAGAAGCTGCGCCATTCGCCATCCACGGAATTGGGATCGGCCGCGTAGCGTGCTTGAAGTTGTTCAATGTAAGGCGCGTTCGCACCGTAAAGGAAGGAAGTCGCCGCGAATGCCTGATTCGCGCCCTGACGTGCCATTTTGCCGATTTACGGGGGAGTCTAGCCCCCGCTCTCTCTCACCGCGCAGCCACAAGCCACGCTCTATCGCTCGATAGTCTCGATTTCAACCGTTTGGTCAACACATGAAATGGGCACGCACACTACTTCTTCAAGACTTCGACCAGAGTGCGGCCGATCCGGGCCGGTGAGTTCGACATCACGATTCCGGCCGATTTCATGGCCTCGATCTTGTCGCCGGCGCCGCCGCGGCCGCCGGCAATAATCGCGCCGGCATGGCCCATGCGCCGCCCGGGCGGCGCCGTCAGCCCGGCAATGAAACCGACCACTGGCTTGGTGCGTCCGCGCGCCGCCTCGTCCTTGAGGAACTCAGCAGCGTCTTCCTCCGACGCGCCGCCGATCTCGCCGATCATGACGATCGAGCGGGTGGCGTCGTCGGCCAGGAATAGTTCGAGCACATCGATGAAGTCCATGCCCTTGACCGGATCGCCGCCGATGCCCACCGCCGTGGTCTGGCCGAGGCCCGCATTGGTGGTCTGGAACACCGCCTCATAGGTCAGCGTGCCCGAGCGCGAGACGATGCCGACCGAGCCCGCGGCGAAGATGTTGCCCGGCATGATGCCGATCTTGCTCTCGCCCGCCGTCATCACGCCGGGGCAGTTGGGTCCGACCAGCCGGCTCTTCGAGCCGGTGAGCGCCCGCTTGACCTTGACCATGTCGAGGACCGGGATGCCCTCGGTGATGGCGACGATGAGCGGGATCTCCTCGGAAATCGCCTCGAGAATGGCATCGGCGGCAAACGGCGGCGGCACGTAGATGACGGTGGCGTCGGCGCCGGTGGCGGCCTTCGCCTCGCGCACCGTGTCGAACACCGGCAGGCCGAGATGGGTCTGGCCGCCCTTGCCGGGCGAAGTGCCGCCGACCATGCGGGTGCCATAGGCGATCGCCTGCTCGGAATGGAAGGTGCCGTTCTTGCCGGTGAAGCCCTGGCAGATGACCCTGGTGTTCGTGTCGATCAGAATGGGCATCTGCCTCACGTCATGGCCGGGCGGAGCGTCACGAGCACGGTGCGAAACACGCATCAGCCGCTCACCGCCTTGACGATCTTCTGGGCGGCATCGTCGAGGTCGTCGGCCGGGATCACGTTCAGCCCGGATTCGCGGATGATCGTCTTGCCCTCGTCGACATT
Source organism: uncultured Alphaproteobacteria bacterium (assembly GCA_963750065.1). GTDB lineage: Bacteria > Pseudomonadota > Alphaproteobacteria > Rhizobiales > Kaistiaceae > CAVSRC01. The sequence continues at coordinate 76,509 of CAVVPK010000042.1, forward strand.
GGTGCCTTCCAGGCGCACCACCAGCGGCACCGGCAGGCCGACCTCCTTCACCGCCGCCACGATCCCCTCGGCGACCACGTCGCAGCGCATGATGCCGCCGAAGATGTTGACGAGGATCCCCTTCACGCGCGGATCGGCGGTGATGATCTTGAACGCCGCGGTGACCTTCTCACGGCTGGCGCCGCCGCCGACATCGAGGAAGTTCGCCGGCTCGGCGCCGTAGAGCTTGATGATGTCCATGGTCGCCATGGCGAGCCCGGCGCCGTTGACCATGCAGCCGATGGTGCCGTCGAGCGCGACATAGCTGAGTTCGTACTTGGCCGCTTCCGTCTCGCGCGCGTCTTCCTCGTCCGGATCGCGTAAGCCCGCGACATCGGGATGACGGAAGAGCGCGTTGTCGTCGAAGTTGATCTTGGCGTCGAGGCAGAGAAGGTCGCCGGCCTCAGTGACCACCAGCGGGTTGATCTCGAGCTGGCTCATGTCCTTGTCGAGCATCGCACCATAGAGCTTGCCGGTGAGCGCCACGCACTGTTTCACAGCATTGCCGGAAAGCCCCAGCGCATAGGCGATGGTGGTGCCGACATGCGGGCTGTAGCCGGCGGCGGGATCGACGTGCACGGTGACGATCTTCTCAGGGCTCGTCGCCGCCACCTCCTCGATGTCCATGCCGCCTTCGGCCGAGGCGATGAAGGCGATGCGGCCGCTGGCGCGATCGACCAAGGCGGAAAGGTAGAGCTCGCGCGCGATCGCCGAGCCGTCCTCGATATAGAGGCGGCGCACTACGCGGCCGTCGGCACCGCTCTGCTTGGTGACCAGCGTGTTGCCGAGCATCTGGCGGGCGTTGAGGGCGACCTCGGCGACCGAACGGGCCAGCCGCACGCCGCCCTTGTCGCCGGCTTGGGCTTCCTTGAACCGGCCCTTGCCGCGACCGCCGGCATGAATCTGCGCCTTGACCACAAAGATGGGGCCGGGCAGCTCCTGCGCCGCTTTTTCCGCTTCTTCCGCCGAGAAGGCCGGCACGCCCTTGGCGACCGGTACGCCCAGTTGACCAAGGATCGCCTTGGCCTGGTACTCATGGATATTCATGCCGGCTCTTGTCCCCTCCCGGCTTGCCGCCCGCTTATTTGTCCAGTGCGGGTACAATCCGCACGCAGGCGTGGATCAGACCGTCCACGGCTGCAATCGACTTGTCGAACATTGCCCGCTCGCCCTTGTTGAGGTCGATCTCGATGATGCGTTCGACGCCCTTGGCGCCGATCACCGCCGGAACGCCGATATAGCGGTCGCTGACGCCGTATTCGCCCTTCAGGCAGACGGCGCACGGCAGCACGCGCTTCTTGTCCTTTAGATAGCTCTCGGCCATGGCGATGGCCGAATGCGCCGGCGCGTAGAAGGCCGAGCCGGTCTTGAGCAGGCCGACGATCTCGGCACCGCCGTCGCGCGTGCGCTGCACGATCTCCTCGATGCGCTTCTTGGTTGTCCAGCCCATGCTGACCAGATCGTTGAGCGGGATGCCGGCCACGGTCGAGTAGCGGATGAGCGGCACCATCGAGTCGCCGTGGCCGCCGAGCACGAAGGCCGAGACATCTTGCACCGAGACGTCGAACTCGCTGGCAAGGAAATAGCGCAGCCGCGCCGAATCGAGCACGCCCGCCATGCCCACCACCATGTCCTTGGGCAGGCCGGAGAACTTCTGCAGCGCCCATACCATGGCGTCGAGCGGATTGGTGATGCAGATGACGAAGGCCTTGGGCGCGTATTCTTGATGCCGGCGCCGACCTGTTCCATGACCTTGAGGTTGATCTCGAGCAGGTCGTCGCGGCTCATGCCGGGCTTGCGTGGCACGCCGGCGGTGACGATGACCACGTCGGCGCCCTTGATGGCGGCATAGGCCGAGGTGCCGGCGAACTTGGCGTCGAAGCCGGCAACCGGCGACGCCTCGGCGATGTCCAGCGACTTGCCGTCGGGGACGCCCTCGACGACATCGAACATGATGACGTCACCGAGTTCCTTGAGGCCGGCGAGATGAGCGAGCGTGCCGCCGATCTGCCCGGCACCGATGAGCGCGATCGTCGCACGGGCCATAAGCGTGGAATCCCTTGAGATGAATGCGGGGCTGCCGCCCGGAGCCGGACGGTCGGGTTGAACTAGCCGGATTGATGCTGCGGTGCAAGAGCGTCAAACGGCCTGGCGCGACAATGCCGCCC
>CAVVPK010000043.1:0-8335 GCA_963750065.1 uncultured Alphaproteobacteria bacterium
GCATCGGATTTCAGGCCTTGATGGCGGTGTTTCTTGCCGGACCGCTCGGCGCTCTTTATCCGGCATGGCGTGCAACCAGGCTTCTGCCGGCCGAAGCGTTGCGAAGGAACTAGTTAAGCTTCCCCCAGGCGTCCCTGGCGATTGAAGCAATCCCTTCACGTTCGATCGTCAGCAGCACCTCGTCCACGGCGGCTTGGTCAGTGGGAAAAATGCTCCCAGACGGGTTGAGCCGTTCTCGTGGTCGACGACCCCCCGGCGACCAGCCGTCGTCGCCCGAACCACGGCAAATCAGAACCCCGATCGTCGTTCCATCGCGAGTAATCTTCTGGCTCAGCGGCGAAGAGACGAGTGCGCGTTGGACCGCCGGGCCCACCACCTTTTTCAAGCACCTGACCGCCACGACCAGTCGCCGGTCGTCCGTCCGCCGATGATCGCGGTGGTGATGGCCGTGGACCGGATCAAGGATCCCGTCGCGCCGTGACGGATCACCTCTTTGGCCATGCCCGGACATTGGGCAAAATGGAACAGGCATTCCAAATACATGCGCGTTTCGAATTCCTGGAGCGGCGATCGGCCAAACAGAGCGCCCTGGGCGCGCTCTCAAAGGCACCGGTAGAACACCGGCGATGATGACAAAAAAGCCGGATATTTGCTCTGTTTTATGCCGCGGTCTAAAATGTCGCGCGGCGGTGAAAGCGGCTTGACGTTGGTTTTTAGATATAGAATATTTGTTTCATAGATGTCGGATAGCGACTGGTTCATTCCATACACATCCCGGCATCGCCAGCGACGCAGATGCAATCGCTGCGGTGATCGCCTGCTGCGCCGGCTCCTTCGGCGGCGTCGCATTGGGGGCGAAAGCGCAAACCCTCCCAGCGACATCACGGGCCGGCGCACGGGCAACGCAAGAGACCGGTCGGCGCCTCCGATATCCAGGGACTGGGGGTGATGGGGAGGAACTGAACGCAGAACGGAACAGAAAAGCACGTCGTGCACTGCTGTTACTTCAGGAGGAAAAAATGAACCGCAGAACTTTCATTTCAACGCTCATGGTCGGGATCGCCGCTCTGCCGGCGCTTCCTGCTCTGACGGGGCCGGCCTGGGCCGCCGAGGTCATGGCCAAGCCCGACCAGAAATACGCGCTGCTCATGAGCCACATGGACAACGAGTTCACCATCCAACTCTCCGGCGCGGTGGAGCAGAAGGCCAAGGAGTTGGGCGCCAAGCTCACCGTGTTCGATGCCCGCAACGATATTGCCCGGCAGATCGGCCAGGTGGAGACCGTGGTTACCCAGGGCTACACCGGTCTGCTGATCGAACCGGTGGCAGTGGACGGCGTCGGCCCGGCCCTCGAGGCAGCCAAGAAGGCGGGTTTGGCGGTGGTGACCATCGACCAGAAGATCACCCACCAGGAGCTCGTGGATTCCTACGTTGGTGCCAACCCGGTCCAGGGCGGTGAGATGGAGATGGAATTCATCGCCAAGGCGATCGGTGGCAAGGGCAATGTGGCGTTTCTGCTTGGCCCGCTTGGCTCCGACGCGCAGCTCGGCCGCACCCAGGGCTACGAGAACGTGATCAAAGGCAAGTACCCTGACATCAAGGTGGCCTACCAGCAGACGGCAAACTGGCGCACTGACCAAGCCCTCACTTTGGTGGAGAACTGGCTGCAAACCGGCACCCCGCTGGCCGCCATCGTCGCCAACAACGACGACATGGCACTCGGCGCCGTGAAGGCGGTGAAGGATGCGGGCCTGGTGGGAAAGATCCTGGTCATCGGTCTGGATGCCACTCCGAATGGTCTTGCCGCGGTCAAGGAAGGCTCGATGATCGCCACTCTATCGCAGAGCACCACCGAACAGGGTCTCCTCGCCATGGAGACCGTCGTGCGCGTGGCCAACGGCGAAAAGGTGGAGCCGGAGATCTACGTCCCGCACACCCTCATCACCAAGGAGAACGTAGCCCAGTTCCAGAAATAGTCCGCGAGCGACCGTCCGAGTCGCCGAGACCGCCGGGAAAAGACGATCTTTCTTCCGGCGGTCTCGTCTCCGTCGCCGAGAAAGTTTCGGACCTGAAAACCGTGCGCGTATTGGCGCGTTGGCTTTTGGGGGCGTAGCTTCTGATGTCGGGGCGTGACTTGATTGCGACGAAAATCGATCTTCAGTCAGCCTGAAGGGGGCTCACCGCAAGAATGTTAGTGTGGTCGACCGTTCTGCATCGACCAATAATGGTCGTGGTCATCCCAACCGCTTCCAAGGCATGAGGCTCGAACCGTGGCAAACGCGAATCTGCTGGAGATGAGAGGGATCTCCAAGAGCTATGCCGGCGTGCCCGTGCTTGAGTCTGTCGACCTGTTCGTCAGTCCGGGTGAAGTGCATGCGCTGATGGGAGAGAACGGCGCCGGCAAGTCCACCCTGATGAAGATCCTCATGGGCATGGTCGCCCGCAACGCCGGCGAGATCGTCCTCGATGGCCGCACGGTCACGTTCCGCAGTCCACGCGAGGCGATGGATGGCGGGCTTGCCATGATCCATCAGGAGCTCAATCCGGTGCTCGATCTGGAGGTGGCCGAGAACATCTTCCTGGGCAGGGAGGTGTGCTCCTTCTCCCTGGGGCCGTTGAGCACAATCAGCCGCCGCCGGATGCGCCAGGAATGCCAGGTGCTGTTCGACCGTTTCGAAATCCCTATCAGCCCCACGGCGATGATGCGCGAGCTCAGCGTCGCCCAGATGCAGCTGGTGGAGATCGTCAAGGCGGTCTCGCTGTCGTCCAAGGTGGTGATCATGGACGAGCCCACCTCGGCGATCACCGACCGCGAGGTGGCAATACTGTTCCGTCAGATCGGCCTGATGCGCGAGCGCGGCGTCTCGGTGATCTACATCTCCCACAAGATAGAGGAGGTCTTCCAGATCGCCGACCACATCACGGTGCTGCGCGACGGCCATTTGGTGGGGACCGACTCGGTCGCAAAGCTGAACCGCGAGACTTTGATCAGGCTCATGGTCGGCCGCGAGATCACCAATTTCCTGCCCAAGGAGACGGTGCCGATCGGCGAGGAGGTGCTTGAGGTCCGCGGGCTGAGCTGGGGCCGGCGGGTCCAGAACGTCAGTTTTGCTGTCCGCGCCGGAGAAATTCTCGGCCTGGCCGGATTGGTCGGGGCCGGCCGCAGCGAGACGGTGGAGACCCTGTTCGGCATGCGCAAGGCAAACCAGGGCGAGATTCGTGTACGCGGACGTCCGGTGACGATCCGCTCGCCCAGGAAAGCAATCAAGGAGCGCATCGCGCTCATCACCGAAGACCGCAAGATGACCGGCCTCAACCTGGTCGGCACGGTCGAGGAGAACATCTCCATTGTCGCCCTGGAGCGGATCGCCAGCCTTGGCGTGATCCGCAAGCGCCGGGAGCATGTCTGGGTCGACGAGTTCATCCAGCGCATGGACATCAAGACCTTCTCGCGCGCCGCGCTGACCTCCTCGCTCAGCGGCGGCAACCAGCAGAAGGTGGTTCTCGCCAAATGGCTGCTCACCGATCCGGACGTGGTCATCCTGGACGAGCCGACGCGAGGCATCGACGTCGGCGCCAAACGCGAAATCTACCTGCTCATCGGCGAGCTGGTTAAGCAAGGCAAGGCGGTAATCCTGATCTCTTCGGAGATCCCGGAGGTCATGGGCCTGGCCGACCGAATCCTGGTGATGGCCGGCGGCCGGCTTACCGGGGAAGTGCAGCGCGCGGATTTCAGTCAGGAACGGATCATGGAGCTGGCGGCGCGATTCGACGAGGTTGAGCATGGTTGAGGCGACGCAGCGGAAATACACCCTGGCCAAGTTCTTCCAGGACTTCGGGCTGGTGTTTATCTTCGTGTCGGTCGTGGCGGTGTTGATAGTCCTGTCTCCCAACGCCTTCGCCCGGCCCCAGAACCTGATTGGAATCATCAAGCAAGCCTCCATCAACGGCATCCTCGCCACCGGGATGATGTTCGTGATCCTGGCGGGCGGCATCGACCTGTCGGTGGGCTCCATCGTCGCCGTCACCGGGGTGATTGCCGCCAGCCTGGCCCATCCGGGCGAGCATGTTCTCGCGGTGGCCATCGTGGCGCCAATTTTGGCTGGTGCGGCCATCGGCGCGTTCAACGGGCTCAGCGTGGCGAAGGGCGGCATCCCGTCGTTCATCGTCACCTTGGCGTCGATGATCATGTTTCGCGGAGTAGCGCTTATCTTCAGCAACGGCGCGCCGGTGTTCAACGTCAGCGACGGTTTCGAGGAGATCGCCGGCGGTCTCCTGTTCGACTATGTGCCGTACCTGGTGATCTACTATGCGATCGTCACGGCGATCGCCGCCTTCGTGCTGCGCCAGACCGTCTTCGGCCGCCAAGTCTACGCGGTCGGCGGCAACCCGGTTTCCGCGGGGGTTTCCGGCATCAATGTCGACGCCATCACCGTTGGCGTTTTTGCCGTGTCCGGCGCGCTTGCCGGCTTTGCAGGCCTGCTGCTGGCCTCACGCACGGTCTCCGGCAGCCCGACTGCCGGCGAAGGCTACGAACTGACCGCGATCGCCGCCGTGATCATCGGCGGGGTAAGCATGAGCGGTGGCGTCGGCAAGTGGTGGGGTACGGTCATTGGCGCTTTGCTGATCTCTGTAATCGGCAACGGCCTCGATATCCTCAACGTGTCGGCCTACTTCCATCTGGTCATCACGGGCGCGATCATTTACTTCGCGGTTCTCGTGGACATGAAGGGCAAAGTCGGCCGCAGCTGACGACCGCGCCCGGCCGGGCCCGCCAATCGCTATTCGTTCTGCCGCCCCCGGGCAATTCGCCGCGCTGCGCGCTGTTTTCAACGCCCTATATGCGGGGCAACAGTCCGCCTCGGAGCAAAAAGGGGGGCGGTGCGGGCCTGATCAAGGAGAGGCCCATGACAGAGGCAATTGAAAAACCCGGCATGACCGAAGATGCCGGCGGCGCCGGCTTGAGCGAAGCGGAGGCGGCCCGGCGGCTCGCGCAATATGGCGAGAACGCCTTGGCGGAGAGCCACGTGAGCGTCTTCGCCCGGCTCGCCCGCTTCTTCTGGGGGCCGATCCCGTGGATGATCGAGGTCGCCGCGCTGCTTTCCGCCGTGGTCAGGCATTGGGACGACCTCGCCATCATCCTGGCGATGCTGATCATCAACGCCGCCGTCGGCTTCTGGCAGGAGTTCAAGGCCGACAACGCCATCCAGCTCCTCAAGCAGCGGCTGGCGCTGAAGGCGCGCGTCATGCGCGACGGCGTGTGGAAGGATGTTGCCGCCAGCCAGCTCGTGCCGGGCGACCGCGTCGCCCTTTCGCTCGGCGGCATCATCCCGGCCGACGTCAAGCTCACCGGCGGCACCTATCTCAGCGTCGACCAGTCGGCGCTCACCGGCGAGTCGCTGCCGGTCGACAAGAAGGTCGGCGATGTCGCCTATTCCGGCTCGATCGCCAAGCTCGGCGAGATGACCGCGCTGGTCACCGCTACCGGCATGAACACCTATTTCGGCAAGACCGCGAGCCTCGTCCAGCAGGCGCAGACGGTGTCGCACTTCCAGCGCGCCGTGCTGCGCATCGGTAATTTCCTCATTCTCATCACCGTCGGTCTGGTGGCGACCATCGCGCTTGCCGCGCTCTTCCGCCACGACCCGCTGGTCGAGACCATCCAGTTCGCCCTCATCCTCACCGTGGCGTCGATCCCCGTGGCGCTGCCGGCGGTGCTCTCGGTCACCATGGCGGTGGGCGCCGAACGGCTGGCGCGTCTCAAGGCAATTGTCTCGCGACTGGTCGCCATCGAGGAGATGGCGGGCATGGACATCCTGTGCTCGGACAAGACCGGCACGCTGACCAAGAACGAGCTCACCCTCGGCGATCCGTCGCCGTCCGCCGATGTCACGCGCGACGATCTTCTCACCGCGGCGGCGCTCGCCTCGCAGCGCGATGCGCCGGATGCCATCGATGGCGCCATCCTCGCCGGCTTCGCCGACACAAAGGTGCTTGACGCCTATCGGGTGACGACCTTCCGGTCGTTCGACCCGGTCAACAAACGGGCCGAGGCCGATGTTGAGAAGGACGGCCAGTCCTTCTCGGTCGCCAAGGGCGCGCCGCAGGTCATCGTCGATCTGTGCAAGCTGGACGAAGCCGGGAAGGAGGCTGTTGGAAGCCAGGTCGATGCGGACGCCGCCAAGGGCCTGCGCACGCTCGGCGTGGCGCGCACGGAGGCCGGCGGCGGCTGGAGCTTCCTCGGCCTGCTGGGCCTGTTCGATCCACCGCGCGACGACAGCGCCGCGACCATTGCCGCTACGGAGGCGATGGGCGTCGACGTCAAGATGGTCACCGGCGATCACGAGGCGATCGCCAGGCAGATCGCCGGCACGCTCAAGCTCGGCACCAATATCGTTGTCGCCGACACGGTCTTTGGCGACCACGTGCCCGACGATCCGTTGCCGGCGATCGAGGCGGCAGACGGCTTCGCCCGCGTTTTCCCCGAGCACAAGTTCAAGATCGTCAAGGCGCTGCAGGGCGCCGGCCATATCGTCGGCATGACCGGCGACGGGGTCAACGACGCGCCGGCGCTGAAGCAGGCCGATATCGGCATCGCTGTCAGCGGCGCAACCGACGCGGCGCGGGCGGCGGCCGATCTGGTGCTGACGGCCCCGGGCCTGTCGGTGATCACGCGCGCCATCGAGGAAGCGCGCCGCATCTTCGAGCGGATGACCGGCTATGCCATCTACCGCATCGCGGAGACCACCCGCATCTTGCTGTTCATGACGGCGAGCATCCTGGTCTTCAACTTCTATCCGGTGACCGCGATCATGGTGGTGCTGCTGGCACTGCTCAACGACCTGCCGATCATGATGATCGCCTATGACAATGCCTCGCTGGCGCCGAAGCCGGTGCGCTGGGACATGACGCGGGTGCTCACCATCGCCTCGGCGCTCGGCATCTACGGCGTGATCGAGAGCTTCGGCCTCTACTGGATCGTGCGCGATTATCTCGGCCTGTCGGCGCCGGTGGTGCAGGCGCTGATCTTCCTCAAGCTGCTCGTCTCCGGCCACATGACCATCTACCTGACGCGCAACCGCGGGCCGATCTGGGAGCGCCCGTGGCCGAGCTGGAAGCTGGTGGTTCCCGCCGAGACGACCCAACTCGTCGGTACGCTGGTGGTCGTCTATGGCTGGTTCATGGCGCCGACCGGCTGGGGCTACGCGCTGCTGGTCTGGGGCTATGCGCTGGTTTCTTTCCTCATTGCCAGCGGGGTGAAGATCGCCGTCTATCGCATGCTCGACCATGGTTTCGGCCGGCAGGCACGCCATCTGGCGCGGATCGAGGGGGCGGCGAGCCGGTAGCCCGCCGGAGCGGGCGCGCCGAAGCGATGCTGTTCTTTCGGCGCTCCTTTCGGATCGCGTGTTGCATCGTCGCGCGATGCGGGCAGGGTGCTTGCCGCGCCGCACACTCTCTCTATGTCCCGGTGTGCGTTGGCGTCGATGGGGTGGCCGATTGCATGGGAGTTCCCCTTGGCACAGCTTCGAGACACGACCAATAGCGGAGGCGCGCCACCCGAGCGGAAGGTCACGCGCCGCGATTTCCTCTACCTCGCGACCGGTGCGTTGGGCGTCGCCGGCGTGGCGGCCGTCGCCTGGCCGCTCATCGACCAGATGGAACCGTCGGCCGACGTTCTGGCGCTGGGCGCACCGATCACGGTCGACATCTCCAGCCTCAAGCCCGGTGCGCAGGTCGTGGTGCAGTGGCGGTCGCATCCGATCTTCATCGTCCGTCGAACATCGAAGGCTCTCGACGAACTCAAGCAGCCGAGCGTGCTGTCGCGTCTCAGCGACCCGGACTTGCAACAGCGCCAGCAGCCGAAATACGCCCAGAACTGGTCGCGCTCGATCAAGCCCGAATATCTCGTCCTGGTCGGCATCTGCACCCATCTCGGCTGCGTGCCTGGCTACAAGCCCGCCGTCGGCGAGATCGGCCCGGCTTGGCCGGGGGGCTATTTCTGCCCCTGCCACGGCTCAAAATACGATCTCGCCGGCCGCGTCTTCAAGGGCGTGCCGGCGCCGCTCAATCTTCCGGTGCCGCCCTATCGCTATGCCAGCGCCACCTCGCTGGTGATCGGCGAGGATCCGAAGGGCTCGACGTTCACGCTGTCGGACGTCGAAACAATCTAGCGCCGCACCCCGGGACGGATTGCCGTTCCAACGCCTGTCGGCCCGCGGGGAACGAGGTCCCAAGACAAGCGCGCCGAATGACGCTATGCGTTTCCCGCCTGCGGCCATGTGAAGGCCGCTTTGTCTTGTCCGGAGTGTCAGGGGCGCATGAGCGGGAAGGGGAT
>CAVVPK010000044.1:0-24885 GCA_963750065.1 uncultured Alphaproteobacteria bacterium
CTAGAGCGAATCCTCGCCGGCGTCGAACTTCTCGGCGTTCTGATGGTGCGCCGTGATCCAGCGCACCGTGCCAGAGGACGAGCGCATCACGACGGTGTGGGTGGTGATCGCGCGTCGGCCGAACGTGACGCCAGACAAGAGGTCGCCATCGGTGACGCCGGTCGCCGCGAACAGCACCTCGCCGCTGGCCAGCTCGCTCATGTCGAATTTGTGGTCGACGTCGGTGACGCCCATGCGGCGGGCACGGTCGCGCTGCTCGTCGGAGCTGATCACCAGCCGACCCTGCATCTGGCCCCCGGTGCAGCGCAGCGCCGCGGCGGCCAACACGCCCTCGGGCGCTCCGCCGATGCCGAGATAGATGTCGATGCCGGTCCGCTCCGGTTCGGTCACATCGATGATGCCGGCCACATCGCCGTCGCCGATCAGGCGGATGGCGGCGCCGGTGGCGCGGATTTCGTCGATCAGCTTGGCATGGCGGGGGCGGTCGAGCACACAGGCGGTCACCTCCTCCACCGGCACGCCCTTCGCGGCGGCCAGCGCCCGGATGTTTTCCGTCGGCGAACGATCGAGATCGACAAGCCCTGTCGGGTAGCCCGGGCCGATGGCGATCTTGTCCATGTAGACGTCGGGCGCATAGAGCAGCGTGCCGGATTCGGCGATGGCGACGACGGCAATGGCGTTGGGGAGGTTCTTCGCCGCGATGGTCGTGCCTTCCAGCGGGTCGAGCGCGATGTCGACGCGCGGCCCGCGCTTGTTGCCCACCTCCTCGCCGATGAACAGCATCGGGGCCTCGTCGCGCTCGCCCTCGCCGATGACCACCGTGCCGTGGATCTGCAGGCGGTTGAGCTCGCGCCGCATGGCTTCGACCGCCGCCCGGTCGGCGGCCATTTCGTCGCCGCGCCCGCGCAAGCGTGCCGCCGCGACCGCCGCCTCTTCGGTCACCCGCACCAGTTCAAGCGTCAGAACCCGGTCAAGCGCGGCTGCGCCCTGGGCAAAGCGGACGTCCCGGTTCATGCTTGAGCCTTTCTTGGCCTGCCCCCTCAGGCGAGGGGCTCTATGCGTATCATTTGTGGTTCGCCGAGAACATGGCCGTCCGCCTTGATGGCCTCAAGTGCCTGGCGGATCGCCGCTTCGGTCGTCTCGTAGGTGATCAGGATGACCGGCGCCGGCGTCTCCGGTGCCGCTTGCTCGGGCGCCGCAGTGCGCACCGCCCGGTGCCGCTGGACGATCGATTCCAGCGAGATGCCGCTTGCCGCCATGCGCCCGGCAATCGCGGCAAAGGCGCCCGGCCGGTCGAACACCGACAGGCGGATGTAGTAGCCGCCCTCGTGCAGACGCATGCCGGCGCGGCGATAGGGTTCCAGCGCCGAGGCCGGCCGGCCGAACGTGCCCATGCGGTCGCCGCGGGCGATGTCGGCGATGTCGCTGACCACCGAGGACGCCGTTGCCTCGCCCCCCGCCCCCGGCCCGGCGAGCACCAGCGAGCCGACGAAATCGGCATCGACCGCGACCGCGTTGGTGACGCCGTCGACACGGGCAATTGCCGACGACTTCGGCACCATCGTCGGATGCACGCGCTGTTCGATGCCGCTGTCGGTGCGGCTGGCGACACCGAGCAGCTTGATGCGGTAGCCGAGTTCGTCGGCCGCCTCGATGTCGGCCGGCGTGATCGACGAAATGCCCTCGACGTAGATCGACTCCACGTCGATCTCGGTGCCGAAGGCGATTGCCGCGAGCAAGGCGAGCTTGTGGGCGGCGTCGGTGCCCGCGATGTCGAAGGTCGGATCGGCCTCGGCATAGCCCAGGTGTTGCGCCGCCGTCAGGCAGTCGGCGAAGGACAGGCCGTCCTGCTCCATGCGGGTCAGGATGTAGTTGCAGGTGCCGTTGAGGATGCCGTAGATGCGGTTGACCGTGTTGCCGGCGAGCGCCTCGCGCAGCGTCTTGATGATCGGGATGCCGCCGGCCGCCGCCGCCTCGAAATTGAGGCTGACGCCGGCATCCTCGGCGGCGTGGGCAAGCTCCAGCCCGTGCCGGGCGAGCAGCGCCTTGTTGGCCGTCACCACGTGCTTGCCGGCGTCGATCGCCGCCTTGATCGAGGCATGGGCGGGCCCGTCGGCGCCGCCGATCAGTTCGACAAAGAGGTCGCTGCCGGGATCGCGCGCCAGCGCCACCGGATCGTCGAACCAGGTGTAGCCGGAAATGTCGTAGCCGCGGTCCTTGGCGCGATTGCGCGCCGAAACCGCCGCGATCGAAATCGGCCGCCCGGTCTTGACGGCAAGGTCGTTGCCGTGGCGCTCCAGGATGCGCACGAGCGAGGACCCGACGGTGCCGAGTCCGGCCAGACCGATCCGCAAGGGTGGCAGGAGCGCGTTCATCGGGCTCGCTCGCTGGTGCCAACCATATGAAAACGCACGGAATTTCACTCCGGCCGCCGGCCAGACGCCCCGGCCCGGAAAGGCCCCTGGGACGGCGAAATCAGCGGCGGCTGCCCGACATCGCGACGACGTTGTGCAACGTCTTGTCTGCCGATTCAAGGAAGCGTCTGAGGTTCCTGCCGGCCTGCCGGATGCGCTGCTCGTTCTCGACCAGGGCGATGCGGACATAGCCCTCGCCGTGCTCGCCGAAGGCGACACCCGGAGAAACCGCCAGGTCGGCCTTCTCGATCAGCAGCTTGGAGAATTCCAGCGAGCCCACCGACTGGAAGCGCTCGGGGACGGGCGCCCAGGCGAACATGGAGGCGGCGGGGCTCGGAATCTCCCATCCGGCGCGGCCGAAGCTGTCGACCAGCGCGTCGCGCCGGCCCTTGTAGGTCGCCCGCATGTCCTCGATGCACTGTGCCGGGCCGTTGAGGGCCGCCGTCGCCGCCACCTGAATCGGCGTGAAGGCGCCGTAGTCGAGATAGGACTTCACCCGCGCCAGCGCCGCGATCAGGCGCTCGTTGCCGACCGCGAAGCCGACGCGCCAGCCGGCCATGGAGAAGGTCTTCGACATCGACGTGAACTCAACCGCGACATCCATCGCGCCCGGTACCTGCAGGATGGAGGGCGGCGGGTCGCCGTCGAAATAGACCTCGGCATAGGCAAGGTCGGACAGCACGATCAGCTCGTGGCGGCGGGCGAAGCTGACCAGGTCGCGGTAGAAATCGAGGTCGGCCACCTGCGCCGTCGGGTTCGACGGGTAGCACACGACCACCGCCAGCGGCTTGGGAATGGAGTGGATCACCGCCCGTTCAAGCGCATGGAAATAATCGGCGTCCGGCGTCGAAGGCAGGGCCCGGATGACCCCACCGGCCATGAGGAAGCCGAAGGCGTGGATCGGGTAGCTCGGGTTCGGGCACAGAACCACGTCGCCCGGCGCCGTGATGGCGGTGGCGATGTTGGCAAAGCCCTCCTTCGAGCCGATGGTGACGATGACCTGCGTGTCGGGGTTCAGCTTCACGCCGAAGCGGCGGTCATAATAGGCGGCCTGCGCCCTCCTCAGGCCGTTGATGCCGCGCGAAGCGGAATAGCCGTGGGTGTCGGGCCGGCGGGCCGTCTCGTTGAGCTTCTCGACGATGTGCGGCGGGGTCGGCAGGTCGGGATTGCCCATGCCGAGGTCGATGATGTCGGCGCCGGAAGCTCGGGCGCTCGCCTTGAGCCGGTTGACCTGCTCGAAGACATAAGGCGGCAAGCGCCGCACCCGATAGAATTCAGACATGGCTTGAGCCCCGTCCCTTGATGACATCAGCACTGTCCGGCTCGTCCGGACGGCCCCGTCTAGCACCCTCCGTCGCCAGTTGCACTGGCGACGCGCTGTGCCGGATCAAGATTTTGCGCGGAGCAATCCTTGGATTTCTCGCCCAGGGTGGCGCTCTGCTTCTTGGCAAGCGCCTCGAGCTGGGCGATCACCTTGGCCTTCTCCGCCGGCGTCAGCAGCTTGCTGTTCGGCTGCTCGGGGACGCGGTTGAGATTGACGGCGGCGGGCTCGATCCTCAGGTCCGGCTGTTCGGCCTAGGCGACCTGGGCTGCCGGCGGCGCAATGGCCATCGGCGCTGTCGTGCGGGCGGTGGGCGACTGCGACGCCGGAACGGTCATCTCCTCGACCAGCACGGCCGGCCGTGCCACGCTTGCCGCCGTCTGCGGATCGCCGGGTGCGAGCGTGACCGGCCCGCTCGAGGTCGGATAGGCCGACGCCGTGGTTCCGTCCCCACCGCCGGCGAATTCGCTCATCGATTGCGCACAGCCGGCGGCCGCAAGCCCCAGTCCAACGATCGCCGCTGCCGTCACCAGGCGCCGCGAAAACGCCCGCGGTGGCGGGTCTTGGTGCCGCCAATCCGCAGAATTCCTGGTGAACAACTGGTTACGCAAGGGGGTGGTATTCCGTGAGCCCATCCTTAACTAGCATCGTATTATGTCCAAAAAACGGGCGATAGCCCATATCGCATAGTGGCGCACGGCGGCCTGAATGACCATGGCGGAGAGCAGCGACAAGGACGCCGCGCCGGCGAGCGGGATCAGGGATCCCGAGGCCTTCGCCCACAACCTCGCGCGCATGATCGAGGAAGCCGGCAAGGCCGCCGCGAACTACCTCGGGCCACGCGAAAAGGCCAAGACCGCCGACGACTTCGACGGCTTCGTTACCGACGCCGTGCGCACGTTGGTGAAGGTCGGCGAATACTGGATGGGCGAGCCCGAGCGCGCCGCGCAAGCGCAGAACCGGCTGCTGACCGGCTATCTCGGCCTGTGGGCGTCGAGCCTGAAACGCATGATGGGCGAGCCGGCCGAGCCCACCGCCGAGCCGGAAGCGCGCGACAAGCGCTTCACCGACCCGGCATGGCGCTCCAACCAGTTCTTCGACTTCATCAAGCAGTTCTACCTGATCACCAGCCGCTGGGCCGAGGCGATGGCCGAGGAGGCCGAAGGGCTAGACCCGCACACCCGCCAGAAGGCCGCCTTCTACGTCAAGCAGGTCGCCGCCGCGCTGGCGCCGTCCAACTTCGCCTTCACCAACCCGGAAATCCTGCGCCAGACGCTCAGCCAGCGACGGCGACAATCTGGTGCGCGGCATGCACATGCTCGCCGAGGACATCAAGGCCGGCCACGGCGCGCTCAAGATTCGCCAGTCGGATGCCTCCAAGTTCAAGCTCGGCGAGACCCTGGCGGTGACCCCCGGCAAGGTCATCCACCAGAACGACATCTGCCAGCTCATCCAGTATCAGGCGACCACCAAAACGGCGCTCAAGCGGCCGCTGCTCATCGTCCCGCCGTGGATCAACAAGTTCTACATCCTCGACCTCGCGCCCGAAAAATCCTTCATTCGCTGGTGCGTGGAACAGGGCCACACCGTCTTCGTCGTCTCCTGGGTCAATCCCGACCGGCACCAGGCGAAGAAGAGCTTCGCGCACTACATGCGCGAGGGCATCTTCGAATCCCTCGACGTGATCGAAGCGGTCACCGGCGAAAGCCAAGTCAACGCCGTCGGCTATTGCGTCGGCGGCACGCTGCTGTCGATTGCGCTCGCCTATGCCGCCGCGACCGGCGACGACCGCATAGCCTCGGCGACACTCTTCGCCACCCAGGTCGATTTCTCGGAGGCCGGCGACCTCAAGGTCTTCGTCGATGAGGAGCAGATCGCCGCGGTCGAGAAGCAGATGGACGTGCGCGGCTATCTCGAAGGCTGCAACATGCAAGCCGCCTTCAACATGCTGAGGCCCAACGACCTCATCTGGCCCTATGTGATCGCCACCTATTTCAAGGGCGAGCAGCCGGCGCCATTCGACCTGCTCTACTGGAATTCCGACACGACGCGCATGCCGGCGGCCAACCATTCCTTCTATCTGCGCAACTGCTACCTCGATAACCGGCTGTCGAAGGGCGAGATGGAGATCGCCGGCGTCACCCTCGACCTCCACAGAGTAGCGATCCCGATCTTCAACCTCGCCACCCGCGAGGACCACATCGCCCCGGCACGCTCGGTCTTCATCGGCTCGACGCTGTTCGGCGGCAAGGTCACCTATGTGCTCGCCGGCTCCGGCCATATTGCCGGCGTCGTCAATCCGCCGGCGCGCAACAAGTACCAGTACTGGACCGGACCGGCGCCGAAGGGTGCGTTCGAGGCCTGGACGCCCAAGGCCAGGGAGCATGCCGGCTCCTGGTGGCCCTACTGGCAGAGCTGGATCGAGAAGCGCGACAAGACGCGCGTGCCGGCCCGCAAGATCGGCAACCGCAAATACAAGCCGATCGAGGACGCTCCCGGCAGCTACGTCCGCGTCAGGGCGTGACATCATGGGCCTGAGCTGCCGCTTGGCAGGTCGCCGCAGGCGTGATCTGAATCCAGTAGGGGGAAGTCCGTTTCACTGGAGGAAGACCCATGCGCCGCGCATTGTTTGGGATGCTGCTGGCCATCGCTTTTGCTATTCCAGCGTCAGCAGCTGATCTCGTCGCCAAGGCGACCGAAGCCCAGGCCCTTGCCGATCAGGGCAAGTTCATCGAAGCGATCGCCGCCCTCGACGCCGCAGCCGACGCACTGTGGGAGCAGGCGCCGCTCACCTTCCGCCGCGCCCTTTGGGTGGCGGCGCCGCCCAACGGCTTCGGCGCCTACAATCCGCGCGAGACCAACGTCTATGCCGCCGGCGACCAGATGCTCGTCTATGCCGAGCCGGTCGGCTTCGGCTGGTCCAAAGCCGGCGACATCTGGCAGACCAACCTCGCCGTCGACCTGACGATCAAGACCAAGGACGGCGAAGTGCTGCTCACCAAGGATGACTTCCAGAAGCTCGTCATCGCCAGCCGCATTCGCAACCGCGAATTCATGGCGACGCTGACCCTGACGCTGAACGGCATCCACCCCGGCGAATACATCGCCGATACCACCTTGCGCGACCTCGTCACCGGCAAGAAGGGAACGATGTCCCTGCCCTTCGTGATCAAGGAGTGACGGCGGCTTCTTGCGGGAAAGCGGACATCAGCCAAGTCAGCAAGGGTCGGTCGGGGTTGAGAGCTGCTGCAGCTCGACGAAGGCGCGATCGAGATAGTCGCCCAGCCGCACCGACGAATCCGCGAACCAGCAGTCGAGCGCGTAGCCCAATGCCGCAAGTCCGGCTTGGGCGGCCAGGTCGGCGCGGTGCTTTTCGACGCCCCGCCGTTGCAATGCCCCCGCCACAACCCGGGTGAGAGCGACGTGTTTGGCGACTTCCCGTTCCTGCAAGGCCGGCGTCGCGGAAATGATGCGCTGACGGGGTTCGGAGAATGGGCGATTTTGCTCGAACATCGCCGTAATCGACGCGAAGGCCCGCCGTAGAACCTGCATCGGCGGCAGTCCGGGTGGCGTCTGCCCGATCGCGTCGGACAGCGCCGCGCCGAGGATGTCCTGGCCGTCGAACAGGACCTCGCGCTTGTCGGGGAAATGCCGGAAGAACGTGCGCTCCGTCAGCCCCGCCCGCGCCGCGATCTGGGCGGCAGTCGTGCGGTCGAAGCCATTCTCGGCAAACAGCTCCAGGGCAGCGCGCTGAAGGCGTTTGCGGGCTTCTTCTCGCTTGCGTGGCATGTGGCCACCCTAAGGGTATTGTCAGTGACTGTCACTACCTCTATATGTCAGTCACTGACATTATAGAAGGACATAGGCCATGCGCGTCTTTATCACTGGCGGGACCGGTCTCATCGGGTCCGCCGTCGTCGCCGAGCTTCTGGGCCACGGTCACACCGCCCTTGCGCTCACCCGCTCCGACGCGTCGGCGTTGGCCGCCGAGGCGGCCGGTGCCAAGCCCCTCCGCGGGGCTCTCGCCGATCTCGACGTCCTTCGCGGCGGCGTTGCCCAGGCGGACGGCGTGATCCACCTGGCATTCGCTAACGACTTCAGCAGCCCCGAGGCCCTTGCGAAGGCGGTGGCCGAAGAAACGGCTGCCCTGGCGACCCTCGGCGAGGCGCTTGTTGGCAGCGACCGCCCCTTCGTCACGGTCTCGGGTACACCGTGGGTGCCCGGCCGCGTCTCCACCGAGTCCGATCCGGTACCGACCGACGGGCCGGTCGGTGGTCGCGGTCGGGCGGTCACTGCGGTCCTCGGCCTGGCCACACGTGGCGTTCGCAGCACAACCATCCGCCTGCCGCGCACGGTTCATAACCACGGTAGCGGAGGGTTCGCGGGTCTGCTGACCAATATCGCCCGCCAAACTGGCGTGTCCGGCTACCCGGGTGACGGCGAACAGCGCTGGCCGGCCGTGCACGCACGCGACGCGGCCGTGCTTTTCCGGCTCGCCCTGGAGCGGGCGGAAGCCGGCACCGCGTGGCACGCCGTGGCCGACGAAGGAGACAAGGTGCGTGACATCGCGGCTGTCATCGGCCGACGGTTGGGCCTGCCGGTCGCTTCGGTGCCGACCGAAACCTACGGCCCCCTCGGTCCGATCTTCGCGACCGACCAGCCCTCGTCCAGCGCCCACACCCGCCGGGCGCTCGGCTGGGAACCGAAGCACCCCGGCCTCCTGGAGGATCTAGAGAACATCCAACCCTGACCAGCGAAACCCCAGCCGCCGGATGATCGCGTGATGCCGACATCATGGCGCGTCGGGATCGCGCGACGATCTTTGAGTCCGCGACCTAACTGCCACCCTCGACGCCGCTAGCCGACGCACTGTGGGAGATGGCGGCGCTCACCTTCCGCGCCGCGCTGATTCACGTCGACGCCGCAGCGGATTCGAACTCCCTGGCCGCAGCGATGGTCTCCGGGGCGTTCAAGAGTTCGCGCGCAACGGCCGGGGCGATGGTGAAGCACTCTAGGCCGAGCCTTGCGAGCTGTACCATCTGGCCGGCATTGCGGATCGACGCGACCAGGATTTTGGTTCGACCGCCGGTCAGCCGGCCGATGGCGAGCATCTGTTCCATGGCCTCGAAGGCGGGCAGATTCTTCTCGATCATTCGGCCGAAATACGGGGCGATGTAGTCTGCTCCAAGGGCGGCGGCAACGAACATCTGCTTTGCGTCATAGGCCGCCGTCATCAGGATCGCACCACCCAGGGACTTGATGGATGGCACGGCCCGGATTCCCTCTTCGGTCAGCGGCACCTTGACCACGGTTCTAATGCCCGCCTTGCGCCCGTGCTCGTAGAACGCCCCCGCCCAATCCACATAGCCTTCGACGGGGCCGAAGACCTGGCCATGGAGTTCCTTGGCGCCAAGGTCGGCAGCACGCTGAACCAGTCCGTCCCAGTCTATCTCGGGGTATGAGAGCCCGGCACGCTTGGCCAGAAGTGGGTTTGTCGTGATCCCTGTGAAGATCCCGGTCGGCATCAGGTCCTGCCAGGCCTGGACATCCGCGCTGTCGATGAGGAGTTCCATATTGGTTCATGCCTTGTGGTGAAGGGCAGCCTCAAGTTCCGCTAGCGTCGGCGGATTGCAGCCCGCGCGCGCGCAATTGAGTGCCGCCGCCGCGTTGGCACGCCGCAGAAGCGCGTGCAGCGTATCTCTTGTCAGTGATTCCAGCCCCTTCGGCGAAAGGGCACCGATTTCTGCCAGACCGGCGAGCAAAGCCGCCGAAAAGGTGTCGCCCGCGCCGACGGTATCGACAAGCAGTGGTATTGTTTCGGCCGGCATGTCGATGCGGTTGTCGCCCAGCCAGGCGCTTATGCCATCGCCACCCTTGGTGAGGACGACGACCCGGGCCGACGTAGCATCGCGCAATGCCGCGACGGCCGCTTCCTGCTCCAGAGCGGGGAAGAGCGCCGCGAGATCCTCGTCGCTGAGTTTGAGCAGATGCGTTCGTTCGCACATGCGCTTGATGCGCGCCCGATAGCCCGCGACGTCGGATATCACCGAAGCCCGTACGTTCGGGTCGAGAGACACCAACACTCCTTTGTCGAAACATGCGGCGCAGAATGCCTCCCAAGCGTCTGCGTCGGAGCCATCGGTCAGCGTCAAAGACCCGGTATGGATCGCGTGTGTGTTCGCGGGGAGAGCGGCTCTGAGGGTCGCAACGGTGACCGCCCTTTCCGCGGTGCCGTCGCGCTCGAAGCTGTAGGACGGACTGCCGGCCGTTATCGTCACCCGCGCCATCGTTGTCGGTTCCGATCGCCGTTCGCCCGAAAGAATGACGTTCGAGTTTGTCAGTGTCTCAGCCAGCAGGTCACCCCAATGGTCATCGGAGATCGGGGAGATGTAGGTGACGTTCGCGCCAAGTCGGCCCAAAGCCATTGCGACGTTATAGGGCGATCCACCAGGATAAGCCGTGGCGACCCCTTCACGGTCTGCGTAGTCGATAAGGTTCTCGCCACCGACCGCAATCGGCACCCTTTCAATCATGGGACTTGTCTGGCCTATATGCTTGGTTCTGTTGAACGTTTAGTCGCGATGCGCACCCGCGGCAAGCTGAATGCAAAAGGAAATGGGCGACCGGAGCGCGCGGCAAAACGCGCCAGGGGTCGTTTGCGCCTTTGTCCCCGATAACCCGCTTGGGATTGCTAGACTGCGGTTCATCTTTTTGTTGACCCCGCAGGATAGAGACCATGACGAGAGAACTGGAAGGCAAGGCTAGCGCCGTCACCGGCGCAGCATCGGGCATCGGGTTGGCCAGCGCCGAAGCCATGTTGGCAGCGGGCGCACGCGTAGTGATGGTCGACAGGGACGAGGCGGCGCTCAAGGCGCTGTCGAAGAAGCACGGCGATGCGATGATCCCGCTGGTGATCGATCTGCTCGACCCGAAGGACTGTGCGACGCTGCTGCCGCGCGTGCTGGACAAAGTGGGTCATCTCGACATCTTCCACGCCAATGCGGGCACTTATGTCGGCGGCGACCTGATCGATGCCGACAACGATGCCATCGACCGGATGCTGAACTTGAACGTCAACGTCGTGATGAAGAACGTGCACGACGTTCTGCCTCACATGATCGAGCGACGGACGGGCGACATCATCGTCACGAGTTCGCTGGCGGCCCATTACCCGACGCCGTGGGAACCGGTCTATGCGTCGTCCAAGTGGGCGATCAACTGCTTCGTGCAGACGGTCCGGCGCCAGGTCTTCAAGCACGGCATCCGCGTGGGTTCGATCTCGCCCGGCCCCGTCATCACCGCGCTTCTCGCGGACTGGCCGGCCGAGAAGCTGAAGGAAGCCAAGGAGTTGGGAAGCCTGCTGGAGGCGAGCGAAGTGGCCAACGTGGTCATGTTCATGCTGACGCGGCCGCGCGGCATGACCATCCGCGACGTGGTCATGATGCCCACCAATTTTGATCTGTGAGCACGCGGACCTACGACCCTCCTATCCGCCGCCCTGCAGCTTCGCCAGCCGTTCCTGCACTTGGCGCTGACCGGCATCCGGCCCGGCGAATAGGTCGCCGAGACCACATTACGCGATCAGGTCAGCGGCAAGAGGGGCCATGTCCCTGCCCTTCGTCATCAAACAGTGACCGGCCGCTCGCAGGATCGTAGTTGCGATCTCGGATAAACAACGTCCGCTTCCAGCGTCAAAGCGGACGTCGGCCGAGTCATGGCCCGCGGTCCACATGTGACCCGAACGGACCTAGCGTTCTTAACGCGCGCGCTCCGCGCGATCAGCGATGTCAACGAAGCGGCATAACCGACGCGGTGCCCGGCGTTCAGTCGTCCAGTCCCGCCTTGCGCAGGCCGTCTACCAGTCTTTCCGCGTCCTCGGCGCGTCGATACACCGCAAGCTTTCGGATTTGAGCCACCGAAAGACCGGGATTGATCCGCCGCGCTTCCCCAAGGGCATCGCGCGCGAGCGCACCCTCTCCCAACTGTCCGTAGGTGGCCGCAAGAAAGTAATACGGCGGCAGGACGTGCGGGTTGCGGGTGACGCTTTGCTTGATCGATTGCGCTGCCTCCGCAAAGCGGCGCATCGCGAACTGCGCCAGCCCGACATAGAGCGGGTAGTAGAACGGGTAGAACGGGTTGAGGCGCATCGCCTTCTCGATCAGCCCTTCGACCCGCTCCGGCTCGCCGCCGAAACACGACACACCAGCAAGGTTGGCATAGGCTTCCGCGTCCCCTGGCTCCACTTCGACCCAGCGTCTCGCGGCCGCCAGCGCCTCGTCGTGCTGCCGACTGAACTGATGAACCGTGCTGAGCGCCTCATAGACCAGCGGCAGGGAGGGATTAAGCCGCTTGGCCGTCCGCGCCAGCGCGTAGGCGTGGTCGAGCCTATCGGCAACACCGGAAATCCAGTCCTGCACATGAGTCTCCGCCGCCCCCGCATAGCCCTCGGCGTAGTTCGGAGCGAGCGCCATCGCCCTCTCGTAGAGTTGCTGCGCGGCCGCGTTCCCTTCCTTGGTGAACAGACGGTACTGCTCACGCGCGCGCAACACGCAGTCATAAGCTTCGAGGTCTTCCGGCTTCCCGCGCGATGACGGACCGCTTTCGACGTCGGTCAGTTGCACCTCGAGGGCGCGCACGATCTGTGTCGTCACGTCGTCCTGCACGGCGAATATGTCGGCGAGGTCGCGATCGTATCGTTCCGCCCAGACATGCCCACCCGAGCCGCCGTCAATAAGCTGGGCGGTCACCCGAACCCGTTGTCCTGCCTTTCGAACGCTCCCTTCCAGAACGTAGCGCACACGCAAGTCGCGGCAGACGTCCTGTACCTTCGTCGCCTTTCCCTTGTAGGTGAAGGTCGAGTTGCGGGCGATGACGAGAAGCGCCGGCAATCGCGACAGCTCGGTGATGATGTCTTCGGTGATGCCGTCGGCGAAGTAGCCCTGTTCGGGATCGGCGCTCATATTGTCGAACGGTAGAACGGCAACCGAGGGTCGTTCTGCCGTCGCTGGCCGGCTTGCGCCGGGATCGACCGCCGGACGCGCCGTTGCGCTCGCCGTGTCATCGACCAGGATATGCCAGGTGTCCACCGGTTCAGGGATGTTCTTGAGCCGTTGTGCCCCCATGGCCGTCAGCTCCACATCGACCTTGCCGCGCACCTGCTCGTAGACGGCGCGCGAGATGCATACGCCGCCCGCCGGCGCAAGCGGCTCCAGCCGTGCCGCGATATTGACGCCGTCGCCGAGGATGTCGTCACCGTCGATGACGATGTCGCCGACATTGATCCCCATGCGCAAGCGCAGCCGGCGCTCTTCGGGATCTCCGGCGCCGCGCTCGCGCATGTCGGTCTGAATGACGAGCGCCGCTCGCACTGCGGCAACAGCTGAAGGAAACTCGATCAGGAATCCGTCGCCCATCGTCTTGATCAAGCGCCCGCCGGCGGCCGAAATCCTTGGGTCGATGACTTCGGCCCGTAGCGCCCTCAGGCGCGTGACGACGCCTTCTTCATCGGCAGCCATCTGGCGGCTGAAGCCGACAACATCTGCGACGAGGATGGTGGTCAGGCGTCGGTCCATGAACGTCCCCGGCGTCACGAAACGGCGCCTGCGCTGGCGGAGTGTGCGCGGCAACAAGCGGCGGTCAACTCGTACGTCCGAAGAGATTTGCGTCGCCAGAGCGCGGCGGCGCGTCTCGCGGCCGAGGAGTTGCCGGCACGCGCGAATTCTGAACATCCCCGGAACGAAAGCTTCTCCGCGTCAAATACGACATCTCTCCCAATTCCGCAAATGGCGCGATCCGCACGCAGTGAGACACTTCTAGCGTCGCAATTGGGCACCCAGCCGACCTCATGGCAGGTCGGAGTCCCGCGGTGATTTCCTAAGGTGCGCGGCCTACCCGCTGCCCTGCAGCTTCGCCAATAGCGCCTTGTCGGGATAGGAATCCGCCGGCAGGCCGAACTTGATCTGCATGTCCTTGACCGCGGCGCGCGTATTGGCGCCGATGACGCCGTCGATCTCGCCGACGTCGTAGCCGCGCTTGGCGAGCAGTCTCTGCACGTCGCGCACCTCGGCGGCGCTGAGCGACACGGCCGAGCCGCGCTGTACTTTGGACGCGCCAGCAAGGCGGGTGGCGAGATAGGCGGCTGTCGTCGAATAGACGATCGAGTTGTTCCAGACGAGATAGACGTCGAAATTCGGATAGGCGAGGAAGGCAGGCCCGAGCCGCCCCATCGGCAAAAGCAGCGCGGCATCTGGCCCCTTGGTCGACAGCGGCTTGCCGTTCGCCTCGGTGACGCCCCATTTCGCCCATTGCGACAGCGGCAGCTTGATCGTCAGGTCCGCCTGGTCCCACGGCAGGCTTTGCGGAATGCGCACTTCCTGCAGCCACGGCTCGCCGCGCTTCCAGCCGATGCTCTTCAGGTAGTTGGCAGCGGAAGCCAGCGCGTCGGCCGAGCTGGTCAGCATGTTGACCCGCCCGTCATGGTCGAAGTCGACGCCGTAGTCGAAATAGCGTTGGGGGATGAACTGGAGCTGGCCGAGCTCGCCGGCCCAGGGGCCGCGCATCTCGCCCGCCGTCAGGTCGCCGCGGTCGATGATCTTGATGGCGTCGATGAGCTGTGTACGGAAGAGATCCGGCCGGCGGCAGTCATAGGCGAGCGTTGCCAGCGAGGTCAGCGTCGGCCCATCGCCGATGAAGGCGCCGAAATCGGTTTCCAGCGCCCAGTAGGCGGTGAGCACCGGCGCCGGAACACCGAATTCCTTCTCGATGCCTGCGAAGGTGTTCTTGTATTTGGCGATCAGCTGTGGGCCCTTGGTCAGCCGATAGCCGGAGACCATGCGGTCGGAGAACTGCAGGAAATCCTGGGTGAAGACGCCCTGGGCGCGGTCCTTCTTCACGATCGCGGGGTCGAAGGTGACGCTGTCGAGCGCCGAATTGATGGCGCCCCGCGACAGGCCGAGCGAGGCCGCTTCCTTGCGCACCCCGTCGAGCCAGGTGGCGAAGTTTGGCTCCTTATGGCAACCGGCGGCCAAAGCCGGGCCCGCGGTCAACAAAAAAGCGGCCGCCAGTGCGGCCGTCCGTCCCCAAACAAGGGCCTTCATCAGCGTTCCTCGCTTTTGAATCGCCCACCCCACGCCGGACTATAGGCATTTGCGGTGGAGGACGAAACCTTGGCCCTTCTTTTGTGGCGCGAAACGCCTAAATATTGGGTTGCCCGCTCTCTGGTAGCGTTAGTGGGCGGGTCTTCCGATGGCAAACCGATCAGGAGGCTCAAAAATGAAGAGAAACCTGATGTTCGTGGACTGGGTCAATCTGGTCCTCGGCATTGCGTTAGTCATCAGCCCTTGGGTTCTCGCGTTCCCCACCAGCATCGCCATGTACAACGCCGTGATCGTGGGCCTCGTCATCGGCCTGGTCGCGATCGGGGCGATCGTGGCTTTTGCGCAGTGGGAAGAATGGGCGAACCTGATCCTCGGCATCTGGGTCTTCATCGCGCCCTTCGTGCTCGGCTTCGCGGCCGACATGACGGCGATGTGGACCCATGTCGTGATCGGGCTGGCGGTCGCCGTCCTGGCGGCGGTCGAACTGTGGGGCGTCACGCATCAACCGCCTGCCCATACGGCGGCCGGCTGACCGCAAGGACGCGAAGCATGACCGACCCCCACGCCGCTTGGCGCGGGGGCCGGGTCGGCTGCCGGTCTACACTTCGATCTTCGTGAACAGATAGGTGCCGGCGCCGACCATCGCCGCGGTGACCGCTATGAGGACGGCGAAATCCGCCGCCAGGCCGAAACTGCCGCCGTTAATCAGCAGCGCCCGCAAGGCATCGACGCCATAGGACACCGGATTTACCCGGACCACCGCGTACATGACCGCCGGCAGGCCGGTGAGCGGGAACAACGCGCCCGACAGGAACACCAGCGGCATGACAATGAAGTTCATGATGAGCTGGAAGCCCTGCATGTCGCTCAGCCGGGAACCCACGGCCGTGCCGAAAGCGGTGAAGATGATCGCCACCAACGCCATCACCACCAATGCAGGAATGAACATCCACCACGAGTCCGGCTGGAAGCCGAGCGCGAAGGTGATCACCAGAACGAGCGCGCCCTGGATGACGGCGACCGTGGCGGCGCCCAACGTGCGCCCGGCCATCAGCGCCCAGCGCGGCACCGGCGCCACCAGCGTCTCCTTAAGGAAGCCGAACTGCTTGTCCCACATCACGTCGATGCCGGAGAAGACCGAGCCGAAAACGATGGTCATCACGACGATGCCGGGAGCGAGATAATTGATGAAATTGCCGTTGCCCGCCTCGCTGTAAACGGAGCTGAAGCCGAAGCCGAAGGTGACCAGGAAAAGAAGTGGCTGGGCGAGCGAGCCGATCAGGCGTGCCCGCGAGCGCATGAAGCGCTTCATCTGCCTGAGCCACATGATGTAGATGGCATCCAACATGTCCGTCACCCTCTGCGGTGCGAGCGCGCGACCATGCGCATGCGGTCGCCGGCGCCGGCCTCTTCGTCGCGGATCGTCTTGCCGGTGACGGCCAGGAACGCATCCTCCAGCGAATCCGTCCCGGTCTCCTCGCGTAGCGATTGCGCCGTGCCCATCGCCACGATCCGCCCGCGGTCGATGATGGCGATGCGCCGGGCGACGCGCTCGGCTTCCTCCATGTAGTGGGTCGAGAAGAACACAGTCGTCCGCTCGCGTTCGTTAAGCGTCTGCAGATAGCTCCACATGTGGTTGCGCGTCTGTGGATCGAGGCCGAGCGTCGGCTCGTCGAGGAACAGGATGCGCGGCGTATGCAACAGGCCACGGGCGATCTCCAGGCGCCGCCGCATGCCGCCGGAAAACTCCTTCACCAGGCTGTTGCGACGGTCGTGGAGCTCGACAAAGGTCAGCAGGTCGTCGATCCGCCGGTGACGTTCGACGCGCGGCACGCCATAGAGCGCGCCGTGGAACTCCATGTTCTCCCAGGCGGTCAGTTCCTCGTCGACGGCCGGATCCTGAAAGACGATGCCGAAGGAGCGGCGCACCTCGTTGGGCTCGGCGACGGGGTCGTGACCGGCGACCCGGATGGTGCCGGATGTCGGCCGCAGCAGCGTCGTCAGCATCTTGATGGTCGTCGACTTGCCGGCACCGTTGGGGCCCAAGAACGCAAAAATCTCGCCTTCGGCGACATCGAACGTGATGTCGTCGACCGCCCTGACCTCGCCGAAGCTACGGACGAGGTTCTTCACTTCAATGATGTTCACCGGGGTCTCATGCGTTCATGAAAAGCAACCGCGCTATATCGTACGATATAGCGCGTTAGTGCCCATGTGTGTTCTCGACCGCCTGAAAGCAAGTGGCCTATTGCTATCACGTGCTATCGTCGCCTCTCCGACGCTCCACGGCGCAATATTCAGCGCAGGAGTCGGGCAAGCCGCTCGTCGCGGTCGGCAATACCAACATGCGGTTCGGCGTCGAGGATCATGATTCTGCGGTCTTCAGCGCTGTATGTCGGCCACGCCGTGAGGCCCTCGCCGTTGGGATCGCCGGTCTTCACGAAGTTGACCCAGTAGGCCGACATCGCCGCCGCCGTCTGCCGGTCCGCCTCGGTGTAGGTCCACGGTACGGCGTCGAGATTGTCGAGGGCGTAGACGATCTCGGCGGCGTGGAAGGCGCCCGCACCGCCGCTCGGCCGGTCTCCGAACCATCCTTCGGGCACGCTCGGCGCATGATCGAAGCGATAGCGATAGACTGGCGCCCGCCCCGTCTTCACTTGCGCCTCGATCCAGGCCCAGGTCGGCTGGACAATCACCAGGTCGCCGCCGAAGTCGCGTGCCGATTGCGCGGCCTCGGCTTCATTGCTGGCCGGATAGAGGCGCAATATCCCGTCGGCCCTCGGCCCAAACCGTCGCCGCACGATCTCCACAAAGGATTTGCCGGCGCCGGTGGTAACGTCGAAGTTGAATCCCTCGTCCCGGTTCCAGCCGGCGAGCAGCGCCACGTCGTTCTGTTTGCCCGCTGCGAAGATCCCCGCCGGGCTCTGCGGCAGGAACCAGCCATCGACCACCGGCCAGAAGCGAAAATCGCGCGGCACGGCCGCGAGGACCGTTTCCGCCGGCAGGGCACGCAATTCGGCAATCGATCCAGCGCCCAGCGAGGCGGCGAAGTCGAGGCCCAGCCGTTCGGCGGCATCACGCGCAATACCCTGCCCGCCCGGCGGCGGGAACAGCGCGCCGCTCTCACCGATGACGCCGTGGAACAGGCCGCCCGCCAACGGCGAGGCCATGAGCGCCGACACCGACTGTGAGCCGGCGGACTCGCCGCCGATGGTCACGCGGTCGGGATCGCCGCCGAAGGCGGCGATGTTGCGCTTGACCCAGGCAATGGCCGCGACCTGATCGAGCAGGCCGTAATTGCCGCAGGCGCCTTCAGGGGATTCCGCTGCCAAGTCCGGATGGGCCAGATAGCCGAAGGCGTTGAGGCGATAATTGAAGGTGACGAAGACGATGCCGCGTGCCGCCAGCCGCGCCCCGTCATAGCGGGGCTCGGCGCCGTGGCCGGTGGCGCTGCCGCCGCCGTGCACATAGACCAGCACCGGGAGGCGCTCGGCGCCGCTCTCCGCCGGTGTCCAGATATTGAGGTAGAGGCAGTCCTCCGACATGCCGGGGATGGTCGCATCGATGTCCGCGAAAATAACGTGCTGCATGGCGTTGGCGCCAAAGGCGTCGACCGGGCGGACGCCTTCCCACGGGACAGGCGCCTCGGGCGGCCGCCAGCGCAGCGGCCCCATCGGCGGCGCGGCAAAGGGGATGCCGCGAAAGGCGCGCACGCCATGGGAATCGGCGCCGGGAACGGCCAATAGGCCGTTCTCGACGCTCAGCGTGTCGCCGAACGACATGGGCAGCCGTCTCGGATCAGACCAGCGCTTGGTCGAGGTCGGCGATGATGTCGGCGGCATCCTCGATGCCGACCGAAAGGCGGATCACGTCCGGCCCGGCGCCGGCCGCCTTGCGCTGCTCCTCGGTCAACTGGCTGTGGGTGGTCGACCAGGGATGGATGATCAGGCTGCGCGTGTCGCCGATATTGGCAAGGTGCGAGAACAGCTTCACCTTCGACACCACGCTTACGCCGGCCTCGGCGCCGCCTTCGACGCCGAAGGTCATCAACGCACCGGCGCCCTTGGGGCAGTATTTCTGCGCCAGCTGATGGTAGCGGTCGCCGGGCAGACCCGCATAGCTCACCCACGACACCTTGTCGTGGCCGGCGAGGAATTCCGCCACCGCCTTGGCGTTGTCTGAGTGTCTCTGCATCCTGAGCGGCAGCGTCTCCGCGCCGGTGAGGATGAGGAACGAGTTGAACGGCGAGATCGCCGGGCCGAGATCGCGCAGACCGAGCACGCGGCAGGCGATGGCGAAGGCGAAGTTGCCGAAGGTCTCGCCCAGCACCATGCCGTTATATTCCGGCCGTGGCGCGGACAGCATCGGATAGCGGTCGGAGGCGGTCCAGTTGAACTTGCCGCCATCGACGATGATGCCGCCGATGGAATTGCCGTGGCCGCCGATGAACTTGGTCAGCGAATGGACGACGATGTCGGCGCCGTGCTCGAAGGGCCGGCAGAGATAGGGGGTGGCCAGCGTATTGTCGACGATCAGCGGCACCCCTGCCCGCTTGGCGACCGCCGCGACGGCCGCGATGTCGGTCACCGCGCCGCCGGGATTGGCGATGGACTCGATGAAGATCGCCTTGGTCTTCGGGCCGATCGCCTTCTCGAAGGTCGCGATGTCGTCGATGTCGGCCCATTTGACCTGCCAGCCGAAGCTCTTGAACGAGTGGTTGAACTGGTTGATCGAGCCGCCGTAGAGCTGGCGCGCGGCGACCAGTTCGTCGCCCGGCTGCATCAGCGCGTGCAGCGTCACCACCTGCGCCGCATGGCCGGAGGCCACGGCTAGCGCCGCGGTGCCGCCTTCCAGCGCTGCGATGCGCTGCTCCAGCACATCGCTGGTCGGGTTCATGATGCGCGTGTAGATGTTGCCGAAGGCCTGCAGGCCGAACAGTGCGGCGGCGTGGTCGGCGTCGTTGAAGACGTAGGACGCGGTCTGGTAGATCGGCGTCACCCGGGCGCCGGTGGTCGGGTCGGGCTTGGCACCGGCATGAACCGCCAGCGTTGCAAATCCGGGTACGCGATCGTCACTCATGGTCAAACTCCCTCCCTCGCCGGCCGCCCTGGATGGCCGCCCGGTCGCTTGTCGCCGCTATCCCTAGCCGGTGACGGACCCAAAATCCAAAGCAAATGCTGCCACGGCAGCCTGCAGGACGGGAAGGATTTACCCTGACCGCATCACAACCCGAGACGGGTGTGCTCGATCTTGATGCAGCGGTCCTGGATGACGGTGATGCCGGCCGCCCGCGCCCGTTCGGCGGCGGCCTCATCACGCAAGCCGAGCTGCATCCAGATGACCTTCGGCTTCTGCGCCAGCGCCAGCGCCTCGTCCACCGCTTCGCCGAGCTTGTCGGTGCGGCGGAAGACGTCGACGATGTCGATCGGCTCCGGCACGTCGGCCAGGCTGGCATAGACGGTCTGGCCGAATATCTTCTGGCCGGCATAGACCGGATTGACCGGAACGGTGTGGTAGCCGTGCTGGATGAGGTAGCCCATGATGGCGCGGCTGACCCGGTCCCGCGTCGGCGAGGCGCCGAGAACGGCAATGGTCGGGTTCGACGTCAGGATATCCCGCAGCATCTCGTCGCTCACGCTCTCCCGCAGCATCTCATCGCTCACGCCGTCGGCGGACATGGCTCATTCCTTTCCCGTTGATTCCATCACCCGCAGATATGCATTCAAATAATAGAATGCGAGCCAGCCGCGGCATTTTGGCCGCCATCAAGCAGCGCGTCGAGCCGGTCGTTGCAGGGGCGACGGCATCGGTGTTCCGCTGGGGTGGGCGCCGACGACCGTCACGTCGGTTGTCGCGATCGCCCGGTCGCTCGGCTACACGTCCGAGAGCGTCTTCGGCAATGCCTTCAAGCGCATAGCAGGCACTTCACCCAGGGCATATCGGAGCGCCACGCACCTTTCCGGTCAGCATGCGCGTGGCAGCCGGACCAACGGCACTGGCTCTTTTGGTATCTCGATACCACACACATAACGGTCTGAAATCGCTTGTTTTATTGCGCCCGGTTCTTGACGATCAGGTCCGCCATCGCTAGAACCCACGCCATCCGGCGGCGCTGTCCAAGCGCCGCCTCGTAGTTTTCAACACGCCGGAAGTACCCATGAAAACGTTCAACCTGAAGCCGGCCGACGTCGAGAAGAAGTGGATCGTGATCGACGCCGACGGCCTCGTCGTGGGCCGTCTCGCGGCCATCGTCGCGCGGCGTCTGCGCGGCAAGCATCTGGCGGCCTATACGCCCCACGTCGACTGCGGCGACAACGTCATCGTCATCAATGCCGAGAAGGTCGCCTTCACCGGCAGGAAGCGCCAGGACAAGAAGTATTACTGGCACACCGGCTGGATCGGCGGGATCAAGGAGCGCACCGCCGCCAAGATCCTAGACGGGCGCTTTCCCGAGCGCGTCGTCGAGAAGGCCGTCGAGCGCATGCTCCCCGAGGGCCCGCTCGCCCGCCGCCAGCTGAAGAATCTCCGCGTCTACAAGGGCAGCGAGCATCCGCATGAAGCCCAGCAGCCGGAAGTGCTCGATATCGCCGGTTTGAGCCGCAAGAACATGAGGACCGCCTGACCATGGCCGATCTGCAATCCCTTCAGGACCTCGCCTCCACTGTCGAGGAGCCGGCCGCTCCGGTCCATGTCCAGAAGCTCGACGCCTATGGCCGCGCCTATGCCACCGGCAAGCGCAAGAACGCCGTTGCCCGCGTCTGGCTGACGCGCGGTGGCGGGCGCATCGTCGTCAACGGCAAGGACTTCACCGAGTATTTCGCCCGGCCGGTGCTGCAGATGATCCTGCGCCAGCCGATCCTGGCGGCCGAGCGTGACGGCCAGTACGACGTCAACGCCACGGTCGCCGGCGGCGGTCTGTCGGGTCAGGCCGGCGCGGTGCGCCACGGCATCTCGCGGGCGCTCACCTATTACGAGCCGGAGCTGCGCACGGTGCTCAAGAAGCAGGGCTTCCTCACCCGCGACTCGCGCGTAGTCGAGCGCAAGAAGTACGGCCGCGCCAAGGCCCGCCGTTCCTTCCAGTTCTCCAAGCGCTGATCGGCGCTTCCGTTTCCTTGATTGCGAGGGCGGGCCGGTCGGCCCGCCCTTCTTCTTTGTCCCGACAAGGGCTATCTGCCTCAACGGAGGTTCGAGATGGTTGCGACAGTCTTCATCGACGGCGAGGCCGGCACCACCGGCCTGCAGATCCGCCAGCGGCTGCAAGGCCGCGCCGACTTGCAGCTCCTGTCGATCGCACCGGAGCAGCGCAAGGACACGAAAGCGCGGGCCGAGATCATGAACGGCGCCGATGCCGTCATCCTGTGCCTGCCCGACGATGCGGCGCGTGAGGCGGTCGGCCTCATCACCAGCAACAGCGTGCGGGTCATCGACGCCTCCACCGCGCACCGCGTCGCCGACAGCTGGGCCTTCGGCTTCCCGGAGATGGCCCCCGGCCAGCGGGCGGCGATTGCCGCGGCGCACCGCGTCTCCAATCCCGGCTGCTGGTCGACCGGCGCCATCGGCCTCATCCGGCCGCTCACCGCGGCCGGAATCGTGCCCGCCGATACGCCGCTCACCATCTTCGGCATTTCCGGCTATTCCGGCGGCGGCAAGTCGCTGATCGCCGAGTTCGAAGACGAGGCCGCGCCGAACCACACCAGCGATCGCGCCCGCATCTATGCGCTCGCCCTCAAGCACAAGCATGTGCCCGAGATCATCAAACATGGCGGGCTTGCCATGCGCCCGGTCTTCGCACCAACCGTCGGAGGCTACTACAAGGGCATGATCGTGGAGGTGCCGCTCCATCTCGATGCCCTGCCCGGCGCGCCGAAGCTCGTCGATATTCATGCCGCGCTCGCCGAGCGCTATATGCGCGAGCGTTTCGTCGACGTCGCTACCTTGCAGGAGTCCGCCGCGCTCACCGGCCTGCAGCCGGAGGCGCTGAACGGC
This sequence comes from uncultured Alphaproteobacteria bacterium, assembly GCA_963750065.1. Lineage (GTDB taxonomy): Bacteria > Pseudomonadota > Alphaproteobacteria > Rhizobiales > Kaistiaceae > CAVSRC01. Next base: position 22,818 of record CAVVPK010000044.1, read on the forward strand.
ACCAATCACATGAAGCTGTTCGTCTTCGGCTCCGAGGACGCGCGCCAGGCGCGTCTGGTGGCGCTCCTCGACAATCTCGGCAAGGGGGCTTCCGGCGCCGCGGTGCAGAACCTCAACCTGATGCTGGGTTTCGACGAGGCCGCCGGCCTCGCATAGCGCATCGCCTGGCGGGATACGGCGCTTCTTCCTGGCCCGCTCGGGGCACCAACGCCTGGAGGCACCCCGGCGGTCCGTCTAGAGCCTTTGGTAGCCAGATGGGATCAATTCCGTTTCTCGACCGGCGCGGCGATCCGGCGTTGAGCCCGGCGAAGGGCGATGTGGGGCATCGGTCGAGCCGGGATCGGCGTTGGACGCCCGCCGGCTTGATCCTGTCGCAAAATCGCTCCGTCGGAATGGCTCCATCTGGCTACCAAAGGCTCTAGTCCGCCGGCCACTCCACGATCGCATCGACGCGGTTCGGAGCGAAGGCGAGGTAGTCCTTCATGGCGGCGATGGCCGGATTGGGCGCTTCGAAGCTCCACGCTGCATCCAGCGAGCGCGCGCCACCGGCAGGGATGCTGTAGTAGACGCGGTCGCCCATCTTGGGGTCGTGGGTGATGTGTGCGCTGCGCTCGAGCAGGGCCATGTCCACGTCCTTGCGCGGGATGTAGTAGGTCCGTCCACCGGAGGATTCGTCGAGCATCAGCGCCTTGGCCGTGGAGGCGATCACCTTGCCCGCGACCGTGACCACGACGCTGGCCCGCATCGCCGCAGTGGCGATCGGACGGATTTCATTGGGAGTCATGGCCGGCTTGTTCATCGCTTGGCCTCCCCGCAGAGCCCCGACGAATCAAATCCCTGTTGCCAGTATGTGTCGCGGCGCACCGGGTTGTACACGCACCGATGTCGCACCTCAGGCTGTTGCCCGCTCCATCGGCATGGCCGGCCACATGCGGCGCAGATGGACCATGGCCGCGATCAGCACGGTCACGGCGCCGAGCTGATGTGTGAGCGCGACATCGAGCGGCACCACCATCAGCAGCGTGGTGATGCCGAGTGCTGCCTGCAACGACACCAGCAAGGCCAGCCCAACCGCCCCGCGCAGGTAAGGCGTGCCGCGGGCCTGGGCTGCATGGGCCCAGGCGAGTGCGAACAGGAGATAGGCGCCGAGGCGGTGGTCGAACTGCACCGTCATGACGCTCTCGAACAGGTTCCGCCACCACGGCGACAGGGCGAACAGGCCGGAGGGCACGAGGCTGCCGTCCATCAGCGGCCAAGTGTTGTAGGTGAGCCCGGCATCGAGCCCGGCGACCAGTCCGCCGAGAAAGATCTGCAGGAATGTCAGGCCGACCAGCAGACCCGCAATGCCGCGCAGGCGCCGTCGCGAACCACTCAAGGGACTTGGCGCCAGCCCGCGCGCCAGCCACACCGTATAGGCAAGGATCGCCGCGGCGAATGTCAGGTGGGTAGCGAGCCGGTACTGGCTGACATCGGTGCGTACGCTGAGGCCGCTTTTCACCATCCACCAGCCGACCGCGCCCTGCAGCCCGCCAAGCAGGAACAGCGCCACCAGACGCGGCTTCAGCCGCGCCTCGATGCGCCCCGTCACCCAGAAGAAGATCAGCGGCAACAAGACGACCACGCCGATCAGGCGGCCGAGCAGACGGTGGCTCCACTCCCACCAGAAGATGCCCTTGAACTCGGAGAGCGTCATGTCCCGGTTGAGCTGCTCGTACTCCGGGATCTGCTGGTATTTGAGGAATTCCTCCTGCCACTGGGCATCGTTCAGCGGCGGAATGACGCCGTGGATCGGCTGCCATTCGGTGATCGACAGGCCGGAATGGGTGAGCCGCGTGGCGCCGCCGACCACCACCATGGCCACGATCATCAACGCGACCACAATCAGCCACGCCCGCACCATCGCGCGGTCGCGGCTGCGGTCCCTCAAAGCTACCGATGGGCTGCCGGCGATGCTTGCCAAGAACGCTACTCCTGGGCCAAGGGTTACAGGAGAGCCGCCCCACCGGGCAAGCGTGTATCCGCTGCGGCTATTAGTCCGGTTCCAAAGAGTGGATTGCCCTATCGATGG
>CAVVPK010000045.1:0-40268 GCA_963750065.1 uncultured Alphaproteobacteria bacterium
GATCGTCTGGGTGAGCGCCGCCGAGCGCGTACCGGCGAGCTCCGGCGCGCGCGGGTCGTGCATGAAGAGCGGGATGTGGACCAGCTCCTCGTAGAGGTTCATGCGGTTCTTGGCCCAGAAGTCGTGTTCGCCGAGAAGGAAGCCGTGGTCGGTGGTCACCACCAGCGCGGTGTCCTTCCACATATCGTGGCGGTCGAAATCGTCGATGAGCTGGCCGAGCAGGAAGTCGCACATCGAGACGACGGCGTAGTAGTTGGCCCGGAGCTCCTCGCATTCGGCCGGCAGCTCGTCGACGCGGCCATAGCGCGGCCAGTCGCGCACCGGGCCGTTCCAGCCGGTGTCGAACGGCTTCTTGAAGCGCGCCGGGGCAAAGAACGGCTCGTGCGGGTCGAAAGTCTCGATCTGCAGCAGCCAGTTGTCGGCGTCGCGATTCTTCTCGAGGAACTCGAAGCCGCGGGCGAACACCTGCACCGAGGGAAACTCGGACTCCTCGCGGATGAATTCGCGGTTGACCATGTTGTGGCGGAAATAATTGCGCTGGGCGGTATCGAACTGGCGCTCGTGGTACATCTCGCGCAGCCGCTCCCACGGGGGTTGGACCATCGCTTTCCACGGGTCGCCCTCCTGTCCGCGCACGAACTCGTAGGAGTCGTAGCGGTTGTGATAGGTGGCGCCGCCATCCTCCCAGTAATGGTAGTGGTCGGTGATCAGGTGGCTGTAGACGCCAGCTTCGTAGAGGCGCTCGGGAAAGGCGTTGTCGAACGGCTCCATCGGCCCCCAGCTGCGGTGCAGAAACGACAGGCGCCCGGTAAGCATGTCGCGCCGCGCCGGGATGCACGGCATGCTGCCGACATAGTGACGGTCGAAGGTGACCGCGCGCTCTGCCAGGCGGTCGAAATTCGGCGTCGGTATGCGCTTGCCGCCGTAGGGGCCGAGCATGTGGCGGTTAAGCAAGTCGAAGAGAACGAAAACTGTCTTCATTTCCTGTCGTCCTCACATGTTCTGACGAGGCGGGTCACTTGATGGCGCCCGCCGTCAATCCCTTCACGATGTAGCGTTGGCCGATGAGAAGCAGCACCAGCGCCGGCAGGATCGAGAGCGCCGCGCTGGCCGCCATCTGCGTGTATTGAATTTCGTAATCCTGGGCGAATTTGGCGATCGCCACCGGCACCGTCGCCGTCTGCTTCATGGTCAGATTGAGCGCGACGGCGAACTCGTTCCAGCTGAAGACGAAGCAGAGCACGGTGGTCGCCGCCAGGCCCGGCGTGATGACCGGCAGCACAACGGAGCGGAAGAGCATCGGCGAATTGCAGCCGTCGATGCGCGCCGCTTCGACCAGTTCCTGTGGGACGTCGCGCACGAAGACGCCCATCAGCCAGACGGCCATCGGCAGGTTGAGGGTCGCATGCGCCAGGATGAGCCCGGTGAATGTGTTGTCGAGGCCGACCGCGCGCTCCATCGTGTACCAGGCACTGGCGAGCGCGATCGGCGGGATCATGTTGAAGACCAGCGCCCAGCCGAGAAAGATGTGGCCCACCCAGCGCGGCCAGTTCATGCGGTCGAGCGACCAGGCCGCCAGCGTCGCCGCCGATACGCACAGCGCCGTCGAGACGCCGCCGACGAACAGCGAGTTGCGGTAGTTGATGAGGAAGTCGGAGGTCTTGGAGAAGAGGACCTCGACGAAGTTCATCAGCACGGGGGTGAAGAAGAACTGACCCATGAGCAGCGAAATCTGGGTGCGGAAGCCGGCCGCGATCACCCAGATCACCGGCACGAGCACGATCGCCGCCACGATTGCGAGAACCGCGTAATCGAGGATGTCGCCGCGCCGGCGCCACAGCGCGTTCACGACCGGGCCCTCGCGCTGCGTCCCGCCGACAGAGCGAGCACCAGCAGCATCGAGATGAAGAAGATCACCACCACCGACATCGCCGAGCCGTAGCCGACGCGGTCCTCGGTGAAGAAGCGCTGGAAGAGCGTGAAGCTCACCACCTCGGTCGCGGTGCCGGGCCCGCCATTGGTCATCAGGTAGATCTCGTCGAAGACCTTGAAGGCGATGACCAGACGAAAGGCGAAGGTGACCAGGATCGTCGGAATCATCAGGGGAATGGTGACCAGGCGAAGCTCCTGCCACGCCGAGGCGCCGTCGATCCGCGTCGCCTCGAAGATGTCGCGCGGCAGCAATTCAAGGCCGGCGAGGAAAAGCAGGAAGCAGAACGGCGTCCAGTGCCAGATATCGACGGCGACCACGGTCGCCAGCGCCGTGTACTTGTCGCCGAGCCAATCGTGCGAGGCGATGCCGACAAGCCCCAGCGCCTGGTTCACCAGCCCGAAATCGTAGTTGAGCATCAGCTTCCAGATGGCGCCGATGACGATGCCGGGAATGAGGATGGGAAGAATGAAGACGGCGCGGAAGAAGACGCGCCCGCGGTCGATGCGGCTGACCAGCACGGCCAGCAGAAAGCCGAAAACCATCTGACCGCCGACGGCGGCGATGGCAAACAGGGTGGTGTTGACCACGCCCGCCTTGAGCAGGGGATCGCTCAGCAGCTCGGGATAGTGCGCCAGGCCGACCGGCGTCCAGCTCGCCCGCCCGCCCGTCCAGGAAACGTCGTAGAAGCTGGTCAGGAACAGGTTGGCGAGCGGCAGGACGGCCATGGCGATCATCAGCACCAGCGCTGGGCCGAAAGCGGCCCAGCGCCAGATGCGATCGTCGTCCATGGTCATCCGCGCCCTCGCAACGCCCGCCTGGCTGGCGGCGGAGAGCGAGGAAACGCTCATCGGACTTTCCGCGCTTACGCCTTCAGCGGCGGCAGTTCGCCGGTCTGGTACTTGTACTTCTCCATGACCTTGTAGATGTCGTCGGACATGCTGTTCAAGGCATCGGTGGCGGAGATCTCGCCCGCGATGGCCCGGTTGAGGCCGACCTCGAGCACGGCGATGACTTCGCTGGCCTCGGGGAAGGCGTACAGGTTGCGGGCGTGCGGCAAGGCCGCGGCGAGCGGCTTCATCCAGCGGAACTTGCGCTCGTCCGCGATCGGCTCGCTGTAGACCGAGGCGTTGAGCGGAATGCCGCCGGCCTGAGCGTTGGCAAGCTGGGCGTCCTTGGTCTGGAACCAGCGGAAAAACTCGACCGCTGCCCGCTTCCGCTCGTCCGGCACGTTGTGCGAAATGCCGCCCAGCCAGTGGCCCAGTCCGGGGCCGGGCTGCAGGCCGGGCGCATGCGGCGTCGGCGCATATTCGATCTTGTCGACGATGGCCGACTTGTTGGGATCGTCCATGGTCGACCACGCCGCGATCACGATGCTGGCATGGGCGCAGTGGCCGGTGACCAGCGACTGGATGATGTCGGCCTGATCGATCGAGGCGGTATTGGGATGTCCGGCCTCGTCCTTGAGCCGCAGGTAATAGTCGAGCGCCGCCTTGCCCTGGTCGTTGTTGAGGACGACGGAATAATCGCCGGCCGTCTGATCCTTGAAGACCGCGCCGCCCATGCCGAACAGGTAGGGATAGAAATCGTAGGACACCGTGTTGGCGCCGCGGGCGCCGCGCTGGACGATGCCGTACATCTTCGGCGGATCGTTCAGCGCCTTGGCGTTGGCCTCCAGGTCGGCGAAGGTCTCGACCGGCTTCAGCCCCTTCTCCTGGTAGAGATCGCCCCGGTAGTAGATCATCGGGATGTTGGGCTGGATGGGCACAGTCATCAGCTTGCCGGACGGCGTCATGGTCTTCTTGTCCGGGTCGAAATAGATGGTGTCGCCAAGCGTGAAGAGGTCCGGATCGAGCTTGAACGACGGATCGATGTCGCTGATGGCGGTGACGAAGCCGCCGAAATACATCTCGGTGAACCAGCCGGAATTCAGAATCAGGATGTCATAATCGCCCTGGCTGGCGCGCACCGAGTTGCGCTGCTTCTCCAGCGAGCCGGCAAACGGATTGACGTCCAGATTGACCTTGTTGCCGCTTTCCTTCTCGTACAGCTCGACGGTCTTGCGGAAACTGTCGAACCACGGCGACTGGTTGATGACGATGGTGATAGGCGCGGCCGATGCGGCCCAGGTGTAGGGGACCTTGGCGGCCAGCGCGGCGGCACCTATGCCGGCGAGCGCTCCGCGACGCGTGAGTCCTTTTTTGCGGATCATCTTTTTATCCCTCCCTCGACGATGGCGATGGCACCATGAGGGTGGCACGCCGTCGCCATTACTACAAATAATAAGAGCAACCGTTGCGATAGCCAATATTCATATCAGTTGCGGGCGCCTCGATTTCATTGCAATAGGTCCAGTGTGGGCACCGCGCGACGGGCCAGTCGGTTTTCTCTGCAAACGGGTGGGCCATGCACCTGCGACAGCTTGAATATTTTCTTTCGGTGGCAAAGGCACGCAGCCTGACGCTGGCGGCCGTCGAACTCGGCGTGGCCCAGCCGACGCTGACCAAAAGCGTTCGCGCCCTGGAGGCCGAACTGGGCGTGAAGCTCTTCCGGCGCCAGCCGCGTGGCGTCGAGCTGACGAGCTACGGCGAATCCCTCTTCCGCCACGCTGAGACCCTTAACGTCCAGCTCGGCGACGCCATCAGGGAGCTGCGCTTTCTCCAGGACGGCATGGCCGGTTCGGTTGCCATCGGGGCCGGGCCGGCGTGGCTGAGGCGCCTCCTGCCGCTGGCGGTGGCGCGCACGGTGAAGCGCAATCCGGCGATCCGGGTCAGGGTCGATGGCGGCTTCGACGACGTTTTGCTGCGCGCGCTCAGCCGCGGCGACGTCGATCTCGTCGTCGCCGAGGTTCCCTCGCCGGAGAACGCGAAGGACTACAAGGTCATTCCGCTCACCTCCGACAGACTGGGCGTCGCCTGCCGCGCGGGCCATCCGCTGACCCGCATGAAGCGCGTCACGCTCCGCCACCTGCTCGACTATCCGTGGTCGATGCCGCCGCTGTCGACGCGCACCACGCGCCGCCTCAGGGCGCTGTTCATCGCCGCCGATCTGGCGCCGCCGGAGATCATGGTCGAGACGGAGTCGATGGCGTTTCTGGTGCAGACGGTGCTCCACTCGGATGCCATCACGCTGACGGTCGCAAGCACGATCGACATGCCGGAAGCAAAGGGCCTCAGGCTGGTGACCGTGGCCGGGCTGGCGCCGAGGCGCGAGGCGGGCGTGGTGATGCGCAAGGACGGCTTCCTGTCGCCGGCAGCCGAGGCCATCGTCGACGAACTCAAGCGCATCTGCGCCCTGGAGCCGACCAACTGAAGCGGCCGGGACGGCCTCAAGCCAGCCTGGCGCCGATCACCCGCAAGCGGTCGCCGGCATGGCGAAAGAACATCGTGGTGGACTGGCAGAAGTAATTGTGCCCCGGCTCGCCGTCCTTCGATCGCAGGAAGCGGTGCTTGGGGCAGCCGCCGTTGCAGGCGAAGCGGAATTCGCAGGCCCGGCACTGCGCGGTCAGCGTGTCGCGCTTGTCCGCACCGAACTTTGCCGTTGCTTCCGACCAGGCCAGCTCCGCGAGCGGGGTCTCCATGATGTTGCCCAGCCGGTACTCGGGATAGACATAGTGGTCGCAGGCATAGAGGTCGCCATTGTGCTCCATGGCGAGCCCGGTGCCGCAGGTCTCGGCAAAGACGCAGAGCGATGCGGGAAGCCCCATCCACATCCCGACCTGGTTCTCGAAGAACTGGATGAAGATGCGGCCGATATCCTTGCGGTACCAAGCGTCGAACACGTCGCACAGAAACTTGCCGCAGGCGCGCGGCGAGACGCTCCACTCGGTGACGACATTGGCCGGATCGTCGTCGACCTGCGGCGCCGCGGCGAGGGCGCCATCGACCGCGCGCCGCTCGACGATGGGGATGAACTGGATGTGCGCCGTGCCGAGATCGCGCAGGAAGCGGTAGACTTCCTTGCCATGAATCGCGTTCTCGCGGTGGATGGTGGTCAGGATGTTGAATTCCACCTTGTTCCGGCGGAGCACGTCGAGCCCCTGCATCACCTTGTCGAAGGTCGGGCGTCCGGCACGATCGCGCCGGTAGCGGTTGTGGATCGCGCGCGGCCCGTCGATGCTGATGCCGACTAGGAAATTCTCCCGGGCGAGGAAGCTGCCCCAGTCGTCGTCGAGCAGCATGCCGTTGGTCTGGAAGGCGTTTTCGATCCGCACGCCGGCGGGGCAATGCGCTTTCTGCAGCGCCACCGCACGCTCGAAGAATTCGATGCCGAGCATCGTCGGCTCGCCGCCCTGCCAGGCAAACGTCACCACGCGCTGGCCCGCCTTCACCTCCGCCGCGATGAGATCGCGCACATAGCGCTCGAGCACCGCATCGGACATGCGGAATCGCTTTTCGTCCGGATAAAGCGTTTCCTTCTCCAGGTAATAGCAATAGCTGCAGGCGATGTTGCAGCGCGGCCCGATGGGCTTGGTCATCACGTGGAAGGGATGTGGCTCTATCATGCGTGCATACTGTGCATTTGCGCGGCGCGCTCAAGGGCCGGCAAGGCAGATAGCGACCGGTCTGCCTGTCCGGCCCGACGACAATCGCCACGAAACCGCGCTTACCCTATACTCGCTGGCCCGACCATAGTCCGTCTGTCATGGCCAACCGCGACAACTCCCCCGATGTGCTTGCCGGACGCGCGTGGCTGACCAGCCTCGTCGCGGCGCTGTTCCTGGTCCTGGCGGCCGTGACCGGCCCCGCCGCGGCCGGCAGCCCGGTGAAGGATCGGGCCCCGCAGACGGATGAGGCGCTGCTGAAGAGCGGCGGATTTGCAGCCGATGGCGTCGGTTATCTGGTGGTCGACCTCAAGGACAGGCGGGTTTTGGCGGAGCACGGTGCGGACCGGCCATTCATTCCGGCTTCGGTGGCAAAGATTGCCACGATTGCTGCGGCCCTCGAGATCCTCGGTGGCGACCACCGTTTCACCACCACCCTCGAAGCAGAGGGCAGCGTTGCCGACGGTGTCCTCACCGGTTCGCTGACGCTGCGCGGGGGCGGCGACCCGTTTCTCACCGGCGACGACCTCCAGGCGATGGCGAAGCAGTTGGCGGCAAGCGGGATCAACCGGGTCGAAGGCACGTTTCTCTACGATGCCAGCGCGCTGATCGAGGTGCCGGAGATCGATCCGCTGCAGCCGGAGGCGGCGGACTACAACAGCGGTGTCAGTGCGCTCTCGCTCGATTTCAATCGCGTGCGTCTCGTCTGGGGCAAGCAGGGCGCCGAGCGCTCGGCCACGGCGAGCGCGTTCAGCAACAAAGTGAAATTGCCGCTCGACAGCGTCGGCGTGGCTTTCGCCGGCGAGGATCTGCCCGGGCCGTATGTGCGCACCGGCGCGCCGTCGGAGGACCGCTGGCTGCTGTCGCCGGCTCTGCCCGCTCGTGGCGAGGAGTGGCTGCCGGTCGCCAATCCGTCGCGCGTTACCGCCAGCGCGTTCCGGGCGATCGCGGCCAAGGAAGGGGTGGCTCTGCCGGAGCCGTCGCCAGGCGTGACGCCGGAGGGGGCGCGCTCGGTGGTGCGCCACGAAAGCATCCCGCTCGGCGATATCGCCCGCCAGGTGCTGCGCACCTCCAACAACCTGTCGGCGGAACTGATCGGCCTGGCCGCCAGCCGGGTGCTGACCGGCCGCAAGCTGTCGCTGGAGGAGTCGGCCGCGGCACTGGCGGACTGGTGGCGGAAGCGCCTGCCGGATGCAGACTGGACGGGCCTCCTGCTTGCCAACCATTCCGGCCTGTCGTCGAAGTCGCGTGTGACGCCGCGCCAGATCGTCACCATGCTCGAAGAAGCCGCCGGGCCGCCGCCGGGCGGTGCCGACTTCCACGACCTTCTGCGGCGGATCGTCTGGAAGGGGGTGAAGGGATCGGCGCAGGTGAAGACCGGCACCATGTCGTATGCCCGCGGCCTGGCGGGCTATATCGATACGGCCGCGGGTCATCGGCTCGCCTTTGCCATCTTCTTCAACGACATGGACAAGCGCGCGGCGCTGGATGCGGCTTTCGACCCGCGCGTCGTGGTCATCGATGCCCAGTCGCGGCGCTGGCGCAATCGTGCCATCGGGCTGGAAAGAAAGCTGACGTCGGGCTGGGCCAGCCGATTCTAGGTGTCTCGACGTGACCCAGATGGGCCGCGAGGCCGACAGCGCGCGAAAATTCTCTGAGGGGTGCTGCTCGTTTTCGGCGGAGGGGGGACCCGGTTCCAACATTCTCCGCGTGCATTTCGCTCGAGTGAGGGTGTCCGGTTGGGCTCCGTGCGTGCTGCCAGGATCTTGATCAGTCAACGATACAACCGGCCTCGGTTTGTCGAGAAAGGTGTATCGACACGACCGAATGGCCCGTAGCGCAGCCTTTTTGACCGCCGGCGATCGAAGAATTCTTTCGATTTTTTTCTTTTTGGCCCATAAATATGCGGCGATTGCGCGGTAGCGTTGTATCCCTCACGGGTGTGGCCATGGGTACGGGGGGCCACGGCGTGCGACTTGGCAAGCGGCTGGCGACTGGAAGTATTGGCGCTTTCAGAACCTGGCATGCCGCCGGTTTATGATAGGAAAAGGAATGCGGAGCCCAAGCGAATCGGCACGATCCGGCAGCGGCAAGACCGCTTCTGGCGCGTCCGCGGCAGCCAGACGCCCCCGGGGAGGCAATCTACTTGCAGAGACGCGCCGCAGGCGCATTCTCGACTGGCTGCAGGAGGAGGGCAGCGCCCGCGTCAGCGCGTTGAGCGAGGCATTCAGCGTCTCCGAGCCGACCATTCGCCAGGACCTCGAGCGACTTGAGACCGAAGGCTACATCATCCGTGAGCATGGCGGCGCGTTCCTCGCCACCATGCCGCAACAAGTGCAGGCGCTTGCCCTTCATCACATGGTCAACATGGACGCCAAGCGCGCCATCGGCCGGGCCGCTGCTGCGCTCGTCAGCGACGGCGAGACGATCATTCTCGATGCCGGCTCGACGACCACGGAAGTGGCGCGAAACTTGATGAAACGGCAGGATCTGCACGTCATCACCAATGCCCTCAACATCGCCCTGATCCTGGGCGCCAATCCGTCGTGCACGATCCATATGCCCGGGGGACAGTTCAAGGCGCCGACGCTATCGCTCAGCGGCGAGAAGTCGGCCGACTATTTCGAGAACGTCTTTGCCGAGAAACTGTTCCTGGCGACCGCCGGAACCTCGCTCGATGCCGGCCTGACGTTTCCGGCCTTTGCCGACCTCTATGTCAAACGCGCCATGATCAAGGCGGCGCGCGAGATCATCCTGGTGGCGGATTCGACGAAAATCGGGCGTGTTTCCTTCGCGGTCCTGGGGCCGTTCACGCTGGTCAACCGGCTCATCACCGATGCCGGCATTCGCGACGAGGACCGTCGCGCGATCGAGAAGATGGGCATCGAGGTTGCGATCGCTGAGTAGGCACGGCGACTGTCGCTTGGCCGAATGGGCGTTCGGAAGCGGGAGCGAAATGCGGCAGTGTCCGACCGCAGACCGCCTCTTTGGTGACCGACGCCAGCGGCCCGATTTTGCAGGAGATGCGAGAGTTCCGGGCACAGGTCGCAAGACCTGGTCGGCCATCGAATCGAAATAAATCGAAAGCAAAGAAAAAAAATAGCTTGTCGAGCGGTGCCTAAATGCTAGTCTCGCCAGCGCGCACACAGGCTGGCTCGTGGCGCAGGGCCATATCGGTTCTTGGGAGGAACACTATGCACGTACTCGGCAAGGTCGCTTCGGCGGCCCTGATCGCGTTTGCGGCATCGGCGGTTCCCGCAATGGCTGCGGGCAACGGCAAGCTGATCGCCATCATTACTCCGTCGCACGACAACCCGTTCTTCGCGACCGAGGCCAGTGCGGCCGAGGCCAAGGCGAAGGAACTCGGCTACGACACGCTCGTGCTTGTCCATGACGACGACGCCAACAAGCAGAATCAGCTGTTCGACACGGCGATCGCCCGCAAGGCTGCGGCGATCATTCTGGACAATGCCGGTGCGGATGCATCGATCGCGGCTGTTCAGAAGGCAAAGGACGCGGGCATCCCGTCCTTCCTCATCGACCGCGAGATCAACAAGACCGGCGTTGCGGTCGCTCAGATCGTCTCCAACAACTATCAGGGTGCCACGCTGGGCGCCGAATACTTCGTCAAGATGATGGGCGAGAAGGGCAACTTCGCCGAACTGGTCGGCAAGGAGTCGGATACCAACGCCGGCGTCCGCTCGAAGGGCTATCACGACATCATCGACCAATATCCCGATCTGAAGATGGTGGCGCGGCAGAGCGCCAACTGGGATCAGACCGAAGCCTATTCGAAGATGGAGTCGATCCTTCAGGCGAACCCCGACATCAAGGGCGTCATCTCCGGCAACGACACCATGGCGATGGGCGCCTCGGCGGCGCTTCAGGCGGCCGGACGCGGCGACGTGATCGTCGTCGGCTTCGACGGCAGCAACGACGTGCGTGATCAGATCCTGGCCGGCAAGATCGCCGCCACGGTCCTTCAGCCGGCGTTCGAGATTGCCCAGCTCGCGGTCGTCCAGGCCGACGAGTACCTGAAGAACGGCAAGGCGTCGCAGCCCGAGAAGCAGTCGATCGACTGCGTCCTGATCACCAAGGACAACGCTGCCAAGCTCAACAACTTCACGCTCGCGAAGTAGTTGAACCAGAACGCAAGGACTCCACGCGCGCCAACCGCGCGTGGGGTCCGGTTGGGCCATCTGACGGCCATGCCGCCGTCCGGGCAGGGGCATTTGCACGCGTCATGAGGCTACGTCTCGTAACGGTCGTCGCGATCCTGGCAATCGCCGTGTCGGGTTTGGCCGGCTGCAAGATCAAATACGACAGCGACAAGAGTGCGTCCGGCACCAATGCCGGCTTCAACGCCAAGACCTATGTCGCACAGATGTGGGATTCCAAGGTGATCCCGCTGATGCATACGGCCCCCCTCGATGTCGGCACTTTGCTGGCAGCGATCGCCAAGGACCCGGAGGCTGCCGGCAAACAATACGGTCGCCGCAGCGGGCCGGGCCAGCCCTGGACCTATCTGGTCAAGGGGCAGGGCACGGTCACCGCGGTCGACGTCGCTTCGCGTCACGGCACCGTCACGGTCACGCTGACCATCGACGGCAAGCCGACGCCCGTGGTGCTTCAGATCGGCCCGGTCATCTTCGGCACGGCGATCCGGGACGCGCTGCCGTTCATCTCCTTCGGCGATTTCGTCAACCAAATCGACTACGCCGAGGTGTCGCGCGCCCTGAACGACACGGCAACGGCGGGTTTGGCCAAGCAAATGACCGACGCAAAGGGCAAGGTGGTTTCCTTCGCCGGCGCGGCGACGGCGCCATCCGGCAGTACGCCGCTGACGATCACGCCGGTGCTGCTTTCCGTCGGAGGAACGTCGCAATGACCGACGTTGCGGCAGCCATGCCCGCCGCCGATGTCATCATGCGGGCCGAACAGATCGTCAAGGTCTATCCCGGCACTGTGGCGTTGAGCGGCGTCGATTTCAGCATCCGGTCGGGCGCCGTGAACGCATTGGTTGGCGAGAACGGTGCCGGCAAGTCGACGCTGATGAAGATCCTCGCCGGCGTCGAGCAGCCGACCCTCGGTCGCATCCTGCTCGACGGCGAGCCAGTCGTCATCCGTTCGGTGCGCGACGCTGCCCGCCATGGTATCGGCATCGTCTTCCAGGAGCTCAACCTCTGCCCGAACCTTTCGGTGGCGGAGAACCTGCTGCTGGCCGACGCACCGACCCGCTTCGGAATCGACATCGACCGCTCCCGCCAGGCAAAGCTGGCGGGCGAGTTGCTCGCCCGCCTTGATCACCCCATCGACACGCGGAAGCTGGTCGATGACCTCAGGATCGGTGAACAACAGATCGTCGAGATCGCCAAGGTGTTGGCCACTGAAGTGCGCGTGCTCATCATGGACGAGCCGAGCTCGGCGCTGAGCAGCACCGAGGTCGAGACCCTGTTTCGCGTCATCAACGATCTCAAGCAGCGTGGCGTCGCGGTCGTCTATATTTCGCATCGCCTTGAAGAGATCATGCGCATCGGCGACTACATCACCGTTCTGCGCGATGGCCATTTTCAGGCGGAGGCGCGGGTCGCCGACATCGATGTCGCGTGGATCATCGGCCAGATGGTCGGTCCCATCGAAACGGCGCCGGCCACGGACCATGCGGTGACCGGCGAGTCGCTGCTCGTCGTCGAGGATCTGGTGCTGCCACGACCGGGCGGCGGCTTCGTCCTCGATCACGTTTCGCTCTCCGTCCGCGCCGGCGAGATCGTGGCGATATACGGACTGCTCGGAGCGGGCCGGTCGGAACTCTTCGAGTGCCTGATTGGCGCCAACCGTGCCATCTCCGGCCGCATCACGCTGTCCGACGCGGACATCACCGGTTCGAGCATTGCCGACCGCATCGATCGCGGCCTGGTATTGGTGCCGGAGGACCGCCAACGCGACGGCATCATCGCCCTCCTGTCGGTGAGCGAGAACCTCAGCATGGCCAGCATCTCGCGTTTCGCGCGTTGGGGGATCATTGGCCGAGCCGCCGAAAGCCAGGCCGTCGCCCGTACGATCCGCGACCTCGCAATCAAGGTCTCCTCGCCGACTGTGCCGGTTTCGGCGCTTTCCGGCGGCAATCAACAGAAGGTGGTGATCGGCAAGGGGCTGTTGACCGAGCCGCGCGTCATCTTGTTCGACGAGCCGACGCGCGGCATCGATGTCGGCGCCAAGGCCGAGGTCTTCCGCACCATGGGTGCGCTCGCCCGGGAGGGCATCGGCGTCGTCTACGCCACCTCCGACATCAAGGAGGTGATGAGCGCCGCCGACCGCATCCTCGTCATGTCGGCCGGCCGCATCACGGGCGATTTCCGGCGTGCCGAAACCAACGAAGCCGCAGTGGTTGCAGCGTCCACGGAAGGACTGCGACACCTCACCGGCGAAAACAGGACGCAAGCATCGTGACCGCGCCAGACACAGCCGTGTCCACCACCGTTCAGTCGCGCCACCAGCAACATTCCTTCATGCTGCTCATCATGCGACTGCGGACGCTCATCGCGCTCGCCGTCGTCTTCGCCTATTTCGCCGTCACCACGCCGAACTTCCTCGACATCGAGACGCTGCTGATCGTCACCAAGCACGTGGCGATCTACGCCATCCTCGGTATCGGCCAGACCTTCGTCATCCTGACCGCGGGCATCGATCTTTCGGTCGGGTCCATCGTCGGCATTTCCGGTATGGTTGCCGGTGCGATGCTGACCCAGGGCATTCATATCGGCTGGTTTGGCTTCACCATCTATCCGAGCGCCTTCGAGACGGTGCTCATCGCGCTTGCCGTCGGCGTCGCGGTCGGCTTGTTCAGCGGTCTGCTGATCACGCAACTGGGCGTCGCGCCGTTCATCGCTACTCTCGGCACGCTCTATATCGCCCGTGGCGCTGCCCTGCTTATCTCCAACGGCCGCACCTTCCCGAACCTCATCGGCTCACCCGATCTCGGCAATCAGGGCTTCCCGATCCTCGGCGCTGGCGATTTTCTCCATATTCCACTGTCCATTTACGCGATGGCCGTCTTTGCGCTGGTTGCGGCCTACATTGCGGGGCGCACGCCCTTCGGCCGTTACGTCTACGCAGTCGGCGGCAACGAGCGTGCCGCGGCTCTCTCCGGCGTGCGCGTCAACCTCATCAAGTTGTCGGTCTACATGATCTCCGGCTTCTGCGCCGCCTTCGCCGGCCTGATCATCGCCTCCGAACTCGTCGCTTCGCACCCGGCCGCCGGTGAAACCTTCGAGCTCAATGCGATCGCCGCCGCCGTGCTCGGCGGCACCAGCCTCATGGGCGGCCGCGGCACCATCTGGGGCACTGTCGTCGGCGCCTTCGTCATCGGTGTGCTCGGCGATGGCATGGTCATGCTCGGCGTCAGTTCGTTCTGGCAGATGGTCATCAAGGGCCTGGTCATCATCGCCGCGGTCGTCCTCGACCAGATCCAGCAGCGCATGCATCATCGGCTGGCGCTCCAGGCACAAACGTAAGAAAATGAAAGAAATCGACAATAAACGAAAACTGTGGTCTATTCCGCCGGCCGCTTCTCATCGCCGCCGGCCCGCAAGGAGGGTCGTTCCGTGACCTCAATCGTCAACAAATCCCTGACCTTCGGCGTGATCGTCGGCAGCCGCGCCTTTTTCAACCCGACCGTTGCGGTCGTCGCCCGCGAACAGGTGCTGGCGCAGCTCGCCAAGCTGAAGATCAAGGCGCTCATGCTGCCTGCCGGCGAGACGGAGAACGGCGCCGTTCAGTCGCGCCAGGACGCACAGCGCTATGCCAATTTCTTCCGCCAGCACCGCGACGAGGTCGACGGCGTCGTCGTTCTCCTGCCGAATTTCGGCGACGAGATCGCCGTCATCGAGACGCTGCGCCTGAGCGACCTGCGTGTGCCGGTGCTCATCCAGGCCAGCAACGACGACAACGACAAGGTCGATGTCCACAGCCGCCGCGACGCCTTCTGCGGCAAGCTGTCGGTGACCAACAACCTCTACCAGTACGGCATCCCGTTCACCGACACGACCAGCCACACCTGCGACGTGGACGGCGCGGAGTTCGCGGGCGACCTGGAGCGCTTCGGGCGCATCTGCCGGACGGTGCGTGGACTGACGCATGCCCGTATCGGCGCCATCGGCGCGCGCACCGCGCCCTTCCAGACCATGCGCTACAGCGAGAAGCTGCTGCAGGGGACCGGTATGACCGTGGTGACGGTCGACCTGTCGGAGCTCGTGGGGGCTGCCGGCGCGCTCAAGGACGACGCGCCCGAGGTCAAGACGATGCTCGACGAGATCGCCGCCTACGGCAAGATCCCGGCGCACATCAAGCGCGAGAACATCGTCAAGCAGGCCAAGTGGACCGTCAGCGTCAATCGCTGGATCGCCGAGAACGAGTGTGACGCCAGCGCCGTCCAGTGCTGGCGCAGCCTGCAGGACAATTTCGGCTGCGCCACCTGCGTCACCATGAGCATGATGGGCGAGAAGCTGATGCCGAGCGCCTGCGAGGTCGACGTCATGGGCGCGGTGTCGATGTATGCGCTGGCGCTCGCCTCCGGTGCGCCGCCGGCCATCCTCGACTGGAACAACAACTATGCCCGCGAGGCCGATAAGTGCGTCTGCACGCACTGCGCCAACTACCCGAAGAGCTTCTTCGGCGTCGAACCGGAGATCTCCGAGCTCGATATTCTCGGCACGGTGGTGCCTCACGAACGCTGCTTCGGCGCGCTCAAGGGCAAGGTGAAGGCCGGACCGATGACCTTCTTCCGCGTCTCCTCCGACGATCGCCACGGCACGCTCAAGACCTATGTCGGCGAGGGCGACTTCACCGACGATCCCTACGCCATGGATGGCGGCATCGCCGTCACCCACGTCGAGCGGCTGCGGCCTCTCCTCGGCTTCATCGCGCAGAACGGCTTCGAGCACCACGTCGCCATGGTGCGCGGCCACCACGCGGCGGTCGTCAATGAGGCGGCCACCCGCTACCTCGATTGGCCGACCTACCGGCATGCGGCCGATCCGGCGAATAGCGGCCCACTCGATCCCGTCTTCCGGATGTGATCATGCCAAGCAGCCCGCCCCCCGCGACCGATTCGATGCGCGCGGCGACCGATCCGCGGGTTGCGCTTGTTCGCGGAAAGGCGCTGAGCATCCGCCGCCGCGCGTTGACCATGGTGTTCGAGGCACAACTCGGCCATCCCGGCGGCGACATGTCGGTGACGGATATTCTGGCGAGCCTCTATTTCGGCGTGCTGCGCTACGATCCTGAGCGGCCGCGCGATCCCGGCCGCGATCGCTTCATCCTTAGCAAGGGCCACTGCACGGGCGCGCTCTACGCGACGCTGGCCGAGGCGGGATTCATCCCGTTCGATGCGCTCTCCACCTACATGAAGCCGCTGTCGATGCTGAACGGCCATCCGAATCGCAACTATGTTCCCGGCATTGAGGCCAATACGGGGCCGCTCGGCCACGGCCTGCCGATCGCGGTCGGCGTCACCATCGCCGGTCAGATGGATGGCGCCGATTTCCGTACCTTCGTGGTCACCGGCGACGGCGAACTGCAGGAGGGCAGCAACTGGGAGGCTGCGATGGTCGCCGGCCACCGCAGGCTCGCCAATCTGACGCTCGTCATCGATCGCAACCGTCTGCAACAGGGCGCGCCCGTTGCCGAGACCAACGATCTCGAACCGCTGGCGGACAAATGGCGCGCCTTCGGCTGGGACGTTGTGGAAGTCGATGGCCACGATCACGCCGCGCTGCTCGATGCCTTTGAACGCAATCCCTCCCGGCAAAGGCCGCTGTGCGTGATCGCACACACGATCAAGGGGCGCGGCGTCACTTTCATGGAAAACAAGGTGTCCTGGCACCACGGCGTGCTCAACCGGGCGCAATTCGACCAAGCGATGAACGAGTTACAACAGGCATGAGCGGACCGCAGGCAATCGCAACGAACCGGTTCGACTGTCGCGATGCCTTCGCCGCGGCGCTGGAAGCCGTCGCCGAGAGCGACCAGCGCATCGTCACCGTCGTCAACGACAGCGTCGGTTCGTCGAAGCTCACCGGCTTCAAGAAGCGCTTTCCCGAGCGCACGGTAAATGTCGGCATCGCCGAGCAGGACATGGTCGGCATCGGCGCGGGGCTCGCCAATGGTGGCAAGATTCCCTTCGTCTGTGCCGCGGCCTGCTTCCTCACCGCCCGCGCGCTCGAACAGATCAAGGTCGATATTGCCTATTCAAACACCAATGTGAAACTCGTCGGCCAATCGCCGGGCATCGCCTATGGCGAACTGGGCGCGACGCACCATTCCATCGAAGACATGGCGTGGCTGCGCTTGCTCCCCAACCTCGCCATCGTCGTTCCCTCCGACCCGTGGGAAACCGCGCGCGCGGTCGAAGCCGCCGCCAGCATGGAAGGTCCGGTCTTCATCCGCGTCAGCCGCTTCCCGGTTCCGGAACTGCCGCGTCCGGCGAATGCCGAATTCCGCATCGGGCGCGCCGAGGTGCTGCGCGAGGGCGGCGATGCAGTGGTGATCGCCAACGGCGTCATGGTCCACCGCGCGCTCGCCGCTGCCGACACGCTTGCCGCCACCGGCCTCGAAGTCCGCGTCATCAACATGTCGTCGATTGCGCCGCTGGATCTCGATGCCATCCGCGGTGCGGCGCAAGTGGGCGCCATCGTGACGGTCGAGGAGCATTCCGTGCGCGGCGGTCTTGGCGGCGCGGTCGCGGAAGTCATCGCCACACACCACCCGGCACATCTGCGCATGCTCGGCTTCCCCGGCTTCATGCCGACCGGATCGGTCGCGTACCTCTTCGAGAAATTCGGACTGACGGCGGGCGGCATCGCTGGCGCCGTCCGCGAGGTCATGGCTGCCAGGGACGCTTAAGCGGTGCGCGCCGTTCTCGCCATCGATCAGGGAACGACCAACAGCAAGGCGCTGCTAATCGACGAGACGGGCGCAGTGATCGCTTCGGCCGCGGTGCCGGTCCCGATCCGCTACCCACAGCCGGGCTGGGTCGAGCAGGCTCCCGAGGAGCTTTGGGGAACGCTGGCACAGGCGATCGCCGGCTGCCTGGCGCAGGTCGGGCAGGCCCCCGAGATCGCGGCCATCGGCATCTCCAACCAGCGCGAATCGGTGCTTCTCTGGGATCGGGCGAGCGGCGAACCCATCGGCCCTTGCGTGTCGTGGCAATGCCGCCGCTCGGCGGACCGCATCGACCATCTGCGCAGCCCGTCGACGGAGGCGATGGTCGCGGAAAAGACCGGCCTCGCGCTCAATCCGATGTTTCCGGCCGCCAAGATCGGCTGGTTGCTGGACGAATACCCGGCCGCCCGCGAACGCGCCGCCGCGGGCCGACTATGCGCCGGGACGGTCAATTCCTGGTTGCTGTTCAACCTTACCGGCGGTGCTGTCCACACCACCGATTTCGGCAACGCCTCGCGCACCCAGCTTTTCGACATCGCCGCTGGGGTTTGGGACGAGGAGCTGTGCGCGCTATTCGGCGTGCCTGCGGCCATCCTGCCGATGCCCATGAGTTCCGACACGCGCTTCGGCGTGACCTCCGGTGCCGGCGGCCTGCCGGCGGGCGTGCCCGTCCACGCTGTACTCGGCGATTCTCATGCCGCGCTTTTCGGCCACGCCATCCGGTCACCCGGTGAGGTGAAGGCGACCTATGGCACCGGCTCGTCGCTAATGGCGGTGACTGAAATGCCCGTCCTGTCCAAGAGCGGCCTGTCGACCACGATCGCTTGGCGGCGGGGGATGCGCACCACCTACGCACTGGAAGGCAACATCTCCGTCTCTGCCCAGGCTGCGGCGTGGATGGCTTCCTTTCTCGGTCTCGCCGATGCCGCAGCGCTAACCGCCCTTGCCGAGACCGTTGACAGCGACGGCGGCGTAACCGTTGTCCCGGCTTTCGCCGGGCTCGGCGCCCCGCATTGGAACGACCGCGCTCGTGCGGCCATTTCCGGCCTCTCGCTTGCAACCTCCCGGGCCGAGGTCGCCCGCGCCACTCTGCAAGCGATCGCTCTACAGATCCGCGATGTCTTCGCTGCGATGGAGCGCGACCTCGGCCACCGCCTTGATCGGCTGTCGGTGGATGGCGGCGCGACACACAACGACACGCTCATGCAGATGCAGGCCGACGTCCTTGGCCGCCCGGTGCGCCGGCACGAGATCGCTGAACTCAGCGCCGCGGGGGCCGGCGTCATGGCCGGCGTGGCGTGCGGCTTGTGGACGGAGGCAGAGGGGCTCGCGATCCTCGCGCCGCACGGGCGCATATACGAACCCAAAGTCCCCGAGGAAGCCCGCGACAGAATCGTCAAGCGCTGGCAGCAGGCCGTGCGCGCCATTACCGATCGCGCGTAACAGTCCGCGCCGGGTATTCAGTAGGGCGCTGACGCCTGGGACGGCGATGACAATGCCGGCTACGACCGATGTCGGGACAGGCCCACGTCGTCTCACGCGGTCCGCACAGGTGGTCTGCCTCTTGGTGCCGACGTGGACAGGACGCAAGTGCCAGGCTGGTCGCGATCGATCACATCGCTGGCGTGGAGACCCAGCCAAAGCCCCAACGCCGATCAACCGGACGGCGGTTGCCGGCGCACGAAAAGCGGCAACATGACCCGAAGGCCGCTCGCCGGCCAAGGAGCTGTTTATCTCGGGCTAGAGCATTTCTTGGTCAGATGGAATCGTTCCGACGGAGCTTGTTTTGCGTCAGGATCAAGCCGGCGGGCGCTTGGGCGCCGATCCCGTCTTGACCGATGCCCGGCATCGCTTCTCGCCGGTCTCGACGCCGGATCGCCACACCGGTCGAGAAACGGAACTGCTTCTATCTGACCAAGAAGCGCCCTCGACGGGGAGGTCAAAAATGGCATCAGAGCGGCCCTCCATCGGCTTCAAGATCAAGCAGCTGCTCGACCGACTGGCGCTTTCGGATGACTGAGAGCGTTCCCGCATCAAACATGACCTCAGGCGCAAGCGGTCGCGTGTTGTAGTTTGAAGACATGGTTGCGCCATAAGCCCCCGTGTCGCGCAGGATCGCGATGTCGCCGGCCTCCGGAAGTGGGAGGTCGCGGAACTCGACGAAGCCGCCATCATTTTGGGTAAAGACGTCTCCCGCCTCACAAAGCGGCCCGGCAACTGCTATGGGGCGCGTCGGACCGGTAACCGGCGCACCGGCTCGCGTGACAAAGCAAACTTCGTGGTAACTGCCGTAAATGACGGGACGGGCAAGGTCGTTGAAACCCGCATCCAGGAGCACGAAATATTTGCCGGCCACATTCTTGACCGCGCGAACCTCGGCGACGAGAAGCCCGGCATTGCCCACGAGGTATCGGCCCGGTTCCAATTCGAGGCGTATCCGGCTGCCCGTGATCCGCTCGGCCTCGAGCCTCGTCTGGTCCCATGCCGCATAATATTCGGCGATATCGATCTCGGGTTCGCCGGGCCGATAAGGGACGGAGAGCCCACCTCCCGCCGAGATTGCCAACAGAGGTCGATTGGCACGCCGCACGGCATCCAGCATGCTGTCGCAGACGCGCTGCAGATGCGCGTAGTCGACGCCTGAGCCGATATGCATGTGCAGGCCGATCAGGGACAGTCCGTACTCGTCGACGAGACGCAGGCTGTCCTCCAATTCCTCATGCCAGATTCCATGCTTGCTTGACGGTCCACCCGTATTGGTCTTGCGGTTGTGACCATGCCCGAAACCTGGATTGATCCTGAGCCAAACCGGATGGCCTCGTCCCACGCGACCGAGTTGCCTCACCATGTCGGGCGAGCCGCAATTGACGGGAATTCCCAGTGCGGTTACGCGCGCCAGCGTCGCCTCGTCGATGATGTCGGCCGTGAACACGATTTCATGCGTGGTCGCGTCCGCCACGTAGCCTGCCCGCAGGGCTCGTTCGATCTCGCCGAGGGAGACGGCGTCGACCACGACCCCCATGGACCGGAGGAGGCGCAGGATATGCGTGTTGCTGTTAGCCTTTTGGGCGTAGCGGACGCGATCGAAAGCCGACAATTGCCTGACCCGCTGCCGTATCGGCTCGGCCTCGTAAAGCCAAAGCGGCGTGCCGACGCTACGAGCGGATGTGAGCGCGGCGTCGATCAGGTCCGACCGCAGGGATTGTGGTCTCGTCACGAACAGATCTTCCGTCTGGGTAAATGGCCGGAAGTGTTTAGGCCGTGCTTGGCTCAAGGGAAAGCGCGGGTCCCTTCATGAGCCCCGTGAGGCCCCGATTTCCGAAACCGCTTTGCTGCAAAACCCGCTGTCCTGGCGTCACGCTCCAGCAACGCCAGACCTTGGTCAGGATGGAGATTGGTGCAGCGAGACCAAAAGATGGGTGAGGCGCTCGAGCGGGTCGCCACTCCCCACCTCGATCGTTCGCCTTCTGCCGCTGGTCAGCAACGACAGGAGGCCAGGGCCACGATGGAGCCTGATCCGCCTTCAATCATCAGAATCGTTGTCGCAGGCGTCAGCAGATTGGCTTCACCGGCCACATCCCAAGCAACCATCAATCCTGAGCCAGATGTCCACCGCGATCGCGAACGCAGTAGATGCGGCTACGATGTGCCGCTGATGCCGCAGAAAACCATACACGATGGTTTTCAGTCGGCGCGGAAAAACGCGATGGTCGCCCGCAGACCCTGGTCGAGTTCGATCTTCGGCTCCCAGCCGAGCTTGCCGCGGGCAAGCGTGATGTCGGGCCGGCGCTGGCGCGGATCGTCCTGTGGCAGCGGCTTGGCGATGACGCTACCCTTGCTTCCGGTGGCGGCAATTACCTTCTCGGCCAGTTCCCGAATGGTGAATTCGTTCGGATTGCCGATGTTCACCGGGCCGGTGAAGGACGGCTCGCTCTCCATCAGCCGCACGAGGCCATCGATCAGATCGTCGACATAGCAGAAGGAGCGCGTCTGCTGCCCATCGCCGTAAATCGTGATCGGCTCGTTCTTGAGTGCCTGGACGATGAAGTTGGAAACTACGCGCCCGTCGGCCGGATGCATGCGCGGGCCATAGGTGTTGAAGATGCGCGCCACCTTGATCTCCAGCCCACCTTGACGGTGATAATCGAAGAACAGCGTCTCGGCGCAACGCTTGCCCTCGTCGTAGCAGGCGCGCGGGCCGATTGGGTTGACCCTGCCCCAATAGTCCTCGCGCTGCGGGTGGACTTCGGGATCGCCATAGACCTCGCTGGTCGAGGCCTGCAGGATC
This sequence comes from uncultured Alphaproteobacteria bacterium, assembly GCA_963750065.1. Taxonomy (GTDB): domain Bacteria; phylum Pseudomonadota; class Alphaproteobacteria; order Rhizobiales; family Kaistiaceae; genus CAVSRC01. The sequence goes on from CAVVPK010000045.1 coordinate 21,703, forward strand.
CGGCATTTGAGCCGCTTAGCCAGACCCAGCATGTTGATGGCGCCGTGCACCGAGGTCTTGGTCGTCTGCACCGGATCGTTCTGGTAGTGCACCGGCGAGGCCGGACAAGCGAGATTGTAGATCTCGTCGACCTCCACATAGAGTGGGAAGGTCACGTCGTGGCGCATGAACTCGAACAGCGGGTTGCCGCGCAGATGCTCGATATTGCGCTTCGATCCCGTCAACAGATTGTCGGCGCAGAGCACTTCGTGGCCGTCTGCGATGAGCCGGTCGACGAGATGTGAGCCTAGGAAACCGGCGCCGCCGGTCACCAAGACGCGCTTGCGACTGTCGGTGAGGCGCGCCACGTCTATTCCGCTGCCATGTTGAGTGTGACGCGTGCCGATGTCTTCCTGATCCCGCGACCGATGCCGAGATAGCTGAGCCCTGCCTGCTCGACCTCGTCCGGCCGATAGACATTACGCAGGTCGATCAGGCTGCTGCCGCACATCAGGCTCTTGATGCGGTCGAGGTCCAACGCCCGATAGGCGTCCCATTCGGTCAGGATGACCAGCACGTCCGACCCTTCCGCGGCGTGATAGGGGCCCTCACACCACAGCACGTCGGGAAGCTGCGTGCGCGCGATCTCCATGCCTTCCGGATCGTGGGCGCGGATGCGCGCACCGGCCGCCTGCAGCGCCGGGATGATGGTGAGCGCCGGGGCGTCGCGCATGTCGTTTGTATTGGGCTTGAAGGTCACGCCGAGAACGCCGACCGTCTTGCCGGCCACCTCGCCGCCGAGCGCGCCGACGATGCGTTCGGCCATGGCGCGCTTGCGGGCGTCGTTGGCATTGACCACCGCCTGGACGATGCTGAGCGGCGCGCCGGCAGCCCGTGCCGTCTCGAGCAGCGCGAGCGCGTCCTTGGGGAAACACGAGCCGCCATAGCCCGGTCCGGCACGCAGGAACTTCGGTCCGATGCGGCTGTCGAGCCCGATCCCCTGCGCCACTTCCTGAACGTCCGCCCCCACCCGCTCGCACAGATCGGCGATCTCGTTGATGAACGTGATCTTGGTCGCCAGGAAGGCGTTGCTGGCGTATTTGATCAGCTCCGCCGTCTCCAGCCCGGTGATCAGCATCGAGGTCCGGTTGGGACTGAGCGGGCGGCAGATCGCCGTCATCGTCTCGCGGGCATACTCCGTCTCGACGCCGACGATCACCCGGTCGGGCCGCTTGAAGTCGTCGATCGCCGATCCCTCGCGCAGGAACTCCGGATTGGAGGCGACCTCGATCTCAGGATGCCCGCCCGCTCGGTGGATGCGCTCCAGTACCTGGCGGCTGGTGCCGACGGGCACTGTCGACTTGCACACCACCACTGAGCGGTGTTTGACCGCCCTGGCAATGGTGTCCGCCGCCTCGAAGACGAAAGTGAGATCGGCGAGGCCATCGCCGCGCCGGGTAGGCGTGCCCACCGCGATGAAGATCGCGTCGGCATCCTTGACAGCCCGGCTGAGGTCGCTGGCATAGGACAGGCGACCCGCCGCCTCGTTGCGCTTGACCAACTCGGCCAGGCCGGGCTCGTAGATCGGCATCACTCCCTTGGCCAGCCGGTCCAGCTTGCTCTGGTCGTTGTCGACCACGATCACGTCGTGGCCGAAATCGGAAAAGCAGGCGCCGCTCACAAGTCCGACATATCCGGCACCAATCATCGTGATCTTCATGAGGTGTGCCTGTACAGCAAATGGTTCAAGCTATGGATTGCCGGTGTGACGACAAGACCCGCGCGCGAACGAATGGACGCCTGATACAATTCAAACCCGTCGCCGCCACAATCCACCCACGCGTGTTCATAATTTTACTTTCCGGAGTCGTGCACAGATTTAAATTTCTGCTCGGCGCGGAACGTCTTTTTGCTATAAGTTCAACGACTTCCTCAAATCAAGACTTGGTTGTAGCCGAACATCACAACGGTGTCGCAACATTTGGCGGTTGAACCACAACAGATGAGGGCGTGTTGTCGTAAATCGAGCGTTCGGTTTTAAGCACGCTTGACGTCCGCTTGTCACGCACGAGCGACGCCAGAGCGGACATTTCCGCAGGTCGCAGGAGCGCCACAAGCGGCCGTGTCATCCGCCGTGCAGAGACATGTTCGAGCGTATGACATTGCTGCATTGGGGCTCACGACAGGACATGAAGGTGCCAGAGGCTGCCGGATTGCTGCCGAGTCGGCTCCGCAAATAGGAATCCTGTTCGCCCATCGTCGTATGAAGCTGAATCGCGCACGTCTCCTCGATTTGCTCGCTGTCCCTGCAGACGGCCAAAAATCGAGGCGCAATCGATGGAACCGGCGGCGGTAAGCGCCGACAGGACCGTCCGCGAGAAAGTGAGTTGGGCTGCGACCATGCTGTACCAGCAAGCCATGACGGCATGACCCCGACGGCGCTCCGGAAGATCGGCGGGCGTTCGCGGCTATGTTGCCCCAGAAACGCACTTCTGCAAGATTCGCAGAGAACTCAACGAGACCTCTTGCGATCGCCCATTTTCTGCTAAAATGGAATTTCTAAAAGGAGGCATGAAATGCCGGAATCTTGCCAATCCGATCAAATCAGCGCAGCGCTTGCCAAGGTCAGGGCCCCTCTTTTCCTCGCCAGACGGTCTGATTCCGGCGGGACTCTTCGTTTGGTTCTTCATACGGCCGAGTCACGCAGTGCCAAGGCGCTCGGCAGGCAGGCCCGGGCCGCGCTGAAGAGTGACGGTGTCGATTGCAGTCTCAAAGTGCTGGTTCACCGACCCAACAAGCTCACGCGCTTCCGCTCTCTGGAAGGTCTGATGAAGCGCCTGCACGGCGGCGCTATCGTCTATGACCCGACTCAGTTTGTTGGGCGCAGCGAGGCAATTGTCGAACTCGGTGCCGCCCTTCGGCGTGCCTTGCCGGGAAAGATCACGGGCCTGTTCGTCGAGGCCGAGCGGCGGACGCTCTACGTAATCGTCAATCGCGACAGCTTTGCGAAGGATGTGGAGGCCCTGTCGATCGAGCGCGGGAAAACGACAAGCATCGTGGCCGAGACGTTTGTACGCTGGCAAGCCGCGAACAACTCGCGGCTTGCGCTGGCGACCCGTATCGGGTTCGAACCTCCGGCTGGGGCAAAGCTGATTTCCGTTGACACGCTCACCGTGAGAAGCGTGGTCCGGACGTTGCTCCGCCGCGGCATCACGCGCAACGCAATCAAGGTCGGTGCGGCTTCGTTGTTCGGGCTTGGCGCTTTGGTTCCAGCCTTTGCTGGGGGGCCGGCCGTGTCCGAGCCCAATTTCAGCGCGATTATGGCTGGCAAGCTTTTCAATTCGACGCATTTCGGTGGTGAGTCGAGCCCATGGGGCGGCGTCGGTATCAAGGGCGCCGTACCGCTTGGCGAGCATTTCGGTGCGCAGGGCGACGCGGCTTTGGGCACAAATGGCTACTACGGCGTGGGCGGCCATCTCTTCTGGCGCGATCCCTCATACGGTCTGCTTGGCGCGTTCGCGTCGTACGAGAAGAACAGCAACTCCGATATGTCCCGGATCGGTGGCGAAGCCGAGATGTACATGAACCAGTTCACGGTTCGCGGCGCGCTTGCCGGACAAGGTGGCACGAAGTCCGGCCTTTTTGGCAAACTTGATCTGGTCTTCTACGCAACGCCGGAGTTTTCCGTCACCGGCGGCATCGTGACCGACCCGGGCGCGACCTACGGCCATGTCGGATTTGAGTGGCAGCCTGCGACGGCCGCTCTGTCCGGTATGTCGATTTTCGCCGACGGCCAGTTTGGCCAGGCAAATCGTACGGAATTCATGGCAGGCCTGAAATTCCACTTCGGTGGCGCAGGTAGAACCCTGATCGATCGCGATCGTCGTGACGATCCGGAATTCTCGCTGTTCCATTTGGCGCTGGGCTATCAATAGCCGCAAAGGACGGCCGCTGAGGCGCGATAGGCGCAGTGAAAAACGCGCTCTTTGCTTGGGAGCTCGGCTCGAACCTCGGCCATGCATCGCCAATGGCCGCGATCGCACGGGTCTTGTCCGAAGATGGCGTGCGGATCGCAGTTGCCGGCCGCGAGCTGGACAGCCTCGGCATCGCGTTTGCTGGGTTGGATGTCATCCAGCTTCAGGCACCGATCTGGCCGCGCCATCACCACTATGGCAACGAAGAGACAGAGGCGAGCTTTCTCGACATTCTGGTCAATGTCGGCTTCGGCGATCCGGCCAAACTTGCCGTGGTGGTGAATGCTTGGCGCGCCCTGATAGCGCTGATACAGCCTGACGTCATCGTCTCCGACCATAGCCCTGCGCTGCTCGTCGCGACGTACGGCGGCAACATCCCCGTGGTCTCGATCGGCACCGGCTATACGATGCCTCCGCTCGATCTCGATCGCTTCCCGCCCATGCGCGCAGATCGCAGCCCAATCGCAAACGAGGCGCAAATACTCGCCTCAGCGGCCCCGATTCTGCGCGCCGCCGCCGCGGCGTCTCCTTTGAATCTGGTGGATCTGTTCCGGGCCACGGACCGCATCGTGTTCAGCTTTCCGGAGCTTGATCCATACCGCGTGTTCCGAACCGAGCAGCTTTACCTCCCTTTCGAAGACCTTCCCACGTTCGACCGCCCCCCGCTGGAGCCGCGCCTCTTCGTCTATCTTGGCATCGAAATGCAAGGACTGGAGGCCGTGGTGCAGGCGCTGGCGGAGTTCGATGCCCCGGCGATCATCTATCTGCGTGGCGACTCGGGGCCGCTGTCGGAATTTCTCGCGATGCGCGGCCACGAGGTTCACAAGACGCCCCCAAAGCTGGCCGAGATCCTGCCCCGTGTCTCACACGTCATTTCGGCGGGTGGCTCGTTCACCTGCCATGCGGCCCTTGCCGCGGGCCGTCCGCATCTGGTCATTCCATTACACCGCGAAAGCAAGACCAACCTCGATCTCCTTGAAGCACTGGGTGTCGGCCAGAAGCTCGCCGTGTCCGCAAACGTGGAAAAGGTGGTGCCATTGATCGACAGGTTCATTCACGACGACCGGCTCGTGCAGAATGCTCAGCATTGGGCGGGAGTGGTTGCGGGGCGCGCTCAGCCGAAGGGCGCGGACGCGGTGCGGGCTGCAATTCTGCGACACCTCGCACGCTAGCGCCCCATCCGGGTCAGGTGCCGTTCAAGAACGCCCTGGCCGGATCGCATGTGCGGCCCGCGCATTCGCACTCGTCGATCAGGAGAAAACAGCCGGCCGCGGAAAACCGTGCTCTCGGTCGTATTTGACCAATTCTCGCTTCAAGAAATCCCGATATTCGGAGGACGGTGGCGGACAGGTCCGGACTTCTCTAGGCGAGGCCTGCCAAGCGGCGTCGGCGCGGCGGCTGCTCACGATTCCCAACACCTTCACATAGGATTCGAACAGGGCCGAAGGAAGATTGCGAACGACGTGAGGGGCCCCGGGACCCAGCATGATGCGACGATGCCTCACCGCCCACTCGGACGAATAGGTTTGGGCGACGCCCCAGTTGCATTCGAACGTGCGGCATGAACGTTCCACAAGGCGGCGGCTCCAGCGAACGGATATGTAGTTCCGGTCAGCCGCCGTCAGCTCACCCGTTTGATCGTAGCAAACGACAGCATTCCGACAAAAAAGGATGGGGCGGTTCTTTTCGTGTATACGCAGGCAGACATCGTCGTGATCACAAATGACGAGCCGCTCATCGAAGCCACCGATTTCGCGAAGCAGGTCGACCTCCGCCAAGAAAGCATGAAATTCGACGTCTTCCGTGGTGTCGGGTGCGTTGTCTATCTCGGGATCGTTCGGCTCTTTCCACTCCAGATAATGCAATGCACCGAATGTCAGTCCGCCCTTGTACATGACATAGTTGATGCGTCCGCCGGCGTGATGCACGTATTCCCGGGGGCCGTCACCGCGGTCAGCGCGGATGAGGGTCAGCGGCGCTACCAACCCCGCGTGCCCCTCGACAGCCATTTCGACAAGGTTGGTCAGCCATTCCCGTTTCGGGTCGAGATCGTTGTCGGCGAACACGACGTAGGGCGTTGTCACGATCTCCAGCGCTAAATTGCGGGCTTCCCCTGGCAACAGGTATCGATCGAAGCGCAGTAGGGTCGCCGGGCGGTTCGCGAGGAGAGCGTCCAGGTCGCGCCGTGTTTCCTCGGGATACGCGCCATCGACGACGATGGTGCGCACGTTGCGCGGAATCGTCTTGAAGATGCGTTGCACCGCCGCCGCCGTCGTACTCAGCCGCTCGCGGGGCACGACGACGACCGTCACCAAGTCTTCAAAATCGTGTTCAGCTTTCATCGCACTCACGTCGCTGATCCCCAGCTAACCGTCGGCTTTCGCTCCGGATCGAAGTTCACGTGCCGCCGCAACGCAACCGAAAAAGTGGGCCAACTGGATGGCCGATGCGGCGGCAATCGAAGCCAGCCTCGCGGCCGGGTTCCGGGAAAATCCGGCTGAGCGGCGTGTCATCTCGCGCACGATCCAATTGAGTTGATGCGGAAGATCGCGCCTTCGGGCGTCGGCAAATTCCAGGTGAATTGCCGGCACCGTTGGAAGGTGCGCAATGGTCACGTTTGCAAAGCCATAACCCCAGTAGCGTTTCATTTGCGTGCGGAGCGTATCGCCAACCTCGTGGCGGACATACCAGTCCGGATCGAAGACGGAAGCAGCGCCCGCCTGTTTCAATCTGCCGGACAGTTCCGTGTCTTCGCCGGCACGCAGTCTCTTGTCGCGAACGGCAATACCGCCGACGCTTTCAAAGGTCCGCCGCCTGATCGCGACATTGGCCGTAACGAACATCGTGTCCTCTCCGGCTTTCCACGGACGGGGTATGAAGCCGTAGTGAACCTGGACACGCTCGGCGAAGCTGTTCCTGCCGGTCGGGAGGGGACGCGTTGTGCCTATGACAACGTCAAGTTCGGGATGGCACAAGAGTCGCGCCGAGAGCCAGTCGAGCCACCATCTCGGCGGTTCGCAATCGTCGTCGGTGAAGACGACGAAGTCGCCCATAGCCAATGAGGCGGCGTGCTGTCGTGCTCCGCCGACACCGATATTTTCCGGCAGGGCAACATAGGTGATCTCGTTCTGGAATGCATCGACGACCGCCTGATACGCCGCGTCATGCGTGCCGTCGTTGACGACGATGATCTCTCGTTCGGGGTGATCACGGATCTGGATTACGAGGCGGTCGAGTAGTCGCCGCAATCCTCGTGGGCGTTTGTAGGTGGCAACAAGAATCGAAATTCCTGGCAGGCCGGCAAGATGTGTCTTGCGCGAGCGCCGGTCTGGATGATCCGCCGCGTTGAGATTGAACTCGCGTTCGAGAGCCTGTGTGCGGGCAACCGAATGGATGCCGATGGTGGACAACACCCGCGAATGGTAATCGAAGTATGGAGACTTCGCGCCGCTGGGTTGGATCCGCAACGATAGGTTCTCGCCCGTGTTGCGAATAAACACCGCTGCGCTGAAGGGAACGTCCATCAAGGGACGCCCTTCCTCCCCGGCTTGTTCGCGAATTCTATGGTGGCCCGACTCATCAATGCGCTCGAAAAAGCCGGTCAGGCTGGGTTTGTCCGTCGGGAGGTCATCGCGCGTATAATTCAAGATTGCGCACGTACCACAAAGACGGTCGAACGTAACGTGAATGTCGGGATTCGGGAGGGGCGCGATCTTGCCCGTCAATGCATTCAGAGTGTAGCCGGATTTCACTAGGTACCCACTGGGATGCTCTTGCGAACGAATAAACGCCACCAGTCGGTCACTTAGGAGATCATCCGAATCCACGAACATGAGGTAACCCGCGCCAGCCTTTCTGTGAGCTGCGGCGATACGACGGAGCTTTCGGTGTTTATCCAAATGCGCGTCGGTATATGAACGACCGGCCGCCTGCCCCTCAAAGATCACGTCCGTTCTCTCATCGATGATCCCGGAGAGGTCAGGTTCGTCCGTGCAACAGATGATCACGCGAAAGGCCTGGTCGCTTTGGGCGTAGATCGAGCCAACCGTAGCGCGAAGAAAGTGCTCCACTCTGGCCCAGTTCGTGGAGACGGCCCGGCTAGCCACAGGTATCCCGAACGTAACGAGGTTTCTTTCAGACGCCATCTGTTCGTTGCGAATATTCAGCACCACCCTGGTTGACCTCAGCGCGGGCATGCTCTTGCCAAATGATCCCGAAGGTCACCATAAGTCGTTTTGAGTGGTGAACAAGGGTCCGTTCTGCATCGACTTCCAGGAACTCTTTCGACCAGCTGTAGTAGAGGCTCTCGGCAATCCCCCCGCGGCGGCACAGCGCGGCAATCGACTCCTCGCCGCGAAGCCCTGCCAGCACGATCTGGATCTTCTCCGCGGCCGAATGCTGTTTGCGCGCGCCGCCCGATATCCCTGATCGTCCGGTCGGCGGCATTCTTGGCATCAATCGGTTCCGGTCTCATCGTCTTCCTCCTGACAGGAAACGATGAGCCGCAAATCCGCCTCTACACAATCGGCTCAATCGGGCCCATAGGCGCTGATGCCGGACACCGGCGGGCGCGTAGGTCGCAGGAAGTCCTTTGCCGTTCACAGGCGGACACCTTGGTCTCATGAACGTCGAACTAAGGCGGCCCGCCGAGTGGTGGCCTTCTCTTGTCGGACGTGGGCCCGCCTGAAGATTTTCGTGCGACCGAGGAAGTCCGCTTGTGGCGCGCGCAACGAACCTTAGTCGGTCAGGAGAATGCGACATTGGTGAGTGAGCCGGACGCCAACTCGCGCTTCCTCATCGACAAAAGAAATGGCAGTCTTGCGCCATTTCAAACCTTGGGACGGAAACGGCGAACTCCCAAGCTTTGGAGAATATCGCCCCGAGAGAAGGGCCGAGTGGCGCGCAAGAGCTTGCCTGTCGTCGTGGAGTGTCCCGCGAAACGGCCCAATACCGTGCCGTTGTTGTCTGACAGACGGTTCTGCAACGGGGCGGCGGTTGGCGGGAATATCTGGGAATAGCCGGGAAATGGCGAAAACCCGCGGCTAATCGAGGGGCCTGGTGGGGCGCGCGACGACGGCGCTTTGACGGCGGCGATTGCAGCAAGATCGACCAAAGCGCCCTCCACTCACCGATCCGCGGCGGTATGCGCCGTCCGCTCAAACGCTCGGTGAGAGCGCCTCAAATTGGCGGAAAATCGGCTGTGAGAGGACGATGACGAAGGCGCCAAGGGCCGCTTGAACCGCTGCCTGCGCCAAATCGAAGTCTGCCAACTTGGCAAAAAAGCCGAGACGCCATGTCGCGGCCGAATGTTTTCGCAATGAAATCAAACGCATAGCTTAGCAAAGAACACTCGATGCGATCTCGACAATCTCGCCTCCGAGGCTCGCAAACTCTGCCACAACCTTCGCGTAACCAAGCGTCGCCAAAATCGGAGTGACGCGGACTATCATCATGCCGAGCGTTTGCCAGAGCCGGGCTTGGCCACCGCTTGCGCCAGCCTCTTGGTCAATCGCGCCTCCGCCCAGGGAAGAAGTGCCTGCATTTCGGCAGCGTCGGTGGGATCGTCGACCCGACCGAGCATCTCGTTGTAAAGCGCGCCGATCTCCCGAACGAGCGCCTCCGGCGGCAGGCGAATGCCGGCTTTCTTATGCGCCGTGGCAACCACCTGGCTCAGGCGCGACAGGATAACCGGGTCGAGTCGATGGGCGGCTGCCGCCTGCGGTTTTTCACAGCGCTCGTCCCCCGTCAGCAGCCAATTGATGTCGACATCCAAGTGCCGGTGGAGCGCCTGAAGGAAGGAGGCGCTCGGCTCGGACTCACCGCGAAAGTAAGTGCCAATCGTTCGATCGGAAACGCCGAGCGCCGCTGCAAACTCGGCGATCGTATGCCCTTCTGGAACAAGACTCTCAAGCCGTTCACCCAAACCGGGCGCAGCTTTGCGCTTCCGACCCATAGCGATCCAGTTCAAGGAGATTTATCAGTTTACATAAACTGCGATTTCTCCTATTCTCCCCGCGTTCGCAGAATGCAGCTTCGGAAAAAGGAGGCCGGCCAGGGCCTCCTTCTTCCACCCGATCGAGGCGGAGTATGCAGGAAAAGACAAGGCCGGCAAAGTTGGCCGAGCAGCGCCTCCGCCAGGCGCTTCGCATCAAACAGATGCTCGCCCTCAAGGGGCTGACGCTCGCCGACATCGACCGGCAATCCGCTCTTTCCAACGGCACCGCCCGCAACACGCTTCGCGAGCCCAACGCGGGTGGCGAAGGCGCGATCTCCGCTGCTCTCGCCGTGCCGCCAGAGACGCTCTGGCCGGACCGCTACATCGGCGGTCAGCGGAAATCGCCCCAGGACTACAGCCGACCGCCGACGCTGGCGCAACGCCGAAAGAAAGTAGCCGCGTAGACAGGAGCCATGTCGAAATGATCAACCGCCTCAACGAAGACGAAATGTTTGATCTCACCTACCGGGCCTGCGTGGTCGCGGTCGGTGCCGGCTTTCCTCACCTGCCGCTGTCCGCAATCATCGACCCGCCGCATCCGTGGTTCGACGCGGCCTTCGCCCGCCAGATCGTTCTCCACCTGATGATCGCCCGCTTCGAAATCCCGAAGCGGCGCCTCTGCCATGAGCACGGACGATCGCGTGAGTCCTTGCGCCGGGCGATGGCGGTGGTCGACGAGCGGCTCGATAGCCCTGAGTTCGAGGCGCACTACCGGAAGATCGCCGCGCACGCCGACGAGCTGCTCGCCGATCCCGAGCGTCTGACGGAGGCCGCATAGATGGCCCGCGCCAAAGACGCCGCACCGGCCGACAACGCGGACGCGATCGAAGTCCGCCGCCTCGCCGTCGCCGACATCCTCGTCCCCGAGCGCCTGCGCGCCGTCGAGGACGATCACGCACTGGCGATCCAGTCGTCGATCGTCGAGCATGGGCTTCTCAACCCGATCACGGTCCGGCGCACGCCGGCGGGGACATGTTCCTTTATACAAGCAAGAACCCCAAGCCGACCGAGGAAGACCAGGAGCTGGTCATCAAGCACGGTGACAACGCGAAGCCCGGCGACGTCCTGCCCCTGACCGAGGAGCAAGCCCGCTATGCGCTGATCACCGGCGAGCTGGAGCCGGAAGCGAAGCCCGCACGTGAGGCCGCCTCGAAGGCGCCTAAAGCCGCCCTCGAAGGCACAAGAGGCGAGGAGCGCGGAACGCGCGACCGGGAAGGCAAGAAAGACGATAAAAAAGCGGCTTCCGCCGACTAGGCCACCATGCGCACCGGGATCGACGAGCGGAGCTTCGGGGTGCTGACCGGCTGGAACCATTGCGTCCAGTCGCTCGGCAAAATCCTCACGACGCGGATCAACACCCGCGTCTGCCGCCGTCATCTCGGCTCGCTGGTTCCCGACCTCCAGGACGCCAACGCCTCGTCGCGCACGATCTTCGATCTCTATGTCGCGCTCGCCGATGCCATCGAAGACCCCACTGACGGCGAGCCCGGCTTCGTTCTGCGCACCATCGAGCTCGCTGCCGGCGGCCGCGCCGGCCGCTTCGCCTTCATCCTCGGCGGCGACTTCTATCCGCTCGGCCATCTCGGCGACTTCTCCATTCGCGAGAGCACGCAAGCCGTGATCCCGGTCTCGGCAAATGCCGGGGAAGTGAACCTAGTCGAGGTGACGGCATGACGTCTCCCCTGGCGAAGCCCGCCGTCATCGAACAACTCGCCTTCGAGACGATCCTTGCCGAGCTCATGGCCGACGCGGTCGCCCGCTTCGCCGCTGCCGGCATCGCCTACGACGTCGGCAATCTTGAGTTCGACCCGGTCAAGATCGTGCTCGAAGCCGCCGCCTATCGCGAGACGCTGCTTCGCGCCCGCGTCAACGACGCCGCCCGTGCCAACCTGCTCTCCTTTGCCGCGGCCACCGACCTCGACCACCTGGCCGGCTTCTATGATGTGGTGCGCCTCGACGGTGAGACGGACACGGCGCTCCGCGAGCGCGTCGTGCTTGCCATTCAGGGGCGATCCGCCGCCGGGCCGGAGGAGCGCTACGCCTCGATCGCCCGCGCCGTCGATCCACGCATCGTCGACGTCCGCGTGTACCGCGTCGCCGGTGGCCCGGCGCTCGAAGTGGCGCTCCTCACCTCAGACAACAACGGCGTGCCCGATGCGGCGCTCAAGCGCGACATCAGCGCCCGCGAGCCGACCGCCAAGCATCAGGTCTTCGTCGACCCCTTCACCGACGACCGCTACCGCGACGCCGGTGAAGCGCGGACCGCCGCGATCTTCGACGGCACCTGCCAGATCGCCATCGACCCCGCCTTCAAGCAGATCGCGCTCGATGGCCCTGAGACGCTCGACTACACCGACGAGGTGATCGTCCGGCAGGAGTTCGCCACCGCCTGCCAGAAGGTCAATCCCTACCAGGTGTTCTCCCCGCTGCCCCTCGCCGTGACGCTGACACCGGCGGAGGACTTCTGGGAGGAGACCAACGATATATGGCTTTCGCCGATCACGCGCGTCTTCGGCTCAGGCAATCGAAGCCGGGTGAGCTCGTCGCAAGTGCTGCAGTCCATCCAGGAGCGAGCCGCCGCGTATCTTCGCCAGATAGCCGTCGCCTTCCAGATCGGCAATCTCGGCGAGGGTGAGACCGTCGATGCCGTCACCTTCGACGGCATCGACGTCGATCCCGGCGGCCTCGTCGGCGACGTCCATGGCAATGCCGGCGGAAGCTTCGTGATCCCCGCCAATGTGACCACCGGCATCAAGGAGTTCCGGGTGGTCGGCGGCTCCGGCAACACCGGCACCGCGCGCTTCGAAGGCCGCGGCATCATCACCGACATCATCCGCCAGCAGGTCACCGAGATCACGCGCTGGCAGCAGAACAAATCCGACCCTTTGGCGCAGACCTTCACGCTCGACCAGAACCGCCATATCAGCGGCATCGAGGTCAAGTTCTGCTCTATCGGCGACGCGACCAAGCCGGTCATCTGCCAGATCGTCGCCGTCGACAACGGCACGCCTACAAGCCAGATCATCGCCCAACCGCAAGATTTCCCTGTCGTTCGTCACGGCCGGCAACTGAGGAGGCCTTCCCTTGTCGCTCCAGCTCCTGCGCGGGTTCACGCTGATCGTGAACGACAACCGCAACCTCTACTTCGAGATCGAGAGCCTCAAGCTCGCGACGATGGAGGAGACCACCGAGGACTTCCAGCCGGGCGGCGGCGACATGGCGCTTGCCGTCGCCGGGCTCGGCATCAAGCCGCTTGAGGTTCCCTTCAAGGTCAAGTCGCACTCGGCCGACGTCTTCGGCCTGTTCGGCGGCCCGCCGGGCGTGCGCCAGAACTTCACCGGCAAGGCGCTGGTCATCGACGAGAAGGATGGCACCGAGTTCGAGCACGCGATCGACATCCTTGGCCGGCTGACCAAAGCCGACGCCGAGGAGATGAAGGGCGGCGCTGCCGCCGGCTACGACCACGTCATCGGCTCGATCACGCGCTACTCGCACATCATCGACGGCTCGGTGGTCTCCCGCTTCAACTTCTTCTCCGGCGGCTAGGAGGTCTGGAACGGCAAACCGATCTCGCTCTGGAGGGCGCCGATCTTTCGGGCGCTCAATTGCAGAACTCCGATCTTTCTGGCGCCAACCTCGCTGGCGCCGATCTTCGTGACGTCAATCTGTTTGAAGCCAGGCTTTGCGACGCAACTCTCACTAGCGCCGATCTATCCGGCGCCAGTCTCTTTTCAGCCAACTTCACTGGCGCGGATTTGGAAGGTGCCATGCTGGTTGGCTCCTTTCTGGTTCGCGCCAATTTTACTGACGCCGATCTCTTTGGCGCCGTGCTGTCTCAAGCCGATTTCGCCGAGGCCATCTTGTGCGGGGCTGGTCTGGCTGGTGCCGACTTGAGTTCGCGCCATCCTCGCTGGCGCCGATCTCACGCGCGCTGATCTCATGGGCGCCGATCTCGGCGGCGCGGATCTCTCGAGCGCCTTCTGTGATCCCAAGCGACAAGGCACCGGCTTTCGCGGAGCTAATCTTGCCGGCGCCATCTTGAGCAAAGCGAGACTTGCATCGGCCGATTTCTCCAATGCTGTCTTAGTGTCCGCCTGGTTGGATGGCGCCGACTTAAGCGAGGCCGATCTGCGGGAGGCGAACCTGGCACAGGCGCGGCTGGACGGCTGTAACCTCTCAAACGCAAAACTAGCAGGAACAACACTCGATTTTGCGCGTGTGGATGAACTTACAAGACTGCCACCTCTCGCGGGCTACCATATTGTGTCCAACACCATCGTGCTGCCTGAGCGATGGCCCGCCGACGCCGGCCAAACATCCGCCGCAGCAATTGGCGCTCGCATCGCTGCCCACTCCGAGCAGCATGGCACAGAGGTCGCCGACCTCTGCGAATTCGTCGACTCCCAAATCGCGTGGTGGGAGAGCAGAAAGCCCAATGCCGACGTTCAAGGCGAGTGGCAAAGACACCACGACTTCCTTGTTCGGACTAGAGACAGGCTTCAGGCGCTGGCGGACGAAATCCGAGAGTTGAGCGCACAATCACCTCCAGAAGATCAGGAAGCAGTCGGGAATCGCGTGCTTCACTTGCAAGACTCCCTGGCGGTGTGGCTCACCCAGTTTACCAGTCCCATTGTCGAAAGACCCCGCGAGCTTGGCCTGTTAGCGGTGATCGCAGGCGTCACGGCCGGCATTACCGCGCTGACCGGCGTGCCGGCTTTGGCTGCTTTGGGGCTCACTACGGCCGCGATCGGCGGTCTCCATCTAGCGAAAGCTGCCAAGACCGCGGGCGACAAACCAGACAAGGATTGAGGGAGAGGAGGCAAAACATGGCGTCAGAGCGGCCAGACGGCTGGCGGGGCCTGGGGGCGGAGCTGCGAAAGGGGATCGTCCCCTTCATCTATGCTGCAATCGGCGGACTGGTGGTTGCCGTTCCCACCTACCTCAGCTCCAACCGGCAAATGGACGTGAAGATGCTGGAGATCGCCGTCAACATCCTCAGCCAGAAGCCCGAGACCAACATCCAGCCCGCCCGCTACTGGGCCGTGGACGTTATCAAGGCTTACTCCAAGGTGACTCTCTCGCCGGAGGTCCAGGCGGCCCTCATCGAGAACCGGGCACTCGCAGCGTACGATCTCGGCTACTATGGAACCAGTCTGGGCTACGTGGACACGTATGGGCCGGGCAGCCGCGGCAGCGTCGATCCCGAAGGCCCCCTCAAGGAGCCCTCGAAGGCTCATTGAGGGGCACTCAAAAGAGCCTCACAGCCCCTTTGAGAGGCCCGTGAGGCCCCCATTTCAGAAATCGCGTTGCTGCAAAACCCGCTGACAAAGTGTGCAAAACCCGGCGTCACGCTACAGCTGCAAAACCCGCTGACAAAAAGGGAAAAACCCGGTGTCACGCTACACCCGGTCAGGGCAACGCCAGACCTTGGTCTGGATGGGTATTGGTGCCGCAAGAGGGACTCGAACCCCCGACCCCCGCATTACGAATGCGATGCTCTACCAACTGAGCTATTGCGGCAACTTCACGCCATTTGAAGCTGCGGCACTGATACTAGCCGAATGCGGCCGGTTCAAGTGCGGAGAAGGGGCTGCGCTTCTAGGGTAGCCGTTGTGGGCCGTACCCGCCGCACCGGTCGCCAGGCTCGCATCGTCGGTCCTGAGCGGCCGATAGGGTAGCGCGCGCGCCGCGCTCCGGGCAGGGCTCCTGCGGCACAGGCGACGGCTTTTGACGCGCCGCCACGCAGGCGCTAGAACCGTTCTCGCATTTCCAGCCGCTTCTCCTCGGACCCCACGGCATGTCGCAAACCGGCATCAAGGCGAACCGACCGCTTTCGCCGCACCTGCAGATCTATCGCTGGCCGATCACCATGACGATGTCGATCGTCCACCGGGTCACCGGCGTCGGGCTCTATTTCGGCACCGTCCTCCTGGTCTGGTGGCTGGCGTCGGCGGCAGCGGGCCCGCGGGCCTTCGATTTCGCCAATGCCGTGCTCGGCTCGTGGATCGGGCTCATCGTGCTGTTCGGTTACACCTGGGCGCTGATCCACCACATGCTCGGCGGCATCCGCCACTTCATCTGGGATTTCGGCGTCGGCCTCGATAAGCCAGCGCGGGACAATCTGGCGTGGGCCAACCTCATCGGCTCGGTCGCGCTGACCGTGATCGTGTGGGCCATCGGGCTGGTGCTGAGATGAGCATGCAGACGCCGCTCCGCCGGGTGCTTCATTTCGGCGCTTCCCATGACGGCACCGAACATTTCTGGCGCCAGCGCCTGACCGGCGCCGCCGCCACCATCCTGGTCATCTTCTTCATCGGCATCCTGGTTGCCACCGTCGGCCAGCCGCACGACCAGGTGATCGCGGTGCTGCACATGCCGCTGGTCGGCGCGGCGATGGCGCTCTTGATCGTGGTGTCCGCCGTACACATGAAGATCGGCCTGCAGGTGGTCATCGAGGACTACATTCAGGGCAGTGCGCTGAAGGTGATGTGCCTGATCGCCAACACCTTCTTCTCCTATGCCATCGCCGCGGTCGGACTGACCGCCATTGTCATGCTCGTTCTTGGAGGTCCGCCGCCCCATGGCTGACGGCAGCAACGGTGCGCCGGCCGCGAACGGCAAGGCCTATCCGATCATCGACCACACCTATGACGTGGTGGTCGTCGGCGCCGGCGGTGCGGGCCTGCGCGCGACGCTCGGTGCCAGCGAGGCGGGCCTGAAGACCGCCAATATCACCAAGGTCTTCCCCACCCGCTCGCACACGGTCGCCGCCCAGGGCGGCATCGCCGCCTCGCTCGGCAACATGGGCGAGGACGACTGGCGCTGGCACATGTACGACACCGTCAAGGGGTCGGACTGGCTCGGCGACCAGGACGCCATCGAATATCTCTGCCGCGAGGCGTCCAACGCCGTCTACGAGCTCGACCATTACGGCCTGCCGTTCTCGCGCACGGAGGACGGCAAAATCTACCAGCGCCCCTTCGGCGGCATGACCACCCATTTCGGCGAAGGCACCGCGCAGCGCACCTGTGCGGCCGCCGACCGCACCGGCCACGCCATGCTGCACACGCTCTACGGGCAGTCGCTCAGGCATTCCGCCGAGTTCTTCGTCGAGTATTTCGCCCTCGACCTGATCATGGAAGACGGCGCCTGCCGCGGCGTGATGGCGCTCTGCCTGGACGACGGCACGCTGCATCGCTTCCGCGCCCACAAGACGATCCTCGCCACCGGCGGCTACGGCCGCATCTATGCCACCTGCACCGGCGCCCATACCCAGACCGGCGACGGCAACGGCATGGTGCTCCGTGCCGGGCTGGCGCTGCAGGACATGGAGTTCGTGCAGTTCCATCCGACCGGCGTCTATGGCGCCGGCGTGCTGATCACCGAGGGCGTGCGTGGCGAAGGCGGCTATCTCACCAATTCGGAAGGCGAGCGCTTCATGGAGCGCTACGCGCCGCATGCCAAGGACCTCGCCTCGCGCGATGTCGTTTCGCGCGCCATGACCATCGAAATTCGCGAGGGGCGTGGCGTCGGTCCGGAAAAGGACCACATCTTCCTGCACCTGTCGCATCTCGACCCGAAGGTGATCGCCGAGCGGCTGCCGGGCATCTCCGAATCGGCGCGCATCTTCGCCAATGTCGATGTCACCCGCGAGCCGATTCCGGTGCTGCCGACGGTGCATTACAATATGGGCGGTGTGCCGACGAACTATCACGGCGAGGTGCTGACCAAGGTCAATGGCGACCCGGATACGGTGGTGCCCGGCCTGATGGCGGTCGGCGAGGCGGCCTGCGTGTCGGTGCACGGCGCCAATCGCCTGGGCTCCAACTCGCTGATCGATCTGGTCGTCTTCGGCCGCGCCGCGGCGCATCGCTGCGTCGAGACGGTCGAGCCCAACACGCGCCACCGCGACCTGCCCAAGGATGCGGGCGCGGCTTCGATTGCCCGTCTCGACCGGCTGCGCAACGCCAAGGGCGGCACGCCGACGGCGGAGCTCCGCCGCCGCATGCAGAAGGTGATGCAGGATAACTGCGCCGTCTTCCGCACCGGCGAGGTGCTGGCCGAGGGTCACCAGCGCATCCACGAGGTGTGGGCGGCCAGCGAGGACGTCGCCATCAGCGACCGCTCGCTCATCTGGAACTCGGACCTGATCGAGGCGCTGGAATTCGAGAACCTCATCCTGCAGGCGGTCACCACCATGGATTTCGGCCGGGAACCGCACCGAGTTCGCGTGGGGCGCACGCGCGCGAGGACTATCCGAATCGCGACGACACGAACTGGATGAAGCACACCCTGTCGTTCATCGATGCGGACAAGAAGACCGTCCGCCTCGACGACCGGCCGGTGCATGCCTTCACGCTCACCAACGACATCCAGTACATCGAGCCCAAGGCGCGGGTGTACTGAGCCGGCTTCCCGTGTCCCGGAGCAGCGCAGCACGGGAGTGATGCGCCGCTCCGGGAGCCGCCTACTCGTTGAGCGGCCGGTAGGTGCCGAGTTCGGCGCGGATGCCGAGGCGGGCCATCAGTTCCTGCGGATTGAAGTTCTCGCGGATGTGCAGTGCGGCCACCGCGGCGCGCGCGCCCTGGGTCACCGCAATATTCTGCCATTCGGCGATG
>CAVVPK010000046.1:0-29172 GCA_963750065.1 uncultured Alphaproteobacteria bacterium
ATCCGCTTCACCTGGTGGGGCCGACGACCCGCAACCAGAAGACCGAACAGATCATCAAGCTGTTCGAGCAGGCCAATCCGGGCGTAAACATCTCGGCGGAGCCGGGCGAATGGAACAGCTACTGGGACAAGCTGACGATCCAGTCGGCGAGCGGTAACCAGCCGTGCTCGCTGACCATGCAGTCCCGCTGGCTCAACCAGTATGCCGATCCGGCGATTCTGAAGCCGCTCGACGACCTGGTTGCGTCTGGCGAGATGTACACCTCCGGCGTCGCCAAGTCGGTGATCGACTTCGCCGCGGCCCGGATGGCAAACTGTACTTCATTCCGAGCGGTGTGTTCTACTTCGTCCTGTTCATGAACAAGACGGAGATCGAAAAGGCCGGCATGCAGCTTCCGCCGAACGACTGGACGTGGGACGACTACGCCAAGTTCGTCACCGAGCTGTCCAAGAAGCTCCCCGAGGGCAAGTATGCCAGCGGTGACCTGGGCAACCTCCCCGACGCCTTCACCAACTGGGTGCAGGGCCATGGCGAGCTCTTGTTCGACACGGAAGGCTCGTTCGGGGTCAGCAAGCAAACGATCGCCGACTACTTCACTTCTGGGAAAAGCTGCGCAAGGCCGGCGACACCGAGCCGATGATAAGACTGCGGAGATCCCGGACAACATCATCGACGAGACATTGCTGGCCAAGGGCGAGGTGGCCTTCGACGGGCGCCCGGCGAACCAGCTCGACGCGCACAATCGCGTGCTCGCCGGCCGCACCGGGCGAGGAACTCGTCATCCACACCTATCCAGTCGGTCCGCAGGGCGCGGCGACGACATCGGCACCAACGGCTTCGCGATCGGTGCTTCCTGCGACGAAAACGGCACCAAGATCGCCGCCGCGTGGTCGAACTTCTTCCTGGAGAACGAACAGGCCGCCGACATCTACCTTCGGACAACGGCGTGGTTTCGGTCGATAGGTTCAGGAGAAGCAGGGGAACGACCCGAAGCTGACAGAAGGACAGCGCCAGCTCGTCAAGGTCTTCCAGGTGGTCGCACCACGGCCCACGCGGCGTACTATCCGAGCGGCGGCTATCAGGCCCTCAATCAGGCGCTCATGTCGAACTACGAGTTCGTAGCCTTCGGCAAGTTGACACCCGATGAGGGAGCCGATGCCATGATCAAGCAGGTCAAGAGCCTCATGCGCTGATCGTGCATTTTCGGCCGGCGCCATCCTCGGTGCCGGCCGAAGAGGCCTATGATGATCCATCCCGATCGGACCATGAGAGCATCCGTGGCAAGAATCGAGGACGCTCTGTCGGAAGCGCCGACCAAAGATGGGAAAAGCCAGCCGGCCATGGCGGCTCGCAGACGCTCCAGACTGACCCCCAAGCAACTCGAAAACCGGGTCGCGCACCTGTTCTTGTTGCCGTGGTTCGTCGGGCTCGTCGCGATCACGCTCGGCCCGGTGCTGGTGTCGCTCTACCTATCCTTCACCCGCTACAACATCCTCAAGCCGCCACGCTGGGTGGGCCTGGAAAACTACATCTACATGTTCACGCAGGACCCGGACTTCTGGCCCGCGGTGAAGGTGACATTTTTCTATGTCGGATGGGACGTTCCGCTCGTCCTGGTGATGTCGCTGGCGGTTGCCGCCGTGCTCAACCGCGGCCTGTCGGGCCTCGCGATCTACCGGTCGATCTTCTACATCCCCTCGCTTATCGGATCGAGCGTCGCCATCGGCCTCCTGTGGCGCCAGGTGTTTGGCTCGGCAGGCGTCTTCAATGACCTCCTGGCGATCTTCGGCATTCCCGGCGCGAGCTGGGTGACGACGCCCTCCACGGCGCCCTGGACTTTGGTCAGCCTCGGCGTGTGGACGTTCGGCGCGCCCATGGTGATCTTCCTCGCCGCCCTCCGGCAGATACCGACCTCGCTCTACGAGGCCGCCTCGATCGACGGCGCCTCGGCGATCACCAAGTTCCGCCGCATCACGCTGCCTCTGCTGACCCCGGTCATCTTCTTCAACGTCGTGCTCACCATGATCCACGCCTTCCAGGCGTTCACGCAGTCCTTCGTGGTGTCGAACGGCACCGGCGGACCTGCGGACAGCACCCTGCTCTACACGCTCTACCTCTACCAGCGCGCCTTCGTGCATCTCGACATGGGCTACGCCTCGGCCATGGCCTGGCTGCTGCTGGTGGTCATCGCCGTCTTCACGGCCCTCCTTTTCTGGTCGGCCCGGTACTGGGTGTATTATGGCAATGACTGATCAGGCTACGAATCCACCCCCCCTGCGCAGCAAGAAGGCCCGTGCGCGGACGACGCTGACGCCGGGGCGCGCGGCTCTCGCCCACGCCGGGCTCATCTTGCTGGCGGCGATCATGCTCTATCCCGTGGTCTGGATGGTCATGGCCTCGTTTCGCCCGCAATCGGAGATCTTCGCTGGCAGCGGCCTCATCCCGAAGACTTGGACCCTGCACAACTACATCGCCGGCTGGAAATTCTTCGGCAGCATCACTTTCTCCACCTTCTACATCAACTCGTTCATCATCTGCGCGCTGTCGGTGGTCGGCAACGTGCTCGCCTGCAGCCTGGCCGGCTACGCCTTCGCCCGGCTGAACTTCCGCCTGAAGTGGCTGTGGTTCTCAATCATGGTCGGTTCGATCATGCTGCCGATCCACGCCCAGCTGATCCCGCAGTACATCGCCTTCGTGAAGATCGGGTGGGTCAACACGGTGCTGCCGCTGGTCGTGCCGAAGTTCCTGGCGACCGACGCCTTCTTCATCTTCCTGATGGTGCAGTTCATGCGCACCCTGCCGATCGAACTCGAGCAGGCGGCGATGATCGACGGCGCTTCCTATTGGCAGCGCTTCACGCGCATCATCCTTCCCTTGTGCGTGCCGGCGATCGTGACGACGTCGATCTTCACGTTCATCAATTCCTACAACGACTTTCTCGGCCAGCTCATCTACCTGTCCGGCCTTTCCCGCATGACCGTGCCGCTGGCCCTGCGCATGTTCGTCGATACCGGCGGCGGGCAATCCGACTTCGGCGCCATGTTCGCCATGGCGACACTGGCGATCGGCCCGGTTTTCGGATTCTTCATCGCCTCCCAGCGCTACCTGGTGCAGGGCGTGGCAACCCAGGGCTTCAAGTAGGCGTGCGGGAGGTTTGAATGGCCACGGTAGTACTCGACAAACTTACCAAGAACTACGGCAACGGCGCCCTGATGGCCGTCAGCAACCTGAGCATCGATATCGAGGACGGCGAGTTCCTCGTCCTGGTCGGCCCCTCGGGCTGCGGCAAGTCGACGGCCCTTCGCATGATCGCAGGCCTGGAAGAGATCACCAGCGGTGAGGTGCTCATCGACGGCGAGGTCATGAACGATGTACACGCCAAGGACCGCGACATCGCCATGGTCTTCCAAAACTATGCGCTTTATCCGCACATGTCGGTCTACGACAACATCGCCTTCGCCCTGCAGATCCAGAAGCGGCCGAAGGCCGAGATCGACCAGCGCGTGCGCGAGGCGGCGCGCATCCTCGAGCTCGAAGACCTGCTCAAGCGGCGTCCCGGCCAGCTCTCCGGCGGCCAGCGCCAGCGGGTTGCCATGGGCCGCGCCATCGTGCGCAAGCCGGCGGTGTTCCTGATGGACGAGCCGCTGTCCAACCTCGATGCCAAGCTGCGCGTGCAGATGCGCGCCGAGATCGCCCGGATCCAGCACCGGCTCGGCGTCACCACGGTCTACGTCACCCACGACCAGACCGAGGCGATGACCATGGGCGACCGCGTCGTGCTGCTGCGCGACGGCATCCTCCAGCAGGTCGATACGCCAGACCTCATTTACAACCGGCCGAAGAACACCTTCGTCGCGACCTTCATCGGCTCGCCGACGATGAACCTCTACTACGCCGAAGCCGGCCCGGCGGGCGCCGACGGCATGCCGCTCAGGATCGGCTCGAACCATCTGACAATTCCGCTGGCGACGCTGGAAACGCGGCCCGGCCTCGCCCGCCATGCCGGCAACCGCATCATCCTCGGCGTGCGCCCGGAGGACCTTTCCGACGCCACCCTCCACCCAAACCCGCCCGACAGCACCATCACCATCGACGTCGATCTCGTCGAGGCGCTGGGCTCCGACATCATCGTGCATTTCAGCCTCGACGCGGAAGGCGTCCTCATCAGAAGTTCCGACGCCCTGCAGGAACTCAACGTCGAGCAGACCGGCGGCGGCCGCGGCATCGCCCGCCTGACGCCGAAGAGCCGGGTCGCCGAAGGCCAGTCGGTCACGCTTGCCGTGGACATCGAGCGGTTGCACTTCTTCGACGCCACCTCGAATGCGGCGATCTGGGATTAACGGCGCCCCAGGAGCGCCGGAACGCGCCGCTCTCAAGCTATAGAGCGGCACTATAGAGAAGGTCGCCAGACGCTAGTTGTTGGTTGTGCTGCGGCTGTGCGATCTGTGGTTCGGTCATAGCGGGCGTAGCCCCGCGCAACAGCGTGAACACCATGGGCTTCCAGCAGGTATTGGTCGACGGCGAATGGATCGGTGCGGCGAGCGGGGAGACGCTTCCCCTCTACGGTCCTTCCGACGGCAGCGAGATCGCGCAGATCGCGCGCGGCGCAAGCGAAGACATCGACCGGGCCGTCAAGGCGGCGCGCCACGCCTTCGAGGGCGTGTGGGGCGGCACGGCAGCGGTCGACCGCGGCCGGCTGCTGACCAAGCTGGGCGGTCTGATCCTCGACCATTTCGACGAGCTCGTCGCGCTCGAGGCCATGGACACCGGCAAGCCGATGAAACAGGCGCGCAACGATATCACCGCCTGCGCCCGCTATTTCGAGTTCTACGGCGGTGCCGCCGACAAGATCCACGGCGACACCATTCCCTTCCTCAACGGCTATCAGGTGATGATCCTGCGCGAGCCGCGCGGGGTCATCGCCCACATCATTCCATGGAACTACCCGGCGCAGATGTTCGGGCGCACGATCGGCGCCTCGACGGCCGCCGGCAATGCGGTGGTGATGAAGCCGGCCGAGGAAGCCTGCCTGTCGGTGCTGCGCCTTGCCGAACTGGCTCAGGAAGCTGGCTTTCCGCCGGGCGCCATCAACGTCGTCACCGGGCTCGGCGAGGAAGCCGGCGCGGCGCTCTCCGCCCATCCCGACGTCGACCTCATCTCGTTTACCGGCTCGCCGGAGGTCGGCACGCTGGTGCAGCAGGCAGCCGCCGTCCATCACGCCCCCTGCGTGCTGGAGCTTGGCGGCAAGAGCCCGCAGATCGTCTTTGCCGACGCCGACCAGGAGAAGGCGGCGCAGGTGATCACCAACGCCATCGTGCAGAATGCCGGCCAGACCTGCTCGGCCGGCAGCCGCGTCCTGGTGCAGCGGTCGATCTACGACGCCTTCATGACGTTGCTGGCCGAGCGCTTCAGCAAGCTGAAGGTGGGGCCGCACGACCTCGACCTCGATTGCGGACCGGTGATCACCGCCAAACAGAAGGCGCGCGTCGAGAGCTTCTTCGAGCGCGCCAGGACCGACCACATCGCCACGGTTGCTACCGGCACCATCGACCCGCGGGCGCAGGCAAGCGGCTATTATGTGCCGCCGACGCTCTACACGCTGGTGCCGGAGAACAACCAGCTGGCGCGGGAAGAGGTGTTCGGCCCGGTGTTGGCGGCGACCCCCTTCGACGACGAGGCCGACGCCATCCGTCTTGCCAACGGCACCGATTACGGGCTGGTCTCGGGCATCTGGACAGAGAACGGGGCGCGCCAGATGCGCATGGCCAAGGGCGTGCGCACCGGCCAGGTGTTCATCAACGGCTATGGCGCCGGCGGTGGCATCGAGCTGCCCTTCGGCGGCTTTCGCCGCTCCGGCCACGGCCGCGAGAAGGGCATGGAGGCGCTACGCGAATTCACCGTCGCCAAGACCGTGGTGTTCAACCACGGCTAAGGCCGGTCGGGCCCGATGGGGGCGCCTCGGGCCCCCATCGGACCCCGTCTCGACACCGAGGGGAAAGCTTGCATGACCACCCTGCCGCATCACTCTCGCGCCGCCGTGCTCCGACACTTCGGCGAAGCGCTGAAGATCGAAGAAGTGCCCGTGCCGCGCGAGATCGAGCCCGGCGCGCTCCTCGTGCGCACCGAGGCCTGCTCGATCTGCGGCACCGACGTGCATTTGTGGCAGGGATCGCTGGCGCTGAAAGTCGATCTGCCGGTCATCCTCGGCCACGAGATGGTCGGGCGGATCGTCGCCATGGGCCCCGGCACAGAGCGCGATAGCGTTGGCCAGAAACTGCGCCAGGGCGACCGCATCGTGTGGACCCACACGGCCTGCGGCCACTGCTACTACTGCACGATCGCGCGCCAGCCGACGCTGTGCGACAACCGCCGCGCCTACATGTTCGAGAACATGGAGAAGCCGCCCTATCTGCTCGGCGGCTTTTCCGAATACGGCTATGTGCTGCCTGAGTCCGGCCGCATCCGCGTTCCCGACAACGTCCCCAACGAACTCGCCAGCTTGTCGAGCTGCGCCTTCCGTTCGGTGATGAACGCCTTCGACAATCTCGGCGGCATCACGCCCGACGAGACGGTGGCGATCCAGGGCGCCGGACCGCTCGGCCTGCTCGCAACCGCGCTTGCCGCAACGGCGGGCGCGCGCCGTGTGATCGTGATCGGGGCGCCGGACGAGCGTCTGACAATCGCGGACCGCTTCGGCGCCACTGAGACCATCTCCATCGAGAGGCATGACGCGGCGACACGGCTTGCCGCCATACGTGAGGCGACCGACGGGCGCGGCGCCGACGTGGTCATGGAGTTCACCGGCCATCCCGCGGCGTTCGGCGAAGGCCTCGAAATCGTGCGCAAGGGCGGACGATATCTCATCGTCGGTCAGCTTGGCGAAGGCGCGACGGAGATCAAGCCTTCGACCATCGTCAAGAAGAACATCCGGGTCATCGGCGCCTTCTCCGGCGATGCACGCAGCTACTGGAAGGCGCTGACCTTCGTCTCCCGGCACATCGACGACATTCCCTTCCTTGACATGATCTCCAACCGCTATCGCCTCGACCAGGTGAACGAGGCGCTGACCCGAATGATGCGGTTTGAGGAAATCAAGCCGGTCATCGAGCTGGTGTGAGGCACCATGGGGGCGACACGACACTTCAATCCTGACGATCGCGGGCCGCTCGACGGCGTGCGGGTGCTCGACCTGTCGCGCCTGGTCGCGGGCAACATGAGCACGCTGCTGCTCGCCGACTATGGTGCGGATGTCATCAAGATCGAGCATCCGCAGAACGGCGACGACCTGAGGAAGTGGCGCGCCGACGGCATCGAGACGTTCTGGAAGGTCTATGCACGCAACAAGCGTTCGATTGCGCTCGACATCCGCAAGGACAGTCGCGGCGTCTTCCAGGCCCTGATCGCCAGCGCCCAGGTGCTGGTCGAGAACTTCATTCCGGGCACTCTCGAAAAATGGGGCTACGGCCCGGACAGGCTGCATGCCATCAACCCCGGACTGGTTATCCTGCGCATTTCCGGCTGGGGACAGGACGGCCCGTGGTGCGACCGTCCTGGCTTCGGCACGCTGGTCGAAGCGATGTCGGGCTACGCCCATCTCAATGGCTTTGCCGACCGTCCGCCGGTGCTTCCGCCGCTCGCGCTGGCCGACATGGTTTCTGGCATCTACGGCAGTTTCGCGACGCTGACGGCGCTGCGCGTGGTCGAACGGGGCGGCCCGGGCCAGGTGATCGACCTGTCGCTGTTCGAGCCCATGTTGTCGCTGCTGGCAAGCGAGGCCGTGAAGTACCGGGCGACCGGCACGGTGACGATGCGCTCCGGCAACCAGGCGCCGCACACCGCGCCGCGCAACGTCTATGCCTGCTCCGACGGCGGCTACCTGGCCATGTCCGGCTCGATGCAGTCGATGGCCGAGCGCATCATGGAGACCATCGGACGGCCGGACCTCAAAACCGATCCACGCTTCCGCACCAATGACGACCGTGTCGCCAACCGCGACGAACTCGACGCCATCATCGGCGCCCATGTCGTTCAAAGCAGCCTGGCGGAGAACCTGGCCACGTTCGGCGCGGCCGGGGTTCCTGTGGCACCGGTCGTTTCCATGGCCGACCTGATGACGCACCCCTATGTGACAGGTCGCGGCGCACTGACCGAGCTGGAGGACGAGGACCTGGGGTCTGTGCCCATGCACGAGATCGTGCCGCGCCTCAGCCGCACGCCGGGCACGTTCCGCCGGCCGGCTCCGAAGCTCGGCGAGCATACCGAGGAGATCGTCGCGGAGCTCGGCCTCGGCGCACCACGCAAGGAATCGGTCGCTTGACGGGTCGTGCACTGCCGCTGTGGCGCTCGATGCTCTTCGTGCCGGTGCTGAGCGAGAAGTTCCTCGCCGGTGCAGCCTCGCGCGGCGCCGATTGCATCCAGCTCGACCTCGAAGACGCCATCCCGTCCGCGCGCAAAGAAGAGGCGCGCGCCGCCGTCTCGGCCGCTGCCGGGCGCCTCGCCGGTGAGGGCGTGGAAGTGGTGGTCCGCATCAACCGGCCGTGGCGCATGGCCGTGCGCGACATCGAAGCCGCGGTCGGCCCGGCGGTGAGCGCACTGAACCTGCCCAAGGTGCCCGATGCCTCCCATGTGCGCGCGGTCGGCGAGATCCTCGACGAACTCGAGGCCGAGCGTGGCCTGGCGCCGGGACATACGCGCCTCGTGGTCATGATCGAGACGGCGCAGGGCCTCATCAACATGGCCGATATCGCCGCCGCCTCCGGGCGGGTGGTGGCGCTCACTGTCGGCGCCGAGGACTTCGCCCTCGACATGGGCATGCGACCGGTCGCCGACGCCCTCTACATCCCCAACGTGCAGGCGGTGGCCGCGGCCCGTGCAGCCGGAATCCTGCCCATCGGCTATATCGGCTCGGTCGCCGACTATCAGGATGAGGACCGCTTCCGCCAGACGGCGGAGCGGGCCCGGCAACTCGGCTTTGCCGGCGGTTTCTGTATTCACCCCAAACAGGTGCCCATCCTCAACGCCGCCTTCAGCCCCTCGGCCGCTGAGGTCGCCGACGCCGAGGCGATCGTGGCGGCCTACGAGGCGGCCGAACGCGCCGGCCAGGGTGCGGTCAGCCACCGCGGGCGCATGGTCGACCGCCCGATCGTCGAGCAGGCCCGCGACCTGCTGAAACGACACGCCCGCGTCACCGCTCGCAAGCCGTCTTGACCGCTCCCGGTTTCCGGACCGTCAGAAGACGCTATTTTCGTGTCACTATGCGGGCTCTCTTCCGGCCGGCAGCCGAAAGGCGTAGGTGGACCGGGCAATGCTGAATTTTCGCGACCTGCGCTACTTCGTGGCCGTCGCCGAGAGCGGGTCCATCCTCGCCGCCTCGGACAAGCTGCATGTGGCGCAGCCGTCGATCAGCGTCCGCATCCGGTCGCTGGAGGACGATCTCGGCGTGGCGCTGTTCGAGAGGCGGCCGCGCGGTGTGGTGTTGACCGAAGAGGGCGAGGAGCTGCTCGTCCATGCGCGGCTCATCCTGAATTCGGAAGAGACGGCGCGCGAATCACTGCGCCGCCACGCCGTCAGCCCGGTCGGCACCGTGACCTTCGGCGTGCCCACCTCGCTCTCCTCGGTGCTTTCGGTTCCCCTGGTCGAGGCGACACTGAAAAAGCTGCCCAACGTCCGCCTGCGCATCGTCGAGAGCATGACCGGCTACATCATCGAGTGGCTGCGCAGCGGACAGCTCGATCTCGGCCTGGTCTTCGTCGACAGCCCGATCTCGGGCGTTCAGACCGATAAGCTCCTCACCGAGGATCTTCACGTCGCGGCGGCCGACGAGGCCGATCTCGCGCCGCTGAAGAATTCGCGCGGCGAGGTGCCTATGGAAAAGCTTGCCGGCGTTCCGCTGATCCTGCCGACCGAGCGCCACGGCCTGCGCTCGCTCATAGACCACCATCTCCGCCGCCACGGGGTGTCGTCGCGCGTTGCCCTGGAGATCGACGCCTTTCTCCAGATTCAGCGGCTGGTGCAGCGCGGCCACGGCATGACCATCCTGTCGCTTGCGGCGCTCCGCCACGGGCGCCTGTCGCCGCCGCTGGTGACCGCGCGCATCGTCCGCCCGACCATCGAGCGCACCGTGTCGCTCGCCCATGCCGACAACCGTCCGCTGACCAAGGCGTCGCGCGAGATCGCGCGCCTGGCGGCAAGCCAGCTGCGCAGCGAAGCCGCGGAGTCCTGGTGGCACGCGCGCCCCACCGCCGCGTAGCCCGCACGAGCTATAGCGCAGCGTTATAGCGCTGCTCCGCAAACGCTAGTGGCCCTGCCGCCGCCGCGCGTGCGAAACCAGTACCTTCTTCCGGAAACGCCAAGGAAAAAACGATGGCCGTCAGCAAGCAGACCCTCGAGATTCTGCGCCGGGTGCGCACCTCAGACGTCACCGATGCGCTCGATTCGCTGGGTCACATGAATACCTACGAAATGGACCCGCGGCTGCGCCCGCTCTTTCCCGGCATCTTCTTCGCCGGGATTGCCGCCACCGCCGAGTACAACGTCATCAACACCCCGATCCCGCGCATGTCCTACGAGGACTTCGACGACCGCCAGTACAAGAAAGGACCGGACGGCAAGCCGACGCCAGACGCCCTGTGGACGGGCGGCAATTCCATGGGCGCCCCGGACGAGGTCCAGGTAATCAATACCCAGCAGTCGCGCTGCGGCCTGCTCGGCTCCAACAACGTGCTCGACGCCAAGATCAAGGGCACCGTCGGCTTCATCATCGACGGCGCCTGCCGCGACTCGAACGAGTGCATCAATCAGAAGTCGCCGGTGTTCTGCACCATCCGCTCCATGCGCCACATGGCCGGCCGTCTGCAGCTGGCGAGCGTCAACCAGCCGATCAACTGCGGCGGCGTGCTGGTGCGTCCCGGCGACGGCATCATCGCCGACGACGACGGCATCGTTGTCGTGCCGATGGAGGACGCCGACGAGATCGCCAAGCGCGCCTGGATGGTCCAGGACAAGGACCGCCGCATGCGCCGCGCCTTCTACGAGAAGCTTGGCATGCCCTACGACAGGACCGTGGAGCTGGAAGAAAGGCCCTGGTGAGCCGACGCGTACCCCTCCCGTAGCTCACCGGAACGGGGGCGCGCATGCGTAGCGCGCCTTCGTGCCTTTTGAAGCCGGCGGCCGCACGATACGGGACGGCCAGCTCCGGCAACCAACAAGAACAGGAAACGCCCATGGACCGCCGTCACGTCTGGACGAAAGTCGATATCCCGCTCAGCTCGGCCGGCACCTACCAGAACCCCTACACGGAAGTAGAGGTCTGGGTCGATCTGGAAGGTCCGGGCTTCGCCAAGCGAGTCTACGGCTTCTGGGACGGCGGTGACGAATTCGTCGTGCGCGTCATGGCCACGGCGCCGGGAACCTGGCGCTGGCGCTCAGGCAGCGCGCCGGAGGATAGCGGGCTTTCCGGCAAGAGCGGCAGTTTCGAGGCGGTGCCGTGGAGCGAAGCTGACCTGGCCGAGAATCCCAACCGCCGCGGCATGGTCGGGGCGACACCCGACGGGCGCGGCCTGCAATATGCCGACGGCACGCCGTTCTTCCTGCTGGGCGACACCTGGTGGTCGGTGCCGAGCTTCCGCTTCCCGCTCGGCGAGACGGACGATCCCAAGCCGCTGGCGAAGGGCGCCACGCTCAACGACTACGCCCATTATCGCAAGGCGCAGGGGTTCAACTCCGCCGCCATCATGGCGATCCAGCCGGCCTGGGCGAACGACGGCAAGCCACGCGCCCTGCAGATGGCCGACGGCACCTGGGTCCGCGCTGCCTGGGGCCAGCCGGGCACGCAAAGCGCCAAGGACATGCACAACGAGGGCGGCCGGCCGTTTGCATTCCCCGGCAAGGTGCCCGGCTTCGAGGACGTCTTTCCGGACGTCGACCGGATCAATCCCGAGTACTTCAAGGTTCTCGACCGCAAGATCGACTATCTGAACGGCCTCGGCTTCGTGCCCTTCATCGAGGCCTCGCGGCGCGATACCGGCCAGGCCTGGAAGACGTTCTACGACTGGCCAATCTCCTATTCCCGCTACGTCCACTACCTGTTCACGCGTCTACAGGCGAACGTCACGATCCTGTCGCCCATCCATTACGACTACTACGAGCAGACGATCACGGCGGATGAATACAATCAGGCCTGCAATCTGGTCGTCGACCGCTGGGGCAAGCTGCCCTTCGGCACCATGCTCTCGGCCAACCCCAACCCGTCGACACTGGTCAATTTCGGCGGGCCGGAACAGTGCCACTGGCTCGACCTGCATCAGATGGGCAATGTGCGAGAGCACCACACCTACTGGTACCTGACGGAAATCCACCGTTCCGAGCCGAAGAAGCCGGCGCTCAACGGCGAGCCCTACTATTCGGGCCTGCATCAGCTCGGCGAGCCCTATCCGCTGCGCGTGCCGGCGGACAGTGAGGACGACCGCACCTATGTCCGCTCCGCTCTTTACGGCAGCTTTCTCTCCGGCGGCTTCGCCGGGTTCATCTATGGCTGCGAGGGCATCTGGCAGTCGGACACCGAGGACGAGTCGCTGCACAAGATGTGGGACGCCTTCCAGTGGAAGACGGCCGATCAGGTGCGCCACCTGAAGACCTTTGCCTTCGTGCGCGGCACGCGCTTCCGCGCGCTGGAGCCCGATTCGGAGCTGGTGATTCCCAACAAGACCGGCGAGACGGTTGCTCTCAAGGGCTGGTCCTACTGCGCGCGGTCGCCGGAGCGGGACTGGTTTCTGCTCTACTTCGAGGAAGGCGGCGAACGGAAGGCGATCGTCCGCGGCGCGCTGCCCGCTGCGACCTATCGGCCGAGCTGGTTCGATCCGCGCGAAGGCGTCTGGCAGGCTCCGGGCGATCCCATCACCGTCCAGCCAAGCTCGCTGCTGCATCTGCCGGAGCGGCCGGACGACCGCGACTGGGGCCTGATGCTCGAACTGGTGACGTAGGCAGGCCCCGGGTCAGGACGAACCTGGCGACCGGCCGGCGCACCATTCACGGAGGAGTTGGAAGCCATGACCGCAGACGTTCAGGCAATCGGCAAGGTCGCCTTCATAGGCACCGGGGCAATGGGCTTGCCGATGGTGCGGAACCTCAAGAGCGCCGGCGTTTCGATCGTCGCTTTCGACGCCCGCGCCGAGATGCGGGCGTCGCTGGCCAAGGAAGGATTCGCCACCGCCGAGAGCATTGCGGAGGCTGCGGCCGAAGCGGCCGTGGCCATCACAATGCTGCCCGATACGCCGGATGTGCGGGCGGTCTATCTCGGCGACGGCGGTCTGGCGGCCGCGTTGCCGTCCGGGGCGCTCGCCATCGACATGAGCACCATTGCACCGGCCGCCTCCAACGAGATCGGCGCGTTGCTGGCGAAGCGCAACATCGCCCTCCTCGATGCGCCGGTGAGCGGTGGCGTGGTCGGTGCTGAGAAGGGCACTCTGTCGATCATGGTCGGCGGCGATGCGGCGGCGTTCGCCCGCGCGGAACCGGTGCTCGCCTGCATGGGAAAGACGATCTTGCATGCAGGAAGCAGCGGTGCGGGCCAAGTGTTCAAGGCCTGCAACCAGCTGATGGTGGCAAGCCACATCCAGGCCATGTGCGAGGCGCTGGCGCTCGGCCGCACCCACGGCGTCGACCTCGAGCGCCTGGTGGCGGCGCTCAAGCCGGGCGCGGCGGGTTCGTGGATGCTTGAAAATCTGGCACCGAAGGTTCTGGCGGGCGATACCAAGCCCGGCTTCCGCATCGATCTGATGCTGAAGGACCTGAAGCTCGCCAACGACGCCGCTTTCGCCAAGGGCGTGCCGCTTCCCGGCCTGGCGCTGGTGACGGCGCTCTATCTCGAAACACGCGCCCACGGCGAGGGCGGCGACGGACACCAGGCGCTGTTCAGGACCTACGATCGCCTGACCAGCCGGACGGACTGACGCCCCTGCCGCGCGCTGGTTTCGCCGGCCGGGCTGCTGCCCGGCCGCGAGGACCGTTGGCGACCTGGCTCACCGCGCCTTGAAGGCTGGCGCGGCGACGGAACGCTGCGCCGAGGTCGAAATGCTCGAGCAGGAGCTGATCGGCGCGCGTCGCATCGCGGTCGGCCACCGCCGACAGGATGCGGCCGTGGTGGTCGATCAGAAAATCGGTGATGCCGTCGACCTTCATGATCTCCGCGCGGCGTTCCGTGTGGGAACGGCGAAGCAGGTCCGATATGGCCGTATAGATGATCGAGAGCGTCGGCGAATGGGCGGCGGTCACCAGCGCGGTGTGGAAGGCGTAGTCGGCCCTGCCGCCGCGCACCGGGTCGTCGATCGTCTGGACGATCCGCTTGAAGGCACGGCCGAGGCCATCGACGTCGGACGGTGTCGCCTTGCCGCAGGCGAGCCGCACGGCCTGACGCTCTATGGCGATGCGCGCCTGCATGACGTCGTCGACGGCATTCGGTTCCTGCGCCAGCGCCAGGGTGAAGAACTCGCCCAGCATGGTGAAATCCGGCCGCCGCACGATCGTGCCGTGGCCTCGGCGGACCTCGACCGCGCCGATCGCAGCCAGGGCGCGCAGCGCCTCGCGCACCACCGGCCGGCTAACTCCGAGGGCGGCGGCAAGATCACGTTCGGAAAGGAGGCGGTCCCCTACCTTCAGCTTTTCCGAGATCAGCTGCTCGCGAACGAAGGCGACGACGCGTTCGTAGCCGGTCGTCTCAGGCGCTGCGAGACGTGCGACCGAGATGCCTTTTGTCATGCAGGATTACCGTGCCCCGAGTGAGCGCACCACCCGGACAAGGCGGGCCCGCGCCGAGCGTTCATGCAATCGAGGCGGCAAGTCGCCTCTGACGGTATTGGTCTTACCATAGATCAGACCGGCGGCTCCAGCACCGGCGCGGTCGCGCTCCCTACTGTGGCAAGGCGATCTGCATCTTGACGTCGCTGGGCGGCGCCGATGCCGCCACTTCGAAGGCGTGCACGCTGTCGTCGAACGCAAAGGTACGGGTGATCAGCGGCTTCACGTCGATCGCCCCCGAGGACAGCATCGCCACGCAGCGCGGGAAAACATGGGCGTAGCGGAAGATGTTTTCCACCCGCGCCTCGCGCACCATTGCGGCACCGGCGTCGTAGGCGATCGGCTCGGATTGCCCGCCGATCAAGACGACGCGCCCGCCGGGACAGAGCGGTTCGAAGATTGTGGCGGCGGCCTTCGGGCTGCCGGTCGCCTCGAACACGATCTCGACGCCCCAGCCGTCGGTCTCGGCCAGGATCCGCTTGGCAACGTCCTCTCTGGCGGCGTTGATCGGCGTGATCGGCCCGAGGCTCGCCGCGATTTCCAGCTTGGCCTCGGCGATGTCAGAGACATAGACCCGGGCGCAGCCGGCAGCGAGCGCGGCCAGCGCCGTCACCAGACCGATCGGCCCGGCGCCCATGATGAGCGCGACGTCGCCCGGCCTGATCGCAGCCTTGGTGGCGGCGTGGACGCCGACCGCCAGCGGCTCCACCATCGCGCCCTCGGCGAAGGACACGTTGTCGGGCAGCTTGAAAGTGAAGCCCTCCGGGTGGACGACCGTCGGGCGCAGGATGCCGTGCACGGGCGGCGTCGCCCAGAAGCGCACCGCCGGATCGATGTTGTACATGCCGAGCCGGGTGGCGCGGCTGTTGGGATCTGGAATGCCCGGCTCCATGCACACCCGGTCGCCGACCTTGAGCGAGGTGACCGCGTCGCCGGCCTCGATCACGACGCCGGCGCCCTCATGGCCGAGGATCATCGGCGCCTTGACCACAAAGGGGCCGATCTTGCCGTGGACGTAGTAGTGGACGTCGGAACCGCAGATGCCGACGGTGTCGAGCTTGATGCGCACGTCGCGCGGGCCCAGGCTCTCCTCCTGTTCGACCGGGAAATCCCTCAGCGACAGCGTCTTGATCTCTTCCAGAACCAGCGATTTCATGTCCGTCTTCCACTTGTTGGGGCTTTGCTGGGCCAAAGCATCGATCCCGCTCCCGGTCAGTAGGCTCCCGTCACGAGATTGGTGGGCTCACCCTTCACGAAGTTCTCGATGTTGTCGATCAGTTGGTCGGCGAGCGCCTGTTGCGCCTCGTCGGCCGCCCAGGCGATGTGCGGCGTGATGATGACATTGGGGCGTGTGGCGATGCGCATGAGCGGATCGTCCGCAGCCGGCGGCTCGCTTGTGGCAACGTCGAAGGCGGCACCGCCGATCAGGCCCTCGTCCAGAGCTTTCTCCAGATCTTCCTCGACCACAAGGCCGCCGCGGGCGGTGTTGATGATGAGTGGCCGGCGCTTCATCTGTCTGAATTCGGCCAGCCCGATCATGCCTCTGGTCTCGGGCAGCAGCGGGCTGTGGAGCGTGATGATGTCGCTGGTCTCCAGCACGTCCTGCCACGGCGTGTAGAGCGGCCCGAGGCCGCTCTTGCCCTTGTGCGCGGCGAACATCGGAATCATCCCGAACGCCTTGGCGATCTCCGCCACCCGCTGGCCGAGGACGCCTTCGCCGATGATGCCGAGGCGGGCGCCGGCGAGGCTGTGAATGGGGTGGTCGAAGAAGCAGAATTGCCCCGATCTCTGCCACGCTCCGGCGATGACATCCGCCCGAAACGGAACGATGGAGCGGCTGAGCGCCAGCATCAGGGCGAAGGTGTGCTCGGGCACGGTGGCCAGCGCATAGCCGCGGATATTGCTGACCACGATGTCATGCTCCCGACAATAGGCCTTGTCGACGCAGTCGGTGCCGGTCGCGGCGACGGCAATCAGCTTCAGGTCGGGCAGGGTCTTCATGACCTCGCCCGTGATCCGCGCCTTGTTGGTGATGGCGATGGTGGCGCCGGCCAGACGCTCGGCGACCTCTTCCGGTGCGGTCCGCTGGTGCTCCACGAGCGTATGCGTGAAGGCCGGCGCCCTCAACCGGATTTGCGGCGCGATGGTTCCGCGATCGAGAAATACGATGTGATGCACGTGTCCCTCTCTTGCAGCGCAACTCGGGTGGCGAGGAAGGGGCGTACCGCTCCGCTTTCAGGGAGACCACCGGCGATGGTTTGGACCTCCACCCTGGACCCTTCCCGTCGACACCCTCGACAGTCGCATTATCCGGCGGTATCCCGACGCCGACCACGAGCTTCCTGCTTGAGGTGCGATAGGTCCAGCCAATAACGCCCACGGGGGCGACCTTGGCAAGCGTGACCGGCGCGACAGGGGCGATCCGATCTGGTTGCCTTGGTGATCGGCGCCGGGGTTCGGCCTCTCGGCAAGAGGCCGGCTAGCGGAGAGTTTGCGCGGCCCTTCGAACGCGGCGCGAGGTGCCGAGCAATGGTGAACCGTCGCGAATAGGCGTTGAAAAAGGCACAAGAAGCGGCACTGTAGCAATGCGCTCAGTGGTGATGTGACATTGCAGAAGCGAGCCTCGTCTCGGAGAGGCCTGTCGTTGACCGTTTGTGCAATCCGCGCCGAAACGAGCGAGAACGGCTGCTCAAGGGAGATGGTTGCCGTACCGCAGAGCGCGTACAGTATCGGCGGCAACCAAGACAACGAACGATTGATGCGCCTTCTGATCGTCGAAGACAACAAAACACTGGCTGAGTGGCTCGCCAAGCTTCTGCGCGGCAGCAACTATGTCGTCGACTGCGTTCACGACGGAGAAAGTGCGGCCCACGGCACCGATCTCAAGACTTACGACCTCCTGATCGTCGATTTGGCCTTGCCCAAGATGAGCGGCATCGACGTGGTTCGCCATGTCCGTGCCGCGGCTCTCTCAACGCCGATACTGATTCTGACGGCCAAGGACGCCGTGCAGAGCCGCGTTGAGGGACTTGATGCCGGCGCGGACGACTATCTCACCAAGCCGTTCGAGGTCGAGGAGCTGGACGCGCGCCTGCGCGCCCTGCTCAGACGCTCCAACACCACGTTGAAGTCGGAGCTGCGCTTTGGATCGCTGTCGTTCGATCAGAACACCCGGCTGTTCGCGATCGGCGGCACAAGCCTGCACCTTTCGCCGCGCGAGCACGCCCTGCTCGAAACTCTGTTGCGGCGAGCAGGTACAACAGTCAGCAAGGAGATGCTGCTCGAAAGCAGCTACGGCTTCGGCGACGACGTCAATCTCAGCGCCATCGAAGTGCTTGTCCATCGGTTGCGCAAGAAGCTCGAGAATTCCGGCGTCTCGATCGCAACGCTGCGCGGGCTGGGATACCTGCTGAGGCTCGATCCCTCTTGAGTGCACCGGCACGTGGCGGCGGCAGTCTGCGCCTCAATCTGATGGCGTGGCTGGTCGTGCCTGTTGTCGCAATCCTGGCGGTAAGTGTGTGGCTCTCCTATGGCAGTGCCATGCGCCAGGCGACGCTGGTGATGGACCGCAACCTGACGGCCTCGGCGCGCATCATCGCCGAGCAGTTGCAATATCGCGATGGGCAGATCGGCGGCGCCATCCCGCCCGCCGCATTGGAGCTGTTCGCCTCCGACAGCCACGACGAAGTGGCCTATGCCGTCATCGGCCCGCAGCACGATCTGATCGCCGGCTTTCCCGGCCTCGCGCCGCCTGCCACCCTGCCGCCCGAATTCGAATCTCGCTTCTTCGATACAACCTTCCGGACAACCGAGGACATGCGCGCGGTGGTTCTGCGCCAGCCCGTCGTGACTCCATCGGAGACGGTCACGGTCGCAGTCATCGTCGGGGAAACCCAGAAGGCGCGATACGAGCTGTTCCGCGCCTTGTGGCTGCGCGGCTTCGCCGAGCAGGCGGCGCTGATACTGGCTGCTGCCTTGGCCATTTGGATCGGGATCAATCGCGAGCTGCGTCCGCTCTTGCGCCTGCGAACGGCGGTCATGGGCCGACCGGCCGACCGCTTCGAGCCGTTCGACGCTCTGTCCGTGCAGTCGGAGATTCGCCCGCTCGTCGATGCCCTGAACAACCATATGGAACGATTGAGCCAGCAGCTCATTCGACAGAAACGGTTCCTCGAGACTGCGGCCCACCAGCTGCGCACGCCGCTGACGATCATGAAGACACAAATTGGAGTCGCCCGGCGCACCTATGACGCAGCCGAAGGCGGCTCAGCACTCGCGGGCATTGACGAAAGCCTGACCGCCATGTCGCGCCTGACGAACCAGCTTCTCACGCTTGGTCGCGTCGATAGCGACCGCGCCTCGCTGCAAAGCGAGCGCGTGGATCTGGCTTCCGTCGCCCGCGATGCGGTGGCCGAAGCGGCGCCGCGCGCGCTCGATCGCGGCGTTGAGCTGGTGTTGCAGGCCGATGGCCGTTGTGACGTCACAGCGAGTTCCTGCGCTGGCGCGGGAAATGATCAACAACCTGATCGACAACGCCATCCAGTACGCAGGAGCCGGCACAATCGCGACGGTCTCCGTTCGACGGGACTCGTACGCGGCGGTGCTCGCAGTGGACGACAACGGTGCCGGCGTACCGGCAGAGGAATTGCCGGAACTCTTCGAGCGATTTCGGCGCGGGCGCAACGCCGGCGCGGCCGGCAGCGGTCTCGGACTTTCGATTGTCGCCGAAATCGCCCAGATGTTCGACGGCGCGGTCGAGCTCGCCCCACCGTCCGGGGGCAAGGGCTTTCGCGTGGTCGTGCGATTGCCGCTCGCCGACACGCAGAACCCGCAGCCGCCACAGGTTGCCGGCGGGGCGTGACCTACGGGCTGGCGTTGGCCGCGTCCACGAACGCGGTCGTGTAGGTACCCGAGAGATCGATCGGCTTGTCGTGGACTCGCGATTTGATCGCTGAGAGCACCACCAGGACGTTTTCCGGCCCGCCCTCCGGCATGCGGCCGTCTTCGGTGAACATCGCCTTCCCGCTCGCAAGCGCGTTCACGTACATGGCCTTATCGCCAACGTAGAAATCGCTGGGCATGAGCGCCGTGATCTCTTCGGCGCTATGCGTATGGATGAAACGCATCGTCTTGACCAAAGCGTTCGCCAGTTTCTGCACGGTCTCCTTGTGGGTGTCGACCCACGCGGTCTCCATGTAGAGGCAGGCGGCCGGATAGATGCCGCCGAGCGCCGCAGTCGTACCGGCGTCGTCGCGCATGTCGATCAGGATCCTGGCTTCTCCGGTCTTGAGCAGGCGTGAGACGGTCGGCTCCGTCGTCATCGCCGCCTGGACCTGGTCGTGCTGTATCGCCGCAATCAGGGTGTCGCCGGCGCCAACCGGGACCGGTGTCACCTCGCTGCTCTTCACGCCTGCCTTGACCAGCATGTATTGAGTCAGGAAATCGGTGGACGAACCGAGGCCAGTCACGCCGATGCGCTTGCCTTTGAAATCCGCGACCGTTCGGATTTCCGGATGCGCGGTGGAAACCAGCTCGACCTCGCCGGGCACGCGACTCAGTTGTACGATGGACTCGGTGTATTTGCCGAGCGCCTGGAGGTCGATGGTGTGGTCGTAGAACCCGATCACACCTTGGACGGCGCCGGCCAGCATCTCGTCGGCCGCTTCAACGCCTGCCGGCTCGCTGAGCAGCGTGACGTCGAGGCCCTCGTCCACGAAGTAGCCCAGCTTCTCGGTAAGCACCGCCGGAAGGTAGATCTGCTTCTCGATGCCGCCGATCATGATCGAGACATTCTCGGCATGCGCGGTGGCGAACGACAGAACGCCAGCAACGGCTGCAACCACCGGCGTCGCGAAACGCAATGCCATGGCAGATCTCCCCCGCTCCTCCCTTTCACCGCGGGTTGTGCCCGCGGTCGCCCTCCCTCATTTGCCCCGGTTTGTTGGGGCCGGCATGAACCGAAGGGCTTTCAGCCCGAACCATACAGGAGAGCGCAAGGTCTGGCGACGCCGCGCCTGGCCACGCCGCTGTCTGCGACGTCGAAGAAAAAGGCGGCCCGCAGGCCGCCTCTCATTTTGCGCCGGTCCGGCGCGGCAGAACCGCGCCGGCTGGCTCCGGCTACATGATGCCTTCGATCTTCTTGGCCTTGAGCACGTATTCGTTGGTGAAGGTCTTGGCGAGGTCCACCTTTCCGGTGATCTTGCCGGCTGCCTTCTGGATGTCAAAGACGGTCTGCGGGCCGCTCTTCGGCATGATGCCGAGGCCGTCGAGGTTGTACTGACCCCAGTCCGCCTTCAGCGCGGCGACATATTCCGCCTTCGAGGTCAGCGGGTTGCTGACGAAGTCCTTCGGCAGGACGTTGGCCACGGCAGCGGCATCGTGAGTCTTCATCCATTCCAGCGTGGCGACCATCGCGTCGACCACGCCCTGGGCGACCTTCTGGTGCGTCTTCAGCCACTCGGCACGGACCAGCACGCCCGCCGCCGGATAGTCGCCGCCGAGCCACTTCTGCACGCCGGCTCCCGTCGACAGGTCGATGGCGGAGTAGCCCACGCCGAGCTTCTCGATCGCGTTCACGGTCGGCTGGCTGGTGATGCCGCAGACCGCCTTGCCGAATTTCAGCGCGGCGATCATCGTCTGGCCGGCGCCAGCCGCGATCTTGGAGTAGTCTTTGGAGGTCAGGCCGGCGCGGCTGGAGACATAGCTCACCAGATCGTCGGTACCCGAGCCGATGTCGGTCACGCCGACCGACTTGCCCTTCCAGTCCGCGGGCGACTTCACGTTCGAACCCTTGGCGCACATGATCCGCTCGCCCGGGGCCACCGCGAGCTGGATGAGGTTGATGACGTCCTTGCCCTTCTGCTGGAAATCGATGGTGTGGACGTACCAGGCGCCGGCCGCATCGACCTGACCGGAAACCATTGCGTCCTCGGCGCCGACGCCGCCGGCCTGTTCCGTGCTCAGCTCGACGTTGACGCCATACTTCTTGAAGAAGCCCAGGCTGTGGGCGAGCTGGTATTCAAGATAGATCTGCTTATCGATGCCACCGACCATCAACTTGAACGTCGGCATATCGGCTGCGACGGCCGCTCCCGAGAGACACCCACCCATGGCCACGACGGCCACTGCACAGGCGAGCCTGTATTTCAGCGTGCGCATGCTCATTGCTCCTTCCTCCACTTATGGAAGCTCTGGTCGAGCTCCCCCTTCTTGATGCCGCCCGATCGCTTCGCGGTCAGATGCCCGCAATATCCTTCTGAGAGGTCGACGCCGGCTGCCAGGCAAGCAGCCGCTTTTCGATCATGGCCATGACTGCTTCCGCGCTGAGCGCCAGCACCCCGATCACCAGCATGGCGCCGAACACGCCGTTCGAGTCGAAGGTGTTCTGTGCAGTCGCGATCACCAGACCCAGGCCGCGCTGGGAGCCGAGGAACTCGCCGACGATGGCGCCAATGATCGAAAAGCCGAGTGCCACGTGCAGGCTGGCGATGATCCAGGTCAGCGCAGACGGAAAGACGACGTGCTGCACCACCTGCCAGCGTGAGGCGCCAAGGATGCGTGCATTGGCGACGAGGTTGCGGTCGACACCGCGCACGCCCTGGAAGGCGTTGAAGAACACGACGAAGAACACCAGAACCGCAGCCAGCAGCACCTTGGAAGACAGGCCGAGGCCCAGCCAGATGGTGAAGATCGAGCCGAGCACGATGCGCGGCAGCGCGTTCACGATCTTGATGTAGGGTCCAAGAACATCGGCGAGGTAGCGGATCTCGCCGAGCAGCACGCCGAAGACGATGCCGCTGCCAACGCCGAAGACGAAGCCGAGCAGGGACTCCTCGAGCGTCACCCCGATCTGCAGCCAGAGCGAGCCATAGGCGGTGCCGTTCACCGCCCAATCGGCAAGACGCAGGATGATGCCCAGTGGCGAGCCGAAGAAGAAGGGGTCGATGATGTTCAGGTCGCTGAACAACTGCCAACTGCCGACGACCAGCACGAACGCCGCGATCTGGCCTGCCAACACCAATTGCTTGCGACGGCGCATGCGAAGTCGGGCGCCCTCGGCGATCGATTGTTCGTCCGTGGCAGAAGCCACAATCGGCTCGATGGTCATGGCGTCGGACCCCGCTTCGGCTTGAGCCGTCATGCCGCGGCTCCCGCGGCGCCTGCCGCGGCTGTGCGCGAATAGGCGCGCTGGACTTCGTCGCGCAGCGTCTCCCAGATCTGATGGTGCAGTTCCAGAAAACGAGGGGTGAACCGGATCTCCTGCACCGCGCCGCGGGGCCGCGGAAGATCGATGTCGTAGACCGCCTTCACGGTGCCCGGCCCCGCCGTCATCACGACCACCTTGTCGGCGAGCGCGATCGCCTCCTCCAGATCGTGGGTGACGAACATCACCGATGGCTCGCTCTGTTCCCACAAGGCGAGCAGCTCATTGGACATGATCGCCCGAGTCTGCACGTCGAGCGCGGAAAACGGCTCGTCCATCAGCAGGATCGTTGGTTCGTTGATGAGTGCGGCAGCAAGGCTGACGCGTTTGCGCATGCCGCCGGAGAGCTGGTGGGGATAGTGGTCTTCGAAACCGGTAAGCCCGACGGTTTTCAGCCATGCCAGCGCCTTGGCCATCGCCTCTTTCTTGGCGACCCCGCGAAACATGGGACCCAGCGCCACGTTAGCGGCGACTGGCTTCCAGGGCAGCAGCGCGTCGGTCTGGAAAACGAAGCTCGCGCCCCTGGTGATGCCGT
Source organism: uncultured Alphaproteobacteria bacterium (assembly GCA_963750065.1). Lineage (GTDB taxonomy): Bacteria > Pseudomonadota > Alphaproteobacteria > Rhizobiales > Kaistiaceae > CAVSRC01. Next base: position 23,532 of record CAVVPK010000046.1, read on the forward strand.
CGACCATCTTGCCGTTGACGCGCACGGTGCCGGCGCTCGGCCGGTCGAGGCCCGCGGCAAGCGTCAATGTTGTCGACTTGCCGCAGCCGGTCGGTCCGACGATGGCGCAGAACTGCCCCGGCAGGACGGTCAAATCGACATCGCGGATGGCCGTCATCACGCTGCCCGACGGCGTGACGAAACGCTTGGTGACGTTCGTCAGCTCAATGCCGCCAAGCCCGTTCGCCGCCGGCATCAGGCGTTCCCCTCACCGGACCCCAGGGGAAAACGGCCAGCCGTCGCGCGAACACGTAGGAGCGTTGCGGCCGGGGCATCAAATGCCCGAAGCCGCCTTTGACATGATGTCATTCAGGCGTTCCTCATCCTCGTTCACGACGCCCTCGAGGTCTCATGCCTCTTGGGTTTCGGGCGACGCGATGACGAAGCTAGCCGGCGAAGCTTTCAACTAGCTTTCAGCGGGAGAGCCATGCGCCGAGGCCTATTGAATGCCGCAGAACCTTGTCCCGAGTACCCGATGATTGAGTTGTGTTTTGCGCAGCGGCAGGTCATTGCCTGTCGCCGCCGAGGGCATGACCCAATGCACAAGGGACGCGTTCAACGGGACGGGTTTCAGGCGTCGCAACGTGACCATCGCCATTGCCGCCGCCCAGGAGCAGGTGTTTATGTCAATCGCGCCGATCGGCAATCGAGGAGAACGACAATGAACAGGCGGGACTTTCTGTCTCTAGCCGGCGGCGCGTTAGCTGCCGGATCTGCGCCCACATTAGCCTTTGCCAACGTTCCGGTTCCCTACGACTGGAACGCAACGCCGCCGATGGACTCGCGACAGGCGTTCATCGACTGGATGGTGAAGAACCGCGGCGAAGACCCGAAATTCCTCGGCGAGCGGTTCGATCGTTTCCTGGCGCTCGTTGCGCACAACGATGTCTGGAACGACCGCAACAAGCGCGCCTATCTGATGACGCCGCGCGAGGATTTCGTCACCAGGGCCAATCTCTCACGCGCCTACGAATGGCACTACCTCGACATCGGCTACGGCGTCACCATCACCGGGCCGCATACCGTCGCGCGAATGACCAACACGATCGATCCGCAGCTCGGCGAGAAGGTGCTCGAGGTCGGCACCGGATCGGGCTATCAATCCGCCTACCTGTCCTACTTGACCGACAAGATATGGACGATCGAAATCATCAAGCCGCTGTTCGAACGCACCGGCGGCAACTATGCCGATCTGATCGCGCGCGGCTATACCGAGTACAAGGCCATCGCCCGCAAGAACGATGATGGTTATTACGGCTGGCCGGAGGCCGCGCCGTTCGACAAGATCATCGTCACCTGCGGCATCGACCACGTGCCGCCGCCGCTCCTCCAGCAGCTGAAGCCGAACGGCGTCATGGTGATTCCGGTCGGCCCGCCCGGCGCGCAGCATGTTCTCAAGATCGTCAAGCAGCAGGCGCCGGACGGCAGCTTCCGCGTCGCCCGCTCCGACATCTACCATGGCTCCATCGTCAACTTCGTGCCCTTCACCAAGCTGGTGGGCGGCAAGATCGTCGGCACGCACAGCCAATAGGACCGGCTTGGTTGCAGCGGACCTCGTTGGCTGACCCGGCTTCATGCTATTGCTCGCCGCGGCGTGGGCCAAATGGCCAAAGCGGGCATTGAACAGAGACCCACCATGGGCCCGGTCCCATCAGCGCAGACCGCACCCCCCTCAATGCCAGCCCGACCGTCTACGTCTCGCTGGGCTTCGTCGCCGGCGCCATCATCGCCTTGCAGATCGCGGTGATGCGCGTGTTTGCGGTCGGAAGCTGGACGCATTTCGGCTCGCTGGTCATCAGCCTCGCGATGCTCGGCTTCAGCCTGTCAAGCGTGATCATCTTCCTGTTCAAGGACTGGTTCGACCGGCACTGGCAGGGCGCGGCGGCGACCGCCCTGTTCCTGTTCGGACCGTTGACCGTCGCCGCCAACTTCGCGGCGCAACTGGTGCCGTTCAACGCCATCTTCATCGTCTCCGATCCGGCGCAGAAGTGGCGGCTGTTCGCCAACTTCGTCCTTTACCTGCTGCCGTTCCTGTCGGGAGCGTTCTTCCTCGGTATCGTCTTCCTGAAGAGCCGCACCGGCTTCAACCGCGCCTATTTCGCGGATCTGACCGGCTCCGGGCTCGCCGGGCTGGTGATCCTCGGTGCCCTCTATCTGTTCGCCCCCGAAGCCATCATCGTCGTGCCGCTGGCGCTGTGGGCGGTGGGGGCGCTGGTCTGGTTCGCCGGCCGGCGAGCGGGCCGCGCGACCACGGCCGCGGCAATCGTCGCGGTGGCCTCCATCGTCGGCTATCTGGCGCTGCCCGGGCTTCTCAACGTGCCGGCGATCGCAGTCACCCAGTACAAGGGCGTTTCCTACGCCCGCAATTTCCCCGACGCGAAACGCATCTATCGCAGTGTTTCGCCCTTCGGCGACCTGCAGATCTACCGAAGCTCCTACATGCACTTCGCGCCAGGTCTGTCGGACAACGCCGCCTTTGCCGTTCCCGAAGCTCCGGCAAACACCTATGTCGGTATGTATATCGACGGCGACGGGCCCGAGGGCATCATGCGCGAATTGCCGCCCGCCGATGCCGCCTACTACCGTTATCTCCCCGCTTATTACCCCTATGTCGTGAAGCAGGAGCCGCGGACCTTCGTGGTCCAGTTCGGCGGCGGCATCTCGACCATGGTGGCGCTGCACGCCGGATCGCAGTCGGTGACGGCCGCCGAGAGCAATCCGGCGATCCTGGCGGCCTTTCGCGATCCGCGCCTCAAGGACGTCACGTCGAACATTTTCGCCAATTCACGGCTGCACGTGATCGACGGGGACGGGCGTCTCTATCTGGCGGCCACAGGCAGCCGCTACGATGTGATCGATCTCAGCCTCGCCACCTCCGTCGGCCTCTCCAATCCCGGTGGCTTCGCGATCGTCGAGAAATACGCCTACACGCGCGAAGCCATGCTCGACTACATGCGGGCACTCGCCGATGGCGGCATCCTGTCGATCACCCTGTGGAACAAGGAGGAGCCGCCCAAGTCGGTGCTGAAGTTCTACGCGACCGTTGCCGAGGCCGCGCAGACGTTCGACCCGAGCAAGGCGGCGCAGTCGCTGTTCGTCGCCTCGAGCTACCTGTCGACGACCACCGTCCTCTACAAGAAGGGTGGCTTCACCAGCGACGAGATCGGCAAGCTCAGCGATTACACGCAGGCGATGTCGTATGACGAGATCTATTCGCCGGGCTTTGCCTACGACACGGCGGAGACCGAGACGTTGCTGGCGCAATATCGCAATTCGATCTTCGGCAACGGCTCGTCCGCCGATGCCGCGACCGGTGCGGCGGATGCCACTGGCCCGACTAGCGACACGGCGCAGGGCGGTGCGGCCGACGGATCGCCGCCCGCGGATTCGACGGCATCATCCGGCGGCGACATGGCGCCAATGCCCGCCACAACGATGGGCCGCCTCGTCTGGCACTATCTGATCCACGGCGGCTGGCCGGATATCGCCAGACAATATGTCTTCGACGTGCGGGCGCTGACCAACGACCGGCCGTATTTCGCGGGCTACGAGAAGGTTCGCGACCTGCCCAAGACCCTCGATCGGCTCGACCTGTTCCAGGACGATTGGGGTTATCTGGTCCTGTGGGCAACGCTCGGCGTCGCGAGCCTGGCGGCGCTGTCGCTGATCCTCGTGCCGGTCGTCTTCGGCTGGCGCACGGCCTTTGCACGGGTGCCCGGCAAGCTGGGCACCATCGTCTATTTCGCCTGCCTTGGACTGGGCTACATCATGGTCGAGGTCGGCCTGATCAGCCGCTTCACCCTCGCCCTGAGCAACCCGACGATTTCCGCATCGGTGCTGATCAGCGGCATGCTGGTGTTTTCGGGGCTCGGCAGCCTTGTTTCGGAGCGCATCGCAGAGCGCGCGCGCGTGGCTCTGCCGGTGATCCTTGTCGGAATCGCAGCACTGCTGGCGGCCTATGCCTTCGTCCTGGCGCCGGTGCTCGACTGGATCGGCAGTCTCTCCTATCCGCTGCGGCTGCTCCTGTCGGTCGTCATCGTGGCGCCACCGGCCTTCCTCATGGGCTTTCCCATGGCAACCGGAATGGGCTGGCTCGCGCGCCTCGACAAGGAGCACATGTTCGTCTGGGCCTGGGGCATCAATGGTTGCTTTTCGGTGGTCGGCGCCGCGGCCATGCCGATCATAGCTACCAGCTTCGGCCTGAGCATGGTGCTGGAGGTCAGCGGTGCTGCCTATTTGCTGGCCATCCCCGCCTTCTTCGCCCTCTTGCGGCCCGCCAAGTTCACCATGCGCAAAGCAAGTGCGTGATGTTTCCACCCACCGAGCTTCTTTTCGCGGCAAACCGACGATGTGAGGCACACACCCATGCTCGAGCAGGCTATCGCCTCCGTCGCAGGCTTCGTCGTCGCCGTGATTTCAGCCCGGCGGCGACGCCCGACTTGCCGCCCTGACGGCCGTCGAATCGGCCTGCGTCCCGTTGCCGTCGGAGATCGTCATGCCGTTCGCCGGCTATCTCGCCTCGACCCTCGCTTACTAGGTGGCGGCGTACGGTGGTCGCAGCGTTGTCGCGCGCTGGGGACGCTATCTGCTGATTCGCGCAGACGACCTGCATCGCGCCGAGCGTTTCTTCGCCCGCTACGGCGCCGCTACCGTCTTCATCGGCCGGCTGCTGCCGGTTATCCGGACCTTCATTGCCTTCCCGACGGGGTTGGCGCGCATGCCGATGCTGCGCTTCCAGATCTATACCTTCGCCGGCTCGTGGCCATGGTGCTTCGGCTTTGCCTATATCGGCTACGTCCTGGCCGACCGCTGGAACAGCAGTCCGGTCCTGCACCGCATCATCCACGACCTGGATATCGCGATTGTCGGCGTGCTGCTGGCTGCGATGGCATGGTTCGTCTGGTCGCATTGACCAGCGCGGCGCCGGCGAGCCGGGTCCGGGGAGGCTAGCCAAGCCCAGCCGGCACGGCGACGGGCATGGGCTCTATCTTCAGATCACTCCAAGCGGCACCAAGTCATGGCTGCTGCGGTCCCAGCGCGGTGGTCGAGGGCGCTGGATGAGCCTCGGGCCTACACATGCGTCCACCTTGGAAGAGGCGCGTGAGCAGGCCCTGCAAGCCCGACAACTGCTGAGGCGCGGCATTGATCCTCTGGATGCTCGCCGAGCGGAGCGCGATCAGCGCACCGCGGAGGTCGCCATACAGGCGACGAGAAGCGTGAGCTTCGAGGAGTGTGCGCAGCGCCACTTCGACATTCACGAGGGCAAAAGGAGCGACACGAAGCATCGCGCTCAATTCCTGTCGACACTGCGCCGGCACGCATTCCTTCACGTGGGCGACGTGCCGGTGGCGGACATCGACATGCGCTAGTACTGAAGGTCATCGAGCCGATCTGGTACACCAAGATCGAGACACCGAGCCGCGTGCGCGGGCGCATTGAGGCGGGTCTCGACTTTGCCAAGGTGCGCGGCTACCGAATGGGTGACAACCTGGCGCGCTGGGCGGGTTGGTTAAGTCATCAACTACCTGCCCGTTCGCAGATCCAGCCAGTTGAGCACCACCGCGCACTGCCACACCGCGACATTCCTGAGTTCATGGTCAAG
>CAVVPK010000047.1:0-38190 GCA_963750065.1 uncultured Alphaproteobacteria bacterium
AGCGCAACCGGGTCGCCGACGCCATCGTCGACCAAGTGCTGCGGTCCAACTACAAGATCGAGGTGGACAAACGGTGGAAAGCGTTATGTCCCCCTTCGAACGGCGACGCTGCTTCACCGAGCGACGCTTTTCACCGAAAATAGGCAGCGTCCCCGCGAACTCTCTTTCGTCGAGAGCGCTGCTCATCCTGCCGGGTTGAGCCTGCTGACCGTTACCTCCGTTCAGAACGGGTAGGCTTGCTTCGGGTCCTCGATGGTGATCCAGCGCAGCTCGGTGAACTCGTCGATCGCCGCCTTGCCGCCGAAGCGGCCATAGCCGCTGCCGCCGACGCCGCCGAAGGGCATATGCGCCTCGTCATGCACGGTCGGCCCGTTGATATGGCAGATGCCGGCATGAATGCGCCTGGCGACCTCCAAGCCGCGGCGGATGTCGGCGGTGAACACCGCCGACGACAGGCCATACTCGGTGTCGTTGGCAACCGCCGAGCGCTTCCTCGACGCCGTTGACCCGGATCGACCGGCTTCACCGGCCCGAACGACTCTTCGTGATAGATGCGCATGTCCGGCTTGACGTGGTCGATGACCGTCGCCTCGACCACCGTGCCGTTGCGTTTGCCGCCGGCGACGACCTTGGCGCCCTTCGCCATCGGCGTCCTTGATGAGCGCGTCCATCATCTCGGCCGGTGCGAGGTCGATCAGCGAGCCCAGCACGACGTGGCTCGCGCGGGTCGCCCGGCCGGCAGGTTGCGCCGACTTCGCCGCGAGCTTCTTCGACGAACGCGTCGGCGACCTTCTCGTCGACGATGATGCGCTCGGTCGACATGCAGATCTGCCCCTGGTTCATGAAGGCGCCGAAGGCCGCCGCGTTCACGGCCGCGTCGATGTCGGCGTCGTCGAGCACGATCAGCGGCGCCTTGCCGCCGAGCTCCAGCAGCACCGGCTTCAGATGGCGGCCGGCCAGTTCGGCGATGATGCGGCCGACCCGCGTCGAACCGGTGAAGTTGACCCGCTTGACCGCCGGGTGGGCGATCAGCGCCTCGACGATCTCGTGGGCGTCCTCCGGCGCGTTGGTGACGACGTTGACGACGCCCTTGGGCAGCCCCGCCTCCATCATCACCTGACCGATCAGGCGTATGGATGCCCGGGCAGCGCTCCGAGGCCTTGAGCACCACCGTGTTGCCGCAGGCGAGCGGCATGGCGATCGCCCGCGTGCCGAGGATCACCGGCGCGTTCCACGGCGCGATGCCGAGCACGACGCCGGCCGGCTGGCGGATGGCGAGCGCCAGCGTGCCGGGCTTGTCGGATTGCATGACCTCGCCGCTTGATCTGGGTGGTCATGGACGCCGCCTCGCGCAGCATCTGCGCGGCGAGCATCACGTTGAAGCCGGCCCACGGCGCGGTGGCGCCGGTCTCCTCGTGTGACCAGCCGGGTGAAGTCGTCGACCTTGGCCGCCATGATGTCGGCGGCCTTCAGAAGCAGCGTGCGGCGCTCGTTCGGGCCGATCTCGGACCACGCCGGAAACGCCGCCGCTGCGGCGTCGGCCGCGGCGATCGCGTCGGCGACGGTGGCCGCCGCCGCCCGCGTCGCCACCTTGCCGGTGAAGGGGTCCTTGCGCTCGAAGGTGGCGCCGCCTTCGCGCCGCGACTTCCTCGCCGCCGATCAGCATTCTGATGTCCATGTGCGTCCTCCTTTCAGGCTGTTCTCGGTCTGTGGTTGGACCTCGACCGAGATCCCCGTGCCATCGTTGTTGATCGTTCGCTCGCGGTGGAGGCCGGGCCCTGCACCACCGCCGATCAGCCGGTACCCAACCGGCAGCAGCCGAAAGCCTGACCAGCGGTCTACCGTGCCCCACAGGCCGCGGGGCAGCAACAGGGCAAAGACCAGCGCCGTGGCACCGAGCAAAATCAGGTACCAGACACCGGTGCTCCCGAACCACGTTTCGATGGCGAAGAAGATGACCGCGCCAAGGATCGGCCCCTCGAATGTCCCCAGGCCGCCAACGAGAACCATGAAGATCATGTAGGCGGTCCATTGAACGCCGAAATAGGAATTCGGCTGGAACGTGATGGAGGTCGCGAGCCACAACGTTCCGGCCAGCGCGGCCCCGAAGCCGGACAGCACGAACAGCATCGCCTTGGTGCGCATCACCCGTACGCCAAGCGAGGCGGCGGCCTCCTCACTGTCGCGGATCGCCTGGATCGCCGCGCCGGTGCGGCTTCTCAGCAGCGCGAAGAGGGCGCCCAGCAGCAGAGCCGCGCTGGCGAGCGCCAGCCAGTAGATGATGTCGCGTCGAATGCCCGTCGCGTAAGCGTTGAGAGCGATCAGCGAAGTTCCCGTTTCGCCGCGCACGAGCCCGTCGAGATTGACGAGCAGGTGCGCCAGCGCCGCGATCACCCACATGCCGATGGCGAACTCGCCGTTCTTGAGACGCAGCATGAAGGCGGACATTGGAATCGCGATCACGCCGACGACAAGGGCCCCCGCAACAAGCGAAACGAAAGGATCGAGTCCCGAAATCGGCAAAACGGATAGCGAAATAGGCGCCGAGGCCGAAGAAGACCTGCTGGCCGACCGAGACCAACCCGCCGTACCCGGCGAGCGCATTCCACATCGCCGCCAGGATGACGTAGACAAACAGCGAAGTGAGACGATCGATTGCCCCCGGCCCGAAAAATGCCGGGCCGGCCGCCAGCACCACGAAGCCGCACCCGAAGATAACCACGGCGGCGCGTGAAGCTGGCGTCCATCGCGCGACATGCGTCGCCCGCGCTTTCATGACGACCGCGGCACCATGGCGCGCAGCATCGCCGGGAGTTTCGAACCCGGCATGAACAGCCGAGCGAACAGAATGACCAGGAATGTCACATGGCCGCCGATCAGGAAGCCTTGCGGCGCGATCTGTGCGCCGATCGTCTGGCCGAGGGCGAGGACGATCCCGCCGACGAGCGTTCCCCACACCGAGCCGACCCCGCCGATCACCGCCGCCTCGAATGCGAACAGCAACTGCGGCTCGCCTGCGTAGGGGTCGAAAGTCGCGCGCATCCCTAGCGCGGCGCCCGCCAGCCCGACGCTAACCATAGCGATGGCGGTGGCCATGCCATTCACCCGGCGCGCGTCGATGCCGACAAGCCCGACCGTATCCGGGTCCTCCGACGTAGCGCGGACCGCGCGACCGAGCCGTGTGAAGCTAAGGATTGCCTGCAACCCGCCGAGAACGACGACGGCGGCGGCGAACATCAGCACCGCCAGCTTGCCCACCGAAATGTCTTCGGTGAGTTGCCAGGAATCGTATGAAAGGCTGCCAATGTAGGGAGCGAGCGAACGGGTGTCGGCTCCAAATCTCTGGAAGAGAAGGTTGTCGATCACGACGGCCAGCCCGAAAGTCGCCAGAATCGGAACCAGCAGACCCACCTTGGTGCCACGCTCGAGCACCAGCCGCTGCAAGAGCCAGCCTATGACTGCCATCATCGGCAGGACGGCCAGCAACCCGACGAAGGGCGACATACCGAAACGGTCGGCGAGCACGAACAACGCAAACGCCGCCAGCAACAGCGAGACTCCCATGAGCAAGGTTGATGATGCGCATCACCGAGAACATGAACGACAGTCCCGCGGCGATCAGCGCGTAATACCCGCCAAGCAGGATGCCCTGCACGATCTGATTGATCATGTCGCTTGCCCGCCGGGCTGCTGGGAGCGATGCAAGCCGAAGTAGGCGTCGGTGATCGATTGCCGCGACGTTTCGCTGGCGGCGCCCTCCAGAACGACCCGCCCTTCCAGCATGCAGATGACGCGGTCGGCGACCGAGATCGCCCGGGAAAGGTCCTGCTCCACAATTACGATCGTGGCACCACTGGCGATGAGGCCGGCGAGCGAGCCGTAAACCCGATCGACCACCAGGGGCGCCAGGCCAAGCGACACCTCGTCGAGGAGTAGAACCTCTGGGTTGCTCATCAGTGCACGGCCGATAGCCGTCGCCTGTTGTTCGCCACCCGAAAGCGTCCCCGCCTTTGCCCTGAGCCTTGGCGCCAGGATAGGGAATGTTGCCAGGACCTTGTTCGACGCTCCACTCCCCGGGACGGCTCGCAATCCGCCCAATGAGCAGGTTCTCCTCGACGGTCATTTGCGCGAACAGGCGCCGTCCCTCGGGCACCAGGGCGATGCCCCTGCTGACCCTGATGTGGGCCGGGACCCTTGTCAGGTCGGCGCCCTCGAGCAGGACGCGGCCCCCGGCGGGGATTTGCGCACCCGCGATCGCCCGCAGCAGCGTGGTCTTGCCGGCGCCGTTCGCGCCGACCAGCGCCACCGTCTCGCCCTTGGCGACGGTGAAGCTCACGTCGCGGACCGCTTGGAGCAGCCCGTGATTGACGTCGAGGTGTTCGACACGCAGCGCTTTCATTCCGGTCCACCGCCGAGATAGGCTCGAATGACCTGCCGGTCGGCCATCACTGCATGGGGATCGCCATCGGCGATGATCTGCCCTGCATCCATGCAGATGAGGCGGCTGGTCACTTGGAGCAGGACGTGGACGATGTGTTCGATCCACACGATCGTGATCGACCGTCGGCGCAGCTCGAGGATCATGGCGACGAGTTCGTTCGCTTCGCTGTCCGTCAGCCCGCCACCGATCTCGTCGAGCAGCAGAACCTTTGGCCGCGTCGCAAGCGCCCGCGCCAGCTCGAGCCGCTTGCGATCGAGCAGGCCGAACGTCTCCGCGCGGCGATTGGCAAGCCCCATCATGCCGCATAAGCGCAGCGCCGCGATCGCCTCGTCGTAAGCCTCCGCGCGTCCGAGCGCGGCGCCGTGTGCTGCGGCAACGAATGCGTTCTCGAAAGCCGTCATGCCCTCGAACGGATGGGGAATCTGATGAGTGCGCACGACGCCGAGACGGCAGCGTTCCGCCGCCGGCAACGCGGTTACGTCCTGTCCAGCGAACACGATCGTGCCGTCATTCGTCGGAAACGCACCGGCGAGAATCGCGAGCAACGTCGTCTTACCGGCGCCATTCGGCCCGACGACGCCCACGGCCTCGCCTGGGCGCACAGAAAACGCGACGCCATCGAGAACCACAAAGGCGTTGAAGCGCTTGTGGATCCCCATTGCGGCAAGGATGGCGCCGTCGGCCTTGGTGGTCACACGCCGCTCTCTAGGGTGTCCTCACCCTTCAAAGTTCACGCGTTGTAAGGCTCCAGCTTGGCCGCGATCGGCACGTTCTCGTCGGTGGCATGGTCGACGATGACCAGATCGAACTTGAATTTCGATCCGGCCGGCGCCTTGACCCATTGCGAACCGATGATTGGGGTCTCGGAGACGTTCGGGAACGGGCCGGAGGTAAAGTCGACCTTGCCCACGGTAGTGACGGTATTGAGCGTCGACAACGCCTTGCCGACCGCAGCCTTGTCCTTGGCGTCGCTGGCTGTGGCGAGGGCGGAGAACCCGGCGTCGAGGAGCGACATAGAGGCGCCTACCTGCTGCTGCCACTGCTTGCCCGATGCCTTTTCGTAGCCATCCGCGAGTTCATGGCTCGACACGCCCGTAAGCGATGATTTGTAGGGAAAAGTCGGATGCCAGTAAGCGGCGGTGGCGAGTTTGTTGCCGAGATCGCCTAGCGCCTCGACCTGCGAGGGGAAGAGGCCGGTCTTGGCTATCTGGGCGATCTTCACCATTTTGGTGTAGCCCTGCTGAGCGGCCTGGCGCCAGAAGGTGGCGAAGTCCGGCGGGATCGGGAACGTGTTGAAAATCTCGCACTGCTCTTTCTTGAACATGGCGATCTGCGACGCGTAGTCGGTGGTGCCATCTTCGTAGGGACCGGGATCGACGATGGTGTAGCCGCCCTTGGCGAGCTGCGGCGCCAGCGCCCCACGGATTGCGTTGCCGTCGGCGTCATTGGGGTAGAGCACACCGACCTTCTTGTTGGTCTGAATGGTGTCCCACATCGACAGATAGGTCTTCGCAAAGGTTTCGGTGCCGAAGCAGAAGACGTACGTCCACTTGAATGGCGACGGCTGGCCGGGCTTGGCGCCACGACCGAAGTAGAACGCTTCCCAGGGAACGACTGTGGCGAGGCAGGGTACGCCCGCCGCCTCGCACGCATCGGCCACCGGGTTGGTGGTTTCCGGCGTTGAGGTGGTGAGCATCATGTCGATGCCCTTGTTGTTGATGAGATCCTTGGCAAGCTGGCCGGCGCGCGCAGGATCCGACTGCGCGTCCTGATCGATGATCGTAACCTGATAATTCTTGCCTCCGGCGGTGAAGCCCTTGGCCAGCGCCTTGCGCGCCTCGTCGAGCACATAGCCGTCGCCCTCGCCGAAGCCGCCGAGCGCGCCGGTGCGCGGGCTGATAAATCCTACCTTCAGCGTGTCGTCGGCCGCGAACGCGCGCCGACCTCCGATCGCCATTGCAAGACCGCCGGCACCAGCGGCTGTGATGACCTCACGCCGCGACGGGCGTTTGCGCGCGGGGTTCGCCTTCGAGGCATTCTCTATCTTCGTCATGCTTCCCTCCCTTATTGCCAGCACCGCTGGCTGCGATGAGCCGCCCTATCGGCCGCCGGGGCGCTGAGAGTGCACCAGCGTGAAATCGTGGCTCGCTGTGTATGGGTTCGCGAGCCCGAGCCGCTCCACCTCGTCGGCGTCGGCGCACCGAATGAACGGCTCGATCAGAACTCTCTCACTCCGAACACGGCATCGGACTCCAGATATTCGTCGCCGGCGACGAAAATGCGCGTGGTGACCGGCTCGAAGCCTTCCGCGCCGAGGATGAATGGATGTGGCCGGCCGCATCGGATGGCGGCCCATCACAACGAGCATTTTTCCAGCGGGTCCGTCGGTTGGGGATAGGACGATGGTGTAACCTGAGCGATCCGGCGAGACAGTCGCACGGCACTTTATAGCCTTTCGTGGCGCCTCGTAAGGCGTCTTTCCGTTGTGTGCTCCATGTGGTCTGGCGAAATTGTAGCAGTGCTCCCACTCGGCCAGTTTCGTTTCCATCGACGTCGCCTTTGTCGGTAGGCAACTGGTAGGACTCCTTGCCGTCTAGACGAAGTCGATGGCATTCGTCTGGTATGTCGATGGTAGATCTTGAGCGCGCGGACGACGCGGATTGCGTCGTGGATGGCCGTGAACTGGAAACGGCGGATCTTCGCGCCATCGCGCGGCACCACTCAGTTGAAAGCGAAAACCGCGCACAACACCACCAGCACCATGCTGATCCCAGCGGCCCTGCCGCTGACCAACATCGTTCGCAGAGCCGATTTGTCGCCCCCACGAAAGCGTCGCCCACCCCATTGGTGTAGGCCGACGCCAATCACAGCCGCCGCGACGAAGACCATCTTCAGCCAGAACCACCAGTTAAATCCAGCGGTGCCATCGAACTTGAGCCAGATCATCAGCGGCCCGGTAACGAGCAGGACCACAAGGCCAATCGTGCCAACCCGCGAGAGGGCTTTCTCGGTGGCCCACACGAGGTCCGGGTGGTCGTTCACCTCGGCTATGAACTGAGGGCCTGTCACACCCAACGCGATGCCACCACCGAGGGCCATCGCAACTCCAACGAAGTGAAGCCACAACAGGATGTTTGAAATGACGGCCATTGCTTTTTCCTCCAATGCCTGAGCGTGCCCGCACCGGCGCAGGCAGTTTGCCCACGAAGCCATTGGTGCATCGGTCTCCGCCTCGTCATCGAGGCGTGGTTGTTGATGCTAACGCGGAGTGAAGGGGGACCCCCTGATTTCTGAGTGTTCCCAAACTCGACTGCAACAATTTGAGTCCAATATTCGGCAAATACAGAAAACGACTTGGTTTGGTTTCCACGAGTTCGAAGTGATTGTCAGCATGAGGAAGCGTAAGACAGCAAAGGCAGTCCCGTACCCGGCTCCAAGGTCGGAACGCTCCCAGCAACTGATGCTTGGCGTTTTGCAAGGACTGGGGAGCCTCCCGTCCAACGATGACGAAATCGAGGATCGCGTGCTGGCGTGCCTGCTGGTCGCCTGGGGCGAAGTGGCTGCGATGCAGGATGGCAGGCGTCGCGATGACATCGTCAACTCACTGGGGGATCTGACCAAACGAGTTGTCGGCAAGCTCGTTGCGGTCGGCGGAGAAGTTGGTGCGCGCGCCGAGTTGCGGGGCCAGTCGCTCGTTGAATTGCTTTACGACGCGCTCGATGAGGGGACGGCCGAAGAAATGCCGTTGCCGAAAAGCAGATCACGACACTAGCCGTTTCAATCGACCCCGCGTGCCCTGGAGGCGACGCGGCACGGACAAGGCGGCCGCAGTTGCCCGGATGGTCATCGCATATTGTTGATGATGCTCTTCTGGGACTGGTTGAGCGCCTTCAGTAAGTTGGTAGTCAATTGGACTGCCGTTTGTCTTTCACTCATGAGGCTCTGAAGCTGAATCATGTTTAGCTCGGCGCCCCCCTGCAAACATGCGTTCAGCGCCGTCTCGCGTGCCTTCGTCTCACTTATTGCGGCACTCGGCCCGGCCGCCATGCACCACGCCCGGTGACCGTTCGCGTCGTTTGACCAGCGGGCGCCAGCGAGGCGACAATGGCCGCTCTGGTTCAAGCTGTTCTGCTCGACGGCGAGGGTGGCATACTGACTGCAGGCATCGGCAAGCGTGGCGGCCTGAGTTCCGCTGCCCGCAACCGCAAAAAATGCCGCGACGGCGACAGTCGAGAGAAGCTTCGACGTTTGGCGCATGGGTCCTCCTTGCCCCCGGCGAAGATTAGCGCGGAAGGCGGGTCGTGGCGATCCCGACAGCTTGTCCATGACGGTTCGGAGCCGGGAGCCGAACCGATGCCTTGAATTTATTCCTAGCTATGGTCTGATCGGCCATGGTCTGGACGATACGAGACGATCTGCGGCTGACGATCCGGATGGGCCTAACGCGTGGACTGCGTCTCGTGCGCGGAATGCGGCGGAAGCTCAGCGAAGAGGAGCGCAACCGTGTCGCCTTCGCGAGCGCGCGACAATACTGGGACCGGCTCGTCGTCAGCAGTGCTCTCGTGTGGGGTGGAATGGTATCATTGTTCGCGTGAAATCAGGCTGACAAACGGAGGTCCGTCATGGGCGACATGAATTACGGACGCTGGATTGTCGGCGGTGTGATCGCTGCAATAGTTCTGTTTGTTGTCGACGTCGTCGTGAACGGTCTGTTTCTGGCTGGCCAGTGGGACGCCGCGATGACTGCCTTTGGCTTGCCGACAATGATGGACCAAGGGCCGAGGACGATGGCTGTTTTCGCTCTCTGCAACCTGATTGTCGGCTTGGGGGCGGTCTGGATCTACGTTGGTATTCGGACCCGGGTCGGGGCCGGAGCGACGGCGGCTATCTACGCTGGCATCGTGGCATGGGCCATTGGCTACCTGGCTCCGATGCTGTCCTTGATGGCTGTCGGTGTCCTGCCGGCGACGCTCGGGTGGACCGGTATTGTCGTCGGCGTGATCCAGGTACCGGTAGCGACTGTTGCGGGTGCGTACTTCTACAAGGAATCCTAGATCCGCAAAGGCTCGCAGTAGCCGGATTGTCCCGGTCGGGCGCGCACGTTCGCCCGGCGAGGTGGGGCGTTTGTGTTTGCTGCGAGTAGCGGGCCTGCGCCGAAACGCTCACGCTGACACGCGTTTTCGGACGCCTCACGAAAATGAGGGAATGCGATGGCCACAGGATTTGTTCCTAGACATGGTCTGATCGCGCCATGGCTTGGATGGTTCGAGACCGCTGACAATCCGGATGGCCTGACCCAGGCGCCGCGGCCGCCTACCATCGTTGATCGACGTAAGGTGCAATCCGTCTGTCGTAGACGTCCCTCACCGCGGCCATGGTTGCGGGTGCCAGCGGAGCAACGTTGTCGGCCGCTGCGTTGCCTTTCGCCTGGGGCGCATTCCTTGCGCCGGGGATCGCCACGGTCACCGCGCCGTCCATCAGGATCCACCGCAGCGCGAAGGCCGCCATGGTCGCACCTTCAGGCACGAGCGGGCGCAGTTCCTCGACTGCGGCCAACCCGATGTCGTAGGGGACTCCCGAGAACGTCTCGCCGACGTCGAACGATTGGCCTTCGCGGTTGTAGTTGCGGTGGTCGTCGTCGGCGAAGGCGGTGTCCTTCGTCAGCTTGCCGGTCAGCAGACCGCTCGCAAGCGGCAACCGTGCGATGATGGCGACGCCGCGCCGGTTCGCCTCGGGAAAGAACAACCGCTCCGGCCGCTGACGGAACATGTTGTAGATGATCTGGACGCTTGCAACGTTCGCAAACTCGATCGCCTTCAGCCCCTCTTCGACCTTCTTGACGCTGACGCCGTAGTGCCGGAGCTTTCCGCTGGCGACGATGTCGTCAAGGGCGGCGAAAACCTCGGGCATGTAGTAGACCGCCGGTGGCGGGCAATGGAGCTGCAACAGGTCGATCGCGTCCGTCTGCAGGTTGATTAGGCTGTTGTCGATCGCCGCGGTCAGGTTCTCTTTGGTGTAGCTCTCCGGCGTCTTCGGTCCTTCCTGCCCCGCCTTGGTGGCGACGAAGGGCCTTTCGCCACCGCGCTCCTTCACCACCGCGCCGATGATCCGCTCGGAACGGCCGTTGCCGTACATGTTGGCGGTGTCAATGAACGTGATGCCGGCGTCGAGGGCGGCATGCAGCGCAGCACGCGCGTCCGCCTCGCTGGTTGTGCCCCACCGGTCGCCCATCGCCCACGCGCCAAAGCCGACTTCGGAAACGGCGGTCCCCAGTCGCGCGGCGGTTCTCATCTTCATCGTGGCGGTTCCCTCTAACGCGGCGTGAGGCGTATCGCGAGCGCGTGGGGCCCGGTGTTCGACATCGTTCCGCCGGCGTACGGCGTGATCGCGTCGGGGCCGACCAGATCGATCTTCTCGATCCTCTGGGTGACCAACTCGAAGACGATCCGCAACTCGAGCCGCGCAAGCCAGGCGCCGAGGCAAGCGTGCACACCGTGCCCGAAACCGAGGTGACCCGACGTGTTGCGGTCCATGTCGAACGTCTCGCCGTCGGGAAACCGGGCATCATCGCGGTTGGCCGAACCGGGCAACAAACGAACGTGCGAGTTCGCCGGTATCAGGTGGCCCGCGACCTCGACATCGCGCGTCGTCCTGCGGCCAAGGCGCTGGAGCGTGCCGCGGTATCGCGCCAATTCCTCCACGAACGCCGGGATGGCGGCCGGGTCATCTCGCAGCCGGCGCCAAAGGTCGGGTCTCTGGTGCAACAGCACCAGCCCGTTGGCCATCATTATGGTCGTCGTTTCATGACCGGCGTTGAGCAGCAGCACGCCGAATTGCATCGCCTCGTCGTCAGTCAGGACACCGCTTCGCCAAAGACCGGAAATGACTCCGAGCATCGAACCGTCGTCTCCGGCCTGCTGGAGGCTGGAGACGATCAGCTCCATCAGGGCGCGGGCACCCTCCTCGTCGCCGGGTGACCCCGGCGCGCGACCAGTAATCCGCCCGAAATAGCTGGAGAGTTGCTCCGCCCACGTCCGCACCCGGGAAAAGTCGGCGTTGCGCAGGCCGAGAATGCCCGTGATGGTGCCCATGCTTACCGGAATTGCAAAGTCCGCGACGAAGTCGGCGGTGCCGCGTTCAAGCAGGCCCGTGATCGCACGCTGAACGATGGCGCGTATCTGCTTTTCGTAACGGGCGACCGACTTTGGCCTGAACAGGTCCGCGACCAGAACGCGAAGGCGCTCATGTTCCGGTGGATCGACGAAGAGCATCACCGGAAGCTTTGCCCGCTCGTCCAGCACCGAGGAAAACGCGTCGGGTGAACGAAACGCGGACAAAACGTCGGCGTAGCGAGACAGGAACCAGACGTCGCCAATCGGCGTTCCGGCTCGCATGACCGGCGCGTTCTTTCTCATCCACTGGTAGTGAGGAAACGGGTCGGCCTGAATCGAAGTGTCCCATGCATCGAAAGGCATGAGCCCGGCCGGCCAGGAAAGCTCGTGGGCGTATGGGGTCTGCTGGGTGGGTGCCATGGGTGAGGCCCGTTCGCAGGAAAAGCGCAGTGCGTCGAGAGGCCGCGGCTGCGTCAGGATTTCAACGCGAGTTGGATCGTGAGCCGCGCCGCGGGTTGGGGGCCGTCGAACGCAGTCCGCAGCCGCAACCAGCCACCGAAGTGCGATACCCTGAGAAACGCGTTGCCCGGCTGGCTGATCGGTGCGAACGCCGAGCCTTCGTCGATCCACTCGATGCCGTCGACCGAAACCTGCGGGAACGCACGCAGGATCGTTCCAGCGGGACCCAAGGCATGAACGCATACGAAGAAGATCGCCTCGCGCGCCCAACCGGTTTCGTAAGGTTCGGTGTCGAAATCCCCGCTGAAGTCCTTCAGCCTTTCGAGCACCACGGTATAGAAGCCGAGCATCATTCACGCCTCCGGGCCGCAAGAGATGAGAACCGAATCGACGAAGAGGAACACGCGTCGGTTGGTATCCGCCTCGACCCAGATCAGCGGGTTCAATAACTGGTTGATGCGCGGGTAGGTCTCGACCAGCGTTGGAGAGCACCCGCGGAGGTCGAAGGTGCGGTCGAGCGAGCGCAGTTCGACGTACTCGCGTCGCGCCAGATCCAGGGTGAACGAGAAATAGTGCCAGTTCAGCTTGTCGGCGGTCTCGTTGTAGCAGAGTGCCTGATGACTGCCGTCGATTTCGGCAAAGCCCTCGCCGCCGCCGCTGTCATCGCGCCGCCCAAGGTGTTCGGACCCGAGGCCGCGGCGGATGAACACCTTCTCGCCGTGGTCGCCAACGGCGCTGACGCCGGTCTCGCCCCACTCTTCGTCGCTGCCGTCGGTGGCGCGAAGGTACTGCCACCTTTGCTGCATCCGCCCGTCAGTTGCGTTGACGTAGCGGACGCCAGCGAAGTAGCGCCGTTCGCTGTCCTGAATGTCCCAGGTGAAGCCGATTGCGCGGATATCATTTTCGCCAATGCCAGGGCGGTCCTGCTCGGCCTTGCACGCGTAGTACATCTCGACGCGCAAAAGCTGACGAGCCGGGATGGTGAGGCGCTTTATGCCTATGCCGAGGCTACCGGCGACCGGCAATTCCCGGGTGGGCGCGGCGACGGCGCGGGTCGGGATCTTCATCGAGTACGTCCCGTGGAGGGACCCGTGCGTGCCAGCAAACGCGAACGTCGCGCTGCTCAGCATCGGTGCGCCCCAGTCAATGTGACGACGCTGCGAGGGAAAGTAGTCCATCACGTCCTGTTGGAGATTGGGTGTGAGCGGCATCCACCCGTTGAGGCCGCGATCGAAATCGTCGAAGCAGATCACTTCCTCCAGCGGATGGAAGCCCGGATAGCTGCGGGTCATCGGTATTGTCTCGTTCTGGGTTGATGCGATGCGGATGTGACGCGCTAGGTGCCGCCAAGCTCGATCTGCACCTTGACCGAGCCGGGCGGCATGTTCCGCGCGAAGTCGAACGCCTCCTTGCTCCGGTCGAAGGGGAAGACGTCCGTGACCAGGGGGCGGACATCGATCTGCTTGCTGGCCATCAGCGCAAGGGCGTGCGGGAACACGTTGGTGTAGCGGAAGATCGCTTCGGTGCGGACTTCCTTGGTCTGGGCAGCAACGACATCGTACGCGATCGGTCCGGAAAGCATCCCGATGAAAGCCACAATGCCACCCGGCGCGGCAAGCTGAACGGCTTCCTCCGCCGCTTGTTGCGCGCCGCTCGCCTCGAAGACGGCGTCGGCGCCCCAGCCACCCGTCAGCCGCGCGACGGTGGCAGCAAGTTCGCCGCTTCCCGCCTTGACCGGCGTGATCGGACCCAGACGCGCCGCACGCTCCAGCTTGGCATCGTGAACGTCGGAGATGATGATCCGACTGCAACCTGCCGCGAGCGCCGCCAGGGCCGTGAGGATTCCGATCGGGCCGGCGCCAAGCACGACGGCGACGTCGCCGGCGCGCACCCGCGCCTTGTTGAGCGCGTGCATTCCGACCGCCAGGGGCTCGACCATGGCGCCCTCGGCGAACGAGACAGCCTCCGGCAGCTTGAACGTGAATGCCGCCGGGTGAACGACGCTGGTCCTGAGCACCCCATGGACCGGCGGCGTCGCCCAGAAACGCACGGCAGGGTCCAGATTGTACATGCCAAGCAGGGATGCCTTGCTGTCGGTGCGCGGAATGCCGGGCTCCATGCAGACGCGATCGCCCGGCGCGAGGCCGGTGACGTTGCAGCCGACTTCAGTGACGATACCCGCCGCCTCGTGACCGAGCACCATCGGCTCGCGCACGACGAAAGGTCCGATGCGCCCGTGGACGTAATAGTGGACGTCGCTGCCGCAGATGCCGACGGTGCGGAGGGCAATTCGCACGTCGTGCGGACCGAGAGGCTCTTCGATTTCGATGTCGCGCTGTGAAAGCGTGAGATCAGGTTCAAGGACCAATGCTTCCAACACAAACCTCCTACAGCGGGACTGCCGGTTGCCGGACCGTCTTGTGTACGTTGCCGGAACCGGGCGGGTCGACGATGGCGCCCTGATCGACCAGCCGCCTTCTCAGCAACGAAACATCGATCCGGGCGGGCTGGAGGCCGGCGGACGCGGCGATCGCGGCGGCGACGCCGGCAGCCTGGCCGGTGGCGGCGCAGGTGGCGCCGACGCGGGAAGAGCCGAGCGCCTCACGATCGACCGAGATGCATCGACCGGCAGCGATCAGGCCACCGACGTTTCGGGGAACCAGACAGCGGTAAGGAATGGCGTACGGCAGGGGCACATACATGCCGTGCACGCCGACCTCGTCACCGGCAGGATGGACATCGATCGGCCAGCACCCGATCGCGACGCCGTCTTCGAACGGGGTGGCGTTTTGCACGTCCGCCGCGGTGAGGGTGTGAAGGCCGACGAGACGGCGCGTTTCGCGGACGCCGATCTGGGTGCTGGTGTGGAGCAGTCGCGACTTGCCGAAGCCCGGCAGCTGCTCCCTGAAATATGCCGCCAACGTGAAGGAATCGCGTCGGCCGGTGATTTCGGCGCGCGTGAGTTCCGCCGCGATTGACGCGTCACCGAGAACGCGTGTGGTGTTGACCCACGCGATGTCCTTGTCCATGCCGCCGAACCACGGTCCGCCAAACAGCGGAAGGTCGCCGGCGGAGCGGGCCTTGCGCATGGCGTCGCGGTCGCAAACCACGTCACCACGGCGCGAGGCAACTTCGCCGAGCAGAGGCTCGCGCAGAAAGAGCGGCTCGGGACCGATGGGGATGCGCGCCGGGGCCTCATGATCGATGGCGGGATCAAGTTCGACGTTGCCGATGCGGAACGGCATCGTCATTGGCTGAAGCGTATCGCCCTTGACCCAGTCGGCGCCGGCGCGGGCGATCATGTCGCCGTTGCCGGTGCAGTCGACCACCACCTTGGCCATGATCGCGGTCCGGCCGTCGACGTTTTCGATCAGCACGCCGCAGACGGCGCCGTCCTTGACGATGGGCTGAGCGCCCCAGGTGTGAAAAAGGCAGCGGACGCCGGCTTCAACCAACAGTTCGTCGGCAACCAGCTTCATGGCTTCCGGATCAGAATTGAGCGCCCAGCCGTCGTTGTCCTCGGCGCCGCCGATCCGCGTCGCGCGGGCGAGCCATTCGCCGGGGACGCCGGCGACGCAGCGATGATAGGGACGAAGCCAGGAATTGAAGCCGGCGAGGGTCAGGACCATGCCGGCCGTCCACATGCCGCCGAGGAAGCCGTGGCGCTCCACGAGGAACGTCCTGGCACCGGCCCGCGCCGCGCCGACCGCCGCGCTTACGCCGGCCGGGCCGCCGCCGACCACGCAGACGTCGACGTCTTCAATGATCTCTATCTCTCGCGCGGCCTCGTGGTACGAGCGCTTCATGGACCGTTGTCCCGTGTACCGAGTTTGAAACGAAGCCCATCCCGGGCAATTACGAACCGATCGTCGGCCCACGTGGCAACGAGGCGGGACAGACGATCTTCCAGGCCAGGGTGGACGTGGGTGAGTACGACTCGCCGAACCGAGAAGTCCGCAACGAAGTCCCGTATCTCTTTCGGGTCGTAGTGGGCCACCTCGACGATCAACGTGTCGACGTCGCCGTGCAGCAGCGGGGCGAGTTCCGTCAGCCGGTCAATGTCTCCGGAAAACACCAGGGTGCCGTGGTCGCTGTCGATCCGGTACGAGTAGCTTTGGAGGTGCGCGGATGGGAGTCGCTGAATCAACTCGCGATAGGCCGGGTTGACCTTGAGATGGTCGTTGGCGACCGCCGAAACGCTGATGAGGTCGTCGTGGTACGTGGTGCCCTCGACCACGGGCGTGAAGCCCAGATCGAACGGAAGGACCGAGGGGTCGAGGTAGACGGCGCTCAGATAAGTGCGGATCGCGGCGATGGCTTCCGACGGCATGACGATGCCGACACCGTGGCGCGCTTCCGAAGCGATGCGGCTGATGTCGGCCGGAAAGGGCAGCGCACTGCGATACCACGGATCGTTCCGGTTGATCGACCAGGGCTTGAACTTGTTGGCGCTGTGCCGGCCCGGCAGATAGATGGAGAACAACAACGGCGCCAATCCGCCGACGTGATCCGGGTGCATGTGTGAGATGAACAGGGTCCGCAACGCCAGCGGATCGATTCCGGCGCGATACAACAGCGCGGCGCACGGCTCGCCACAGTCAAAAAGATAAATATGCGGTTCCATCAGGAGTGCGATGGACGTGCAGAACCGGTCGTTGGTCGCAAAACCGCTGCCGGAACCAAGAATGACAACCTCAGCCATGGCTTTCGGCACCTGCAGCATGGGCAGCGGACGTTGATCGGGGAGCTGCCATCATCCCTTGAGACCGCTGGTGACGGTCCCCTCGACGAAGTGACGTTGGGCGAACAGGAATATGACGATCATGGGAGCGACCATCATGGTCGACATCGCCATCAGCAGGTGCCAATAGGAGACCGCCTCGCCAGTCCCGCCGGTGAAGGCAATAAGGCCAAGCGACAGGGTGCGGCTCTTGGTGGTTTGCAGGAAGACGAGCGGCGCCAGAAAATCGTTCCAGGACCGCTGGAATGCAAATATGGCGACGCTGATCAGGGCCGGTTTCGATAGCGGCAGCATGATGCTGCGCCAGATGCGCAGCTCGCCGGCGCCATCGATGCGGGCTGCTTCGATCAACTCGCTCGGGATCGTCTTGTAGTACTGGTGCATCAGGAAGATGAAAAAGGCCTCGCCGAAGAATGCGGGGACGAAAAGAGGGAGCGGCGTGTCGATCCAACCCAGACGCCGATAGAGCAGGAACAGGGGCACCAGCCGCACCATCATCGGCATCATCAAAGTGCTGATCATCAGGGTGAAGAGCGCGTTCCGCCCCGGGAAGCGCAACCGCGCGAAGCCGTATGCGACCAGCGACGCGGAAAGAAGATTGCCAATCACGTACATCGCCGAGATGAAGACGGTGTTGCGCGCGTAGCGCAGAAAAGGAACGAAGGTGAAAGCGTCCGGGTAGTTGCGCCACGCCGGCGGCCAGGGAAACCAGACAGGCGGGAAGTGGGCGATCTCCGCCAGCGTCTTCAGCGACGTGGACAGCATCCAGAAGAGGGGAAACACCATCACCACGGCGAGCGCCGTGAGCGCAGCGTAGGTGGCCAGGGGCTTGACCCGTCTCAGCCGGCGATGGTGTGGTGATCGGATCATCGCTAGTCCGCCGCCGAATAGACCCATCGCTTCGACCAGCGAAACAACACCAGAGTCAGCACGAGCACGACGACGAAGAGCACGACGGCCAACGCCGAGGCGTAGCCGATCTTGAAGTCCTCGAACGCCTTGCGGAATATGTACAGGACGTAGACGAGCGACGAATTGAGCGGCCCGCCCTTGGTCATCGCGTACGCCCAGACGAAGGTCTGGAACAACTCGATGATCTCCAGCACCAGCAGCATGAAGATGGTCGGCGACAGCATGGGAATGGTGATCCGCAGGAGCTTGTGGCGCCAACCGGCGCCGTCGATCTCGGCGGCCTCGTAAAGATCATTGGGGATCGCCTGAAGGCCGGCCAGAAAGAGCACGACCGGCTCACCGATCCGCCACAACGTCACCAGAACAATGGACGGCTTCGACCAGGCCTCGGTTACGATCCAGTGGACCCCGGGCAGGCCAACACCCTCCAGCATGTAGTTGATGACGCCGAGGCGTGGATCGAGCATCCATGTCCACAGAACCGCGGTCGCGGCCACGGGAACCATCATCGGCAGATAGAATGCCGTGCGGAAGACGCCGATGCCGCGCAGGCGTTGATTGAGCAGCAGCGCGATGACGAGGGCGAGGGTCAGGCGAACAGGTGCCGCAACTGCTACGATGAAAGCGGTGTTGCCCAACGACTTCCAGAACAGCGGATCATGGGTGAAAATCCGCTGGTAATTGGCCACGCCAACCCACTTCGGCGGCGAGAAAACGTCGTAGCTGGTGAAGCTGTAGAAGAAGACCGCGACAAGCGGGCTGAGTTCGAAAACCAGAAAACCGACAATCCAGATGAGAATGAAACCGTAACCAAGTCGCGCCTCGCGACCAGACGGGCTGCGCATGTACGCGCGGAGGCGCTGTCCCAAGGTTCGCCTGCCGGCGGCATCTATTGAGCCGCCGGCAGCACCTGTGTGTGTGGAAGCCATGCCCGGGCCCGCCCGTCACCGGCTCGCCAACGTTTGCCTATTGGCTTGCCCAGTATTCGTCGAGGATGCTCTGCATCTGGGCGGCGGTCGATTCGATGGCCTCCTTCGGGGTCTTCTTGTGAAGCAACGCCTCGTCGGTCATTTCGACAATCAGCCGATCGAGCTCCGCCTGCACCGGAACGTTCTTCACGGCCACGGCCCGGCTGGCGTTGTCGATGAACACCTTCCAGTAAGGATTTTGCTCGGCGAAAGCCGGATCCTCGTTGTAGGCGCGCACGGGGCTTGGCCGCAGCTGGGCCTTGAAGAACGACTGGTTGCCCTTGCCGGCGGTCGCATACTTAAGGAATTGCCACGCCTCGGGGACATGCTTGCTGCCAACCGGTATCGAATAGGCCCAGCCGACACCGCCGACGTTCTTGACCGATGCGTCGGGGTTGTCGCCGTTGTACGGCATCAGGGCCGCGCGCACGTTCTTCTTGGGAGCATCGGCCTGGAGTTGCGCGAAGTGCCAGACGCCGTCAACGTGCATGGCGACCTGGCCATTGTACCACAGGCCCTTTTCGTTTCTGCCGTCGGCGGCAGGCTGTCCGGCAAGGTCGATCACCTTGTCAAAGCCGCCATAGAGGCGATCGTAGAACCCTACGATCCACTCCAGCGTCGCCACGCCCTCGGGGCTGTTGAAAAGTATTTTCTTGCCATCATCGCTGATGAGCTTGCCGTTGTTGAGGGTCAACCATTCCTTGAACGGGTAGTTCTGCGTGCCGACAGGGTTGAAGCCGATGCGGGTGAACTTGTCGCCATCCTTGACCGTCAAAGCCTTGGCGTCCGCCTCAAGTTCCTGCCAGGTCTTCGGAGGCTTGTCCGGGTCGAGGCCCGCGGCCTTGAACTGGTCCACGTCATAGAAGAAGTTCCACCCGCCACTGTCCGTCGCGAGCGGCAACCCGAACACCTTGTCCCCCCACGTGTAGTCGCTGACATCCGAGTCGTAGAAGATCTTGTGAAGGTCGAGGCTGTCCTGCTTGACGAACGGTGTGAGATCCACGAGCACGTTTTTCGCGGCGAACGCCGGGAAGAATTTCGCGCTGTGGACCATGATGACGTCGGGCGGATTGCCGCCCGCAATGGCGGTCAGATACTTCTGCGCCATGTCGCTCTGGTCGATCAGGGTCTGATTGACCTTGATGTCCGGATGTTCGGCTTCGAAGTCGGAAATCATCTGTTCGATCATGGGCAGACGTGGTCCGCCCCAGACGTGCCAGAAATTTATCTCCGTGGGCGCGGCAGCCGCCGTTGCCGGCAGACCGGCGACGGCGAGTGCGCTCGCCAAAGCTACGCCGAACGCCGCGAAGGTGTTGACTCTCATGCCTTCCTCCCTTTGAACGAGCCATGCTTTTTTGTGGCACCGAGGCCATCGCATTGGCCTCGAGGTCATTCAGCAATGGCCCCGAGGCCATCAACAATATTTGTGTCTGCGGTCATGTCAAGTGTATCGTCGGCCGCTTCCCGCTGGCGCCGCCAATCCCGGGGCCATGACCCGACCCGTGAGTGACTGCTGAATGGTGACCATCCACGATGTCGCCCGCCATGCGGGCGTGTCCGCCACGACCGCAAAAAGGGCAATCCGCGCACCCCATCTGCTGGCGCCCGATACGCTGTTGCGGGTCAAACGGTCAGTCGATGAGCTTCGCTACGAGCCGAACCATACCGCCGGCGCACTGCGACGGGGCCGCTCCGACACCATCGGCCTCATGGTCGGCAACATCGTCGAGCCCTTTTTCGCGCACCTGACACGCGTGGTCGCACGGGAGGTGCGAAGCCGGGGCTACGCCCTGCTGGTCGCCGATAACGAGTACCGATCGGACATCGAACTTCAGCACCTGAAGATCTTCGTCGGTCAGCGTGCCGCCGGCATCATTCTTCGTTCGGGGTTCGGGACTCCCAATCTCGACTATCTGGAGCAAATGGCCGCGCGCGGGACGGCCATCGTTCAGGTTGACTACTTTTTTCCGGACAGTCCCTTCGGCCATGTGATGCTAGCTAACACACAAGCCGTCCGTGAGGGGGTGACCTACCTCCACGGCCTTGGGCACCGACGCATTGCGGCGTTGGCAACATACGATGCCATCCAAACGCCGGAGGAGCGTTCTCAGGCTTTTCCTGAGGCCCTGGCGGCGGTCGGACTGTCGGTTCCAGACGACTACCGTGGGGTCGTGAGCCTCGCCGACGACGAAGCGGTTTACCGCTTGACCACGCGGCTGATGGGTCTTGCCCAGCCGCCAACTGCGCTTTTCGCCCTGACCGGGAACCAGGGCATGAGTGCCTACCGGGCGCTCCGCGACATTGGGCTGAGGGTGCCGACCGACGTTTCACTCCTCACCTTCGACAACTACGCATGGACGAGTTTGGTCGACCCTCAGGTCGACGTCATTGAACAGCCGGTGGAAGAGATGGGCCTCGCTGCCGTCGAAGCAGTCATCAAAGGGATCGAACATGGTGGTCCGGTGCGGAAACGTTTCCCGGGCCGCCTGATAAGGCGCGGCAGCTGCGCGCCGCCGAAGCCGGGCCGTTAGCGGACGCTGTTGTTTCGGCCGCAGGTTCGGGCTCCGGCCGGAGAGCGCAAATCGGACGGACCTACCCCATCCCTTCAGGCCTGATTTCGGACGTTCGTGCGAGGAAACGTTCAGCCATGATGGCGTAGCCGGCGTCGTCGGGATGCAGGTCATCCGGAAGGTGGGCGAGGTCGGCCTCCCCAACGAGATCGAGGCCGTTGATTGCGAAGATGCCGGTGTCGCCATTGTCGCGCAACACGTCGGCTGCGCGGTGGACCTGGCGGCGCATCTCGGACAGCGTCAATCCGGCGTTGTTGGGGACGTCTTCCCTGGGTGGAGAGAAGATCGGCGAAATGAGGATTAGAGGGGTGTCGGGATGACCTTCCCTGACCAGATCGACGAATCCAAGGATCGAAGGCACGAACGTACGGGCGTTCAGAGAGGCCTGACCGTAGATGTTGATGCCGACGCAGAGCGAGATCAGGTCGGCGTCGAGATCGCGAATGGTGCGAGCGATGATGAGATCGAGATGGCACTGACCGCCGTAGCCGAGGCAGGTCAGCTCCCACTCGCGCGACCGTGCGACCCTCGCCGGCCAGGTGCGGGTCGGCGAATTGGCCGCGCGACACTGGGTTATGCTGCTGCCGTATGCAATCCACCGCGGCCGGGACACCAGTTCGGCGCGAGCAAACGATCGGTCCGCGTCTATCTCTATCGCCTCAAGACCAAACGTGCCGAACTGCGGCAGCCAAAGCTCGTGTTGAACGAGCTTCCGTTCTGCGTTCCCGGTATGGAACGTCGCGAAACCGGTTCCGAGGGTCAGCCGCTCTGATCTGACCATTTCCCCGTCGCGAATGAGATCGATGGCGCCAGGTTCCTCGCCGGCCGCGCGGTAGCGAACAGCCACGCGTTCGGAATCTGTCGCAAACCTGACGCGCACGCCGGCCGGCATTTCCCCGCGCAAGACGAGTTCGGGATCGAGAAGCTCCTTGTCCTCTTGCCTGAAGCGCAGGGGGAAGGTCGCCCCGTCGCGAACGACGGTATCGATAGCTCCCGCCCAGGTGAGACGCGGGTCGTCGTGGGCGATCTTCGATGAACTCATTTTGGGGGGAGGCCTCATTCGCGGTCGCGGAGAGCATCACCCATCACGGCGAAGCCGACAACGACCAGGGCGAGCGCTGCGCCCGGCATCACCGAAATCCACCACGCCGTGTCAACCTCTCCCCGCCCGTGGGCAATGATCGACCCCCATGTCGGTTGGAGCGGGGTGGTTCCGAGGCCCAGGAAGCTGAGCGATGCTTCCGCCAGAATGACTAGCCCCAATTGAAGAGTAGCGACGACCAGAACGGGCGAGATGACGGATGGGAGAATGTGATACGTCATGATCTGCCAGTTCTTGAGCCCGGTTACCTTCGCGGCCTCGACGTAAGTCTGCTCTCGCGCCACCAAGGTCGCGCTCCTGGCGACGCGTGCAAAGATCACCCAGCGAGTGAACGACAGGGCCAGCGTCAGCTGGGCAATACCGGGGCCGATCACGCCGACGATCACGATGGCCAGGACGATCGGCGGAATGGCGAGTTGGATATCGGCGAGCCTCATCAACAGCGAATCGATGAGACCGCGGAAATACCCCGAAACAATGCCGAGGGCGCCACCGATGACGCCGGCGCCGATGACGGTTCCCGCTGCAATGGTCAGGGAGACGCGAGCGCCGTAGATAATCTGGCCGAGGATGTCGCGGCCCAGTTCGTCCGTCCCCAGCACCGCCAGACGCCCATCCGACATGTGCGAGAAGGGCGGCAGAAGCCGGGAGACCACGTCGGTGATTGCGGGCTGGAAGGGATAGACGAACGGACCGACAACGGCCATCAGGACGAAGAAGACAATGACCGAACCGCCGATCGCCAGCTTCACCAGATGGGTGCGCGGCTGTCTGAGCGTGTTTCGTTGCCCGGTCATCGCACCGATATTCTGGGGTCGAGGTAAAGGTACAAAATGTCGACCAGCGTGTTGATGATGATGAACGCCATAGCGATGAACAGGACAGTCACCTGCACGACGGAGTAGTCCCTGGTCGTGACCGAATCGATGAGGAGGCGGCCAACGCCGGGCCAGGCGAAGACCACCTCGACGACGACGCTGCCCTCGAGCAGGGCACCGAATTGCAGGCCGATGACCGTCACCACGGGTATGAGCGTGTTACGCATGGCATGACGCCACACGATGACCGCCCGGGAGTAGCCGCGGGCACGGGCGGCGCGGATGTAGGGCTGCCTCATGACGTCGATCAGCCCAGCCCGTACCAGGCGGGTGATGAGCCCTATCAGGGGGAAGGCGAGCGTGAACGCTGGCATGAGAAGGTGCGATGGCGTGCCGTAACCGGAGCTGGGAAGGATGCCGAGATCAGCGGCAAAAAGGATGATCAGAACAATGCCGATCCAGAAGTTGGGGGCCGCCTGACCGAACAGGGAAAGCGAGGAGATGACGTTGTCAATGGATCGCCCCTCGTTTAGTCCGGCGACTATGCCGAACAGGAATCCCAGCGCGATGGCGATGGCGATGGCGGTCGAGGCGAGGAGCAGCGTCGCGGGAACGCGATCGACGAGAAGATGAAAGGCCGAATCCCTCAGCCGGTAGGAGTTGCCAAAGTTGAGCTCCGCCACGTGAGCGACGAACTCAACGTACTGGACAACAAGTGGGTGATCGAGACCGAGCGCGTCCCTCGCGGCGGCAACGTCGGCCTGCGTAGCCTGCGGGCCCGCGTAGAGGACGGCCGGATCTCCCGGCGCGACGCGGAGCAACAGGAAGACGAGCGAGATCGCACCGAGCACGACCAATAGCGACTGCAAAGCCCGTCTGAGAATAAATCGGGTCAAGTGCGGTGCATCCTTACGGCTCTCTTAGGACGACGCGGAGCTCCGGATTGTGGCATGCCGCCAGGTGCCTCTCGCCCTGCGTCTTGGCCGCCGGTGACTGATCGGTGAGCCGCGGATCATCAGTTGCGCAGCGGTCGATAGCGCGCCAGCACCGAGTCCGAAAACCGCAGCCCGACGGCAGGTCGATGGGCGAGGGCACTTCGCCACGGAGGATCCTCCGCGCCGAGGTCTGATGGCGCCACGGCCGCGTCGGCGGAACCGAGCTCAAAAGCGCGCGGGTGTACGGGTGGCGAGGATCGGAAAACACCTGCTGAGTGGAGCCCGTCTCCACGATACGTCCAAGGTACATCACCGCGACCCTGTCGGCGATGTTCTTCACGATCCGCAAGTCATGCGCGACAAACAAGAGACAAAGGCCGAGCCTGCCGACAAGGTCAGAAAGAAGGTTGATAACCTGCGCCTGGACAGAGACATCGAGGGCCGATACGGCCTCGTCGGCGACGAGCACCTTTGGTTCCGCGGCGATTGCCCGGGCGATGCCGACGCGCTGGCGTTGGCCGCCCGAAAGCTGGCCAGGCCGCGAGGCGGCCAGAGACGGCGACAGGCCGACCATGTCGAGCAAGACGCCGACCCTCGCGGCCCATTGTTTCCGCGGAATGAGATCGGGAAAGGCGATCCACGATTCCGAGACAATCCTGCCGATCGAATGACGCGGATTGAGCGAGCCGTATGGATCCTGGAAGACCATCTGGATGTCGCGTAGCGCCAGCCGTCGGGCATCACCGTGAAGTCCAGTCACATCCCGGTCGCCAAGCCGAACGGAGCCATCGTCAGGTTTCTCGAGTCCGCACAGGATGCGGGCCAGGGTCGTCTTGCCGCATCCCGATTCGCCGACAATGCCAATGGTTTCGCCAGAGTTCGCAGCGAGGCTCACACCACGCAATGCCTGAAGCCGGGCCTGCGATTTGCGCAGACCACGGACCGGAAAACTCTTGGTTAGGCCCGAGACCTCAACCGCCGTCGTCAAGTCGCCCATCCCTCGCCACGCAACGCTTTGGCGGCAAAGATACAGCGAGACTCGCGCCCGTCGGCGACAGACAGAAGCGACACCGGCTCTGCGCAGCGTGCCACCGTGTACGGACACCTCGGGGCAAACCTGCACCCTGTTGCTTCGTCCGCCAGTGTCGGCGGCTGCCCGCTGATCGGTTCGTGTCGGCGGGGTGGCTCATCGATCTCGATGAGCGAGTCGAGAAGCGCCGCTGTGTAGGGGTGAGCGGGGCGCTCGTAGACCTCGCGAACAGCTCCGTCTTCTACGATCTGGCCGGCGTACATTGTGAGCACCCGCTGGCAGACGGTGCTGACCACGCCAAGGTCGTGACTGATCAACAGCAGAGCCATTTGCCTCGTCTCCGAAAGCTCGAGCAGCAGATCCAAGATCTGCGCCTCGACGGTAACGTCGAGGGCGGTTGTGGGTTCGTCGAGAACGAGGAGAGAGGGGCTGAGGGTCAGCGCGATGGCTATCATCGCACGCTGCTTCAAGCCGCCGGACAATTGATGCGGATAGTCGTTGTAGCGATGTTCGGGGGCCGGAATACGGACCGACTTCATGAGTTCGATGGCCCGGCTTCGCGCCTCGCCGGCTTTGGCGCCCAGATGCCGGCGGTACATCTCCGAGATCTGGTCGCCAACCGTTCGAACCGGGTTCAGCGACGTTGCCGGGTCCTGAAACACGACGCCGACCTTTGCGCCGCGAACCTTGCGCAGTTCGTTTTCACTTGCGCCTACCAGCTCAACGCCGTCGAGCAGCACCGACCCTTGGATCTCCGCATTGTTCGGGATCAGGCCAAGACAACTCATGCCGGTCAAGGTCTTGCCCGAGCCGGATTCTCCGACCAGTGCCATGCGTTCACGGGGATCGATACTGAAGCTAACTCTGGAAACCGCCCACAGGGGCTTCAGAGTGCCGGGAAAGGCGATCGAGAGGTCGGTTGCTTGAAGGAGCGGCATGGATCAACAACCGGTCACGCCTCTCCAGCTGTCTTCCGATCGAGGTACCGGAGGCGCTGAAACTCCGAAAGCCCCCGCCGCGTGGCGGGGGCTTGGATCGTGCGTTGGAAGTTATCCACCACTCTTGGTGACGGTCCAGAAGCTGGGAATAGTCGCTGCTGAGGGGACAAAGCCGTGAACTTTGTTTGACCAAGCGTATGGCTCCAGCACGTCACGCGGCCAGTATCCGCAGAGATTCTTGAACATGTAAGTCAGGGCCTTCTTATACGCGGCCAGACGCACCTGCGGATCGGCCGACGCCTGCCCTTCCATAATGTAGCTGTCGAGCTCCTTATTGGCACAAGGAACGCGATTGGCTGAGGAAAGGTAGAGCCGTCCGAGTGTCCAGTCCGCGTCGCCGGTGT
Source organism: uncultured Alphaproteobacteria bacterium (assembly GCA_963750065.1). GTDB lineage: Bacteria > Pseudomonadota > Alphaproteobacteria > Rhizobiales > Kaistiaceae > CAVSRC01. The sequence continues at coordinate 26,431 of CAVVPK010000047.1, forward strand.
TGGTGGGTCGAGTGACAAGGGCAAGGTCAAAGTCCTTGGCCACGTATGCCTTTGCCCATGTCGCCAACTCCAGATAGCGGGGCTCGACCTGAATGCCGATCTTGGCCCAATCGGAGATCATCGCCAACCCAACATCGTTCTCGTTCTTCTGGCTGCGACCGAGCAGCTGCAGCTTTATGTCGCCGGGAGCGACACCGGCCTCCTTCAGAAGCTGCTTGGCCCGCTCGGGGTCGTATTTCCACGCTCCAACGTCGGCGGCCCCGAAGACCGTCGACGGCAATGGGCCGATTGATGGCGCCGAAAGCGGCCCCAGCAGACTTTTGAAAAGTGCATCACTGTTGACTGAGATTGCCATTGCTTCCCGGACACGGACGTCATTGAGCGGGGGAACGTCCCAATTGAACAGGAGCTCGTAGCTGATGAATGCCGGGACGGTTTCGACCGTCAGATTCGGGTTTTTCACCAACCGATCATAGCTCGAGCTCGGGAACGTCCAAGTCAGGTCGATCTCACCGGTCTCGAGGGCGGTCACGCGCGTCGTGGGTTCGGGGATGTCCACGAAGACAAGCTTCTCAACGCCGGGCGTTCCTTTCCAGTAGTCCGTGTTGGCGGTCAGAACCAACTCCTGGCCAGGCTTGAACGATTCGAACTTGAACGGCCCGGTTCCCACCGGATGGCTGTGATAATCGGCGTTGCCGATCAGCTTGGCGGGAGCAATCCCCAGCACAGCAAGATTGTTCGGCAGTGGGCCAAGCGGCCGCGACGTTTTGAATTCAACGGTGTAGTCGTCAATGACATCAACTTCAGTCACGCCGTCGAGGATGGGCTTGATGGGTCCCTTGGCCGCCAGCACCTTGTCCACCGTCGCCTTGACGTCATTGGCGGTGAACGGCTCGCCGTCGTGAAATTTCACGTCGTTGCGCAGGTGAAAGACCCAGCCCTCATCGTTGGCTTCCCAACTGGTCGCAAGCTGCGGTTCAAGAGTTCGCGTCTTGTCGTTGAACCAGGTGAGAGCATCGTACAGCTGCCGGTTGATCGTGAGCACCAAGCGGTCGCCACTCTGGGCGCCCTCGATGTCCATGACGGTCAACGCAAATGGAGACGCGACCCTCAACTCGCCCGCCGGTGCGGCGGCTGTCGCGTGCGAGGTTACGGCGGCAACAGTGGCGACGACTGCCGCCGCAAGCGCCGACCTGAGATGGAGCAGCAAAAACATGAAATCCTCCCTTCATTATCTGCAATGAAGCGTTCGTGGAGCCCTTTTAGACCTTCTGATGTAACGTTACATCTAAACGGCGCAACGTCAATTGCCAATGCGGTCTTTAGAGGGGTGTGCGCCCCGACGCCGCGGGTCTGAAATGGCGGGCACATTGGCAGGAAGGTCGGCCGACGGATCGAGGCAGCCCCTGGGTTTGTGGCCCGTTTCAGGTCGATCTGCCGGTCCGCAGCGTTACCGGCAGGACGACCTGCGACATTGCGAATTGGCCATGGGCCAGGTGGTGTAGGACCGCGTCGGCGGCGTTGGCGCCGATCTCGGTTGGACACGACACCACTGTGGTAAGGGCCGGCCTGCTGTAGCTCTGCGGGTTGAAGCCGTTGAAGCCAGCGACGAGAACGTCGCGCGGTATTCTGAGGGACCGGTCTTGCAAAGCCCGGAGCGAGGCAAGAGCCAACTCGTCGTTGATACCCAAGATCGCATCGGGAGCCTCGCCGGATGCCAGGCGGTTGCAGATCGTGTCATAGGTGTCGGCGAACGTGCCATTTTCGCTGACGATCCTCTCGATTTCCACGGCGCGCTTGGCGGCGCGAAACCCGTCCCGCAGCCCGCCAAGCCGCGCCTCGGTCATCGGACCGCTGAACCGCGGTACCACAACCCACATGCGGTTGACCTGACGCGCAGCGAGATGGTCCGCCATCATCCGCCCGCCTGAGAAATCATCCTGTCTCACAACGCACATGTCGTCGCTCGGCGGCAGCAGCGTCTCTTGGACAAGCGCGATTGGCGCGCCCAAACGGGCGACAAGCTCGAGCATCTCCGACCGTTGCTCGGTCGAACCGTGAAGGCGAACGCAGTAGGCGTCCGCCTCCGCGCGATGCAGAGCTAGTGTGTTGGCGAATTCCGGTGGCGTGATGCCCTGCACGATCATTGCGTACCCGTTGGCATTGAGGGTTCCGCAAAGCCCTGAAACCATCCTGGATATATAGGGGTGGGAGAGGAAGTTCGGCGACTCGTCCACGATGATGACGCCGACCGCCTGGCGACTTCCAAGTCGCAGATTGCGGCCGCTGCTCAACAACCGATAGTCCAGCTGTTTGATGGTCCGCACGACGCGCTGGCGTGTTTCGTCGCTGACAAAGCGGAATTTGCCGTTGATGACGTTCGAAACCGTCATTGGCGAAACTTCGGCCGCCGCGGCGACATCGCGGATAGTGACGCGCTTGCGCCGCCCCGATGCGGAGGTGGTTCCGCCGCGGTCCCTCTTGCTCGTTGTGCTCTTCGCCGACCGCGCCATTCGCCCGCCTCCGCTCACGCGGCCCGAAATTTACGCCGATCACTGGCGCCGGGCTCGCAAAAATCGGTTGATACTACTTTAGTGTATCGTTACATGCTAACGGGCACTTATCGGCGCGACCGCGGCGGCGCAGTGCAGAAAACGGAGATCTCATGAGCGTCCAGTTTCACGGCGTCTACCCGATGATCTACGCCTTTTTCGGACCCGACGGTCGCCTCGACCGGGGGGGATGCGCCGGCAGGTCGAAGCCTGTGTGGCCGCGGGAGTCCACGGCGTCGCCATTCTCGGCATCGTCACCGAGTTCAACAAGCTCGACGTCAACGAGCGACGTCAGATCATCGAGTGGACGGCCGCGGATCTCGACGGGCGCTTGCCGCTAGCGGTTACTGTCAACGAAATGAGTGTGCCCGGCCAGATCGAAATCGTGCGCCTCGCGGCCGAGGTCAAGGCCGACTGGGTTATTCTGCAGCCGCCTCCCGTCAAGAACGTGACCGAGGCCGAGCTTGTCCGCTTTCTCGGGGCTGTCGCCGAGAAAGCCTCGCTTCCGGTGGCGATCCAGAACAACCCGATAAATCTGGACGTATGGTTATCGAATACGTCGCTGAAAACGCTGCACCGCAACCACGCCAATATCACGCTTCTGAAGGGCGAGGGGCCGATCGAGTATGTGCGCCGCCTGATTGAAGAAACGGAGGGTGCATTTCGCGTGTTCAACGGGCGCGGAGGGCTTGAACTTCCGAGTAGCATGCGGCTCGGTTGCGCCGGCATGATTCCGGCGCCCGATTGCGCCGACATGCTCGCCCGTGTCTACGACCTGTTCACCAAAGGCGATGAAGCTTCGATAGGCGAGGCTGAACGCCTACACTCGAGCCTCCTGCCGATCCTCACTTTCATCATGGCGTCGCCGGAACATATGTTGTGCTACGGCAAGCGCATGTTCGCTCGTAGGATCGGCGTTTCGGAGGTCAACGCGCGGCATCCGGCCATCCTGCCATCCGCCTTCGGCGAGGAAATAGTGCAGAGGTACGGGTCGTTTCTGCCTTCTCTGGCGGGTTGATGCACGCCGTGCACGGCGCCGAGCTTGTGGTGGTTCTCTGCGCGGTCTTCGTCATAGGGGCACTCATCGGCGGTGTCGGCATCGGTGGCCTTCTGCTGGCGCCGATGCTCGTAGCGGTCGTTGGCCTCGGGGTGCGGGAAGCGATCGCCATCAGCATGGCAAGCTTCATGGCAACGGGGTTGGCCGCGTTGTGGTTGTTCGCGCGTGACCATGCGCCAACAGCGAACCGACGGGCGCTGGTGATCGCGACCATGCCGGGTGCGCTGGCCGGTGCGCTCGCCTTGTGGGTAGTACCCGAGCGGATGGCCGTGGCGGTACTCGCGGCGTTCCTGGCGGTCACCGGAGGCAGGCTGCTCATTCCGCGCCGAATCCACCGCGCCGCAACCCAACCCGCGTCGCGATCGGCCGACATCGGCCTCGGCGCGGCCACCGGTTTCCTTTCTGCGCTGACGGGAACGGGCGGGCCGATGGTGCTTGTTCCGTTGCTGACATGGCGCGGATCGCCGTTGCTGGCCGCTATTGCCCTCGGCCAGATCGTCCAGCTTCCGATCGCCGGGGTGGCGACCCTCGGCAACTACGCCAGCGGCGGCGTCGACTTCGCCGCCGCCGCTGCCATTGGTCTGGTGTTGGTCCCAGGCGTGGTTGTCGGCCGCAGAACCATGGAGATGGTCCCGGTCGAGGCGGTTACGCGCCTCGTCGCCCTGGTGTTGATCGCCGCGGGGGCTTGGCTCGGCTACCTTTCGGCGGTGGCGTCCCGCTGACCGAAGGCGCCGAATTCGAGCGCCTTGCTTGCCGAAACGCGCCGCGATCAGAGCGTCAATTCGATCTTACCGGCAACGTCCTTCATGAACCGTTCCTCGTCGATCTCGATGCCGAGCCCGGGAGTGTCGGGAACGACGATCTCGCCGTTCCGCAAATGGAGCGGTTCTTTGAGCCAGGCGTTGAACGCCTCAAGCATCACGGGTTGATATTCCTGGGTAAGAAAGTTCGGAATCGTTGCAGCCGTCTGGAACGTCGCGGCCATGCCGATCGTGGTCAGTGTGCCGGTATGGAGGGCAATCGGCTTGTTGAATGCCTCCGCGACCACCGCGATCTTGTACGTTTCGCTAATTCCGTTGCGCATGACGTCAGGCTGGCACACGTCGAGCGCGTCGCGCACGAACCATTGCTGAAGCTGGAACCGTGTGCGGAGCGGTTCGCCAACGGCGACGGCGACGTCGAGTTCGGCAGCGAGGCGGGCGTGACCCTCGATGTCCTCGGGAAGCAACGGCGCCTCGAGGAAGCCGACGTCGCTGTTTTCGCAAACCCGGCCAAGCTTCACGGCGTCAGCGAAGCTGTACCGCCAAACCGCATCTACAAAGATGTCGACATCCGGCCCCAGTCGGTCTCGCAGTTCCTCTATCTCACCAGCGTCCTTGCGCAGGCCATAGCCCATATACATCTTCACGCCGGAAACGCCGCGTTCGGCGAATTCAGCGGCCTCATCCAAGCGCTCGGCCCGGGTGTCGCGGCGCAAGCCAGACAAGTAGCATCGCAGCGTGTCGCGGTAGCGCCCGCCAAGTAAACGGCTGACCGACATGCCGGCAGCCTTGCCGCGAATATCCCACAAGGCTGTGTCCACGGCAGCGATGGCGTCGAGCATGAAACCGGTGGTCTGGCCGCGCACTCGCAGCGTCTCGTACATGTCGGTGAAACGAAGATTGGTGTCGAGCGCCGACTGGCCGAGAACAACCGGGCCGAGGATGTGTCGAACGATGCTCTGGGCCACCTCCGGCCCGATCGGTGCCTGCGCCTCGCCCCAGCCGACTATTCCGCCGTCCGTTTCGACGCGCAGGATCATCGACTCGGTCTTACGTGAATAGAGCTGTGGGTAGGGCCGGAACCGCATGTAGTCGGAGTGGGGCAGCTGCGCGTTGGTCTGACTGTCACCCCCCATGTCGTAGAAGGCATCGGCCTTGATAACGTACGCGGTCACTTTCCTTATCTTCATGGTTCGTGCGCCCTCCAGACGCGGTACGGGGATGCAAGGTCCCACTCCGGCCAATCAACGCCAATCGAGACGCGCGTCTGGCGACTGGCTTGCTGACTGGATAGTGTATCGTTAAATGTATTTCAATACGAGTCGTTGTCGGACGGGAGAATTCCGATGTTTGCACTGGGTCCGTCGGAGCGATCTGCGGGAGTGGTCGCTCGCCCGTTGCGGGAACGTGCCAACTGCGCCGCGTACGCCTTGATGGGGTATTGGTTCTACCGGTGGGACTGGGGCGAAGGTATCGGATTCGAGGGACTCGACGCCTGGGGAGAGGCGAGCGGCCAAACGCAGTTCAACGAGTACGTCACCGCGGTGCTCGACGAATGGATGGAGGCGACGGCTGGGGTACCGTCGCGGTTCGGTCCGGCGATCTGTCTGCTTTCGTCGCGTCGAACCGCAGCGATCGGTAACGGTCGGTATTTGGACTTTGCGCGCCGCGTTGGCAATGTTTTGTTGGCTGCGCCATTCGAGCACGGCGCGGTTCTTCTAGACGCGCCATCGCGCTCGATATTCGTCGACTCACTGTGCAGCGACCCGCCTTTCCTGGTGCGACTGGCGCGCCTTACGTCAGATGAACGCTATGCCCAGCGGGCGAGGGACATACTGCTCGGCCATTGCGCGGTGCTGCAAAACCCAGACACCGGGCTTTTCGGCCATTTCGCCGACCTCGGCAGCGGAATCGCGCCTGGGATCCCCTGGGGACGCGGCAATGGATGGGCGGCGCTCGGGCTGGTGAACTACATCGTAGAATCACCGGACGAAGCGTCACGGACCGAGGTCACCGAACGCTTCAAGCGGCTTTGCGAGGGGCTGAAGCAATATCGGGTACCGCGCGCCGGCTGGCGCAACCTGATCGATCGAGAGGAGAGCTATCCTGAATCGTCGAGCACCGTACTCGTCGCCCATGCGATGGAGATTGCGCTATCGGCAAGGATTCTCGATCAGTCGTGGCGCGAAATAGCGGATGAAGCGTGGCGGACGGTTGAGCATCGGATCGACACCTCGGGCCATCTGGTCAACGTATCCTACAGGCCAGGCGTCAACACCGATCCGTCGCGGTACGAGCACGCACCTGCCTTGCGCGGCGCCTATCCCTGGGCGCAGGGGCCATACCTGCTCGCTGCAGCGGATCGGCTGAAGCGGGCTTAGGTCAAAACGCAGGAAGCACTATTCGGCGGCACATTTCTCTCGCTGGCGAGGGTGCCTCACCCGCGTTTCCTCGCGGGTTACCAGCGGGTTACAGTCTCCGGCCTTCGCTCTGGTGCCGCGGATTTCACTGGAGTTCGCTGCAGTTCACTTTTGGAGCTTGTCCGAGGCCGCGCGAGAACGCGCACTCCGACACACTGGAGGTGACTGGAGCGAACCCGAGCACAACCTTGCGACAATGCGATTTCTGGTTTGCCAAGGTTGGGGTCGAGGGTTCGAATCCCTTCGCCCGCTCCAATTTCCCAACCATCAACGATGCCCGAAAGCCGCGGTTTGTCGGGGTTCCAGCGGACGAGCGGAGACGGTCGGCGCAAGCCGCCAGGACGGTCTCAGAACGTCTCGGTTACCAGCGGGTTACACGTTCAGCGCCCGGACGCGAAATGAAGTCGTGGTGTTCGGGGAGTGCGACAGGGTGCGAGGGGTGCAGCAGGTATTGCATCTGGAGCGGGCGGCACGACGCGTCGATAACAATGAGTGCACTGGGATCGCTCCCCTGCCGCTCCGCGCAGGTCATCCCACCCGAGGCCAATCCCACCAAAGTTCAATTCTGTCGTTGCGTTGACATGAAATGTTGCGTGGTATCCACTTCGGCGGCTTGCCTCGGCAGGCCAAGGGAGGACGAAAGATGAAGAATATGGAATTGCGCGAGCAGGGGGGCGGAGGACGATCACGCATCCGCAACAGGCCGTTCGTCGTCGCATCTTTGATTGTTGTTGCCGCATGGGCTGGCCCGGTTTCGGCTCAGGAGGTCAAACCGGACTACGATTTCTACCGGGGCAAGACTATCGATCTCATGGTGACCAACGCCGCGGGAACCACCATGGGCAATACCTTTGCAGCGCTACATGACGCATTCGAAAGAACGCTCGGCGCCTCGGTGCGCATGAACTACAACTCAGGCGTGGCTGTCGCGGCCTTAAATGCTGCCGCGAGCCAGCCCGCCGACGGGCTGCATCTCGGCGCTATGGCTATCCCGACGGCGCAATCCAACGCCATTTACGGTACAGGGCTAACTTTCGACCTGCGTGATCTCGCCTGGATCGGCGCAAGCTACGGCGACATGAATGCGGTGTGGGCGTGCGGGACCCCGCAATGGACCTCATGGGACGAGTTCATGAAGTCCAATGATTCGCTTCGCATCACCAGCGTCTACGGCGGCAGTGCTCATCTGACCAACCTGGCGCTCGTCCGGGCCTTGGGTCGCGACTACAAAATGCTGACCGGTTATACCGGCAAGGACATCGCTGTGAGTTGCACCCGCGGCGATGCAAACTGGAAGGTCAGCGCGGCGGCGAACTACACCAACTCGGCCGGAACGGGCCTAACGCCCGGCGCTCTTCCGTTGCTCTTGTCAGGAGAGGCCCCAGAGGGCTCGCCCATGAAGTTCCTGAACCAGATGGCCCCGACGCTGGCCGATTGGGCGAAGACTTACACGCCCGCGACCGAGGATCAGAAAAAGATGTTGGACATCGCGATCGGTATGTTCTCGACCGATGTTCCCTATGAGGCGATGTTCGCGCCTGCTGGCGTGAGGCCGGAGCAGCTCGCTGCATTGAGGGAGGCCTTCGGCAAGGCCGTGGTGGACCCCGCCGTACAAGAGGGTTGGCTCAAAATCGGCCTGCAACCAAATCGGTACTTCGCGGGTGACGACATTGATGCCTTCTTGCGGAAGGGGTCGGATGTCCAAGAGATACGCAGGTTGCTGGACATAACCCCGAACAACTAGCGGCGAACTTAACCGAGGGACCAACCTGGGTTCCAATCGCACGACTAGCGCCAAGAAGATGGCGCTAGTCGTTGCTGCGTCGCGCCGGCGCGCACGCGCGGCATTGGGATTCCATTGCCGAGGTCGAAAAATCACTTGCGAACAGGGGAGGCGAGGATGCGCCGCAGCCCGGGGCACTCGGTGGTCGTTGTCGGCGGCGGTTCGGCCGGGTGCATCCTGGCGGCGCGCCTGTCTGAGGATCCCGGGTGCTCGGTGTTGCTGCTCGAGGCGGGGCGCGATGTGCGTTCTGTGGCCGACCTTCCGGAGATTCTTCCTCCGCGTTACAGCGCCTCGCGATCACTGAGTGACAGCCGGATGGTGACCGGCGCGCACGAATGGCGGCGGGCGCCCCGCTATGACCCCGGCGACTTGTGGAGCTACGACGTGTCGCTGCTGGATGGGGAGAACCGACCCGCCACCCAGTACCGCGGCAGAGTGCTTGGCGGCTCAAGTGCCGTGAACGGCGCGCTGTTCATGCGCGGTGTCCCAGCCGACTACGACGCGTGGGGCGATCTGTGGCGGTTCGATCGCGTCCTGCCTTACTTCCGCAAGCTGGAGCGCGACGCTGACTTCCATGATCAGTACCACGGTGATGCCGGCCCTTTCGACGTGGCCCGGCATATGGCGACGCCGGTCGGTCCGTTCCAGCAGAGGTTCCGGGAACGGGCACGCGCTTTGGGTGTGCGCGACAAGCCCGATCTGAACCATCCGGACGGCGACGGTATCGGGTGCATGCCCATCAGCAACCAGGCCCGATCATCGACGTCGACCGTATACCTTTCCCCTGCCCGAAAACGCCCGAACCTCACCGTCCGGACCGGAGTCGTCGTTCGTCGCGTAGCGTTCGAGCGGGACCGGGCGATCGGCGTTGAATGCCTGGAGGACGGGAAGTTGGTCGTCGAGTATGGCGATCAGATCATCCTCTGCGCAGGCACGTTCGAGTTGCCGCAACTGCTCATGCATTCCGGGATCGGCCCCGCGGACCACCTGCGGGGGCTCGGGCTCCGCGTGGTTTGTGACCTTCCGGGGGTCGGACAAAATCTCTCGTGCCATCCCATCATCGTGGTGCGGGGCGACACGGACCAGGCCTCGGACGATCCGTCTGCGCCCCGGATCGCATTGGTCTACTCCAGCACCAGCGGTACCTCCGACGAACACAACGATACGACGATGTTCCCTCGTGTAATTGGCGGCGAAGGCACGGTGCTGGTGTCGCTCCGCTATCCCGTCAGTTCAGGATCGCTGCGGCTCACCGGTTCCGACCCCGATGGCAAGCCGCATATCCACTACGGTTACCTCGACGGCCACGACCTGGACCGGCTTCGAGATGCCTTGCAGTTCTGCTTTGAGGTGCTTGGCCGGGCACCGGAAGGCGAGGTCTCCAAGTCGTGGATTCTTGTCGCGATTGCAGACCGCCGACCACGCGTGCGGGACGTGTCGCCTTGGGTCGCCGGACGATCCGACGACAGTCGTTGACGAGCGTTGTCGGGTGAAAGGCGCCAGGGGGCTTCGGGTGGTGGATTTGTCGATAGTGCCGCGGTCCGTCCGTGCCGGACCATATGCAACTGCCTTGATGATGGCTGAGCGGGCCGCCGATCTTATCCGGGAGGAAATTGCCCTCTCGTGAGGATGGAGGGTTCGAATCCCTTCGCCCGCTCCAGTTTTCCCAACAGCGGCAGAGTGAACGGCCGTCCGATGCGACGGTGCGGACGAAGTCCGAGCGAACCGGGCAGCTCGAAGCTAGAAGTGAATCAGGGCGTGGTCCGGAATTGCCGTCACTTCGAACATCAGGACAACCAGGCCGGTCATGACAACGGTGCCGATCACGACAAACAAGAGATGGGCCAGCCGCGAACGGAAGTAGTCCCTGGTGGATACGAAACCGAACGCCAGCATGAAGATCGCTCCGCCCACCTCGAAGCCCAGCGCGGCGCTGAGGGCGACGAGCGCCAGCATCCAGAGGAACGAACCGAATTCCCTGCGGTACTGACCGCGCGGCCCCCACGAGCGTTCCTGCACGCCCGCGTCGCGCGCGTCCTGCGGGGCCCGCCGCGTCGCGCTGGCCTGGCGGAGGAAGACGTAGCGGCGCAGATCGCGGGGGAAATAGTAGAGCGACGGCAGCAGGATCGCGGCCGAAGCGATCGACGGAAGCATTCCGGTGGCGGCGTCGAACCTCAGCAGCGAATAGCCGAGCGTGTAAAGCGACAGCGCCACCAGGAACCCGCTGACGATGACGCCGAGAAGAGGGTAGGGGCTGAGCAGTTGTACCCGCCGCACCGCGAGGGGGATCGACCCGTCGTGGGCGGCGAGATCGCGGTCGAGGTCCACCTTCTGCTGCGTTGCCTCGCCGCGCATCTCGCGCCACTTGGCGAAGACGACGATGACGCAAAGGAGGATGAGGAAGTCGGCGATCGGGCGATGGGTGACGAAGCCGAAGCCGTAGTAGTCGTTGATCTGCCCGGTCAGATACATGTTGGTTTCCAGCGTCTGGCCGAGCACGAATGCCATGACGATGCCGCCGAGCGGATATCGCAGCCGGCGCAGCGCCAGGCCGAAGATCATGAAGCCGATCAGCAGCAGCACCGAAAAATCAAGCTGGTCGGTTATGTAGACGCCGACGACGCTGATCACGTAGACGAACGGCATCACCAACGGGCCGGGAATTCTGGTCGCGAGCGCGATGCGCGGGCCGATCATCACGCCCATCAGCGTTCCGATCAGACCGGACAGGGCGACGATCCACACCATCTGCTCGGCCAGCGTCGGATTCGCGTCACGAAAGCCGTAGCCGGGCTTGATGCCGTTGATCGACAGCAACCCCAGGAACAGGGCGCCGGTGATGCCGCCGGGAATACCCAGGCCGATCAGCGGGACGATGTGTCCGGCCTCCTTGGCGAGCGAGGAGCCTTCCGGAGCAATGATGCCCTCGGGGTGGCCGGTGCCGAACAGGTGGCCGTTGCGGCTCGTCTGCTTGGCGATGCCGTAAGCAAGGTAGTTGCCGGTGAAGCCGCCGATGCCGGGGATCATGCCGGTCAGTCCGCCGACGATGCCGCTCTGGATGAGGATCTTCCAGTGCGTGAAGATCTCCAGGACGCCGCCCCAGAGCTGCCTGAAGAATCCGGTGTGATCCATCTTCGTTTCGGCAAGCTCGCGGATGTCCTTGCCGGTCATGTCCTGCCAGGCGATG
>CAVVPK010000048.1:0-135044 GCA_963750065.1 uncultured Alphaproteobacteria bacterium
GATAACGGTCGACCTTCTTCAGCGGATTGAAGGCCTCGAAGGGGTTCTGGAAGATCGGCTGGACATGCCGCATGAATTCGAGTCGCTGCGACCGGCGGCGGATCTCGGTGAGGTCCTGGCCGCGAAAGCGGATGGCGCCCTCGCTCACCGGCAGGATGTTGAGGATCATCCGCGCCAGCGTCGTCTTGCCGCTGCCCGACTCGCCGATGATGGCGAAGATTTCCGGCGTGTCGGTATCGAGCGTCAGGCTGACGTCATCGACGGCGCGGAACAGGCGATGGCTGAGGATGCCGCCCATGCCGAACGTGCGGGTGACGTGATCGATCGACAGCAGCTCGCTCACGACGCGGACCTCTCTGCGGTCTCCGCCTTGATCTCGCTGACCGACAGGTCGCTTTCGGATTCGGACGCCGGATTGACCGCGAAGCAGGCAACCCGCCGGCGGGGCGCGACCTCGGTCATGGCCGGATGCGCCTGGCGGCAGATGTCCATGGCCAGCGGGCAGCGCGGATGGAAGCGGCAACCCGAGGGTGGATCGGCAAGGCTCGGCGGCGTGCCGGGCAGCGCCGCCTTCGGGCTGTGGTCGCCGATCCGCGGCAGGCTGGCGATCAGATGCTTGGTATAGGGGTGCAGCGGTTCGTGGAACAGCTCCGCCGTCGGCCCCTCCTCCACCAGCCGGCCGGCATACATGATGCCCAGCCGGTTGGAGATGTTGGCATGCACGGTCAGGTCGTGGGTGACGAAGACCATGGAGGAGTTGAACTGCTGCTGGGCCTCCAGGATCATGGCCAGCACGTCGCGCTGGACGACGACGTCGAGCGCGGTGGTCGGCTCGTCGGCGATGATGAATTCGGGATGACAGACGGTGGCGAGCGCAATGGTGACGCGCTGGCGCATGCCGCCGGACAGTTCGTGCGGATAGGAGGTGAGCACGTTATGCGACAGGCGCAGGCGCTCCAGGTGCTCGTCGACAGCGGCGAAGAAATCCTGCCGCGACAGGCCCATGTGCGGATAGGCGAAATCGAGGAAGGACTTGGAGATGCGGCGCACCGGATTGAGCACGTTCATCGAGCCCTGCAGCACGCAGGACAGATGGCTCCAGCGGATGTCGGCCAGCGTCGCGTCGTCGACCTCGTAGAGGTTTTGATCGAGGAAGCTGTACTTGATGGTGCCGCCGAGCACCTTGAGCGGCGGACGGATGGCGCCGGCGATGGTCTTGATGAAGGTCGTCTTGCCGCAGCTCGACTCGCCGGCCAGTCCGTAGATCTCGTCCTTGTTGACGGTCAGCGTGATATCGTCGACGGCGCGCACTTCGCGCTCGATCCCGTAATAGGCCATCAGGTAATAGGCACGCAGGCTTTCGACCTGGAGCGCGGGCACCGGCTTGCCATTGGCCTCTTCGGCGGGCCGGGCATTTCCGTTGGCCGTTGCCGCCATCAGGTTGAGCCCCCCATCCGGCTCAGCCGGCTGCGCGGATCGATGTACTCGTTCATCGATACCGACAGCAGGTAGAGGCCGATGAAGGTCATGATGACGATCGCCACGGGCGCGGCGATCCACCACCAGACGCCGGCGACCAGCGCGGTGTGCTGGTTGGCCCAGTAGATCATGGTGCCGATGGTCGGGGTGTCGATATTGGTGAAGCCGATCACCGACAGCGTCACCTCGAGGCCGATCGACCAGTTGATGTTGTTCATCGTCGTGGCGAAGACGATCGGCAACACGTAGGGCAGATGCTCCTGGGCGAGGATTCGTCCGGTGCTCATGCCGGAGAAGACGCTCTGGATGGTGAACTCGCGCGTCCTCAGGCTCATCGCCACGGAGCGGATGAGCCGCGCGTCATAGGGCCAGCCGAGCGAGGCCATGGCAAGCGCCAGCAGCTGCCATGACATGTGATCCTTGAAGATGAAATAGACGAGAACCAGGATCGGGAACGGCGGGAAGACGACGAAGGTGTCGTTGATCGACATCAGCACGCGATCGGCCGTACCGCCGAGATAGCCGGCGGTCAGCCCGACGACCAGCGCTATGATGCGGCTGATCAGGGCAACGGAGATGCCGAAGAACAGGCTGTTGCGGATGGCAAACGTCAACTGCCAGAAGACGTCCTGACCGCGCGAATTGGTGCCCAGGAAATGGGCCCATGAGGGCGGCATATCGAACGGCACGATATATTGCAGGCCGGAGGGATAGGGCGAGAAGTACGAAGCGGTCGCCGTGCCCAAGACGATGATGATGAGGATTGCGCCAAGCGCGAACTCGCGATTGTAGCGGAATAGATCCTTGATGACGGCGAAGAACGACATCTATCCCGACCCTCACGCGCGGATCGATGAGAGGGTACGCGAGGTCGATGATCAGGACCGCCGCGGCGACCGCGATGATCGATATCGAAGCGATGCCGATGACCAGGCTGTAGTCGCCGGCATAGACGGCGCGGATGAGCAGGTTGCCGACGCCCGGATAGCCGAAGACAACTTCGGTGATGACCGCGCCATTGAAGATGAGGCCCAGCGACAGAGCCAGCGCGGTGAGCTGTGGCCCCATGGCGTTGCGCATGATGTACGAGATGAGAATCTTGTGCGGGCTGACCCCGCCGAGTTCGGCGAAGTTCACGTAGTCCTCGGTGACGATGTTGGAAACCAGCGCCCGCATGCCGATGAAGGACGGGCCGATGCCGACGAGAACCAGAGAGAGCACCGGCAGGACCGCGTGATTGATGACGCTCGAGATGTAGCTCCAGTCAAAGCCCCGGGCGAGGTTGATCTGCGAGGAGCCGGTGATCGGAAAGATCGGCCAGACATAGCCGAACAATATCAGCAGGACGAATGCCATGATGTAGTTGGGAATCGGCTGCAAGGCCGTGGCGATGACGCCGGTCAGCTTGAGCAGCTGGTTCTTGCGGTAGTACCCGGCAAGTCCGCCGAGGAAATTGCCGAGGGTCCACGAAATGAGCGTCGCGACCGAAAGCAGACCGAAGGTCCACGGCAGTGCGCGAAAGACCAGCGTCGAGACCGGCGTCGGGAACGCCGATAGCGACGGCCCGAAATCGAACACCACGATACGCTTCCAGAACACGACGTATTGCTGCCAGAGACTGCCTTGCAGACCATAAAGCTCGCGCAACGCCTCGCGCGTCTGCGCGACCGCAGCCGGATCGGACTGGGAGAAACGCGTCGCCGCCGCTATCGCCTGCTCGACCGGATCGATCGGCGTGGCATGCGTGATGAAAAAGGCAAGGTTGATGCCGACAAAGACGACCAGGACGAACTGGCCGAAGCGTCTGAGAGCGTAGCGGAGAAAATGCCTCATCCCATCGCTTTCATTGCCAGAAGGAGGGGCGAGACGGCCCGACGGCCGTCTCGCTTGTCGTTGCGACTGGTCCTACTTGGCGCCGGTCGGATGGAGCTTCACCATCATGTACTTCGTGTTGCCCCAGTTCGGCACCGGATCCGTGTAGGGATCTTCCTCCGCATTCGGGATAACCCGTCCAGTAGGTCGTATCCATGATCGTGAAGACATTGTACGAGAACAGCGGGATGTTCGGCATGTTCTTGACGGCCAGCTTGATGAACTGCTGGCCAAGCTCGATGCCCTTGGGATCGTCGAAGCCGATCGCGCGGATCTCCTCGATGATCTTGTCGAGTTCCGGATTCTTCCAACGCTGCCAGTTGCGCGGCGGCTGGAACTTGCCGGGAGCGGACAGGAACTCCGAGTGCCAGGAGTCGAGGAAGAACGACAGGTCGGGATGACCGCCCCACGTCTCCACCGTCCAGGCCATCGTCACTTCGTTCTGGCCATTGAACATGTTGCTCCACATGGCCGTCGGCTTGGCATCGATCTTCGAGTCGATGCCCTGCTGCGACCACTGCTGAGCAATCATGCTGCCCGCACGGGTCATCACCGGGCGATTGTCGCCTTCGGTCGCGATGGTGATCGTGAAGGGCTGGCCGTCCGGCATCATCCACTTGCCGTTCACCTTCTTGAGGCCGGCCTTCTCGAGCAGCTCACCAGCCGCCTTGACGTCCTGCTTCCACCAGCCGTGTCCGAACGCGGTCGCGATCGCCTTGGGATCGGTCGGGATCTGATCGCCCATGGACGGCCTGAGCATGTCGGCGATCTCCTGACCCATGTTCGGATCGTAAGGGTGGATCACTCTCCTTGCCGGTGTCGATGGTGAAGTCCTTCAGCCATTGCTCCAGCGGATCGAAGTAGAACTGCGGATAGGTGCCCGTCGGCGGGACATCAATGGCCGAGATCGTGGCCGCCCCGCGATAGGCCGCCATGTCGATCGACTTGATGTCGAGCATCAGAGCCAGCGCCCAACGCACGTCCGGATTGGAGAACTTCGGCAGCTGGTCGTTGAAGACGACCATCGGCAAGAGTCGGGTCCGGATGGGCATACGGGAAGCCCTTGAACCAGCCATGCGACGTCGGATTCGACTTGATCAGCGCCATCGCGCCTTCCGGCGAGGTGTCGTGGATGATGTCGAGCTCGTGGTTCTTCTGCAGGATCACGCGCTTATCCGGCGGGCCCGGATCGATGTAAGCGACATATTCCGGGCCGGGTTCGCCGAATTTCGCGAGCTCCGTCCGCTTCCAGTCTGCGCGCTTCTGCCAGACGAACCAGGTGCCGTTCGGGTCATAGCTCTTCAGCGTATAGGAACCCAGGCAGACCGGCGGGTTGAACTGGAACTTGGTCGGATCAGCCTGCTTCTCGAAAACGTGCTTGGGCATGATCCACAACGCGCTCCAGCGCACCGTGAAAGCGGCATGGAAGCGCGAGTTCGGCTTCTTCAGCTTGAAGACGACGGTGTACTTGTCCGGCGCTGAGACGCTGGCGACATTGGCCTCCATCCTGGCGCCGTCGTTGAAGGCACCGGGGTGGGCGATCTCCGTCTCGACGGTGTAGACGACGTCGTCAGCATTGAACTCGACGCCATCGCTCCAGTAGATGCCCTGGCGGAGCTTCACCGTCATCTCGGAGAAGTCCTTATTGTAGACGGGCTTGTCCGCTGCCAGAGAGTTATCCCAGACTTGGCCGTTCAGCCCGTGATCCGGGTCGATGTACCAGAGCGTGTCCATGCATAGCTGCTGGAGACCGGTCGAAGTGCCATTCGGCCTGCCGGCCTGCCAAATGTTGAAGTTGGACGGATCGGTGACCGTCCCCTCGGGGTTTTCGGCGATGAGGGTCTGATTGCGCGGGATACCCGCCAAAAAGTCCTCCGCCGCTTGCGCCTGGCTGACGAGCGCTAGACTGCTCACCGCCAGCGCGAGCGTTACAAGCTTGCGCATCCGATATTCCTCCCTCAAGTACAGCGCGGTCGACCCGCGCCTTTCTTGCGTCCTCAGTTTACATCCTACGAAATAGGGGGTCAACCGATGACGCGATATATATCATATATGTGGATAGTATTCAGAGCGGGAAATGCGGCCAAGGGCCGGACGGCGGATGGTCGCCATCCGGCCCCGTTTCGGTCCATTCAGATCCCGACTCGGATCATGTGGTAGGACCGGGGAGGAAGCTTGCATCGCAACCCCGTGTCCGTGACGCTGGCGCCCTTGCCTTTCCTGGGAACGACCAGCTCCGGCTTCTTGGCGGTGTTGGCCGCCTGCAGATTGGGATGCGCGATGGTCATGTGCTCGACGATCGCCTTGGGCTTGAATCCGGCAAGGCTGACATCGACCGTCATCGCCTCATCGGGATGGCGGTTGACGGCGAAGAAGGTCAGCGTCTTGCCATCGTCGTTCCTGACGGCAGCGATGTCGAGATAGGGAACGTCGTCGGCGACCTCGGCGTCATAGGTGGGGACGTCCACCGACACCGCCAGCGCGTCGCCGCGGCCATAGAGCGAAGCGAAGTAGAGCGGGTAATAGATCGTCTGCCGCCAGGCCGTGCCGCCGGTCTCGGTCATGATTGGCGCGATGACGTTCACGAGCTGGGCAATGCAGGCGATCTTCACGCGGTCGGCGCTGCGGATGAAGGTGTTCAGAATGCAGCCGACGACCAGCACATCCTCAAAATTGTAGACTTCCTCGAGCAGCGGCGGCGCGATCGGCCAGTCCCAGCTCTCGAAATCCTTATGGTCCTGTTCGCGAACATGGTACCAGACGTTCCACTCGTCGAAGCAGATGTGAACGTCCTTCTTCGAGCGTTTCTTTGCCTTGGTGTAGTCGATGACACCGCCAATCGTGTGGATATACCGGTCCATGACCACGGGTTTGGCGAGGAAATTCAGGTAATTGTTCTCGTAATTCTCAAAATACATGTGGAGCGAGACGTGGTCGACCGTGTCATAGCACTCGTCGAGGACCGTTGCTTCCCATTCCGGATAGCTCGGCATGTAGCTGTGGGACGAGCCGCAGACCACGAGCTCCAATGCGGAGTCGTATTTGCGCATGGCCTTGCCGGTCTCGTGGGCGACGCGCCCGTACTCGGCCGCGGTCTTGTGGCCGACCTGCCAGGGCCCGTCCATCTCGTTGCCGAGGCTCCAGACCCTGACATTATAGGGATCGGCGCGGCCGTTCTTTTTTCTGAGGTCGCTCCAGTAAGTGCCGCCGGGATGGTTGGTGTATTCAAGCAGGTTGCGGGCGGCGTCGAGGTCACGCGATCCGAGATTGACGGCCAGCATCATCTCCGTGCCGGCCGCTTCGCACCAGGCCCCGAACTCGTCGGTGCCGACCCAGTTCGGCTCCTTGGTGCGCCAGGCCAGGTCGAGCCGCACGGGTCGCTCCTCGCGCGGTCCGATGCCGTCTTCCCAGCGATAGGCGGAAACGAAATTGCCGCCGGGATAACGCACCAGCGGCGGCTTGAGATCGCGCACCAGGCCCAGCACATCGCCCCGGAACCCATTGGCATCGGCAGTCCGATGGCCCGGCTCGTAGATGCCACCGTAGACAGCGCGACCAAGGTGCTCAAGGAAGGCGCTGTAGAGCCGATCATCTATTGGACTGATCACGAAGTCCTTATGAACCGCAACCCGCGCCTTCATCGAATTCGGTGCTCCCTGATAAATTCTTATGCATCACGTTTTTCGATACATATCATATCTTTCTTGGCGTTTATGCGCAATAGATTGTCACCGGCTCGGGCGCGTTTGTGCACCTTGGCAGGGGTATGGCGTGCCTCCCCGAGAGGGCGTCGCCGCTGCCCCGTCGATGGGCCGCCCGGCACCTCGTTTGCGAGACTTCCTGACGCGCCGGCTCGGCCTCAGCGCCCTTGTCGATTAACCGGACAGCAACCACGCCCGGTAACCAAACCCGCGCACAATGCCGGTAGTGTTGCGTGAAATCGTCCGCCACGAAAGCGTTGAAGCCGTGCCGCGTTTACTCAAACAGTTCTTCCGCCCGACCATCCGCAATGACGGGGAACTGACGGCGTTCGTCCTGCGCACCTGCATCATCTGCGCAAGCGCGGCGTTGGCCGTCGACGTAATCAACCAGACGGTCTTCTTCGAGAGCTGGGCAACCAGCCTGCGCTCGTGGGGCGTCACGGTGGCGCTGGCCACGGCCATCGCTTTTCCGGTGTCGCGCGCCATCGGCAAGGCGCACCTGGCGCTCTCCCGCGCCAAGGCGGACGTCGACGTGCTGAGCCGCACGGATGAGTTGACCGGGCTGTTGAACCGGCGCGCGCTCATGGAGATGGCGGAAACGCTGGCGCCGGAGACAATGGTGCTGGTCATCGCCGATATCGACCGCTTCAAGCGGGTCAACGACACCTACGGCCACATGGCCGGCGACGCAGTGATCCGCATGGTCAGCCGGATCGCAACAACGGAACTCGGCGACCTCGGTGCGCTCGGCCGTGTCGGCGGCGAGGAATTTGCGCTTCTGGCCTCCGATGTCTCGCCGTCGCTGCTGGTGCTGAGACTGGAGAACCTGCGCACCCGGATTGCGCTGACGCCGGTGATCGCCGAGGGCGGCGCGGCCGTCCACGTGACGATCTCGGCCGGTGTGGCGATCCGCGGCGCCGGGCGGGATTTCGACGCCCTCTATGCCGATGCCGACCGCGCCCTCTATGACGCCAAGACGTCAGGCCGCAACCGCATCGGCTATTCCCTCCTCTTCGCCGAGACCAGCGGCGCCACGCTGGCGCACAGGGTGGCAACCGGCCGCCGTAAGAGCGACCACGCCATCATCGACCACGACGACGATACCTCGTCGGTCGCCTGACGATCACGCCTTGCCTATGCCGCGCGGCCCGGCAGGGCAGGTTTCATGGCGCTCTGCTGTATGATCGCCGCCGCTCATCTGCTACAACCTCATGCATGTCCGAGATCGACCCAGACAGGTCGGCGCGCCCGAGTGCGCCCCCCCTGATCCAGCATGGGGAGGAGCCGGTGGGCGAGGACGAGGCCGTCCCCCGAAACGGCGATGCTGCTGACAACGACAATGAGGCCGAGAAAGCCGCCGCCGCGGCCGTGACGCCGGACATGACGGCGCCTGTGGTGCGTGAGCCGGCGCCGCCCGATGCGGTTCAAGCCGCTGAGGCGCGGGCGCCGGGCGCGGCCGCGGAAGAGCTTCCGGCAAGCCACACATTGCCACCTGCCAGCGAAGTGGAACTGAAACTGCTGGTCGATGGCGACCGGTTGGCGGACTTCAATGAGGCACCCGGCATCACGACACACGCGCGTAACAAGGGCCGCCGCAAGCACCTGAAGGCTGTCTATTACGACACGCCCGAGCGGCTGCTGCAGGCGAATGGGCTGAGCCTTCGCGTCCGCCAGAGTGGCCAGCGCTTCATGCAGACCGTGAAGGCGGAATTGGGCGGCGACCCGTTGAGGCGCGGCGAGTGGGAAGCAAGCGTTTCCTCCATCGCCCCGGATGTCGGTCTGGCGATGCCGTTCGTCCCGGCGAGGCTGCGCGACGATCTCGGCTGCAAGCCGCTGCAAGCGGTCTTCATCTCCGACATTCACCGGCTCCAGCGCATCGTCGATCTGCCGGCCGGCACGGTCGAGGTCGCTTTCGATCGCGGCGTTCTCAAATCCGGCGATCGCACGCTGCCGGTCAGCGAGATCGAGATCGAGCTCAAGGACGGCAGTCCCTCGGCGATCTACGACCTGGCGCTCAAGCTCGCCGACCACGGGCCGGTGCGTCCGTCGATCCGCAGCAAGGCGGCGCGCGGCTTCGACCTGGCGACGGACACGCCGCCGCCCGCGAAGAGGCCGCGCAAGCTCGACGTCGACCCTTCCCTGCCCCTCGACGATGCCTTCGCCGCAATCCTCGCATCCTGTCTGCGCGATCTTCTGGTGTCGATGCCGGCCGCCGAGGACGGCCGCGATCCAGAGGGCGTGCATCAGGTCCGCGTGGCGGCGCGGCGCCTGCGCTCCGCCCTCGATTCGATGCGCACCGTGGTGCCGTCGGAGACGCTCGAGGCGTTGCGCGCGGACGCCAAGTGGCTGGCATCGAGCCTGTCGGCGGCGCGCACCTGGGACATTTTTCGCGGCGAGACGCTGCCCGCCGTGGCGGAAAGCTGCCCGTCGATCGACGGCTTCGACGTGTTGGGTAAGGGA
Source organism: uncultured Alphaproteobacteria bacterium (assembly GCA_963750065.1). Taxonomy (GTDB): domain Bacteria; phylum Pseudomonadota; class Alphaproteobacteria; order Rhizobiales; family Kaistiaceae; genus CAVSRC01. The sequence continues at coordinate 9,513 of CAVVPK010000048.1, forward strand.
GCGGAAGAGCGTCGGATCACTGCCTATGGCGATGCCCGCCTGGCGCTCGCCGATACGCGCAGCGCGCGTTTCGTGATCCGTCTCGGCGGATGGACCGAGGCGCGCGGCTGGCGCGACGATATGCGCCCCGAAAGCCTGCCGTTGCTGGCCGAGCCGGCCTTCAGCTTCGCACGGCGCATCATGTCGGTGCATCACGGCAAGGTGCTGAAACGCGGGCGACACTTCAAATCGATGACGGCGGCCGAGCGCCACCGGTTGCGCCTTTCCGTGAAGAAGCTGCGCTACGTGGCTGATTTCCTGCTGCCGCTGTGCACCGACCACAAAACCGCCAGGCAATTCACGAGCCGGCTTGCCGGTCTGCAGGACGAGCTCGGCGCCTTCAACGACATGGCGACGACGGGATCGCTGCTGGCCGACCTCACCGCTTCATCGGCCGATAGCGGCCCGGCGGCGGCCGCGATCGCCGGCTGGCAGGCCCATGCCATGGTCGGGGCGGAAGAGCGCCTGAGAGATGCCTGGCGGGATTTCGCCAGGACCCGGCCGCCTTGGGCGGCGCCCGCCACTTTCTAACCGGCCGGAGGATTCCAGCAGCGATTTGATCTGCGTCATATGAATTGGAATTGTTCTCGCGTAGTCGAGAATGAAATGCGTTCGCAACTGGACGTGACTAGGTGAGGTCCCTTGAAGGCCTCAAATAGCGCAAGCAAAAGACACCCACTCGGACGACGAAGAGCCATGAGTTTCGCCCCTGAGGCACCGGAGGAGTTGGCACCGCACTTCCCGCTGGGTCATGCCCGGCGTGGATTTCGTGGCCACATCTGCAATATCAGCGTGATTGACGAGACCTCCGGCCTGTCGACGGCCGAACTGGAACGGCGGCTGCTTGAACTCGGCTTCACCGAGGGGGCTGCCGTCGAAATCCTGCATGAGGGGATCATCGGCCGCGATCCGATCGCCGTGCGCGTCAACAATGCCACCGTCGCGCTGCGCCGCCGCGAAGCCATGTCGATCTTCGTCACCTGACCGGATCCAGCAATGAATGAGGTCGTCGTCGGGAGCCGCCATCTCGCCTTGGTCGGCACGCCGAACAGCGGCAAGACGGCGCTGTTCAACGCGCTCACCGGCAGCAAGCAGAAGGTCGCCAACTATCCCGGCGTGACGGTCGAGCGCAAGACCGGCGCGCTCAGCACGCCCTCGGGGCGCAAGTTCACGCTCGTCGACCTACCCGGCACCTATTCGCTCAGGGCGCGCAGTCCCGACGAGGAGGTGACGCGCGACGTCGTGCTCGGCCGCTTCGCCGGCGAGCTCAGGCCCGACGTTCTGGTATGCGTCGCCGACGCCACCAATCTCAGGCTGGCCTTGCGGCTGACGATCGAGCTGAAGCAGGTCGGTCAGCCGCTGCTGGTCGTCCTCAACATGATCGACATCGCCCGCCGGCGCGGTATCGAGATCGATCTCGAGCGGCTGTCGGCCGAACTCGGCGCCCCGGTGACCACCTCGGCGGCGGTGCGCCGCGGCGGCGTCGACGATCTGATGCGCCGCCTCGACGCGCTGGCCCTCACCAGCAGCGCGCCGGCGATGGCAAGCGAGTGGACCCCGCCCTCTCTCGGCGAACTGCGCGCCGCCCAGCGCGAGGCCGACCGCATCCTTGGGCTCGTCGTGCGCATGCCGCCCAAGCCCGACACGCTGACGACACGCCTCGATGCCGTTCTGCTGCACCCGCTGGCCGGCCTGATCGTGCTGCTCGCCGTTCTGTTCGTCATGTTTCAGGCGGTGTTCACCTGGGCGCAGCCGCTGATGGACCTGATCTCGCTCGGCTTCGACGCACTCGGCAGCGCCGTTCATCAGGTGATGCCCGCCGGCCTGTTGCAGAGCTTCATCCAGGACGGCATCATCTCCGGCGTCGGCAGCGTCCTGGTCTTCCTGCCCCAGATCTTGATCCTGTTCCTGTTCATCCTGTTGCTCGAAGACCTCGGCTACATGGCCCGGGCGGCCTTCCTGATGGACCGCATCATGGGCGGCGCGGGCCTGCACGGGCGCGCCTTCATCCCGCTCTTGTCGAGCTTCGCCTGCGCCATTCCCGGCATCATGGCGACGCGGGTCATCGACAATCCGCGCGACCGGCTGACCACCATCCTGGTGGCGCCGCTGATGACCTGCTCGGCACGCATCCCGGTCTATACGCTGATCATCTCCGCCTTCATTCCGGCGCGGCAGGTGTGGGGTTTCGCCAGCCTGCAAGGGTTGGTCATGTTCGGCCTCTATGCCGCCGGCATCGTCAGCGCGCTCGGCGTCTCGGCGCTGGCCAAGTTCTTGTTCTGGCGCGGCGACCCGACGCCGCCCTTCATGCTGGAGCTGCCCGACTACAAGCTGCCGCGACTGTCCAGCGTGCTGCGCGGGCTCACCACGCGCGCCAAGATGTTCCTGCAACGCGCCGGCACGACGATCTTCTCCATGATGGTGGTAATCTGGTTCCTGGCGACGTTCCCGCGTCCGCCGGCCGGCGCGACCGGCCCCGGAATCGACTACAGCCTCGCCGCCATCATCGGCCACTTCATCGCGCCGCTGCTGGCGCCGATCGGCTTCAACTGGCAGATCAGCGTCGCTCTGGTCCCCGGCATGGCGGCGCGTGAGGTGGCGGTGGCGGCACTCGGCACCGTCTACGCCATCCAGGGCGGCGGTGAGGTCGCCGAGCAGATCGGCCACGTGCTCGCCCAGAACTGGAGCCTGGCGACCGCCCTCTCCCTGCTCGTCTGGTACATCTTCGCGCCGCAGTGCGCCTCGACGCTCGCCGTCATCAAGCGCGAGACCGGCGGCTGGAAGTGGATGTGGGTGACCTTCGGCTACATGCTGGCGCTGGCCTATCTCGCCTCGCTGGTCACCTATCAGGTCGCGGTTCTCCTCGGCGCGGGATAACCGGCACCGGCCAGCGAATCGTTTTCGCGGAAATCCGCCACGACCCTGCGCCGAGCCGGGCCGCGTGAACGCCGCTGGCGCCGCCTCAGCTCGGCACGGAACCTCAATGTCTGCCTCCTTTGACGCGCGTTATGCACAGCGCCCTTCGATGGGAGACCGAGGTCCTTTGACGGCTCACTATGTTGAATTAAAGTTGGAACAATAAAACATGGGAGGAATCGCCAACTGAAAAGGTCTGCAAAAGAAATACGCGGGCCAATTTGAGGGGCCGCCTGAAAAGGTGGCGGAAAGAGGAGGATGCAGCATGCCTTTCAAGGATGTGCTCCTGTTCATCCATCCAACGTTTGGCGTATTGGGAACAATCGGGGCGGTGTGGGTTTTCGTCGAAGCGCTCAACGCGACCGACGGCAACCGGCAGAGAATCTGGCAAGCCAGCTTGATCACGGCTGGCTTGTTTGCGTTGACCTGGTTCTTCGCGGGCTGGTTCTACACCATCTACTATCACAGCGGCGATCAGCAGCTTATTGAAAATGGCCCGGTTCCGTGGGCTCACGCCTTCTTCATGGAGTCGAAGGAGCACCTGTTCTTCATTCCGCTGATTCTGGCCTTCTATCTGCCCTACGTGGCTCGCCTGAATCTGTCAGTCAACAAGGCGGCGCGTGTGATGGTGCTTACGATCACGGCGCTCATCGCGCTGGAAGGACTGGCCATCGAGGGAGCCGGTGCGATCATCAATTGGGGTGCGAAGACGGCTCTGGCCCAAGAGGTTCAGGCGCCGCCTGCCAACACCGCGAATCCGGCGGCCACAGAGCAAAAGGTGCAGTGATGGCGACAACAGAAAACACCCAAGGCCGATCGGACAGCGCAAACGAAAACGCCGCCGCTGCGTTCGGCCTGTCGGCGGCGATCACGGTGATCTTCAACGTCTTGCTCGCCTTCATCAAGGATTCCTGGCCGGCGCTCAACTCGTTCATGGCGATGTTGACCGGCCACCACTGGCGAACCCACGGCCTGGCGGATGTCATCCTGTTCTTCGTGCTGGGATGGTTCTTCGCCTCGCGCGGAATCGGTGGGGGCAAGTTGACGAACAACTCGGCGGTAACGGTGGGCGGCGCCGTCATTATTGCCTCAGCAGCATTGGGCGCCTGGTTCCTGTTCAACTGAGCGGAACCGGCGAATAGAATCGCGAACGATGAATCGGACCCTGGCGGGAGCGCCTCTCGCCGGGGTTGAGTGATCTGGCAACTCGGCACGCCGTCGCCAGCAGCGGGCGACACCGATGACGGCTGTTTTTGACCTTGATCAAATTCAATCGGTGGCGTCGGCCCTAGCTTCTCTCCCATGCCAACTCCGTTGCACGCAGAGCCTGCCGCGACGCCTTTGCGCCCTCTGCTGCAGGACGTGCGGGCGCTGCTGCTCGGCGCCGTTCCCCTGCCGCTGATCCAGCCGGTCCTCGACCGCATCGCCAACAACGTGGCGCACTCGCGGCCGGAACTCTTCGCCCGGCTCGGCTCCCAATCCGGCAAGCGCTTTCTGATCGACCCGACCGACCTGCCCTTCGTCCTCGTGCTCACCCCCGATCCCGAGCACCCCACCCTCAAGGCGCACCGGCGCCCAGAGAAGCCGGCGCACGATGCGGTCATTGCGGGAACCTTCTTCCGCCTGCTCGACCTGATCGACGGCGAGCTTGACGGCGACGCCCTGTTCTTCACCCGCGACCTCAGAGTCGAGGGCGACACCGAAGCGGTGGTGACGCTTCGCAATGCGCTCGACGATATGGAAGGGAGCGCCATGGATAGTGTGCTCGGCGCGCTCGGCCCGCTGTCGCGACCGGCGCATTTTGTCCTGTCGAAGCTGCGCCCGAGGCGCGCCGGGAACAGCCATGGCTGACGGCGGCTTCCTGCGTCCCGAGCTGGTCTGCCCGGCGGGAACGCCGGCGGGCCTGCGCACGGCGGTCGATGCCGGCGCCGACACCGTCTATTGCGGCCTGCAGAACGCCACCAATGCCCGCAACTTCCCCGGCCTCAACTTCACCCCGGCGGAACTCGAACAGGCGGTCGTCTATGCCCATGAGCGTGGCGCCAAGGTGCTGCTCGCGGTCAACACCTTTCCGCCTGCCGGCCAGTTCGACCTGTGGCGCGAAGCGATCGACCTCGCTCCGCGCGTCGGCGTCGACGCGGTGATCGTCGCCGACATCGGCGTCGCCGATTATGCCTCGCGCACCTATCCCGATCTGAGACTCCACCTCTCGGTGCAGGGCGGCGCGTCGTCGCCGGAGGCGATCCGCTTCCATTGCGACGCCTTCGGCATCAAGCGCGTGGTGCTGCCGCGTATCCTCACCGTCGCCGAGATCGCCGGCATCCATGAGCAGATCCCGTGCGAGATCGAGGCCTTCATCTTCGGCTCCATCGGCATGATGGCGGAAGGCCGCTGCAGCCTGTCGAGCTACGCCACCGGGCTTTCCACCAACATGGACGGCGTCTGCTCGCCGGCCGCCGACGTGCACTACGAAGAGGACGAAGACCACAATCTGACGACCCGGCTCGGCGAATTCGTCATCGACCGCTACGCTGCCGGCGAGAACGCCGGCTACCCGACAATCTGCAAGGGGCGCTATCTCTGCGGCGCCAGCAATGTCGGCGCCTACGCCTTCGAGGAGCCGGTCAGCCTCAACCTGTCGGCGCTGCTCCCCGACCTCGCCAAGGCCGGCGTCACCGCGCTCAAGATCGAAGGCCGGCAGCGCAGCCGCGCCTACGTCAAGACGGTCGTCACGGCCTTCCGCAAGGCGGTCGACGCCATCATGGAGGGGCGCGATCCGCATCTGGCGGACCTTCTCGCACTGACCGAGGGGCACCGGCAGACGGAAGCGGCCTATCGGAGCAAGACATGGCGGTAAATGGCGCGCTAGACGAGACGATGGCGGCGCGCGGACGCGCGGCGGAGGTCACGCTCGGCCCGGTCCTGTTCAACTGGGCGCCGGAGCGCTGGCGCGACTTCTATTTCCGCATCGCCGATGAGGCGCCGGTTGCCACCGTCACCATCGGCGAGGCTGTCTGCTCCAAGCGGGCGCCGCTGTTCGACAAGCATTTCGATGCGGTTGCCGACCGGCTGGAGGCGGCCGGCAAGACGGTGGTGCTGGCGACGCTCGCCGAGGTGTTCCTGCCCGCCGACCGCAAGCTGGTGACGGACATCACCGCCCAGGCCGCACGCATGGTCGAGGTCAACGACGCCTCGGCGCTCTATCACCTAAAAGGCCGGCCGCACGCCATCGGCCCGTTCATGAACGTCTACAACGAGCGGACGGTGGCCAAGCTGGCGCGCGGCGGCGCGAAGAATTTCTGCCTGCCGGTGGAAATGCCGGCGGGCGCCATTCGGGCGCTCGGCGAGCGCACGCAGGGGCTCGACGTGACCTTCGAGGTGATGGTGTTCGGGCGCATGCCGCTGGCGCTCTCGGCCCGCTGCTACCACGCCCGGGTCCACGGCCGCACGCGCAACACCTGCCGCTACGTCTGCGAGAACGATCCGGATGGCATGACCCTGAAGACGCTGGAGGGCCAGCCGTTCCTCGCCATCAACGGCATCCAGACCCTTTCCTATGAATGCCTGAACCTCGCCGGCGAGGTCAGCGAGCTGCTGTCGATGGGCGTTTCGCGCTTACGCCTGTCGCCGCAGGACACCGACATGGTCGCCGTCGCGTCGATCTTCCGCAACCTGCTCGACCGCAATATCGCCGCCGGCGAGGCGGAGGCGATGCTCGACGAGATTTCGCTGTCGATGCCCTTCGCCAATGGTTTCTACCACCGCCTGCCCGGCCATCGCCGGACCGGAGCGGCGGCTCCGGCGCACTGAAGAACCTCCCCCTCGCCTTCCGATCGCGGGCACCAGAGTGGGTGGCCGCCAGAGATCGGTGCTATTCTCGACTTTCGCCGCGGCATGGGCGCCTGAATTGCACATCGCCCGAGGGCGACGCCAACTCCTCAAGGCTTCTGGCGCATGGCGGAGATCAAGAAGACAGGCGTTCCGTCGCTACCGGCCATCCGCAGGCTTGGCGATGGCCTGATGGCTGTATCCGTCGGCGCGGTGGCCGATGTCGTCCCGCTGGTCGCGGCAACGCTGACCTTCCTCGGCGGCCTCGTGCTGCTCGTATCCGGCACCGAGCCGGCGGTGCACGGACGTCTGCTCGTCCTCAGAACGTTCCTGCCCCTGCCCTTCTCGGAGGCGTCGCACCTGCTGGCCAGCCTTGTCGGCCTGCTGTTGCTCATCGTTGCACGCGGCCTGCTCGCCCGCATGGCCATCGCGCGAACGGTTGCGATCGTGCTCATGGTGGCCGGTGCGGCCTTCTCGGTCCTCAAGGCGCTCGACTGGGAAGACGCGATGACCATGCTGGTCATCGCCGCGATCCTCACCGCCTCCGGTAGCGCCTTCTATCGGCGCGCCGAGCGCCGGTCGGACTGGTCGGCGTTGCGCCCCACCGCCGGTTGGCTGGTATTGGTCGCCATCGTCGTCGCGGCGCTCGTCTTCCTCGGCCTCTACGGCTACCAGAACGTCGCCTATCGGGGCGACATGTGGTGGGACTTCAGCTGGCGCGGGAATGCGCCCCGCTTTCTCCGCGCGACGCTTGCCGTGGCCATCGTGGCGGCGGCCATCGCGCTCGATGCCCTGATCAACCAGCCGCGACGCCCAAAGAGCGCACCGCCCGAAATCCCCCAAGCCGCTCGCAGCCTGGTCGCCCGCTGTCCGTCGTCGCAGGCGCACCTCGCCCTTCTTGGCGACAAGCAGTTCATGATCGGCAAGGACGGGGATGCCTTCATTATGTACGGCATTGCCGGGCGGAGCTGGATCGCCATGGGCGATCCGGTCGGCAATCCGGAGACCGGACGCGACCTCATCTGGCGCTTTGCGGAGCGCGTCGACCGTGCCGGCGCACGGCCGGTTTTCTACGCGGTCGATGGGGCGTGGTTGCCAACCTATCTCGACCTCGGCCTGTCGATACTGAAGGTCGGCGAGGTTGCGCGGGTCGATCTCACACGGTTTTCGCTCACCGCGCCGGACTGGGCCGAACTCAGGCGTGCGGATCGGCGGGCCGCGCGGGAAGGCATCACCTTCGCGGTCGTTTCAATGGCGGAAACCGCTGCCCTGCTGCCCGAGTTGCGCGCGATTTCCGACGCCTGGCTCGCCGGCAAGGCAGGTCGCGAAAAAGGCTTCTCTTTAGGCTTCTTCGACGACGCCTATCTCAGGCAATGCGACCTCGCCGTGATGCGCCAGGCCGGCAACCTCGTCGCCTTCGCCAATCTGTGGCGCGGTGCCGGCAGGTCGGAAATCTCGCCGGACCTCATGCGTTATCGGCCAGGCGTCTCGAAGGTGATGATGGACGCCCTGTTCGCCAGGCTGATGGTCCATGCGGCGGAGGAAGGCTATCGCTGGTTCAATCTCGGAGCAACGCCGCTCGCCGGGCTCTCCAGCCACCCGCTGGCATCGTCGTGGAACCACTTCGGCACCTTCGTCTACCGCTATGCGGAAGGCGTCTACAATTTCGAGGGCCTGCGCGCCTACAAGCAGAAATTCCTGCCGACATGGACGCCGCAGTATCTCGCCTACCCCGGGGGTCTCAGCACGCTCTCGGTTCTCTTCGACCTTGCCGCGCTGATGTCGGGCGGGCCTTTGCACATCCTCAGCTAGCCGGTGCGTCGACCGGAATGACATCGACCTTCTGGCTGGTCTCCTGCGTGCCGGAAGTCCTGAGGACTCCGGCGATCGGCGAGACGTCCTGATAGTCGCGGCCGACGGCGGCGACGATGTGGCTCTCGCCGGCGAAGGTGCGGTTGGTCGGGTCGTAGGCGACCCAGCCGGCCTCGCGGCCGCACCAGGCGCGCACCCAGGCGTGCATGGCGTCGGCGCCTTCCAGCCGCTCGGCGCCGGGCGGCGGGATGGTGCGCAGGAAGCCGCTGACATAGGCGGCGGGAATGCCGATGCCGCGCAACCCGGCGATCATCAGGTGCGAGAAATCCTGGCACACGCCGCGCTTCAGCTCGAACACCCGGCGCGGCGAGGTCTCGACCTCGGTCGACTTCTTGTCGTAGCGGAAGTCGCGGTGGATGCGCTCGCCGAAGTCCCTGACCACCTCCTGCACGGTCGCGGTCCGCGTCAGGCTCTCGCGCGCATAGGCCGTGATCTCACTGTCGAGCGGCACGCGCGGACTGGCGGCGACGAAGTGGTGCGGCGATTCAGACGCCAGTGAGCGCACGCCGGCCAGTTCGCGCCCGAGCATGGAAGGATCCGGCGAGACGTCGAGCATCGCCGTCGCAGCCTCGACGCGGACGCGGGCGCTCATCCCCACCTTCAGCGTGGCGTGGGTCTGGCGGTAGCAGATCGAGACGAACGAATTGCCGAAGAAATCGCGGCCGTCGGTGCGCTCGAAGGGCACCGGGTCGAAGACGACCGACGAGGCGACGACCCGCTGTCCGCCGGCCGAGGCCACCGGCGCGACGCGGACGAGGTGGCGACCGCCGACGACCGGCGGGTCGTATTCGTATTCGAGCTGCAGGCGGACGTCGTAATTCATGGGTTGGCGGCGTTCAGCGGAAATAGGTTGCGTCGATCATGTCGGAGAGGGCGGCGAGCGAAGCGGCGAGCGCGTCGAGGCGCGCCGGCGAAAAGTCCCTCGGCTCGCTCAACTGAAGCTCGGTATAAAGCCGCAGGGTCTCGCGCATGATGGGATGGATGGGGTTGGCATTCTCGCCGCCGGCAAGCAGCGCCACCTGCGTCTTCACCTCGGCGAGCTGGTAGCGAATCGCGCGCGGGTTGAACTCATCCAGCGCCAGCAGCTCGATGGCCGCAAGGCGCCCGGAATTGAGCTTGTAACGGCGGCGATGGGTCATGACGCTGTCGCCGACCTCGACCAGCAGGTCGAGCAGCTCGGCGGCGGCATCGGGCGTGGCGAGCAGTGCCATCAGGCGGCACATTTCGATGGCGCGCTCGAGTTGGCGGCCGATCTCGAGGAAGCGCCAGCCGACGGCCTGATACATGTTCTCGTGGACCAGCCCGGCGAAGCCCGCCAGCTTGCGCAGGAGCACGGTCATCGCCCGCGAGGCGTCGTCGCCGGAGATGACGCGCGTGCGGAAGCGGTGGGCGGTCTTGGAGAGATCCATCAGCGCCAGCCAGCCGTCGGGCGAGAAGCGGTCGCGGATGCGGCCGGCGCTGGCAGCAGCGGCATCGATGCTGGCGATGAGCGCGTCGGGGATCGGCTGGTGAACGTCGATGTCGATATCGCGGAGGGTGGCATCGATCATCGGCAGCAGCGGCCCGGCCGCCGACGGCGAGGGTTCCGCAAAGCGGCCGTGATAGGCACGCAGCACCCGCACCGTGCCCTCCGCGCGCTCGATATAACGGCCGAGCCAGAAGAGGTTGTCGGCGGCGCGGCTGGGCAGGATGGCGGTGAGCTTGGCATCGACGGCTTCGTCCCGCTGGGCCGGCAACAGGGTCACCCGCTCGACCGGCGTGCTACCCAGCACCCAGACGTCGGCGGCGCGGCCGCCCTCGCGCATGGCAATTGCGGCCGTATCGGGCGATGCGCCGACGCGGGCAAAGCCGCCGGGCATCACCGTCCAACCCGAAGGCGTGCGCATGGCGAAGGCCCTCAGCGTCACCGGGCGCGGCTCGAGCCGGCCTTCGGCGTAATAGGGCATGGTCGACAGGGTGACCAATTCCTGCGCAACGAAGTCGCCGCCGGCGGCGGCAAGACGCTGGGCCAGCGCGGCGCGCTCGGCGGCGGAGAGCGCGGCGCCGAGCAGCGTGCCGGCGCGGTGATGGTCCGGCGGCAGCGTCGCCAGCGCCTGGCTGATGATCATGCGGTCAAGATTGGCCAGCACATGGGCGCGCTCGGCCTCCTGCCCGCACCACCAGGTGGCGATGTGCGGCAGTGCGAGGTCCTCGCCGTTCAGGTGGCGGCTGATGCCGGGCAGAAAGGCGAGCAGCGCCCGCGTCTCCAGAATGCCCGAGCCGATGGCGTTGACGATGGTGGCGCCGCCGTGGCGGACGGCATTGACCAGACCCGGCGTGCCGATGCGCGACTCATGCTTGAGTTCGAGCGGATCCATGAAGGCGGCATCGAGGCGACGCCAGAGCACGCTCAGCGGGCGCGGTCCTTCGACGGTGCGTACCATGACCTTGCCGCCGGTGACGGTGAGATCCTCGCCTTCGAGCAGCAGCAGGCCGAGATAGCGGGCGATATAGGCGTGCTCGAAATAGGTCTCGGTGTTCTGGCCGGGGGTGAGGATGGCGACGCCTTCCGGGTCGCTGGCGAGATCGAACAGCGCGTTGCGGAGGTCGCGGAAGAAGCCGGCCAGCCGATGAACGTTCATGGCGCTCTGGACATCGGACAGCGCGCGGCTGGTGGCGACCCGGTTCTCCAGCGCGAAGCCGGCGCCCGACGGCGCCTGGGTGCGGTCGCCCAACACCCACCAGCGGCCGTCCGGGCCACGGCCGAGGTCGAAGGCGACGAAGTGCAGGAAGCCGCCCTTGGGCGGCGTGATGCCGGCCATCGGCCGCAGATATTCGGGGCTGGCGGCGATGAGCTGCGGCGGGATCAGGCCCTCGGCGACGAGACGGTTGTCGCCGTAGATATCGGCGAGCACGTGCTCCATCAGCTCGGCGCGCTGGGTGAGGCCGGCGGCGATGCCCTGCCATTCGGCTTCCGTGATGAGCAACGGCACATGGGCCAGCGGCCAGACGCGCTCATTGGAGCCGCTCTGGCCGTAGACGCGATAATAGACGCCGGCGTCGTGCAGATAATGGTCGGCGCGGGCGAAGCGTGCGTCCACCTCGGCCCGGTCGAGCCAGTCGAGATGGTCGATCAGCGGCTGCCACGCCGGGCGGACGGCGCCGGCGGCGTCCACCATCTCGTCGATGGTGCCGGGGTGGGCGCGATAGAAGGCGGCGAGGCCGCCGGTGCGGGGCGCCGCGTTCGCCGCAAGGTTGGCTTCTGGGTCCATGGGCTCAGATCCCGCCCGGACGCCTGAGGTCGAGCGTCAGCGGAAAGGCCAGGCTGCGTTCTTCCGGCGGCGCCTGATAGTCGCCCGGTGTATGCCCGCGCGGCTCCAGGCGCGCCAGGCGCCGCGCCTCCGCCTCGTTGGCATTGACCGGGAAGGTCTCGTAGTTGCGGCCGCCGGGATGAGCGACGTGATAGACGCAGCCGCCGACGGCGCGGCCCGTCCAGCTGTCGTAGATGTCGAAGGTGAGCGGCGCATCGAGGGGGATCATCGGATGCAGGCCGGAGCGCGGCTGCCACGCCTTGTAGCGCACGCCGGCGACGGCCGTGCCCGCCTGATCGGTGCGCGTCATCGGCACGGTGCGCCCGTTGCAGACGATGCGGTGACGTTCCGGCTCCAGTCCTTCGGTCTTCACCTGCAAGCGCTCCACCGAGGAATCGACATAGCGGACGGTGCCGCCCGTCGCGCCCTGCTCGCCCATGACGTGCCACGGTTCCAGAGCGACCCTCAGCTCCAGATTGACGCCGCCATAATCGACCTCGCCGCAGAAGGGGAACCGGAACTCCTTCTGCGCCTCGAACCATTCCGGCCGCATGGCAAAGCCCGCCGCCTTCAGGTCGTGAAGCACGTCGCGGAAGTCCTGCCATACGTACCAGGGCAGCATAAACCGGTCGTGCAGGCTGGTGCCCCAACGAACGAAGCTTCCGGTTAACGGCTGTCGCCACAGGCGGGCGATGATCGCCCGGATGAGGAGCTGCTGCGCCAGGCTCATGCGCGGGCTCGGCGGCATCTCGAAGCCGCGGAACTCGACCAGCCCCAGGCGGCCGGAGGTGGTGTCGGGCGAATAGAGCTTGTCGATGCAGATTTCGGAGCGGTGGGTGTTGCCAGTGACGTCGACCAGCAGGTTGCGGAACAGCCGGTCGACCAGCCAGGGCCGCGGCTGCCGTCCCTCCCCCGGCAACGGCACCTGGGCGAGCGCGATCTCCAACTCGTAGAGGGAATCATGGCGCGCCTCGTCGACGCGCGGCGCCTGACTCGTCGGACCGATGAACAGGCCCGAGAAGAGATAGGAGAGCGACGGATGGCGCTGCCAATAGAGGACGAGACTCTTGAGCAGGTCCGGCCGGCGCAGGAACGGACTGTCGGCCGGCGTATCGCCGCCGACCACGACATGGTTGCCGCCGCCGGTGCCGGCATGGCGCCCATCGATCATGAACTTGTCGGCGCCGAGGCGCGATTGCCGCGCCTCGTCGTAGACGGCTGTGGTGATGTCGACTGCCTCGTGCCAGTTCCTGGCGGGATGGATGTTGACCTCGATGACGCCGGGGTCGGGCGCAACGCGGATCACGTTGAGACGCGGGTCGGTCGGCGGCGGGTAGCCCTCGATCTGCACCGGCAGGCCGATGCGGCGCGCCGACTGCTCGACGGCGGCGACAAGATCGAGATAGTCCTCGACCGTTTCGACCGGCGGCATGAAGACGCACAGCCTGTCCCCGCGCACTTCCACGGCGAGCGCCGTGCGCACGGTGCCGTCGATGGAACCCAGTTCCTGCTCGACGCGATCCTGCCTTGCGGTGCCGTCGGCGCTCAGCGAGGCGGCGGCCTGCTCGCGCTCGTCGAAGGGATCCTCCATCTGCTCAGCGACACTCTCATGGAAGGTCGGCTGGCTGGGGTCCGGCAATGCCCCGCGCGGCGCGGTCGGGTCGAGCGGGATGACGTTGGGGATCGCCGACGGCGGCACATGAGGCAGCGAACCCAGCGGCAGGCGGAAGCCGACCGGTGAATCGCCCGGAACCAGGAACAGCTTGCCGCGCCGCGTATGCCATTTCTCCGAGCGCCAGCGGCGCCCGCTCGCCTGTGACTGCCAGCGCTGGACCGGCAGCACGTATCCCGTCGGGCCGGTCAGGCCGCGCTCGAAGACGCGCGCCATGCGGGCACGCTCTTCCGGATCCTCAAGCTTCGAGTTCGAAGGATCGACGTTTTCCGGAAGCTTGCCCTCCTTCAGCAGCCATTCGCCGGGGTCTTCGTAGACGGCGGTGATAGCCTCCGCCTCCACGTCGAGCGCACCGGCGATCGCCGTCAGCAGCTTCTCGGCATCGGCGGTCTTAGCGCCAGGCTCGGGCGTTCCGGACGCCGGCAGCTCGGGGGCGGACCACAGCGGCTTGCCGTCCTTGCGCCAGTAGAGCGAGAAGGTCCAGCGTGGCAGTGTCTCGCCCGGATACCACTTGCCCTGGCCGTGATGCAGCAGCCCGCCCGGCGCGAAACGCGCCTGCAGCCGGCGGATCAGGACGTCTGCCTTCTCGCGCTTGGTCGGGCCGACCGCGGCGGTGTTCCATTCCGCCGCCTCGTAATCGTCGATGGAGACGAAGGTCGGCTCGCCGCCCATGGTCAAGCGGACGTCCTCATCCTTCAGCACCCGGTCGACCTCGTCGCCGAGCGCATCGAGCGCCGCCCAGGATTCGTCCGAGAAGGGCTTGGTGATGCGCGGATGCTCGGCAACGCGGGTGACGCGCATGTCGAAATTGAAATCGACATTGGCGAAGCTCGCGAGCCCCGAGATCGGCGCGGCGTTGCGAAAATGCGGGGTCGCGGCGAGCGGGATGTGGCTTTCGCCGGTGAGCAGTCCCGAGGTCGGATCGAGGCCGATCCAGCCGGCGCCGGGCAGATAGACCTCGCACCAGGCATGCAGGTCGGTGAAATCGTGGTCGGTGCCGGGCGGGCCGTCGAGCGAGACCAGGTCAGGCTTGAGCTGGACCAGGTAGCCGGAGACGAAACGCGCGGCGAGGCCGAGATGGCGGAAGATCTGGACGAGCAGCCAGCTCGAGTCGCGGCATGAGCCCTTGGCCGAGACAAGCGTGTCGTCCGGCGCTTGTACGCCGGGCTCCATGCGGATGATGTAGCCGATCTCGCGCTGCAGGCGGGCGTTGAGGGCGACGATAAAATCGACGGTGTTGACCTTTGACCGGTCAATCGTCGCCATGAACCCGGTGAGCGCCGGTCCGGCCGGCTCGGGTTTCAGGTAGATCGACAGGTCGTCGCCGATATCCTGCGGATATTCGAAGGGCCATTGCTCCGCCTCCGGCTCCACGAAGAAGTCGAAGGGGTTGTAGACGGTCAAATCGGCGATGAGATCGACCTCGATCTTCAGCTCGGTGACCGGCTCGGGGAAGACGAAGCGGGCAAGATGGTTGCCGTAGGGGTCCTGCTGCAAGTTCACGAAATGATCGGCTGGGCCAACCTTCAGCGAATGGGACAGCACGCGGGTGCGCGAATGCGGCGCCGGCTGCAGGCGGATCGTCTGCGGCCCCAGCGTGACCGGGCGGTCATACCGGTAGTGGGTCAGGTGATAGACGGCGGCTTTGATTGACATGCGGCGTGTTCGTTGGCGACCGTTGCCCGCCTGGCGTGTGAAGGGGAGATTCCCTGGCGGCGCCTACTCCAGCACGAGACGTGCCAGCCGCATAGGGGCCAGCATCCGATCGCACGGGATTGCGGCCGCCCTCCCCCGTTTTTGGGGCGCCGCCGCGGGGGCCGCATCCTGGCGCCCCCGGCCTGTGCTAATACTGAGTCCGCGACCTCAGGCGGCCCGCCCGCCCAAGAACAGAAGCATGCGCTGGAACACAAGCGTTGAAGAGCGACACCGTCTTCAAGAGGGCTTTTAACGAGCTTCTCAGCCTGTTGTCCCGGTATCCGCTCGGTGCGCGGATCGATCCGGAAACCAGACTTGCCGACAGCGTCGGCGTGTCGCGGACGACGATCCGCAAGGTGCTGCGCGAGCTCACCGACCGGCGCATCCTCAAGCGCGACGACGCCAAGCTGGTGCTGGCGCGCAAGCCCGACGAGCGCGACCACTTTCCAATGGCCGAAACGATCGCGGCATCGGATCGCGTCGAGAGCAAGCTGATGGAGTGGATCTCGCGCAACGGCCGCAACCCGGGCGAATATGTCAACGGCTTGGAGCTTGCCCGGAAATTCGGCTTCTCGACCAGCGCCGTGCGCGAATGCCTGCGCCGCTTCGAGCACTTCGGCCTGGTCGAGAAGCGGCCGAACTCCGGCTGGATCTTTCGCGGCTTCACGACCGAGTTCGCCCTCGAGCTGTTCGAGGTGCGCGAGCTGTTCGAAATTCGCTGTGCCAGGGCCTTTGCCGCCCAGCCGCCGGAGGCGCCGGTGTGGCGCGAGCTGCGCGCGATCGAGACCGAGCATCGGCGTCTGCTCAGGCACATCAACAAGCGCTACCGCGAGTTCTCGCCGCTCGACGAGCGCTTTCACCGGCTCGTCTACAACGCTTCGCGCAACCGCTTCATCGAGGGGTTCTACGACCTGATCTCGCTCATCTTCCACTACCACTACCAGTGGCGGAAGAGTACCGAGCGGCAGCGCAACGAAGTGGCCGCGCGCGAGCATCTCGACTATATCGAGGCCCTGTTCAGCCGCGATCCGGTTCGTGTCGAGGCGGCCTGCCGGCGCCACATGGCATCGGCGCGCAGCACGCTGCTGGCATCGATAGACTGAGCTCTTCCTCGATCAGGCGTAGGCGGCGACCAGGGCTTCCAGGCGCGGCATTTTCAGCGACACGTCGGCGGCCTTTGCCCAGTCGACGAAGGCACCGATGCGCCGCTGCACCTTGACCGCGTGGTTCTGGGCGATGTCGGCGATCCTGTGGTCGAGGAACGGATTGAGGAAGCGCCCGAAGGTCACGGCGACGTAGTCCTTCGCCTCGCTCGCCATGCCGCACGCGGCAAAGCCGGGCAGCACCTCTTCGGCATAGATCGCGTCGAGCGGCTCGCGGACGCGCGGATCGGCCAGGATTTCCTTCACCGCCTCCCTCTCGGGGCGTTTCTCCTTCATCCAGGTCTCGGCCAGCCACGTGTGGCCGAGGTTGAGGATGTGGAGTTTCAACCGCTCGATCGGCTCGAGGTCCGGCACGACGACGATGGCCGGATGGTTGAACGGCGCTTCGCCGCGGATCGCCCACAGCGCATAGGGTTCGGCCACGGCGCCGATCGGCTCGATTGGCGCGGAGACGATGCGGTCGACGAGTGTGTCGGTGAAGACGACGGACTCCCTCAGCCATTGGCCGAAGGCGGGGCTCGTCTTCCAGGCGGCAGCGAGGTCCTCGACGTGCCGGCGCAGAACGGCACCGTTCGACGGCACCAGTTCGCAGGGCAGGATGGTCAGCGCCCGGCCGCCGGCCTCGTGGCGGGCAAGCAGCAACTGCAACAGCTTCGCCGGGAAGCTGGCGGCCGCCCTGCCCGCAGCCGGCGGCGCGGCGCGATCGGCATCGCCGACCTCGTAGCCGCGATCGCCGACATTGGACACGACGATGTCAGCTTCCCCGGCGAAGAGGTCCGCCACCCGGGCCCAATCCGCATCCGCATCGAGCGCGCTGTCGACGCTCGTCACCTGTGTTGTCTCGTCGACGATCCGGTCGCCGCGGTAGCCCTGAATACGAACCGGAAAGCCGCCCGGCCGGCGGAACGCGGCAACCCGGCCGGAGCGCTCGCCGCCTTTGGTCGTCTTCACCACGGTGATCGGTCCGATGTCCTGGCCTTCGGTCCGCGCCTCGTGGACGAACAGGTCCACATGCGCCTGAAGGAAGCGGCTAGTCCCGAACTGGACGATCCGTCTTGTCATGAGGAAACATCGATCAGCGCCTTGATCAGGCCGCGCTTGTCGGTTGCCCAGCGGGCGAGGTCGCTGGTGGCGCCGGCAAGGGTCGTGCGATGGGTGATGAGCTTGGCGATCGGCACCTTGCCGGCGGCGATTGCCGCGATGACCATCTCGAAGTCGGCCTTGAGGGCGTTGCGGCTCGCCAGAAGCGTGGTTTCGCGCGCGTGGAACACGGGATCGGAGAAGTTGACGTTCCCGCGCACGACGCTGAGCAGAACGTATGAGCCGCCGTGGGCGACATAGCCGAAGCCGGCCTCCATCGACACGCCGTTGCCGGTCGCGTCGATGACCGTGTCGAAGCCGTCGCCCTTGGTGAGTTCGGCCACCTCTTCGCCGGCCTGATCGTGCACGACGATGGCCGAGTTGGCGCCGATCAGCCGCTGCGATTCCGTCAGGCGCTCGCCATCCACGTCCATCAGGGTCACCGACGATCCGGCGATCTGGGCGAAGATCGCCGCGCCGATGCCGATCGGTCCGGCGCCGATGACCAGAGTTCGGCCTGACCCGATCGACGGTCCGGCGCGGCTGACGCCGTGCGCGCCGATGGAGAGAAACTCCACGGCCGCCGCCTGGTCGGCGGTCAGGCTATCGGCGGGATACAGATTCGTTTCCGGCACGCTGATGAGTTCGGTCATGCCGCCGTCGCGATGCACGCCGAGCACGGCGATGTTGACGCAGCAATTGGGCTTGCCCTTGCGGCAGGCATTGCAGGTGCCGCAGGCGATGTAGGGATTGACGACCACCAGGTCGTCCTTCCGGAAGCGACTGCCGGCGGCGGCCTCGACCACCTCCGCCGCCAGCTCGTGCCCCATGATGCGCGGGTATTGCAGGTAGGGGTGGCTGCCCTCGTAGATGTGATAGTCGGTGCCGCAAATCCCGACACGACGGATCCGGACGAGAACACCGCCGTCGGCGCGCCGCGGCTCGGGCCGCTCCTCGACAGCCAATTCTCCGGGTTTACGACAAACGAGCGCTTCCATGGTGTCCTTCCTTCGAATGCCGGCCGTCACAATGTCAGCGCTGAAAACCCCTGGCGTCGCAGTGTGTGCGTCGGCGGCGATGGCGTTTTTTGGCTCGCCGAAGGGCTGCTTCAGGTTGTGACCGATGCCCCGGTCGTAACCCCTGAAAAACACATCCAGGGCGGAACGATCGTCAAGATGTTTTGTATGACCTGAAATCGCCGTCATATGTCGATAAAAAACATTTTGACAATGTGCGGCCTGTCCGCATTCTATTTCCAGCATGAGCTTGACGCCGGGGACCGGACAAAAAAGGGTCGGGCCGGCAGGGATTCAGGTGCCGGCTTTGAGTATGCCGCCGTCTGAAAGAGGAGTGCCGTGATCGAACTGTGCTATGATCTCGGCCAATGCGTTAGGAAAAAGGGAGGAAGCGTATGTTTCTTGCATCAAAATTGAGCCGTCGGAGCCTGCTGACCGCCGCCGCCGTGGCTGCATTCGGGTTTGCCACGCCGACGTTTGCCGCCGACGTGACCATTCCGATCATCGTGAAGGACACGACGTCGTTCTATTGGCAGATCGTGCTGTCGGGCGCCTGCCAGGCCGGCAAGGACCTGGGCGTCAACGTCCCGCAACTCGGCGCCCAGTCTGAATCCGACATCAATGGCCAGATCTCGATCCTCGAGAACGCGGTCGCCGGCAAGCCGGCCGCCGTCGTCATCTCGCCGACCGAGTTCAAGGCGCTCGGTGCGCCGATCGACGAAGCCGCCAAGTCCGTGCCGATCATCGGCATCGACTCGGCCGCCGACTTCGCAGGCGTTCTCGTCGTTCCTGACCACCGACAACGTGCAGGGCGGCAGGGTTGCTGCGGACGGTCTGGCCGCGGCGATCAAGGAGAAGACCGGCAAGATCGCCGGCAACGTGGCGTTGATCACTTCGCTGCCTGGCGTCGGCTCGCTCGACCAGCGCGCCAAGGGCTTCAAGGAAGAGCTCGCGGCCAAATATCCCGACCTCAAGCTGGTTGCTGACAAGACCGCAGACGGCATGGCGACGACCGGCCTGAACATCATGACCGACCTGCTGACCGCGAACCCGGATCTGGTCGGCGTGTTCGCTTCGAACCTGATCATGGCCCAGGGCGCCGGTCAGGCCATCGCCGAGAACAAGGTTGCCGACAAGGTCGCGCTGGTCGGCTTCGACAGCGACGACAAGACGCTTGGATATCTCGAGGACGGCACCATCTACGCCCTCGTCGTCCAGGACCCCTATCGCATGGGCTATGACGGCGTGAAGACTGCTCTGGCCGTCTCCAAGGGCGAGAAGGTGGAGAAGTTCGTCGACACCGGTGCCAATCTTGTGACCAAGGCGAATTCGACCGATCCCAAGATCTCGGCACTCATTCATCCCAAGCTGGACTGCAAGTAAGGTCTGATCGCAACCGCGGCCGCACCCCGTCTCTTTGACAGGGTGCGGCACCGCTACTAGCGTTGGCCCCTACAGGGACGAGGGGTATCTACCGAAGTCATGACTGCCATCGCTTCAGCCGAGACGGGCGACGCCGGCCGGGTTGACGACAAGCCGATACTTGAGCTGCGCAACCTCAAGAAAGACTACGGCTCGGTTCACGCTCTGAGACCGGCAACGCTCGCCTTCAAACGCGGCGAGATTCACGCGATCGTCGGTGAGAACGGCGCCGGCAAATCCACCCTGATCAAGCTTCTGACCGGCGTGATCCGTCGTTCCGGCGGCGAGATCGTGTGGGAGGGCAAGCCTGTCTCGTTGGCGACCCCGCAGGAGTCGATCGATCACGGCATCGACGCCGTCCATCAGGAAATGGTGCTTTGCCGGCACCTGACGGTCGCCGCCAACATGTTCCTGGGCGAGGAAAAGACCCGCTACGGGCTGATGCGCAAGAAGGACATGACGCGCGAAACGAAGCGCATTATGGCGGACATCGGCTTTCACCTGCCGGCGGCTGCGGTGCTCGGTACTTTGACCATCGGCCAGCAGCAACTGGTCGCCACCGCGCGCGCCTCATTGCGCGGAACCAAGTTTCTGATCTTCGACGAACCCACCGCCTATCTGACGCGTCAGGAGGCGGCGCAGCTGTTCGCCATGATCCGCCGCCTGCGCGCCGCAGGCGTGACCATCATCTACATCTCTCACCGGCTCGAGGAAGTGTTCGAGATCGCAGATCGCGTTTCGGTGCTGCGTGACGGTGCGTTGGTCGGCACCCGCGATATCAAGGCGACGAACGAGAACGAGCTGGTCACCCTGATGATCAACCGGACGATCGAGCAGATCTACCACAAGGAGAAGTTCGAGTTGGGCGAGACGTTGCTCGAGACGCGGAACTTGAGCGGCCCGGGATTCAACGACGTGTCGATCAGCGTGCGGCGCGGCGAGATCGTCGGCCTCTACGGCCTCATCGGCGCCGGGCGCAGTGAATTTGTCCTCAGCGTGTTCGGGCGCTCCCCCAAGACGTCGGGCGAGATCCTGTGGAAGGGGCAGCCGGTCGATATCCGCAACGAAAGTCAGGCGATCTCGCTCGGCATCGCGCTGTTGCCCGAGAGCCGGCGCGACCAGGGGCTGAGCCTCAACATGCCGATCGGCTTCAATATCAACCTGCCAATCTACGACCGCATCACCCGCGGCATCACCATATCGCCGCGCCAGGAGGCCGAACGCGCCGACCGCCAGATCCATGACCTGTCGATCAAGACGCCGAGCCGACGCAGCCTCGCTTCTTCGATGTCGGGCGGCAACCAGCAGAAGGTGGTCATCGGCAAGTGGCTCAACTGCGGCGCCGAGCTCTTCCTCTTCGACGAGCCGACGGTCGGCGTCGACGTGGGGACCAAGGCCGAGATTTATCGGCTGATGGCGGAGCTGTTGAGGAACGGCGCCGGGATTTTGATGATTTCGTCTTATTTGCCGGAAGTCTACGAACTGGCCGACACGCTGCACGTGTTCAGGGCCTCGCATCTGGTCGGAAGCAATCCTCACCGCGGTGCGAGCCACGAGGAAGTCCTGGCCGAGGCCATCGGCGTATAGGGAGAAGATAATGACGACGGACGTCGACGCGGCCTCTGACACCCAGCCGAAAGGCCGAGACTACAGCTTCCTGTTTGCGCTGTCGTTGCTCGGCATTCTGCTCGTCTTGTGGGTGATGCTGAGCTTCGCGACGCGTACCTTCATGACGCCGCTCAACATCACCAACCTGCTGCGGCAGGGTTCGATGATTGCGATCCTGGCGCTCGGCGAGACGTTCGTGATCATCACCGCTGGCATCGACCTCAGCGTCGGTGCCATCGCCGGTTTCGGCACAGTCGTGGTTGCCATGCTCCTCGAAGCCGGCCTGCCGATATGGCTGTCCGTCTTGCTGACGCTTCTCTCCGGCCTCGTCATCGGCATGTTTCACGCATTTGGCGTCACCAAGATGCGCGTACCGCCGTTCATCATGACGCTGGCGACGCTGACCTCGCTGCGCGGCGTCGGCTTGCTGATGACACGTGGCGCGCCGGTCAACATCACCAACAAGACCTTTACCAGCTTCTCGACGCAGGATTTTCTGGGCATTCCGACCCTGTTCTGGATGGTGATCCTGGTCGGAGTCCCGGCCTACATCTTCCTGTCGCACACACGCTGGGGCCGCTACATCTTCGCGGTCGGCTCCAATCCGGAATCGGCCCGGCTGTCCGGCGTGCGCATCAATTTCACGCTCTACATGGCCTATTCGCTCTCGGCTGTGCTGGCCGCCTTCGTCGGCGTACTGCTGGCCATGCGCATCGGCATCGGCAATGCCATGCAGGCAGACGCCTGGGAGCTGCAGGCGATCGCCTCGAGCGTCATCGGCGGCACCTCGCTGTTCGGCGCCGTCGGTTCCGTGCACGGGCCACTGATCGGCGCCTTCATCCTGGCAACAATCAATAACGGCGCCAACCTGCTCAACGTCAATTCGTTCTGGCAGCGCGTCGTAACCGGCCTGCTGATCATCGTCATCGTCTATTTCGACGGGCTGCGGCGGCAGAAGATCTAGAGACAACGGGGCGCACCTTCCTCCCGGGGCGGGTGGCAACACCTGCCCCTTCCTTTTGCCTTGCGGGACGGCATCAGGCGAGCGGACCGCCGCCCGTCTTGGAGCTGGATGCCGGGACCTTCAGACGTCGCCGCGTGCCGCCAACAGCCGGGAAATTCAGCGGCGCGACGCTTTCGCGCACGACCAGCGTGCATGGCAGGCGGGTGATCCGCGGCGACGCCGGAGCGGCCTTGCCGCTCATGCGCCGGACGAGGATCTGCGCCGCAACCCGCCCAAGCTCGGCGCGCGGCTGGCGCATGGTGGTCAGACCGGGATCGAACAGGGCGGCATAGCCGATGTCGTCGAAGCCGGCGACCGAGACGTCTTCCGGCACCGAGAGACCGGCGTCACGCACGGCCTTGATGAAGCCGATGGCGCTCTCGTCGTTGGCCGCGAACACGGCCGTCGGTCGATCGGTCATCGGCAGAAAATCGCTTGCCGCCACCTGGGCCCCCGTCTCCGCCCGGTAGCTGCCCTGCCAGACCAGGCACGGATCGTAGGCGATGCCGGCCGCTGCAAGCGCGTCGCGGTAGCCGGCGATGCGGTCCTCCGACTCGGGACCGCGCATCGGACCGGTTATGTGGGCGATGCGCCGGTGGCCGACGCTGAGCAGATATTCCGTCAACGTGCGGGCGGCATCGCGATTGGCGCTTTCGACAACGGGCACCGACACGCCGGGAATGTCGTTGCAGACCAGCGTCAGCGGCACGCTCGCATCGAGCTCAGCGAAGCGGGGAGCCGGCATCCGGCCGGAAAAGAGCAGCACGCCATCCACCTGCCCCGAACGAACCAGACGGTCGTAGTGGCTCTCGCGCGCCGTGTCGCCGCGCGTGTCGCCCATCACCATGCCGTAGCCGGCGTCGAACAACGCCTCCTCGACGGCATTGAGGATGGCCGTGAAGAACGAATCACCGATGCCGTTGAGCAGCGCCAGCACCATCTTGGTCGAGCGCGCGCGCAGGCTGCGCGCCGTGGCGTTGGGGATGTAGCCGGTCTCGTGGATCGCCGAAAAGACGGCCGCCTGCGTCTTCTCCGCGACGCGCTCGGGCATTGCCAGCGTGCGGCTGACGGTTGCCGTCGACACACCGGCGCGACGCGCGACGTCCGTGATGGTCACCGACCGTCGCCCGATTCTGTCCGGTGGCGGCCGCTGCCCGCCTCTTTTGCCCATCAATCGTTTCCTCCGCATGCCAATGCGCAACAATTGGCATTGACAAACACGCCCTCTTTACGCGTAGTGTAATGTAATCGATTACACATGGCCATGGCGAATGGGAGTCGAGCTGGCCAGCCGTAATCGCAATGCGCCGCAGGTCGTTGGCGCTGGAAGGAGGAGCGCTGCGAAAGGCGCTTCTTGAGGGAGAGGACGGGCGACAAACCAACCTATTCCCGATGATGCAGGGGCCGATCCTTGGATCGGTTGCCTTTGAGTTGGTGTGCGCGCTCAGCGCGCGAAACGGGAGGAAATACATGTCGAAACTCACGCAGAAACTGCTGGGGGCGTGCATCGCCGCGTTCGCTTTGGCGGCCCCCGCGATGGCTCCGGCCGCCGATCTTGAGGTCACCCACTGGTGGACCTCCCCTGGCGAATCAGCCGCCGTCGCCGAATTTGCCCGTGTCTTCGAAGAGCAGACCGGCAATCACTGGGTCGACAGTGCGCTGTCCGGCTCGGGCACCGGTGCCAACCCGGTGATCATCAGCCGCATCATCGGCGGTAACCCGCCCGGTGCTACCCAGATGAATACCGGCCGTGACGCCGAGGATCTCATCAAGGCCGGCCTGATGCGCGACCTGACCCCGATTGCCGACGAAATCGGCCTCCGGGACTTCTACGCCGACAAGTCTCTGCTCGATCCTTGCACCTATGAAGGCAAGATCTACTGCTTCCCGGTCAACATCCACTCGTGGGATTGGCTGTGGCTGTCGACCAAAGCCTATGAGAAGATCGGTCAGCCCGTGCCGAAGGACTGGAACGAGTATGTGGCCAGTTGGCCCGCGATACAAAAAGCGGGCATCATTCCGTTCGGTCTTGCTTCCGGCTGGCCGATCGCTGGTATTCCCGGAGTGCTTCAGGCCGATGTCGGCGGCAAGGACCTGGTCAACCAGATCATGCGCGCAAAGAACGTCGACGCCGTCCACGGTGAGGCCTTCCTCCGGTTCGCAAAGGCCCTCGACAATCTTCGCGGTGTGCTGAACCCGGCCCAGATGGTTCCGTCCTTCGTCGACGTCGGTATCCAGCTCCTCAAGGGTGAGGCTGCCGGCAATATCCACGGCGACTGGCTGCAGGGTGACCTTCAGGTCGCTGGCGGCGTTCCCGGCCAGAACTACGAGTGTGTGCCGGCCCTCGGCCTTGGCGATCAGCTCTCGGGCGGTGGTGACTCCTTCTTCTTCCCGGTTCTGCCCGCAGGTACCGACCAGGCTGTGATCGATGCGCAGACCGCGCTGGCCAAGGTCGTTGTCGGCAAGGAAGCCCAGCTGGCCTTCAACCTGAAAAAGGGTTCGATGCCGATCCGCACCGACATCGACCTCGCCAAGGCCAACCCATGCATGAAGAAGGCCCTTGCCCTTCTCAAGAACGGCCTGCTGCCGACGGGCGACCTGAACCTGTCCAGCGACACCCAGGCCCAGATGCAGGATCTGTCGATCGAGTTCATCAACGACAAGTCGATCACGATGGACGACTACATCAGCCGCTACGCCGATATCTTGTCGAGCGCCGAATAGCCAACAGACGCAGGGCGGGTTTCCGCCCGTCCCGCGTGGTTTGGGTAAGTGAACATGGTCGGCTTGATCCTCAAGCCGGCCATGTTTCAAAATGGGGGATGCGAGGTCCAGGATGGCCATATCAGCCGAGGCGGTGAGCGGGGCGCGAAGAAGCGGCAAGGGGGGCTGGCTGCATCGCGTGGTGCTGCGCAACATGTTGGCCAAGATCGCTGCTGTGCCGATGATCGCAACGGTGCTGGTCGTGTTCGTCGGCTGCACGCTGTGGACGGTGTGGTACTCGTTCACAAATTCCAAAATGCTGCCGAGCAACCACTTCGTCGGCGTCGAACAGTATGTGCGCCTGTTCAAGACATCCCGCTGGAACGTTTCGGTCCATAACCTTCTGATCTACGGTTCCCTTTCGCTGATCATCACGCTGACCCTCGGTTTCCTGCTCGCGGTGCTCATGGATCAGAAGATCCGGTTTGAGAGCGCGTTCCGTACCATCATGCTCTATCCGTTCGCCCTATCGTTCATCGTGACGGGCCTAGTCTGGCAGTGGATCATGTATCCCCAGCTCGGGCTGCAGGGGACGATGCGCAATCTTGGATGGACGAGCTTCACCTTCGACTGGATCACCAACAAGGACATGGTGATCTACGCCCTCCTGATCGCCGGTCTGTGGCAGGGCACCGGATTCGTCATGGTACTGATGCTCGCCGGCCTGCGCAGCATCGACCAGGAAATCTGGAAGGCGGCACGGGTGGACGGCATCCCGCCCTGGCGCGCCTACATCTTCATTGTGCTGCCGATGATGCGCGGCGTGATCATCACGGCGGTGGTGCTGGTCGGATCGGGCATCGTGCGCCTCTATGACCTGGTTGTCGCGCTCACCAAGGGCGGCCCCGGCATCGCTTCACAGGTGCCTGCGACCTACGTCTACGACTACATGTTCATGGCCAACAACATCGGCCAGGGACTTGCCGCCTCGACCATGATGCTGGTGACGGTGCTGATCATCATCATCCCCTGGGCCTATCTGGAATTCGGTGGAAAGAGGCACGCGCGATGACCAACACCGTTACCGTGTCGGACGGCGCCACATCGCTCGCGGACGCAGCGCCGCGCGGGCCCAGGCCGAAGCCGTTCTTTACGCCGCGGCGCATCATCATGTATTCGATCCTGGTGGTGGCCTGCCTCTATTATCTGTTCCCGCTCTACGTGATGGTGGTGACGTCGCTGAAGACGATGCCGGAAGTTCGCTTCGGCAACATTTTCGCGCTACCGAGCGCGCCAAGCTTCGATGCGTGGATCAAGGCGTGGACCGGCGCCTGCACCGGCCTCAAGTGTCAGGGCCTCAGCCCCGGCTTCTGGAATTCGGTCAAGATCACCATCCCCAGCGTCATCGCCTCGATCCTGATCGCTTCGGTGAACGGCTACGGTCTGGTGAACTGGAAGTTCAAAGGATCGGAGCTCTTCTTCGCGATCCTGATCTTCGGCTCGTTCATCCCCTACCAGGTGATGCTCTACCCGCTGGTGATCATCACCGCCCATCTCAAGATCTTCGGCACGCTGTGGGCGGTCATCCTCATCCACACCATCTTCGGCATGCCCATCCTGACGCTCCTGTTCCGCAACTACTTCGCCTCGCTGCCCGAGGAATTGTTCAAGGCGGCGCGCGTCGACGGCGCCGGATTCTGGCGCATCTATTTCGAGGTGATGCTGCCGATGTCGCTGCCGATCTTCGTGGTGGCGCTGATCCTGCAGGTCACCGGCATCTGGAACGACTTCCTGTTCGGCGTGGTATTCGCCGGCTTCCAGAACAACCCGATGACCGTCCAGCTCAACAACATTGTCAATTCGGCGCAGGGCAGCCCGGAATACAATGTCAACATGGCCGCCACGATCCTGACGGGCCTCGTGCCGCTGATCGTCTATTTCGTGTCTGGTCCTCTCTTTGTACGCGGTGTTGCCGCAGGTGCAGTGAAAGGTTAGCTCCATGCAGCAACCCAGTGTTGCCATCAACGATCTCTCCCTCAGCTTCGGGCACATCAAGGTCTTGGAGCACCTCAATCTCGAGATCAATCGCGGCGAGTTCCTCGTTCTGCTCGGACCGTCCGGCTGCGGCAAGTCGACCTTGCTCAACTGCATTGCCGGCCTTCTGGACCTGACGGACGGACAGGTCTTCATCGAGGGCAAGAACGTCACCTGGGAAGAGCCCAAGGACCGCGGCATCGGCATGGTGTTCCAGTCCTACGCGCTCTATCCGCAGATGAGCGTCGAGCGGAACCTGAGCTTCGGCCTTAGGGTCAACGGCACGAAAAAGGACGAAATCGACCGGCGCGTGAAACGGGCCTCGGAAATCCTGCAGATCGAATCACTCCTCAAGCGCAAACCGGGGGCCCTATCGGGCGGCCAGCGCCAGCGCGTCGCCATCGGCCGCGCCCTGGTGCGCGACGTCGATGTCTTCCTGTTCGACGAACCGCTCTCCAACCTCGACGCCAAGCTGAGGACGGAACTGCGCGTCGAGCTCAAGAAGCTGCACATGAAGCTCGGCTCGACCATGATCTACGTAACCCACGACCAGATCGAGGCGCTGACGCTGGCCGATCGCGTGGCGGTCATGCATGGCGGCGTCATCCAGCAACTGGCATCGCCCAAGGAGATCTACCAACGCCCGCTCAACCTCTTCGTGGCCGGCTTCGTCGGCTCGCCGGCGATGAACTTCGTCAGCGGGGAGTTGCGGGTAAACAGCGATCCGATACTGGTGTGCAGCGACGGCGTTGCCATCAACCTGTCTGGCTACAATTTTGCGAAACCGCCGGTCAGCGGCCGCAAGGCGGTGCTCGGCGTCCGGCCGGAACAAATCCATATCGAGGAGAAGCTGGAGGCTTCCACCGTCCTTCCGCTCGAATTGAACCTGGTCGAACCGATGGGCGCCGACAGCCTGCTGTGGGGCAGCATCGGCAAGGAATCGGTGTCCATCCGCGTCGGCCCGGACGACACCCATCGCATCGGCGAAAGGGTCGATGTGTATTTCCAGCCGAGCATGGCCTCCGTTTTCGATGAAGAAAGCGGCGATCGCCTCTGACGGCTGCCTTCCCAAGAAAGCAACACCTCCATGCCCAACTACCGGATTTCCTTCCAGCTCTATAGTGCGCGCAATTTTCCCCCGATCGAGAAGCACCTTGAGACGCTGGCGGCCATCGGCTTTGACGCGGTCGAGCCCTTCGGCGGGACCTACAAGGCGGACCCGCAGGGTCTGCGCAACAAATGCGACGCCTTGGGGCTCGCGATCCCCACCTGCCACATGCCGCTGGCCGACCTCGACGCCGACCGCGCGGCGGTGATCGATCAGGCCAAGATTCTCGGCCTGGAAACGGTGATCGTTCCGGCGATACCGGCGGAACAGCGGACGCAGGACGCAGCCGGCTGGCAGGCGCTCGGCGCCAGGCTTCACGGCCACGCCGACGCGTTGAAAGTTGCCGGGCTGAAACTCGCCTGGCACAATCACGCCTTCGAATACGTCACCCTCCCCGACGGCTCGCGCCCGATCGAGCACCTGCTCTCCGGTGCCGATGTCAAATGGGAAGTCGATCTCGGCTGGGTCACCCGCGGCGGCGCCGACATCGCCACCGAGCTGGCGAAGTTCAAGGGCAAGGTCGCGGCCTTCCACGTCAAGGACGTGGCGCCGGAAGGCGTCACCAAGGACGACGGCTGGACCGATATCGGCTCGGGCACGCTTGACTGGAAGGCATTGTGGCCCGCGATCGCGGCGGCCGGCACCGACCTGCTCGTCTTCGAGCACGACGCGCCGTCGGACTGGGAATCCTTTGCCCGCAATTCATACAGGTTCGTTGCCGCTCTGATCGGCCGGAAGGGCTGAGGCCATGGCAAGAGAGACGGCAATCGGCATCATCGGATGCGGCGTCATTTCCGAGACCTACTTGCGGCTGGCGCCGTCGTTCCGCGGCCTGAAGATCGTCGCCTGCGCCGACATGGTGCCGGCGGCGGCGAAGGCACGGGCGAAGCAATATTCGGTGCGGGCCATGACGGTCGACGAGCTTCTCGCCAGCAACGACATCGAGGTGGTGATCAACCTGACGGTCCCGGCGGCGCACTACGACGTGTCAAAGTCGATCCTGTCGGCGGGCAAGCACGCCTATTCGGAGAAGCCGCTGGCGCTTGATGCAAAGCAAGCCGGGAAGCTGGTGGCGGAGGCCGACAGGCGCGGCCTCAAGCTCGGCTGCGCGCCCGATACCTTCCTCGGCGGCGGCGGCCAGACGGCGCGCCGGCTGCTCGACAAGGGCGCCATCGGCAAGGTGGTCAGCGGCACGGCGCATGTGCTCAGCCACGGCATGGAGAATTGGCATCCCAATCCGGGCTTCTTCTTCCAGCCCGGCGCCGGGCCGATGCTCGACCTCGGCCCCTATTACGTCACCGCGCTGGTCAATCTGCTCGGGCCGGTGAAGACCGTGGCCGCCATGGCCAAGTCGGGGTTCACCCATCGCCTGGTGACCGCCGACGGGCCGATGAAGGGCAAGAAGGTCAAGGTGACCACGCCGACGACCATCAACGCCATCCTCGAATTCCACTCCGGTGCCGAGGTGACCATCGCCACCAGCTGGGACGTGTGGAAGCACGGCCACGGCAATCCGATCGAGATCTACGGCACGGCGGGCTCCATGCTGGTGCCTGACCCCAACTTCTTCGGCGGCAAGGTCGCCTATTCGCAGGGAGGCAGCGACTACGCGGAAGTCGATGCCGAGCTGGCGCCGTTCGGGGCGCCCAACTATCAGGGCCGGCCGGGCGCGCCGATGCGCTCCAACTACCGCATGCTCGGGGTTGCCGATCTCATCGACACGGTGGGCCGCAAGCGCGAGCCGCGCTGTTCGGGGCGCCTGGCCGCCCATGTCCTCGACGTGATGGAATCGACGCTTCTCTCGGCGGCGACGCGCAAGTTCGTCACGCTCAAGTCTGAGGTCGAGCGGCCGAAGCCGCTGAGTGAGGCCGACGCCAAGCGGCTGGCCGTGCAAGCCCTCTCCCACGCCTGACACGGCGCGGAGCCTGTGCCCGAACGGCACGGGCTCCGCTCGGTAGTCAGCCTCGTCCGGCGCTGTCCGGCGGAGCCAGCAAGCGGCGGAACAGGTCGATGTGCTCCTCGGCCATCTGCAGCAGCTCGTCCTCGCCGTATTGCTCCCAATAGGCGATCGCCCAGCGGTCGAGCGCCTCGCCGATGCCCATCGCGCAAGCGATCAGCAGCGGCGTCGGCAGATCGGTGCGAACCACGCCAAGAGCCTGGCCGCGCGCGATTGTCTTGCCGAGCCAATGGCGCGCCGCATCGAACATGTGGCCGGTCGGCGAGCCCTGCTTGGCGGTGTCGTGCAGGCGATAGAACACGCGACCGAGCTTCAGATACCAGGCTCTCTTGGTCGAGAAGCGGATGGCCCGCCGGTAGAGCGTGACCAACTCGCTCCAGAACGTCTCGGCCGTCAGCCTGTCGGGATCGAAGCCGCCGATCTCCTTGAACAGGAAAGCCAGCGCGCGTTCGAGCACGGTCGTGAACAGGTCGGCCTTGTCGTCGAAGTAGTAGTAAAGCGAGCTCTTGCTCATCCCCGAGCGCTCGAGAATGCGGTTCAGCGACGCCGCCTCGTAGCCCTTCTCGCCGAATTCCTCGGCGGCGCTTTCGAACAGGCGCTCCTGGCGGTCCGGATCGAGTTTTTCAAATCGTGGTCGACTCATGGCTTGACCTTAGCAGGGAGCGGGAGTACGCACCAGTAGTGTGTACCAACTGGTCCACACCTGTGGTCCGTTATCGATTGGTGCGTTTCTGCCCTCAATCGACCAACTCACGATGATCGCAGGGATAGGTCCTGAATGGACACGGCACGTCAGACGAGCGGGCGACAACGAGGAGGTTCTGCAATGAAACGACACGTCCGGACCATCGCGGCGATCGCCTGCGTCGGGACCGTTGCGCTGATGGGTGCCGCCGCGCAGGCGGCCGCCGCAGACGCCACCGGGCTCTTGCGCGCCGCCTTCGATAACTGGCGGGCGAAGTCGTCGGAGACGACGCTGACCATGACCATCCACCGGCCGAGCTGGGAACGGCACCTGACCATGACCGCGTGGACGCAAGGCGACAACGAGGCGCTGGTACGCTTCACCGCGCCGGCCAAGGACGCCGGCAACGCCACGCTCAAGCTGAAGAACCAGACCTACGTCTACAACCCCAAGCTCAACCAGGTGATCAAGCTGCCGGCCTCCATGCTGGCGCAGTCGTGGATGGGCTCCGACTTCTCCTACAACGACCTCTCCAAGGCCGAGGACCTGCTCACCGAATACACGCACAAGATCGTCGGAACAGCGAGCGCTGGCGGTCATACGGTCTACACCATCGAGGCCCTGCCCAAGCCCGGCGCGCCGGTCGTCTGGGGCAAGCAGCAGGCCAAGGTGCGCGACGACGGCATCTTCGTGGAGGAGACGTTCTTCGACCAGGACATGAAGCCGGTGCGCACGATGACCACCGACAAGATCGCCCCGCTCGGCGGGCGCGACTATCCGGTGGTGCTGACCATGCGGCCGACGACCAAGTCCGGGCAGTGGACGCGCATCGACACGACGGCGGGCAAGTTCAACGTTTCCCTGCCTGACTACCTCTTCACCCGCTCCAACCTGCAGAACCCGCGCGGCTGACCGCCATGCTTATCGGGATGGCATGGCGGAACCTGTGGCGGCAGCCGACGCGGACGGCGCTCAGCCTGCTCACCATGGCGCTCGCCGCGGCGCTGCTGGTCTTCATGCTGTCGTTCCAGCTCGGCGTCTATGACACCATGAAGGCGAACACGCTGAAAATCTTCGACGGCTTCGCCCAGATCCAGCCGCCGGGCTACGCCGACGACCCCGACATCCGCAAGACGATTGCGGAACCGGAGAAGCTTGCCGCGGAGGCCGTCGGGAT
Source organism: uncultured Alphaproteobacteria bacterium (assembly GCA_963750065.1). GTDB lineage: Bacteria > Pseudomonadota > Alphaproteobacteria > Rhizobiales > Kaistiaceae > CAVSRC01. Next base: position 41,781 of record CAVVPK010000048.1, read on the forward strand.
ACCCGGCGTCACCGCCGCGGCGCCGCGCGCCACCACCTATGTCATCCTCGCCAACGGCGATCTCAGCTATGGCGCGGCGATCGAAGGCGTCGACGCTCAGAAGGAGCAGACCGTCTCCACCCTCGCCGCGACCGTGCATCAGGGCCGTCCCCTCAAGCCCGGCGACAGCGACACGATCATTCTCGGCGATGCGCTCGCCCGCGACCTCAAGCTCTCGCTCGGCGATCATGTGACGCTGCTCGGCTCGGCGGTGGACGGGACCGTCGCTGCCGACAGCCTGACGCTTGTCGGCATCTTCCATACCGGCATCGGCGACCTCGACCGGCAGATCGCCGAAATGCCGCTCGCCCGCTTCCAGGAGACCTTCGCGCTCGGCGACGCCGCCAATGTCATCGCGCTCGCCGGCCCAAGCCTCGCATCGGTCAATGGCGCGCTGCCGGCGCTCGGCCGGCTGGCCCCGGCGCACAAGCTTGCGGTCGAGGATTGGGGCGGGCTGCAGCCGGCGCTGAAGCAGGCGATCACGCTCGATTTCTCCACCTCCATGCTCTGGTATGTGAGCCTCGTCGTCGTGGTCGTGTTCATCATCCTCAACACGCTCTTGATGTCGGTGCTCGAACGCACGCGCGAATTCGGCATGCTGCTGGCCGTCGGCATGCGCCCCGGGCTCGTCGGGCGCATGCTGTGGCTGGAACTCATCCTGCTCGCCGTCATCGGCACCGCCATCGGGATTGCGATCGGCGGCGGCCTCGCTTTGTGGTTCGAGCATGCCGGCATCGTCTTCGGCGGCATGGAGGGGCTGATGGCGCAATGGGGCCTGCCCGGCCGGCTTTATCCGACGCTGAGCCTCGTCAGCGCAACGGTCGGTCCGGTCGTGATCGTCCTGTCGGTCGCCATCGCCGGGCTGTTCCCCGTGCGCCGCATCAATCGCCTCGAACCGGTCGCCGCCATGAGGGCCGCATGATGGGTGCGTTGAAACTCCTCGGGCCGCTCGCCTGGCGCAATCTGTGGCGCAATCCGCGCCGCACGATCATCACGCTCCTCGTCGTCGCGGTCGGGCTCTATTCGATTCTGGTCTTCGCGGCACTCCTCGACGCCTGGTCGCAATCGAGCCGCGACACCACGCTCAACCTCCTGACCGGCAGCGGCCAGATTCACGCCGCGGGCTATCTCGACGACCCCACCGTGTCGCGCCGCATGCCGCCGCCGACGGGCGCGCTCAAGGCGGCGCTGGCGAACCCGGTGATCAACAGCTGGGTTACCCGCGTGCGCGTGCCGGCCGTGGTGCAGAGCGAATACAAGACGCTGCCGCTCACGCTCTACGGTGTCGACCCGGCCGGCGAACGGCGGATCTCGACCATCCCCAGCCAGATCGTTGACGGTCACTACCTCGCCGGCCCATCCGACGGCGGCATCGTGCTCGGCCGTCACCTCGCCGACCGGCTCAAGACCCGCGTCGGCAAGCGGGTGATCATCATGGCCCAGGCCGCCGACGGCAGCCTCGCCCAGCAGGCCTATCAGGTCACCGGGCTCTTCGCCGGCAACCAGAACGCCGAGGACGCCTTCGCCTTCAGCGGCATAAAAACGGTGCAGACGATGCTCGGCATCGGCAGCGATATATCCGAGATCAGCTTCCACGTTCCCGACGAGACGCAGCTCGCCCCGGTCATTGCATCGCTCAAGCGCGCGGCACCCGACCTCGACGCCAGTTCGTGGAAGGAGCTGTCGCCGCTCGCCGCCGCGGTCAACGATTTCATGGACGCCTTCATCTACATCTGGCTGTGGGTGATGTTCGTCTTCATGGCGATCGGCATCGTCAACACGCAGCTCATGGCCGTGTTCGAGCGCGTGCGCGAATTCGGCCTCTTGCAGGCGCTCGGCATGCGCCCGCGCCTGATCCTGCTTCAGGTGCTGCTCGAATCCGCCATGCTGATCGGCACCGGCGTCGTCGCCGGCATGGCCGCGTCGGCGGCGACCATCGTCGCCCTGCACGGCGGCGTCGATCTCGGTTTCCTGGCGCGCGGCGCCGAATATATCGGCGCCGGACACGTGCTCTATCCGCACCTGGCGCCGGCAGAATTCCTCGAACTTTCCCTGCTCGTCTGGGCGCTCGGCGTCGCCGTCGCATTGTGGCCGGCGCGCAAGGCGGCGCTTTCCAAACCGGTGGAGGCCATGAGCCATGTTTCATGAGGCTGAGGACACCGCCCCGTCCCCCTCGCCTTCCAAGGCTGCGATTGTCTCCTGTCGCGGCATCGAGAAGCGCTACAAGCTCGGCGCCATCGAGGTCCCGGCGCTCAACGGCATCGATCTCGATATCGCCGCGGGCGACTTCGCCACGCTGGCCGGTCCCTCCGGCTCGGGCAAGACGACGCTGCTCAACATGATCGGCGGCCTCGACCGGCCGACCGGCGGCACCGTGACGGTCGACGGCAACGATCTCGGCCGGATGAACAAGGCGCACCTGACCGAGTTGCGCCTGCACAAGATCGGCTTCGTCTTCCAGGCCTACAATCTCATTCCGGTGCTCTCGGCCGCCGAGAACATCGAATTCATCCTCCAGCTTCTCGGCGTCGAGGCGCGCGAAAGGCGCCGCCGTGCAGTCGCAGCGCTCGGGGACGTGGGCCTGGAAGGCATGGAAGACCGCCGGCCGGCCTATCTGTCCGGCGGCCAGCAGCAGCGGGTTGCCGTCGCCCGGGCGCTGGTGGCGCGTCCGGCGATCGTGCTCGCCGACGAGCCGACCGCCAATCTCGATTCGAAGACCGCCGAGGACCTCGTCGCCCTCATGGCCGAACTCAACGCCGCCTCGGGGATCACCTTCCTGATCGGCACCCACGATGCCCGTGTCATCGCCCGCACGCGACGCCACATAGAGATGACCGACGGCCGCATCACCGCCGATGAACGCCGGGAGAAGACGCATGTCGCGGAACACGCTTAGGGCCGCGCTGGGCCTCGCTTTCCTCGCCGCGCCGCTGGTGGAGCGACCGGCGATCGCCGACGGCCTCAAGGATTTTCATGGGCGGCTGGAACTCACCGACCTCGGCTCCTTCTCCGCCAGCGACAGTCTCGCCGCGTCCCTCGGCGAGCGTTTCCGCAACGACTTCTCCGGCAACCTCCGCCTCACCTGGGAGCCCAAATGGGGCAACTGGGATTTCACCGTCCACTATGTCGTGAACGGCGATTACGGCGGCAATGTCGCCCTGCGGCGGGCCGAGGCGTCCATGTTCGGCAAGGCGCCGCCGTCGACACTGTTCAACCTGACCAACACCTTCGTCGACGACGGCCAGGGGCTGGCGACCCAGAAGATCGACCGGCTGGCGCTCGGCTATACGACCGACAATTTCGTCGTCCGCGTCGGCCGCCAGGCGCTGACCTGGGGCGCCGGCAAGGTCTTTCACCCCATGGACCTCGTCGATCCCTTCGCCCCCGACGCCACCGACACCGAATACAAGCCCGGCGTCGACATGGCCTATGTGCAATGGCTGTTCGGCGACGGCTCCGACCTGCAATTCATCGCCGTGCCCCGCGCCATGACCTACGACGCGACGCCGACCTGGGACGCCAGCACCTTCGCCCTCCACTATCACCGCACGATCGGCGAAATCGGGCTGACCGGGATCGTCGCGCGCGACCACGGCGACTGGACGGCCGGCGTGGGTCTCAGCGGTCCGCTCGGCGGCGCGATGTGGAACGCCGAGATCGTTCCGACCTTCGAAGCCGACGGCACGACGCGCATTTCGGGCCTGGTCAACATCAGCACGGCGATGACCCTGTTCAAGCGCAACGCCACGGTCTTTGCCGAGTACTTTCACAACGGCTTCGGCGTCGCCGGCAGCGGCACGGCCTATGACATGCTGCCCGCCGATCTCACCGGCCGGCTGGCACGCGGCCAAGTGTTCAACACCTCGCAGGACTATCTCGCCGGCGGCATGACGCTGGAATGGACGCCGCTCTTGACGCTCTCGCCAAGCCTCATCGTCAATCTCAACGACGGCAGCGCGTATGCGGCGGGAGAGGCGGACTGGTCGCTCAACGACAACACCGATCTCATCGCCGGCGTGCAGGTGCCGTTCGGGCCGAACGGCAGCGAATATGGCGGCCTACCCGTGAGCGGCAGCGGAGCGCCATACTACGCAACCCCGACAACGGCTTACGTCCAGCTGCGAAGGTATTTCTGAGCGCGCCCCGGAGGGAGGCCGGCGGCCGCCAAGGCCGGTTTGCCGTTGACAAAGCCGGCGGTGCTCCTAATCTCCCGACGGGACTTGGGCGATGGAGTTCGCCTTATAACCGCCCGCGGGGCTGATGACTCCTCTTTGACGCTTGGCGCAAGAGGAGTTCTTGATGACACCGCTCCCCTCCCCGATCCTTGTGTATGAACGGCGGCGATTCGCGTCCGCCGGCACGATGGGTTGCGCGCGATGAGTGGCCGCGACATCGCCCTGCAGATCGCGCAAGTTGCCGCCGTTCTGGCGCTGTCCCCGCTTATTCAGGGGATCATCCTCCAGTTCGAGGAGCGCGCCCAGCGCGGCCAGGGGCCTGGCATCTTTCAGCCCTATCGCGACCTGTGGAAGCTGTTGCACAAGCAGATCGTTGTGCCCGAAACCGCCTCGTGGCTGTTCTGGGTGACGCCCGTGGTGGCGTTCACCTGCATGCTCACCGTGCCCATCCTGACTCCCGTCCTCACCAACTTCCCGCTGCCGCTCTCCGACATGGGCGACATCCTTGGCGGCGGCCTCATCCTCACGCTCGGCTCGTTCATGGTCGTGCTCGCCGGCCTCGACACCGGCAGCGCCTATGGCGGCGTCGGCTCGAGCCGCGCGGTGATGCTGGCGATCCTCGCCGAACCGACGCTGATCCTGGTCTTCGTCGGTATCACGCTGCTCGCCAAGGCGATGCTGCCCTTCGTCGTCAACCACCTGCTGGTGTCGAGCTGGCCGGTCTATCTCAGCCCGGCGCACGTCTTCCTGGTCGCCGCCTTCTTCATCCTGCTCCTGATCGAGACCGACCGGATGCCGATCCATTCGAGCACCCATATCGAGGTCTACATGATCGAGGAGGCGCGCATCCTGGAATATTCGGGACCGCTTCTGGCGCTCCTCAAGTGGGCGTCGATGATGAAGCAGTTCATCCTCTACACCATCTTCTGCAACGTGCTGCTGCTGCCGTGGGGGCTGTCGATCGCCGGCAGCGCGGCCGGCGCCGCCGGTGCCGCGCTCGGCCTCATCGTCAAATTCACCCTGGTCGGCGCGGTGGTCGTCCTGGTCGAGACCACCATGTCGCGCCTGCGCTTCTACCGCTACCAGGAGCCGCTCGCCGCGTCGTTCCTGTTCGCCATTCTTTCCATCGTCAGCACGCAGATGAGCTAGGCCATGCTGATCGAACACCTCAACCCTCTCACCGCGTCGCTGTTCAGCCTGCTCGCCATCGTCTGCCTGCTGCTCTCCTTCGTCATGCTGGGCTCGCGCTGGCTCAAGAACTATCTCTACGCCTTCGCTGCCGAATCCTGGGTGATCGCCGCCCTGTCGGTGCTGGTCGGCATCAGCGGCAACTATCCGGAACTCTTCCTGATCGCCATCCTGACGGCGCTCTTCCGCGGCATGCTGCTGCCCTACCTGCTGTGGCGGATCATCCATCGCCTCAAGGTCGACCGCGAGATCCACGAGATCCTGCAACCCAGCACCGGCCTGGTGATCGGCGCGCTTTTCGTCATGTTCGCGCTTGCCGTGTCGTTCCGGGCCGCCGGATCGGTTCATCTGGAGCTGACGGTCGCGGTGCTGGCGCTCACCGTCATGCTGTCGATGAAGCTCATCGGCTTCCTGATGCTGGCGGTTCGCCATGAGGCGGTCAGCCAGATCCTGGGGCTGCTGGTGCTGGAGAACGGCATCTTCCTCGGCTCGCAGATTCTGGTGCCGGGCATGCCGCTGCTCATCGAGATGGTGATCCTGTTCGACCTCCTGGTCATCGTCGCCTGCTTCGGTGTGCTGGTCGGTTACCTCGTCACCCGCGTCGGCACGACGAGTTCGCTCGAACTCAGGAGGCTGGTCGGGTGATCTTCGGCGCGCTCATCGCGATTCTTGCCGGGGCGCCGCTGGCGGTGGTCATCGCCTGCCTGGTGGTGCGCGCGCCGCGCATCGCCGAACGGCTCAACCTTGCCGCCAGCGTCGTTTCCTTCGCCGCGGCGCTGGCGCTGGTCTTTCTGATCGACGGCGAGGCCCACTATTTCTGGGACGACTACATCGTTATCGATCGCATGGCGGCATGGGTCGTTCTGTGCACGGCCATCGTCTACCTGCTCGCCTCGATCTATTCGGTCGGCTACATGCGCCTCCTGAAGGAGGACTCGCGGCTTTCAACCTTCTACGCGCTGTTCGCCGGCTTCGGCTTCACCACGCTCGTCGGCCCGCTGATGAACAGCATCGGCCTCTACTGGATCGCGATCGAGCTGACGACGCTGGTCTCGACCTTCCTGGTCGCCTTCGAGCGCGTTGCCGAAAGCCTCGAGGCGGCGTGGAAATACATCATGGTGGTGTCGGCTGGGATCAGCCTGGCGCTGCTCGGCACAGTGCTGTTCTACTGGGCCGGCACCTTCGTCTACGGGCCGACCTACAACATGACCTGGGCGGCGCTCGCCTCCGCCGCGCCGAAGCTGAACCCGGTGCTGGTCAACCTCAGCTACCTGCTGGTGCTGGTCGGCTACGGCACCAAGGTCGGGCTGGCGCCGATGCACACCTGGCTGCCCGACGCCCACAGCGAGGCGCCGGCACCTGTCTCCGCCATGTTGTCCGGCGCCCTGCTCAACACGGCGATGATCGGCATCGCCCGCTTCCTCGGCATCGCCCGCGCCGCCGACCACGGCATCCTGCCGCAGATGGCGCTGGTCGTGCTCGGCGCCCTGTCCCTGCTGGTCGGGGCGCTGTTCATCATCCGCCAGGGCGGCATCAAGCGCCTGATGGCCTATTCCAGCGTCGAGCACATGGGCGTGGTCGCGCTTGGATTCGGCTTCGGCGGACCGCTTGGCGTTGCCGGCGCGCTCTATCACATGCTCAACCACTCGCTGAACAAGTCGCTGATGTTCTTCGGCGCCGGCAACGTGATGCGCGCCTATGGCACCAAGGAGATCGCCTCGATCAAGCGGGTCGGCCATTTCTTCCCGACCTCGGGCGCCTTGTGGCTCGCCGGCGCCGTGGCGATCACCGGCGCCCCGCCGTTCGGCCTGTTCCTGAGTGAGTTCACCATCATGCGGGCGGGCTTCAACGGCGTGTTCGGCTGGGCGGTCGTCCTGATGGCCATCCTGCTGGTCGTCATCTTCGCCGGCTTCCTCAATCACTTTCGCGGCATGTATTACGGCGTCGTGCGCGTCGGCGATCCGTCGCCCGCCCCGTTCAGCCGCTGGTGCGTCAGCCCGATGTGGCTGGCGCTGGTGCCGCTGCTTGTACTCGGGCTGTGGTGGCCCGCCGCCATCTGGAACTACCTGACGCCGGTGGTTCACATCCTCTCGCCGGGTGGTCCATGAGCGCCGTCGACATCATCCCCATCGATCCTGCGGACCTGCCCGAGGCCGTCGATCTTCTCATCCGGTCGGGCGGGCGGATGCAGTTCGCCTATGCGTGGTACGCCCGGCCGGGCGAGATCGAGCTGCGCTACGTCGCCGACCGTGCCAACCGCGAGGGGCTGCAGGTGTGGTGCGCGCGCCCGAACGGCGCCATGCCGAGCGCCACCAATGCCAGTCCGCTGCTCGGTTGGTACGAACGCGAGATCAGCGATCTCTTCGGCGTTGCCTTCGAGGGACACCCGGAACCGCGCCGTCTCGTGCTGCATGAGGGCGCCGAGCCGACCGTTCCACCCTTCGACCCGGCTTATCCCGCCGGCACGGAGATGCCGTTCACCGCCCGCGACGGCGCCATACCGGAAGTCGTCGGACCGGACGTGCAGCTGCTGCCCTTTGGGCCGGTGCGGGCCGGCGTCGTCGAGTTGGTCCAGCTCACCTACGTCTATGTCGGCGAGCACATCCTCCATCTCCATCCGCAGATCTTCTTCAAGCACCGCGGCATGGAGAAACGCTTTGAGGGGGTGCCGCTCGCCAAGGCGGCGACACTCGCCGAGCGGGTGTCCGGCATCGGCAGCTTTTCGCATGCGTTGGCCTTCTGTCAGGCGGTGGAACAGGCGGCCGGCTGCACGGTGCCCGACCGGGCGCGTCTTCTTCGTTCGTTGCTGGCCGAACTGGAGCGCATCTACAACCACCTGCACTATTTCGGTCACCTCGCTGATACGACCACGCTCAAGGTCGGCCAGGCGGAAGGCAAGCTCCTCGAGGAGCGGGCCAAGCAGATCAACGGCCGCTTGACCGGCAGCCGCTTCCTGCGCGGCCTGGCGGTGCCGGGCGGTTTGAGGCGCGACCTCGATCCGGGAACCTGGCTCAGCGAGGAGCTCGAACGCCTGCGGGTCGATGCGGTTGCCTATCTGGCGCGGCTCGAGAACTCGGCGAGCTATCTCGACCGGCTGATCACCACCGGGCCGCTCAGCCACGACCTCGCCTTCGACCAGGGCGCCACCGGCCCGGTCGAGCGCGCCTCCGGGCTCGACCGCGATCTCCGCCGCGACCATCCCTATGCCGCCTATGGCGACCTCGATTTCGAGGTTCCGGTGGAAAGCGCCGGCGACGCCAATGCGCGCGCTCACGTGCGCGCGGCGGAGTTCGCCCAGAGCGTCGCACTGGTGCAGGGCATTCTGTTCGTCATGAAGGACGGCGCTGTGCGCGCCGATTGCGTGCCGGCCGCCGGTTCGGAGGGTCTCGGCTGGGCCGAGTCGCCGCGCGGCGGCCTGTTCTACGCGGTTCATTTCGGGGCTGACGGCCGCATCGTCCGCACCAAGATCAAGTCGCCGTCATTCTCCAACTGGCGCGTCTTCCCGTTCACCGTCCACGACAGCAACATGATGGACTACGCCATCAACGAGGCCAGCTTCGGCCTCAGCGTTGCCGGTTGCGATCGATAGGAGTTTCCATGGCCAACTGGACGCTTCTGGGCTTGCGCGAAGGAAAGGCGACGACGACGTGGCCGCGCGCCGACGGCAGCGACGGCCAGGACGGTGTCCTCGGCATGCCGCGTTTCGCGCCCGACAAATGCGAGGCGGGCTGCACCGAATGCGCCGACTCTTGCCCCACCGGAGCGATCACGGTCGCGGTCGAGGTAAGCGGCAGTGAATGCCTCACCGTCGACTACGGACGCTGCATCGCCTGCCAGCTTTGCGTCGAAGCCTGTCCAACCGATGCGGCGGTCCCGTCCTTCGATTGGGCCTTCGGCGTGCGCGAGCGCGGCGACTTGGTGCTTGGCGGTCACGCGCAGCCTGCCCCCGCCAAAGATATCGGATCGCGCGCCGGCTTCCGGCGCAGCCTGCATGTGCGCCATGTCGATGCCGGCTCGTGCAACGGCTGCGAATCGGAGCTGCAGGCGCTCAACAATCCCTTCTACAACCTGCATCGCCTCGGCATCTTCTTCACCGCCTCGCCGCGCTTCGCCGATCTCCTGCTGGTGACCGGCCCGGTGACCACTGCTATGCGCGGGCCGCTCAGCCGCGCGTATGAGGCAATGCCGGAGCCGCGCTGGGTGATGGCGGTCGGCACCTGCGCGGTGTCCGGTGCGCTCACCGGCGGCGGCTATACCGGCGGCAACGGGCTCGACGAGATTCTCCCGGTCGATCTCTATCTGCCCGGCTCGCCACCCAATCCGGCGGCGATCATCGAAGCCCTGTTGATGTTCCTCGACCGCATGCCGCAACGGGCCAAGGGAGGCCGCATTGGCGCTTAGCCTGGTCGCGATCGGACTGGTTGCCTGGCTCGCCGCTGCGGTCCTCGCCCTTGTCGGCCGCGGCCTTCGCGCCGCACGCGTGCTTCTTGCCGGCGGCGCGGCGGTGCTGATCCTGGCGGCGCTCACGAGCCTGCCGAACGGCACCGCGCCGATCGCAACCGGCCTCGGCATACCACCGGCGGGCTCGACCTTCGCGCTCCCGCCGGAAGCCCTGTGGCTGATGGGCTTCGGCCTGCCGGGTGTGCTGCTCGCCGTCTGGCTGGGGACGACGTCGACGGAAAGCCGCTCGTGGATCTTCGGCGTCGCCGCCAGCCTCGTCGGCGCCGTCGGCGTCTTCGGCATGCAGGACGCGGTCACCTTCCTTGTCGCCTGGGAAATCATGAGCCTCGGCGGCGCGGTCATGATCCTGGGCGAGCGGCTCGCCGACGACCGCGGGCGGCCGGTGCTGTTCATGCTGGCTCTGCTGGAAGCCGGTTCGGTGGCGCTGATCCTCGCCTTCATCCTGCTGGCTAATGCCGCCGGCAGCACCGCCTTCGCCGATTTCGCCGCCGGTGTGCGGGTGATGCCGCAGGCGGAGCAGCTTCTCGTTGCCTTCCTCCTTCTCGTCGGCTTCGGCGCCAAGCTCGGCCTGCTGCCCTTCTACGAGTGGTTCCCCGGCGCCTATGGCGCCGGCAGCGGGGCAAGCGGCGCGATCCTCTCCGGCATCATCCTCAATGCGGCCTTCTTCGGCCTGTCGCGCGGCATCATGGAGTGGCTGCCGCTGATCCCCAGCTCGTCGCTGTCGCCCACCGGCATCACAATCGTCGCGGTGGCGGTGGTCAGCGCCATCCTCACGGCGCTCTATGCCTTCCAGCAGGAATCGTGGCGCGAGCTGCTCAGCCTGTCTTCGGCCGAGAACGGTTCGATCGCCGTGGCGCTCATCGGCATTGCCGTCATGTTCCGTCAGGACGGCCTAGACGATTTCGCGGGGCTGGCGTGGACGGTCGCGGCTCTCCACCTCGCCGGCCATGCGCTCGCCAAGGGCGCGCTGTTCCTCTCCGCCGACGGTGTCTATCGGGCGACCGGCAGCTATCAGCTCCGGCAAGGCGGGATCCTGTCGCGGAGTTCCTGGGTCTTCGGCGCCGGCGCCCTGTTTGCCGCGATGAGCCTCGCGGCCATGCCGCCCCAGGCCGGCTTCGTCAGCGAGTGGTACCTGTTCCAGACCTTCTTCCAGGGGTTCCACCTCGCCAGCCTGACCAGCCGGCTGGCGGCGGCGCTGGCCGGCGCCGGCCTTGCTTTGACCGCGGCCATCGCCTTCGCCACCTCGGTCAAGGTCTTCGGCATCGGCCTGCTCGGCCGCGGCGCGGCCGATCGCCAGCGCGTGCCGAGCGGAACGAGCCTTGCCGTCGGCGCGCTCGGTCTGGCTGTCCTCGTCTTGGCGGTGGGCATGCCGGTCTGGCTGCACGGGCTCGCGGCCGCGTCGACGCGCGTCGCCGGCGGCGATGCCCCCTCGCTGATGAGCGACGGCTGGCTGCTGGTGCCGCTCACCGCCAATTTCGCCTTCATCTCGCCGAGCAAGCTGGTCATCGTCATGCCGCTGCTGGCGCTGCTGCCGGTCGGTCTGCTGTTCGGCTTTGTGCGGCGGCGTTCACGTCGCAGCCCGGTCTGGTACGGCGGTCAGAGCATCGACCCTGCCGGAGCGCCGACGACGGCGCTGACCTTCTCCAATGCGCTCCGCACCTTCTACAGTTTCGTCTATCGTCCGACCGTCGAGACCAAGCGGCTGACAACCGGGACGGACGGAAATCCATATTTCATTCAGCGGCTTACCTTCACCCACGACGTGGCGCCGATCTTCGGGCCGCTGCTCTTCCGGCCGCTGGAGAAGGCCGCGATCGGGCTCGCCAATTGGATGCGCGGCCTGCAATCCGGCTATCTCAACGCCTACCTCGCCACCATCGGCGTCCTGCTGCTGCTCATCCTGGCCGTTTCGCTGCTGTGAGCAGCGGCTGCGCTCATTCAGCCGCGGAGGTCCTGCTTCTTCTTCAGAAACTCGTCGCGGTCGATCTCGCCGCGTGCGTAGCGTTCCTCGAGGATGGTGAGGGCCGAGGAACCGCGGTCGGCCACTGGTGCCTGGCCGCCCGGCCAGCGTGGAACGCGAAAGAACCAAACGGCGAGCGCGATCAAGGCGATGAGGAAGATGAGCCCGAGGAACATGCCAAACCATCCCGTCCAGCCGCCGCCCCAGCCGCCCATGAAACCCATATAGGATCCGTTGCCCCACATTGTCTTCCCTCCGCTTCCCGCCCCGACTGACGCCACCCAAGACGTAGCGCCGGCCCCGCGGTCGGCAATTGACGTCCCGCAAACCCCGCGCGACGGGGCCCCTTGTTGATCGAGATCAACCGGCCGGCTTGACAATCCGGCATGGAGCGATATGTCTGCCATACCCCACCCCCCCTGGGGTGGGATATGCAAGGGATAGCGGATACCATGACCAAGCTCAAGATCGAAGGAATGACCTGCAGCCACTGCGTCAAGGCGGTGACCGAGGCGCTGGCCGAAGTTCCCGGCGTCGACAAGGTGATCGAGGTCAGCCTGGAGCAGAAGCAAGCCGTGATCAGCGGACAGGCGGACACCGCCGCCCTGATCAGCGCCGTGGCCGAAGCCGGCTACGAAGCACAGGTCGCCTGATGGACGTCCACGCGACGCATGGCATGCACCTCGACCCTGAGGTGCGGGAGACGGCGCTGAGGCGCATGAAGTCGGTCAAGGGGCACCTTGACGGCATCGTGCGCATGCTCGGCAACGAGTTCGACCTACTGCGTCGACGTGCTCAAGCAGATCAAGGCGGTCGAGGGCGCACTCGACCGCATCGGCGACATGGTGCTGCAAAGCCACCTCAAGCACCACGTCGCCACCGCGCAAGACCGCGGCGACACCGACCACATCGTCAGCGAACTGATGGAAGTCCTGAAATATCGCTGAGTGCGGGGATGCCGTCCGACACAACCGGCAGGCAATTGAGATGAACGAGAACCTGAACATCCAGATCGAAGGCATGACCTGCGCGAGCTGTGTCGCGCGGGTCGAGAAAGCGTTGAAGAAGGTGCCCGGCGTTTCCGAGGTCAGCGTCAATCTCGCCACCGAGGAAGCGCATGTGGTCGCCGACCCGGCGCAGGTCAACGCGGCGACCCTGGTCGGCGCCGTCAAGGGCGCCGGCTACGACGCCGAGGTGGCAGAGACCACCTTCGAGATCGGCGGCATGAGCTGCGCCTCCTGCGTGACGCGCGTCGAGAAGGCCGTGCGCAAGCTGCCGGGCGTGGTCGACGCCAGCGTCAACCTTGCCACCGAAAAGGCGCTCGTCCGCTACGCGCCGAAAATGCTGACGTCGGGCAGGATCGCCGAGGCGGTGGCGGCGGCCGGCTACACGGCGAAGCCCGAACAAGCCGAAGGCGCGGCCGAGGACGACGCCAAGAGTGGCGAGCTTGCGGCGCTCCGCCGCGACCTCATCTTCGCGGCGGCCTTCACCGTTCCGCTCTTCGTCATCGCCATGGGCAAGATGCTGCCGGGCGCCGGCGACGTGTTGATGTCCGTTCTGCCCGAACGCGGCTGGATGTGGATTGAATTCCTGCTGGCGACTCCGGTTCTGTTCTTTGCCGGCCGGCGCTTCTTTCGCACCGGCTGGGCCGAGCTGAAGCATTTCAGCCCGGGGATGAACAGCCTGGTCATGCTGGGGAGTTCAGCCGCCTATTTCTATTCGCTGCTAGCGCTGGTCGTGCCGCAGATCTTCCCTGCGGGCACGGCGACCACCTATTTCGAGGCCGCCGGCGTAATCGTCACGCTGATCCTGCTCGGCCGCTTCCTGGAGGCGATCGCCAAGGGGCGGACGTCGCAGGCGATCAAGCGGCTGATGCAGCTCCAGGTGAAGACTGCCCGCGTGCAGCGCGACGGCGCCGAGATCGAGATCCCCATCGAAGAGGTCGTTGCCGGCGACATGGTGCACGTGCGGCCGGGCGAGCGGGTGCCGGTGGACGGCGTGGTGACCGATGGCGCCAGCTACGTCGACGAATCGATGCTGACCGGCGAGCCAGTGCCGGTGGAGAAGCAGGCCGGCGCCGAAGTGGTCGGCAGCACCATCAACAAGACCGGCGCCTTCACCTTCCGCGCCACCCGCGTCGGCGCCGACACCGTGCTCAGCCGGATCATCAAGCTGATCGAGGAGGCGCAGACCGGCAAGCCGCCGATCCAGCAGATGGCCGACAAGATCGCCGCCGTGTTTGTGCCGGCGGTGATCACCGCGGCGGCGATCACCTTCGTGGTGTGGCTCGCCTTCGGGCCGAGCCCGGCCTTGAGCTTCGCCTTCGTAACCGCAGTCTCCGTTCTGCTGATCGCCTGCCCCTGCGCCATGGGCCTGGCGACACCGACCGCGATCATGGTGGCGACGGGCAAGGGCGCCGAGATGGGCGTGCTCTTCCGAAAGGGCACCGCGCTGGAAGCGCTCGGCCATGTCGACACGGTGGTCATGGACAAGACCGGCACGCTGACCAAGGGCCGGCCGGAGCTGACCGACCTGCAACTGGCCGACACATCGCTTGATGAAGACGAGGTGCTGCGCCTGGTGGCGGCGGTCGAGGCGAAGAGCGAGCATCCGGTCGGCGAAGCGATCGTGCGCGCCGCGAAAACCGAAGACGCCCTGCCTGAAGCAGCGGATTTCGCCGCCGAGCCGGGTTTTGGCGTGCATGCGACGGTGGGCGGCCACACGGTGCAGGTCGGCGCCGACCGCTACATGAAGAAGCTCGGCATCGATCTCGGCACTCTGGCCGCAACGGCTGAGCAGTTTGCCCGTGACGGCAAGACGCCGCTCTATGCCGCGATCGACGGCAAGCTCGCTGCCGCGCTCAGCGTCTCCGACCCGCTGAAGGAAGGCAGTGTGGAAGCCGTGGCCGCCCTGCATGCGCTCGGGCTTAAGGCCGCCATGGTGACCGGCGACAACCGGCACACCGCGCAGGCGATCGCCGCTCAGGTCGGCATCGACGAGGTGCTGGCAGAGGTGCTGCCCGGAGAGAAGGCGGCCGAGGTCAAGCGTCTGCAGGCCAACAACCGCCGCGTCGCCTTCGTCGGCGACGGCATAAACGATGCCCCTGCCCTCGCGCAGGCCGATGTCGGCCTCGCCATCGGCACCGGCACCGACATCGCCATCGAGGCCGGCGACGTGATCCTGATGTCAGGCGATCTGCGCGGTATCGTCAATGCGGTGGCGCTGTCGCGGCGCACGCTGAGGACCATCGTGGGCAATTTCGTCTGGGCCTATGCCTACAACGTCGCGCTGATCCCGATTGCCGCGGGCGCGCTCTACCCGTTCCTGCATCTGCTGCTTAATCCGATGCTGGCGGCCGGCGCGATGAGCATCTCCAGCCTGTTCGTGTTGACCAACTCGCTGCGCCTCAAGCGCTTCCGGCCGCAGTTGACGGAGACCGCGGCGAGGCCATCGCAAGCCGCCGACACCACCAGGCATCGGCCGATGGCAGTACCGGCGGAATAGACCCTTGCCAATGTGATGCTGGCAGGATCTGGCCAATAGCGAGGGGCAAGCCGCGCATAGCCCGGCTTGTCCGCTTTTGGCAGCTTCAATGAGATCGTGTGTGTCCGCCAAGAAGCGCCGCCTCCGCGCGACGCCGGGCCTACTTGATAAGCGCCCCTCGGCCCTTGTGCTCAACAATTCAGCACATTGAAGTGCCGCTCATTCTTCGTGCAAGTTTCCTTGACTCGCCGCGAAAGAATGCGGAAGATCAGAGTCAAATAGACGACAGCATGATGGCATTTGGGCCCTCACCCCGCGGCGTAGACACGCCAGGGCGTGGGGGTTTTTCGGTTATGGGGACGCAGGTTGGAGCTGGAAAAAGACACGGTTGCCATTGGAGTTCTGTTCTCCACCACTGGCCCCTACGCCACGCTGGGCCGGGAGGGCTATGACGGCGCTCTGACAGCGATTGCCGAGATCAACCAGGGCGACACCTACCCATTCGCGTTCCGCCCCGAGATCCGCGATCCCGCCGGCAATACCGAGGCCTATGCCTCTCTTTGCCGCGACATCATCGTGGCGAGCGATCCTGAATTCGTTGTCGGCTGCACGACCTCATGGAGCCGCAAGGAAGTCATTCCCGTTCTGGAGAAGACCGGCACACACCTTTGGTATCCCTGCCCCTATGAGGGCTTCGAGGTCAACGACCACGTTGTCTACATGGGCGCCTGTCCGAACCAGCATGTGGTGCCGATGCTCGACTACATTCTGCCGCGCTACGGACTGAACCCCGCGCTGGTCGGCTCCAACTACATATGGGGTTGGGAGACGAACCGCATCGCACGCGAGCTGGTGGAACGCGCCGGTGGCGCGGTCAAGGCGGAGCGTTTCATCCGCCTCGGCGACACCGACATCGCCCATATCATCGCCGAGATCCGGCAAAAGCGACCGGACTTCATCTTCAACACGCTCATCGGCCCTTCGTCGCACGCCTTCGTCGACGCCTACCACGCGCTCGGCCGCGAGGACCCGGCATTCGCCTCGGACAAGCGGCCGATCGTCAGTTGCAACTGGACCGAAGACGAGGTGGCGGCGCTGGGTGTGAGGGCCGCAGGTCACTTTTCGACAGCGCCCTACTTTCAGTCGCTGGCGACGCCGGCCAATGTCGACCTGCTGGCAACCGCGGCGCGGTTCGCCGGCCATCGGCAGCGTATCTCGGCCTTCTTCGTCCAGGCCTATACCGCCGTCCATGTCATCGCCCGCGGCATCGCGGCAACGGGCGTGGTGGGGGCCGACGCAGTGCTCGCCCACAGCAAGGCCGGGACGTTCGCCTCACCGCTCGGCCCTCTCGGCATCCACGCCGAGACCAACCACGCGATCCTCACCCCGCACATCGGCAGGGCCGTTGCCGAGGGCGGCTTCGAGATCGTCTCCTCCGCCGAGGCACCGATCATCCCCGATCCCTATCTCATTCGCCTGGATCACAGCGCGGCAACCGTCGCGGCCGACAAAAGCGGGACCGCCGTCCCCTATCTGAGGCTGATCAAATGAACTCAACCTCTCACACCCCGAGCTTCGAAAGCTGGCGCGCGCTGATCGTGCACCGCCCTCACGCGATCGTCGACTCGATCATCCGCCAGCTCCGGCAGATCGGCGTGAGCGCAGACGTCGTGTGGCCCGACCTGCCCGCCGACTTCGACGCGACCGGCTACAACATCATCTTCTTCGACGTGGAAATGGGCCACGACGGCCAGTTTCCCTGGGGCCGCGGTGCTTCCCCCATGCCCTCCGTCGCGCTGATCGGCAGCGAGGCGCCGGGCCGCATCGAATGGGCGATCCGCCGCGGCGCCGACGCCCACCTGCTCAAGCCGATCGGCAGCGGCGGCATCTATTCGGCGATGCTGATCGCCAGCCACGCCTTCGAGCAGCGCCGCCAGCTGCGTGCCGACATCGACGGGTTGCGGTATCGCCTGTCGCGGCGCGAGGGGCTGGCCGCCGCCACCGCGCAGATCATGGTGACGCAGAACATCTCCGCGGCGCAGGCGTACAAGGCGCTGCGCCTGATGGCGATGGCCGAGCGTGTCTCCATCGAGGAGATGGCAGCACGCCTGATCGACCCCGGCACGACCGCAGTCCGGCGCAATGACCGCGCTTGAAATCGAAGGCCTGCCGCAGCGCTCGCTTCTTGGCCGGCTTCTGCGACGCCGCCTGGCACTGTTCGGCCTGGCGGTGATCCTGATCACCGTGCTCGCCGCAATCCTGGCGCCCTGGATCACACCCTACCCGCCCGACCAGCAGTTCTTCGACGGGCTGACCCTGGAAGGCGCGCCGCTGCCTCCCAATCCGGAATACTGGCTGGGCACCGACCTGGTCGGGCGCGACCTGCTCTCGCGCCTGATCTTCGGCGCGCAGACCTCGCTCATCATCGGCATCGCCGCCAATGGCGTGGCGGTGCTGATCGGCACCACGGTCGGCATCCTCGCCGGCTATTTCGGCGGCCTCATCGGCAGCGTGCTCATGCGCTTCACCGACCTCATGATGGCCTTTCCCGCCTTGCTGCTGGCAATTGTTCTGGCGGCCATCTTCACGCCCAGCCTGTGGATCGTCGCCCTGGTGATCGCCATGGTGAACTGGGTGCAGGTCGCCCGCGTCATCTATACCGAGACCCGCTCGCTCGCCGAGCGTGACTTCGTCGTTGCCGAGCGTTCGCTGGGCGCTGGCTCGGGACGCATTCTCGGCCGCCACATCATGCCACATCTGATGCCGACGCTCCTGGTCTATTCGACCCTGGGCATCTCGACCACGGTGCTGCTCGAAGCGACGCTCAGCTACCTCGGCGTCGGCGTCCAGCCGCCGACGCCTTCGTGGGGCAACATCATCTTCGAGAACCAGACGTATTTCAGTTCCGCACCCTGGCTGGTGTTCATCCCCGGGGCGGCGATCATCCTGCTGGCGCTCGCCTTCAACCTCGTCGGCGATGCCTTGCGCGACATCCTCGATCCCACGCAGCAGGGGCACCACTGATGCCCGCTTATATCCTGCGCCGGCTGCTGCAATCGATCCTCATCCTGATCGGGATCTCGGTGGTCACCTTTGTGCTGCTCTACCTGCTGCCGGCCGACCCGGTGCGCCAGATCGCCGGCCGCGCCGCGACCGCCGCGACGGTCGCCTCGATCCGCCATCAGCTCGGCCTCGACCTGCCGCTTCCTGTGCAGTATGCGCGCTACTTCTGGGGCCTGCTGCACGGCGATCTCGGCCGCTCCTATCTGCAAAAGACCGAGGTCGCGACGCTGATCTGGGCGCGCTTGCCGGCAACGCTGCTGCTCATGGTCGGCGCCATCGCCAGCGAACTGATCCTCGGCCTGAGCATGGGCCTGATCGCGGCGCTGAAGCGCGGCACCAAGCTCGACCAGGTGCTGATGGTGATCTCCTTCGTCGGCGTCTCGGCGCCGCAATTCGTCGTCGGTATCTTGCTCCTCTATGTCTTCGCGGTTCAGCTCAGCTGGTTCCCGATCGGTGGCTACGGTCACTTCTCCAATCTGGTGCTGCCGTCGCTGACCCTCGGCTTCCTCGGCTCCGGCTGGTACTCGCGCATGATGCGCTCGTCGATGATCGACGTGTTGCGCCAGGACTACATCCGCACCGCCCGCTCGAAAGGCATCAAGCGCGCCAAGGTACTGCTCATTCACGCTGTGCCCAACGCCGTGCTGCCGATCGTCGCGATGATCGGCATCGACATCGGACTGTTCATGTCAGGCATCGTGGTGGTGGAGAGCGTCTTCGGCTGGCCGGGCATCGGCCAGTTGGCCTGGCAGGCGATCCAGCGCGTCGACATCCCGATCATCATGGGGGTCACGCTGGTTTCGGCCTGCGCCATCGTCATCGGCAATCTGATTGCCGACCTCATCGCTCCGCTGATCGACCCGCGGATCAAGCTCCAGTGAAAGGCGACGACCCATTCAACTCGCAAACGGAAGGAGAGCGTCATGAATAAAGGACTACTTGCAGGCGTAGCGCTTGTCGGCCTCCTGGCCCTCGGCGCGACGGCCTCGGCCGCCGACATCAAGCAGGGCGGCTCTGTCATCGTCACTTACAAGGACGATGTCTCCACCCTCGATCCCGCGATCGGCTACGACTGGCAGAACTGGTCGATGATCAAGTCGCTGTTCTCGCGGCTCATGGACTACAAGCCCGGTACGACCGAGCTGATCCCCGATCTCGCCGAGAGCTACGCGATCTCCGACGACGGGCTGACCTACACCTTCAAGCTGCGCCACGGCGTCAAGTTTCATAACGGCCGCGAGATGACTGCGGACGACGTCGCCTACACGCTCGACCGCACCGTCGATCCCAAGACCCAGAGCCCCGGTCAGGGCTTCTTCAAGTCGATTGCGGGCTATGACGACATGGCCGGCGGCAAGGCCGATCATCTCGCCGGCGTCAAGGTCGTCGATCCCTACACGATCGCCATCACCCTTTCGAAGCCCGACGCCACATTCCTGCAGGTCGTCGCGCTCAACTTCGCCGGCGTCGTCGCCAAGGAAGACGTCGAGAAATGGGGCGCCGACTATGGCCATCATCCCGACGGCACCGGTGCCTTCTATCTCGACCATTGGAGCCTCGGCCAGGAGGTCGTCTTCAAGCGCAACCCCGATTACTACCTGAAGGGAGCGCCCTATCTCGACGAGATCGACTTCCAGATCGGCGCCGAACCGCTGACCGCGCTGCTCCAGCTGCAGAAGGGGCAGGTCGACATCGTCGGCGACGGCATTCCGCCGGCCAAGTTCCTCGAGGTGATGAACAACCCCGACGAGAAGAAGCTGGTGGTCTCGGCGCCGCAGCTGGAGACCAGCTACCTGACCATGAACGTCAACATGAAGCCGCTCAACGACGTGCGTGTCCGCCGGGCGATCAACATGGCGATCAACAAGGATCGCATCATCAAGATCATCAACGGCCGTGCCGATCCGGCGAACCAGCCCCTGCCTCCCGGCATGCCCGGCTACGATCCCAACTTCAAGGGTTATCCCTACGATCCGGCTCAGGCCAAGGCGCTCTTGAAGGATGCCAAGTACGACAGCAGCCAATCGATGGACCTCTACGTCTACAACACCGATCCCAATCCGCGTATCGCCCAGGCGATCCAGCAGGATCTGGCTGCGGTCGGCATCAAGGTGGCGATCAAGTCGCTTGATCAGGCCAACGTCATCGCCGCCGGCGGAACCGAGAACACCGCTCCGCTGATCTGGTCGGGCGGCATGGCGTGGATCGCCGACTTCCCCGACCCGTCCGATTTCTACGGGCCGATCCTGGGCTGCGCCGGCGCAGTGAAGGGCGGCTGGAACTGGTCGTGGTATTGCAACAAGGACATCGAGGCCATGGCCGCCAAGGCCGATGCGATGGTGGCGCCGGACCAGGCGCAGGCACGTGCCGATCTGTGGAAGACAATCTTCGACAAGATCATGACCGACGATGCGCCGTGGGCGCCGGTGTTCAACGAGAAGCGCTACACCATGCACTCGCCTCGCGTGGGCGGCGATGACGCGCTGTTCGTCGATCCGGTGCATATCCCCGTCAACTACAACTACATCTACGCAACCGATGCACAATAACCACAACCACACGATCCATCGGACGCATCATCATTTCGGCTGGGACAACTCGTTTGCCCCAGTCGAGACGGTGGCACCGGGATCAACGATCCACTTCGAGTGTCTCGACAGCGGCAGCGGCCACTTCAAACGTGGCAGCACCGTTGCCGATGTCGGCACGCTCGACTTCTCCAAGGTGAATCCCGTGACCGGTCCCATCTTTATCGATGGGGCCGCGCCGGGGGATGCCATCAAGATTACGGTCGAGCAGTTCGAACCTTCGGGCTTCGGCTGGACGGCGATCATCCCGAGCTTCGGGCTGCTTGCCGACGAATTCACCGACCCCGGACTGACGCTGTGGACCTACGATCCGGGTTCCATGGCCCCGGCCGCGTTCTCCAGCCAGGCCAAGGTGCCGCTCAAGCCGTTCGCGGGAACGATCGGACTCGCGCCGGCGGAGAAGGGCCTGCACTCGGTGGTTCCACCGCGGCGGGTCGGCGGCAACATGGACGTGCGCGACATCAATGTCGGAGCGGAGCTTTACCTGCCGGTCGAGGTTGCCGGCGGGCTCTTCTCCATCGGCGATACGCACGCCGCCCAAGGCGACGGCGAAATCTGCGGCACGGCCATCGAAAGCGCGATGAACGTGACGCTGAAGCTCGAACTGGTGAAGGACGCGGGGCTATCCATGCCGCGCTTCACGACGCCGGGGCCGGTCAGCCGCCACCTTGATGCCAAAGGCTATGAGGTGACTACCGGCATCGGCCCCGATCTGATGACCGGCGCCAAGGCAGCCGTATCGAACATGATCGACCTGCTCGGCAAGCTCCACAACCTCTCCGCACCCGAGGCGTACATGCTGTGCTCGGTCTGCGGGGACCTGCGCATCTCGGAGATCGTCGACATGCCCAACTGGGTGGTCAGCTTCTACTTTCCCCGGATAGTCTTCGAATAAACCACCGGGGAGGCGGCACGCCGCCTCCCCTTCTCCGTGTTCCAATCAGTCGGCGACGGCATGGTCTTCAATTCCGCCTCTCATCATCCGCTGCTCTCGGTCCGCGAGCTGGTGACTTCGGTTGCCACACCGACCGGCGCCAAGGTGGTCGTCGACCATATTTCCTTCGATCTCGACCGCGGCGAGACGCTTTGCATCGCCGGCGAAAGCGGCTCGGGCAAATCGATGACGGCGCTGTCGCTGATGCGCCTGCTGCCCGAACCCATGGCGCGCATCACGTCCGGCCAGGCGCTTTTCAAGGGTCGCGACCTCTTCGGCCTCGGCGAAGCCGACATGCTGAGCGTGCGCGGCAACGATATCGGCATGATCTTCCAGGAGCCGATGACCTCGCTCAATCCGGTCCTGTCGATCGGCCAGCAGTTGACGGAAGCAGTCACTGCACACCGTTCGCTGTCGATGAGCGCCGCCCAGGCGGAGGCCAAGCGGCTGCTCGACATCGTCCAGATCCCCGAGGCGGGCCGGCGCCTCAAGCAATATCCCTTCGAGCTTTCCGGCGGCATGCGGCAGCGCGTGATGATCGCCATCGCGCTGTCGCAGAAACCCGACATCCTGATCGCCGACGAGCCGACAACGGCGCTCGACGTGACCGTCCAGGCGCAGATCCTGTCGCTGCTCCGCCATCTGCAGAGCGAGACCGGCTCGGCGCTCATCCTCATCACCCACGACATGGGCGTGGTTGCCGAGATGGCCGACCGAGTGCTGGTCATGCGCGACGGCCGCGAAGTCGAACACGCCGCCGTCGGCAGGCTGTTCGCGGAGCCGCAGGCCGAATACACGCGCAACCTGCTCGACGCCGTGCCGGTGCTCGGTGCCATGAGGGGCAAGGCGGCGCCGATGCGGGCGACGGACGCCGATCAGGCGGGCGTGCAGACCATCATTGAAGTCAACGACCTGACCGTGCGCTTCGATATCAAGGGCGGGCTTTTGCAGCGCGCCGTCAAGCGCGTGCATGCGGTCGAGGGGGTGAGCCTCGCGCTCAAGCGCGGCGAGACACTGTCGCTGGTGGGCGAAAGCGGCTGCGGAAAGTCCACCACCGGCAAGGCGATTCTCAATCTCGTGCCCTGGTCGGGGGATATCTGGGTCGGCGGACGGCACACCGGCGGATTGCTGCACCAGACGATGAAGCCGGTGCTGCGCGACGTGCAGATGGTCTTTCAGGATCCTTACGCCTCGCTCGATCCGCGCATGCGGGTCAGGGATCTGGTGGCGGAGCCACTGCTGATCCACGGCATCGCCAACGGTCAGGAGCTTGAGGATCGGGTCGCCTATCTCTTCGGACGGGTGGGCCTGCCGCGTGACTTCATGGGGCGTTATCCGCACGAGTTTTCGGGCGGCCAGCGCCAGCGCATCTGCATCGCGCGCGCGCTCTCACTGTCGCCCAAGGCGATCATTGCGGACGAGTGCGTCTCGGCACTCGATGTGTCGATCCAGGCGCAGGTTCTCGACCTGCTGCAGGACATCCAGAACGACACGGGCATCGCCTATCTGTTCATCTCGCACGACATGGCCGTGGTCGAGCAGATCAGCCACCGCGTGGCGGTGATGTATATGGGCCGCATCGTCGAGATGGGCACGCGTGCCCATCTCTTCGAAAATCCTCAGCACCCCTATACCAAAACTCTGCTGGATGCGGTTCCGGTTCCCGACCCGGTGCGCGCCAAGCGGCAATACGTGCCCTTCGTCGGCGAACTGCCGAGCCCGGTGCATGATCTCGGCTACGAGCCCCAGCCGCTGGAATATCGGACGATCGCCGACGGGCACATGGTCGCAGCCGATCCGGCGGCAGAGTGAAAGTGCTCCACCGGGGAACGCCTGCTTGGCGTCTTTTCGCGCCAAGAGACTTTTAGCCCTTCTCTATCGCCCCAAGCCGCGGCCCTGGCGCGGCCTTCTCTGCCGGCTGAAGAGCACGCCAATCCCGGGTGACCGCCTGGCTGCGCTGGCAATCCCGCGCGCCTGTTGCGTGGTCCCTCCCGACGAGCGGCATGAAGCGAACATCCTGCGCCACAAACGAATATGCCTCCACGACACGCCGCGGCAGGGCCTCGTCGTCCAATGCAACGGGGCAGGCCCGGCACTTTCCTGGTGACAAAGCGAGCCCGATGACGTATCGTTCGTTCGTTGGACGAACTAATTGAGGCGTAACTTGCACCGACTCGACCGCTACAGGGAAGCGCCAGTTTTTAGCAGTGCCCTGCTGCCCGGCGTTGTTCGCGCCATTCTGCAGAACGGCCCGATTTCGCGCGCCCAAATCGCGCGGGTTGCCGGCCTGTCGAAACAGACCAGTTCGGGGCTTATCTCGGCGCTCGAACAGCTCGGCTGGGTGCGGGAGTCGGGGATGTTCGAGGGAAACATCGGCCGGCGCGCCGTCGCCTACGAGTTCGATCCCCGCTCCGCATATGTCCTCGGCATCGACCTCGGGGGGACCAAGCTTCATGTGGCATTGGCCGACCATTCGGGCAGCATTCTGCTCGATGAGCACCTCAGCAGCGACCGGCGCGGCGGAAAATTCCTCGTGCGGCAGATCGGGCGGGTCGCTGCGGCCGTAACCGAGCGAAGCGGCATCGATCGCACACGCCTGCTGTGCGCCGTCATCGGCACTCCGGGCGCGGCACAGCGCGACAGTGGACGCATCCTCCTGGCGCCGAATATCGCCGGGCTCGATTCGTTCGACGTGCTGTCGGCGCTGCGGGAAGAGTTCGGCGAGCTGCATGTGGTGGTTGAGAACGATGTCAACCTTGCTGCCGTCGGCGAGAGCTGGAATGGTCTGAGCCTGATCCATAGGGACCTCGCCTTCGTCGCCCTTGGGACCGGCGTCGGCATGGGACTCGTGTCCGACGGCCGCCTACTCAGCGGCGCCAACGGGTTCGCCGGCGAGTTGAGCTATCTGCCGATCGGCGGTGATCCCTTCGCCACCGAAAATCTCATACAGGGCACGCTCGAAGCAGCCATCGGCAGCGAAGGCATCCGCCGGCGCTACACCGCGGCGGGCGGATCGCTGGATCGCTCGGTCAAGGACATCTTCGATACCGCCGGCAGTGACCCGATCGCCGGGACGGTGGTCGACGACACGGCGCGGTATCTTGCGCTCGCGCTGGTCTCCGTGGTCGCGCTGGTCGATCCGCAGCGCATTGTCCTGGGCGGCAGCATCGGCGTGCGGCCGGAACTGGTGGAGCGACTGCTCGTCCACCTGCCCCGCTGCATCGCGCGCGTTCCCGATGTTTCGGTCAGCCGCTTCCGCACGATGGCGACGACGCAGGGCGCGATTGCCGTCGCCCTCAACGAAATTCACCGCATCCTGTTCGGCATCGGCCCGCTCAGCACCCACCTGCTTCCCCAATCCGCATGGGGTCTCGCCGCCCATGCCGGAGGCAGCCCAAACGGCGACACCAGCAACCCGAGAGAGGTGGTATGACCCGCTTGCGTACGATACTGCTTGTTGCCGCCGCGCTATGCGGCACGACAGGCCTTGCATCCGCCCAGCAGACGACGCTGACGATCGAAAGCTGGCGTGCCGATGATCTTGCCATCTGGCAGGACCAAATCATCCCGGCGTTCGAGGCGACGCATCCGGACATCCACGTCGTGTTCTCGCCAACCGAGTCGACCCAGTACAACGCTGCACTCGACGCCAAGCTGGCGGCTGGTACGGCAGGTGACCTCATCACCTGTCGCCCGTTCGACGCGGGGCTCGCTCTCTACCAGAGGGGCAACCTGACAAGCCTGAACGACCTACCGGGGATCGATGACTTCGTCGACGTCGGCAAGGCGGCGTTCAGCACCGACGACGGCGCGACCATCTTTTGCGTGCCGATGGCCTCGGTGATGCACGGGTTCTTCTACAACAAGCCCGCCTTCGAGAAGCTCGGGCTCAAGCCGCCGGTCACCCAGAACGAGTTCATGGCCATGCTGAAGGCGATCAAGGCCGACGGCACCTACACGCCCTTTGCGATGGGTAACGTCCAGGGCTTCGAGGCGGCCAACTCCGGCTACGAAAGCATCGGCCCCGCCTACTGGCACGGCGAGGAAGGCCGCAAGGCACTGATCGCCGGCACCGCCAAGCTGACCGATCCCGAGTTCGTCGAGCCCTTCCGCATCCTCGCCGAATGGACTCCCTACATGCCCGACGGGTTCGCCGCGCAGTCCTACGCCGACAGCCAGAACATGTTCACGCTGGGTCGCGGCCTCGTCTATCCGGGCGGCTCATGGGAGATCGCCGGCTTCAACGCCAATGCCGACTTCCCGATCGGCGTGTTCCCGCCGCCCGTGGCTCACGCCGGCGACACCTGCTACTTCGTCGACCATCCGGACATCGGCATGGGCATGAACGCGGCCAGCCCGAATCCCGAGGCGACCCGCAGCTTTCTCACCTGGCTGGCCACGCCTAAATTCGCCCAGCTCTACTCCTCGGCGCTTCCCGGCTTCTTCAGCCTGTCGAAGGCTGAGGTGAAGCTCGACGATCCGCTGGCCCAGGAATTCATGAGCTGGCGGCAGAAGTGCCAGGGCACCATGCGCTTCACCTATCAGATCCTGTCGCGCGGCGTGCCCAATCTCGAGAACGAGATGTGGGTGCAGTCGGCCAACGTGCTGAACCATACCAAGACGCCCGAGGAAGCGGCTGCCACGCTGCAGGCTGGCCTTGACAGCTGGTACAAGCCCGCTGCGAAGTAAGCCCATGGTGGCGTCTCATCAGAAGAGGACAAGGCGGTGGTCCGCCTTGTTTCTCGCGCCGGCGCTGATCGTCTACACCTTCGTGTTGATCGTGCCGCTGTTCGAGACGCTGCGTATGTCCTTCTTCAACACGGTGGGCACTGCGTCGGCTTCCGGCCCGGTGCCCGCCGTTTTCGTCGGCTTCGACAACTACGCCCGCCTGTTCGGCGCCCCCCACTGGGCAGCCGGCTTCGCCAACGCCTTCATCAACAATGTGCACTTCTTCCTCATCCACATGGTGGTGCAGAACCCGGTGGCGCTGCTGCTCGCTGCGCTCATCGCGGTGCCGACGCGGAAGGGACGTGCGATCTACCGCACCGTGTTCTTCCTGCCGACCATGCTCTCCTTCGTCATTGTCGGCTTTCTCTGGAAGCTCCTGCTGAGCCCCACATGGGGCGTCGCAAAACAGGTGCTCGGCACGTTCGGCCTGAGCGGCTTCTACGCGCCGTGGCTCGGCCAGCCCGACACCGCGTTGACCACGCTTGCCCTCATTTCATGCTGGCAGGCGGTCGGTTTGCCCATGCTGCTGCTGTATGCCGCGTTGGTTGCGATTCCCGACGAGCTCATCGAGGCGGCGGCGCTGGATGACATCACCGGGATTCGCCAGTTCTTCCTCATCAAGCTGCCGCTCATCTGGCCGACCATCGGCATCGTCGGAATTCTGACCTACGCCGGCAACTTCAACGCCTTCGATCTCGTCTTCGTGACCCAGGGAGCACTGGGCAGTCCCAACGGGGCAACCGATCTGCTCGGGCTCTACCTGTTCCGCACTTTCTTCGGCCAGAACCTCCTGCCGGGTGATCCCTACATGGGCGCCACGGTGGCGAACGTCATGGTCCTGATCATCCTTAGTGGCGTGTCGGCCTATCTGTTCTTCGTGCAGCGCCGCCTCGTTTATCACCAGCTCTAGGAGGGAACGATGAAGCGCCTGCGCCATACCGCCCTCCCCGCCATTGCCGCTCACGCGATTCTCATCGCCTACAGCCTGGTGGCGCTGGCGCCGATGCTGGTCATCATCCTCAACTCGTTCAAGAGCCGCCGGGGCATCTTCGGCACGCCGCTTGCTCTGCCCAACGCACACACCTTCAGTCTGGGCGGCTACGATACGGTGCTGCTGCGCGGCAATTTCGGACTCTACTTCGCAAATAGTACGATCGTCACGGTAAGCTCGCTAGCGCTGATCGTGCTCTTTGGCGTCATGGCTGCCTTCGCGCTCTCCGAGTACCGCACGAAGATCAACAGCCTGCTCGGCCTCTACTTCGTGATCGGCATCATGATCCCGATCCGGTTGGGCACGGTGGCCATCCTCACAACGATGGTTTCGCTGGGCATCGCCGGCACGCTGGTCTCGCTGATCCTGGTCTATGTGGCGCAGGGGCTGCCGCTGGCCGTCTACGTCCTCTCCGAGTTCATGAAGCAGGTCTCCGACGAGCTGAAAGACGCCGGCCGCATCGACGGACTGGCCGAGCCCGACATCCTGTTCCGTCTGGTGGTGCCGGTCGTGCGGCCGGCAATCGCCTCCATCGCGGTCTTCTCGCTCGCTCCGATCTGGAACGACCTCTGGTTTCCCATGGTGCTCGCCCCTGCCGAAGCCACCAAGACGGTGACGCTCGGGGCGCAGAACTTCATGGGCCAGTTCGCCACCAACTGGAGCGCGGTGCTGGCCGCCCTCACCCTGTCGGCGGTGCCGATCCTTGTCTTCTACCTGATCTTCTCCCGGCAGATCGTGCGCGGCATCACTGCCGGTGCCGTCAAGTAGGGAACGCTCATGAGCCGCCTCGTCCTCGACCAGATCACCAAGCGTTACGGCAACACCCCCGTCCTCGAGGCGATCTCGCTCGACGTGCCACACGGCGAGTTGCTGGCGCTGCTCGGACCCTCGGGGTGCGGCAAGTCCACCTTGCTGCGCATCATTGCCGGTCTCGCCGACCAGACCTCGGGTCGCGTGCTGATCGGCGATCGCGACGTCAGCGATCTGCCTCCGGCGCGGCGCGGCATCGCCATGGTGTTTCAGAGCTACGCGCTCTATCCGCACATGACGGTGGAGGGCAACCTGACGCTCGGACTGCGGCGCGCCCATGTGCCGCGGGCCGAAATACAACGGCGGCTGGCCGAGGCTGAGCGCATCCTTGAGCTCAGCCCCCTGCTCAAGCGCCGGCCGTCGCAGCTTTCCGGCGGCCAGCGCCAGCGCGTCGCCATCGGCCGCGCCATCGTGCGCGAGCCCGACGTCTTCCTCTTCGACGAGCCGCTCTCCAACCTTGACGCCGCATTGCGCGCCCAGGTGCGTTCCGAACTGACGGACCTGCATCGCCGGCTCGGATCGACCATGCTCTACGTCACCCACGATCAGGTCGAGGCGATGACGCTGGCCAAGCGCATCGTCGTGCTCAATGCCGGGGTGGTGCAGCAGATCGGCACACCGCCCGAGCTCTACCGCTGGCCGGCCAATCTCTTCGTTGCCGGTTTCATCGGCACCCCGAAGATGAACTTTCTCTCCGGCCGAACGGTCGCAGGCGGCATCGAGCTGACCGGCATCGGCACCCTGCCCTGGAGCGCGGCCGCAAGCAATGCGGAGGTGGTCGTCGGCGTCCGGCCCACCGGATTCGGGCCGCTGGCAGCGGATGACGCCGGAATCCGTGCGGAGCTGCTGTCCAGCGAATATCTCGGCTCGGAATGCGTCCTGCGCCTCAAGCTCGCCAATGGCGATATCGTGCAGGTGGTTGAGCGTCCCGACCACGAGTGGAGCATCGGGCAGTCACTGTCCCTGCCGATCGTGGAGTTCCTGGTCTTCGACAAGCACACACAGAAGCGCTGCGGCAGTTCGCATGACCAAAGGCAGGCATCATGAGCGAAACCATCGTGCTCGAAGGGCTGGAACGATCGGTGGACATCCGTGTCGACCGCTGGGGAGTCGCCCACATCGAGGCCGAGACGCGTAACGATCTCTTCTTCGCCCAGGGGTATAACGCCGCGCGCGACCGGCTGTGGCAGATCGACTTGTGGCGCAAGCGCGGACTGGGCCTGCTTGCCCGCGACTTCGGCCCGGCTTTCGTGGCCAACGACCGGGCCGCGCGCCTGTTCCTCTATCGCGGCGACATGGCTGCGGAATGGGCGGCCTACGGCCCCGACAGCGAAGCGATCACCACCGCGTTCGTCGCCGGCATCAATGCCTATGTCAGGCGCACGCGGCAGCATCCCGATCTGTTGCCGCCGGAATTCGCGATTGCCGGCACGCAGCCGGACCTGTGGGCGCCCGCCGACCCGGTGCGCATCCGCAGCCACGGCAAGCTGTTCAACTTCGACAACGAGATTCGTCGCGCCGACGTCGCCGCGCGCTTCGGGCTCGCGGTCGACGCGATACGGCAGGCGCCCAAGCCGGACTGGACCGTTATCCCGACGGGAATCGAAGGGCCGATCCCACCTCAAGTGATGGAGACCTATCGGCTCGGCACCGAACTGCCGGTTCTCGGCGCCGGATTGACTGCCGCACGCGAAGACGCCGCGCTCAGCAGCGGCAGCAACAACTGGGCGGTGGCCCCCGGCCGCAGCGCGAGCGGGCGTCCGCTCTTCGCGTCCGATCCGCACCGGGCGATGGCTCTGCCATCCCTGCGCTATCTGGTGCATCTCAAGGGGCCCGGGGTGAACGTCGTCGGCGCCGGAGAGCCGGCGGTGCCGGGAGTTTCCATCGGCCACAACGAGGCGGTCGCGTTCGGCCTGACGACCTTTTCGGTCGATCAGGCCGACCTCTATGTCTGCCAGGCAGACCCCACCGACCCGAAAGCCTATCTGTTTGACGGCGGAAGCGAGCCTCTGACGACGATTGAAGAGACAATAGACGTCGCGGGCGGCCCGCCGGTTCCGGTGCAGTTGGCCTTCACCCGGCACGGCCCGGTGCTGCATCGTGAGGGTGACACGCTCTATGCCTTCCGTTCGGTCTGGTCCGAGCCAGGTACGGCACCCTACATGGGCAGCCTGCGCTACCTCACCGCTACCGACCGGCCGCAATTCGAGGCGGCGGTGGCGCACTGGCGCGCGCCGCCGGTCAACCACATCTGCGCCGACACGGCGGGCAGCATCGCCTGGATCTCCGCCGGGCTCGCTCCCATCCGCCGGAATCACGACGGCCTGCTGCCGGTGCCCGGAGATGGCCGCTTCGAATGGCAGGGCTTCATGTCGCCCGATGCGCTGCCGCGGATCATCGACCCGGAGGATGGATGGCTGGCGTCGTCCAACCAGATGAACCTGCCGCCCGACTACGACATCGACACCTGGCGCGTCGGCTTCGAATGGCCCGACCGGGTCCGCTATGAGCGCATCGCCGAGGTGCTCAGTACACGACCGCAGCACACGCTCGCCGACATGCTCGACCTGCAGTGCGACGTGCTGTTGCGTCCGGCGACCGCCCTCACCGCCCTGTTGCCGGCCGTGCGCAAGGCTGTGCCGGCCGAGGCCGCCGACCTGCTGCTCAGCTGGGACGGCCGCATGGAGAAGCGCTCCGCCGCAGCGACCCTGTTCGAGGTGTGGTTCATCCATCACCTGATCCCGCGACTGGTGGAGCGGCTGGCGCCGGGCGCCTATGCGGCGTTTGAAGTGCAGGAGACGGTGCAGGTGGAGACCGAGATTCTCGTGGCGCTCCTGCTGGCGCCGGACGCGCGGCTTGGCGCCGAGCCGACCGCGGAGCGGGATCGTCTGCTGGCGGAAAGCCTCGCTGCGGCATGGGCCGACGTCACCGACCGCTTCGGGCCGGACCCGGCCGAATGGATCTGGGGCAAGCTGCACACCATGACTTTCCGCCATCCGCTCGCGGCGCAATGGGATATCGGCCCGGTCGCCAAGGCCGGCAGCGGCCTCACCGTCGCCAGCGCCGACTACCGGCGGCCCGGCTTCGGCATGACGCTCGGTGCCTCGTTCCGCATGGTCGTTGACGTAGGCGCCTGGGACGAATCCATGGCGATCAACGCGCCCGGCCAGTCGGGCGATCCGCGCAGCGCTCACTATGCAGATCTGGCGACGCGCTGGGGCGACGACCGCTACTTCCCGCTCGTGTTCACATCCGAGCGGGTGCGCATGGAAACCTCCGAGACGATCCGCCTGGAGCCCGACACATGAGCAACGAACACGATTCGGCCGCTAAGCACCTTCCCTGGCAGTGGCCCGAGGAGCACTGGCGGGGGCTGGTGTCCCAGGTCCGCGCCGGACGGCCGCTGAAGCCCGCGAGCTGGCCGGACGGTGCCCGGGCGGCCGTGGCTTTCTCGTTCGACTCCGATCACGAGACCAACGAGCTGCGCGTCGGCGGCAAGTCGATCAGCGCCATGTCCTGGGGCGAATACGGCAGCCGTACCGGCCTGCCACGCATTCGCCACCTGCTTGACCGGCACGGCATCAGGGTTTCGTTCTTCGTCCCGGCCGTCTCTGCTCTGCTGCATCCCGAAGAGCAGCGCTCGCTGATCGCGGACGGCCACGAGATCGGCGTGCACGGCTGGATTCACGAGCCGATGGAGGTGCTCGACGGCGCCACCGAGCGCGACCTCACCTTGCGCGCCATCGACACGCTCGAAAAGCTCACCGGCAAGCGGCCGGTCGGCATCCGCACCCCGTCATGGGATTTCAACCCGGCGACCATGGCCATCCTGCGTGAGGCCGGCTTCCGCTACGATTCTTCTCTGATGGCCGATGACGACTGCTACGAGCTCCTGGACCACGGCGAACCGACGGGCATCGTCGAGATTCCGGTCGAATGGATCAGGGACGACGCGGCCTATCTGATGACACTGCGCGGCGAGCCGCTACGGCCATGGATCGCGCCGCGCGATGTGCTCGAAATCTTCAAGGACGAGTTCGACGGGGCGTACGCCGCCGGCGGTGTGTTCCAGCTCACCATGCATCCGCATGTGACGGGCTACCGTTCGCGGATCGTCATGCTCGAAGGACTGATCGGCCATATCCGCACCAAAGGTGACGTCTGGTTCGGCACCCATGCCCAGGTGGCCGACTGGGTGCGCATGCACGCGGCGTAACCGGCACGCTTCGCCGGTACCGTGCGGGCTTCGCGCTTCGGCCGTAGGGCGTCGCCATCTGGACCCAAGTCTGCGCATCAATCGCCGCGAACGACCAGCCGCCCGCCCGGCAACACCTCAACGGGTTCCGGATCCATGATGTAACCGCCGAACTGCGTCTTGCCGCCATCGGCGAAACCCATGATGCGCAGCCCCTTGTCGGTGTGGAGAATGCGGGCCGCATAGCGGCGGCAGGGCTCTGCTCCATCCAGGAATTTACCCGGAGCGATGGTCCAGGGACCAAGCGGGTGGCTTGCCATCAGATAGTGCGTTCCCGTGACCGGCTGCTGCGGGTTGGCGTGGCGGTAAGCAGCAGACCAGTGCGACGAAGCCGTACAGAACAGACAGTACCACCGGCCCCGATGTTCGAAGACCTGCGGCACCTCGAGCTGACCGAAACCACCTGAGTAGACGGGCGGCTGCAGCGTCCATGTCTTGAGATCGGGCGAGGTGGCGAGGCCGATGGCGCCGGCGGCGTTAGGCTCGGCGGCATCAGGAACACGCGCGGTAAAATACATGAGCCACTCGTCGCCCAGCGGAGAGCGCATGACCCACGGATCACGCATGGCGCGATCGTGCCAATCGCCTACCCGATGTTCCAATTCATAACCGGCGGCGTTGGGGCCTGTGAGATCCAGGCAGAGGCCGTTGCCGACCCGCTGCCAGTCGTGCAGGTCCGTCGAGGTTGCGTGACCAATGCGCTGATAGAGCGAGCCTTCCGAGTGCCCCGTTCCGGTGTAGAAGAGATGCCAGAGCCCATCAGTGCCCGCCACGACCGAACCGGTCCAAGTCGTGCTGTCGTCCCAGGCGGGCCCTTCGCGCTGCGGAGCGAAGCACGTTCCTAGATGGGTCCAGTTGATCAAATCGGTCGAAGTCGCGTGCCCTTGCGTCACACTGCGATGCCTCAGATCGGGATCGCCAAGGGACCGGCTCGCCTGCAGGAAGAAGGCATGCCACCGGCGACCGTCGTGGATGTACCAGCTGTCCCACAGCCATTTTCCCGGAACTGAAATCGTCATGACGGGAGCGTCTCAGGCTGTGCGGTCGGCCACCGGGATAGTGCATCCGGCAAGGGCAGACCGACGCGCTGCATCCAATATCCGAACAACACTGCGATTGTTGTCGAGAGCGGAAAGATCGTGAGGTGCCGGCCGCAGTTGGCCGCGGACGACGGAAGCAAGGTAGGCGAACGGCTCGCCGAGGCACCGGGGCAGCGCATCCGGTGTGATCATCGTCGCTTCGGAGTCGCTGCCGCTGCGCAACCAAACGGTTCGCGAATCCGCGGCGGCGATTGAGCCCGCGGTGCCGTGAAGCTCAATGTCCTTGCGCGGAAACGGCCAGTTCCACGACGCCTGGATGACCACTTCGAACTGGTCATAGGTGAGGACGATCGATGCATCGTCCTCGACCTCACCGTAAAGTTCCTGCTTGAAGGCACGTGTAATTGCGGTCACCGAACTGGGCAGACGCCCGTCAGCGAAGAAGGTCGCCAGATTGGCTCCATAGCAGCCGAAATCGCTCAGGGCGCCGCCGCCGTTGAAGGGCTTGGTGAGCCAAGCGAGGAACTGCGGCTGACATCCGCTCTCGATCGGTCCCTGGTGCCCGGCGCGGATCAAGATCTTTCGCGGCACGCCGACCGCGCCGTCACGGACCATGCGGAAGACATGCGCGTTGCTTGGGTACCAGCTCGTCTCATAATTGGTGAGAACATGGATGCCGTGCTTCCGGGCCAGGCGGGCAATCGCTTCGGCGTGATCGACGCTCACCGCAAGGGGCTTCTCGACCATGACGTGCACACCGGCACCGGCACATCGTTCGACAACATCGAGATGATCGCGGATTGATCCGAAAGCCGCGACGGCATCGAGCGTTTCGTTTTCCAACATCGCTGCAAGGTCCGGATAGAGCCGACCGGCGGGGACCTCATAGCGTCGCCCGATCGCAGCACGGAGAGCTTCGTCCTGCTCGCACGCGGCAGCGATCACGAAGTCCTCGGGCGAGATGTGCTCGATGATGGAGATGTGATCATGCGACAGGCCCGCCAGCCCCAGTCGAAGCGGTAGGTTTGCTTTTGCGCTCATTGTGAAAATTCAGGCAGAGTTGATTTGTCTGGGCCGATGCCGCACCTAGCCTTTCACTCCGCTCGCCGCGACGCTCTGGATGAACCACCGCTGGAAGAGGACGAAGATCGCAAGCACGGGAAGAGTTATCATGGCGGCATACGCCAATATCTGACCCCAGTCGGGGTTCTGCGTGTAGAACGTCGTGATGCCCACCGTCAGCGGACGCGATGCCTGGCCCGGCACGGCGATCACCGGCCACAGGTAGTCGTTCCAGCGAGCCTGAAACTGCAGAATCGCGACCGATGCGATCACCGGGCGCGACAGCGGCATGATGATGTTCCAGTAGATCTGGAAAGAAGATGCACCGTCAATCCGGGCAGCCTCGTCGAAGTCCTTGGGAATATCGAGGAAGAACTGGTAGAACAAAAAGATCGAGAAGGCGTCCGCGATAAACGGAATGATCTGTACATGCAGCGTGTTGAGCCAGGAGCGCTGCAGCTCCAGGCCGGCGTCCCCGATCGTGAGCCACGGCAGGTTGTTCACCACGAACAAGAGCGGCACCGCGATCGCCTCAAATGGAACGACCAGCAGCGCGACCACAAGCGCCAGCATCCAGGTCTTGCCGCGCCATTCGAGCCGCGCCAAGGCGAAGGCAGCCATCGAGTTGACCGCAATACTCAGCACGACGCTGACCGTTGCGATGATGACCGAATTGAGAAGATAGGAGAGGAAGGGCGTTCGCGCGAAGACTTCCGCGAAGTTCTTGGTGGTCGTTTCGGTCGGGAAGAGCGCAAGCAGCGGGTTTGCCGCCCTCAGATCGAGGAAGATTCGGGCCACCGGTTTGAACGCCGACACGAACACGAAGACAATCGGCATCAAGGCAAAGGCAGCCCAGATCAGCATCAGCCCATAGGTGAAGGCGCGGAACAGCCGATCGCGGGATGGCGCCGTACCCGGCAATGCTGGAGCGTATTCGTCGACTTGCATCGCAGGAACTCCTAGCCGCGCTCGCGCATCACCCTGCGCAGACCGAACGTGATGGCGATGACGATGAGGAAAAAGACGAAGGAAATTGCCGAGGCGTAGCCAAGATTGAGGCTCTTGAAGCCGACGCGGATAGCATGGAAGACGACCGTCGATGTCGCGTTGTCGATGGGCCCGCCCTGCGTCATCACGTCGACCTGCGTGAACAGGCGGAAGGAGGAGATCGTCGTTGTGATGATGACGAAGGTCATCGCGTTGTGCAGGCCCGGCAACGTCACGTGCCGGAACCGCTGGAGCCGACTGGCGCCGTCGATTTCGGCGGCCTCGTAGAGGATGGTTGGAATATGCTGCAGG
Source organism: uncultured Alphaproteobacteria bacterium (assembly GCA_963750065.1). Taxonomy (GTDB): domain Bacteria; phylum Pseudomonadota; class Alphaproteobacteria; order Rhizobiales; family Kaistiaceae; genus CAVSRC01. Next base: position 77,857 of record CAVVPK010000048.1, read on the forward strand.
CCCGCGAGGAACAGCACCATCTGGAAGCCGGCGCCTTGCCAGACTGACATTATGAGGATCGCCGGCATGGCGAGATTCTTCTCACCGAGCCAGTTCGGATTGCCGAACAGCCCTGCGCTTATCAAATTCAGCATCCGGTTGAAGAGGCCGAAATCGGGATTGTAGAGGAAGATCCACACCACCGAGATCACCGCCATCGAGGTAACCACCGGGCTGAAGAAGATCGCCCTGAAGATGCGGTTGCCGCCCAGGTTCTGATTGACCAGCAGCGCCAATCCCAATGCGATGCCGCACTGAATCGGCACGACCATGATCGAGAAATAGAAGTTGTTGAGCAACGAGCGCCAGAACACCCGGTCTGTCGCCAGGACCAGGATGCGCTTGCCCATGATGTCGAAGCTGAACCACTCGGAGAAACCCGCGAGGTCCGGCCTTGCATGAATGACCGTGTGCACGCGGGGATATTCAGGCTCGCCACTGTCGGAATAACCAGTGGGATCGACGGTTACGACAGATAGTTTCAGCAGGCGCTCGTAGTTGGCCGTTCCGACGAACTGCGCCGGTGTCGGCGAGACGAACCGCTGGTTGGTCAGGCTGAAGATCGCGGAAAGCAGGAACGGCAACACGACGAACAGCACGATGCCGACAAGCGCCGGGGCGAAGAGCAGCCATGCGCGGAAGCCGTCGTGGTTCCTCATCGCGCCCTCTCCATGATCTCTTGTAGGAAAGCTCGGGCGCCCGCGGGAGATATTCGGGCGCCCGAGACGGGAGGTCTACTTGAAGCCGTAGCCGTTGTTGGCCTTGATATCGGCGTCGATCGACGTCACCGCTTCGTCGAGGGTATCGGCGACGTTGGCGCCATTGGCGATGGCCATTGCCGCTTCCTCGAACTTCACGGAGATGTTGCCGTAGGCCGGAGTCGGCGGACGGATCACCGCGAAGGCCTTCGGGTAGGCGGTGATGCCCGCCATCGGGCCACCTTCCTTGTAGAGGTTGGCACCTGCCACCGCGCTGGCGCGGCTGGGGATCAGGCCGGTGGCGTTCGACATCTTGGCGATGTTATCCGCTTTCATCATGTAGTCGATGAAGGCCCAGGCGCCGTCCGGATTGCCGCACGACTTGGTGATCGCCCACTGCCACGAGCCCGCTCCCACCTTGGGGCCCTTGCCGAGGTCCGGCGGCGGCATGTAGACGAGATCGTCGCCCCACGCCTTTTGCAGGTTCGGGTAGTACCAGTTGCCGATATAGGCCAGTGCCGCACGCCCCTGGATGAACGCCTGGTCATCCGTCGACTTTGGATTGGCGTATCCCGACGTGAACAGGTTCTGCCACCACTTGCCCCATGCATTCGCCTCGGGGCCGTTCAGCTTGCCTTCGGCGGTCAGATAGGTGCTGCGGTCGATCAGGTCGCCGCCGAAGCTCTGCAGCAGCGGCGAGTAGGCATACGGAATCCACTCGTGGGTATAGAAGGTGAAAAGGTCGATGGAGTTCTCAAACTCGCCCGAGTCCTTGAAAACCTTGAGCGCGTTGTCGAATTCGTCCTTCGTCAACGGATCGTTGACGCCGGTGGGGATGCGGATGCCGTACTTCTTGAACACCGATTTCCGGCCCCACAGCGCCAGTGAGGCTTCGAACTGGCCAAGGCCGTAAATGTGCCCGTTGTACTCCCCAATGGTCGAAGGCAGCATGTCGGCCTTCATCTCGGGGGTCACGTACTTGTCGAGCGGGATGACGTTGCCGGCCCAGGCAAAGTTCGGGACCAAGGGCCCGTCCACGTCAATGGCACAGGGAAGCGTACCCGACAGGGCGGCTGCATTGACGGAATCCGAATAGGACTTCTGCGGGAGCTCTTCCCACTTCACCTTCCAGGTCGATTGCGAGGCATTGAATCCCGACACGAAAGACGCGAATGTGTCCATCTCCGGCTTGAGATCGCCGATGTGTCTCCACACTGTGATCTCGGTGGGCGCCGCTGTTGCGACGGTCGGTGTCACCAGGGAGGTCGATAGAATCAGGGCCAGTGCTGCACCCAAAACAGCGCCCCCTCTTTCGACGGCGCGGCGTTCCGGCATTGCCGGGACGCCGATGCCAATATGGATGTTCATCCTAGTTTCCTCCTTTGATTGAGTTTGCAGTCCGTTCTTCCGGTACCGATCGATTGGCATCCCTCCCTTTGCTAGTTGATCGCTGCCGTGGTCCGCCGGACGACCACATCAACCGGCGGCAGGGCCTCGAGCGTCGCCGTCCGATTGCCACGGAGCAGCGAAAGCAGATAGCGCGCCGCCACCCGACCGCTTTCGGTCAAGTGCTGGCGGACGGTGGTCAGGCCGACGTGGCTGCTCACCTCGATGTCGTCGAAGCCGACGATCGACACGTCGTCGGGAACCCGTAACCCGAGGTTCTGTGCGGCGGCGATGCAGCCAAGAGCCTGCAAATCCGCCATCACGAAAAGGGCCGTGGGTCGGTTTGGTTGCGACAGCACGCGCGTCCCCAGTGCAATGGCCTCGCTGCGGCCGTGGCGGCCAAACCCCACCCAGGACTCGTCAGTCGAAAGCCCCGCTTCATCCATCGCCTTGCGATAGCCGTTGAAACGGTCTTGTCCGGTCGTGAAGCCGAAGGCGTCGGGAAATGCGTCGCCGACATAGCCGATCTTCCGATGTCCCAATTCGATGAGGTGGCGCGTCGCCAGATAGGCACCCCTGACGTCGTCGGCACCGACGTATGGGACAGGTCCACGCAGACCGCTCAACGACACGGCTGCGATGCGCGCCTTCTGCAGCAGTTCCGCCTGTTCGTCGGAGATCTTGAGGTCGGCAACCAGCAGAGCCTCCACCGCCCGCTGCTCGACGATGCGGGCCAAGGTGGGCTCGTAGCGCTCGGGGGAGCGACAGGAGAAAAGCAGGAGGTCAAAACCCAACTCGCCTTCGACAACTTCCTGAATGCCACGCAAGCGGTCCACGAACGCGGGCGCCGTTATGAACGACTCGAATATGCCGATCTGCTGGACCGCAGCGTGCTTGGAAAGACGACGCGCCATCGCGCTCGGCCGGAAGTTCAGCTGCTCGATGGCGGCGAGAACCTTCTGGCGCGTGCCGTCACTGACTTTCGGGCTGCCATTGATGACCCGCGACGCCGTGCCCTTCCCGACACCGGCAATCCGCGCAACATCATCGATTGTGGGCAACCGTCGGTCCATCTCCTCCCCCGCCGGTTCCTTTTGCCCTGCCGTGGAACCGGTTCCACGACGCTATGATGCGCATTGGCGGGAGAAAGAGTCAATCCTTTTTGGTTCCTGCTGCTGGCAAGGCCGCGCGAACCTGTTGGAGGCAAACCCGATGCCCAACCGTGTGGCTTGCGCAGCCGCTTGCGATCAGCGTTGGTCCGAACTCGTCCCCCGGTAGGGATAAGATCGCGTCTCCTGCGATGCTTGGGTCAGCGCGGTGAGATCATCGGAAGCCAGGTCGAGGTCAGCAGCGCCGAGATTGTCGGCAAGCTGTGCGGCGGTGCGCACGCCGACCACCACTGACGCGACAACTGGCTGAGCCAGGAGCCAAGCGAGCGCCACCTGCGACACCGTGCAGCCGCGGCTCCCGGCGATGGTGCCTGCCACATCGAGAACCGCCCAATTGCGGTCAGTCGCCCGATGCGTCCAGGACTCCTCCCAATCGTCGGGGGCAGTCGCTAGACGGCCCTCTCCAGCTTCCGTCGGCCGCTCGCCACGCCGATATCTGCCGGTCAGGAAGCCTCCGCCGAGCGGCCCCCAAGGAACCAGGCCGACGCCCTCGGATGCGAAGAGTTCCGTCAGTTCCTGTTCGATGCCGCGGGAAACCAGGCTGTATTGGTATTGCGCGGCAACGAAACGCGGCCAACCGCGCTGATCGCTCACGGCGAGCGCTTTCATCGCCTGCCAGGCCTTGAAATTCGAGACGGCGACATAGCGCACCTTGCCGACGGTAACGAGGTCGGCGAGTGCGGCCATCGATTCCTGAACGGGCGTCCACGGGTCCCAGCCATGCAGATAGAGGACGTCGATGGTGTCGGTGCGCAGACGCCGCAGGCTCGCCTCGACTGCGTTCAGGATGTGGTAGCGCGACAAGCCGGCATCATTGGGGCCCGATCCCATCGGCCAGCGCACCTTGGTCGCCAGCACGATGCGCTCACGCCGGCCGCGCACGGCCTCGCCGACGATCTCCTCGGCGCGGCCGCCGGCGTAGACGTCGGCTACGTCGAAGTGGTTGCCGCCCGCTTCGAGATAGGTGTCGATGATGCGTCGCGCTTCGGCGGGAGCAACGCCGCGTTCGCTGTTCTCCCCGAAGGTCATCGTGCCGAGACCCAGCTCCGACACCAGCAGCCCCGAGTTGCCAAGCCGACGGTACTTCATGCGAACGGAACTCCCCGTGTCAGGCCTTGACGGAGCCGGCGATCAGCCCACGCACGAAATAGCGTTGCAGCGAGAAGAAGATCACCAGTGGAAGAACGAGCGAAACGAATGCGCCCGCAGTCAGCAGGTGCCAATCGCTGCCACGCGAGCCGATGATCTCGGCGAGCCGCATGGTGAGCACCTGAACGTCCGGCTGGGCGCCGATGAAGATCAGGGCGACGAGATAGTCGTTCCATACCCAGAGGAACTGGAAGATCGCATAGGAGGCGAGCACCGGAACGGCAAGCGGCACGACGATCGTGGCGAAGATGCGGACATGCGAGGCGCCGTCCACCGTCGCCGCCTCCAGGATCTCCTTGGGCAGGCCGGCGATGTAGTTGTAGAGCAGGTAGATCGCCAAAGGCAGGCCGAAGCCGGTGTGGGCCAGCCAGAGCGCAAGGTACGTGCCGTTCAGGCGCAGGTGCACGTAGTCGGAAAGAACCGGCACCAGCGCGATCTGGAGCGGTATGACCAGCAGGGCGACCATCGCGGCAAAGGCGAATTTGCGACCGGGAAAGCGCATCCAGGCGAAGCCATAGGCGGCGAAAGCGGCGATCGTCAGCGGCAGGACGACGGCCGGTATCGTCACCGCCATGCTGTTGACAAAGGCCCCGGACAGGTCGTCGCCCTTGAGAGTGTATTTGTGCCCGTTGGCATCGACGACCTGATACTCCTTGCCGGTGAGGACGTCAGCGTAGTTGCCGAGCGTGAAATGCGTGTTGGCAGTCCACTTCAGCTCCTGCACGACGACTTCACCGCGCCGCTTGTTGCCGAGCCACACCACGCGCCGCCCGTCCGGATTAACGACGCCCTCGCGCAATTGCAGGAATGTTCCGGTTGCGCCGGCAAATGTCATTTGCCCATTGGGGTCGACAGAGCGGGGGATGTCGATGTGCTCGACCGTCGTCCACTCCTTGTGCGGGAACATTGTCCACCAGCCGCTCGTCTGCACGTCGTCGCGGGTGCGGAACGACGAAACGAACACGCCGACGGTCGGCACCAGCCACAAGACGCAGAGCACCAGCAGGACGAGGTTGATGATGATCGACCGGCCGCGCGGCTGCGTGTCCATCAGCGCACCTCGCTCTGGCGGAGCTGGCGGAGATTGTAGATGACCACCGGCATGACCAGGATGAGGAGCACGATGGCGATCGTCGACCCCAGCCCGAAGTCGCGCGCCGTAAAATACTGGTTGTAGAACTCGGTCGCGATCACGTCGGTGCCGAAATTGCCGCCGGTCATGACAAGGACGACATCGAAGATCTTCAGCGTGAAGATGATCACCGTGGCGCTGACGGTGATGATCGTCCCCATGATCGTGGGAACGATGATCTCGAAGAAAATGCGCACCTCGCCGGAACCGTCGATGCGTGCCGCTTCGAGGTACTCCGCCGGCACGGCCTTGATCGCGGCGGAAAACAGCACCATCGCGTAGCCGGTCTGCATCCATACGACGATGACGATCAGGAACAGGTTGTTCCACGGCTGGAGCTGCGCGATCCACGCCTGCGGCTCGCCGCCCAACGCAACAACGATGGCGTTCAGCAGGCCGATCTGTGACACGCTCGGGTCCTTCACCGCATAGATGAACTTCCAGATGACGCCGGCGCCGACCAGCGATATCGCCATCGGCATGAAGATGATCGCCTTGACCAATTTCTCGTAGTGGCTGCGGTCGGCAAGGATGGCGACCAAGAGCCCGAAGACGACCGTCAGCCCGGCGCCGAAGACGAGCCACATCAGGTTGTTGCGGAACATCACCAGCATGAACGGCTCGGTGAGCACCGTGACGTAGTTGGCCACACCGACGAAGACGGACCCGTCGTGATTGAACAGGCTGGCGATGAACGTCCGCACGGTGGGCAGCGCCAGGAAATAGAAGACGAGGAGAATGCCGGGGCCGACGAAGACCAGCGGTTCCATCCGGCGGCTCCACGCCAACGGCAGGCGGCCGACCAGCCAGGTCGCGCCGAAGAAGAAAGCGGCAAGGCCGCCGACACCCCAGACGACCGCGAGCGAGGCAACCACGAGCTTCGCCGCGTGGCTGTCGCGCAGGAAAAAGAAGCCCTCCCACAGCAGGACGACGACGACGACCGCCGCAACGAGCCCAGCGAGCGAGCGCATCAGGGAAGCCGGTGCCGCGGCCCCGGATGTACGGGCATCAGATTCAGAGAGTGCCATCTGCGTGACGATGCCTGGTCTCGATGAGCGAGGATCGGGCAGACCCTAACGGTTGCCGGCCCGATCCTCGCATTTGATCACCACCGAAGGAGGGTTCAAAGCTTCGTCGGCAGTGATCCGTCCGCTAGTTGGATGGCCAGCTGGCGTCGATCTTGGCGAGTGCCGTATCGCGGTCTTCCGTGCCGCTGATCCAGGCTGTCATCTCCTTCCAGAACGAGCCCGCACCGACCGCACCCGGCATGAGGTCCGAGCCGTCGAAACGAACGCTGGTGGCGTTGGCCAGAATCTCGGCGACGCCGCGATCGATCTTGTTGCCATACCAATCGAGCTGGGCGTCACGCTGCGGCGCAATGGTGCCGCCCGAGGCGAGCCAGGCCTTGAGATGCTCCGCCCGCGAGAACCACTGCATCACCGCGCGCGTCTCCGGGCGGTCCTTGAACATCGCCCAGATATCGCCGCCAACCAGGGCCGGCCTGCCGTAGGCCAAGTCGATCGGCGGCAGATAGAAGAAGTCGTAGTCGACGCCCGGCTGCAGGTTCTTGTCCTTCGGGAAGAAGCTGGTGATGAAGTTGCCCTGCTTGTGCAGCCAGCACTTGGGCGGATCGTCGAACATCGGCGCCGGCGCGTCGCCGAACGACGTGGAGACGATCCCCTTGGTGCCGCCGTAGACGTATTTGTCGTTGAAGAAGATCGACGCCATGACGTCGGCGGCGTGCTTGACCTCGGGCGAGCTGAACTTGAGCTGGCCCGTCGTCCACTTGTCGTAGTTGTCGAGAGAGGTCGTGCGCAGCATGATCTCCTCGATCCAGTCGGTGACCGGCCAGCCGGTGGCGGCACCCGACTCGATGCCGATGCACCACGGCGTATCGCCATCGGCGACGATCTGGTCCTGCAGCTTCTGCATGTCGTCCCAGGTCTTGGGAATCGTGTAGCCGGCTTCGTCGAAAGCCTTCTTGGGATACCAGACCAAGCTCTTGACGTTCACGCGCTCCCAGACGCCGACCATCGTCGGCTTGCCGTCGGCATTGGGTTTGGTGGCCATGTCGAGCCACGATTGGATGTATTGGCCCTTCAGGTAGTCCGGGCTCATGTAGTTGGTGACCGGTATCAGCTTGCCGGTCTTGGCCATGCTGCCCATCAGGCCCGGCTGCGGGAAGTCGACGATGTCGGGAACATTGCCGGCATCGACGCGCGTGGCGATCGTGGCCTCGAATTGCTTCGAACTCTCGTATTTGATGTCGATGCCCGTCGCTTCTTCGAACGCCTTGACGTTCTCGTTGAACTTGACCTCGTCGGCGTCGGCGAAGGCGCCGAAGGCCGTCACGGTCGTACCCTTCATTTTGCCGGCCAAGGCATCCGACAGTTCCTTCGGCATGTCGCCGGCGCTAGCGGCGCCGACGGCCAGAATGCTGGCGATTGCGCCGATGGTGAGCGCTCGCAAAGCTCTCATTGCGTTCCTCCCTCTTGCGGAGCCTGTCCACGCAGGCACCGTTCTACGATGGGCATCTTAGCCGATCTGATAACGTTATCAATATGCGCGCGACAATTGATCCACATTTCGAGCGTTACAGCGGCAAATGCCTATGATAACGATCAACATTCATGGCAGCTTCCGGCGTGAGTGTCGGTGCGCCGGCGAAGCCACTAAGGTGGGACGGCATGGCAACGATTCGAACAGTGGCGGAGAAAGCCGGCGTCTCGGTCATGACCGTTTCGCGCGCCTTGAATCAGCCGGACAGCGTCGCCAAGGAAACCCGGTCCAAGGTCTTGCTTGCTGCAGAGGAGCTCGATTTCGTTCCGGACCAGCGCGCACGCGCCATGCGACTCGGGCGATCGGGGGTCATCGGCCTGCTCACCGATGTCATGGCGGCAACGCCCTGTTCGGTCGACATCATCCAGAGTGTCGAGGCCGCCCTTGCGCGCCACGAGCGATCGCTGATCATCGGCAGCAGCCAGACGCGCCCCGGCGGCTCGGCGACAATCCTGCGCAGCTTCCAGTCGAGCCGGGTTGAGGGCATCGTCTTCGCGGCGACGTTCCATCGCGAGGTGGATCCGTTCACCACACTCAAGATGCCGGGCGTGCTCATCAACTGCTTCTCGCGGACCGCGCACTGGCCGATGGTCGTCCCGGACGAGGAGGAAGGCGGACACGCGGTCGGCAGGTACCTTCTCGCCTGCGGACATCGCCGCGTGGCCTATCTCACCTTGGCGCCAGAGATCGAAGCGACCCGGCTGCGTCGGGCCGGCCTCGTCCGCGCCTTTCGCGAGGCGGGCGTGCCGTTTCCCGATGATCTGGTCGTGCCGGGACAAACCGGCACCGGAATGTTTGACCAGGCCGAGGCCTTCGCGGCTGCCATGCGTCTTCTGCAGAAGCATCGTCCAACGGCGGTCTTCTGCGGCAATGATGAGATGGCCATGCAGGTCTATAACGCCGCAGCGCAACTCGGCCTGTCGATCCCCGACGACCTTTCGGTCGTCGGCTTCGACGACCATCGGGTTTTCTCCGAGGGGCTTCTGCCGCAGCTGACGACCGTGGCACTTCCCTACGAACAAATGGGGCGCATTGCCGCCGACCTGCTGCTTCAGGCGATCGACGGCAAGACCGCCACCCAGATGGTGCGGGTTCAGGGCCCGCTTATCGAGCGTGGATCGTGCGCTTCGCCAAACGGCGGCCAATGAGAAGCGCTCGTCGGGCGTGACGAGCTGGCTGTTCTGCCAGTCGGAAGGGTGAAGTGTCGGCGCACGAGCCGGCAGCGCAGCCACGCCCAAGCGAACTAGAAGACTGCAAAAGCCCCCATCAAAGGTTGAAGGCTATGTTCTTCGCCCGCGCGCAGACGACAACTCGTCGGCCAAACCCGCCCGCAAGCACCTTCGTCGACAGCCTGCTAACGGGATAGGTCGTCCGCACCCATCGTCGGTTCCCGATCGACTGCGCTTTCGATGATGCGGACCTCTTCGCGCTCGCACAGCTCTCTGATCGCCGGGGACGGCACACTGTCCGTCACGAAGATGTCGATATCGCGAAGGTGACCGATCCGGGCCGAAGCCATTCGATCGAACTTGCTGGAATCGGCAACGAGCACAACGGTCCGCGCATTCGCAATGATCGCCTGCGCGACTCGTATTTCCTCCAGGTCGAAGTCAAGCAGCGTGCCATCGACATCGATCGCGGAGACTCCGATGATCGCGTAGTCGACCTTGAACTGCTTGATCAGTTCGACCGCGAGCGACCCGACGACACCTCCATCCGATCGGCGAACGGCCCCGCCGGCAATCACCACATCGATCCCTTCAAAGGGATAGAGCATTGTTGCTACGTGAAGATTGTTGGTGATCAGCAGCAGTCCCGTATGCCGATTCAATGCGCGCCCAACTTCTTCCGTGGTCGTGCCGATGTTGAGGAAAAGCGATGAGTTGGCCGGGATCAGCGCTGCCGTTGCCCTGCCGATTTCCCGTTTTGCGTTCTCTGCGATCTTTCGACGCGCTTCGTAGGCAAGGTTCTGAACGCTCGACGCAATCGACGCTCCCCCGTGAGTCCGGTCGAGAAGTTTCTGTTGGGCGAGCTCTTTCAGATCATTTCTAATCGTTTGAGGCGATACTCCAAAGTGCGCCGCAAGATCCACAACGCTGACCCGGCCGGTTTGGCGTGCGAGGTCCATGATTTCCTGTTGACGCGGCTCTTGCATCAATCTTTCGCCTCTCAATTCCGTGCGGCAGTCTTACTTCTCCAACGATACGGCTGGCAACTCTTGATGACGCCGATGATCGCCGGCAGAGCAATCCGCTCAACCTCTTTGGCGCTCGCCTCGTCAAATACAACACTGCAAAGTTGCGACCTAGAACGAAATGGTTCACGGCCATAGCGCAGGCGAAAAACGAATGCGCTGCCGCTTCTGAGCAGAAGCGGCAGCGCGCCGTGTCAGATCATGCCTTACGGGAGGGGATGGCTACAGCGGAAGCTTGCCGTCCGCCATCTCTTTCATGATCTGATCGTAGGGCATGGTCACGCCCTGCGGCTTTTCGTTGGCCAGCTTCGGCCACGGAGCACCCGGCTGCTTGTACCAGTAGTCGGCGCTCTTCTCTTCGTTGAGCTTCGGTCCGCACGCGCCCTGGATGCCCGACTTGCCGATGCGGTCCATGATGCTGTCTTGGGCCGCCGCCAGATTGTTGAGGGCGGTCTCAGGCGTCACTTCGCCGGCCACGGCTTCACCGATGTTCTGCCACCAGAGCTGCGCGAGCTTCGCGTAGTCCGGAACGTTCAGGCCGGTAGGCGTCCAGTACTTGATGCCCGGGCCACGGAAGAACTGGATCAGCCCGCCGTACTTGGATCCATCCGCATCGTCGAAGGACGGATCCATCACGGTGCTCTTGCGGATGAAGGTCCAGCCGACATGCGACTTCTTCAGGTCCACCGTCTTCGAGGTGACGAATTGGGCAAACAGCCAGGCCGCCTTGGTGCGATCGTCCGGGACGTTCTTGAGCAGCGTCCAGGAGCCCTCGTCGCGGTAGCCGGCCTTCATGCCGTCCTTCCAGTACGGCCCATGCGGGGTCGGAGCCATGCGCCACAGCGGCTTGTCATTGGCGTCAACCGTGTTGTTGCCCTTGCTCTTGGGCGCCAGCATGTCGGACGCGAAAGCCGAGTACCAGAAGATCTGCTGAGCGACGTTGCCCTTGGCCAGGCTCGGCAGCGACTGATAGAAGTCCATGCCGAGGGCGCCGGGCGGGGCGTATTCGCGCAGCCAGTCCATGTACTTGCGCAGGGCGAACTGGGCGGCCGGGCCGTTGGCGGAGCCGCCGCGGGTCACGCTCGAGCCGACCGGGACGCAACCATCCATGCGGATGCCCCACTCGTCGACCGGGTAGCCGTTGGGAACGCCGACGTCGCCGGCGCCGGCCATGCCGAGCCAGTCGTCGGTGAACCGCCAGCCGAGATCGGGGGCCTTCTTGCCGTAGTCCATGTGCCCGAACACGGCCTTGCCGTCGATCTCCTTGACGTCGTCCTTGAAGAACTGGGCGATGTCCTCATAGGCCGACCAGTTCACCGGCACGCCGAGGTCATAGCCGTACTTCGCCTTGAACGCCTTCTGCAGGTCGGGGCGGTCGAACCAGTCCTTGCGGAACCAGTAGACGTTGATGAAGGACTGATCAGGCAGTTGCCAAAGGCTCCCGTCGAATCCGCGATCCTTCAACCCCGTGGCGTCGGCAAGCCCGAGGAAGTCAGTGAGGTCGAAGTATGGATCGGTGACGTCCTTGCCCGTGCCGGCCATCCACTCCGTCAGGTTCCGCGTATACGGATAACGGGCGTGGAAGCCGATGAAGTCGTCGTCGTTGACGAAGGCATCGTAGATCGGCTGCCCGGTCTGCACCTGGGTCTGCAGCTTCTCGACGACGTCGCCTTCCTGGATCACGTCATGGACAATCTTGATGCCCGTGATTTCGGTGAAGGCCTTGGCCAGCACCTCCGACTCATAGGCGTGAGTCGGAATGCTCTCCGCCACAGTCTTGATCGACATGCCCTTGAACGGCTCGGCCGCCTTGATGAACCATTCCATTTCCTTGAGCTGGTCCGCCTTCGACAGCGTCGAGGGCTGGAACTCACTGTCGATCCATTTCTTGGCGGCGGCCACCTGATCCGCCGGCAAGCTTGCGTCGTCAGCGCTGGCCGGCCCGATGGACGATACCAGCGCAAAGGCGGCGCAACCTAGAAGGACCGCTTTAAGCGTCCGTCTACTACTCCTCGTCATACCCAACATTAGGTATTTCCTCCCTCTTTAGCCTTCAGTTTGAAGAGCCGGAAACCCGGCTGACGTCTCTGGTGTGAAGGCCCGAAACACCGAGCGACGCATCTTGAATTTCCTCTCGCGCTCACCCCCAGCGCATCACGGTGAACATCCACACCAGCGAGATGGCCAGCGCGAACCACAGGTTGGCGCCCGTCAAACCGATCCAGGCCAGGTGGATGAAGGCACTGACCAGCAGACCGATGAACAGGCGATCGCCGGGGGTCGTCGCGATCGGCAGGAAACCCCGCCGTTCCGGGCTGGGCGCCACCACCTGCCAGACGGTCATCGAAGCGAGCATTGCCGCAATCACCACAAAGAAGACCGCCGTGGGCACGGTCCAATCCATCCATTGCAAGCCCATCGTCTTCCTCCACTGTCAGACGCGGCCGAGGGCAAAGCCCTTGGCGATGTAGTTGCGCACGAAGTAGATGACCAACGCTCCCGGCACGATGGTCAGGATGCCGGCGGCGGACAGCAGCCCCCAGTCGAGACCGGAGGCGCTGACCGTGCGGGTCATCACCGCCGCGATCGGCTTGGCGGCCGTGATCGTCAGCGTGCGGGCGAAGAGCAGCTCCACCCAGGAGAACATGAAGCAGAAGAACGCCGCCACGCCGACGCCGGAACGGATGAGCGGCACGAAGACGACGACGAAGAAGCGCGGCAGCGAATAGCCGTCGATGAACGCGGTCTCGTCGATCTCCTTGGGCACCCCGGACATGAATCCTTCCAGGATCCACACCGCCAGCGGCACGTTGAACAACGTGTGCGCCAGCGCCACTGCCCAATAGGTGTCGATCAGCCCCAGCGCCGAATAGAACTGGAAAACCGGCAGCAGGAACACCGCCGACGGCGCCATCAGGTTGGTCAGCAGCCAGAAGAACAGGTGCTTGTCGCCGAGGAAGCGGTAGCGCGAGAAGGCGTAGGCCGCCGGCAGCGCCGCCGCCAGCGAGATCACCGTGTTGATGCTGACATAGGCGAACGAGTTGACGTAACCCATGTACCACGACGGGTTCGTCAATATGTTCACGTAGTTCTTGAACGTCGGTTGGTGCGGGTAGAATGCCAGCTGGCTCATGATGTCGTGGTTCTCGCGCAACGACATGTTGAGCATCCAGTAGATCGGCAGCATCAGGAGCAGCAGGTAGATGACCAGCAGAACCAGCCGCTTCGGTATGCTGACGCTGCGCTCCCGATTGCTCGTTCTGGCAGTGGCGCCGGCACCCGAGCGCGTGATGCTTGCAACTTGCGCCGACGAGGTCATCGCTTCTCTCCCGTACCGACGCGCTGAAGGACTTGATAAAACACGTAGCTGAAGGCCAGGACGATCAGGAAGTAGATGATCGAGAAGGCCCCCGCCCGCCCGACGTCGAACTCGCCGACGGCAATCTTCACCAGGTAGATCGACAGGAACGTCGTCGTGTCGCCCGGCCCGCCGCCGGTGAGCACGAACGGTTCGGTGTAGATCAGGAACGAGAACATGAAGCGCAGCAGGATGGCGATGGTCAGAACGCCGCGCATCTTGGGCAGCTGGATGTAGCGGAACACCGCCCACGCCGAGGCCCCATCGATGCGCGCCGCCTGGTAGTAGGCATCGGGGATCGAGCGCAGGCCGGCATAGGCGAGCAGCACCACCAGCGGGGTCCAGTGCCAGACCTCCATCAGCATGACCGACACCCAGGCCTCGATCGGCACCGCCGGATAGTCGAAGTGGATGCCCAGCGTGTGGTCGATGAAGTGCCCGAGAAGGCCGATGTCGGGGCGCAGGAATATGACCCAGATGGTGCCGATCACGTTCCACGGGATAAGCAGCGGCAGGGCCACCAGGACCAGGGTGAGCGAGGTGCCCCAGCCGGCCTTCCTGGGCATGGTGAGCGCGACCGCGACGCCGAGCGGCACCTCGATCAGAAGCACCAGCCCGGAGAAGATGAGCTGATTGACCAAGGCGTCGTGCAGCCGCGAGTTATGCAGCATCTCGCGGTACCATTCGGTGCCCACGAACGCCCGGTGGGTCGAGTTCGAAGACGTCCTGGACGGAGTAGTTGACCACCGTCATCAGCGGGATGAGCGCATTGAAGGCGACAAGCAGGAACACCGGCAGAACGAGGAGCCAGGCCCGGTTGTCAAAGGTCTTTTGCATGCTGCCTGCTCCCTATTCCAAAACGTCGCCGTCGGCATAAAGCCGGGTCCATTCCGGCGGGAAGGCAAGCCAGCCCTCCTTGCCGCCAACGGGCACGTCGTCGCGCACCTTCGCCTTCACCTGATGCCCGGCCAGCCGCGCCGTGACGATCTTGTAGTCGCCAAGGTCCTCGACCGAAGTCACCTCGGCCGCCATGAACCCGTCGGCCGCGCTCGCCCGGTAGCGCACAAACTCGGGGCGTATGCCCAATTCCAGTTTGCCCGTGACCCGGCGCGCACGATCCGCGTAGCCGGGGTCGATCGGTATGGCGCAGCCGTTGAGGCGCGCGCTTGATCCGTCGATCTGGCACGGCATGATGTTCATGCCCGGGCTGCCGATGAAGTGCCCGACAAAGGTATGCGCCGGGTGCTCGAACAGATCGGTTGGGCTACCGACCTGCACCGCCCGCCCCTCATGCAGCGTCACCACCTTGTCGGCAAAGGTCAGCGCCTCGCCCTGATCGTGGGTCACATAGATGAGGGTGAGCTTGAGCTCCTGATGGATCTCCTTGAGCTTGCGCCGCAGCGTCCACTTGAGTTGCGGGTCGATCACCGTCAACGGCTCGTCGAACAGGATCGCAGCAACGTCGCTGCGCACCAGACCGCGGCCCAGCGAGATCTTCTGCTTGGCGTCCGCCGCAAGACCGTGCGCCCGCTTGCCGAGGGCGGCC
Organism: uncultured Alphaproteobacteria bacterium; assembly: GCA_963750065.1. Lineage (GTDB taxonomy): Bacteria > Pseudomonadota > Alphaproteobacteria > Rhizobiales > Kaistiaceae > CAVSRC01. The sequence continues at coordinate 93,087 of CAVVPK010000048.1, forward strand.
GTCAGACCCAGCATCTCGGCCACCTGGAGCACCCGCCGGCGGACCTCCTGCTCACCAACCTTGCGGTTGCGCAGCGGGAAGGCAAAATTGTCGAACACCGTCATCGTGTCGTAGATGACCGGGAACTGGAACACTTGGGCGATGTTGCGCTGGGCGGTCGGCAGTCGCGTGACGTCACGACCGTCGAGCAGCACCTGCCCTTGGGTCGGGTACAGAAGTCCGGAGACAATGTTGAGCAGCGTGGTCTTGCCCGACCCCGACGGTCCCAGCAGCGCATAGGCGCCGCCGTCGTCCCAGGTCATGTCCATCGGCTGCAGCGCATAGTCCGCCGCCGTCGTCGGCGCGCGCATGTAGCTGTGCGCAAGGTCCCTGAATTCGATCTGTGCCATCAGCTCACCTCCTCGCCCGCAGCACGCTGTTCGGGCGCCGCGACGAGCTTGCCTGCGCCGTCGAAGACGAACAGGCGGTTGGGATCGAGATAGAACTGGATGGCCTGACCGAGATCGAAGCCGTGGATCCCCTCCACCGAAGCGACCATCGTCAGCGCGCCATACTGGCCGTGGACGTATGTCTCCGAGCCGTTGACCTCGGCGAGCGCCACGGTCACCGGGATGGCCACCACGTCGTCGTCCAGGCGATCGAGCCCGATGTGGTTCGGCCGCACCCCGACCCGGTAGTTCCCTTCGGGGAGGGCGCGCATGTAAGGCGCCCGCGGGAACACCGTCTCCGGCGACAGCCGGCAGCCATCGGCACCGATATGCGCGTTCACCAGATTGATCGGCGGATCGGAGAAGATCTCGCTCACCTTCGTCGACGCCGGATGGCGATAAACCTCCGGCGCCGGACCAAACTGCAGCAGCCGCCCCTCGTGCATGACCGCCGTGTTGCCGCCGAGCAGCAACGCCTCTCGCGGCTCGGTGGTGGCATAGACGACGGTCGTGCGGCCGCCGTCGAACATCTGCCGCATCTCCTCGCGCATTTCCTCGCGCAGCTTGTAGTCCAGGTTGGCCAGCGGCTCGTCCAGGAACAGGAACGGCGCCCCCTTGACGATGGCGCGCGCCAGCGCGACCCGCTGCTGCTGCCCGCCCGACAGCTCCGAGGGCAGCCGGTCGAGCAGTTGATCAACGTGCAGACGTTTGGCCTCCGCGCGCACCCGCCGATCGATCTCGGCCTTGGCAACGCCAGCCTGTTTCAGCGGCGAGGCGATGTTGTTGTAGCAGGTCATCGACGGATAGTTGATGAACTGCTGATAGACCATCGCCACGTTGCGCTTGCGCACGCCGATGCCCGTCACATCGACGCCGTCGACTAGTACGCGCCCCTCCGTCGGACGCTCGAGGCCGGCCATCAGGCGCATCAGGGTTGTCTTGCCGGACAATGTCCGGCCGAGCAGCACGTTGAAGCCGCCCTCGACGAGCTCTAGCGAGACGCTGCCAATGTGTGTCTCGGAGCCCACGATCTTGCTGACGTTTTCCAGCGCCAGTGTCATGCCTAAGCTCCTTCCAGGGCGTGGACGGTCACGCGCTCGCGCAGCCACGCCGCCACGCGCGCCTGTTGTGGATCGTCCATGCAAAGACCAAGTTTGGTTCGCCGCCACAGGACATCCTCGGCGGTCATTGCCCATTCCTTCTCGACCAAGTGGTCAATCTCGGCCTCGTAGAGGTCGTGGCCAAGACATTCACCGAGATCGTCGCAGGAAGTCGCCTCACCGAGGATGGCGTATGCCGTCCGCCCGTAGAGACGGAAGAGCCGTTCGGCATGGCGGCTCTTGAGAAACGGATAGTCCCGCATCAGCTGTTGCACGCCCGAGCTGAAGCCCCTCACCGGAAACTCCCCACCCGGAAGCGGCATCGACGCCGTCCATGGAGTTCCCTTGACCCCAATCAGGCGGCCAATCTCCTCCAAAACGTGCTCCGCAAGCCGCCGATAGGTCGTCAGCTTGCCGCCGAAAACGTTGACCAGCGGCGCCTCGCCCTCGCCACCGTCCGATTTCAGAACGTAGTCCCGCGTCGCCGCCTGCGCCTTCGAGGCGTGGTCGTCGAACAGCGGTCGCACCCCCGCAAAGCTCGCTACCACGTCCTCGCGACGCACCGGCTCGGCGAAGTACTCGCTCGCCGCCGCACACAGATAGTCAATCTCGTCATCGGCGATGGCGACCTCCGAGGGGTCGCCGGCATAGTCGCGATCGGTCGTGCCGATCAGCGTAAAGTCCGCCTCATAGGGAATGGCGAAGATGACCCGCCCATCGCTGTTCTGGAAGAAGTAGGCACGCGGATCGGCGAACTTGCTCTTCACGATGATGTGGCTGCCCTCAACCAGCCGCACGTTGTGCGCCTGGTTGCGCCCGAGAACGTCGCGCAGAACCTCGTCCACCCACGGACCGCCAGCATTGACCAGGAGCCGAGCCTGGACCACCGTCTCGATCGGCGTGCCGTCCGGCGAGGTGCCGGCAAGCGTTATCTTCCACAGCCCGTCGCAGCGCTCCGCCTTGTTCACCCGCGTGCGCGTATAGATGCTGGCGCCGCGATCGGCCGCGTCGCGCGCGTTGAGCACCACAAGGCGGGCGTCGTCCACCCAGCAGTCGGAGAATTCGAACGCCCGCGAGAAGATCGGCTTCAGCGGCTTGCCGGCAGGATCGCTGCGCAGGTCGAGCGTCTTGCGCGGCGGCAGCAGACTGCGCCCGCCGATGTGGTCGTAGAGGAATAGGCCGAGACGCAGCAGCCATGCCGGGCGCAGCCCGCCCACATATGGAAGGATCAGACGCAGCGGCCAGATGATGTGCGGCGCCAAGCGCCACAGGATCTCGCGCTCCTTCAGCGCCTCCCGCACCAGGCGGAAGTCGTAGTACTCGAGGTAGCGCAGCCCGCCATGGATGAGCTTCGTCGCCTTCGACGACGTGCCGCTGGCGAGGTCCCTCATTTCGGCAAGCAAAACCGAGTAGCCGCGTCCCGCCGCATCCCGCGCGATGCCGCACCCGTTTATGCCGCCACCTATGACGAAAACGTCATACGCCGGCCGCGCCATTAAATTCCTCCCATTGGCTTTCGAATTCGCCGCGTTTGGCAGCTGATCCGAAAACCAACAGAAGATTTGGCGAAATCATCGCGAATGTCAAACGAAATTAACAACCAGTGATCACGCAAGGCCTCCCGCAACTCGTCCGAAGCGAGGCAGATAACACCGCCGGGGCCGCAATTGTGCTAACACAAGGTCCCTAAGGCTCAGAAAACACAATGAACAGCGCGTTTCCTCTCCTCGAATCGTCGCACGCCTGGTTCCGACCTTCCGCCAGGCTCCGGCGACGATGCCGTAGGCCGCCTTCTCGTCCCTACCTGCGGGGCTGACCTGCAGGGCTGATATTTTCGTTGTCGTTTTCGTAAGTTCTAATATTGTTTTCGGACTGCTTGAAAAATGATAATCTCGATACTAAAATCGAAAGCAGGCCTCGTGCCAAAGTGGCTTCGTTTCGCTGCAGGTTGCGGCTGGCATCGATGGTCAGAACAAAAAGGGAACCGGCATGCCTGAGCGCGTCGCCGTGGCTCGACTTCCAAAAGAAGCGAATGTTGTGGTGATTGGCGGCGGCGTCGTCGGGTGCGCAATCGCGCGCGAATTGTCCCGCTATTCCCTGGCCGTCGTTTTGCTCGAACGCGCCCCCGACGTCGCGATGGGCACCTCGAAAGCCAACAGCGGGATTCTGCATGCCGGGTTCGACGCTGAGCCGGGCACCTGGAAAGCGCGCTTGAACGTGCGCGGAGCGCGCCTCTATCAGGCGATCAGCGAGGACCTCGGAATCCCGCGGCGCAGGGTTGGATCCTTGGTCGTCGCGCTCGACGAAGCCCAGCGCGGCGCCCTTGAGGAGCTTCGCCGCCGTGGCGTCGAAAATGGATTGACCGGCCTTGCCTTGTGGGGCCGTGACGAGGTGCTTGCGCATGAGCCCAATCTGTCGCCGGACGTTGCAGGCGCATTGTGGGCACCGACGGCCGCTATCGCCTGCCCATTTTCGGCGACGATTGCGTTCGCCGAAAACGCCATCCTCAACGGTGCTCGCATCGTCACCGGGTGCGCGGTCACCGGCATCGAAGTGGTCGACAACAGGACCACGGCCGTTGAAACCACGCTTGGCCGCATCGCGACGGATTTCGTCGTCAACGCCGCCGGGGTCCATTCGGGCGAGGTCGCGTGGATGGCCGGCGACGAAAGCTTCACCATCACGCCCAGACGTGGAGAATATGTGCTGTTCGACCACTCTGTCAGCGACCTGGTGCGCTCGGTCATCTTCCCGACCCCGACCAAGCTGTCCAAGGGCATCCTCGTGTCGCCGACCGTTCACGGCAATGTCTTCATCGGCCCGAACGCGAGCGATGTCGACGACTTGGAGGATCACGAGACCACCCTTCGCGGATTCGCCGAGATCATTTCGGGCGCTCAGCGCATGGTGCCGAAACTGCCGCTGGCCAACGCCATCACCGAATTCGCAGGCGTCCGGGCCGTCGCCGGCAAAGACTTCATCATCGGCCCTTCTCCGGTCGTCCGCGGGCTGGTGCACGCCGCGGGCATCCAGTCGCCGGGCCTGACCGCCGCCCCCGCCATTGCCGAAACGGTTGTCGAGTTTCTCGGCGAATCAGGTTTGAAACTTTCGCCGAACGCAGCGTTCATGCCGATCAATCCGGTGCGGCCGAAATTCGTCGACTCGAGCGCGAGCGAACGGGCGAAGCTGATTGAGACGAACCCTCTCTATGGCCGGATCGTCTGCCGCTGCGAGTTGATCACCGAAGGCGAAATCGTGGCGGCGATCCGTGCCCCGTGCGGCGCCAGGACGATGGACGGCGTCAAGCGGCGCGTGCGCGCAGGCATGGGCAGGTGCCAGGGCGGGTTCTGCGGACCTCGGGTAACTGCCATCCTGGCGCGCGAACTGGGAATACCGGTGACGGCCGTGCGCAAGGACAGCGCCGACTCGTGGCTCTATCTGCCGCGCGATCTGCCGCCCGCCGAACCGGAGAGCGCGGAGCAGAGCTATGCATGAGTTCCGCTATGACGTTGTGGCGATCGGCGGCGGTCCGGCCGGCATGGCGGCCGCAATTGCCGCCAAAGAGGCGGGCGCCAGGCATGTGCTGATCATCGAGCGCGACCGTGAGCTCGGTGGCATCCTGCAGCAATGCATTCACAACGGCTTCGGCCTGCATCGGTTCGACAAAGAGCTGACCGGGCCGGGTTATGCACATCGCTACGTCGAACTGGTGAGGGCGGCGGGCATCGATGTATGGCTCGACACTACGGTGCTCTCCGCCGACCCCGGAGGCATCATAACAAGCGTCAATCCCGAGAACGGGCTGCGCGTCGTTACCTGTGCTTCGGTGGTCTATGCCATGGGCTGCCGAGAGCGGACGCGCGGTGCCATACGCATTCCGGGCAGCCGACCGGCGGGTGTGTTCACGGCCGGCGCCGCGCAACGCATGGTCAACATGGAAGGCTATCTTCCGGGCCGCAACGTGGTGGTCGTCGGTTCCGGCGACATCGGTCTGATCATGGCGCGCCGCATGACGCTGGAAGGCGCCACGGTGAAGGGCGTGTTCGAAATCATGCCGTACTCGAACGGGCTCAATCGCAACATCGTGCAGTGTCTCGAGGATTTCGGGATTCCGCTTCATCTCAGCCACAGCGTCGTCGCCGTGCACGGCGAGGATCGCGTGACCGGGGTCACCGTCGCGCGCGTCGACGAGAAAATGAATCCGGTCCCTGGCACGGAATTCGATGTGGATTGCGACTGCGTGCTCCTGTCGGTGGGGTTGATCCCCGAAAACGAGCTCGGTCGCGCGCACGCATTGGAAATCGACCCTGTGACGGGCGGCGCCGTCGTCGATCAATTCCGGCGAACGAACCTTGCCGGCTACTTTGCGGCCGGCAACGTGTTGCAGGTGCATGATCTCGTTGACTGGGTGTCGCAGGAAGCCGAGATCGCCGGGCATTCGGCAGCATTGTATGCCCTCGGAAAACTGCCCGAGGTCGACGACTATCGACTCGTCACCCCAGGCGACGGCATCCGGTACGTCGTGCCCCAGAGATTGTCGCCGCCGGCCGACGAATATTCCGTGCGCTTCTATATGCGTGCGTTGCTGCCCCTGGGCGCATCCGTGTTGCGCCTTCACGCGGACGATCGCGTCGTCTGGGAGCGCGACTGCGAGGTCGTCAAACCGAGCGAGATGATTGTCGCCGACATCGCGTGGGAGAAGATCGGTTCGGCCCGAGAGATCAAGTTCACAGTGGCGCCCGAGCAGGAAGAACACGGGCACACGGACGAACTGGCCGCAGAGGGAACGGCATGACGCGGCGTGCGCAATCGGTTCTTTGTATCGGTTGCCCTACCGGCTGCAGCGGCGAGGTCGTTATTGAGGACGGCGTCGTTGTCGAGATGCACGGATACACCTGCAAAAGAGGCAGGGCCTATGTTGCGGAAGAGGTCATAGCGCCGAGGCGCATGGTAACGACGACCGTACGCGTCAACGGCGGTGCGTTGGCCTTGCTGCCGGTCGTTTCCGATCGGGCCGTTCCAAAAGAATCGATCTTTGCTTGTCTTGGGCAGCTCAGGAAGGTGACCGTGACCGCGCCCGTTGCGGCCGACAGCGTGGTTCTGGCCGACGTTCTTGGTCTCGGCGTCAACTTCGTGGCGGCCCGCGACTGCCAGGCCTTCGGCAGTCCCGCGTGGATCGAGGGCAGCCCGGACGGCGCGCCTGCGCCGCGGAGCGATCCGGAGGAGCTTGAGGCCTCGGAGGCCCTCGAGGTCTTCAACAGGCAGTTCGACCTGTTGCGCAAGCGGCTTCTCAACGATCCCAAGTCGCTGCGTCAGGTGTTCATCGACGATGGCACCCACGCCATCATCTGGGAGTTCAAGCAGGACCATCTCGGCGCCGAGTTCACCAGGACACTATGGAACCTGCTGCTGCGCGACGACGACATGTCGCTGATCCTGCAGCGTTTCATCTGGGCGCTGCCGCTCAAGCTCAAATGCAAGTTCATCGCCGCGCTCGATGCCCATCTCTCCGGCCGCTACCCCATGTTCGAGGGTCGGTCGAAGGACTGGCCGGCGGAGAGCTTCGTACCGGCTTACTTGCACCCGGCCGACGTGCGCTCGCACGACTTCGACTTGGTCACCATGGGCCATATCGGCTACCGGACGCTGGGCTACAGCCCGCGCGAGGTCGATCTGTTCGCGTGGCTCGAAGGGCTGCGCAAGAAGCGGCGTGACGACGGTCCCTCGGAGGTCGGCGCGGCTTCTCCAGGGCAGGAAAACGCCCAGGGGCGGCTGCCGGGTGATGACCCACATCCCGGACATGCTGAACCTGCCAGGACAGGGCAAGCCTAAAGAGGCCCTCAGGCTCTTCGAGAGCTGCAAGCCGCTGCCCAACGTCACCGGGCGCGTGTGCCCGCAGGATCTGCAGTGCCCAAGGCGCCGCCGCCTATGGTGAAGGACAAGTGGTCATCATCATCGTCATCGGCGCCGGCAACACGGCGATGGATGCGGCGCGCACCTCGCTGCGTCTGGGCGGCGACTTCCGCGCGCGTTGGCATCCCAATAAGGTGCACCCAGCCCGACGAACGCCGGCATTATGTAGACCCCGCCGTTACCCGGGATTCGGGTCGCCATGAGGTCACCGAAGGTCTCAGTTTCCGCGTGCGACGAAAGCGATTGCACGCAGTGGCGAGCCCGACCCTCCTTCGATCGGCAGTGGCAAGGTCGCCAAATAGCAGATGGCCGGCATGGTGCTCAACTTGTCGAAGTTTTCGCCGATGAGGATGTCGGCGCCGAGCAGCGTGCGATGCGCGGGAAACTCCGTGCTGCTGAAACAATCGATCGACATGCAATCGGTGGCGACCAGTCGCACCTTACGCTCGACCAAGAGTTCGGATGCCTCGCGCGACAGACCCGGCCAATCGCGGAAGAAGCGCTCCGCCTCGCGCGGGTGATCCCAGAACTTCTCCCAGCCGAAATGAAACATAACCGCGTCGTCGGGCGCGGCCCGGCCGTTATGCCGTTCGAACACCTCGATGGGCTCGGTACCCACCAGGCTGTCCGGCTCGACGTCGCTGACGTCGATGGTCAGCATGCGGCCGAAGAAACGTTCGAGTGGCACAGCGTCGATGGACCGACCGCCTGGCACGAAATGCATGGGTGCATCGAAATGCGTGCCGCTGTGTTCGCTCAGTGAAAGGGAATGATTGCAGGCGATGTCGCCCTTGTCGAAAGATGCGATTGCATCCTGACAAAATGGCGGGTGCGTCGGCCATACCGGCATGCCGTTGCGCAATTTGCGGGTCAGGTCGACACGTTGGTACGAATCGTCCAGCCAAAGGGTCTGCAGGTTCATCTCAGGTCTCCCGTACACGAGGGACGATGGCCACGATGAGCGTGATGAGCAAACCCATCATTATGAACCGCACTCCGATCTGGATCTGGAAAGTGTTGAGCATCGTGGTCATTAGGTTGAAGAACAGCGCCGATCCCCAGATGCCGATCGCGTTGGCCTGACCGCCAGCGACACTGGTGCCACCGAGAACCACTACTGCGATCGATTCCATCAGGTAGGTGTCGCCCATGTTGAGCGCGGCGCCACCGGTAAAGCCGGAAAGCAGAAAGCCGGCGAGTGCGGCGGTCATCCCGCACAACACATAGGCCAACAGCCGCACGCGCGTGACGCGTATCCCGGCAAAGCGCGCGGCAGGCTCGCTCTGGCCGGTCGCAAGGAGTTGGCGGCCCCATACTCCGCGGGCGAGCACAAACGCGGCGGCAGCGGTGAGCAGCATTACCGCAAGCGGCATGATCGGGACGCCGGCGAGGCGCACGGTCGTAAAGGTGGAGAGTACTTGCGGCGGCTTCAGTGTCGCCTCGCCGCCCAGATTGAAGGCAAATGACTGGAAGACGAAGCTCCAGGCCAGCGTCGCTATGATCGGGGGCAGCCTGAGCAGCAGGATCGCGAGGAAGTTCAGCGCTCCGGCGAGCGCACCGACAGCGAGGGCGGCAGCCAGACCGGGGACGAGCATGACGTCGTGGCCGTTCATCACCGCCATCGAGACGTAGGAGGCGAGAGTCAGGACCGCCGGTACGGAGAGATCGATGTTGCCGGCGCCCGAGGCGATCACGAACATCTGGCCCGTGCCAACCACGACGCTTATTGCGCCGAAGACGAGCGCCGTCGTCAGCGTGGCACCGGCACTGCCAAGTCCCGAATAGGCAGTGGTCGTCACCCACATGGCGGACGCGACGATGAAGCCGTAGGTCCATGGTGCGAGCGGGATGCGCAATCTCGTCACGACTTCTGTTCCGATAGGAGAACACGCCCGGCAAGCACGAGAAAGAGGATCACGCCCTGGGCGCCGATCTGCCAGGTCGGCGGGACTTGCAGGAAACTGAGCAGCGATCCCGCGAGCGACAGCGTCAGTGCGCCAACGATCGTGCCGACCGGCGAGACGTCACCGCCCGTGAACGAACCTCCACCGAGAATAACGGCACCGATGCCGAGCAGCGTATAGGCCGGCGCAACGTTCGGGTCGCCCGAGGTAGTCAGGCCCGTCAGCGTTAGCCCGGCGCAGCACAGCAGGAGCGCCGCCGCTGTGTACGTGCCGATGCGGATCGCCCCCACCGACCATCCCGCGCGCTCGACCGCACGCGGATTGCCGCCTGCGGCTCTCAGGATCACGCCGAGGGAGGACCGCGTGATGACGAGGTGACCGGCAAGCGCCAGACCGATGGCGAACCATACCGGCAGGGGCAGCAGCGGCGGCCGCCAGCTCATAAAATCGATCAGCCATTGCGGTGCTTGTCCGCCCGGCGCCGGCAGGACGACGATCGCCAGCCCGAGCCACACGAACGACATGCCCAGCGTGACGATGATCGACGGCAGCTTCTGCCACTGAATGAGCGTGCCGAAAGCAGTGTAGGCCAGTACGACGCCGACGTATCCGACGATCGCGACAAGAGGCGCGGCCTGCAGATTGACGGCGGAGATGCAGGTCACAAGTCCGACCAGCGCGCCATTCGACAGGTCGATGTCGCCAAGCATGATGATGAGCATCTGGGCCAATGCCGCGAACAACAATGGCACCGCCAGCTTGAACAACAGCATTACGCCGAAATAGCTCATCGCCGTTGGCTGAATCCAGAATATGGTGGCGAGCATGCAGGCGAGGGCGATACCTGGCAGTGCCGTGCGCAGAGCCGTGCGAACGGAGTTTGCCCGGCGAACGCGCCTGTCCATCACGGCCTCAGCCATGCGCTCCCCCGAACGAAGCCTGCAGGATCCTGCCCTGCGAGATATCGGCGCCTTCGAGCTTCACAACGGCGCGGCCCTCGCGAAAGACGTAGATGCGAGCGCAGTTCTCAAGTTCCTCGAGTTCGGTGGTGTACCAGACGAACCCGCGGCCTTTCTCCGCTTCCAGGCTGAGAAGGCGATAAACTTCCTGCTTGGTCCCGACGTCGACGCCGCGCATGGGGTCGTCGAGAAATACAATGCGCGCATCGGACGCGAGTGCGCGCGCAAACAGCACCTTCTGTTGATTGCCGCCGCTGAGGCTGAGGATCGGCGTGTCGATTGACGGCGCCTTGATACCCAGCCGGGCGAACCAGTCGGTCGCCATGCTGCGCAGGGCTTCCATCGAGACTACGCCGCGCCGGGCGAGCCTGGCGAGGCTGCGAGCGGTCAGGTTGTCGGCAATCGACCAGAGAGAGAACACACCCTCGGTCAAGCGATCGCCGGCAACGAAGGCCGGGGCGGAGCCGGTGCTGCCCGCGTCGCGCTCGCAGGCAGCGAACATTGCGCGCAGGCGCTCGCGCTGACCGTGGCCGTCAAGCCCTGCAAATCCGATGATTTCTCCAGCCATGACCTCGATCGTGTGATCGTCGGCAGCGCTTCCGGCGAAGCGCACCAGCGGCTGGGCATCGGAGTGGGTCAATGCTCTGTCTCGGCCGTCGCGCAGCTTCTCTATGCTGCCCATCGATTCGACAAGCTGGCTTCGAGTCAACTTATCGTTCTTGTGTTCGGCGGCGATCTTGCCGTCCTTCATCACCACGACGCGGTCGCAGACCGCAAGAATCTCGTTCAACCGATGGGTAATGAAGATCGAAGCGATGCCCCTGGCGGCGGCGCGGCGCACGTGTGCTATCAACTGCTGCGTCGCCTCGTGGCCAAGCGCCGAGGTCGGTTCATCGAGAACAACACAGCGCACCTTGGTGTCGCTTTCGCTGAACGCGCGCGCAATCTCGATCATCTGACGCTCGCCGATCGGCAGGTTGCTCACCCGGCTGTTGATCGGAATTCCATGGCCTGGAAAGATATCGTCGAGCGCCGTGCCGATGATCTTCGCTGCGCGCAGCTTCCAGCCAACTCCGCTGAGAGCGTGGTGGATGACACGGGTATTCTCGACAGCAGTCAGGTTGGCGCAAAGCGACAATTCCTGAAAGATGACGCGCAGGCCATTCTTCTGCGCGTCGTTTGGCGACCAGTGATCTACGCTCGTGCCGTCGAAGAAGAACTGGCCGCTGGTCCGCTGGATCGTGCCCGACAAGACATTGATGAGCGTCGACTTGCCGGCTCCGTTATGGCCCACCAGCCCGACGACCTCGCCTGGCATGACACGAAAGTCGACGCCGGCCAGCGCCCGCACGGCGCCGAAGTCCTTCAGTGCTCCGCGGACTTCGATCAGAGGATGCGCGACACCTGCGAGGAGTGCCCCGTTTTCAGGTGTCGCGCTTGTCGTCATAGTAACAAAGTCCGCCTATTCTGCTTCGGACATCCGCCTATTTCGGAGCCGGGACACCCGGCAGCGGCTTGTTGTCGATATTGGCGTCGATGATCTCGCCGACGAGGTCCTGTGGGTATTCCGCGTTCACAACACCGCCCTTCGGAACCGTCTTCAGCCAAGCGTCGAGGTCGGGCTGGTTGATAGTCAACAGGGGCACTTCGACGAACTTCGGCACCTGCTTGCCGGCGAGTATTTGCTGGGCGACCCAGAAGGCGACCTGCGAAACGCTGGGAGTGGCGCCAAGCGAGAACGTCTGGTAGCCACTCGCGGCGTTTTCATCCTTCCACAGCTGCAGTTCGTCCTCGCGGTTGCCCATGATGATGATGGGGAGTTCACGGCCCGCCGCCTTGAACGCCTGCGCGGCGCCCCAGCCGTCGCCGCCCTGGGTAAGGACCGCGTCCACCTTGGGCAGTGAGGGCAGAATGCCGGCGACTTCCTTCTGTGCCACCGTCGCCGTCCATTGCCCGAATACCTCGCCGACGCTCTTGTAGGTCGGGTGTTCTTTCATCATCTTCACGACGCCCGCATGCAGGCGAGTTTCAAATCCGTCGCCAGCGATACCACGGATTTCGAGGATGTTGGCCGGCTTGTCGCCGAGTTTGCTGGCGATGAAGTCGAGTTCCGCCTTGGCATAGGAGTCAAGATTGTAGTCAACGCGATAGGCGCACGGCTCGGTGACGCCGCTGGCAAACGCAACCACCGTGATGCCGGCATTGCAGGCATCCTTCACCGCGCCGTTGAGCGCCGTGTCGGAGCCGGCCAGCACGATGATCGCATTGTAGCCCTGAAGGATCAGGTTCTCCATCTGCGAGGCTTGCTCGGTGACGTTATTGTTGGCGCTTACGGTCGTGTAGCCGGCGATCTTGCCGTCCTTCTTGGCCTGCTCGGCCATCAACTCGAAGCTCTTGATCATCACCTGGCGGAATGAATTGCCCGCATATGAGTTGCTGAAGGCGATCTTCATCTTGCTGGTATCGCCCGTGGCAAGCCCATCAGCAGCCATCGCGGAAAGGGGAACAAGGGCGCTGAAGGCAAGCAGTGTTGCGGCAAGTGCTGCCGACTTCTTAGGAAATCCTAGTGTCATGGGTATCCTCCCGTTGGTTCACTGGTGGAATCCTGCTTCGTCGGCGCCTCCTAGTTTAGGCGAAGCGAGGGGGTTGAGCTGATGGTGTGGTCAGCAAAGTCGGTGTTGGGAAGCGACGGATACCAGCCGGGCCGGCCGGGGTCGCGGTCGTAGGGGTAGCCGCCAAGCGACTTGTAGAGGTCAGCGTAGAGACCGAGCTTGTCACGGTCGAGCACGACACCAAGACCGGGACCCGTGGGCACCGAGATGGCGCCGCCGCGATAGGTCATCTTGCCGCCGACAATCACGTCGTCCTTCAGGTGATGGTAGTGAGCATCGGCCGCATAGGTGAGGTTGGGCAGCACGGCACCAAGGTGCAGCATGGTCGCGAGCTGGATGCCAAGCTCACCTGACGAATGGACGGCGACGTTGAGGCCGAAGGTTTCGCAGATCTGCGCCGCACGGATGCATGCACGGACGCCGCCCCAGAAGGTCGTGTCGAGAAGGATCACGTCCACCGCGGTGTCGCGCACATTGGTGGCAAGCTGCTCGAAATCGATGATGATCGTGTTTGTCGCCAGCGGAATGGCTATCTTTTCCCGGAGATGCCGCATGGCGGCGAAGCCCCAGACCGGATCCTCCAGATAGTCGTTGCGCAGGGGATCGATGGAACGGGCAAAGCGCATCGCCGCCTCGATGGAGAGCGCCGCATTCGGATCGTAACGCAGCGAGTCGGCGGGGAATGCACCAGCAAGCGCCCGATAGCACTCCAGTTCATAATCCGGGTGGAACACGCCGGCCTTGAGCTTATGGGTACGGAAGCCATGCACCGCCTTCAACGCCCGCGCATGGTCGACGAGTTGGTCGATCGCGCGAACCTCACCGGTGCCGCTCTCGGGGTCGGGATAACGAAAGAAGAGATAGCTGGCGAAATCCACGGAATCGCGGAAGCGTCCGCCGAGAAGCTGGTAGACGGGCACGTCGAGCTTCTTGCCGATGATGTCGAGACATGCGAACTCGATGGCCGCGTGAAGCTGTGTGCGGTTGTTGTAGAGCGACGCTGTCGGGTTGCAGATCGCGTAGCGCAACCGATTGAGATCGAACGGGTCGTGGCCAACCAGGTAGGTCTTCAGAACCGCAAAGGCCTGTGCCGCGCTTTCGCCGCCACCACCCATCTCGCCAAGGCCGATGATGCCTTCGTCCGTGTCGACCTCGACAACGGTGCGTACGAAGCGCCCCCAGTGCGCGCCGTTGCTGTGCCTGAGCGGCGCCTCCAGCGGCACGGTCACGGTGGTCGCGCGAATGTCGGTGATCTTCAACGAAACACCCCACCTCCGAAAGGGGCGGCGCACAAACACTCGCGGCCGTCCCCGCGCGGGTTTTTGGCAGTCCCATGGGAACCGCTTGACCACCCGACTTTTGACTACCATACCAGTTGTGATTTAGTTTGACTAGTATCCTAGCCTGATTAGATTGGCTAATCAGCGACGATGGGTTGGGCCATGAATTTTCAACAAGAATTCGCGGCTGGTGCTGAATGCCGGGGCGGCAGTCGGCCCGCAGATCTATCGAATCCTGCGGGAGCGGATCATTCGCAACGACATCCTGCCCGGCGCGCGCATTGTGGAGCCGCAGATCGCCGCGGAGTTCTCGGTCAGCCGCCAGCCGGTGCGCGAGGCGCTAATCAAGCTGTCGGTCGAGGGCCTCGTCGAGGTTCGTCCGCAGCGCGGCACATTCGTTCGCAAGATCGCGGTCTCGGAAGTCCTGGATGCGCTGTTTGTGCGCGAGGCCATCGAGGCCGACATCGTCAAGGAGCTTGCTAACTCGCTCTTGCCGGAGCTCGCGGGGGAGCTGCGCGGCCAATTGGCCGAGCAGCAAATTGCGGCGGCTAACAATCCCCAGCGATTTATGGAGCTGGACGAACGATTCCACCGGACGCTCGCCGAAGCCGCGGGCAAGATCCATGCCCGCAACCTCATCGAGAGCGTCAAGGCGCAGATGGACCGCGTCCGCTATTTCTTCGTCCATCGTTATCCGATGGATGTGTTTGTGGAGCAGCACGGGGCTATCGCGGACGCCATTGCTGCCGGCAATGCGGAAGAGGCCGAGAAGGCCATGCGCATGCATCTGCGTTACAATCTTAAGAATCTGCCGGCGATTGCCGCGAGCAACCCGGAGTTCTTCGAATCTGCGGACAGGTGACCCGACGCCTGCCCATCGGCTCCGCACCATGAAGGAATTCACACTTGAAGACCCGTGTATGCCGTCTTTATGGGCGGTCGGACATTCGCATCGATATTGAAGAAGCCCCGACGCCTCGATCGGGCGAAGTGCTGCTGGCTATTGGCGTAGGTGGCATCTGCGGTTCTGACCTGCACTACTACCACGATGGCGGTTTCGGCCCGATCCGCGTGCGTGAGCCGATCATCCTCGGCCACGAGGCGGCCGGCACCGCCGTGAAGATAGGCGCCGATGTGTCCAATCTCGCCGCGGGCGACCGGGTTGCGGTAAATCCGAGCCGGCCTTGCGGGAAATGCCGGTTCTGCCGGGAGGGCCATTTCCAGCACTGCCTCAACATGCGCTTCAATGGTTCGGCTTTGCGTGTTCCACACGAGCAGGGCCTCTTCCGTGACCTGATCGTCGTGGATGCCGCGCAGTGCCTGCCGGTCAGCGCTGGCACCAGCCTGGCCGCAGCCGCTTGTTCCGAACCGCTGGCGGTCTGCGTCCACGCGGCCATCCGCGCCGGCGAGCTTGCCGGCAAGCGCGTGCTCGTGACTGGCGCGGGGCCCATCGGAGCCTTATGCACCGCCGTTGCGCGGGAACGCGGAGCCAGTGAAGTCGTCGTGACCGATCTCACGAACGCGACCCTGGCGGTTGCGACACGAATGGGCGCGACGCGAACGATCAACGTCGGTAGTGACGCAGCAGCCGTCGAAGCCTATTCAGCTGACAAGGGCTTTTTCGACATCGCCTTCGAATGTTCCGCCGCGCCGGCCGCCCTGCGAACGGCGATCGAGTCCGTCCGGCCGCTCGGCACGATCATCCAGGTCGGCGTTGCCGGCGACCTCCCCGTCCCGATCAACCGGATCGTGGGAAAAGAGATCGAACTAAAGGGAGCGCACCGGTTTCATGCAGAGTTTGCGGAGGCGGTGCGGCTCATAGATCGTGGGATCATCAACGTCGAACCGGTGATTACCGACACGTTGCCGATGGAGCGAGCCCGCGAGGCCCTTGACGTGGCGGCTGATCGGTCGCGATCCGTCAAGGTGCAGCTCTCGTTTGCCTGAGCCTCAGCGATCCGATTGGCGGCGTTCTTTGAGTTGATCCTCTGCCGGCGGTTACAGGGGCACATCGGCAATGGCTCTGCCGGTGATCGTTCTTGGTGGAAGGCTGTGCTGCCAGTGGGATCGCCCATCCAATTTGGATTGATCGCCGAGCATTTCCGGCCGCCGTCGAGCAATGTGCGGCGGTGGTCGAATGGGCATTCGCCGAAGCCGAGGCGCTTGCGATCGATCCCGAACGGATTGCTGTCGGCGGCGACAGCGCCGCTGGCAATCTCGCTGCTGCGATGACGATCAAGTTCCGTGGTGCGGCGCAGAAACTGCTGGCCCAGCTGCTGATCTATCCGGCGGTGGAATTCACACAATCCCGGCCATCATTCAACGAAAATGCCGACGGTCCGATTCTCAAGGTCGCGGGTATGGCGGCAACCAACGCGATGTATTGCCCGAACCCGTAGGACCTAAAGAATCCGCTCGCGGCGCCGATGATGGCGCCGGATCATTCCGGCCTGCCACCGGCCTTCGTGGCAGTCGCCGAGCATGATCCGTTGCGTGACGATGGCGTTGCCTACACCGACAAACTTGAAGCGGCCGGCGTTCCAGTTGTCCTCGACCGCGGTCAAGGGCTGATCCACGGCTACCTTCGTTCGATGGGCTATTGCGCCGCCGCTCGCGAGAAGCTCGCCGCAATGAGCAAGTGGCTGAATCATCGGAACAGCCATGCGGTTGCGAGCGATGAGCGGTCCCGTTGATCGTATCGTCGCGCAGACCTTCGGAAATGACCCGCACGGCATGCTTGGTTGCCGGCGACAGGATGCTGAAGCGTGTCCTGCTGAAGGCGGTCTACCGCGCATGGAAAGTACTCGGGCGGCCGGTCGCGAGACGTCGCGCCTTTCTGCCAATGAGGTGGGGCGAGAAGCAAATTGAGGCCCTCTTGGTCGCGCTCGATGAAATTCCGAGCCGATATGAGTGAACCGTCTTGCCCCATCGAGGGGCCGTCTTCCACGGCGCGCTAGTCGCGCTCCACGAGCTCCGCTTCCAGCACAACACGCCGCGAGGGCTTCTTCCCGCCGACGATGTCGATGAGCAGGCGGGCCGCCTCGCGGCCGATGCGATAGGCAGGCTGGCGCACCAGCGACAAATGCGGGTGGAGCTCCAAATTCCACGGAAGCTCGTCGAAGCCGATGACGTTCATCTCTTCGGGAATGGCGACCCCGCGTTCCTGCAGCGCGCGCAGCGCTCCGACCGCCATGCGGTTGTTGGTGACGAAAAGCCCGTCGGGCCGCTTCTTGACGTCGAGAATGCGCCCCGCGGCTTCGTAGCCGCCGTTCTCCATGTAATTGGCGTAGATAACCAAGTCGCGGACTTTCTGTCGACCAGCGGCGGTAATGGCGCTGTAATATCCGTTGAGCCGGTCCCGGGCGGTCGAGTTCTCGCGCGGCCCCGTTATGCAAGCGATCCGCTCGCATCCTTTGCCGATGAGATGGCGCGTAGCGAGAGCCCCTGCATCCTTGTTGTTGACCAGCACCGACCCCGACGCCGCCGCAAGGGCCATGTCGACAGCGATGACCGGCAGACCGCGGGCGATCAATTCGGAAATATCCGTCCTGCGCGCAGAAGCAGGGCTGATGATGACGCCGGTGGCGTTCTGGTCTGCGACCACCCTCAGATAGTCGCGCTCCTTATCGATGTTCCGGTCGGCGTTGCATAGGATGACCGAATAGCCGGCAAGCCGGGCGGCGTCTTCGACGCCGCGGCAGATCGCCGTGTAGAAGGGGTTTTCGATGTCCGTGACGATGAGCGCAATCACTTGGCTCGATTGGCGGCGCAAGCCGCGTGCAACCAAGTTGGGCCGGTAATTGAGCTTCTTCACCGCCGCGAGGACGAGCTTCCGCGTCGCTGGCTCGACTTCGGCAGAGCCGGTCAGGACGCGGGACACCGTCGATGGGGACACTCCGGCTTCCCGAGAGACGTCCGCCATCCTGACCACGGAGCCTTGCTCCCGCCGCTTCGATGAATGCATACCTTCAGGCACAAACCCCAAGGAACCCTGCGGCGCATTTAGCACAATTGTTCAATGGCCGGCTAGCCAAGCCGTGAGTTGCGACCAGAACGCCGCATAGTGGGGCCACGCCAGAAATTCGGGACTTCCCCAATGCGGCGAGCAGTCGGAGGCAAACGCGGCGACCCGACCCGATCCGTGCTGACCGAGCGTCAGGAAGGGATCGTCGCCAACCGACAGGATCACCTTGGCGTCACCTTTTGCCCGGAGCCGATTGTAGCCGAGAAAATACGGCCAGTCGCCCGGAATTCCCGCAAGAACGGGATGGTCGCCGATCACCGTGGGTGTCACTCCCTCGGGTTCCTCAACGCGGTCGTCGTTTTGGGCTATCTCAACCGGCAGTGCGGCGGCGAGCGGCGAGGTCGCATAGCGCGCCCTCCCCTCGAAACCGCCAAATGACATGTAGCCGCCAATCATCAGCAGCCCGCCGCCTTGTGCGACGAACTCGACCAGCGAACGAAGCCGGTTGGGACGGCGCTCGCCCTTGACGAAGACAGCATGCGGAAGCAGCAACAAATCGGCCGGCAGGTCGCTTAGGACGACGACATCGAAGCGGCTCTTGAGCTCCCCCGCAGTATAGGGAAAGCCTTCCACTGCTTCATGGTTGCGCAAATAGGTGATGTCGAAGCCGGACGATCTGAGCGCCGCGAGAAGGTCACTGGCGCCCTCCTCGTAGGCCGAGGTCGTATAGCTGTTGGCGCCTTTCGTATGAATCGCATAGGTGGCCCAACTCTCACCGGCGAACAACACTCGCGTCGCTTCTTCAGACATGGAGCCCTCACTCAATCTATTGATTCAGAATCGACGCGCAAGGCGTCGTTAGGTTCACATTCGACGAAGCCGTGCCGAGGAATTCGGAGCTTTCTGCGTGCTGCGATCTCGACGAATTTGATCCAGGTCCAAGCTGGACGAGAGGAGTCTCTCAACGGCTTCGGCATGAACGAAGACCTCGGCCAATTGGACAGCTTCATCAACTTTGTGGATGCGACTGACGTCACCCGGGCCGAAAATCACGGTTGGGCATTTGAGCAGCCCACTGATCAGCCGGCCGTCCGATCCGGCTGGAAACCCTCGCGGACGGACCTCATCGCGGCCCAGCGCGCGAGCGAGCGCTTTGATCGGAGTGAGATCCAACTCGGTGGAGAACGGCTTGACGTTGTGCAACTCGCGGACATCCAGCGTGATCACCGGATTCTGCCGGGCCCTCCAGTCCGCGATGATCGCGTCCGTCTCGGCGATCAGGCAAGACTCGTCAGCCGGATGATAGGTGAAACAGACTTCCATCTCGCAGTCGGCCGCGACGCTGGTTGCACCGATGCCGCCCTTGATGCTGCCGATGTTGACGGAAGCCGGCCCAAGCAAAGGATGCGTCTTGCGACGCGGTGCGGTCGCCCACCCCATGAGATCATGGGCGAGCGTCATCGCCGCTTCAACGGCGCTGACGCCCTGGTGTTTCATGTTGGCGTGCGCCTGACGACCGCCAAACTTGAACAGCATCGCCCGGCTACCAATCTGGCACGTGGCAATCTCCACGCTGGTCGGCTCGCACACGATCGCAAAGTCGGGAATCCGCCCTTCGGCCAGCAGTTGATCGACGCAGGCAAGCGTTCCCGTTCCGCCGCCGGCCTCTTCGTCGGGCACGGACTGAATCTCGACATAGCCGCGCAGTGCGCCTGCGGCCTTGGCGCGCGCCACGCCGGCGATCGCGCCCACCAGACCCGCCTTCATATCGGCTGAGCCGAGTCCGTTCATCCAGCCGTCGACAACGCGCGGCGCCAGAGGATCAATCGCCCAGCCGGGCGTGGCCGGCACTGTATCGATATGGCCGTTGAGCAGGACGAACCGCCCTTCCTCCCGACGTCCCCAGGTGCCGACCACCGCGAACATATGTTCGGTCGGTGTCGGCGTGACGAAGCCGTAGCAATCCTGCAATACAACTTCGTTGACAGGCACGATGCGCACATCGTCCGCACCGGCTTCGCGCATCAAGCTCTCGACCACGGCCTGCGCCGCGGCTTCCTCTCCGGACAACGAACTCGTTGCAACAAGCCTTGCAAGCGCCTGTTCTATCCAAACCGCATCCCCGATCACTGTCTGCTCCCCACGCGAAAGCGATCAAGCAGCACAGCGAGAATGATGATCGCGCCCGATAGAATCTCGATGATGAACGAATTGACCCCCAGCAGGTTGAGGCCGTTCTGCAGGCAGGCAAGAATGAGCGCACCGAACAGCGTACCGAAGACGCTTCCCCTGCCGCCGAACAGGCTTGCGCCGCCGAGGATGACGGCGGCAATCGCGTCGAGCTCCATTCCTTCCGCCGAAGTCGGCAGACCGGCTCCCAGGCGACCGAGCAATACGACTGCGGCCACACCGCACAGCACGCCATTGATGACGAAAATCAGGAATATGGTTGAGGCGACCGGCACGCCGGCGATATGAGACGAGGTCTTGTTGCCGCCGATGGCGTAGGTGTGACGGCCGAGCACGGTCTTCGACAACAACAGCGCGACCGCGACGAACACTGCCGCCGCAACGAGAAGCGGCATCGGAACGCCGGCGACCACACCGAAGCCGGGAAAGCGCACGTCGTCGGGAATGCCCGCGATCGGATAGCCACCGGTGAAGGTCAACGCTGCACCGCGCAACACCGTCATCATGCCCAAAGTGACGATGAAGGAGTTCACGCCGGCCCATGCGACGAGTGCGCCCTTGACGGCACCGACCAGCGCACCGAGCGCCACCATCGCGAAGATCGTCGCCACCGCATTCAGTTCGGCATGTGCACTGAGGCTGGCCCCGACGACCGCGGAGAGGGCGAGCGCTGAGCCGACGGAGAGATCGATGTTGCCGGAGAGAATGACAATCGTCATGCCGCAGGAGACGATGATTAGCACCGAAGCCTGCCGGCCGACGTTGAGCAAGTTGCTCGCCGTCAGAAATTGCGGTTCGAGCAGCGTCAAAGCGATGCCGATGATCACCAGAGCGACAAGCGCGGTGCCGCCGAAGCTATCGCTGCGCAGAAAGACCGAACGCACGGAAAACGCCGATCGGGCCTCGTTGGCGGCCGACTCAGTCATGCCGCCACCGCCGTCATTGCACGCAACAGACTCTCTCTGCTCATTTCATCTCTCTCTATCTCCGTCACCGAAGCGCCGCCGCGCATGACAAACACCCGGTCCGCCAATCCGAGTACCTCGGTGAGATCGGACGTCACGACCAAGCAGGCGCCGCCCGACGCCACATATTCGTCGAGCAGACGGTAGAATTCGGCGCGGGCGCCAACATCAACGCCAACGGTGGGCTCATCGATCAACAGCAGCTTTGTCGAGCGGGCCAGCCAGCGGCTGAGAACGACCTTCTGCTGATTACCGCCGCTCAAGGCGTCCACACTGACTGTCTCGGAAGGCGTCTTGATGCTCAGCGCGCGGATCATCCGCTGCGCCAGATTCTTCTCGCTGCTCGCGGAAATGAAGCCGCCCCGCGCCAGCCGCCCCTCACCCCCCAACGCGATATTGGCCGACACGCTAAGGTCCAGGACCAGGCCCTGTTCCTTGCGATCCTCAGTGACCAATCCAAGTCCGGCGCTGATGCAGTGGCGCGGCGAGCGCGGCAAGAACGGAACGCCATTCAAGAGGATACGGCCCCCCGAGAATCCGTCCAACCCGAAGATCACTCTTAGCAATTCGGTGCGGCCCGAGCCGACCAAACCAGCGATGCAAACGATCTCGCCTCGCCGCACTTTGAGATCGACGCCCTTGAGCTTGGACGAGCGCAAGTCCGAAACTTCGAGCACCAACTCATTCGAGGGCGTGCGGCTGCGTGGATAGCCGTCGTCGAGCGTTCGCCCTATCATATGGTGGATCACGGCCTGGACATCTTTGAGCGCCACCTGATGCGCAACGACCGCTCCGTCGCGCAGGATGGTCACCTCGTCGCTCAGTTCCAACGCGCTGTCGAGATCGTGGCTGATGTAGACGATGGCGAACCCGCTTTCACGCAAGCGCCGGATCTGCGCGAATAGCGCATCACATTCGGGCGGAGTCAGCGAAGTAGTCGGCTCGTCGAAAATGATCATGCGGGCGTTGCGCCCGATCGCCCGCGCGATCTCCAGGCGTTGCTGGGCCGCCGGACTGAGATTCTCGACCCGTACAGTGGGGTCGACATCGAGCCCTACCTCAGCGAGCAGGCGCCGTGCCCGCTTTTCCCAGGCCGCCCGTTGAAAGATGCCCCACGTCGGGCCGAGCCGGCCGAGAAACAAGTTCTCGGCGACCGAGAGATTGTTGACCAGTGTACGCTGCTGATGGACCACTGCGATGCCCGCGTGCTCGGCGTCGACCGGCGCGCGCAGTCGCACGGGGCGCCCATCGATAAGGATTTCGCCTTCGTCGAGCGAATAGATACCGGTGATGATTTTGACCAAGGTCGACTTTCCGGCTCCGTTCTCTCCGAGCAGGGCATGAACCCTGCCCGGAAAGAAGGAGATGGAGACCGCCCGCGAAGCGACCACGCCCGGGAATCTCTTCACGACTCCCCGCAGCTCGACCAACGGTGCGGCATCAGTCATTAAGGTCGCTCGCTCCGGCGTCGCACGCATTACACCTATTTTTTCATTTACTTAGCGTAGTTGGACTGGTCGACGAGCACCACCGGCACCGGGATGAGTTTGTCGACCTTCTCGCCGTTGAGGACCGCCAGCGCGGTCTTGGTGACGATCTTGCCAATCTGCTCCGGGTCCTGAGCGACGGAAGCCTTGAACGCCGAGTTGCCTTTTGCGATCTCGGCGATGCCCTCGCTGCTCGCGTCGAAGCCGATGATGCTTACCTTGTCTTGCCGGCCCGCCGCGATGACTGCCTGCAGGGCGCCAAGCGCCATTTCGTCGTTCACCGCGAAGATGCCGGTCACATTGGGATGAGCCTGGAGCAGATCCTCGGCAACCGCCTGCGCCTTCTCACGCTTGGAATCGCCGCTCTGGCTCGCAACAACCTTGAGGTTAGGCGCGACCTGCGCAAGCTTGGCGACAAATCCCTTCTCGCGGTCGACGACGGAAACGATCGCAGGATTGTCGATCACGAAGACCTCGCCTTTGCCGCCGAGCAGGTCCGCCATCTTTTGCGCGGCAATTTCACCACCTTCGTAGTTGTCCGAAGCGATGTGGGCGACCTGGCCGATGTCTTTGGTGATGGCGATGTCGACCGTGATCAGCGGAATGTGAGCGCTCGTCACCAGCCGGCCCTCGGCCTCGGCCGCCGTCGAATCGATCGGAACGATGGTCACCAGGTCGACCTTTTTGGCGACAAAGTCTTCCATTTGCGCGGTCTGCGCAGCCAGATCGCCGTTCGGATCCCTGAAATCGAAGACGACTTTGTCGCCGCCCGCCTCTTTCATCCCCTTTTCGATATCCTGGTAGAATTCGAAACTGCGGCTGTAGGTGCTGGCGCCGATCTTGTACGGGTCCGCGGCCGATGCGGGGCCAAAGGAAGTCGCAAGAGCGAGCGCGCTCACTGCGAGCGCCGCCCCGAACTTGATGTCCAATCTCATTATCTGTTCCTTTCTATCCGGTGGAGTAGGCGTAGGCGTATGGAACTGTAGGCCTAGACAAATCGTATTTGAAATCGATTTCACGCCAATGTCAATGTTGTCCATCACCAGCGCCAATGAGACAGATTTAGCGAGTTGAGGACGGGAGGATTTCCGGCTCATCGTATCCCTTGAAGGGAGCGAAGATGAGCGGCAGGCGATCGAGAAGCTGGCGAAGGTCGTTGACGGCAAGGGGGTTGCGGTTCAGGCGAACCGCGACGCCGAGGTGACGAAGCTGCATGCCAAGATCGGCCCGCTCGTGGTGGAGCGCGATTTTTTGGCCAAAGCCTTCAATCATCGGAGAAGAAGGATAATCGATCCCGGTCACCCACGGCTCTCCATTGTCCGCCAATGTGAACTCGCCTCGATTTCGCGGGCCTCGTTCTACCGCTCGCCAGCGGCGAGAACCTCGCGCTGGATCGGCTACTACAACGCCTCGCGCGCGCACTCTTCGTTCGGCGGCAGGACGCCCAACGAGGTCTATGCCATCGACGGCAGGCAGGAGAAATTGGCGGCGTAATCAAACCCAGAATCCACCTTAGCAAAGGCGCCAGGCTGTCTCATCAGGCGCTTCAGCCATGGGCCCATCCGCCGTCGACAAGGAAATCCTGGCCGCTGATCATGCGGCTGTCATCGGCGCCGAGAAACAGCGCCATGCGCGCGATGTCGGCAGGATAGACCCGCCCCTTCAGCGCCTGCGAGGCGTCGATGAGGCGGCTCTGCTCGTCGCCGACCCAGCGGGTCAGTTGCCGCTCGGTCATCGTCCAACCAGGCACCAGTGTATTGACCCGGATGCTGTGCTGACCGAGCTCCTTGGCCAGCGATCTCGAAAGGCCGTGGACGCCCGCCTTGGACGCGGTATAGGGGGAAAGTTCGGACAACATGATCATCCAGCTGAACGAGCCCAGGTTGATGATCGATCCGCCGGACATGGCGATCATGCCGGGTATGACAGCCTGGGCGGCGAAAAAGGAATGCCGCAGATTGACGGCGAGGCCGGCCTCCCAGACTTCCGGCGTGATCTCATTCCACTTGTGGCGCTGGTCATTGGCGGCGTTGTTGACGAGCACTCCGCAGGGGCCATGGGTGGCGGCGAAATCGGCGATGGCTGCCTGGTAGGCCACGACGTCGGTGACATCGCATTGGATGAAGCGCACGCTCCGCCCGTCCGCTGCCAGTTCGGCCTGCAAGGCCTCGCCTGCCGCGACCGCGATGTCGACGAAACCAACCTTGCTGCCTTGAGCGGCGAAGGCGCGGACGAGACCCTCGCCGATACCTGTCGCCCCGCCCGAAATCACCACGGGCCTGCCTGCAAGGCTCGGATAGATGGCAAAATTATCGTCCGGCATGGCTCTTCCCTCCCTCATGCGGCGCTTCAACGCCCCGCGGCGGCAGGGCGTTCGCCGACGTTCGTGAAGCGCCTCAGCTCGCCACGGACTCGAGGAGCCGAAGATAATCGGCAGCCGTCAGCGTGACCGGGTTGGTTGCGTGACTGTGGTCGGCCAGCGCGTTCTCCACCACGTTGGGAAAGACGGCCGGCGAGACGCCAAGTGCTGCCAGGTTCGAGGGAATGCCGATACGGGCGTTGAGCGCCTCGAGTTCGGCCGCAAGGTCGGCCGAGGCGGCCAGGCCCATGCTGGCCTTGAGGCGCGCGAGCTTGTCGCCGACATGCGGCGCGTTGACCCGCACGACGGCAGGCATGAAGATGGCGTTGAGGGTGCCATGGTGCAGCTGCAGGTCGTGCAGCCCGCCCAGCGCGTGGCTCAGTGAGTGCACCGCGCCCAGACCTTTTTGGAACGACAGGCCGCCCTCAAGCGCTGCCATCATCATTTCGCTGCGTGCTGTCAGATTGGCACCATCGTTCACCGCCCGTTCGAGATTGCGCCAGATGCGACCAGCGCCGTCGAGTGCGATGGCCTCGGCCGGCGGGTTGAAGCGCGGCGAGAACAGAGTCTCGATGCAGTGCGACAGCGCGTCCAGCCCGGTAGCAGCGGTCAGCCAGGACGGCAGGTTCAGGGTCAGCTCGGGGTCGCAGATTACCCGCTTGGGGATGAGATTGGGGCTGATGAAGCCGAGCTTGCGCCCGTCTGCCAGGGTCAGGAGAGCGGCTCGACCGACCTCGGCCCCGGTTCCCGCTGTAGTCGGAATGGCAATCACCGGCGGGACATCGGGACGGATGCGCGCGGCGCCGCCGAAGATTGCTGCATATTGCTCCAAAGGGTGCTCATGCGTCGCCAGCAACCCGACCCCCTTGGCCAGGTCGATCGGCGAACCGCCGCCCACGGCGACAATGCCGTCGGCGCCAAGATCCCGACAGGCCTCAAGACCAGCAAGGACCGCTGTCTCTGTGGGATTGGGCGGGACGTCGAGGAAGCGGCCGGCGTTCGGCCCGAGATGCACGGCAACGCGATCAACCAGCCCGGTCGCCAGCAGGCCCCTGTCGCTGACCAGCAGCGGCCGCTCAAGGCGCAGCGCCTCGACCGTGGCAGGCAGCGTTTCGAGCACGCCCGAGCCGAACTCAATGCTGGAGAGATAGGTTATCGTCGCCATGTCGCCCCGACTGTCCAATGGCAGGCGTGTGCCTGGGCCGCTGACACAAAGACCCCGGCAACGCGATGTGGCCGTCCCCGCGCGCAGCCGCCGGCCGCACACCCCTCCCGCAGGTATTGACCGGGTCCAAGCATCACGTTTAACGTTAACGTTGATTTGGGCGGCAATCAAGAGAGAGGCCTGATGTCAGGAGTGCTGTCAACGCGGGTTCCGCTCGGTCGAACTGGACTGCAGGTGTCGCGCATCTGCATCGGCACCAGTCCGCTTGCCAGCATGCCGCAATTGTACGGCTACGCGGTGGATTTGCCGCGCGCACTCGAGACGCTGCGCGCGGTGTGGTCGAGCCCGTTCAATTTTGTCGACACCTCGAATGGCTACGGAGACGGTCGGGCCGAACAAGCGATCGGCCGCTCGCTGCGCGAGATCGGCGGTCTGCCGGAAGGATTCGTGCTGGCCAGCAAGGTCGACCCCTTGCCGGGGTCGCACGTCTTTTCCGGAGAACGGGTGCGCCGCTCAGCCGAGGAGAGCCTCGAGCGGCTGAACCTGACGACGTTTCAGTTGCTGTACCTGCACGACCCCGACTTGCACATGGACTATGCGGCCAGCATGCGTCGGGAAGGGGCAGTCGCGGCGCTGCACACGCTCAAGGAGGAAGGCATCGCACAGGCGATCGGTGTCGCCACCGGCTCGCTGCGTTTCCTCAACGACTATCTGTCGACGGGCATCTTCGACGTCATCCTCAATCACAATCACTACACGCTGATCGAGCGCGACGCCGAGGTCCTGATCGAGGCATGCGCATCCCGCGGCGTGGCTTTTGTCAACGCGGCGCCATATGGCGGCGGCATCCTGGCGCGCGGGGCGAGCAAGGGGGCCAAGTACGCCTATGCGCCGGCCGACGACCGGCGGCTGGCCCAGGTCACACAAATGCAGAAGGCGTGCGCCGGGCACGACGTACCGCTGGCGGCGGCGGCATTGCAGTTCTCGCTGCGCGACAACAGGATCGCCTCGACCGTCATCGGCATTTCGTCGCCGGCACGTGTCGCGGAGACGATTGCGCTCGCCGCGCATCCGATTCCCGCGGTGCTTTGGGACGAGCTCGAGAACATCTGGCGCGGATAAGGCGCAAACCTGAGACCGGCGACCTGCCCGGCCTGCCGCTTACCGGCCCGGAATGACCGGCGCCCGCGCCGCGCGGGCAATGATATCGGCAACCGGCTGGCGCACGATGCAGTTGGCGAAGGAGAAGCTCTCGGCCAGGTCCACGATCATCTCGTCAGTCAACTTGCTGCCATCAAACCGGCGCGCGAAATCAATCAACATGGGCTCGGCAAGCAGGATGTTGCGCACGAGCGTCGCGATGTAGTCGGCGCGGCCGAAGGGATAGGGATCAAAATCCGGGAATTCCCGCTCGAAGATGTCCTCTATGGGCTGGATCACTTGCCGGATCTCGGCATCGGTCGAGCCCCAACCGTCAACCCCGAGCCGCCTCTTCTTTTCGACAATAGGCGCGACCGCCTGCATCCAGGGCGATTCCGGATCGGCAAAGACCAGACCCTGTCCGCCGACGTCCTTGTAGGCCCACAGCGCCCATCCGGCGCCGTGCTCATTGTAGATAGCAAGTTCGTCTTCGAGCAGCTGGTAGCGTTGCTCGAGGTTGTCGGCCTGGCGGGGAAACAGCGGACCGCATTCGCCGATCCAGATAGGCAGGCCGGCGTCCCGCATGAACTCCGTGCGGCTTCGGAACGTGGCCCGTACCTGATCGCGGTCGACGAAGACGCCACGCGAAATGCCGGGATAAGGGCCTCCGTCGGCGAATCCCGGCAGGTGGTAATCGTGGGCAACGAAGACGGCGTTGCCGTAGTCGCCGGCGGCAAAGGCCGAGAAATCCGTGGCGTAGCGATTGCCGTCGACGAAAATGATGTGCCGGTCGTCAACCTGACGAATGGCCGTGACGGTTCGGTCGTAAAACGCCTTCATGGCCTGGTGAGTGATGTCGCCAGGTTCGTTGAGGAGATTGTAGCCGGCAACCGCCGGCTCATCCCTGTAGCGCTGCGCCAGTGTCACCCACAGACGTGTCGCCCGCTCCTGGAAGTGCGGATGCTCCCAGAAGATTGCGACATGCGTGCGGTTGTCCGAGTGCCAGTGCTGGTTCTGGGAGCCGGGCACCGCGTGCAGATCGAGTACGACGTAGATGCCGCTCTTGGCGCAGGCGGCGATCGCGCGATCGAGTTCGCGGAAGCCCTCTTCTTTGTATTCCAGCGGTCGGCTGTCGTCCTCGAAGCGGCGATAGTTGAAGGGGATGCGGACGCAATTGAGCCCGATCGACGCCAAATAGGCTGCATCGTCCTCGCCGAAGAAGCTCTGGTAGAAGGTGTCGAAGAACAATTCGTACTTGGCCGGCCCGAGGGCTTGCCGCAGAGCGGCCCTTTGTGCGGACTCGCTCGCCGGATAGCCGGTGAGGAAGTTCTCCATGTTGAGCCAGCCGCCGGCGTTGTAGCCGCGCAGTGAAATCGCTTGGCCCGTTGCGTCTACGATGCTGGCGCCACGGACCGAAAGAAGGGACTGGTGTCTGGACAACGCACTTCTCCTCCACTTCCGGCGGCGGGCCCACGCAGGTGTTCCGCCGACGGCCAGTGCGGATGCTTACGTGATTTTACGTGAACGTTAAATGTTTTTTACGTGAACGTTAAATTTTCGTGTTGACAAGGCGCTTCGTGCGGCGCCACGATCTCGCTGTCGATCGTCGCAGACCATCGCAGCCCACTGCGGAGCAAGAGGTCTTGCTGTATCGCGCCTCACATGGCGGCGTCGGTCAAATGGGAGGGAACTGATGAGATTCAAGATTGCCACGGCGGTCTTCACCGCCACCATGCTGCTGGCTTCGGCAAGCATGGCCGCAGAAAAGACCACGCTCAACATCTGGCTGTTCGCCGATTGGACAACCGGGACGCAGGGCGACGAGCTCAAGCGTCAGATCGCCGAATTCGAGAAGCAGAATCCGAACATCGACATCCAGATCAGCGCCAAACAGTCGACCGAGATCATCGCAGGGCTGATCGCCAACGGCCGTTCACCCGGCGTCGACGTGGTGGCCACCCAGTTGCGTGCCTCATCGCTTGTGCAGGCCGGCGTCCTCACCGACTTGACGCCGTACTGGGACGCCTCGCCTGACGCCTTCCGCAACCAGTTCACCAAGTCCTTCGTCAACGTGTTGACCAAGGGCGGCAAGCTGTTGGGCATTCCGTACACGACGACGGCTTCGGTGGTCTATCGCAACCTCAACGTCCTCAAGGCCGCCGGCATCGATCCCGCCGACCAGCCCAAGACCTGGGACGAGTGGCTGGCGCAGATGAAGAAGGTCAAGGACTCGGGCAACTACGCAATCGCCAATCAGTTGGTGGGCTGGTTCAATGTGACCAACTACTACGGCGGCGTACCAGGTGCCGTATTCGAACTGAAGGACGGCCAATCAACACTTGAACAGGACAAGCTGACCAAGGCCCTCACCTTCATGAAGGCGACCCAGCCCTACGCGGCGCCGGTCGATTCCCTCGAACAGGGCGAACTGGACCTGTTCACCACGGACAAGATGGCGTTCCTGGTTTCCGGTGCTTGGACCTACCCGTCGCTGGTGGCGGCCGAACCGCAGGGCCTCAAGTTCGATTCGATTGCCGTCCCCGGCGAAACCGCAGCCAAGCACGGCGGCGTCTACGACGGCGAATTCTTCGGCATTCCGGTCGGCTCCGAGCACAAGGATGCCGCCTGGAAGCTCGTCACCTACCTGACGGACGCGCCGCAGGCGGCAGCCTTCTCGGTGGTTGCCGGCCGCTTCATCGCCAACGACGTCGCGTTGCAGGATCCAGCCGTCAAAGCCAGCCCCTTCATTCAGCAGCAGGCGGAGGTCATCAAGCAGACGATCAACGATGCGCCGTTCCTCGAGGCGGTTCCGGCCGATGCGCCCAACGCCTTCGCACAGGGCGCTTCCGATCTGAAGCAGGGCACTTCCACGCCCGAAGAGGCCGCCGCCACGATCATCAGCCAGTATAACGCGGCGCTGCAGTAGACGGGCAGCCGACCGGGAGCGCGTAGATGAGCACGGCTCTCATGGCAGACACTTCCCGGGCGGGCGCAATACGCGCCCGCCCGGGACAACTCGGAGACGGAGCGGGCTGGTCCTACCTGCTGTTGTCGCCTTTTTTGTGCGTCTATCTGGTCTTCATCATCATACCGATCCTGACGGGCGTCTGGATCAGCCTGGTCAAATGGGATGGCGTCGGCGCGATGCGCTTCGTCGGCCTCGCCAACTTCCGCGCCCTCTTCGCCAACCCGCACATCGTGCACGCGTTCGCCAACCTGTTTGCCTTCGTGGCCATGCAGGTGCCGATCGGGGTTGGCACAGGCCTCGCCTTGGCAATCTTCGTAGACCGCTTCGCGCCGCCGGTCGCCACCTTGCTACGCGGCATCCTGCTCCTGCCCTTCATCATGCCGCTGTTCCTGACTGCGGCGATCTGGATATGGATGCTGGTGCCGCAGTTCGGGTTGTTCAATCAGCTCACCTCGGTGTTCGGCCTGGGCAATATCGGGTGGCTGTCCAATCCCAAATACATGCTCCTCGGTCTGGTCATCGTGGAAACATGGCGCAGCGCCGGGTTCAACATGCTGCTGTTCTATGCCGGGCTCAAAGCCATCCCGCGCGATACCCTCGAGGCGGCCCGCATCGACGGCGCCAATCCCCTGCAGGAGGTCTTCCTGATCATCCTGCCGCAGCTACGGGCGATCGCCTTCATCATCATGATCAATGCCCTGTTCGGGGCCTTCCAGATCTTCGATCTGCCGTGGCTGCTCAGCAAGTCCGGCTTCGTCGAAGGGCAAGGCGGCGCCGGCGCAGGACTGCTCTTTCCCGTCATGCAATCGGTGGCGAGCGGCTTCGGCTCGCTCCGTTTTGGTCAGGGCGCCGCCATCGGCGTGCTGCTGATGCTGCTGATCATCTTTGCGACCGTGGTCCTGTTCGGCGGCCGCGCACTGCTGGCAAGGGGGCGCTGAGATGGCCGCTTCCGTCATGTCGCGGTTCTGGTGGTCGCTCAAATGGGCGGTCGCGATCCTGCTTTGTGTCATTGCCCTGCTTCCGATCTGGTGGATGGTCAATGTCGTCTTCGCCGAAGCCGGGTCGGCCCTCTCCCTGTCGCCGCGGCTCTATCCGACATCGATCGCGGGCGGACTGAAAAACATCAGCGATGTGCTTGCGGGCGGCGATTTTGCGCGATCCACGCTCAACTCGACGATCTACGCCGCGCTCGCCGCCGCGCTCGTGGCGCTGCTGGCGTCGGCGGCAGGTTTCGAGTTTGCCCACCATCAGTTCCGCGGCCGCAGGATCCTCTACGGGCTCTGCTTGGTCGGCCTGATGCTGCCTCTGGCCGTCATCATCATTCCGACGCAACGCATCGTGGCGAGCTTAGGCTGGCTCAACACGATCCAGGGCATCGTAGTGCCGACCGCGGCGTCCGCGTTCGCGCTGTTCTTCCTGACCGAATACATGCGGGTGGTGCCGAAGGAACTCATCGAAGCCGCCCGGATCGATGGCGCCGGCCACATCCGTACCTTCTGGTCCGTGGCCCTGCCGGTGGCGCGAACCGGGGTGGTCACCATTGCGATCCTGACGTTCATTGCCACCTGGGCCAGTTACCTGTGGCCTCTGGTCGTCGCCAATAACAGCAGGATGTATCCAGTCAGCCTCCAGGTGGCGAGCTATTTCGCCATCGGCGCCAAATACCCCACCAACATCGTCATGACCGCGGCCCTTCTGTCCGCGATCCCCGTCGTCGCCGCCTACCTCATCTTCAACCGGCTGATAGTGCAGGGCATCGCGCGCGCGGGGCTGACCGGATAGCAAGCCATGGAGTACAGCGTGCAACCATCCCATTCATCGAACTCGCTTGCCTTGGTAACCGGCGCCAGCCGCGGTATCGGCGTGGCGATTGCCAAGGCGCTGCTGTCCTCGGGCTGGAGCGTGGACGTGCTGGCGCGGTCCGAAGCGGCCATGCGCGACGTCTACGCCAGCGAGGTGCAATCCGGCCGCGTACGCATCCTGGTCGCCGATACCACCGATGCCCCCGGACTTGAGCGCGCTGTTGCGTCGGCCTACGAGAGTGGCACGTCGCCCGACCTGCTGTTCAACAACGCCGGCCGGTTCGTCAGCATGGCGCCGGTCTGGCAATCGGACATCGACGACTGGTACGACGACGTGCGCGTCAATGTCCTGGGTACCTATCTGGTGACCCGCACGGTCCTGCCGCTGATGATGCGGCGCGACAGCGGTATCGTCGTCAACATGGGCGGCGGCCGTCCGGGTGGCGGCTCGGGTTACGCGGTGGCAAAGGCTGGCGTAACCGAGTTCACCAGAGCGCTCAGCGAGGAACTGCGGCAGGCGGGCTCGCGCATCAGCGTCTTTCTCGCCGATCCGGGCCTCGTCAACACGGCCATGAGCCAGCTCCATGCCAAGAGTCCGGTCGCCGCGGAGTGGCTGCCGGAACTCGTAGACCGCATGAGCCGGGACGACACGCGTCGGCCCGAGGAAATCGCCGAAAAGCTGCTGGCGCAGTTGCCGCACATGAGCACCCGGACCAGTGGCGGCTTTTTCACTCCCG
The DNA here is from genome assembly GCA_963750065.1 of uncultured Alphaproteobacteria bacterium. Classification (GTDB taxonomy): domain Bacteria; phylum Pseudomonadota; class Alphaproteobacteria; order Rhizobiales; family Kaistiaceae; genus CAVSRC01. The sequence goes on from CAVVPK010000048.1 coordinate 126,060, forward strand.
ATACGCCGACGGGATCGTTTGCGCCGATTCCCGCAGCATGAGTTTCACCGGCAAAGAGGAGACTGACTTGGACAATTCCATCCTGAGCGACGGCGGCATCATTCAGTTATGTTTTGTCACCGATGACCTCGATCGTACGGCCGACTGGCTTGGAGATCTGCTGAATGTCCCGGCGGGCCCGGTGCGGACCGTCAACCCGGATGCCAATGCGGTATACAAGGGTAAGGGGGGCGTGTTCACCTGCCGCATCCGTTTCATCGAGCTGGGGGCAATGAGCATCGAGATTATCGAGCCCGGACCGGAGAAAAGCGCCTGGCGCGACCTGCTGGAGTCTAGGGGCCCCGGCTTCCACCATGTTGGCATCAAGACGCGCAATCTCACCAAGCAGCGCGCCTATCTGGAGGGACGCGGCCACGAGCTGATCCAGATGGGCGGGTTCGATGCGGGTGGCGGTCGCTACGCCTATTTCAACACTTTGCCACAACTCGGCGGCTTGATTGAACTCCTCGAGTTCGACGATGATATGGAGCCGCAAGCGTGACGTAGACGTCGGCGCGCGCCTGAAGAAACCGACGATCGGAATTCCATCGACATGGCCAGCAACAAGGGTAAGCAACGTCAGGGCGCGTTCTCTGGGGGCGTCATTACCCTGCGGGACGTTGCCAACGCCGCCGGCGTGTCGGCGCAGACGGTGTCGTGTGTCGTCAACAACCGGGGTTCGGTCAGCGATCCGGTCCGCCAGATGGTGCGCAGGATCGCCGACGAACTCGGATATGTGCCCAACAAGTCGGCGCAATTCATGCGCACGGGCCGCAGCCGGGCAATCGGCCTGGTGATTTCCGACATCCGGCGCCCCTTCTTCCCCGAACTGGCGCATTACGTCCAGAAGGCGGCGCTCGAAGCGCGCTATGCCGTGTTGATCGCCGACACCAGCGGTTCGAAGCAGGAGGTCGCGGAGCGCCTCGGTGATCTCAAGGGCCACGGCGTCGACGGCGTTCTGACCACCGAGGACATCGACGCGGTATACGACCTCGGCGTTCCCACGGTGATGATCGGGCATCCCATCAAGGGCGCCGAATTCGGTGACGTCGGACGACATGCAGGGCGGCCAGATCACGGCCGAGTACCTTCGCTCGCTGGGCCATCGGCACATCGGCATGGTGACCAGCCCCAAGCCTGGCTGCATCGCCATTCGGAGGAAGTCGTTCTGTGAGTCGTTCTCCCCGGACGGCGAGATCGTCTGGGAGATATTCACACCGCTTGACGAGACAATCACCGACCAGATCGTGGCGAAGGTGCTCGCGCGCGAGGTCACCGCGATCGTGTGCAGCCAGGACCTCATGGCAATCGACCTGATGCGCCGCCTTGAAGCGTTGGGCATGTCCGTTCCGCGCGATGTGTCGGTCATTGGCTTCGACGATGTGCAATGGGCTGCGGTCGTACGTCCGGGGCTCACCACCATCCAGCAACCATTCGAGGGGCTCGGCCGCACGGCCGTCGGGCTGCTTCTGTCGCGCATCGAGAACCCGCGCCGCCGCAGCCGGCGGATAAAGTTGCCGGTTGCGCTGGTCGAGCGGGAAACGGTGATCGCCCACAAGACGGCCCGCAAGCCCTCCAAGGCGGGCGCGCGGGCGATCGCCTGAAGCGCCCGACCGCGGCGCAAACGTCTTTCATGGGCCCGCTATTCCGGCGCCAATCGAAGAACACTGCGCCAAGCTCTGAAGCGAAACTGCCGTGAGCGAAAGCCTGGCGGAGGGAGGGGAACCGGGGTCCAACGTTCTCTGGCGGGATTGCGCTCGGATTCGTTGATTTCTGACCTGATTGCGGGCGCAACTCCCGATTTACAACCGATGGCGGGATCGTCAATCGGCGAGCGCACCGGCGCTTCTTGAGGGCTGGCGACGGAATCATGAGCTTCCGTTCGAGCGCCGCTGGCTTCGTGCTAACTTGTGCGGCGCTGCTTCAACCGGTCGGCCGCCAAGGCCCATCGCCGCTCGTTCGCCGTTTCTGAGCGCCTCCCCGAATTTCGGACAGTGACGGAAGCTACGATCTGACGTCTGCTGGTCTTCAAGGAGAGGAGACCAGGACATGCCGAAACGCAGGAACCATGAGGCGGGCTTCAAGGCTCGCGTGGCGCTGGAAGCCGTGAAGGGCGAGCGCACGGTGTCGGAGCTGGCAGCCGACTACGGCGTGCATCCGACGATGATCCATCAATGGAAGAAGGCGCTGCTCGAAGGGGCAGCGGACATCTTCGAGCGCGGCGGGAAGAAGAAGGCCGCCGAGGTCGGCGAGGAGACGGTTCGGGAGCTGCACGCCAAGATCGGGGAGCTGGCGGTCGCCAACGATTTTTTGTCACGAAAGCTCAAGCCCTGGACCGGCAAGTGAGGCGGCAGATGATCGAACCCGACCATCCGGCCTTGTCGATCGGGGCGCAGTGCCGCCTGCTGTCGATCTCTCGGTCGTCGTTCTATTACCAGCCGCGTGGCGAGACCGAAATGAACCTCGCCCTGATGCAGCTCATCGACCGGCAGTTCCTGGAAACCCCGTTTTACGGCGTCCGACAGATGACCTGGCACCTGCAGAACGAGGGCCGCGCGGTGAACCCCAAGCGCATCCGGCGACTGATGCGGCTCATGCGCCTGATGCCGATCTATCAGAAGCCCAACACCAGCAAGCCGGCCAAGGGGCACAAGACCTATCCCTATCTGCTGGGCGGCCTGCGGGTGGAACGGCCCAACCAGGTCTGGTGCGCTGACATCACCTATCTGCCGATGCGGCGGGGCTTCTTGTATCTGGTCGCCATCATGGACTGGTTCACCCGCAAGGTGCTGGCCTGGCGCATCTCCAACACGCTGGAGGCGGACTTCTGCATCGAGGCGCTGAATGAGGCGATCCACCGCTTCGGCCCGCCCGAGATCATGAACACGGATCAGGGCAGTCAGTTCACCGGCTTCGCCTGGACTGACCGGCTGAGACGGGTTGGCACCCGGATCTCGATGGATGGCAAGGGGCGCTGCATCGACAACATCTTCATCGAGCGCCTGTGGCGATCCCTGAAGTACGAGTGCGTCTATCTGCACGCTTGGGAGACCGGCTCGCAAGCCAAGGCTGGCGTCGCTCAGTGGATCGCCTTCTACAATCACCAGCGGCCTCATGCCGCCCATGGCGGACAACCGCCCGCCGTGGTCTACTTCAACCAGATCGAAACCGACCAGCAGAGGCAGAAAGTAGCTTAAATCCCCCCGAAAACTGTCCAAGGATCGGGGAGCAGCTCATTCTTCAACGCGCCGCTTCTCGATCGGCATCTCGCCGGCCACTACGGCGAGCAGTACAAAGCCTATGCCGCAAGAACGAAAGTGCTCATTCCACTCGTCTGGTAGGGCCTGGGAGCAGATGCCGATTGGGTGCCCGGACGCGCTTGGGTAGGAATTGCGAGATTTCCCGTGCTTCCTTCAACATGCGCTCAGGCGGGCTTGCCGGTCGGCGTACAGATCATCGGTCTGCGCTGGGAAGGTTTGACGACGCTTCATTTCGCCGAGCTGATCGAGCGTGAGCTAGACTAGGGACTGGCGTGAGCGCGCCGAACGCCCCCCTGACGCCGCAAGGGATTTCGCAGGAGGCTCAACATCGTGGGGGGTCAGGCCCCACGCAATAACAAGCCGGCGCGCGAGCAGCTTGTGTGGCTGGCGACGAACTTCGGGCTGGTGTGCGCCAAGCCAATGTCGGGGTTGGCAACTAATCCAGGGTTTGAGAGGTGGGTGAGATCGTACAATGTGCCCAAGATCTGGAAGCGTTGTGGCCGCTTCGGCGCGTCGCTACGCTAGACTAGTTCGTAGGCCCTGCGCGTGAGGTTTCATCCTTCAGGCCCCAAACAAACGTCGATCCCAATAGACCGGCTGATGCAGGCCCGCAGTTATCGACGAAAACTCCGGGTGCGCCGGATTGACCAGAATGTTGTTGTCGAGCCGTGCCACGACGCTGGGCACGATGAGGACGACGCTCCGTCGTTCCACACACCATGCCTCTCCGAAGACCTTGCTGACCGTCGCCGGCATTGAGTCCCAACCCGGCAAGGCAGGCTGTGAAAACGTCTCGTAGCTCAGGCCCCGCGGAATGGTGATCTCGACATAGTGCTGGTTGGGAGGCAACCGCCCACTACCATGCACAAGCTTTTCGAGAAGGGCGGTGGAATAGTGTTCCGACGAATAGATCATCGGGCTTCCCGGCGTATTCCAGCGTCCGGGCGCCAGCGTCGAACCGGTGGCATCAAAGATCGGGAATGTTCCAGTCGGGTCCCCAATCCGAAAGGCAGTCAGAGCCCGGTCGAGAACCTGCACCGTCACACGGCGCTGCCGTACTTCAGGCTCCCCAGAATATCGACCACCATTTCGGCACCGAACTCACTCTGGATGACAACGTCGACGGGACGCTTGTCCTCCAGCATGGCATGAGAACGGAACAGGAAATCCCGCGCTTCCGCATCGTCTCCCCAAACGTCGCGGGCCACTGCCCAGACGCGAGCAAGTCGCGCCAGCCGCGTCCCCTCTTCAGGTGACAGCACCTTCCCGTTTTTGCGCCGTTCGTAAGTCGCCCGAGGTACCAACCGATACTTGAATTGGACATCACCCGGCGCCACGATATTCGCAACGCGGTCGAGCGCGGCGATTGGCAAGCCATCTTCTATTCTGGCGACAAACCCAATGGTCGAATGCGGCACACGAGCCTTGGGAAGGCCAAGGACGTCGGCAAGGCTCTCGATTGTCAACATTCTAAACTCCCGCTCAATTGAGACACTATATAGTCTCATGCGGGCATTCTTTCAAGCTATTGGAGTTGGCTCCTACCCCAGGGAGCCAGGCATGGCTTCTCGGATAGCCAAGGCGGCAACGTGCGCAGGGGCGAGGAATGGCGGACGAGCTCTTTCCAAATGCAGCCCAGTGCCGGCGTAAGAACAAACCGGTTTCCACAACGAATTCAGTGCATTGGGTCTGGCTGGGGCGGGAGGAATCGAACCTCCGAATGGCGGAATCAAAACCCGCTTGGTTATTCAATGAATTCAAGGCGCATTTGGAAAAATTCGTCGAAATGCACCTCTACAATATCAATAGGTTGCCCGTCCTTTCCAAATGGCGGCGGTCCTGGGAGGCCGGACCGTGATACTGACGATCGACCAATCCCAACGTTGTCAAAGTGAGTGACGGTTGTGGGTGACGGGGGCCCCTGTCACTACGCCCCTGAAACCTCGACCGCCTCCGTTCACTTTGAAGGTGCGCCGCGTTGACGTTTGGAATCCGTCGCCGACAGTGGAGGTAGCGCTCCCTAGGCGAACGAAGAAGACAATGCCCATGGGTTGGAGTGGAGGTTTGGGTAAAAGGCGGTCATTGATATTCGATGTGTTCCAGATGGTCCGCCCAAACCTCCCATGAGGAACATCTGTGCGGTCGCCACGACGCCTTGCGCGGCATTGCCCTCGTTGGGCTCTTGTTTGCGCGATTCGATTGGCCCGAATGACGTTCGTGACTAACCTGTCCCCTCCAATACCCTCAACAATACCTCGCCCGTTCGCCGGTCGCGACGACCCGAGAAGATCGAAAGTGCTCAGCGCAAGCTCGCTGACGCGGAAGGCGCCCGGGTCGCGGGGCCTTTTGAATCGCCGGCAAATTCGGGCAAGGCGAGGTCCCAGCGGTCCGGAAGCCCGGTTCAGGCCGCAGCCGACAGCCCTAGCCGCACCGCCTCGATCGTTTTCATCAGCAACGGCCTCCGCTACCGGCTCGACACCGGCTCACAGGTCGAAACGTCCTCCTTGAGGATGTGCAGGTCGGTTCCGCAAGTCGTGTCCTCGTGGCTTTGACGGATCGTGTCCGTGGGCGCGGTGACGCGCGGTTTCGCGTGATCCTCAAGCGCCTTCGTGCCGGGACCGCGGTAGACCGGAGCGCCCACGGTTGCAGTCGTTTGTGCAACAGACGGAAGGTGGGCTGCCGACCTCGGCATCGTCGTCACGTTCATTGGCTGTCACCTTTCGGCAGGTTGGCCACTTTGCGGAGGCGAATAGATGCTCCCAACGGTAACAACTGGCTCGGCCCAGGCGGCAGACTCGGAAACTACTCAGAGCTGAGCGCCGTGATCGGTTCGACCGCAATGCGGTCGGTGGCTGCGAGTTCGAGGTGGATTTGCGCGGCCGCCGAAGGCGACGTATCCGTTGCTCGCCTGCGGCGACAAGGCCTGACAGCAAGCATGGGTGCGAGATTTACTCAGCCGGAGCGTGCCGAGCCGTTCCATGGCTGCCGCAGCAGAATCACTCCGGAAAACTGTCCGCTTCCAATTTCGCCTCGGGCATGCCCTTCAATAGGGATCCTGCTCGAGCTGAACTCGGCTGGAACCACTCCCATACCGGTTTACTTGGGGGGGCCGTTGTCCCGAATCTCCCGCTCTACCTGGACCCAGTCCTGAAGGGCATCGCCTTCACGGCGGCCTCGCCGCTCGTACCGCTGGTGGGCACGCCTGGCGATCTGCGGTGTCATGTCAAGGGTCGCTTTCGCCAACAGCGGCGTGGCAGTTGGATCGAAAATCCGATAGGCGATCAGCTTCACACGGTCGTTCACAAGGAACCACGCCAGGGCATAGCCCCAGACGAACAACGCCCAACCCCAGCCGAGCGGTGTCATGAACAATCCATAGACGGCGATAAGGGTGGCGATCAGCTGCGTACCGAACACAGCTAACAGCAAGATCCTGGCAGGCCGTATGGACCAGAAGGGACCACGCGTGCGCGTCAGGAAGATCGTCAGATGGCCGGCGACGGACAGCTTCAGATACATCAGCGTCTGGATATGGGCGCGGTCGAGGTGGAAGACGCGCTCGCCGAGATAGAACAGGCCGAAGGCGGACACCACGCCGATAATGCCGAGCACCGTGGAGGTCCCCAGCACCATCCGCATGTTCCAAGCCTCGGGCTTGTCCTTGTAGTGAACGTTGTCATAGGCAATCGACAGGATGGCGCCGTCATTGAGCAACGCCAGCATCACGATCATCACCGCCGTCAACGGATAGAAATTGAAAACCAGGATCGCCAACGTCATGAAGAGCAGGACGCGGATCGTCTCGGCGATGCGGTAGATCGCGTAGCTGTTCATGCGCTGGAAGATGCGGCGGCTCTCCTTGATCGCGTCGATGATCACCGAGAGGCCAGGTGTCAGCAGCACGATCGAGGCCGCCGCACGCGCTGCGTCCGTCGCGCCGGATACGGCGATGCCGCAGTCGGCCTTCTTCAGCGCCGGGGCGTCATTCACGCCGTCCCCCGTCATGCCGACGATGTGGCCGCGCTGCTGCAGGACATCGACGATGTGGAATTTGTGCTCCGGAAAGACCTGCGCAAATCCGTCGGCATGCTCGATGGATTGAACAAATTGGGCCGTCTCCTGATGCTTTGCGTCGCCGAAACCGCTGGCGTCGAGGATGTTCGTGCCGAGCCCCAAATTTCCCGCGGTTTCCCGGGCGATGGCCAGCGCATCGCCGGTCACCATCTTGACCGACACCCCCATGTCTCGAGCCGTCGCTATGGTCGCCTTGGCCTGCTCCCGGGGCGGGTCGAACAACGGCAGGACGCCCAAAAACTGCCATGGCCCATCGGCCTCGGCACGCGCCACGCCCAAAGCGCGAAAACCCCGCGCCGCGAATTCGTCGACTGCCTTGTCGACCGCCTGTTTGACCTCAGCGGCATTGGCCGACAATTCCAGAATCACCTGCGGCGCCCCTTTGGCGACCTTGAATTCCTTGCCGTCCGGGCCCGTGACGGTGGCTTCCGTGCGTTTGTGGACGGGATCGAAAGGCTGGAAGTGGGTTACCTGATAGGGCTTCAGGGCCTGATCGTCCTTCAGGCCGCCGAGCACGGCGAGGTCGATGGTGTCCTTGTTGTCCGCCCGCGACGCCAGTGCGGCGTCGAGAATGAGTTGATCCGCCGGGATGCCGTTCAAGCCGAACGGATCGCCCAGCGTCAGCTTGTTCTAAGTCAGCGTGCCGGTCTTGTCGGCGCACAGCACGTCGACGCCAGCCAATTCCTCGATGGCCGCCAGCCGCGTCACGATCGCCTGCTTGCCGGCGAGCAGGCGCGCGCCGACCGCCATGGTCACGGACAGAACCGTCGGCATTGCCACGGGGATCGCGGCCACCGTCAGCACCAGGGCGAATTGCAGCGTGGTAAGAATCGGGTCGCCGCGGAACAGGGCCACCGTGATGATCAGCGCCACCAGAGCCACCGCGAGGATGATCAGGTAGTTGCCGATCTTCAGAACGGCGCGCTGGAAATGGCTGACGGTGTGCGCCTGTTGCACCAGTTCGGCCGTCTTGCCGAAATAGGTGTGCGCGCCAGTGGCGTAGACCAAAGCGCCGATCTCACCCTGGCGGACGATCGACCCCGAAAACACGGCGTCCCCGGGCTTGCGCGAAGCCGGTAGCGATTCCCCCGTCAGGGCGGATTGGTCGACCTCGATCGCGTCGCCGTCGAGAAGCCGCGCATCCGCCGGCACGATGTCGCCTAGGCGCAGGCGGATAACATCGCCCGGCACCAGATCTCGTGCCGCCGGGTTAGCCCACTTTCCGTCGCGTATCACACGGGCCTTGATCGCCAGCGTCGCCTTCAGCGCCGCGATCGCGTTGCCGGCCTGATGTTCCTCCCAGAAGCCGACCGCGGCGTTGGCCAGAAGCAGCGCCAGGATGATCGCAAAATCCGGCCAATGCCGGGCGACCGCCGAAAGAATCACCGCCGCTTCGATCATCCACGGGATGGGACCCCAGAAATAGGAAAGGAATTTCAGGAACTCGTTGGTCTTCTTCTCCTCGATCTCGTTCGGACCGTATTGCGCAAGCCGCTTTTCCGCTTCGGCTTGCGTCAAGCCATCGGGCGACGACGCCAGTCTCTTCTCGACCTCGGCAACGGGCAGAGACTTCAAATCCCCCTTCGCATCGGGCTTGGATTCCGGCTTGGAA
>CAVVPK010000049.1:0-7717 GCA_963750065.1 uncultured Alphaproteobacteria bacterium
GCGGGATTTCCGGGTCGCGCCGACAACCGCTCGGTTGAGCCCGTGGAGCTGGGCAGTTCATGCTCGCTTGGTGGCTGGCTGTGCTGGCAGTCCGACGCGAAATCGTCTCTGCCCAATTCCGGTCGTGGGGCGTTACTCGGGTATCAGCGACGCGCGGCAACCTAGACGATATCCCCGTCCGACCCCATTTCGGAAAAGTGAACTTGGCTCTAGCAGGCTGTTGAACAAGGCACTTGCGGCTCGGCTTGGCTGGCAATTCACTCCGATGATAGAGGTTTGGAGGATGTATCGTGCGCGGTGGAGACGGGCGGTCGGCTGAGCTGCCGTTGCAGGCAGTCCGCGTGCGGCTGGCATCGCTGGCCGAAATCGGAAAGGAACTGGCATGGTTGAGCGCGCGGCCATGGCTCGACTTCCAAAACAAGCGGACGTCGTTGTAATTGGCGGCGGTGTCGTCGGGTGCGCGATTGCGCGCGAATTGTCCCGCTATTCCCTGACCGTCGTCTTGCTCGAAAGCGCGCCCGACGTCGCCATGGGCACGTCGAAGGCCAACAGCGGGATCCTGCACGCAGGGTTCGACGCCGAGCCAGGCACCTGGAAGGCGCGCCTGAACGTGCGCGGAGCGCACCTCTATCAGGCGATCAGCGAGGACCTCGGAATCCCACGGCGCAGGGTCGGATCCCTGGTCGTGGCGCTCGACGAAGCGCAGCGCGGCACTCTCGAAGAGCTTCGCCGCCGTGGCATCGAAAACGGTTTGACCGGCCTTGCCTTGTGGGGCCGCGACGAGGTGCTTCAGCACGAGCCCAATCTTTCGCTGGACGTTAAGGGCGCACTGTGGGCGCCGACGGCCGCTATCGTCTGCCCGTTTTCGGCGACGATCGCGTTCGCCGAAAACGCCATTCTCAACGGTGCCCGCGTCGTCACCGAGTGTGCGGTCACCGGCATCGAAGTGGCCGGCAACAGGACGACGGCCGTTGAAACCACGCTCGGCCGCATCGAGACGCACTTCGTCGTCAACGCGGCCGGGGTCCATTCGGGTGAGGTCGCGCGGATGGCCGGCGACGAAAGCTTCACCATCACGCCCAGACGCGGCGAATATGTTCTGTTCGACCACTCCGTCGGCGACCTGGTGCGCTCGGTCGTCTTCCCGACCCCGACCAAAGTGTCCAAGGGCATCCTGGTGTCGCCGACGGTTCACGGCAATGTCTTCATCGGCCCGAACGCGAACGATGTCGCCGACCTCGATGATCATGAGACAACCCGGGGTGGATTTGCCGAGATCATTTCGGGCGCTCAGCGCATGGTGCCGAAGCTGCCGCTGGCCAACGCCATCACCGAATTCGCAGGCGTCAGAGCCGTCGCAGGCAAAGACTTCATCATCGGCCCTTCTCCGGTCGTCAGCGGGCTGGTCCACGCCGCGGGCATCCAGTCGCCGGGTCTGACCTCTGCCCCCGCCATTGCCGAGACGGTCGTCGAGTTTCTCGGCGAGGCAGGCTTGAAACTTTCGCCGAACGCAGCGTTCTTGCCGATCAATCCGGTCCGGCCGAAATTCGCCGACTTGAGCACGAGCGAACGGGCGAAGCTCATCGAGACGAACCCGCTCCATGGCCGGATTATCTGCCGCTGCGAGTCGATTACCGAAGCCGAAATCGTAGCGGCGATCCGCGCCCCGTGCGGCGCCCGGACGATGGACGGCGTCAAGCGGCGCGTGCGCGCAGGCATGGGCAGGTGCCAGGGCGGGTTCTGCGGACCGCGAGTGACCGCGATCCTGGCCCGCGAACTGGGAATACCGGTGACGGCCGTGCGGAAGGATAGCGCGGACTCGTGGCTCTATCTCCCGCGTGATCTTCCGCATGCCGAACCGGAGCGCGCGGAGCAGAGCCATGCATGAGTCCCGCTATGACGTCGTGGCGATCGGCGGCGGTCCGGCCGGCATGGCCGCCGCAATTGGCGCGAAAGAGGCGGGCGCCAAACAGGTGCTGATCATCGAGCGCGACCGTGAGCTCGGCGGCATCCTGCAACAATGCATTCACAACGGCTTCGGCCTGCACAGGTTCGACCAGGAGCTGACCGGGCCGGGCTACGCCCATCGCTACATCGAATTGGTGAAGGCGGCGGGTATCGATGTGTGGCTCGATACGACCGTGCTCTCCGCCGACCCCGGAGGCATCATAACGAGCGTCAATCCCGAGAACGGGCTGCGCGTCGTTACCTGTGCTTCAGTGGTCTACTCCATGGGCTGCCGCGAGCGGACGCGCGGTGCCATACGCATTCCGGGCAGCCGGCCGGCGGGCGTGTTCACGGCCGGCGCCGCGCAACGCATGGTCAACATGGAAGGCTACCTTCCGGGCCGCAACGTGGTGGTCGTCGGCTCCGGCGACATCGGCCTGATCATGGCGCGCCGCATGACGCTCGAAGGCGCCATGGTGAAGGCCGTGTTCGAAATCATGCCCTACTCGAACGGCCTCAATCGCAACATCGTGCAGTGTCTCCAGGATTTTGGGATTCCGCTTCTTCTCAGCCACAGCGTCATCGCAGTGCATGGCGAAGATCGCGTGACCGGGGTCACCGTCGCGCGGGTCGATGAGAAAGTGAATCCAATTCCAGGCACGGATTTCGAGGTAGAATGTGACTGCGTGCTCCTGTCGGTGGGGTTGATCCCCGAAAACGAGCTCGGTCGCGCGCACGCATTGGAAATCGACCCTGTGACGGGCGGCGCCGTCGTCGATCAATTTCGGCGAACGAACCTCGCCGGCTACTTTGCGGCCGGCAATGTGTTGCATGTGCATGATCTCGTTGACTGGGTGTCGCAGGAAGCCGAGATCGCCGGACGTTCGGCAGCGTTGTACGCCCTTGGAAAACTGCCAGAGGTCAAGGACTCTCGTACCGTTACCGCGGGCGACGGGATTCGATACGTCGTGCCGCAGAAATTGTCGCCGCCCGCTGAAGGGTATTCGGTGCGCTTCTATATGCGCGCGTTGCTCCCCCTGGGCGCCTCCATGTTGCGCCTTCATACGGGCGATCGCATCGCCTGGGAGCGCTACTACGAGGCCGTCAAGCCGAGCGAGATGATTGTCGCCGACATCCCGTGGGAAAAGATCGGTTCGGCCCGAGAGATCGAGTTCACTGTGGCGCCCGTGCTGGACGAACCCGGGCCTGAGGACCAACTGGCCGCAGAGAGAACGGCATGACGCGGCGTGCACAATCCGTTCTTTGTATCGGTTGCCCGACGGGCTGCGACGGCGAGGTCGTTATCGAGGACGGCGTCGTTGTCGAGATGCACGGCTACACCTGCAAAAGAGGCAGGGCCTATGTCGCGGAAGAGGTCATAGCGCCGAAGCGCATGGTAACGACGACCGTCCGGGTCAATGGCGGTGCTTTGGCCTTGCTGCCGGTCGTCTCGGATCGGCCCGTTCCGAAAGACGAGATCTTCGCTTGCCTTGGTCTGCTCAGGAACGTCACCGTGACCGCGCCGGTGACAACCGACAGCGTGGTCTTGGCCGACGTTCTTGGTCTCGGCGTGAATTTCGTGGCCGCCCGTGACTGCCCAAGCTTCGGCAGTCCCGCGTGGATCGAGGCCAGCGGCGAGGACGCGCCTGCGCCGCGGCGCGAACTGGTGGAGCTCGTGCCCATTGATGGCGCCAAAGTCTTCGAGAATCAGTTCGACCTGTTGCGCAAGCGGCTTCTCAACGATCCCAAGTCCCTGCGTCAGACGTTCATCGACGATGGCAGCCACGCCATCGTCTGGGAGTTCCAGCGGGACCAGCTCGGCGCCGAATTCACCAAGACACTGTGGAACCTGCTGCTGCGTGACGACGACATGTCGACGATCCTGCAGCGTTTCATAGGGAACGCGCCGCTCAAGCTCAAATGCAAGTTCATCGCCGCGCTCGATGCCCACCTCGCCGACCGCTACCCAATGTTCAAGGGCCTGTCGAAGGGCTGGCCGGCCGAGAACACCATCCCGCCTTACGTGCGCCCGGCCGAGGAACGCAAGCAAGACTTCGACCTGGTGACGACGGGCGACCTCGGCTACCGCGCACTCGGCTATTCGATGCGCGAGGTCGACATGTTCGTCTGGCTCGAAGTGTTGCGCGACGAGCAGTGCGACGACCGTGCCTGCGAGGTTGGCTAGCTTCTTGAGGACCGGACGACGCAGCCACAACCTGGCAGGGCGGACATCAACCTGCCGATACCCTCGCTGAATCCGTCGAAATTCACCGAGCGGTCGTTGAGCCGCTGTCGCTGTTCAGACCGCCCGAACTTCGGCAAGTCGCTTGATTGAGTACGCGTCGTCCCAGCATACGGCGGCCTCCCACGCGGCAGACGCTTGCGCGGCGATGTCATACGCGCCCTCGTCGAGACTGGCAGCGTTATGGGGTAGCGCCAGATCGAGGTCGGGCACGTCGACGTGCGACTCGTCCCAGTCGATCATCGCGACCCGATCTGCGGTCATACGGATGTTGCGCGGGTTGGGGTCGCCGTGGACGACGCAGGTCCGACGTCCGGCGAGCCGCGCCCACGCGGCTCGGCATCGAGCAACGCCCTCCGGCGGCATCGCACTGAGATCGATCCTTGTCCCGGTCTCGGCGCGCAGGAGGTCGGTCGACGATCGCCAACCAGGGCGCTGCGGCCAGCCCTCAGTCAACCGATGCAGGCGGCGGAGTGTCTCGGCTACGCGACGCCAGTCGGCCTCCGTCTCGGGCGGTCCGCCATCCACGTAAGTCATCACCACAAGACCGTCCGCAAACAGACGTCCGTCCGTCGTCGGGATCGGTACCGGCACGGTCAGACCCTCGCGGTCGAGGTGTTGCAAGAGTTCTCGCCTCCCACGCGAGATCGGCGTCGCCCCTAGCCCCAAGACGAGCCACCGCGAGGTGCCCCCGGACACGGACGCGCCATACGTCGTTGGCCACACCGCCAGCAAGTGGTTCGATGCGACCGACGTCTTCACCCCACAGCCCGAGTGTCTCCCATCCCACTGATATCTCCGCGCTTTCTTTGATCCGGAACTCGACAGTGCGCCATCAAAGCCCGGGATCAGATACCTACTGACTTGGCTCGTCCTCCCGGGTCAGGGTGCGGGCAATGGCCTGGCGCCATCCTCGCAGCAGGCGCTCGCGCACGTTCTGATCCATGTTTGGCTGAAAGCAACGGCCGCGACTTCGGGTCGCCGCTATGGCATCGAGATCCGGCCAGACACCGACTGCAAGTCCCGCCAGAAACGCCGCCCCCAGCGCCGTCGTCTCGATATGTTCAGGGCGCTCGATGGTGACCTGCAAGAGGTCCGCGAGAAACTGGCAAAGCCAGTCGTTGGCCGCCATTCCCCCGTCCACCCGGATCGATGAAGGCGTCCGTCCGCCGTCGCGGACCATCGCATCGAGCAGATCCAGCGTCTGATACCCGACCGCTTCGAGCGCAGCGCGCGCCAGGTGCGCCGACGTCGTATCGAACGTCAATCCGGTAATGCTTCCGCGTGCTTTAACATCCCAATATGGCGCACCCAGACCGACGAAGGCCGGCACCATGTATACCCCGCCGTTATCCGGGATTCGGGTCGCCATGTCATCGGTCTCGCTCGCATGCGTGACGATGCCGATACCGTCGCGCAACCATTTGACCGCGGCACCGGCGACGAAGATCGACCCCTCGAGCGCATAGGTCATCCTGCCGTCGAGGCGAAAGGCTGGCGTTGTCAGCAACGCGTTGTGCGATGCAATCGCCTGATCGCCAGTGTTGAGAAGCAGGAAACAACCGGTCCCATACGTGGATTTGACATCGCCCGGTGTGAAGCAGGCCTGACCGAACAGAGCCGCCTGCTGGTCGCCCGCGATACCGGCAATGGTGATCGCCCCGCCGAAAAGATCAGTGTCGGTGGTTCCGAAGACGTGGCTGCTGTCGTGCACTTCCGGCAAGAGGGACATCGGCACGCGAAAGAGCTCGCATAGTCCGCCATCCCAATGTTGCGCGTGGATGTCGTACAGAAGCGTGCGCCCGGCATTGGTCACGTCGGTTGCGTGGACCGTGCCACCGGTAAGTCGCCACAGAAGGAAGCTGTCGATCGTACCGAACGCCAGTTCGCCCCGCTCGGCGCGCAAGCGGGCGCCCTCGACGTTATCGAGAATCCACGCGACCTTGGTTGCGGAAAAGTAGGGATCCAGCAACAGACCGGTCTTCTCGCGGACGATGGGTTCGTGCCCGGCCTTGCGCAGTGCTGCGCATGTTTCCGCAGTGCGACGATCCTGCCAGACGATGGCACGATGAATGGGGCGGCCGGTGGCCCTGTCCCAAACGACGACCGTTTCCCGCTGGTTGGTAATGCCCACGGCCGCCAGGTCCGATGGCCTCAGGCCTGCCGTGTCCAAGGCTTCCCGCACGACGGCTACGACGTCACGCCAGATTTCCTCAGGATCGTGTTCGACCCAACCGTTCTGGGGGTGATGCTGGGCAAACTCGCGGCGTGCGATGACTACGACATGGCCATTGGCATCGAATATGATGCTGCGCGCGGATGTTGTGCCTTCGTCGATCGCGAGAACGTATGCTGTCTTCGACACTCTTCTTCCTTTCCCGCTGGGTGACCACCGAGAGATTTTGTCGCGATTGGTCTGGTCAGGCTACTTCGCTGTGGCGCGGGACACCGTTTATCTGGCTAGCATGAAGGCCAATATGCGGCTAGCCCGGCAACAAATTGAACGGTGAACCGCGCCCCGCGCCGCACTGAGCCTCCAGCTGCCTCGGATGGTCGCGCGTACAGCCTGCTTATCGCCGGCGGGGAATCGACGGTGACCAAGGCTCGGCGATGGCGGCGTTGAGGCGATTCATCGCAAGTCGATTTCAAGGCCACGGTTCACCCGCGCGGCGGGCGTAACCCGCAGGCGGACTTCCACGGGGAGAGACGGTCGAACGGGACCCATGCCTCGACCACTGATCCGGACACCCGGGCTCTACGAGAAGGGGCCGGGCAAGGAAGCCAAGCTGTGCTTCATCGGTCATTGTCTGATGGAGAACAGCTCGGCGCTTCTGGTCGACGCGTGCCTGACGTCCGCCGACGGCCATGCCGAGCGGGTGGGCCGGCCGAAGGCCGCCGCCTGCTAATTCTCCAGTTCCCTCTCGATCGCACCGACCAACACCGGGTCGCCGGGCGACATGTCGGGATCGAAGCGGCCGACAATCCTGCCCGATCGGCTGATGAGAAACTTCTCGAAATTCCAGCGCACAGCTTTGTCGTCTTTCGCTTCAAGCGCATGCTTGGGCGGGTTGGCTGGCAATTGACGCGACAGGCCCGCCTCAGTGAGGAGCCGGTAGAGCGGCGCCTGATCAGCGCCGGCAACTGAAATCTTGCCGAACATGGGGAAATCGACGCCGTAGACAGATCGGCAAAACGCTACGATTTCTTCGTTGCTGCCCGGTTCCTGCTCCCTGAAGTTATTGGCCGGAAAACCCATCACCACCAAGCCGCGGTCTCGGTAGCACGCATACAATTCTTCGAGTCCCTCGTACTGGGGGGTGAGCCCGCATTTCGAGGCGACGTTGACGATCAACAGGACCTTGCCCGCATATGCGCCCAGCGAGATGTTTGTTCCGTCGATGCGCTCGACGGTTAGGGCAGCCAGAGGGCCCGTTTCCGCACCGTGCGCCTTGTCCGTGGAAGCCATACCAATCTCCTGCCAACCGATGGCGGCGTTGACATCATTAACGCCGGCCATTACTTGGACGA
>CAVVPK010000050.1:0-117508 GCA_963750065.1 uncultured Alphaproteobacteria bacterium
GCTTTATCAATCACTTGCGTCCGATATCCCGCCGGGTCAGCCGCGGGGGTGCGGCGCGGCCGCGGCCACCGCCGCATCGATATTGGCGCCGACCTTGGCGAAGTTCTCCTCGAACATCCTGGCCAGCTTGTCGGCCGCGCGATCATAGGCATCGGCATCCGACCAGGTCATTTTGGGCGTCAGGATGTGCGTCGGTACGCCTTCGATGGACGTTGGAATCCTGAAGCCGAAGCGTTCGTCCTTGTGCAGTTCGTCCGTCGGGATGCCGCCGTTGAGCGCCGCATCGAGAAGCGCGCGCGTCACCTTGATCGGCATGCGCTTGCCAACACCGTAGGGCCCACCGGTCCATCCGGTATTGACCAGCCAGCAATTCGGCCGGTGCTCGCGGATGAGGTTGAGCAGCAGATTGCCGTAGTCGATCGGCCGGCGCGGCATGAAGGGCGCGCCGAAGCAGGTGGAGAACGTCGGCTCCGGTTCGGTGATGCCCTTCTCGGTGCCGGCGACCCTGGCAGTGAAGCCGGACAGGAAATAGTACACCGCCTGCCTGGCGGTCAGCCATGCGATGGGCGGCAGCACGCCGAAGGCGTCGGCGGTCAGCATCACGATGTTGGTCGGATGGCCCGCCTGTCCCGTCGGGTGGGCGTTGGCGACGTGCGACAGCGGATAGGCGGCGCGCGTGTTCTCCGTCTTGCTGATGTCGTCGAATTGCGGCCGGCGCGTATCGGCCGCCAGCACGACATTCTCCAGCACCGTGCCGTACTTGTTGGTGGCGGCGTAGATCTGCGGTTCGTCGGTCTCCGAAAGGCCGATCACCTTGGCGTAGCAGCCGCCCTCGAAGTTGAAGACGCCGCCCGCGCCCCAGCCATGTTCGTCGTCGCCGATGAGCGTCCGGTCGGCGGTTGCCGAAAGCGTCGTCTTGCCGGTGCCCGACAGGCCAAAGAAGATCGCCACATCGCCGCTCTCGCCGACATTGGCTGAGCAGTGCATCGGCAACACGCCACTCTCGGGCAGGATGTAGTTCAGGTAGGTGAAGACGGCCTTCTTGATCTCACCGGCGTAGCTCGTCCCGGCAATCAGGATCGTCCGCCCGGCGAAGTCGCAGGCGATGACCGTCGATGTGCGGATGCCATAGCGCTTCGGGTCGGCTTTGAATGACGGTACGGCAATGATCGTCAGGCCGTCCTCGACGCTCGCTTCGGCAAGGCCGGCCGGCAAGCGAAGCAGGTTGCGGATGAACAGCGAGTG
Organism: uncultured Alphaproteobacteria bacterium; assembly: GCA_963750065.1. Lineage (GTDB taxonomy): Bacteria > Pseudomonadota > Alphaproteobacteria > Rhizobiales > Kaistiaceae > CAVSRC01. The sequence continues at coordinate 1,246 of CAVVPK010000050.1, forward strand.
CCACGCAAGTTCGGTGAAGACCTTGACGTGGATCTGATGGCGCGGGTCGGCGCCGGCCACGAGGTCCTGAACGAAGAGCTCCTTGCTGTGCACATAATCGAGAATGTCCGAACGCAACCGTTCGAACGCCTCGCGGGAGATTGACGCATTGGCGTCCCAGTCCACCGTCGTCTCCGTTGCCGGCTCGCGAACAATGAACTTGTCCTTGGGCGAGCGGCCGGTGTGGTGGCCGGTGTCGACCACCAGGGCGCCGTCGCTGGACAACTCGCCTTCGCTGCGGGTGAGAGCCAGGTGGTGAAGCGTGTCGCTGTCGTGATTGCGTTTGAGAACGGTCGTCGTTTCCAGGAGACCATCGAATCCGGCGGTTGCAAGACCAGCGCTCGAATGCACCCCGTTCAACACGACCATAGCGCTGCCCCTTGTTCTTCAGCTAACGGGCGCCATGCAACAAAGACGGACCCGATCGTGCCGTGATTTTCATCAAGCGGAGCACAATTATTTTCCTATTAAGATTCAGAATTCCCCTTTTCGATCAATACCTTGGTTCGGTCGTCGGGTCGCTATGCGTCAATACGCCGCGCCTTGCCTCGCGGAGTTCGGAGGGCGCGCGTCAAGGCTCGGGGGCAATTGCGCCAGGGCGCGGCAGTTCCGCGCTCGCGCGCTGGGTGTTGGCCGGCGCTCGCTCATCTCCCGCGTATGTCCTTCCAGGGCGCCACGTCCGACATATCGACCAGCTCGTAGCCGATAACGCCGACGCAGGGGCCGAGAATGACGAGGAGCTTCGCGTCGTCGTCGCCGATATTAAACCAGGCATGGACCACGTCGGCCGGGATGAAGGCGCTGTCGCCGGGGCCGAGAATGCGCTTCTCCTGCTTGATCCATTGCTCGACCATGCCGGCAACGACGTAGATCACCTCTTCCTGCTCGGCGTGCCTGTGAAAGTCGTGGCCCTTGCCGGGGGTGAGCGTGACGTCAATGACGGTGAGCTGCTCCGCGCCGGTCTTGGGCGGGTTCGAGAGCCAGCCGAGCCGGCCCCAGCCGAGCACTTCGGGCCGAGTGTCCCTGGCCATGACGAACTTGCCGATCATTTTCGTTTCTCCCGTTTTTATCTCGCTTCCGTGCGCGAGCCCCCCCGCCGCGACGGTGCGTTTCTTTTCTAGAAGCTGATCCCCTTGAATTTCTGCGTCTGGTCGATGAGAGCTGTCTCGACCGGCAGCCGCTCCATGGACGAGGCGCCGTAGAAGCCGTGGCAATGGCGGCAATGCTTGAGAACGAAGGCGGCATCATCAGGCATCGCGATCGGCCCGCCGTGGCACAGCACGATGACGTCGTCGCGCACGGCAAGCGCGGCCTCGGCAATTGCATCCACCTCCGCAACGCAGCTGTCGAGCGACTTCGCCGAGGTGGCGCCGATGGCGCCGCCGGTAGTGACCCCCATATGGGCGACGACGATATCGGCACCGGCTCGCGCCATGGCGGCCGCCTCGTCCGGGTTGAAGGCGTAAGGCGTGGTCAGCAGGTCGAGGCCGTGGGCCTCAGCAATCATGTCGACCTCGAGGCCGTAGCCCATGCCGGTCTCCTCGAAGGACTGCCGCATGACGCCGTCGAACAGGCCGATGGTGGGAAAGTTCTGCACGCCGGAGAAGCCCATCGTCTTCAGCTCGGCGAGGAATTGCGGCATCAGCACGAACGGATCGGTGCCGTTGACTCCAGCCAGCACCGGCGTGTGCCGGACCACCGGCAGCACTTCCAGCGCCATCTCCTTGACGATCTCATTGGCGTTGCCATAGGCAAGCAGCCCCGCTGCCGAGCCGCGGCCGGCCATGCGGTAGCGGCCGGAATTGTAGATGACGATGAGATCGATGCCGCCGGCCTCCTCGCCCTTGGCCGAAAGCCCGGTGCCGGCGCCGCCGCCGACGATGGGCACGCGGCGGGCGACCATGTCGCGGAACTTCTCGAGCAGGTCCTTGCGGGGAATGAAGGGCATGGTGTCGTCCTCAGCTGGCGATGTCGCGGAAGGTCCGTGCCAGCGCTTCGGAGAAGCCGGCATCGTTAATGTGAAGGGGCAGGCGGAGGAGCCGCCGGTCGGCGGTCTGGATGAGATGCTCTTCGAGCGCGGCGAACAGCGCCGCATCGGCTTGCGGGTCGTGGAACGGCTGGCCGGGGGCGTCGAGCGTCGAGACGCCCAGTTCGGGGATGAGGAAGCGCACCGGGCCGTCGCAGCGGTTGAGCCGTTCGGCGAGCCATGCGCCCATCCGGCGGTTCTCTTCCGCTGTGGTGCGCATCAGCGTCACATTGGGATTGTGCCGGTAGATCGTCCGCCGCCGGTATCGCTCCGGCATCGTCTCCAGCGCCCAGAAGTTGACCATGTCGAGCGCACCGGGCGCGCCGACATAGGGCAGGTGCGTGCGGGCGACCGCACCCAGGCGATCCTCGCTGGCCGCCAGAACGCCGCCGAAGAGCAGGTCGGCGATCTCGGTGGTGGTGGCGTCGATGAAGCCGGTCACCATGCCGCTCTCGGCGAGCTTCTCCATGGCGCGGCCGCCGGTGCCGGTGGCATGGAAGACAAGGCAGTCGTAATCCGCCTTGAGCAGATCCATGACCTGGGTGACGCAGGGGGTCGTGACGCCGAACATGGTGAGCCCGACCGCCGGCTTGCCTTCGGCTTCCTCACGGACGGTGCGCACCATGCCGGCAATGGCATGGGCGGCGTTGGCCAGAACTACGCGGCTGATGCGGTTCAGGCCGGCAATGTCGGTCACCGAATACATCATGGCGATGTCACTGACGCCGACGAAGGCGCCGACATCGCCGGACGCGAGCGTCGAGACCATAAGCTTGGGCAGGCCGATGGGCAGTTCGCGCATGCCGGCGGTGATGATCGAGGTGCCGCCGCCACCGCCGATGCCGACGATGCCGGCAATGTCGTCGCGGCTGGCGACGAAGCGGGCAAAGGCGGCGCCCATCGCCGCCACGGCGGTGCCGCGATCGTCCGGGGTGAGCACGGCGTCGGCGCCGTTGGGGTGGTAGCGCGCAACCGCTGAGGCCGCCACATCGACGGTGCAACGGGGTGCGCGCGTGCCGACATCGACAATGAGGGGAGCCCCGCCGGCTTCGGCAACCTGGCGGGCGGTGAAGCTCAGTTCGTCGCCCTTGGTGTCGGCGGTGCCGACCACGTAGATGCGCTTCATGCGGCGCCGTGAGGCGTCCTCCTCCAGGGGAGCCTAACGCGGCGGACTTGCCCCGTTCAAGGGACGATCGGCGATGCGGTGCAGGAAGCGCTGCGCGCCGGACATTCGTCGATAAAAAGGCCGGAGCCCTGGGCGGGCGGCCGACCGGTGCGTGTCGTAGTGCCGGCGGCGGCTACCAGCAGCTATAGCCGCCGTCGACCGGCACGATGCTGCCGGTCATGAGACTGGCTGCGTCGCCGGCTATGAACAGCGCCACCGAGCCGAATTCCGTCTACTTTCCGGGCGCGCAATAGGCATCGATGGCGGCCTCGATCCCGTCCGCCCAGATCATGCTGAGCCACTTCCCGAAAGCTTCCGCGAAGCGCGGCTGATCGGCAAGATCACCATAATTCTGGCGCATCTCGAGCCAGGCCCGGGGATCGTTTCTGGCGGCTGTCGCGCCCGCGACGAGATCATCCCAGAACGGGTCGTTCGGTTCGATGGTGGTGCCATCCTCGCGCGTGCCGGCGCACATGCGCGCCCATGCGGCCTCGACCAACGCCAGCCCGTCGACCGGTGTCCCCGAAGCCAGCCCGTCGCGAACCGAGGCAAGGACCATGCCGGTGTGACGGCTGGATCCGTCAAAAGCGACCCGCCTTACCGTGTCGACAATTGCCGGATTTGAGAACCGACGCTCGATCAGATCGACATAGCGCTCGGGCGTCATGCCAGGCACCGGATCGACGTGAGGGACGATCTCTTCCATCTCGACCTTGCGGAACAAGGCATTGATCTTGGCGTGCGCCATGGTGGCCGAGATGGTCTCGATGCCGAGGATCTCCGCCGAATTGACGATCACTTGATGCCCCGCATTGAGAATACGGATCTTCATCTTCTCATAGTCTTTGACGTGATCGGAGAAGGTCGCCCCGGCTTTGTCCCAATCCGGCCGACCGGCGCAGAAATCGTCTTCGATCACCCATTGCCTGAAGTTCTCATGGGTCACAGGGGCCGCATCTTCGACACCGAACGATTGTGCAAGTGCGATTTCCTTCGGGCCGGTAGCCGGCACGATGCAGTCGACCATCGAGTTCGGGAAGGTGCAGTTCGCCTCGATCCAGTCGGCCAGCGCCGCATCGGAGAGCCGCGCCAGCGACGTAACGGTCTGATGCAGGATGTGGCCATTCCCCTGAAGATTGTCACATGACAGACAGGAGAGCGGCCCAACGCCGCGATCGCGCCTGAGCTTCAGCGCCGCGACGATTGCGCCAAAGGCCGAGCGTGGTTTGTCGGGATTTTGCGCGTCGTACCGGATATCCGGATGCCTCGCGTCGAACCGATTGCTGACCGGGTCGACGTAGTAGCCGCCTTCGGTGACGGTCAGCGCGACGATTCGAATATCGGGATCGGCCATCCTGGCGATGAGCGGGCCATTGCCCTCTTCGACCGGCACGTAGTCGATCATCGATCCGACGACTTCGGCCGATATGCCGGACGGATCCAATTCGATCAATGTCGTCAAATAGTCCTGCGCTTTCAGCTTCTCGCGCATCTGGACGTCGTAGGGGCGCACGCCCGCACCGACGATCGCCCAGTCATGGTTCAGCCGCTGTTCGAAAAGCCGGTGCAGGTACCAGGACTGGTGCGCGCGATGGAAGTTGCCAAGCCCGATGTGGACGATTCCAGCGGTCAGCTGCGACCGATCGTAAGTCGGGCGCTTGACGGTTTCGGGAAGATCTTTCAGCGTTGCGTTGCAAAGTTTCATTTTGCTCACCAGGCAGGTCGCCCTGTGGCGACCTGTAAGAAGGTCAAGTGTCGGCCGGCGTCATGCGATGCGAGAACCTTTCGCATCAAAGCGATGGATCCTCGCCGGTTCCGGCGTGAGGTGGACGGTGGAGCCGGGGCCGACGCCGACCTCGCCGACCACGCGCACGGTGACATCGCCGATCGTCTCGACCGTGACGTAGAGGAACGTGTCGCTGCCGACGTGCTCGGCGACCTTGACCGTGCCGGTCCAGCGCCCGCTGTCGCGGGAGACCGTGATGTGCTCCGGGCGCACGCCGATGGTGGCGGCATTCAGCTCCGCCGCGGCCGGGCCGGAAACCAGGTTCATCTTGGGCGAGCCGATGAAGCCCGCGACGAACAGGTTGTCGGGTCGCTCGTAGAGCTCGATGGGGCTGCCGACCTGCTCAATGCGGCCGGCCTGCAGCACCACGATGCGGTCGGCCATGGTCATGGCCTCCACCTGATCGTGGGTGACGTAGACCATCGTCGTGCCGAGCGTGTTGTGGAGCTGGCTGATCTCCAGGCGCATGGAGACGCGCAGCGCCGCGTCGAGGTTCGACAGCGGCTCGTCGAAGAGGAACGCCTTGGGCTGGCGCACGATGGCGCGGCCGATGGCGACGCGCTGGCGTTGGCCGCCGGAGAGCTGGCGCGGGCGGCGATCGAGGTAGTCGGTGAGATTGAGGATGCGCGCGGCGTCGCGCACTTTGGCGTCGATTGCCTCCTTTTCCATCCCGGCCATCTTCAGCGGAAAGGCGATGTTCTTGTAGACGCTCATGTGCGGATAGAGGGCGTAGGACTGGAACACCATCGACAGGCCGCGTTTGGCCGGCGGCAGTTGCACCACGTCGCTGCCGTCGATGCGGATGACCCCGCCTGACACGTCCTCCAGTCCGGCGATGAGCCTGAGCAGGGTCGACTTGCCGCACCCCGACGGCCCGACGAAGACGACGAAGGCGCCGTCGGGTATCTCGAGATCGACGTCCTTGATGACGCTGACTTCGCCGAAGGTCTTCTGCACGCCCGAGAGTTCGATCTTGCCCATGGTCGCTTGTCCCCAGTCCCTACTTGACGGCGCCGAAGGTGAGGCCGCGCACGAGTTGCCGCTGCGAGAACCATCCGAGAATGAGAATCGGCGCGATGGCCAGCGTCGAGGCTGCCGACAGCTTGGCCCAGAACAGGCCCTCTGGCGCCGAGAACGACGCGATGAAAGCCGTCAGCGGCGCGGCGTGAGCCGCCGTCAGGTTGAGCGTCCAGAAGGCCTCGTTCCACGCCAGGATGATATTGAGCAGCATGGTGGACGCGATGCCCGGCACCGCCATAGGCACGAGGATGTAGACGATCTCCTTCCACAGGACCGCGCCGTCCATGCGGCTGGCTTCAAGGATGTCGACAGGGATTTCCTTGAAGTAGGTGAACAGCATCCAGATGACGATCGGCAGGTCGATCAGCATCAGGATCACGGTCAGGCCACCGAGGTTGTCGAGCAGGTTCAGGTTCTTGAAGATCAGGTAGACCGGCACCAGCACGCCGACTGCCGGCATCATCTTGGTGGATAACATCCACATCAGGATGTCCTTGGTGCGCCGCGACGGCGAGAACGCCATCGACCAGGCGCCGGGCACCGCGAAGAGCAGGGCGAGCAGGGTCGAGCCGACGGCCATGACGACCGAATTGTAGAAGTGCGCGAAATAGTTGGAGCGATCCTGGACCTCGACGAAATTTTCCAGCGTCCAGTGCGGCGGGAAGAAGGCCGGCGGGAACAGGATGGCGTCTCCCTCGGTCTTGAACGCGGTGAGGATCGTCCACAGGATCGGGAAGAAGATCATCAGCGCCACGATCCAGGCGAGGATCGTGAAGGTCCATCTCTTTTGCGGCGTGACAGCGCGGGCCATGGACTTTGCCTCCCTCAGGCTTCGAGGTTCTTGCCGACGATGCGCAGCAGGAAGATCGCGACGATGTTGGCGAGCACGACCGCGACCACGCCACCCGCCGAAGCGCCGCCGACGTCGTAGCTGAGCAGGGCCTCGTGATAGACCAGATAGGTGATGTTGGTGGAGGCGAAGCCGGGTCCGCCGCTGGTGGTGACGAGGATCTCCGCGAAGATCGAGAGCAGGAAGATGGTCTCGATCAGGATCACCACGGTGATGGCGCGGGAAAGGTGCGGCAGGACGATATAGATGAAGCGGTTGGCGATGTTCGCCCCGTCCATCTCGGCTGCTTCCTTCTGCTCCTCGTCGAGGGACTGCATCGCCGTCAGCAGGATGAGCGTGGCAAAGGGTAGCCACTCCCACGACACGATGATGATGATGGAAAAGAGCGGGAAGTTCTCAAGCCACGGAATGGGCGCGATGCCGAACCGCGTCGTCAGCCAGGCGAAGATGCCGTAATTCGGATCGAGCATCATGTTCTTCCACACCAACGCCGAAACGGTCGGCATGACGAAGAACGGCGAGATGATCAGGATGCGGACGATCCCCTGGCCGGCAATCTGCTGATCGAGCAGCATGCCAAGAAGAACTCCGCCGATAACGGTGATCGCCAGCACCGAGACAGTGAGGATGAGCGTATTGCCGAAGGCCTGGAAGAAGGACGGATCGGTGAGAAAATAATAGTAGTTCGTCCAGCCGGCGAAGCCGCTGATGAGCGGATTGAGCAGATTGTAGTGCTGGAACGAGTACCAGAGCGTCAGCGCCAGCGGCACGATCATCCAGATGAACAGCGCCACCACCGAGGGCGCCAGCATCGCACGCGCCAAGCTGCGGGTATTCTGGGTCGCCATGCCTGCCTCCCCAATCGGCACACCTGTTGCGGTGGCCATGCAGCGGCGTCTGGTTGGTTCCAGCGCCGGGACGGTTACGCGACGTACAACCTGTTTCCAGAACAAGACCGACTGAATGTTCGAGGCTGCCCGGAACCCACGGTCCAAAATCCCGGGCAGCCTCCGGTCGGGAGGAAGCCTACTTGATGTAGCCCGCCTTGGTCATGACGCGCGTGGCGGTGTCCTGTGCCTGCTTGAGCGCATCGTCGACGCTGGTCTGCCCGGCAAGCGCTGCCGAGAAGATCTGGCCGACCGTATCGCCGAGGCCCTGGAACTCAGGAATGGCGACGAACTGCACGCCGGTATAGGGCACCGGCTTGACGGTCGGATGCTGCGGATCGGCAGCTTCGATCGACGCGAGCGTCATCGCGGCGAACGGTGCTTTCAGATAGTCCGCGTTCTTGTAGAGCGATGTGCGCGTACCCGGAGGCACGTTGGCCCAGCCGTCCTTGCTCGCGACCAGCTCCTCATAGTGCTTGGAGGTTGCCCAGTCGATGAACTTCTCGGCCGCGTCGACCTTCTGGGAGCCGGCGGGAACGGCCAGCGACCACGCCCACAGCCAGTTGCCGCGCTTGCCAAGGCCGTTGTCGGGAGCGAGCGCAAAGCCGACCTTATCGGCAACCGTCGAGGCCTTGGGATCGGTCACGAACGAACCGGCGACGGTGGCGTCGATCCACATGCCGCACTTGCCCTGCTGGAACAGGGTCAGGTTCTCGTTGAAGCCGTTGGAGGAAGCGCCGGCAGGACCGTCAGCCTTCATCAGGTCGACGTAGAACTGCAGAGTATTCTTCCATTCCGGCTGATTGAACTGCGGCTGCCACTTCTCATCGAACCAGCGCGCGCCGAACGAGTTCGACATGGCGGTCAGGAAGGCCATGTTCTCGCCCCAGCCGGCCTTGCCACGCAGGCAGATGCCGTTGATGCCGTTGGCGCGGTCCGTCATCTTGTCCGCGGCCTGCCTGATGAAGTCCCAGGTCGGCGCGTCGGGCATGGTGAGCCCGGCCTTTTCCATCAGGTCCTTGCGGTACATGACGTAGCTCGACTCGCCGTAGAACGGCGCGGCGTAGAGCTTGCCGTCGACCGACAGGCCGCCGCGGATGGCGGGCAACAGGTCGTTGACGTCATAGGTCGGGTCGCTTTCCAGCGCCGACAGCTCGACTAGCCAGCCATTCTTGGCCCAGATCGGAACCTCATAGGTGCCGATGGTCAGGATGTCGTACTGGCCGCCCTTGGTGGCGATGTCGGTGGTCACCTTCTGGCGGAGGACGTTCTCCTCCAGCGTGACCCAGTTCAGCGTGATGTCCGGATTTGCCTTGGTAAAATCATCCGTCAGCTTCTGCATCCGGATCATGTCGCCGTTGTTCACCGTGGCGATGGTGAGCTGCGTAGCCGCCATGGCCTGGCTGGAGCCAAACAGCAACGCGACGCCCGCAAGGGCGCGAAGCACTGGTTTCATGATCTCCTCCCAATTGTGCCCTGAGCATTTGCTATGGCACTGAGCATATGCTCACCACAGAAATGCGCAGTCGTCAAGCGATCCTCTGCCGCGGCGCTGCCGACGCCCGGCCAGAAGCAAGGAAAGAAAAGGGAAACTGGCGGCTGGAAATTTCAGCCGAGCTGGAGAATCGAACGCGCCGTGGTCTCGTTGGTGATGAGGCCGTTGACGATTCGGCCGCGCAGCGCGGCATGAATCGGCAATACTTTTCCAGTGCCCTGGGCGACGCCGACGACCAGCTGCTGGGGCGGCACGATGCGCGGCACGCTGGTCAGCCGCTGGTTGAAGCCGCCGGGGATGATGCGGCCGGCGGCGTCATAGGCCCAGCCGGTCACTTCGCCGATCGCACCGAAGCGCCGCATCTCGGATAGTTCTTCCTTGGAGATGAAGCCGTCGACGAAGAGCGGCGCGCTTTCGTCCATCCGGCCGATGCCAATCAGGGTGATGTCGGCGGCGGCGCCGAGCTCGAGCACGCGAACCACGGGTTCGAGCTGCAAGAGCTGGTCGCGCTGGCTGCGCGAGGGGACCACGACCGGCAGCGGCATGGGGTAGTGCGGCGCGCGGGTCAGATCGGAGAGGCTGGCGAGCACGTCGTAGAAGCTGGCAGAGCCGCTCATGGAGATGTGGCCGACCAGCGAAACCAGCCGGTGCTGGCTGCAGGTCATCCTTTCCATGCGTTCCACTGCGGCGCGTAGCGTGCGGCCGCTGCCCAACGCTACGACGAGCGGCTCGGGCGTCCGCAGCCTGTGTTCGAGAAAGGCGGCGGCGCGTTCGGCGATGCCAAGATAGACGCTGTCGGATTCCGGATCGCTCGGTGCGACCTCGCAATAGGTCAGATCGTAACGCTCGGTCAGCGCCGCGGCGAGCTCCATGCAGGCGGCGATCGGGTGCTCCAAACGGAAGGAAATCAGCCGTTCCGCGAGGGCCAGGGCGACCAGGCGCTGGGCCGTCGGGCGCGAGATGTTGAGCTTGCGCGCGATCTCGTCCTGGGTATTGCCGGCGACGTAATAGAGCCAGCCGGCGCGTGCCGCGTCGTCCAGGCGCGAAGGGTGATTGATGTCTGGCGGGGGCGGCTCCGGCACCGGCTTGCGCGTCATTGCGGCAACAACTCCTCGAGCGAGTCGAAGATGCGGTCGGCACCGGCCGCAGTCAACTTCGCGGCAGCGTCGCGGCCGCGGCAATGGCTGCCGCCGATGAAGCCCCAGACGGTCATCGCGGCGGCCTTGCCGGCACGCACGCCGGAAATCGAATCCTCGACGACCAGGGAGCGCTGCGGCAGCTGGTTCATCTGTCTGGCGGCGAGCAGGAAGAGATCGGGCGCCGGCTTGCCGTTTTCGACCATCTCGGCGTTGAAGATGCGGCCAGTGAAATAGCCGTCGAGGTGGGTGACCGAAAGGGCCAGGCGGATGCGGCCGAGCTCGCTTGACGAAGCGAGGCAATAGGGCTGCGACAGCTTCGCCAGGACTTCGCCGGCAAGCGGCATGGCCTGCAGTTCGTCGGCAAAGGCAGCCGCCAGGCGCCGGCGATGGTCGGGAAAGAAATCGGCCGGCGGATCGCGCTTAAGCTCCGTGCGCCAGTAGGCTTCAACCACGGCTGTGCTGCGGCCGACGAAGCGTTCGAGGACGTCGTCCAGCTCCAGCGGGACGCCGTGCGCGTTGAAGACATCGGCGAGGCAGGTGCAACTCAACACCTCGCTGTCCACGACGACGCCGTCGCAATCGAATATCACCAGATCGAAGTCGTCCACCGCGCCCATCGCATCTGTTCGGCCGGAGCCGATCATCCTCTGAACATACGCTCCTGATAAGAGCAACTGCTCGGTTATCTGGACGGTCCACCGCACCGGCCGCGCGGGTCTATTTATCACATGATTGAGGCTGTGAGGTTTCGGACGATGCAAAGACGGTCTTCGGGGTCCGCCGGTGCGGTGCGGCCGGCCGGTCCTGGAAGGGTGGCAAGGTCGGAGGCACGATCGCCTCCGGCCTCACGCATGCCCGCTGTACCCGAATCGACGCCAGACGGTTTTGAGGGCGACGGTCAGGCCGCCTTGTCGCTTTGTTCTGCGTCGTCTTCGGCGGCGAATTCGACGCCGATGCTGGGGCCGCGCTGCCAGCGAGGGATCGCCTGGTGGGTGCGGCCGGTGTTGAGGGTCGACAGCGACAGCTTGCGCGGAACGACGACGCCTTGCTGCACGGTGAAACGAGCGTCGTGGGCCGATATGTCGCGGATGATGCAGTCGATCGTCGAAAAGTCGTCGCCGAGGACGATGCGGCTGCCTTTGGTTCGCTTCGGTTCATGCCCCGGTAGGGTTAACCACGCAGACAGATAGTTGCCATCTGGCGCGCGCGGGGCCGCCGGGCGGCTTGACTTGGCCGCGCTCCGCCGGCCTGCTGCCTGAACCTTGGTCTGAAGGCTCGCCGGTAATGCAAATCGAGTATCGCGTTCCACCGCTCAATGCGCACTACGAAGGCGTATTCGACGATACGGAGCGTCGCTGGCGTCAGACAGGGGCCGTCGACAAAGCCAGGCACGTGAAGGAGCTGCTCGGCGTGCGAGGCGGCGAGATCGCAAATGTCCTGGAAGTCGGGTGCGGGACCGGGGACGTCATCGCCCGGATCGCCGATCTCGGCATCGGCCGCTCACTCACCGGCATCGATATCACCGATCCGGGGCTCAACAATCAGGACAATCAGCGCGCCAACCTGACATACGTTGTGCAGACCGGCCCTTCGCTGCCTTTGGCCGACGGATCGTTCGATCTTGTGGTTGCCAGCCACGTGCTTGAGCACGTCGAAGATGAGCGGCCGTTTCTCCGCGAACTGGCCCGGGTGAGCCGCCGCTTCGTCTATGTCGAAGTTCCGTGCGAGCTTCATGTCAGGTCGAGCGTTCGCTCGTTGCAGCGGACACTCGATATCGGGCACATCAATTCGTACACGCCCGAGTTCTTCGCCCTGACGCTTGCCACCAGCGGCCTGACCATCGACCGGCTGCGGTGCTTCGATCACAGCCTGGCGCTTCACTCATTCTTTTCAAACAGGGCCGCCGGTCTGTTCAAACTGGTCGTTCGGTCTTCGCTTCTTCGCTTTTCCGAAAGCCTTGCGACCAAGGTTTTCACCTACCACTGCGGCGCGTTGTGCGAGATCGTCTGATCGTGTGGTGATGCGCCGGAAGGCCGGCGGCTACGCCTCGATGCCGCGCCGGTGCGGCAGGGTCACCGTCACCCGCAGGCCGGGCTCGGCGTTGCCGATATCGAGGTGCCCACCATAGGCGTCGACGACATCGGAGACGATGGCCAGTCCTAGCCCGGTGCCGCCGGACGTGTCGAGCTTGACGCCGCGAGCGATCGCCGCGGCATGGGCCTGATCGGGAATGCCCGGACCGTCGTCGGTGACGCTGATCAGCGTGGCGGTGTCGCCGTCCTTGGCGCCGACGCGCACCTGCGCCTTGGCATAGCGAGCGGCGTTTTCGATGAGGTTGCCGAGAATCTCGGCGAGATCGGCCTCGTCGATTGCCGCGGTGGTGCCGGGGCCGGCGTCGATGACGAAGGTCAGGCGTTCGCCCTGCGGCGTGCGCTTGACGACGGCGATCACCCGTGCGGCCACCGTGGCGACGTCGCTGCGTGCTGTCTGGACGGCGGCCGCCGGAGCGACGCGTGCGCGCGCCAGCTCGCGATCGACGTGGCGGCGGATGGTTGCCGCCACCGTATCGATCTCGTCGGCGATCTGCCCTTCGCCCTTTTCACGCAGCTTGCGGATGTCGCCCGATAGCACCTGCAGCGGCGTCTTGAGGCCGTGGGCGAGATCGGTGGCGCTCGACCGTGCCCGGGCCAGCGCCTTGGCCTGAGCGTCGAGCAAGCGGTTGATCTCGTCGGCAAGCGGCTGCACTTCGGTGGGCACGGTGGCTTCCAGCCGGGCGCTGTTGCCGGTGACCACGGCGCTGACGGCGCGGCGGAGCCGCTCCAGCGGCTTCAGGCCGACCGTGACCTGCAGCCACATGGCCAGGATGAGGACGGCGGCAAGGAGCGCCAGCGACGGCAGCAGTTCGACGGCGAATTCGTTGGTTGCGATCTCGACGCTGCGATGATCCTCGGCGACGGCGACGCGGAAGACCTTGCCGCTCGTATCGTGGATCAAGCGGTCGACGACGAACAGGCGGCGGTCTTCGGGGCCGGAGACCTCGGTGGTGTGGAGGGCCCCGTCGGCGGGCGCGGCGCCGTCGAGCCGCAGCGTCAGTTCCCATAGGGAGCGTGAGCGCACGCTGGTCGTGCCGCCGGGCGTGTCGACTTGCCAATAGAGCCCGGAGAAGGGCGTGGAGAAGCGTGGATCGGCAGGGCCGTCGACGACCGACAGGACACCGTCGGGGGTGATGGTGGTGGCGGCGATGAGCTGGTTCAGGTAGCCGGTCAGTTCACGCGCCACACGCCGCTCGACGTGGCGCTCGAACAGGAAGATCAAGCCGGTTCCGGCGATGGCCAGCGCTACGATGACCGCGATCGCCGCCGCAATCAGCAGGCGCAGCCGGATCGAGCCGGGATTCATGCAGGATCGCTGCCGACCACGTAGCCGAATCCGCGGCGGGTCTCGATAGCCTCGGCGCCGAGCTTGCGGCGCAGGCGCGCGACGATCACCTCGATGGCGTTGGTGTCGCGGTCGTGGTCGGTGTCGTAGAGGTGGTCGGCGAGCTCGGTCGGCGGAACGACGCGGCCGGCGTGATGCATCAGATAGGCGAGCAGGCGGTATTCGAGCGGCGACAGCGCCACCGGCAAGCCGCCGCGCGTCACCCGCATCTGGCGGGTGTCGAGGGTGAGCGTGCCGGAGGTGAGCACCGGGGCGGACTGGCCGGCGGAGCGGCGCAGGATGGCGCGCAGGCGCGCCAGCAGCTCGTCCATCTCGAACGGCTTGGGCAGATAGTCGTCGGCGCCGGCATCGATGCCCTCGACGCGCTCGGTCCAAGCGCCGCGGGCGGTAAGCACCAGCACCGGGAAGGCGCGCCCTTCCTGCCGCCAGCGCTTGAGCAGCGTCAGCCCGTCGAGGCGCGGCAGGCCGAGGTCGAGGATGGCGGCGTCGTAGTTTTCGGTGCCGCCGAGGAACCAGGCTTCCTCGCCGTCGCCGACCGTATCGACGGCATAGCCCGACGCCTTCAGCGCCGCTGCCACGTCGGCTGCGATCCTCGGTTCGTCCTCGACAACGAGAACCTTCATGTACTGTTACCGTTTGGCTGCTTCAGAACGACTGCGTCGGCGGCGTCGACGCTGACGATGACGCGCCGGCCGTCAGCGGTCACCACCTGCACCACGTAAATCCATTGGTCGTCCTGATTCTGGATCAGGTCAACCGCCACCACGTCGCCGGGCACCTGTTTGGCGACGGCGGCCAGCACCTGTTCGAGCGGCCGGATGTCGCCGTGCTCGTAGAGCTCGCGGGCGAGGTCGTGGTCGTCGTCGCCGTTGCCGTGGCCATGGCTATGACCATCGGCCATGGCCGGCCCGGCGAGCAGCGCGGTCGCCATCAACATGCCGGAAACTATGCGGGCTAAGTGTCTCATGAACGGCGTTTGCCACATAAAAGCTTTCTTTTCGCTGACAGCACGCACAGCGTCTGCACCCAGTATCTGGTGCTTCGGGCGCCGATTTTCACCATAGCCGGGTCAGCCGAATTCGCGCTCCGGCGGCAGAAGGCCGGCGCCCGGTGCGACGGCGGTGAGGTTGGGCGTCACATCGGCCTCGATGCGTCCGCCCGCCCATTCGATCCCGCCGAGGAGCAGGCCCTGGTATTGCGGCGTCTCCCAGATGTCCTCGCGGTGGCCCATTGCGTTGTACCAGACGCGGCCCTTGCCATGCCGGCGCGCCCAGGCAAGCGGGTAGGGCGGGCGCTGATAGTCGAGGCCCTCCATCCCGGCGGTCTGCATCACCAGAATGACGTGCAGGTCGGCCGCGAATTCCTTGGTGGAATACCACTCCTCGCGACAGGTCCATTCGCGCCCAAGCGCGCTGCAGCCTGGAAAGGCCAGATCGGGCACGCTCACCGTCGCGTCTTGCTGCTGGCCGTGATTGATGAACTCGCCGCCCAGCATGCGGATGTAGGGGTCGGACCTGTCGCCGTGGATCTTGTAGCGGTTGTGGCGGTTGGTCGGGCTGCCGCCGCCGCGTTCCAGCGTGTGGAAGGTGTCGGCGGCGGAGTGGATGCCGACGAAGCCCTTGCCGCTGGCAACCGCGTCGATCAGAGCTTGCTTGCCGTCCGGGGTCAGCGGCGGCTCGCCGTCGGCGCCGACGCTGAAAAGATCGCCGCTAGTATAGAAGATGATGACGTCGAAGTCGGCGAGGGTGGCGGGCGTGAACAGGCTGCCTTCCTTGGAAAAGGTGAAGTCTATATCGTGGGCCGCGCCGAGCGCGGCGAGGATCGCCCCGGAGGTACTAGGCGCACCCTCGGTATGGCCGACGACGCTATGCTCGTAACCGGCGGACTTGGTGAAATAGAGTGCGCGCATGGCCGTTGTCTCACATGACGCTGAGCAGGCCGCCATCCACATAGACAATCTGTCCGTTGACGAAGTTTGACGCATCGGAAGCGAGAAAGATGGCGACGCCCTTGAGTTCGCTCACCTCGCCCCAGCGCCCGGCTGGCGTGCGCCCGCGCACCCATTGGTCGAAGGCCGGGTCGGTGAATAGAGCGCGGTTCATCTCGGTCCTGAAATAGCCCGGCCCGATGCCGTTCACCTGAATGCCGTGCCCGGCCCATTCGCCGCACATACCCTTGGTCAGCATCTTCACCGCGCCCTTGGCGGCGGTGTAGGGAGCGATGGAGGCGCGGCCGACCTCGCTCTGCAGCGAACAGATGTTGACGATCTTGCCGCGGCCGCGCGGGATCATGCGCCGGGCAACAGCCTGACCGACGAGAAACACCGCGTCGAGATTGATCGCCATCACCCGGCGCCAGTCCTCGATGGCAAATTCGACCAAGGGCTGGCGGTGCTGGATTCCGGCATTGTTGAACAAAATGTCGAGCGGGCCGATGCTAGCTTCGATTTCTGCAATGCCGGCCTCCACCGCTTTCGGATCGGAGACGTCGAAGGCCCGGCTGGAGACGGTGTGTCCGGCGGCGGCAAGGCGGTCGCGCGCCGCTTCCAGCTCCGCCATGCCGCGCCCGTTGAGCACAATCTCGGCGCCGGCCTCGGCCAGTCCCTCGGCGATGGCAAGCCCTAGGCCCTTGCTGGAGCCGGTGACGAGCGCGCGGCGGCCGGTGAGGTCGAAAAGCTGCATGGCGGGGCTTTCGGCAGAATACGAAACCGGCCCGTTATCCAGGCAGCGCGGCCTCGGCGTCAATGGCGACGCGTGGCGGGACCCCCATCCGGCAGGGCGCGGGACTGCAGCCGCAGGCATCGACGGGTGGATTCCCGCCATATCCGACTTGCGGTCAACGCCGTTGCGGCCTACCCCTTGGGTTCTGCGCCCCATTCGTTGTCGCTCCCCAAGCTCACATCCGGAGAAGAAAAGAGTCATGGCCTACATGCCGTCGAACCAGCGTTACGACTCCATGCTTTATCGGCGCACCGGCCGCAGCGGGTTGAAGCTGCCGGCGGTCTCGCTCGGCCTGTGGCAGAATTTCGGCCACGGCTCGCGCAGCGACGTCGCCCGCGACATGTGCCGAACCGCCTTCGACATGGGCATCACCCACTTCGACCTCGCCAACAATTACGGTCCGCCGCCGGGCTCCGCCGAGACGCTGTTCGGCACGATTCTGAAGACCGATTTCCGCGATCACCGCGACGAAATGGTGATCTCGACCAAGGCCGGCTACAACATGTGGCCCGGTCCCTATGGCGAGTGGGGCAGCCGCAAATACTTGCTCTCCAGCCTCGACCAGAGCCTCAAGCGCATGGGGCTCGACTATGTCGACATCTTCTATTCGCACCGCTTCGATCCCGACACGCCGCTGGAAGAGACCATGGGCGCGCTCGACAGCGCAGTGCGCCAGGGCAAGGCGCTCTATGTCGGCATCTCGTCCTATTCCTCGCAGCGCACCCACGAGGCGATGGCGATCCTCAAGCGCCTCGGCACGCCGGCGATCATCCACCAGCCCAGCTATTCGATCGTCAACCGCTGGACGGAGGAGGACCGGCTGCTCGATGCACTGGACGAGGAGGGCATGGGCTGCATCGCCTTCTCGCCGCTGGCGCAGGGCCTGCTCACCGACAAGTACCTGAAGGGCGTTCCGGCCGACAGCCGTGCCGGCCGTGGCTCCGATTCGTGGAAGGAAGGCTTCCTCAGCGCGGAGAACCTCGCCTGCGTGCGCGGGCTCAACGATCTCGCCAACGCCCGCGGCCAGACGCTGGCGCAGATGGCGATCGCCTGGGTGCTGCGCGACACGCGCATGACCTCGGCGCTGATCGGCGCCAGCCGCGTGTCTCAGATAGAGGACGCGGTCAAGGCGCTCGGCAATCTCACCTTCAGCGAGGCCGAACTCGACGCCATCGACGACCGCGCGCGCGAGGCCGGCATCAACATCTGGAAACGGTCGAGCACATCGTAAGGGGGCGTGATGGCGGACGACTGGATCGCCAGACTGCGCAGTCAGCGCTGGTTCGGCGCTGAGGACCTGCGCGCCTTCGGCCACCGCTCGCGCATGCTGCAGCAGGGCTACGCCTATGAGGACTTCATGGGCAAGCCGGTCGTCGCCATCGTCAATACCTGGTCGGACATCAATCCGTGCCACCAGCATCTGCGCCAGCGCGCCGAGGAGGTGAAACGCGGCGTCTGGCAGGCGGGCGGCTTTCCGATCGAGCTGCCGGCGCTGTCGCTGTCGGAGATCTTCGTCAAGCCGACGACGATGCTCTACCGCAACCTGCTGGCGCTGGAGACCGAGGAGCTGTTGCGCTCGCATCCCGTCGACGGCGCGGTTCTGCTCGGCGGCTGCGACAAGACCACGCCCGCGCTGCTGATGGGCGCGATCAGCATGAACCTGCCGGCGATCTTCCTGCCAGCCGGGCCGATGCTGCGCGGGAATTATGCCGGCAAGGTGCTAGGCTCGGGCAGCGACACCTGGAAATACTGGGCCGACAAGCAGGCGGGCATCGTCTCCGAAGATGAATGGCAGGCGGTGGAGGGGGGCATCGCCCGCTCCTTCGGCACCTGCATGACCATGGGCACGGCGGCGACGATGATGTCGCTGGCCGAAGCGCTGGGCATGACGCTCCCCGGCGCCTCGTCGATTCCCGCGGCCGACTCGGCCCACAGCCGGATGGCGACGGCCTGCGGCCGCCGCATCGTGGCGACGATCCGGGAAGACCTGAAGCCGCGCGACGTGCTTTCCCGTTCCTCTTTCGAGAATGCGCTCGTCACCCATATGGCGCTCGGTGGCTCGACAAACGCCATCATCCATCTGATCGCCATGGCCGGGCGTGCCGGCATCGACTTGAAGCTTGCCGATTTCGACCGCGTCGCCCGTGAAGTCCCGGTGCTTGCCGACATAAGGCCGTCGGGTGCCTTCCTGATGGAGGACTTCTACTATGCCGGCGGCCTGCCGGCGCTGCTCTTCGAGCTGACGGACAAGCTCGACCTCTCTGCGCTGACGGTCGCTGGCGGCACGCTGGGCGAGGCCATCGCCGGCGCCAAGGTCTACAAGCCGGAAGTCATCCGCCCGCTCGACAATCCCGTATCCTCGGCGGTCGGCACCGCTGTCCTCACCGGCAATCTGGCGCCGGACGGCTGCGTCATGAAGCCGTCGGCGGCCGATCCGCGCCTCTTGAAGCATTCCGGCCCGGCGCTGGTCTTCCGCGACTACAACGAGATGGCGGCGAAGATCGATTCGGACGATCTCGAGGTGACGCCCGACCATGTCATCGTGCTGCAGAACGCCGGCCCGATGGGCGGCCCGGGCATGCCGGAATGGGGCATGCTGCCGATCCCGAAGAAGCTGTTGAAACAGGGCGTGCGCGACATGCTGCGCATTTCCGACGCGCGCATGAGCGGCACCAGCTACGGCGCCTGCATTCTCCACGTGGCGCCCGAATCCCATGTCGGCGGGCCGCTGGCGGCTGTGCGGACCGGCGACATCATCTCGGTCGATGTCGACCGGCGAACGATCAATCTCGATGTCACGATTGCCGAGATCGAGCGGCGGCTGAAGCAGTGGTCGCCGCCCGACCGCACCTTCCCGCGCGGCTACAACCGCCTCTTCGCCGAGCACATAAGCCAGGCCGACAAGGGCTGCGATTTCGATTTCCTTGAGGGCACGGCGCCCACCCCGGAGCCGGAAATCCACTGATTTGCGCTTCGCTTGGCAGGAGACGAGTTCGTTCTCCGCCTCATCCTGAGGAGGCCGCTGAAGGCGGCCCTCGAAGGATGAGCGGCCTCGTGGCTCGACGCTCCCCCGGATCAAGTCCGGGGTCGCACCTCACCATGAGGCCGATCGCAATCAGTGCCGGTCGAACGGCAGGCTCGGGTGCGGCGGCTCGCCGAAGAAGCCGGCATGGGCGGCGGCATTGGCGACCTGATGGCCACCGTCCCAGACCATGTGAAGCGCCACCACGGCGATCAGGATCAGGCCGAGATACGAGATCCACGGGTACTTGCGCAGGATGTTGGCGACCAGCGTCGCCGCAACGCCCATCAGGGCGACCGACAAAGTGAGGCCGACGACCAGCACCCAGATGTGGTGACGCGCCGTGCCGGCAACCGCCAGCACGTTGTCGAGCGACATCGACACGTCGGCGACGACGATCTGGAGCAGGGCCTGGCCGAAGGTCTTGTCCGGTACGGCCTTTGCGGTGCCCGCCGCGGCTGATGCGGCATCGGCCGGGTCGGTATGATAGCCGGCGCGGATCTCGCGCCACAGTTTCCAGGCGACCCAGAGCAGCAGCAGCCCGCCGGCCAGCGTCAGGCCGAGGACTTCGAGGAGCTCGCTGGTGAAGATGGCAAAGACGATGCGCAGGGCCGCCGCAGCGGCGATGCCGTAAATGATCGCCTTGTGGCGGACCGCCGGCCGCAGGCCGGCCGCCGCCATGCCGACAACCACCGCATTGTCTCCGGCGAGCACCAGATCGATGACGATGACGGAAACCAGCGCGGTGATTTCGGAATAGAACATGCCGTGCTTAGGTGGGGACGGGGGCGGCAGAATCCAACAGGTGCTGGTCCTTGAGATCGCCCCAGAAGGCGGCAGGAATCGGAACCTCCCACCAGGCGACGATCTGCTTCACCTCCTCCGGCGTGCGCGGCCCGGGAATGACGCTGGCAACCGCCGGATGGGCGAGGCAAAACTGCAGCGCCGCCGCGGCCAGCGGTACGCCGTGGGCGTCGGCGACGCGCCTCAGGCCGGCCACGCGCGCGATCACCTCGGCCGGCGCGCGGGCGTAGTTCCAGGTTTCGCCGCCGACCAGCACGCCGGAATTGAACGGCCCGCCGACGACAATCGAGGCACCGTGCTTCTCGACCTTGGGGAAGATGGTGGTGAGCGGCTGCTGTTCGAGCAGGGTATAGCGCCCGGCAAGCAGGAAGACGTCCCAGGTGCCGTGGTCGAGAGCCTCGCCGATCGGCTCGGCATCGTCGACGCCGAGGCCGATGGCCTTGATGTCGCCGTTGCGCCTGAGCTCGTCGAGGGCCTTGTAGCCGCTCTCCATGGCGGTGCGGAACAGCGGCGCCAGGCGCTCGGGCGTCTTGTGCGTGAACAGGCCGAGGTCGTGCATGTAGAGGATGTCGATGCGGTCGAGGCCGAGGCGCTGCAGGCTATCCTCGTAGGAGCGCATGACCCCATCGTAGGAGTAGTCGAACACGCCCTCGAACGGGAACGGATTGCGCCACTGGTCGGCGGGATCGCGCGGATGGCGGAGCGGCTTCAACAGGCGGCCGACCTTCGAGGACAGTGTCCAGCCGCTACGCTCGCGCAGCTGGTCGCCGACCAGGTGCTCGGAGCGCCCGTAGCCGTAATAGGGAGAGGTATCGAAATAGCGTAGGCCGGCGTCGTAGGCGGCGTCGATGGTCCTGCGGGCCGTGTCGTTGGCGATGCTGGCAACGTTGCCGGCGAGTGTGGCGGCGCCAAGGCCGAGCGTGGTGACGTCAAGAGCGGTCTGCCCGACCCGTCTGGTTGCGAACTTCATGGTGCTCCCCTGCCTATTTTCTTGCGGCATCCCGCCCCGGATATGGGGTGCCGATAGCCGGAAAGCAGGCATGCAAAAACCCGCGCCTTATGCAAGCGCGGGTCAAGAAATGTATTGCCGAGAACCGGGCCGGGGCCCGGTCAGCCGTCAGTAGGTCGAAGCGATCGCGGCGCCTGCCGCAGCGCCGATCCCCGCGCCGACCAAGATGCCGCCGGCATTGCCGCCACTGGCCACGGCACCGACCACGCCGCCAACCGCGCCGCCGATCAGGGCGCCTTTGACGATCTGATCATGGTGGGTCATCGGGTAGTGCGTGCAACCGGCGAGCGAAACGCTAGCGCCGATAATCACCAGAGCAAGGGCCTTCTTCATATGCCTGTCCTCCACCTCGCCGCGTGCGAGCCGTCTCGAAGGTGTCCAGTAGTGGCGGTGGCGGGCGTGTGTGTCAAGTTGTCCTCAGTCTGCGTGCCTGAGGCCGCACATGGCCCATCCGATGGCGGATTTCCGCGACTATGGTGACCGCGATACCTGTTGCAAAAACCCACCAGGCGGGACGAATCGTATAGGTGAAGTCAAGATTGGCGAGGATCACACGCTGCCAGCCGAGTCCCGTCGCCAGCCCGTACCAGGCCGCTTCGACCGTCGCCGTGAGCAGGGCGGCCGCGACCGTCAGGCCAAGCAGCGGTATCAGGCCCTGTTTGTATCCGAAGCGCGCCAACAGGCGGTAGCCCATCAGCCAGAAATAGAATCCCGACATCAGCACCGGCTGGGTCACGTCGACCTTGGATTGCATGTAGTAGTGCAGGATGGCGAGCGGCGCGATGACATAGATGAGCGCGTGCAGCCGGTTCCACGCTTTGCCGCCCATGCGCTTGATCATGCCGTCGGTCGAGGTGACGCCCAAAGCGACAAGGCCGAGAATGGCGGTGAAGCCGATCGTCAGATAGATGCGCACCAGAATCTCGTGCGCCACGAAGCCGAGGTCGAGACGCGAATCGACGATGTAGAGCGACAGGTGGACGAGGATGTAGGCGAGCGCCGACAGGCCGACGATGCGGCGGATGAGAATCAGCTTGTTCCAGTCGAACAGGCGGCGGGCAGGGGTGATGGCCAGCGTGATGAGCAGGAAATAGACCGTCCAGTCGCCCAGCTTGTGGATCGCCTCGATCAGCGGCCGCGCCCCGAGGCCGATGAACAGGGTGCGGTAGAGAAGCCACAGCGCCGGCAGTGCGACCAGCACCAGCGTCGCCGTCTTCAGGGCCGAGAAGCGGCCAGCGCGGTCGTTCCACGGCATCCGGGAGGCGATCGATCGGGTCGTCGGTCTCACCTTCGGCGCTGCTTCGCTCGGGGCCACGGCCTCGGCTCCTCCGTGTCTCAAATCGAACGTAAGGGACGCTTGTTTCATGCACCAGCCTTTAGGCCGGCGGTGGCCTCACTGTCACGTCACGTGTGTGTCAGGGAAAGGTGAGGCTGGCTCACGATTTGGCGGCGGCATGGTGATCGCAGACAAAAATGCGGCGGATCTCTGCATGAGACCCGCCGCCAGGATCGGGAGGAAACAGCCGGTGGACGGTCAGCGGATGACGCGGGCGCCCTTGCCCTTCATCGCCGCCTCGACCTCCTTGATATTGACCATGGAAGTGTCGCCGGGCGTGGTCATGGCGAGCGCACCGTGCGCGGCGCCATATTCCACCGCCGCCTGCGGCCCCTTGTTCTCGATGAAGCCATAAGCGAGCCCCGAGGCGAACCCGTCGCCGCCGCCGACGCGGTCGTGGATCTCCAGATTCTCGCGCATCGGCGCTTCATAGAAGGCACCGCCGGCCCAGATCACCGCGCCCCAGTCGTTGAAGGAGGCGGTCCTGGCGTTGCGCAGCGTCGTCGCGGCGACCTTGAAGTTGGGGAACTCCTTCACCGCCGTGGCGATCATCTTCTTGAAGTTGGCCGGGTCGATCTTGGAGATGTGCTCGTCCAGCCCCTCGACCTCGAAGCCGAGGCAGGCGGTGAAGTCCTCCTCGTTGCCGAGCATGACATCGACGTGGCTGGCGATCTCGCGGTTGACCTTGCGCGCCGCGTCCTGGCCGCCCTGGCTCTTCCACAGCGAAGCGCGGTAGTTGAGGTCGTAGGAGACGATGGTGCCGTATTTGTGGGCTGCCGTGACCGCCTCGATCACCGCCTCGGCGGTGTTGGGGGCGAGCGCGGCGAAGATGCCGCCGGTGTGGAACCAGCGCACGCCTTCCTCGCCGAACAGCTTGTCCCAGTCGACTTCGCCGGGCTTGATCTGCGAGGCGGCCGAGTTGCCGCGGTCGGAGCAACCCAGCGCCGGGCGGATGCCGTAGCCCTTCTCGGTGAAGTTGAGGCCGACGCGGGTGTTGCGCCCGAGCCCGTCGAAGTCCCGCCAGATGATGTGGGAGGTATCGACGCCGCCCTGCATGATCAGGTCCTCGACCAGCCAGCCGAGGTCGTTAGAGGGCAGCGCGGTGACGACGCTGGAGCGTTTCTTCCAGCATTTGCGGAAGGCGCGGGCGACGTTGTATTCGCCGCCGCCTTCCCACACCTTGAATTCACGCGCGTTGCGCACCCGGCCGAAGCCGGGGTCGAAACGCAGCATCACCTCGCCGAAGGAGACAACGTCCCACTTGCAGCTTTCGGCGGGTTTGATGGTGAGGATTTCGTCGGCCATCTCACTTGCCCCGGATCTTTCTGATCAGCGCGATCGTCTCGGCGACCTTCTTCTCGATGCCCTTGTAGTCCTTGGCGGCGAGCAGCTCCTTGGTGATCAGCTTGGAGCCAATGCCGGCGGCGACGATGCCGGCCTTGAACCATTTGGTGAGCGATTCCTCGGTGGGATCGACGCCGCCGGTGGGCATCAGCTTGGTCCACGGCATCGGCCCGCGGATGTTGGAGACGAATTCCGGCCCGCCGACCGAGGAGCCGGGGAAGACCTTGACGATTTCGCAGCCCAGTTCATGGGCTTCGGAGACTTCCGAAGCCGAACCGCAGCCCGGGCTGTAGGGGATGCAGTGGCGGTTGCAGGCGCGCGCGACCTCGGCATTGAGGATCGGGCCGACGACGAAGTTGGCGCCATTGGCCATGTAGAGGGCGGCAGTCGGCGCGTCGACGACGCTGCCGACGCCCATGATCACGGACGGATCGGCCTTCTGGAAGTGCTGCGTCACCTGCATGAAAACGTGCCAGGCGAAATCGCCGCGATTGGTGAATTCGACGCATTTGGCCCCGCCATTGGCGCAGGCCTGGATGACGTTCTTACAGACGTCGACGTCCGGGTGATAAAATACTGGAATCACACCCTGATCCATCATGGCCGCCAGAACGGCCAAACGGTCCTTTGCCATTTTCCATGATCTCCTTTAGGTGACCGCGAATCTGCCGCAATTCAGCAGGCTTTGCCGTGGGTGGCAATACACATTTGACGTGGCTTTACCGGTGGCGGAGCGGTATTTTGACGCTGTTTTGATCTGCTAAGAAATAAATCTGATATACTAGAAGTCCTTTTCGTTCACATAGGCGAATAGCAAAGAATTAATTGCGTTGAATTCTTCTTTCTGACCTTTCCTTCTGGATCCTTCGCCGCTTCAACGGTAGGGGGACTTCAACCTCGTTCAGTCGTCTGTGACGCCGGCGCGATGGACAGCCGTGAACTTGCCCATTTTGCCGGAACACCCGCAAAACTACTGCAGCGCCAGTTCGATTGGGCGCCTTGCGAGAGGCGCGGTCGCCTCAGGTCATCTGAAGCACCACGGCGCTGGTGGCGTCCCTGAGGGCTGCGGGGCTGACCTCGAAGATGGCATTGGGCGTGCCGGCTGCGGCCCAGACCGTCTCATATTGCAACAGGTCGGCGTCGAGGCGCGGCACAAGCCGGCTCACATGGCCGAAGGGCGGAATCCCGCCGATGGCGAAGCCGGTCGCCTCGCGCACGAAGGCGGCATCGGGCCGGATAATCGCCTCGCCGAGCCGCTTCGCCATCGCCTTCTCGTTCACCCGGTTGACGCCGGAGACTAGCAGCAGG
Organism: uncultured Alphaproteobacteria bacterium; assembly: GCA_963750065.1. Lineage (GTDB taxonomy): Bacteria > Pseudomonadota > Alphaproteobacteria > Rhizobiales > Kaistiaceae > CAVSRC01. Next base: position 26,634 of record CAVVPK010000050.1, read on the forward strand.
ATCGGGGTGCCCGTTTCTTTTCCCCGAAATATCAGAGACTTGACGATCTGGCCCACGGTGCATCCGCAGGCCTTGGCGGCCTCTTCCGCCGTGCGCGTCACCTCACCCATGACGCGCACGGTGACGCCGAGAGCGAGCGCATCGGCGGCATCCTGGACGCGCTGGGCGGCAGCGGGAAGGCTGGTCATTTCGGTTCATCTCCTCATGGTCCGGCACATGCACTGGACTGGCTGCGCGGTCATGCCATCTCTGGTAATGTTTCATCAACCATCGCGTAACAGCCGGAGCCCTCCTTGAGCGACCCGTCGGACAATACATCCGGGAAAGCGCGCAGCCTGCGCGACACCATCCGCGCTGTGCGCACGGCCGAGACCGAGCGCGCCGACGTCGTTGTCGAACTGCGCGACGCGGAGCGGGCGCGGCTGGAGCTGCTCGCCGAGGAGCTGCGCGGCGTCTTCGCGGAGGTCCCGGCCGAGGACGACCAGTTCATCTTCGCCGTGGCGCCAGGCACGCCGCCGCGGCTGTGGATCGACATGACCGCCTTCGTGGTGATGGGGCGCGACCGGCGCATCTATCGCTTCCTCAAGGACACCCGCTTGGGCCGCACGATCATCGTCGAAAGCGCCGAGCTTGCCGACGTCGCCGATACCATTACCCACTATGTCGCCGAACGCATCATCGAGCGCGAGCGCGCCATCGAGGGCGACTGGCTGATCAAGAGGGTGATGCGCGACGAGAAGGAGCGCCGGCAGGAGGCGCGGCAGGTCGTGGCCGCGGCGGCCGAGGCCGTCGCCGCTCCGGCGCGGCCGCCGGTCCGCGTCGACTCCCGCTATCTCGGCTGGCTGGTGGCCGCTCTTCTGGGCGGCATCCTGATCGGCGCGGTGGTGCTGTTCGCCTACGCCTGGATGCAGGTGTAGCGCGGCGTTCGTTCTACTTTGAACCTGGCACGGCGAGCACCCGTTCCAGCCGCGTCTCGACGGCGCCGGCCTCGGTCACCGCGCGTTCACGAAGCATCAGGCGCCATGTACCGGGCTCCCCCTCGATTTCGAAGAGATTGTAGCCGCCGCCACCATGGTGCGGGCGCGGCTTGAGCGAGGTTGCCGTCGCGCCGATGACCGGCACGGGCCCGAGCGGACCGGGGACGGCCATCACGCTAGTGCGGTGATTGTGGCCGTGGAGCACGAGTTCGGCACCATGCTCGGCGATCACCGCGCGCACGCGGGCTGCGTCGACCAGGCGGCGCATGCGTGTCGCCGCATGGTCGGCCACCGGATGATGGATGAGCACGACGCGGAAGAGACCGTCGCGGCCGGTCTTCGCCAGCAGCGATCCCAGCGCCGCGGCTTGGGGCGCGCCGACGCGGCCGGTGGCCATGAGGGGTGCGGTCGGCACGGCGGAGGAAACGCCGATCAGGGCCAGTGGGCCGCGCCGGCGGAGGTACGGAAAGACCGACCGCTCGCCCGTCTGGCCGTCGCCGCAGGCATAATCGCGCCACTGTTCGGTGTAGTCGGCCACGGAGCTGGCGACATAGGCGTCATGGTTGCCGGGGATGACGGTCACGTCATGCGGCGGCCCCAGCGTCTCCAGCCAGGCGCGGGCCTGCCGGTATTCCGCCGGCAGGCCGAGATTGACCAGGTCGCCGGTTACCGCGATCTGGTCCGGCCGGGCGGCGTGCATGTCGGCGACGAGTGCGGAGAGCACGGCATCGGCATGGATGCGGCCGCGGCTGCGCTGCCAGTTCAGGTAGCCGAGCAGCCGCTTGGAAGCGAGATCGGCAACTGAAACCTTCGGCAGCGGGCCGAGGTGGACGTCGGAAAACTGGGCGAGCAGCACCATTCCCGCCGGCATAGCCGACGGGGCTCGGGCCGTAAAGCGGGCCCGGCCGGGAGAGGCGCTAGTGGCCGAATTCCATCAGCGTCACGAGGACGTGGCGTTCGCTGTGGTCGATGGCGGGGTGCCAGATGAAGCGACGGGTCCGGTAGCGCCGGAGAAATCGGGCGAACATGGTTTCCAGCTTTTCGGGAATCGAATCTGCCATTGAGCTAGGCTGGCTGCGCCGGGGTTACCACTCGTGCCGGCGCAGGTCTCTTATGCGCTTGTCGCATAGCTGGATTGCAAAATCATTAATGATCGTGAACCGTCTTGTCGCACGTAGCTACCTGTTTGTGTCCCTTTTCAGGCGCGGGATGACGCTCGGCGTCCGCGCTGCGGTCTTCGATGGCGAGGGCCGCGTCTTTCTGGTCAAGCACAGCTACACGCCGGGCTGGTATCTGCCCGGCGGTGGTGTCGAGCGCGGCGAGACGATGCGCCAAGCGCTCGACCGCGAGCTTATCGAGGAAGCCGGCATCCGGCTTTCCGCGCCGGCCACGCTTTACGGCCTCTATCTCAACCGGCGCGTTTCCGCGCGCGACCACGTCGCCCTCTATGTCTGCCGCGAGTGGACCCAGCCGGCACAGCCCAAGGTGCCCAATCTGGAGATCGTCGCCTGTGGCTTCCATGCGCCCGACGCCCTGCCGGAAGGCACCACCGACGGCACGCGCCGCCGGCTGGCCGAGATCGCTGAAGGGCTGGCGCCGGCGGCGGAGTGGTAGATACACGCCGCGCTGGACGGCCGGGGCGCGATCGTGCTATCGGCGCGTTCCGGAGGAAACCGCGCAATGACCGCCAGGACCGGACTGCGACGACGAGCCGGGCGACGTGACTTCGGGTCACGTTCTGCCGCCATCCGGCCGTCGGCGCGCGCCCTTTAGGCGAGACAAGCGAGCAGGCCGGATCGTTCCGATCCTTTTTCCGGGCCTTGCCATGTCACCCACGATCTTCGCTTACCGGCTGGAACAGCCGGCCGACGTTCCGACCATCGACTCCCTTCACGCCAGCCTGTTCGGACCTGAACGCTTCAAGCGCGCTGCCTATGCGCTGCGCGATGGCGTGCCGCCGGACCCGACGCTCTCATTCGTTGCCACGGTGGAGACGCGGCTCGCCGCCTCGGTGCGCATGACGCCGATCTTGATCGGCGGCCGCCCGGCGCTGCTTCTCGGGCCCCTGGTCGTCGATCCGCGTTTCAAGGGGCAGGGGGCCGGACGCACGCTGGTGCGCATGACCTGCGCCGAGGCTCGCCGGCAGGGCCACGGGGTGGTCATGCTGGTCGGCGATCTGCCGTATTACGGGCCGCTCGGCTTCACCTTTCTCGGCCGCGACGTGATCACGCTGCCGGCCTGGGTCGATCCCGACCGGGTGCTGGTCTGCGGGCTGAGAGAGGGCGCGCTCACCGGGCTCGGCGGCGCGGCGGAGAGCGTGCTGGTGCCGGCCGATCGAAAATAAGTGTTGCAATGCAACAAGTTCGAGGCCATATCTGCGGCGCACGGGCCGCGTTGCACGAATCCGTCAGTAAAAGACAGATTCCAGCCCGCCGTTTTTCACCAAGACATCGACAGCCCAGGCCACGCGGGGTGTCCAGATGGACCCGCGATCGCAGGCGCCAGTTTTTCTAGGCACCGCGCCCGCGCTGTATTGAAAGAAACCTGATCCATATGAGTTTTGACTTACTCGGCCTCGCCGAGCCTGTTACCCGCGCCCTTGTCGAAGAGGGCTATACCGAGCCGACGCCGATCCAGGCCGCGGCCATTCCTCCCGCCATGAACGGCCGCGACCTTGTCGGCATCGCGCAGACCGGCACCGGCAAGACCGCCGCCTTCGCCCTTCCCATACTGCATCGCCTGGCCGGCAATCCGAAGCAGAGGGCGCCGAAGTCCTGCCGCGTGCTGGTGCTGGCGCCGACGCGCGAGCTCGGCAACCAGATCGTCGATTCTTTCCAGGCCTACGGCCGTCACCTGCGCGTCTCGGCGACGCTGGTCATCGGCGGCGTGCCGATCGGCAAACAGATCCGCGCTCTGTCGCGCGGCGTCGACGTCCTCGTCGCCACGCCCGGCCGGCTGCTCGACCTCCACAAGAGCCGCGCGGTGAATTTCGACGATGTCGAGGTGCTCGTCCTCGACGAGGCCGACCGCATGCTCGACATGGGCTTCATCCACGATATCCGCCGCATCGTCGGCCTGCTGCCCAAGGTCCGGCAGACGCTGTTCTTCTCCGCCACCATGGCGCCGGAGACGGCCAAGCTCGCCGACCAGATGCTGAACGAACCGGTCACGGTCGCGATCACACCGCAGGCGACGACCGTCGACAAGATCGACCAGCGCGCCATCCGGGTCGAGAAGGCCGGCAAGCAGGACATGCTGGCCATGCTTCTGAAGCGCGAGCCGGTCGACCGCGCCCTGGTCTTCACCCGCACCAAGCACGGCGCCGACAAGGTGGTGCGCGGCCTGGTCAGGGCCGGCATCGCGGCGGAAGCGATCCACGGCAACAAGAGCCAGGGCCAGCGCGATCGCGTCATGGCCGCCTTCCGTTCCGGCGGCATACGCACGCTGGTCGCCACCGATATCGCGGCGCGGGGCATCGACGTCGACGGCATCAGCCACGTCATCAATTTCGATCTGCCGAACATCGCGGAGAGCTATGTTCACCGGATCGGGCGCACGGCACGCGCCGGTGCGGAGGGTATCGCCATCTCGCTGGTCAGTTCCGACGAGATCGCCTTCATGCGCGACATTGAAAAGTTGATCCGCCGGCAGATTGCCGGATCGGGCACGGAAGGGCATTCTCCCGCGGCCCAGAGCGGGACGCGTGACGCGAAGGGCGGCCAGCCGAAGAAGCCGCAGCGGCAGCGTCGCCGTGGCGGCGGCAACCGGGGACCGGAGAAGAACGCGCAGCAGCAGCGGCCGAAATACGGCGCGTCAGGCCGACAGCACGCCAACGGCCTTGCCGGGGCAAGCTTTCTGGAGCCGGTTCGCCGCGGTCCGGCTGCCCAGCCCGGTCAGTGAGTGAGGAGAGCCAGTGGCAAAAGAAGAACTTCTGGAATTCGAGGGGGTGGTGACCGAGGTCCTCCCCGACGGCAACTTTCGCGTCAAGCTCGACAACGATCACATGATCCTCGCCTACGCGGCGGGGCGCATGCGCAAGAACCGCATCCGCACGCTCGCCGGCGATCGGGTGCGGGTCGAGATGACGCCCTACGATCTGGAAAAGGGGCGCATCAACTTCCGCCACAAGACAGAGGCGATGGCGCCCTCCGATGCGCCGCGCCGTCCGCAGTTCAAGCGGAAGTAGTCACCTCCACGCCCGGCGCTTGACGCCGGGCGGGTGTCTGGCTGGGACGCGCGTCAGCGTCCCTCGCGGACCCAGGTTGCGAATGGCAGGCCGAGAAGGGCGATAAGCCCGAACAGGCCGGCAATGCCGAACAGCGAGATGAAGCCGGTGAACAGCGGCACGCGGGTGATGCCCTTGAGCACGCTGGCATCGGTCGTGTGCACGCCGATCCAGTCGCTGCCGCTGAGTGTCACGCTGGAGCGCACCGGAACGATGCGCGGCAGGTCGAGCGTGCCGGAGGTGTCGGCCATGCGGGCGATGCGCCCGTGGGTCGCCTGTACCAGCGGCGCCAGCCGGTCGGGCGTCGAGATGGCGTCGGCGAATTCTTTGGGGTTGGCCGGGCCGACGCTGGCAAAGGCGTGCTTGTCGCCCTGGTCGAGGCGATAGAGGCCGATCTCGTCGGCGGCAATCGTCGCCCGCCACAGGCCCGGCTCGGCCGCCGTCAGCGTCACCGTCTCCGTCGCCCCCGAGGGCTTGCGCACCGTCACAGGGGTGGTGGTGTCGGCCATGGTCTGGCGCTCGATGGTCAGTTCGCCGGCGCGCGCCTTGGCGCGTAGCGCCTCCTCCTCGAGGTCGGGCTCCTTCATCAGCCAATGCGCCAATCGCCGCAACAGATCGACGTGCGGCCCGCCACCCTCATAGCCGCGCGCCCACAGCCAGGTATTGTCCGAAAGCAGCAGCGCGACCCGCCCCTTGTCGACGCGGTTCAGCACCAGCAGCGGCTTGTTGTCGGCGCCGTCCATGACGACGTTGCCCTGCGGCTTGTCGACACCGATGAGGCGAAAGAAGCGCCCCCAGTGCGGCGGGTCGGACTGCGAGCCCTTGAGGTCGCGGGTTACCGGATGGCGCCGCCCGAGATCGGTGACGGTCGGGTAGTAGGGCTGCTCGAGCACCTTGCCGGTCGGCGCCGAGGGCAGCACCGGCGCCAGCGGCGTGTCGTAGATCGAATCGGCGCCGGCATAATCGGGGCCGGCGGCGACCAGCAGCGCACCGCCGTCGCGCACATAGCGGGCGATGTTGTCGAAGTAGAGCAGGGGCAGCACGCCGCGATGCTGGTAGCGGTCGAGGATGATCAGGTCGAACTGGTGGATCTTCTCCGAGAACAGCTCGCGGGTGGGGAAGGCGATCAGCGACAGCTGGTTGATCGGCGTTCCGTCCTGCTTCTCCGGCGGGCGCAGGATGGTGAAGTGGACGAGGTCGACCGCAGCGTCGGACTTCAGCAGGTTGCGCCAGGTGCGTTCGCCGGCATGCGGCTCGCCCGAGACCAGCAGCACACGCAGGTTCTCGCGGATACCCTCGATGGAGACGACGGCGCGGTTGTTGACCGGCGTCAGCTCGCCGGCAAGCGGCGCCGCCTCGAACTCGATGATGTTGGGCCCGCCATGGGCGATGTCGACGACGAACTGGCTGGGCACGCCGGGCAGCACCTTTTCCGTCGACAGGGGGGTGCCGTCGATGTTGACCGACACGGTGACCGGCGGGTCATTGCCGGTGATGCCGTCGTCGATGACGCGGAACTTGATTACCTGGCTCTGCTTGACGATGCCGAAGCGCGGCGCGCTGTCGATGACGATGCGCCGGTCGGTCTCGCCGGCGTGGCCGGAAAGCAGAACGTGCAGCGGTGCGTTCGGCGGCAGGCCGGCCTTGCTGGCGGGAATGTCGTGCACCTGGCCGTCGGTCAGCATGATGACGGCGCCGATGCGGTCGGGCGGAACATCGGCAAGCGCGGTCGAAAGCGGGCCGAACAAGTCGGTGCCGTCCACCGGCCGGCCGCCGATCGAGCCGCCGGCATCGATGCGGCGGACGTCGATGTTGTGGAAGGCGGCGAGCCGTTTGGTCAGCTCGTCGGCGGCCTGGCTGGTCATCTTGTCGCGACCGTCCAGCGTCTGGCTGGCGCTGTGGTCGACCACCATGGCGACGACCGTCGACAGCGGCTCGCGCTGCTCGTTGAGGAGCACCGGGTTCGACAGCGCCAGAAGTAGCGCCAGCGCCGCGGCTAGGCGCAGCCAGGCGCCGCGCATGCGCTTGAGCAGGCCAGGGATGGTGAGCAGCAATGCGAGCGCCGCGAGGCCGGCGAGCCACGGCCATGGCAACAGCGGCGAGAAGACGAGCGACCAGTTCATGGGCGCTCACCATGATTGCCGCGTGCGATCGCCGTGCCAATCATTGCCCGAGCCTCTCGAGCAGCGCGGGCACATGCACCTGATCGGCCTTGTAGTTGCCGGTCAGCGTGTACATGACGATGTTGACGCCGGTGCGATAGGCCATCTCGCGCTGGTGCGGATCGTTGGGCACCGTCGGGAACATGAAGCCGCCGCCGGCGTCGCGCGCCCAGGCGCCGGCAAAGTCGTTCTCGGTGATGAGGATGGTCGAAACGCCGTCGCCGGCCTGCGCCGGCCGGTCGGTGCGGTTGCTGTTGTCGCTCGCCTCCACCCACAGCGGCCCGCCGGCATAGCGGCCGGGGAAATCGTTGAGCAGGTAGAACGCCTTGGTCAGCACATGGTCGGCCGGCACCGGCTGCAGCGGCGGAATGTCGAGATTGGCGAGCATCTCCTTCAGCCGGTCGGCGGCGGGCGTGCCGGTGAAACTGCCGAAGGTGGTCGAGCGCTCGAGCTGGTCGCGCGTGTCGAACAGCACCGAGCCACCCTGGCGCATGTAGGCGTCGATGCGCGCCATCGCTGCCGCTGATGGCATCGGTGTGTCGGGCGCGATCGGCCAGTAGATCAGCGGGAAGAAGGACAGCTCGTCGCGCGCCGGGTCGATGCCCATGGGATCGCCGGGCTCCAGCGCCGTGCGGTTGGCAAGCACGGTCGACAGGCCGGCGAGCCCCGCCTTGCTGACCGCGTCGATTTGTGGGTCGCCGGTGATCACATAGGCGAGGTGGGTCTTGGCCACCGCCTCCATGGCGAAGGCGTCGCCGGCCGCATCGGCGCGGGCCTGGGGCGCGAAGGCCAGCGCCGCGCCGGCAATCGCAGCGATCAGCACGGCGGCGGTTGCCGCGCGCCGGCGGACGTGGAAGGCGCCGTTCAGCCACAGCACCGCAAGCGCATCGAGCATCAGCAGGAGGAGCGCGAAAGCGAGCAGCCAGGGCGCCAGATCGGTCGGCTTGGCGGTCGGATAGGCGCGCACGCTGACGCCGGTCATCCGTGCGAGGTCGAGGGCGGGCAGCACCGCCTTGTCGCCCAGCAGGTTGAGGGCGCGGAAGCCCTCCTCGGTGCCGTAGAGGCCGGGCGGATGCTGGATGTTCGGCGTCACCGCGGCGATGTCGCCGGAGAGCGGCTGGGCCTCGGCGCCTGGGGCGACGAAGCGGCCATAACCGTCGAGCAGGCGATAGGGCGCCACCGGCTGGGAGGCATCGGCGCTCTTCGCGCCGCCGCCGGTCCCCGACGAGAAGGCGATGATCCGCCGCAGCATGTCGACGAAGGTGCCCGACAGCGGCAGGTTCGACCAGCTGGTGTCGGCGGTGACGTGGAAGAGGATCAGCCAGCCCTTGCCGAGCGGAGCGGCGGTGACCAGCGGCGTGCCGTCGGCGAGCGCCGCCCAGGTGCGGCCGGCAAGCGCCCCGTCCGGCTCGGCCAGAACCTGGCGGGTCACGGTCACGTCGTCGGGCACCTTCAGCCCGGCGAAGGGGCTCTTGTCGGAGAAGCTCGCCAGCGGCTGCGGCGTCTGCCAGGTGAGGCTGCCGCCGAGCGTGCGGTCGCCGTGGCGCAGCGTCACCGGGATCAGCGCATCGGTCGCCGCGGCCAGGCGCGGGCCGGCGAAGCGCACCAGCACGCCGCCTTTCTGCACCCAGTTGGCGACTTCTTCCTCGACACCGGAGGTCAGGGTGCCGATGTCGGCCATGGCGATCACCGAACAGTTGGCGTCGATCAGCTCGGGTACAGCCACCGCGGCATTGGCGTTGCGCGGCTCGCGCACGTCGGCGAAGGGCTGAACGGCGCGCGAGATGTAATAGAGCGGCGAAAGCAGCGGCTGCGCCGCCTCGACGCCGGTGCCAGAGAGCAGGCCGATGCGGCGGCGGCGGAAACGGTCGTCGAGGAGCTGCACGGCGCCGGCGGTATCGGCGCGGGAGATCTCCAGCCGCGCGATCTCGTTGCGGATCTCGATGGGCAGCGTGATCTTCGCTTCTGTCGATGTTTCATTGGCGGCGAAGGCGAAGGGCGCATCGCCGACGACACGGCCCTTGATGTCGCGCGCCGTGACCAGCCCGGCCGCGCCATCGGTCGCAGCACGGCGGATCACCGGCACGGTCAGCGCGTCGGCGCCGGAGAGCGGCGGCTTCAACCCCATCAGGGAGCTCGCCGTATCGGCGTAGACGCTGACCGGCTCGGAGGCGTGTTGCGCCAGGAGGTTGGCAAAGGCATCGGCGTCGGGACCGCCGACGCCGTCGGACAGCCACACGATACCGCCGAAGGGCGTCTTCGCCGTCACCTCGGCAAGCGCCGTGGCAAGCTCGGCGCGCTGCGGTGCCCAGGGCCGCGGCTGCAATGCGTCGAGACGCTTGAGGATTTCACCGGAATCGGCCGGTTGCAGCGACTGGCTGGCGGCGTCAGCAGTGGCAAGCAGCGAAATCGGCCGGCCGGCGTCCTCGGCCAGCTTCACGATGCGGTGGGCGGTGTCCATGGTCGCCGTCCATTTGGGCGCCGCGGCCCAGCCGTTGTCGATGGCGATCAGCAGCGGCCCCTTGCCCGGCGCCACTTCCGCCGTCGGTTTGAACACCGGCCCGGCAAGCGCGAGGATGACGATTGCCGCCAGAGCCAGGCGCAGCGCCGTCAGCCACCAGGGGCTGGTCGCCGGCTGCTCGTCCTTGTGGGCGATATCGAGCAGCAGACGGGTGGGAGGGAAGTGTTCCAGCCGCGGCTTCGGCGGCATCAGGCGCAGGAAGTACCAGATCGCCGGCAGGGCCGCGAGCGCCACCAGCATGCCGATATTGGTGAAGGCAAAAGCGGTCATGCGGCGCGTCCGGCAAGGGTGGCAGCGCCGGCGCGGCTGTGGCGGTCGGCCAGGCGCGCGTGCAGCGCCAGCAGCGGTTCGGTCGCCGGGCGGTCGGTGCGGTGGACGATGAAGGTCCAGTCGAGCCGCCGGCAGAGCGTCGAGAGGCGTTCGCGCAACGCCGCCAGCCAATTCTGGTAATCGGTGCGATATTGCTCGGCGCGCGAGACGACATGGCGTAGGCCGCTCTCGGGGTCGTGGAACTCGGTGCGGCCGGCATAGGGGAAGATCTCTTCGATCGGGTCGATGACCTGAACGAGGTGAGCATGGACGCCGGCGCTGAGGATCGCGTCGAGCATCGTCTCGATCTGATCGATCGGATCGAGGAAGTCGCCGATGAGGGTGATGTCGGTGAAGCGCCTCAGCGCATGGGTGTCCGGCGGCGCCGGATTTTCCGCCGCGGCGGGGATGAGCACGGCGATGCGTTCGGCGGCATTGCGCGTCAGCATGGCCTTGCTGGCGCCGATGAGGCCGGTGCGTTCGCCGGCGGTGGCCAGCAGGTCGGCCAGCGCCAGGGTCAGCACCGTGGCGCGGGCAAGCTTGGTGACCGGCGCCAGGCGCGAGCGGAAGTCCATCGAGGCGGAGAGGTCGGCCCACAGCCAGACGGTGTGGGAGGCCTCCCATTCCTTCTCGCGCACATAGAGATGGTCGTCGCGCGCCGAGCGCCGCCAGTCGATCGTGGCCGCCGGCTCGCCGGTGACGAAGGGGCGGAACTGCCAGAAGGTCTCGCCGCGCCCGCTCACCCGGCGGCCGTGCCAGCCGGCCAGAACGGTTGCGGCAACGCGCCGGGCCTCGACCAGGAGGTCGGGCATGCCGGCGGCGATCCCCTTCGCCTCAGTGAGTGCCCCCCGAACGGTGTCGGTTCGCTGCATGCCTGGTTCGCTATCCAATCCGCGCCTTCAGCTCGGCAATCACATCGCGCACGGTGAGGCCGTCGGCACGGGCGGCGAAGCCCAGCGCCATGCGATGCTGGAGCACCGGTTCGGCGAGTGCCGCCACATCGTCGAGCGAGGGAGCGTAGCGCCCGTCGATCAGCGCCCGGGCGCGCGAAGCGAGCATCAGCGCCTGGCTGGCGCGCGGGCCCGGACCCCAGACGATGGCCTGGGCCAGGCGTTCATTGGCGGCGGTGCCGGGGCGAGCGGACGACACCAGTTCGAGAATGCCCTCCACCACCGATTCGCCGACCGGCATGCGGCGCACGAGCTGCTGGATGGTGCGCAGCTCCTCGCCATCGAGTACCTGGGTCGTGGTCGCCTCATGGGCGCCGGTGGTCTCGAACAGCATCTTCCGCTCGGCGTCGCGGTCGGGATAGACGACGTCGATCTGCAGCAGGAAGCGGTCGAGCTGCGCCTCGGGCAGGGGATAGGTGCCTTCCTGCTCGAGCGGGTTCTGGGTGGCCAGAACGTGGAAGGGGGCGGGCAGGTCGTGGCGCACGCCGGCGACGGTGACGTGATATTCCTGCATCGCCTGCAGCAGCGCCGACTGGGTGCGCGGGCTGGCGCGATTGATCTCGTCGGCCATCAGAAGCTGGGCGAAGACCGGGCCCTGGACAAAGCGGAAATTGCGCGTGCCGTCGGCGGCCTGGTCCATCACCTCCGACCCGATGATGTCGGAGGGCATGAGATCGGGGGTGAACTGAACGCGCCGCGCCGACAGGCCAAGGACGGTGCCCAGCGTCTCGACCAGCTTGGTCTTGGCGAGCCCGGGAACGCCGATCAGCAGGCCGTGGCCGCCGGCCAAAATCGTGATCAGGGCTCGGTCGACCACCGATTCCTGGCCGTAGATCACCCTGCCGATCGCCTCGCGCGCCTTCCTGATCCGCGCCACGGCGCTGTCGGTCTCGGCGATGATACGGTCGGCGTCTGGGCTGGCGGTCTGGACGATGGCGCTCATTCGGATTCTGTCTGGCTACCTGCCTTGGGGCTCGTTGCCGCCGGCAGCGCGGGGCGCGGCCGATCAGCTTGATGTCACGGGATTGTTGCATGCGGCATGCCAGCGCAATAGGGATTTGTCGGTGCCTGGCCGCCGCGGGGCAAAATCCCTCTCATCCCGGCAGCACAGAAGCAAAGCGAGGCAAAAGCATGGCCGCCGCGAGGCCTTGGACACTGATTAACGATCTCGAAAGGCTACGCAGCGTCAGGGTTGCGGGTGTGCTTCACCGGAATGTGAACCGAGCCTCCGGGCGATCGGCGTCGTTCCGGTGACGGCCGCCGCCATCGACCGTCAGCTGATGACGCCGGGGGCATTCTTTGCCCGTGCCGCAGAGCGTCTGCATGCCGATCCGCCGAGTGGCCCGGCGACGGGCGAACAGGTGCTCAATCCGGGTCTGTTCGCTGACGAGAACGGTTTCCGCGACGCGGCGGTGCTGGTGCCGCTGATTGCACGCAAGACCGGGCTGACGGCGCTGCTCACCCTGCGCACGCCGCATCTGGCGGTCCATGCCGGCCAGATCGCTTTCCCCGGCGGCAAGGTCGAGCCGTCGGATAAGGACGCAGGCGCGGCGGCGCTGCGCGAGGCGCGCGAGGAGATCGGCCTCGATTCGGCGGCCGTCGCGGTCGTCGGCTATCTCGACCGCTACCTCACCGGCACCGGCTACCGCATCACGCCGGTCGTCGCCCGCGTCGCGCCCGAGCCCATGCTGGCGCTCAATCCGCAGGAGGTGCAGGAGGCCTTCGAGGTGCCGCTCGCCTTCCTCATGGACCCGAAGAATCATCGCCGTGGCAGCCGGATCCTGATGGGCCGCGAGCGCCATTTCTATGAGATGCCGTTCGAGGGGCGTAATATTTGGGGGATCACGGCAGGGATCATCCGGGGGCTTTACGAGCGGATGTTTAATTCATGATGCGATTGGTCGCCTTCGACGCGCTCTTCTTCCTGATGCCGTTTGCGGTCTATGCCCTGTGGCTGGTGATCACCCGCGGCAGTCTGGCCAATATCGCCGACTGGCAGGCGCGCACCATCGCCTGGCTGGCGGCCGGCGGCGCGGCGCTGATGATCGCGGTGCTGGTGATCTTCGTCCATCTCGGCCCGGCGCCGACCGGCGGCACCTATGTCCCGGCCCATGTCGACGACAGCGGCAATATCGTTCCCGGCCATTTCGAATAGGCGGAGTTCTTGGGGCCATGAGCGCAGCACTGCCCGGCCTGGCCGGGGCCGATTGGCTCACGCAAGCTTCGGCGCAACGCATCTTCGCAGCGCTGGGGGCTAAAGGCCACGAGACGCGGATCATCGGCGGCGCCGTGCGCAATGCGCTGATGGGCGATGGCGTGCGTGAGATCGATTTCGCCACCACCGCGACGCCGGACGAGGTGGCGGCGCTGGCCGCGGCCGCCGGCCTCAAGACGGTGCCCACCGGTATCGATCACGGCACGCTCACCGTCGTCGTCGACGGGCGCGGCTACGAGGTGACGACGCTGCGCGAGGACATCGAAACCGATGGCCGCCACGCAACCGTGCGCTTCGGCCGCGACTGGAAAGCCGACGCCATGCGGCGCGACTTCACCGTCAACGCCCTGTCGGTCACCGCCGACGGCACGGTGCACGATCCCGTCGGCGGCTATGCCGATATCCTGGCGCGCCGCATCCGCTTCATCGGCGACGCCGACCAGCGGATCGCCGAGGACCGGCTGCGCATCCTGCGCTTCTTGCGCTTCAACGCCGAATACGGTTCCGGTGGCGTGGACCCGGCGGGGCTGTCGGCGGCGATCCGTGCCCGCGACGGCCTCAGCGCGCTATCGGGCGAACGCATCGGCAACGAGCTGCGCCGGCTGATCGTGGCGCCGCGCGCGGTCGAGATGGTCGGCATCATGCAGGAGACCGGCATCCTTGGCATCGTTCTGGCCGGGATCGGCTATATCGACCAGTTCGCGCGGTGGGTAGCGTTCGAGACGGCGGTCGGCGCGGAGCCGAAGGTGCCGCTGCGGCTGGCGGTGCTGGCTTGCCGGATCGGCGAGGACGTGGAGCGGCTGACCCGCCGCCTGCGGCTCACCAATGCCGAACGCGACCGCATGCTGGCGGCGCTGGCGGCGAAGACGAAGTTTCGCCCGCTGCCGGCCGGGCGCGCTGCCCGCGCGGCGCTTTACCGGTTGAACAAGCCGGCCTTTCGCGATGGACTTTGCCTTGCCTTTGCCGATGGCAGGGCGGCGCCCGACGATGCCGCCTGGAAGGCGCTCTACGATCTGCCGGACACATGGACGGCGCCGCGCTTTCCCCTGAGCGGCCGCGACGTCGTCGGCCGCTCGATGCCCTCCGGTCCGGCGGTCGGCGCCATCCTTAGAACCGTCGAGGCCTGGTGGATCGCCCAGGATTTCGCCCCCGACGAACGGGCGCTCCGCGCGCGTCTGCAGCAGGAACTGGCTGCCGCGCAGCAATAGAGCGGGCGGCATAGGCGCGCTTCTTGCTAGCGCCTTGCCCGCCATGTATTTATTTGGTCACAAAGCGAGGCAGATCTGGAGAACCGTCATGCGGCTCTTGCGGCTGGGCAGGATCGCCTACTATGCAGACTTCTACGTCTATCCGTTGGTGATTGCCGCGCTGGCGGCCTATGCCATCTGGCAGGGGCCGGTCGGTGGCTGGGCGACGTGGCTTGGCGCCTTCGTCTCGGGCGTGGCGCTGTGGACGCTGGTCGAATACGTGCTGCACCGCTTCGTGCTGCACCACGTGCCCTACATCAAGGAGGCGCACGACGCCCATCATAACGATCAGCTTGCGCTCATCGGCACGCCGATCTGGATCAGCCTGTCGATCATGGTCGTCTTCGTGCTCATCCCGCTGAGCCTCGTGGTCGAGCAGCATGTGGCCATCGGGCTCGCCTGCGGGCTGATGCTCGGCCACATGTGGTATGGCGGCGTCCACCACATCCTGCATCACTGGAAGATCGGGCCGCACGGCTACCTGTTCCGGCTGAAGCGCCACCACATGCTGCATCACCATTTCGACGAGAAGGGCAATTTCGGCGTCACCAGCAATTTCTGGGACGTGGTCTTCGGAACCGACCTCAAAGTGCGCGTGGCCGCGGCGCCACGGCCGCGCGAGCGCGGCGAGCACCAGTAACCACTTCTTTGCGGTTGCGGCGGTTTAATCGGGGCGTTCGCGCCCCGATTTCGCGTCTGTCGCCATGTTGTTGAGTTTGTCTGCCTCATGAGCTCGGTCCAGGAACTGCGGGCGGCCGTGTCGCCGGCCGTGCCGGCAAAGGCCGCCAAGGGCCCGACGAAGGCCCAGTCAGGCGCCTTCGCGATGCTTCTCGTCGCCGGCGCGCTGGGCGCTTGTGTCGGCATTGCCTTCGATCAATTCGTCCTGCCGCACGGTGCCGGGTTGCCGACGCCGGCCGCCACCGTGGCGCCGCAAGCGGCGAGTGCGGGCACCGTCATCGCCAGCGGCACCTTCATCCAGCCCGACGCCAACAATCCGCTGCAGCGCGGCTCCGGCGGCGTATCCATTTCCGGCCGCGAGGTGGTGCTGGGCGCGGACTTCGCGGTGACGCCGGGTCCCGACTACCGCGTGCTGCTGGTGCCCAAGCCGGCGATCCGCGCGGCCTCCGATGTCGCCAACACCATGTATGTGGACATCGGGGCGCTTGCCGCCTTCCAGGGCAGTCAGCGCTTCACGGTGCCGGCCGGCGTCGATCTCGCCAGATATCCGAGCGTTGTCATCTGGTGCGCCACCTACGGCTCGTTGATCTCATCGGCCGACCTCAGCTTCGCCAAGGGAACGGGCTGAGGTTGGCGGGCAGGGTCTAGCCGCCGAGCTTCAAGGCCAGGCGGGCCATCACCGTCTGGACGCCGATGTTGCCGTCCACCACCGGCGGGCCCTGTGTCCCGCTACCGCAATTGGGGCAAGGCAGGTATTCGCTGCTGATGCCGAGCGCCGTGTAGTCGTAGGCAAGGCCGAGCGAGACGCCTCCACGCAGCATGTATTCCAGGCCCGCACCCACCGTCCAGCCGTTGGCCCATGTCGTGGCTTCGGCACTCTCGTTCGACGTGTGATCGTAGACGGTCAGGCCGACATCGGCGCCGGCCCAGCCTCCCCGGGCGAAGACGAGCCAGCGGTCGCGGGCGTAGCCGATACGGCCAGTCACGCCGGCCAGCCAATTGAGGCGGGAAATCTCGTTGTCGGTCCCCGGAAAGCCGGGGCTGGCATCCTCATGTGTGAGGTTGCTGCCCGAGGCTGATGCTTCCAGGCCGTAGACCCAGTTCCCGGATTGAAGGTTGTAGCCTGCGAAGGCTCCGCCGATCAGGCTGCCGGCCGCCTGTCTGAAATCGGTGAAGGTGACGGTGGAGCTGTCGGTGTCGAAGTAGTTGGCGTTGACGTAGGTCCAGTCGAATTTGGCCGATGCGCCGCCGATCTCGGCGCCGGCATAGGGGCCGGCCCAGAGCGCGTCGAACCGATCGCGCGTCAGCGATGCGGCTTGCGCACCGCCGAACCCGGCCAGAAGAAACAGCGCCCCTGCCATGCACCGCCCAAAGCCGCCCAAGGTCACGGTGTTCATGTCGCGGATTCCCTTGAATTGTCTGGTCGCTTGACGCGGTGGACGACGCTACCGTCGGATCTCCAGCCTCGCAATCCCGTCAGGTGTGCCGAGGCTCACGGCCACTTCGCCAGAGGCGGCATGGAGGAGAGGATCGCGGCGACGTTGCCGCCGGTCTTGAGGCCGAAGACGGTGCCGCGGTCGTAGATCAGGTTGAACTCGACATAGCGCCCGCGGCGGACGAGCTGCTCTTCGCGCTCGGCCTCCGACCAGGGCTTGAGGAAATTGCGCCGTACCAGCTTCGGATAGATGGCGAGGAAGGCGCGGCCGACCTCCCGGGTGAAGGCGAAATCCGCCTCCCAGTCGCCCGAGTTCAGCCAGTCGTAGAAGATGCCGCCGATGCCGCGCGCCTCGTTGCGATGCTTGAGGAAAAAGTACTCGTCGCACCACGTTTTATAGCGCCCGTAATCGGCGACGGCATGGGCGTCGCAGGCCCCTCTCATGGCGGCGTGGAAATCGACAGTATCGGGATCGTCCTGGGTGCGTCGGCGGTCGAGCACCGGGGTCAGGTCGGCGCCGCCGCCAAACCATTGCCGGCCGGTCACCACCATGCGCGTGTTCATGTGGACGGCCGGCACATGCGGATTGTGCATGTGGGCGATGAGCGAGATGCCGCTCGCCCAGAAGCGCGGGTCCTCCTCGGCGCCGGCAATGTCCTTGCGGAACTCGGGCGAGAACTCGCCATGGACGGTGGAGATATGGACGCCGACCTTTTCGAAAACGCGGCCGTTCATCTGCGCCATCACCCCGCCACCGCCATCGGCGCCATCGAAGTCGGCTGTTGCCGACTTCGCATTTGAGCGAGCGACATCGGGAGCACCCGATGTCGTGTGGTCCGTACGCTGCCAAGGCGTCTTGACGAAACGTCCGGCGGGACGGTCGCCAAGCTGGGCGCTTGCCGGCAGATCATCCTCGATCTCCTCGAAGGCGGCGGTGATCTGGTCGCGCAGCTCCGCGAACCACCGGCCCGCGCGGTCTTTCTTCTCGTCCATGTCCATCGGCTTGAGGGGTCTCGCATGAACCAACGGGGCAGCCGCCTCATACAGCCTTAGCGTCCGGCCGTCTGCCCCCGCACCAATCTGGTCCGCTTGCCCTTGATTCCGTATCAGTTCCGATATATCTATTAATCCGATATAACGAAACTGGAACGAAATCGATGCACATGCACGAACACGAAGACCACGCCCACGAACACGGCGGCCATTGCCGCCACGGCCACGGTCATGGCGGACACGGCCATGGCGAACACGGCCATGGCGAACACGGCCATTGCCGTCACGGCCAGGGCCACGGCCACGACGACCAGGGCGACCACGGCGATCACGGTCGCGGCGGCGGTCATTGGGGACGCGGCGGCGGAGCGGAGGCGGGGGTGGCGGCCGCATGGGCCGTATGGGTCTCGGCCGCTTCTTCGCCCATGGCGACCTGCGGCTGGTCATCCTCAATCTCATCGCCGAGAAGCCGCGCCACGGCTACGAGGTCATCAAGGCGATCGAGGAGGCGGTGGCCGGCGCCTACAGCCCGAGCCCGGGCACCATCTATCCGACGCTCACCTGGCTCGAGGAACTCGGCTACGTCACCGTCGCGCCGTCGGAGGACGGGACCAAGAAGCTGCACGCGATCACGGAGCAGGGCCGCGCCTTCCTGGAGGCCAACCGGCCGACACTCGATGCGTTGCTGATGCGCATGGCGGAAGCGGGCAAGGCGCATGCCAGCGGTGACGCGCCGCAGATCGTGCGCGCCATGGAGAATCTGAGGTTGTCGCTGCGGCTGCGCCTGTCGCGCGGGGCGCTTTCGCCCGAACAGGTGGATGCCGTTGCGGCGGCGCTCGATACCGCCGCCACCACGGTCGAGCGTGTCTGACCCGTTGCGGCTAGCCGGCATGCGGGAACCCGTCCGTCTGCCGGAGTGCCTCGCCCAGCATCATGGCGGCGGCGGTGGCGACGTTGAGCGAGCGCATGCCGGCGCGCATGGGGATCGTCACCCGCGCGTCGGCTGCGGCGTGGACCGTCTCCGGCACGCCGGCGCTCTCGCGGCCCATCAGGATCAGGTCGCCGCTCTCGAAGCCGAAATTGGCATAGGGCAGGGCGCCTTTCGTGGTCGCCAGCACCAGACGGCGCCCGGATTGCAGCCGCCACGCTTCAAATTTGTCCCAGGAAAGGTGGCGGACGAGGCGCACCTGCTCCAGATAGTCCATGCCCGCCCGGCGGAGCGCCCGGTCGGAGAGGTCGAAGCCGGTCGGCTCGATGACATGGACGTCCACCCCCAGACAGGCGCACAGTCTCAGCATGGTGCCGGTGTTCTGCGGAATGTCGGGCTGGTAGAGCGCAAGCGAGATCATGGCCGAGCGAAACCCGGGAAGCGGCGCGCCGTCAACTGCCCGGGCAGGGCTCCGGCGAGCATAGAATAGAGACGCATGCGCAAGAGCTGGTTCGAGACCCTATTCGACCCGTTTCCGCTGTCGCCGGTCGAGCGCCCGCCCGACCGGCTGCTGGCGTTCTATCGCTATTTCATCCATCCGGTGCGCTGGCTGGTGCTGGCGGTGCTGCTCGTCTCGCTGGCCAGCACCGTGGTCGAGATGGCGCTCTACGTCTTCCTCGGCCAGATCGTCGACTGGACGGGCTCGACGCCGCGCGGCGAATTCTTCGCCGCCCATGGCTGGCAGCTCGCCGGCATGGTCTTCGTCGTGCTGGTGCTGAGGCCGGTGATTGCGCTGCTCTTGCGCGGCTTCAACAATCTGGCGCTGGTCCCCAGCCTGACGGCGATGGTGCGCTGGCAGAACTACCGCTACGTGCTGCGCCAGAGCCTCTCCTTCTTCCACAACGATTTCGCCGGGCGCATCGCCCAGAAGGTGATGCAGACCGGCCCGTCGCTGCGCGAGACCGTGGGCAGCCTCATCGACGGCATCTGGACGCTGGTCATCTATGTCGGCGGCACGGTGTGGCTTTTCGGTGGGCTCGATCTCTGGCTGATCGCGCCGGTCGCCGTGTGGCTGGCGCTCTACGTGCTCACCATCTGGAAGCTGGTGCCGCCGGTACGCCAGCGCTCGGCCGCCGTCGCCGAGGCGAGTTCGGGCCTGTCGGGGCGCATCGTCGACAGCTACACCAACATCCAGTCGGTCAAGCTCTTCGCCCGCGCCGAGCGCGAGGACGGCTTCGTGCTGGATGGCTTCCGCATCCATATCGACGCCTTCCTCAATTTCGCCCGCACCATGGCCGGGCTGATGGTGTCGCTGTCGACCATGAACAGCGCCCTCATCGTCTCGGTTGCCGGGCTCGGCGTCTATCTGTGGAGCCGGGGCTCGATCACGGTCGGGGCGATTGCGGTCGCCACCTCGCTGGTGCTGCGCCTCAACCAGATGTCGAACATGATCCTCAGGCAGATCACCTCGCTGTTCGAGAATGTCGGTTCGGTGCAGAACGGCATGCAGACGATCGCCCGGCCTTACTCGCTTGTCGACGCGCCGGACGCGCCGCCGCTCGCCGTCAGCAAAGGTGCCATCCGCTTCGAGGACGTCAGCTTCCACTACGGCCGCGAGTTCGGGCGTCATCGACCATCTGTCGCTGGAGGTGAAGCCGGGCGAGAAGGTCGGTCTGGTCGGGCGTTCCGGCGCCGGCAAGTCGACGCTGGTCAACCTGCTCCTGCGCTTCTACGACACCGAGGGTGGCCGCATCCTGGTCGACGGCCAGGACATCGCCCATGTCACCCAGGAGAGCCTGCGCAGCCAGATCGGCGTGGTCACCCAGGACACCTCGCTGCTCCACCGCTCGGTCAGGGACAACATCAAATACGGCCTGCCCGAAGCCAGCGACGAAGACGTCATCGCCGCCGCCCGCCGGGCACACGCGCACGATTTCATCCTCGGGCTGCAGGATCTGCAGAACCGCGCGGGCTATGACGCGCGCGTCGGCGAACGCGGGGTGAAGCTCTCCGGCGGCCAGCGCCAGCGCATCGCCATCGCCCGGCTGATCCTCAAGGACGCGCCGGTGCTGGTGCTCGACGAGGCGACCAGCGCGCTCGATTCGGAAGTCGAGGCGGCGATCCAGGAACAGCTCTACGGCCTCATGGAGGGGCGCACGGTGATCGCCATCGCGCATCGCCTGTCGACCATCGCCGTGCTCGACCGCCTCATCGTCATGGACGAAGGCCGCATCGTGGAGACCGGCACCCATCGCGAGCTTCTCGCCAGGCAAGGCCTCTACGCCCAGTTCTGGCACCGCCAGTCGGGCGGCTTCCTGGCCGTGGACGATGGCGCGAGCGTGCCGGTCGCGGCGGAATAGAAGCCGGTCGGCGCCGCGGAGCAGGGCCGGGTCAGGCCAGCCGGCCGAGCGGAATGACTTCTTTCGAATCCGGCTTGAAGGGATTGCCCAGCCAGTCGCCGAGCCATTGCTCGACCGCAAGGCCGGCCTCATCGATCAGGCCGGCAAGCGCGTCCTTGGGCGTGTAGCGGATCTGCGCTCTGGCGACGTATTCGCGGCCGCTGGAAAGGACGCGATAGCCGTTCTCATAGGTCAGGATGCCGGCATTGGCGTCATAGACGGAAGCGTTCCACGCCTCCGTCCGCCCGTGCTCCGGATGATAGAACGGCCGCAGCGTCTCCGCGCGCGTCCGTTCCTTGCGTCCGGGGAAGGCCGGATTGCGGCTGTCGAAGATGAAGCGTCCGCCGGGCGCGAGATGGGCAGCGATGGTGGCAAGTGCTGCACGCTGGTCGTCGGCAGTCATAAAGACCTGAAAGGCGTGGCCGGTGAGAAGGACGAGATCGAAGCGTTGCTTGAGGCGCGCGGAGCGGGCATCGGCCTCGACCCAGGTCACCTTGTCGCCGCCGGGGCGGTCCGCCGCGATCGCCAGCATCGCCGCGGCCGGATCGACCCCGGTGACCGAGCGGCCGGCGGCCAGTGACACCGCCAGTTCGCCGGTGCCGCAACCGAGATCGAGAACCGAGTGCGCCTCCTTGGCCAGCGTCAGGCAATAGGCGAAGTCGTCGCGCGGCCGGCAGCCGGCGTCATAGAACTGCGCCATATCCGGGTCGTCGTAGAGCGCGTTGCCTGCCGGCTGCTGCATGCCCACGCCGATAGCCGCGACCGCCGCCCGTGTCGAACGGCGAATCGGTTGCGAGGGCCGCAAATGTGCCGTTCGCGGCGGATAGTGGCCAATGGGCAACGGTCGTGTGGTTCCTGACACAATTTGGCCGCCGGCCTCTGGAAAATCGCGGCGAACAGGACTAGTCAGTCCGCCGTCGCGTCCGCACGCATGATTCCGCGTGCCCCAGTCAACCTCTAGAGGAGATGCCGAATGGAGCGTACCAGCACCATGGCCCTGGCCGCCGTCGCCGCCCGCGTCTCCTTCTGGCCGCTTGCCTGACGCCGCACTGACGACTTCCCACCGGCCCGGAGCCTGAGTTCGGACGCCCGAGAAACGGGCGCCCCGGCTCCTCGTCCCTGCCTGTTTCACGCCCGGCCCGCGCGTCCCCGCGCGGCCGGTCCATCTCCGGAGCACGAGACCCGTGTTCAAGCAATTCGAGACCCTGGTCGATCCCTATCCGGCCGACGACGCCGGCACGCCGCCCACCGGCTTCTGGCGCTTCATCTGGCACTATTCGAGCCCGATGGCGCCGTGGCTGGCGATCATGGCGGTGCTCACCGCCGTGCTGTCGGTCATCGAGCTGATCTTCTTCGCCTTCACCGGCACCCTGGTCGACTGGCTGAACGCCGGAGACCGGGCGGGATTCCTGGTCGCGCACGGCTGGCCGCTCATCGGCATGGGCGCCATCGTGCTCGTCGGCTTCCCGGCGGTGGCGCTTGGTCAGGCGCTGCTCATGTTCCAGACCTCGTTCGGCAGCTATCCGATGCTGGTGCGCTGGCGGGCGCACCGGCAGCTCCTGCGCCAGAGCCTGTCCTTCTTCCAGGACGAGTTCGCTGGCCGCGTGTCGCAGAAGGTCATGCAGACGTCGCTTGCCGTGCGCGAGACGGTGATGAAGCTGATGGATGTCGGCGTCTACATCGTCACCATGTTCATCGGCACCGCCTATCTGCTGGGCTCGATCGACCTGTTGATGCTGGCGGCGCTCGGCGTGTGGCTCGCCATCTATGTCGCGATCATGGTCTATTTCGTGCCCCGCCTCGGCAAGATCGGCGAGGCACAGGCCGATGCGCGCGCCCAGATGACCGGACGCATCGTCGACAGCTACACCAACATCCAGACGGTCAAGCTCTTCGCCCATTCGACCGGCGAGCAGGACTATGCCCGCGACGCCATGGACCAGTTCCTGGCTACCGTCCACAGCCAGATGCGCCTCATCACCGGCTTCACCTGGTCGGTCAACGTCATCAACTCGCTGCTCCTGGCGGTGGTGGGCGTGATCGGCATCCTCGCCTGGCAACAGTCGCTGATGACGGTGGGCGCCATCACAGTGGCGCTCGGCCTGGCGCTTCGCATGCGCGGCGTCTCGCAGTGGATCATGTGGGAGGTCGCCGGCCTGTTCGAGAACATCGGCACGGTGCACGACGGCAAGGGCATGCTGACCAAGCCGATCGCCATCCTCGACCGTCCGGATGCGGGCGATCTCGTCGTCAGTCGCGGCGAGATCGTCTTCGATCATGCGCGCTTCCACTACGGCCGCGCCACCAAGGTGATCGAGGATTTCGCGCTCACTATCCGGCCCGGCGAGAAGGTCGGCGTCGTCGGGCGCTCCGGTGCCGGCAAGTCGACGCTGGTCAACCTGCTCTTGCGCTTCTACGACCTCGAGGGCGGCCGTATCCTGATCGACTCCCAGGACATCGCGCACGTCACGCAGGAGTCGCTCAGGCGCGACATTGGCATGGTGACGCAGGATACATCGCTGCTCCACCGCTCGGTCATGGACAACATCCTCTACGGCCGGCCGGACGCCAGCCACGCGGAGGCGATCGCCGCCGCCGAACTGGCGCACGCCGACGGCTTCATCCGCGACCTCTCCGACGCCAAGGGGCGGCGCGGCTACGACGCCCATGTCGGCGAGCGCGGCGTCAAGCTCTCCGGCGGCCAGCGCCAGCGCATCGCGATTGCCCGCGTCTTCCTCAAGAACGCACCGATCCTGGTTCTCGACGAGGCGACCAGCGCGCTCGATTCGGAGATCGAGGCGGCGATCCAGGAATCGCTCGACAGCCTGATGGCCGGCAAGACGGTGATCGCCATCGCCCATCGCCTGTCGACCATCGCGGCAATGGACCGGCTGGTGGTGCTCGACCGTGGCCGCATCGTCGAGATCGGCACGCACGAGGAACTGCTCGCCAAGCGCGGCCTCTATGCGGCGCTGTGGAGCCGACAGTCGGGCGGTTTCCTCGACCTCGAGCCGGTCAAGGCGGAGGTGGCGTGATGTTGCTTCCGCGGGCATCGGCGAGCGGCCTGGAGGTCTGCGGGCGCCGCCCCTTTGCGACCCTGACAATCAAAACAGCGCCCGGCTCGCGGCCGGGGCGCGGTTCCCTGCCGGCCTGCCGGCACGGGGCCAGTCTTTTCGGTGCAGTGAGATGTTTGGCTTCTTCGAGACCCTGATCGACCCGTTCCGCCGGCATGACGAGAGCATGCCGCCGGGCACGCTCGCCGGCTTCTACTGGTACTACACCCGCCAGGTGTGGCCGGTGCTCGCCGCGCTTCTGGTCGTCGGCCTGTTCGTGTCGCTGATCGAGGTGTCGATCTTCCGCTACATCGGCGCCATCGTCGATCTGCTCAAGTCGACGACACCGGAGAAGGTCATGTCCGACTACGGCATGACCTTCCTGTGGATGGGCTTCGTCGTCGCCGTCGCGCGGCCGGTGGTGACCATCCTGCACGATCTTCTCGTGCAGCAGTCGCTGGCGCCGTCGTTCACCAATCTGGTGCGCTGGCAGACGCACCGCTATGTGCTGCGCCAGACCGTCGGCTTCTTCAACAACGACTTCGCCGGCCGCATCGCCTCGAAGATCATCCAGACCGGCCCGGCGCTGCGCGAATCCGTCGTGCAGGTATGCGACGCGCTGTGGTTCGTCACCATCTACGCCATCAGTTCGCTGGTGCTCTTCGGCCAGCTCGATCTGGTGCTGATGGTGCCGCTGGCGATCTGGATCCTCGGCTTCGTCACCACGCTCACCATTTTCGTACCACGCATCCGTCGGCGCTCGGTGGTTGTCTCCGAGGCGCGCTCGATGCTCACCGGGCGCATCGTCGACAGCTATACCAATATCCAGACGGTGAAGCTGTTTGCGCACACCTCGCGCGAGGACAATTACGCCCGCGATGCCGTCGACGATCACCTGCAGAAGTTCCGCGCCTCGACCCGGCTGATCACCTCCATGTCGAGCACGGTGGTGATCATGAACGGCCTGCTGATCAGCGGCACGACCGCGCTGGCCGTGTGGCTGTGGGCGCACGGCGCGCTGACGCTGGGCGCGCTCACCATCGCGGCGGGCCTCGCCTTCCGCATCGCCACCATGTCCGGGTGGATCATGTGGACCTCGGTCGGTGTGTTCGACAATGTCGGCGCGGTGCAGGAAGGCATGGAGACCATCGCCCGGCCGCAGGACCTGGTCGACAAGCCCGATGCATATCCGCTCAAGGTCACTCGCGGCGAGATCCGTTTCGAGAACATCGGTTTCCACTACGGCCGTAAGAGCGGGATCATCGACGACCTGTCGCTGACGATCGCGCCCGGCGAGAAGGTCGGGCTGGTCGGGCGCTCGGGCGCCGGCAAGTCGACGCTGGTCAACCTGCTCTTGCGCTTCTACGACACCGAGGACGGCCGTATCGTCATCGACGGCCAGGACATCGCGCACGCCACGCAAGATTCGCTGAGGAGCCAGATCGGTCTGGTGACGCAGGATACCTCGCTGCTGCACCGCTCGATCCGCGACAACATCCTCTATGGCCGTCCCGAGGCGGGGGAGGGCGCCATGCAGGAGGCCGCGCGCCAGGCCTATGCGGAAGAGTTCATCCCGCAGCTTCTCGACCACTACGGTCGGGCCGGCTTCGACGCCCATGTCGGCGAGCGCGGCGCCAAGCTGTCCGGCGGCCAGCGCCAGCGGGTGGCGATCGCCCGGGTGCTACTCAAGGACGCGCCGATCCTGGTCCTCGACGAGGCGACAAGCGCGCTGGATTCGGAAGTGGAAGGAGCGATCCAGGAGAGCTTTGCCGGGCTGATGGCCGGCAAGACGGTGATCGCCATCGCCCATCGGCTGTCGACCATCGCGGCCATGGACCGGCTGGTCGTGCTCGACGCCGGGCGCATCGTCGAGACCGGCAGCCACGACGAACTCTTGCGCCATGGCGGGCTCTATGCCGCCCTGTGGAGCCGCCAATCCGGCGGTTTTCTCAACACCGACCGGCAGCCGGCCGAGGGCGCGCCGCCGGCCACCGCGGCGGAGTAGGAGAGGCGCCCCCCGCGACAATATGCGCAAAGCCCGGGGGATGACTGGACAAGCGCCAATGGCGATGGCTAAACAGACGCGGCCGGTGGAGGGATTCTAAACAGTCCGTCCGCCCGGAGGGGCATTTTTGGGGGTCCGACCTTGGCAAGTACCGATACGGCTGACCATCCGGAGCCGACACGGCGTGATTTCATCTACATAGCGACCGGCGCCGTTGGCGCGGTCGGCGCGGCGCTGACCGTCTGGCCGCTGGTCGACCAGATGAACCCGGACGCCGCGGCGCTCGCGCTCGCCCAGGTCGAGGTCGACATTTCCTCGGTCACCGAGGGCATGTCGCTGATCGTCAAATGGCGCGGCAAGCCCGTGGTCGTGCGTCAGCGCACCAAGAAGGAGATCGACGAGGCCAAGACGGTCCCGATCTCCGATCTGCGCGATGGCCTCGCGCGCAATGCCAACCTGCCGGCCAATGCGCCGGCGACCGACGCCAACCGCGCCGCCAAGGGCAAGGAAGCGTGGTTCGTGATGATCCAGATTTGCACCCATCTCGGCTGCGTGCCGCTCGGCCAGGAAGGCGAGTACGGCGGCTGGTTCTGCCCGTGCCACGGCTCGGTCTACGACACCGCCGGCCGCATCCGGCAGGGGCCGGCGCCGGAGAACATGGCGATCCCGCTTTACGATTTCATCACCGATACCACGCTGCGCATCGGCTGAACGGGGCAAAGACAGCAAGATGGCCGGCCACTCGACTTTCGAACCCAGAAAATCCTGTTGCCAAATGGCTGGAGAGCCGCCTGCCGGTTCTCAGCCTCGTCCACTCGTCGTTCGTCGTCTATCCGACGCCGCGCAACCTGAACTACTGGTGGAACTTCGGCGCGATCCTCATCTTCATGCTGGCGGCGCAGATCGTCACCGGCATCGTGCTGGCCATGCACTACATCCCGGCCGACGCGCTGGCCTTCAATTCGGTCGAGAACATCATGCGCAACGTCAACTACGGTTGGCTGCTGCGCTACCTGCACGCCAACGGCGCGTCGATGTTCTTCTTCGCCGTCTATATCCACATCCTGCGCGGCATGTACTTCGGCTCCTACAAGGCGCCGCGCGAGGTGCTGTGGATTCTCGGCGTCATCATCTACCTCTTGATGATGGCCACTGCCTTCATGGGCTACGTGCTGCCCTGGGGGCAGATGTCGTTCTGGGCGGCCAACGTCATCACCAACCTGTTCTCGGCCATTCCGGTGGTCGGCGGTGCGATCGTCACCTGGCTGTGGGGCGGCTTCGCGGTCGGCGGGCCGACGCTCAATCGCTTCTACTCGCTGCACTACCTGCTGCCGTTCATGATCGCCGGCGTGGTGCTCCTGCACATCTGGGCGCTGCACGTTCCCGGCAACGGCAATCCGACCGGCGTCGAAGTCAAGGACAAGCAGGACACGGTGACCTTCCATCCCTACTACACGATCAAGGACACCTTCGGCCTCAGCGTGTTCCTCGTCCTGTTCGCCTGGCTGGTGTTCTTCATCCCCAATTATCTCGGCCACGCGGACAACTACATCCCGGCCAACCCGCTGCAGACGCCGGCGGAGATCGTTCCGGAATGGTACTTCCTGCCGTTCTATGCGATCCTGCGCGCCATCCCCAACAAGCTGTTCGGCGTCATCGCCCTGTTCGCTTCGATCGGCGTCCTGGTCTTCCTGCCGTGGCTGGATACTTCGCGCGTGCGCTCGTCGACCTTCCGGCCTGTCTACAAGCAGTTCTTCTGGATCTTCGTGGTGGTCGGCGTCTTGCTCGGCTATCTCGGTTCGCAGTCGCCGACCGGCTTCACGCTGCATGTGCCGAACGTCATCTGGGCGCGCGTCCTCACCTTCTATTACTTCGCCCATTTCCTGATCGTGCTGCCGGTCGTCGGCCTGATCGAGCGGCCCAGGCCGCTGCCGGCGAGTATCACCGAGTCGGTGCTCGCCAAGTCGGGCCAAACGGCACAGGCGGGGGGCTGACCGAGATGAAAATGCGTTTCGCCAGTCTTTTCGCCGTCGCTGCCGTTGTCGGCCTGACGATGGCGCTGCCGGTCTCCGCACAGGAAGCCGGCGGCGGCACCCTGCCGACCGAGTTCCCGCTCAAGAAGCCGCCGTTGATGAAGTGGTCGTTCGCCGGCTTCTTCGGCACCTACGATCAGGCGCAGCTGCAGCGCGGCTTCCAGGTCTACAAGGAAGTCTGCTCGGCCTGTCACTCGATGAATCTGGTCGATTTCCGTAATCTTGGCGATCCCGGTGGTCCGCATTTCACCGAGGCCGAGGTCAAGGCGCTGGCGGCGTCCTATCAGGTCACCGATGGGCCGAACGACGCCGGCGACATGTTCCAGCGTGCCGGCAAGCCTTACGACCATCTGCCGGCGCCGTTCGCCAACACCGAGGCCGCCGCGGCGGCCAATGGCGGCGCGGCGCCGCCCGACCTGTCGGTGATCGCCAAGGCGCGCGCCGTCAAGCGCGGCTTGATTTGGGGGCTCTTGGATTTCTTCACCGGCTATCAGGAAGCTGGGCCGGATTATATCCACGCTCTGCTCACCGGCTTCACCGACCCGCCTCCCGGCGTGAAGGTGCCGGATGGGACCTACTACAATCCTTATTTCCATGCCGCCATATCGCTGCACATGCCGCCGCCGCTGTCGGACGGCCAGGTGACCTACAGCGACGGCTCGCCGCAGACGGTCGACCAGTACGCCAAGGACGTCGCCGCCTTCCTGATGTGGACGGCGGAGCCGCACCTGATGGAGCGCAAGCGCGTCGGCTTCATGACCATGATCTTCCTGGTCGTGTTCGCCGGCCTGATGTACCTGACCAAGAAGCGCGTCTGGTCGGACGTGAAGCACTAGGGGAGTGGGAATCGGTGGCGACGGCGCCCCTCAGCGCCGTCCTCTTCGATCTCGACGGCACGCTCTATGACCGCGCGGCGTCGTTGCGCGCCTTCCTCTCCGCGCAATATGGGCGGCGCCGTGAGATACTTGGCGCCCTGTCGCGCGAAGCCTTCATCACCACCTTCGTCGCCTATGACGCCAACGGGTCGGTGCGCCGCGATATCGTCTATCCGCGCATCCTGAACGAGTTCGGCGGCGATCCGGCCGCCGCGCCGCTGCTGGTCGCCGACTATGTCGATTGTTACCGCGATTTCTGCCAGGAGTCGGCCGACCTCTTCCCGACCCTGGACCGGCTTCGCGCCGACGGCCTCAGCCTCGGCATTGTCACCAATGGTCAGATCGTCATCCAGGAGCACACGCTCGCCGGGCTCGGCCTCGACCATGCCTTCGATACGATCCTGATTTCCGAAGCGGAGGGCATCCGCAAGCCCGATCCTGAGATCTTCCGGCGGGCGCTTGCCCGCCTCGATGTGACGGCCGGGGCGGCTGCCTATGTCGGTGACAACCCGGAAGCCGACATCGCCGGTGCTCACGCCGCCGAGATGCGTGCCATCTGGATGGCCAACAGCTATTACCGGCCGCCGCGGGACGCCGATGCCACGATCCATCGTCTCGCTGACCTGCCGGCCGTCGTCGCCGCCTGGCGGTAGCGGTGTCCGTGGCGCACGCCGCGCGCATTTGCTAAAGCCCATGCGAAAAGCGCCGTTACCCGGCGCACTTGGGGGAAAGCGTTCGTGCAACCCGTGATCGATCTCAAGTCTCTGATCCGCACCATTCCGGATTATCCGCGCAAGGGCATCCTGTTCCGCGACATCACCACGCTGATCGCCAATCCGGCGGGCCTGCGCGCCTCTGTCGACGGGCTGGTGCTGCCCTTCCTCGAGGCACACATCGACAAGGTGGTGGGGATCGAGGCGCGCGGCTTCATCCTCGGCGGGGCGGTCGCCCACGAGCTCGGCCGCGGCTTCGTGCCCATCCGCAAGAAAGGCAAGCTGCCCTGGCGCACCATCGGGCAGGAATACAGCCTCGAATACGGCGTCGACACGATCGAGATCCATGCCGACGCCATTGGCGAGGGCGACCGCGTGCTGCTGGTCGACGACCTGATCGCCACCGGCGGCACGGCGGAGGCGGCCACCGCGCTCATCCGCCGTTCGGGTGGCGAGCTGGTTGCCGCGACCTTCGTCATCGACCTGCCCGACCTCGGCGGTGCCAAGCGCCTGGCCGAGCGCGACGTCACGGTGCACACGCTGGTCAGCTTCGAGGGAGACTAATGACCGACTTCCATATCTATGTGGGTTATCGCACCGTCTCGTCCTGGTCGCTGCGCGGCTGGCTGCCGATGAAGAAGGCCGGCGTGCCCTTCGAGGAGACGCTGATCCGCTACCGCACGCCGGAGGGCAGGGCGGAACTCGACCGGCTGTCGCCGACCGGCAAGGTGCCGTTTCTGGTCCATGCGCTGCCGGATGGAAGCACGGCCAGGGTGTGGGATTCGCTGGCCATCGCCGAATATCTGGCCGAGACCGTGCCGGAGGCGCGGCTGTGGCCCGACGACCCGGCCGCGCGGGCGCATGCCCGTTCGATCGCGGCGGAGATGCATTCCGGCTTTGCGGCGCTGCGCCAGCATTTCGACATGGCGCTTTTCGAACGGCGCCCGACGCCGACCGATCCGCAGGCGCTGAAGGATGTCGCCCGCATCCAGGCGATCTGGCGCGAATGCCGCGAGCGCTGGGGGCAGACAAGCGGCGGGCCGTTCCTTTTCGGCCGCTGGAGCAACGCCGATGCGGCCTTTGCGCCGGTGGCGACCCGCTTCCGCACCTACGGGGTGAAGTCTGACGCCATGGCCGCCGCCTATATGGAGGCGGTGCTCGCCGACCCGGATTTTCTCACCTGGGAGGCGCAGGCCAAAAGAGACCTGCCGCCGGAGTTGCCTGTGCACTGAGCCGCTCCGTCGGCCGAGAGTGTCGTGATCCGGCAAAAGGAATGCGCTAGGCTGGCCCATCCCGCTTGGCCTGTGTTGGCATTTTCCGCGTTGCAGACCGCACAGACAGGCGCCGATCCCGAGCCGGCAAAGCAATTGCCGCCGCCGGTTCCTTCAGGGGCGATTCACTGACGAGAGAGGCTGAGCCATGAACGGACCTTCGCGTTCCAAACTTCTGACCACCGTCGCCGCCGCCTGCCTGGCGACGACCTTTGCCGTCGGCGGGGCGCTTGCCGCCGACCCGGTGCCGCAGAACGATCTGCTCAATGCGACGCTGTGGGTGACCAATTCGGTCGAGTACAAGGCCGTTGCACGGGAAGCCTATGCGCTCGCCAAGATCCAGCTCGACAAGGCGCTGGCCGACAAAGGCTGGACGGCGGCGACCGAGCAGACCGGCGATTTCAAGGACAAGCCACCGGCGATCATCCTCGACGCCGACGAGACGGTGATCGACAACGGCGCATACGAGGCCTGGCTGATCAAGACCGGCAAGGACTACAGCGGCAAGACCTGGGCGGCTTGGGTCGCCGACGCCGAGGCCAAGGCGGTGCCGGGCGCCGTCGACTTCACCAAATATGCCGATTCCAAGGGCGTGAAGGTGTTCTACGTCACCAACCGCTCGGCCGACCAGGAAGCGGCGACGCGCAAGAACATGGAAGCCCTCGGTTTCCCGATGGGCGGCAATGTCGACACCTTCCTGATGAGCGGCGAGCAGAAGGACTGGACCTCGAAGAAGGGCACGCGTCGCGCCTTTATCGCTCAGAACTACCGTATCCTGCTGCTGATCGGCGACAACTACGGCGACTTCTCCGACGACTACAATCAGTCGGAGGACAACCGGAACATCTCTCTGGAGACCAATCTGGACCACGTCGGCCACGACTGGATCTTCATTCCCAACCCGGAATACGGCTCGTTTGAATCGGCGCCGTTCATGTCGAACTACAAGCTGTCGCCGGACGAGCGCCGCCAGATGAAGATCGAGGCGCTGCCGATCTGGGCCGGCCCGAAGGAGTAGTCACTCCCACCACGATCCGGTGCGCCGCGGCCTGTCCGCGGCGTGCCTGCATCTGACAAGGAACTTGGTGCTCGATTCTCTGCTTCGCGGAGGATGACGGCAGTGGGGAAATCCGCCGCTCGGCTCAGGCGCCGGTCTTGCCGGCGAAGCCGGCGGCGATGATGCCGGAGAGCGCGCATTCCTCGTCGCGGTCGCCGGTGTCTCCCGAAATGCCGACCGCACCAACGACCTGTTCCTCGTCGTCGAGAATAAGCACGCCGCCGGGGGAGGGGACGATGCGGCCGCCGCTGGCGGCGGCGAGCGCAGTCAGGAAGGCGGGGCTGTTCACCGCACGGGCTGCAAGCTCGCGCGTGCCGAAGCCCATGCCGAGCGCGCCCCATGCCTTGCCGTAGGCAATGTCGAATTTGAGGATGCCGGAGCGATCCTCGCGCTTGAAGGCGACGAGGTGCCCGCCGGCGTCGGTGACCGCGACCGCCAGCGGCGCGCAGTCCAACTCGCGTCCCTTCTTCAGCGCCTCGTCGACGATGATGGACGCCTCAGCGAGCGTGATCGGCATGGCGTTTCCTTTGGTGCTGCAATGCCGTTGCTTACCCGCCGCCGGCGGCCGGATCAATTCGCGGATCGGCGCGGACGACAGGTAGGGCGCAGCGGGGAGGTTTCCCCACCGACCATAACCAACTATAGCTCCAACCCAAGCACCTCCTCACCCGGGTATCCCTTCCTTGCGGTATTTTTCCTTCGTCCGGAGCAACATCCGGCCGCTCGCCTTTGGCGCGCTGCATGCGTTCTATTCGACGCCCGGACAGACCTTCTGCATCGGCCTGTTCGTTGCCGCCTTCTCCCGCGATCTCGGCATGACGGCCTCGGGCATCGGCGCGCTCTATCTGGCCGGCACGCTGTCGGCGGCGGTCACGCTGCTCTTTATCGGCCACCTGATCGACCGCATTCGCCTCATTCATTTCAGCGCGGCCGTCATTGTCGGCCTCGCCGTCGCCTGTTTCGTCACGGCTGCGGCCGCCGGCCCGTTCACCCTGTTCCTCGCCTTCTACCTGCTCAGGCTCACCGGCCAGAGCCTGATGGTCCATGTCGAGTCGACCGCCACCGCACGCACCTTCGAGCGCGAACGGGGCAGGGCGCTCGGCATTACCGCGCTCGGCATTCCGTTCGCCGAAGTCGTCTTTCCGCCGGCCGTCGTTGCCGGTATCGCCGTCTTCGGCTGGCGGCCGACCTATGCGTTCATCGGCGCCATCGCGCTCGTCGTCCTCCTGCCTCTCACCCATTGGCTTCTCGCCGGCATTGCGCGCTCGCCGCGGCCGACGGTTGTCGGCACCAGCGCGTGGAGCCAGCTCGGTGCCGGCCTTCTGGTGCTGGCGCGCTCGCGCTATGTGTGGGCGGTGCTGCCGGCGGCCGGCGTGCTGCCCTTCTGCGGCACCGCCATCATGTTCCACATCACCACGATTGCCGGCGTCCGCGGCTGGCCGGCGGGGCTGATCGCCGCCAGCTTCCCGGTGGCGGCGGTGTTCAACGTCATCGGGCTGTTCGTCTCGGGCCAGATCATCGACCGGCTGTCGGCGCGCAAGATGTTTCTCGTCCAGACCCTGCCGTTCCTGGCCGGCGTCGGCGTGCTGGCCGCGTTCAGCCAGCCATGGGCCTTGCCGGTCACCTTCGCCGGCTTCGGGCTCTCCAGCGGCCTGTCGAAGACGACGCTGACGGCGGTGTGGGCGGAGCTCTTCGGCACCGCGGTGCTAGGCACCATCCGCAGCGCCGTCACCATGTACATGGTCGTCGCCTCGGCCTTAGCGCCCTTCGTCTTCGGAGCGATGCTCGATGCCGGCTGGACGGTCTCCGGCGTCCTTGCCGCCTTTGCCGCGGTCAGCCTGGTGCTGATCATTCCGCCGATCTTCGCCGAGCGGCGGGGGCTGGCCTGAGATGCCGGCTTGTCCTTGCGCATATCCGTACGGAAAAGTGGTGTCCACTTTTCCTGGAATTGCTCACACGTTGAACTTGAATAGCATCACGTCGCCGTCCCTGACGACATAGTCCTTGCCCTCGTCGCGCGCCTTGCCGGCGTCCTTGGCCGCCTGCTCGCCGCCAAGCGCGATGTAGTCGTCGTAGGCGATGGTCTGGGCGCGGATGAAGCCCTTCTCGAAATCACTGTGGATGGTGCCCGCTGCCTGCGG
This sequence comes from uncultured Alphaproteobacteria bacterium, assembly GCA_963750065.1. Lineage (GTDB taxonomy): Bacteria > Pseudomonadota > Alphaproteobacteria > Rhizobiales > Kaistiaceae > CAVSRC01. The sequence goes on from CAVVPK010000050.1 coordinate 60,821, forward strand.
CGCTCGGGCGCCGGCCGGCACCGTCCAGGCGCGCACCTCCTTGGGGCCGGCGGTGAAGAAGGTGATGAGGCCGAGCAGGTCGTAGCCGGCGCGGATCAGGCGGTCGAGGCCGGGCTCATGCAAGCCCAGTGTTTCGAGGAAGTCGTGCTCGTCGTCGTCGGGGAGCAGCGCAACCTCGGACTCGATCTCGGCCGAGATGACGACCGCGCCGGCGCCTTCCGCCTTCGCCATTTCCTCGACGCGCTTCGCGTGGGCGTTGCCGCCGGCAGCCGCCGCCTCCTCGACATTGGCGACATAGAGCACGGGCTTGGCGGTCAGGAGGTTGAAGGAACGGAAGAGAGCCTCCTCCCCGTGCGGCACCTCGGTCAGCCGCGCCGGCTTGCCCTCGGAGAGCAAAGCGATCGCTGCGTCCATCAGGCCCACCTCTATTCTGGCGTCCTTGTCGCCGGACTGCGCCTTCTTGCGCAGCGGGTTGACCCGCCGTTCCAGGCTGGCGAGGTCGGCCAGCATCAGCTCGGTATTGACCGTCTCGGCGTCGGCGACGGGATCGATCTTGCCCTCGACATGGGTCACGTCGCCGTCCTCGAAGCAGCGCAGCACATGCACCACCGCCTCGACCTCGCGGATATTGGCGAGGAACTGGTTGCCGAGCCCTTCGCCCTTGGAGGCGCCGCGCACCAGCCCGGCGATGTCGACGAAAGAAATTCGGGTCGGCACGATCTGCGCCGGATTGACGATCGCGGCGAGTTGGTCGAGGCGCGGGTCGGGCACGGCCACGTCGCCGGTGTTGGGCTCGATGGTGCAGAACGGATAGTTCGCGGCCTGCGCGGCGGCGGTGCGCGTCAAGGCGTTGAAAAGGGTCGACTTGCCGACATTGGGCAGGCCGACGATGCCGCAGCGGAATCCCATGAAAAGTCCTTACAAAAGCGCAGGCAGGGGAGGTTGCGGCTCTTCTAGCAGGCCCGGCCCAATCGGCAAGGGGCCGGCGGGCGGTTCGTCAGGCAGACGGGCGTGCTCATCGCTCCTGACAGACCCTGTCACTGACATTCAGTAGGCTCGTCTCGTTGATTGGAGGCAGGCCAATGACCGATTTCGTCTTGATCGGAGGATTCTGGATCGGTGCTTGGGCGTGGGGCGAGGTTGTCCGCGAATTGGAGCGTCGCGGTCACCGGGCCTACGCGCTCGATCTGAGCGGACTCGGCGACAAGCGAAATCTCTCAGGCCCCGAGATTCGTCTCGAAACGCACATTTCGGACGTCATCAGCTTTCTGGTCGCAAACGATCTGCGTGATGCTGTTCTGGTCGGCCATAGCGGTGGCAATGCGGCCGTCCAAGCCACTGCAGATCGTGTGCCGGACCGGGTTGCCGGGCTGATTTACGTCGACAGCGGCCCTTTGCCCAATGGCGCCTGCGTTGCCGATTTCAACGGACCGACGGGGCGCGCCGACTTGGAACGCCAGGCGCTGGACGGGTGGCGGCTGCCGTTTCCGCCGTTCGACGCAATCGGTGAGGCAAGTCTCGCCGGTCTGGACGAGGCAAAGCGGGCCTTGATGCGGGAGAAGGCAGTTGACGAGCCGCTTGGCGCTGCGGTCGATCCGCTACGACTGAGCGGAGGGGAGCGAGCCGACCTGCGCAAGTGGGCGATCCTGTGCACCATGCCAGTCGAAGCCGTCGAGGCCCGCATTGCGGACGGCGATCCGTGGTTCGCGGTCATGGGGCAGCCGGACTGGACGCTTCTCGCGCTGCCAACGGGGCATTGGCCGATGCTTTCCGAGCCGGGGAAACTCGCCGCAATGCTTTCAGCATGGTGAGATCAGCCCGCCAACCGGTTTCCGTGCGGCGCGCCTGTCTTGACCTGCCTCAACGCTGCCGGAACCACCCGGCGTAGCCTTCCCGCTCTCACGTGTGACGAGGGAGGCATGCGATGCGCGTTCTCGTAACCTGGGGATCCAAGCTCGGCGGGACGAAGGGCATCGCCCGCATGGTGGCGGAAGAGCTTGAGTATCGCGGCGTCGAAGTGGCGTTCGTGCCAGCAGCGGAACTCGGCAGCGTCAAGGGTTTCGACGCGGTGATCGTCGGCGGTGCGCTCTACGCCTCGCGCTGGCACAAGGCGGCGCTCAAATTCGTGTCGCGCAATGCCGCGGCGCTGAGGCGCATTCCGGTGTGGCTGTTTTCCAGCGGCCCGCTCGACAATTCCGCCGACGTGCGGTCCATCCCGCCGGTGAAGGACGTCGCCGTGCTGATGGAGCGCGTCGGGGCGCTCGGCCACGCCACCTTCGGCGGCAAGCTGCCGGCCGATGCCAAGGGTTTTCCGGCCAGCGCCATGGCCAAGGAGCATGCCGGCGACTGGCGCAATCCGGACCGCGTCCACGCCTGGGCGGCGGAGATCGCCGCGGCGCTGCCGAGCGCGCGGCCGGGGGAGGCGCATGAGCCGGCCGGCGGCGGGCTGTGGCGGCTGGCGGCATTCGGCGCCGCCGGATGGGCGTTATGCGCCGCCGTCATGGGGGGCCTCATGGCGGTCGCGCCACTATGGCTGGCGCTCACGCTGCATGCCATCGCCGCACCGGCGATCTTCGCCGCGCTGTCGGTCTTCTATTTCCGTGCGCCCGGCGCCCGCCAACCGATGGAGACTGCGCTCGCCTTCACCGCCCTGGTGGCGGTTCTCGACGCGGTGGTCGTGGCGGGGCTGGTGATGCGCTCCTTCGACATGTTCGCCAGCATCGCCGGCACGTGGCTGCCCTTCGCACTCATCTTGCTCGCGACCTGGGCGACCGGATCGATCCTGGCGATGCGGCCGCAGCGGAGGGAGTGAATAGGGAGTAGCGAGTAGCGAAATGGCGTGGCGTCGTCTGCCACCGACCATTCACCATTCACGAGCCGCCAAACAGCTTCTTGAGCGCCCCGGCGAGCGGCCCCTCGGTCGGCTTCGGCTCTTCACGTGATGCTTGAGGTGCCTCTGGTTTTGATTCCGCCGGCGCGCCCAACTCCTTCGCCGGCTTGATCTTTTTCTCCGGCTGCTTGTCCGCCGCTTGGGGCTGCGTGGCGGCGTGCAGGCGGTTGGCGAGGGTGTTGTCCTTGCCTTCGGCAAGCAGCGCGGCGTTGTCGGCGATGGCCTCGATCAGCGGCTTGAGCCACTCCTGATCGGCCTTGGCGAAGTCGTGCAGCACGTAATGCGCCACCGCCTCCTTGACGCCGGGATGGCCGACGCCGATGCGCAGGCGGCGGTAACCGTCGCCGAGCGCCGCATCGATCGAGCGCAGGCCGTTATGGCCGGCCGCGCCGCCGCCGGTCTTCATGCGCGTCTTGCCGGGCGGCAGGTCGACCTCGTCGTGGATCACCACCATGTCGGCGGGCGGGATCTTGTAGAAGGCAGCCGCCGCCTGAACTGCGCGGCCGGACTCGTTCATGTAGGTCTGCGGCTTGACCAGCAGCACCTTCGCCCCGGCCAGCGTGGCCTCGGCGACCTCGGCCTGAAAACGCCGCCGCCACGGCGGGAAGCCGTGGCGGCGGTGGATGGCGTCGACGGCCATGAAGCCGACATTGTGCCGGTTCTGCGCATATTGCGCGCCGGGATTGCCGAGGCCGACGATGAGGAGCATGCGGGCTCTCTCCGTTGCCCCCGGCGCACCGGGAGAAGCGCCGGGACTACTTCTTGGCCGCCTCCGGAGCGGCGGCGGCCGCAGCGCCCTCGGCAGCCGGCGCGGCAGCACCCTCGGCACCGGCCTCCGGCACCTCTTCGCCGGCCTTGGCGGCAGCCTCGGCAGCGGCACGGATTTCTTCCTTGACGCCGGCCGGAGCGGCGACCGTGGCGATGGTGAAGTCGCGCTTGATCGACGGCCGCACGCCCTCAGGCAGGGCGACGGCGGAAATGTGCAGCGAGTCGTTGATGTCGAGGCCGGTCAGGTCGGCGACGACCTTCTCGGGGATCGAGTTGACCCGGCAAATCAGCGAAACCCGGTGGCGCACCACGTTGACCACGCCGCCGCGCTTGACGCCGGGCGCCAGCGCTTCGTTGATGAACTGAACCGGCACGTCGATGGTGATCATCGAATCCGGTGTCACGCGCAGGAAATCGACGTGCAGCGGCTTGTCGCTGACCGGGTCGAGCTGGTAGTCGCGCGGCAGGGCCTGAACCTTGTCGCCGCCCACGTCGATGGTCGCGACCGTGGTGTAGAAGCCGCCGCCGAGAATCTTCAGGCCCAGCTCGCGGGCAGGCAGGCTGATGGAAATTGGGGGTTTGTTGCCGCCGTAGATCACGGCGGGGGTCATGCCTTGACGACGAACCGAGCGGGCGGCCCCCTTGCCCACCTTCTCGCGTACCGTCGCCGAGAGCTCGTATGCAGCGCCCATCGGACAACTCCTTGAGTTTGGCAGTTTTACCGCGTGCCTCCAGGGGTGTCGGCGCGGCTGCCGGCTTATAGGGGAGACGGCGGCGAAGGGCAAGCGGGCCTGCCTGCCGTCGGGCAGGGGCCCTACTTGCATTCAATTGTTTGCATGTCATTAACGCCAATTCTACCAATGGTTAGTACACAGGGTGATTGCAGCCAGGACCGGGGACCCGGTTCGGCCGGGTCTTGAGGCAACAGACCGAGGGGGCAACGTGGACCAGGGCATTGAGTTTCCGGTAGCGGACGCGGTGCGCGGCGTGGTGATTGCCGTAAGCGGCTCGCGCGCCAGCGTCGGCCTGCCACAGACCAGTTCCGACCTCATCGGCGACCAGTGCGCCACGGTCGGGCGCTGCCTGCGCATCCAGCGCGGCAGCGCGGCGTTGATCGGCATGATCGTCGATGTGTCGCTGGAGACCTCAGCCGTCACGCGCGCGCAGGGCTATCACGTCACCGCCCATGTCGACATGATGGGTGAGATCAGCCTCGACGCCAGAGGCGCGCCGCAATTCAAGCGCGGCATCATGCATTATCCGATCATCGGCGACGAGGCGACGCTGGTCGATGCCGACGAGCTGCGCCTGGTCTACACCACGCAGGGCTCGACCAAGATCGAGATCGGCCACCTCCACCACGACGCGAGCGTCGATGCCTATGTCGACGTCGACAATACGCTGGCCAAGCACTTTGCCGTCCTGGGTACGACCGGCGTCGGCAAGTCGAGCACGGTGTCGGTGCTGCTCGGGCAGATCCTCGACGTGCGCCCCAATGTCCGCATATTCCTGCTCGACGCGCACAACGAATACGGGCGCTGTTTCGGCGATCGCGCGCTGGTGCTCAATCCGCGCAACATGAAGCTGCCCTTCTGGATGTTCAACTTCGAGGAGTTCATCGACGTCATCTTCGGCCGCCGACCGGGCGTCGAAGAGGAAGTGGCAATCCTCTCCGAGACGATCCCGCTGGCCAAGAGCCTCTACCTGCAGAACCGCGACGCCGGCGACCGCCCGTCGCTGAAGCGCTACGATCCCAAGGTCACCGGCTTCACCGTCGATACGCCGGTGCCCTATCGCCTGCAGGAACTCGTCAACCTGATCGACGAGCGCATGGGCAAGCTCGAGAACCGGTCGTCGCGGCTCAACTTCCACAAGCTGATCACGCGCATCGAGACCGTACGCAACGATCCGCGCTACGGCTTCATGTTCGACAACGCCAATGTCGGCGGCGATACCATGGCCGACGTGGTGCGCCAGCTCTTCCGCCTGCCGCCGGGCGGCCAGCCGATGACCGTCATGCAGCTCGCCGGTTTCCCGACCGAGGTGATCGATTCGGTGGTGTCGGTGCTCGGCCGCATGGCCTTCGACTTCGGCCTGTGGAGCGACGGCGCCGCGCCGCTGCTGTTCGTCGTCGAGGAGGCCCATCGCTACGCTTCCGCCGATCGCTCGCACGGCTTCGGCCCGACGCGCCGGGCGATCTCGCGCATCGCCAAGGAGGGCCGCAAATACGGCGTCTTCCTCGGCCTGATCACCCAGCGTCCGGCGGAGCTCGACCCGACGGTCATCTCCCAGTGCTCGACGCTGTTCTGCATGCGCATGGGCAACGAGCGCGATCAGGCGCTGGTGCGCTCGGCGGTCTCCGATGCGGCCGCCAACCTGCTGGCCTTCGTGCCGTCGCTGGGCACCCGCGAAATGATCGCCTTCGGCGAGGGCGTGCCGCTGCCGACCCGCATCATCCTCAACGAGCTGCCGGCCGAGCGCATTCCAAGGGCGGAGGCGGTCGCCAATTTCGCCAAGGATTCGACCAGCATTTCGGACGACGACTTCATCGATGCGGTGATCGACAAGTGGCGCGGCTCGTCGATGACCGCCGGGCTCAAGACGGAGCAGCCGGAGAAGGAGAAGGACGCCATCGCCGAGCGCCTCGGCGCCCTTCATTCGGCCTATGCCAAGGACCCGGTGCGCCAGTCACTGCTGAAACGCAGCGGCTAGGCGCGCCGCAAGCCGCTTCAGTCGAACAGGCTGGAGACCGATTTCTCGCTTGCCGTGCGGGCGATCGCCTCGGCGATCAGCGTCGAGATCGAGGTGACGCGGATGTTGGGTGCGGCCAGCACCGCCGCGGTCGGCTGGATCGAATTGGTGATCACCAGCTGCTCGATGCGCGAGGCGGTGATGCGCGCCACGGCTCCGCCCGACAACACGCCGTGGGTGATGTAGGCAAGCACCGAAGCGGCGCCGGCATCCATCAGCGCTTCGGCCGCGTTCACCAGCGTGCCGCCGGAATCGACAATGTCGTCGAACAGAACGCAGCGGCGGCCGGAGACGTTGCCGATGATGTTCATCACTTCCGCCTCGCCGGGGCGCTCGCGGCGCTTGTCGACGATGGCCAGCGGTGCGTCGATGCGCTTGGCCAGCGCCCGGGCGCGCACCACGCCGCCGACGTCGGGCGACACCACCATGACGTTGCGCACGTCGTGGTGGGCCTTGATATCGCGCGACATCACCGGCACCGAGAACAGGTTGTCGGTGGGGATGTCGAAGAAGCCCTGGATCTGGCCGGCGTGCAGATCGAGCGTCATCACCCGGTGGGCGCCGGCCTGGGTGACCAGATTGGCGACCAGCTTGGCCGAGATCGGCGTGCGGCCGGCGGAACGGCGATCCTGCCGGGCGTAGCCGAAATAGGGCAGCACCGCGGTGATACGGCGCGCCGAAGAGCGGCGCAGCGCATCACAGATGATCAACAGCTCCATCAGGTTGTCGTTGGCGGGGTAGCTCGTCGACTGGACGACGAAGACGTCCTCGCCACGGACATTTTCCTGGATTTCGACGAAAATCTCCTGGTCGGCGAAGCGCCGGACCAGGCATTTGGCGAGCGGAATCTCCAGATAGTCGGAGATCGCGTCCGCAAGCGGGCGGTTGGAGTTACCGGCGACGAGTTTCATGCCAGCGTCCCGATGGGGTGTCGATCCGCCGAATCCGGCGAGACGACGTTTGTATGACGCCGCGGCCTTGTAGCAATCGCGGGCAGGGCGTGGCAACGGCCTTGGCGGTTCATTCCTAATCGATCAACACGATTGCCGAAAGCAGCCGGCCGTAGTCCGGCTCGCCGAGATGGGTCGCCCGCCGGTAGGAATAGAAACGCTCCGGCTCGGCATAAGTGCACAGGTCCATGTTGGCCGCCGTCACCCCGGCGGATCGGAGCCGGGCGACCGTGTAGCCGGGCAGGTCGAACAGGGAGCGGCGCTCGCGCGGCGAGGGGACGAAGAAGCGCGCATTGGCCGGGTCGGCCTCGGCAAACTGGCCGACGACCTCCGGCCCCACCTCGTAGTTCGCCTGGCTGATCGAAGGGCCGAGCACCGCGACGATGCGCTCGCGCCGGGCGCCCATGAGCACCATGGCCTCGATCGCCGCCTCGGCGACGCCGGCCAGCGCCCCGCGCCAGCCGGCATGGGCGGCGCCGATGACGCGCGCCTTGGCGTCGGCGAGCAGGATGGGGCCGCAATCGGCGGTGCCGATGCCGAGCGCGACGCCCGGGCGGCTGGTGACCACGGCGTCCGCCTTCGGCCCCAGGCCGGGCTCCCAGACCGTCTCGACGATCACCGCATCGGTGCCGTGGACCTGATAGGGGGTGGCCAGCCGGTCGGCGCCGACGCCCAGCGCCTCCGCGACGCGGGCGCGGTTCGCCATGACGCTCTCGTGCGCATCGTTGGAGCCGGTGCCGCAGTTGAGGCTGGCATAGAGGCCCGTCGAAACGCCGCCGGAGCGCGTGAAGAAGCCGTGGCTGATGCCGGGAAGGGCGAGCAGGTCGTGGGTGAGAAAGGGGATCATCCGATCTTGTCGAAAATGGGCAGCTTCAGCCCCGGCGAGGCGATGGCCAGCACCTTGAACAGCGTGCCCATCGCCTTGGGTCCGGCCAGCCGCTCGATGGCGCTGGCGATCCGGTCGCGGGTCTTGGTGTCCTTGTCGCGGCCGAGCACATTGGCGCGCTCGACCAGGCCGAGGCGCACCAGGAACTCGCCCTGGCCGATCACCGGGCGTGGCAGGATGCCGGCCTCGGCGGCGGTGCGGGCAAGGGCCGAAAAATCGACATGGACTGTCACGTCGGCTTCGCCAGGCATGGCGAAGGGGCTTTCGTATTTGTGCTGGCGCACCGCCTGCAGCGTATCGCCGATGCCGGGCTTGTCGCTGCCGTAGTCGATGATGAGTGCCGCGCCGCGATCGCGCGCAAGGCGCTCGCCGATCAGCGTCATCACCGCCTTGCCGGTCGGCGAGGCTTCGACCACGGCGCCCTCGGGCAGCGTGACCTCCGGCGGCCGCTGGGCGACCGGCGACAGGCCGAAGGTGAACGCGTTGTCGTCGGTGAGGCCGATCACCCGCTCCGCCCAGGCGCCGTCCTGCCACTGGAACTGGCGCACCGGCATGGCGTCGAAGAACTCGTTGGCGACGAAGATCGTCGGTGCGTGGGGAATGTCGTCGATGCGGGCGTGCCAGTGGATGGCGTGGCCGGAGGGGGCGAGCGCCGCCTGCTGCACGGCCTTGAGCCGTGGGCTCATCTCGACCAGATGCACGCTGGCCGCCTTGAGGAAGGAAGGCTTCACCCCGCCGGCGCGCAGCATGTCGGCCATCAGCGTGCCGCGGCCGGGGCCGAGCTCGGCGAGCACAAAGGGATCGGGCGAACCCAGCATCTCCCACACGCCGACCGCCCACAGGCCGATCAGCTCGCCGAAGATCTGGCTGATCTCGGGTGCGGTAATGAAGTCGCCGGCGCGGCCGAAGGGGTCGCCCTGCATGTAGTAGCCGTGTTCGGGGTCGGCGAGGCAGGCCGCCATGAAGTCGGCGACCGTGATCGGGCCAGTGGCGCGAATCTGCGCTGCCAGCTTTTCGGCGAGCGGGGTCACGCCTTTTCCACCGCGTTTCCGGCCGGACGGCGCGCGGCCCAGACCATGATCCCGGCGCCGACGACAATCATCGGGATCGACAGCAGCATGCCTTCGGTCAGCCCCCCGGCGAGATAGCCGATCTGGATGTCGGGCTGGCGGAAGAACTCGGCGAAGGTGCGCGCGACGCCGTAGCCGGCGACGAAGGCGCCGGCGACGAAGCCGGGGGTGGCCAGCTTGTGAAAGCGGTGGGTCAGCAGACGCAGCACGAGGAAGAGCACGATGCCTTCCAGCGCCGCCTCGTAAAGCTGGCTCGGATGGCGCGGTACCGTGCCGCCGTCCGGCGCGGTCGGAAAGTAGATCGCCCAGGGCAGGTCGCTCGGCCGGCCCCACAGTTCGCCATTGATGAAATTGGCGATCCGCCCGAGGAACAGGCCGAAGGTCACCGACGCGCCGATCACGTCGAACAGCGACCACAGCGAGAAGCCGCGCGAGCGGGCAAACAGGATCATCGCCAGCGTGGTGCCGAGAAAGCCGCCGTGGAACGACATGCCGCCGTGCCAGACCTCGAGGATTTGCCAAGGATTGGCGAGGTAGACCGGCAGATCGTAGAACAGCACATAGCCGATGCGGCCGCCGGCGATGATGCCGATCGCCGCCCAGACGACGAAATCGTCGATGTCGGCCGGCTTCATCGGCGGGCCGGCCGGGCCCCATAGGCGCTCGTTGGCGACCAGCCGCTTGGCGTACCACCAGCCGATGAAGATGCCGGCGATATAGGCCAGAGCATACCAGCGGATGGCGAACGGGCCGACCTGGATGAGGATCGGATCGAAGGCGGGGAAGGGCAGGGCGAAAAGCGGCATCGGCGGTCCCGGATTCGCGGGGCAAACTGCGCTGCCTCTCGGGCGGGGTCAAGGCAGCGGGAAGCGTCCGGCTTGCGGGCGCCCCGCGCCGCCCCCATAGTATGGGGGCGTACTGCCCGACGAGAGAGTGAGCCGAAATGACCCAGACCTCCAACCGCATGTTCGACGAGATGGCGCGGCTGATGGGGGACGCGGCGAGCGTCGCCCAGGGCGTCAAGCGCGAGGCGGAAACGGTCTTCCGCAGCCAGATGGAGCGTTTCGTCAACGACCTCGACCTGGTCAAGCGCGAGGAATTCGACGTGGTGCGCGAAATGGCCTCGAAAGCGGCGGCGGAGAACGAAAAGCTGAAGAAGCGCGTCGCCGAACTGGAGGCCAGGCTTGAGGGCGAGGCCGGCGCCGAGACTGCGGCGAAGAAGCCCCGCCGGCGGGCCAAATCCGCCGAAGACTAGGCGGTCCACAAGAGTCATACGACTGACATCTCAGCGATTCAGGTTGTCCACAAGCAATTGTGGTGCATGAGAGTCAGGGGCCTATATACTGATTCTCAATGGAGATTCGGCGCGTGCCGTCATTTGGGCGCCGCAATCCCGGTCGCGTAGTCAGGCAACCCCATCCAGCCGCAAGGTTGAATCCATGAGCCTCATCGACATCGAACAGGACCGCCTCTCGAACCCGGTCGACGTGATCGAACAGATCGCGGCGCTCAACGACTGGGCCTTCGAGCGCTCCGGCGATGACGAATTGACCATCGCCGTCGGCGGTCACTGGTGCGACTACCACATCTCCTTTTCATGGATGGAGGAGCGCGAGGCGGTGCATCTGGCCTGCTCCTTCGATCTCAAGGTGCCAGAAGCGCGCAAGATCGAGATCATGCGCCTGCTGACGGCGGTCAACGAGCAGATGTGGATCGGCCATTTCGACCTGTGGAGCCAGGAGGGCGTGATCATGTTCCGCCAGGCGCTGCTGTTGTCGGGCGGCGCCGATCCCAACAACGCCCAGGTCGAGCGCCTGCTGGTCACGGCCATCGAGGCCTGCGAACGCTATTACCAGGCGTTCCAGTTCGTGGTGTGGGCCGGCAAGTCGGCAGCCGAGGCGCTGGAAACCGTGCTCTTCGAGACCGCCGGCGAGGCGTAGGGCATCGTCTGCGTGTCGTCCCCACGAAAGTGGGGCCCAGTAATCATCGAATCTGGCGCGATCGCTGCGTGCCCGGTCGGTGCCGGGCATGGCAGAGGCTGTTGTTGCGGTAGTGCCTTTCCTTTTTCTGTCATCCTCCGGCGAGGCGTAGCCGAGGCCGGAGGATCGTGCCCCGCGTAAACGACGCACACCGTTTTTGCCGCATGCCGATCCTCCGCTTTCGCCACTGCTGTCCGGTTCAAATTGGGCTCCATGAGAAAGCCATCTGGTGGGTGTTTAGGGGTGGGGTCGGCGGAGGCTTTGTTAGGGCGTTGAGAGACCTGAGGTGCATGATGTTGAGGCGCACGAGGCGGGCGAAGGCGATTGGCTGTCGGATGGCATCCTGAGTGGCCATAGCCACGCGCAGCAGGATGTAGGCGATCAGGGCGACGAAGATCTGGATGCGCACAGCGTTCTCGGATGTTCCGAGGAAATGTCTGATCTTGAGGTTCTGCTTGAGCCATTTGAAGAACAGCTCGATCTGCCAGCGCTGCTTGTAGAGAGCGGCGATCTCGTCGGCGGGGGCGTCGAGGTCGTTAGTGAGGATGCGCAGGGTCTTGGCGGTCGAGATGCGCACGGTGATCTCGCGCACCGGATCGCTCATGGGATTGCGCCGGGAGCGCGCCATGCGGGCAGGCAGCAGGCCGATACGATCGGAGATGATGGTGCCGTTTTTGGGCACGGCGTTCTCGGCGGTCACGGTGAGACGGGTGTGGGACTTGAAGCGTGTGACGATGCGGCAGCCTTGCGCATCGAGGTCGGCCCACCAACCGAAATCATAATAAGCCAGGTCAAAGACATAGGTCATGCCGGGGATGGGGCGGATCGCCTTGGCGGGGGTGATGTCGTTGACGGATTGATCGGTGAGAGTGATTTCCATGGGCGCATCTGCGTTGGGGTCGTAGACGAGGTGGAGCTTGGCGGCCCAATTGTCGTGGCGCTGGCGGAGCCAGGCGGCATTGAGCGAGGACATGCGGATGTGGGTCGCATCGAGAATGCGCACCGCCTCACTCAGATGACGTCGCACGCCGCGGCTGGCAGTCGCCGCCATGTGGGCGAAGAGATCGGCGAACAGGCCCCAGGGTCGGTGGGCATTGGCATCGGCCAGCGTCGATCGCGCCGGCACCTTGGCGCCGACATGATAGAGCCGCGCCGCGTGGCTGGTCATGCCGGCTTCGATCTCGCGCAGGCTCGTCGCCCCTGCGAGCTGGCCGAACAGCAGAGCCAGGAACTGGTTCTTGGTGGACAAGCGCCGCACCCGATGGTCGGCCCGGTACTCTTCCACAAGGCGGTCGAACACGGCCCAGGGAACATGCTTCTGAAGGCCATGAAAGACGCTATTGTGATGCCGCATGGCGTTGATCCTCCGCTCGTGTCCAGATCGTCGCGAAACGTCTGAAACCGAGTAGAATCAACGCCATGCACCTTGTCCAGAAATTTAAGCCGGACAGCAGTGGCGCAGGCGGAGGATGACGGGTGGGAATGAAGTCGTCGTACGCCCACTATTCGGGGCTTGTCTTGCAGCGTTCGTGGCGACTAGGGTCGCGCCTTCGCGCGAACCACGGTCACGGCGCCTCATGTCTCTCTCCTCCGCCTTCTCTCCTAAGTCCCCGCTGGTGCTGGTCGGTGCCGGCAAGATGGGTGCGGCCCTGCTCAGGGGCTGGCTCGATGGCGGCCTCGACCGCAAATCGGTGGTGGTCGTCGATCCGGCGCCGCCGCCGGACAGCGCCGTCTTCCTCGCCGCCGCCGGCATCCGTGAGAAGCCGGTGCCGCCGGAGGGAATCAAGGCCAAGGTGATCGTCGTTGCGGTCAAGCCGCAGATCATCGGCACCATCCTGCCGGGGCTCCGCGGCCTGGTCGGGCGCGGCACCGTCACGCTGTCGATCGCCGCCGGCACGACGCTGGCCAATCTCGCCGCCGGCATCGGCGAGGGCGCCATCGTGCGCTCCATCCCCAACACGCCGGCGCAGGTCGGCCGCGGCATCACCGCGGCCATCGCCAACGACCGCGTCTCCAAGGCGGGCAGGGCGCTCACCACCCGCCTGCTGGAAGCGGTGGGCGAGGTGGTGTGGGTCGACAAGGAGAGCCTCATCGACTCGGTCACCGCGGTCTCCGGCTCCGGCCCGGCCTATGTCTTCTGGCTCACCGAATGTCTGGCGGAAGCGGCGGTCGCCGCCGGGCTCGATAAGGACAGCGCGGCCAAGCTCGCTCGCGCCACGGTCACCGGCGCCGGCGAACTGCTCTATCAGTCCGACCTGTCGGCAGACCAATTGCGCAAGAACGTCACCTCGCCCAAAGGCACGACCGAGGCGGCGCTCAAGGTGCTGATGGCCCGCAACGGCCTGGCGCCGCTGATGAAGAAGGCGGTTGCGGCGGCGAAAAAGCGCTCGAAGGAACTTTCCGGCTGAGCGGCTTCGGGGCCAAGAAGCCTCGCCGTGGCCATGTTCCCGTCCTACATTGGTGTCAACTGGACGCTGGAAAAAGGTGATGCCATGGCAACCCGACCGAAACGCAAGCAGGCCGCGCGGCGCAGCGGCAGCCGGAGTGCGAAGGCGGCCCCCGCCGCTCGGCGCGACCGCATCATCGACGCCTTCATGACGCTTGTCGGCGAGCGCGGCCTCGTGGCCGTGGGCCTCGCCGACATCGCCGAGGCCGCCGATGTCTCGCTTGCCGAATTGCGTGCCGAATTTTCCGGCAAGCTCGCCATCCTCGCCGCCTTCTCCAAGCGCATCGACGAGGCGGTGCTGGCGCAGGGGCCGGCGGAAGGCGAGGGGGCGAAGGACCGCCTCTTCGACATCTTCATGCGCCGTCTCGATGCGCTCACCCCCTACAAGGCGGCGTTGAAGAAGATGGCCAGGACGGCCGCGCGCAGCCCCGGCTTCGCTGCGGTGCTACACGCGCTCGCCCGCCGCTCGCAGCGCTGGATGCACGCTGCCGCCGGCATCAGCCGCGGCGGGATCACCGGCGCCATCGCCCACCAGGGCGGCGTGCTGGTCTTCGCCGAGACGCTCACCGTCTGGCTCGACGACGACGAACCGGATCTGGCGCGGACCATGAAGACGCTCGACCGGGCACTCGGCCGCGGCGACCGCGCCATGCGCCTGGTGAACGACGTCTGCGGCGCCGTCTGCCGCATGGCCGGCGCGGCACGTGGAGCGGCGGAGCAGCGTGCCGCCGCATAGTCCGGTGGACGACGGGTCCACCGGCATCCAGTCGCGCGTCCCGCCGGGCACGGCGGCGTTCATCACCATCGCGGTGTTCGTCGCCGCGATTCAGGAGATGCATCCCGAATGGCTGGGGCTGGCGGAGCGCGATCCGGTGGCCCTTGCCGCCGGCCAATGGTGGCGCGTGGTCACCGCGCTCTTTGCCTTTGACGACGGGCCGGTGCAGAAGCTCGGCACCGTCTTCGCCGTTCTGGCTCTGGGCATCATCGCCGAGCGCAGGATCGGCACCGTCGAATGGCTGGTCATCGCCTTCGTCTCGGGCCTTGCCGGCCAGATTGCCGGCCTGTGGTGGCAGCCCTTCGGCGCGACCTCTTCGGTCGCGGTGGCCGGACTGCTCGGCGCCACGGCCGTCTGGTTCGCTTGGCCGAAGCAACGCGCCGGTGGCGCCGAGGCGGCGAATGTGCCCCGGATCTTCGCCCGCCTGGGCGTGAGCGGAGAAGCGCTCGGCTGGCTGGCGCGGATCGTCGCGCTCGCCGTCCTCGTGCTTGCCGTCGCGCTGCTGGTCGTGCGCGACATCCACGGTCCGCCAATCTTCGTCGGCGCCGCGCTGGCGTTTGTTTTCCTGCGCCGCTCCGGTTGAGGCCTTGCGGCGGCCGTGCTAACCGCCCGCAATCTCTGAGCAAAGGGGCAGTCCATGAGCAATCCGGCGGCACAGATCACATTCGACGATTTCATGAAGGTCGACATCCGCGTCGGCACCGTGGTCGAGGCGAGCCCGTTTCCCGAGGCGTTGAAGCCGGCGATCAAACTCACCATCGATTTCGGCCCGGAGATCGGGCTGCGGAAATCCTCGGCGCAGATCACCAAGCACTATTCGCCCGAGGCGCTGGTCGGCAGCCAGGTGGCGGCGGTGGTCAATTTCCCGAGGCGCCAGATCGGCAAGTTCATGTCCGAGGTGCTGGTGCTGGGCTTTCCCGACGCGGACAGCGAGGTGGTGCTGATCGAGCCGAGCCTGCCGGTGCCCAACGGCGGGCGGATGTTCTGAGGATCGGAATTCGGCAGGCGAAGCGATGGCCGGCATGCCCGCGAAGAACACGGAAATTGTCGATGGCGTGCCGGTGCTGTGGTGGGCGCCTGACGCGCCTTCCGCAATTCTCATCCACGTTCCGGCGTTCAGCCAGACGAAGGAACAAACGCAACCGGTTCTGGATCGTGCCCTTTCGCTCGGATTTGCGGCGATTGCGATCGACGCCTATCAGCACGGCGCGCGCGGAACGGAAGACCGCGACGCGCTCATGCGCCGCGTGTTCGCCAATTTTCGTCGCGAGATGTGGACGATCATCGGCGAAACCGCTCTCGATGTGCCACGAATCGCCGAGTGGGCGCGGGCGAAGTTCGGCGCGAAGCTGCCGGTGCATCTGACGGGCCTGTCGATGGGCGGCGATGTCGCCGTCGCCGCCGCGCCGCTCACCGACAATGTCGCCAGCGTGAATGCCGTGGTGGCGACTCCGGACTGGCAGCGCCCCGGCATGCGCGACATTGCCAGTGGAGAACTCGTGCCACAGGGAACACCGGATGCGAAAGCGCGCCTGTTCTTCGAACGGCTGAATCCGATCGACCATCCCGGGCCGTTCCGCATGCTCCGCGTCCATTTCATCCTCGGCGAACTGGACACGCATGTGCCACCCGAGGCTGCCCGTCGCTTTCAGGGCATCGTCAATGACGGACAGGAACCGGGCCCTGTCAGGATCACCGAGAAGGCAGGTCTCAGGCACCTCGATTTCATAGCACCGGGCTGGATCGATGATCTCGATTTCGGCACGGGCGGGTCGCGCTAGGCCGGGATCGTCTCGGTCACGCCCAAGCCGTCGGGCGCCGGCTGTAACACCCGGTTACAAAGAACCGTCCTCCCTGAAATACGCGAGAGACGCGACGCCTCTAGGGTCCCCACAGTCCGTTTCCCGCCACCGGCGGGCAGCGGGCCCTGTCACGCCCCAGAGAGGAACACCGATGCTCAAGACCCGTCTCATTGCCGCCGCCTCGGCCGCCGCCCTGTCGCTCGCCATGTTGTCCGCGCCGGCTTTCGCCGCCACCACAGCGAAGCACGCGACCGTCGCCAAGCAGGTCAAACCGATCGTCCACGTCCACCACCACATTGTCAGCGGCAAGATCGTGGGCATCGACAAGGCGGCCGACATGATCACGCTGTCCAACGGCAAGACCTATCGCGTCAGCGCCAAGGCGCTCGCCAAGTTCAAGCTCGGCCAGCACGTCAAGCTGCAGGTCCTGTAACTGGATCGCGCAGTGCTCGCTGCGGCCGTCCGCGAGGGCGGCCGCATTTTTCTTGTGCGGCAGTGGCGGCCGCAGTTTCAGGCGGGCTTCCAGCGGACGTAGGTTTCGCTGCCCCGCTTGGTCAGTTCGATGCCGGGCAGCGCGCTGACCAGGTCGGTGATCGTGCGATAGCCGTAGGTCTTGGCGGCAAAGCCGGGGATGGCGCGCGTGAGCTTGTTGCCGACCGTGCGCATGTGAGCCAGGCCGTCGTCGCCCATGGCGGCATCGATGGCGTCCATCACCTGTTCGGCCGGCAATTCCAGCTTGGTCGCCTTGGTCGACGGTGCCGCCGCCGGTGCGGAGGTAGCCGCCGGTGCGGTGGTCTTCTTGGCCGGCGCCTTGCGGCGCCGCCGGGGCGGCGCCGGTTCGGCCGGCTTGGTCGCGGCCGGTGCAGCCGGCTTCCGCTCAGCCGGTTGCCGCTGCTTCGGCTCCGCCTTCTCGGCGGCCAGCAGCGTATCGCATTCGTAGAAGCGGTCGAACTCGTCCTTGTAGGCCTTCGGCGCCTTCTTGGCGCCGAAGCCGAAGACGGCAAGCGCGCTCGCACGGATGCGCAGGGCAAGCGGGGTGAAGTCGCCGTCGCTGGAGGCGATGCAGATGCCGTCGAGCTGTCGCCCGTTCAGCATGTCCATCGCCTCGATCACCAGCTTCATGTCGGTGGCGTTCTTGCCGTGGGTCAGAGGCGATACGTTCACCGCCGTCAGATCGAAGGCGTCGATGTGTTTCATCCACGATTTCATCTTGCCGCTCTTGAACTGGCCATAGATGCGGCGGATGGCGACGACCCCTAGCTTCTCGGCCTCGCGCATGATCAGCGGCAGGTAGGTGGCGCTGATGTTGTCGCCATCGATGAGGAGGGCGAGCTTGGTGGCGGCGGTCGCCGGGTTCAGGGTCATTGTCTCGTCTCCTAGGCCGGGATCGTCACGGTCACGCGCAGGCCGCCAAGGGGGCTATCCGACAAGGTGATGTCGCCGCCGTGGTTGCGGGCGATGTCGCGCGCGATCGACAGGCCGAGGCCGGTGCCGCTCTCGTCGAGATTGCGCGCATTGTCGAGGCGGTAGAACGGCTTGAACACCGCCTCGCGTTCCTCCGCCGGAATGCCCGGCCCGTCGTCGTCGACGGTCACCGTCAGCCGGCCCTCGGCATGGCTGCCGGTCACTTCGATGCGCTTGCTGTGGCGCGCCGCGTTGCCGACGAGATTGTCGATGCAGCGCTTGAAGGCCTGCGGCCTGACCCGCACCATCGGGTCGCCGGCATAGGATACTTCGGTCGCGTGGCCGGCGATGCGCGCCTGCTTGCCGATCTCGTCGAGCATGACGGCGATGTCGGCGCTCACCGTGTCCTCGTCGCTGTCGCCGCGGGCAAACGCCAGGTAGCCGTCGAGCATGCGGTTCATGTCGTCGACGTCCTTCTGCAGCTCCTCGGCGTCGGGCGATGCCTCGATCAGCGCCAGCTGCAGGCGGAAGCGGGTGAGGACGGTCCTGAGGTCGTGGCTGACGCCGGCCAGCATGGCCGTGCGCTGGTCGATCTGCCGCTCGACGCGCTCCTTCATGTGGTGGAAGGCGATCGTCGCCTGGCGCACCTCGCGGGCACCACGCGGCGGAAAGCCTGGCACCGGACGGCCCTTGCCGAAGGCGTCGACGGCCGCTGTCAGGCGCAGGATCGGGCGGATCTGGTTGCGCAGGAAGATGATGGCGATGGCAAGCAGGACCACCGAGGTCGCCACCATCCACCAGATGAAGATGAGCGAATTGGAGACGTAGGCCTGGGCGCGCGGCGCAAACACGCGCAGCACATTGTGATCGAGCTGGATGCGGATCTCGATCAGGCTCGAGCGGCCGACGGTGTCGATCCAGAACGGCTTGCCGATCTTGCTTGAGATCTCCTGGCTGAGCACCCGGTCGAGCGGCGAGAAGAACGGCTTGGGGCCGGCCGGTGGCAACGGTTCGGGCGGCAGCACGGCGATGTTGAGACCCATGCGCTCGCCGGCGATGCGGGTGATGGTCTTGAAGTCGGCATCCTGCGGATAGGCGTCGAGGATATCTACGATGGCCGCGATCTCGCCGACCACGGTGGAGGAGAGCTGGGCGGTGACCAGTTGCCAATGGCGCTCCATGAAGACGAAGGCGACCAGTGCCTGCAAGAGCACGGTGGGGGCGATGATGATGATGAGGGCGCGGGCGAACAGGCCCTTGGGCAGGATGCCGTTGATTCCGCGCGTCAGCCGCCGCCAGCGGGCGCGCAGGCCGCGCACCGCGGGGACCGGAGCGTCGACTGTCGTCGCCATGGCGGGCGCGCCTATCCGGTGATCGCCAGCCGGTAGCCGATCCCGCGTACGGTCTGCAGATAGAGCGGGTTGGCCGGGTCGGCTTCGATCTTGCGGCGCAAGCGGTTGATCTGCACGTCGACGGTGCGTTCGCCGGCAGGGCCGCTGGTCACCATCAGCTTGTCGCGGCGCACCGTCTCGCCCGGCGTGGCGGCGAAGATCGCCAGGATCTGACGCTCGCGCTCGGTCAGGTGGACCACCTCGCCGCCGCGTTTCAGTTCCAGCTTCTCGCGATGGAAGGTGAACGGGCCAAAGCACAGCTGCTCGATCAGCGGCCGATCGGGCGGCGTGGCGCGCTTGAGGATGGCATTGATCCTCAAGAGCAGCTCGCGTGGCTCGAACGGCTTGGCGAGATAGTCGTCGGCACCGCTCTCCAGTCCCGCGATGCGGCTCTCGATCTCCGAGCGCGCGGTCAGCATCAGCACCGGAACGTCGCTGGTCTGGCGCAGGTTCTTGACCAGCGCCATGCCGTCCTCGCCCGGCATCATCACGTCGACGATCAAGAGGTCGAAGGCGAGGCCGGCGAGGTGCCGGCGCGCCTCGGCCGCGTCGCCGGCATTGGTGACGCGGAAGCCGCGATCGCCGAGATAGCGGGTGAGCAGGGTACGGATGCGGTTGTCGTCGTCGATGACCAGGATGTGCGGTGCGTCGTCGGCGACCGGCGGTGCCGCTTCGGCTGCTTTGGTTGCTGCTTGCGTTGTCGTCTCCATGGTGGGCGCTACCGTCGAAGCCTCACCGGTCGATCATGCGGGCGACCTTGTCCCGCTCGTCGGGGTTGATCATCAGGCGCAGGAAACGTTCGGCACCCTCGCGTTCGGCGGGCGACAGTTCTTCCAGCGCCGCGGCGATGCGCTTGACCTGCGGGTCGCGCAGGCGCGCGGCCAGGCCGCGGCCGGCTTCGGTCGGGTAGAGCAGGCGCTGGCGGCGGTCGACCGGGCCCGGGCGCTGTTCGATGAAGCCGGTGTCGACGAGCTGTTTCAGGACGCGGCCGAGGCTCTGCTTGGTGATCTTGAGAATGTCGAGCAGGTCGGCGACGCGGATGCCGGGGTGACGGTTGACGAAATGGATGACGCGGTGATGGGCACGGCCGAAGCCCAGCGTGAGCAGCGCGGCATCGGGGTCGGAAATGAAATCGCGATAGGCGAAATAGAGAAGCTCGATGAAGAGGACCTCGGGCTGGTCGGCGAGCGACAAGGGGGCCACGATCGGCGGGCGCAAGGCTCCCTTCGGCCTTCGGGCAGGGGTGTCGTCCGATTTGAAATTTACGTCAGCCATGTTGACATATTTTCCACCGATTGGTACTCAATACAAGTCGCGGTGAATGACGCGAAGGCGTTCGCCGTCCCGGCGAGCTGGACCAGCCGTTCCGCGGCACCATATCGGCGATTCCGGTGTGACGCAAAGAACGCCATCCGCTTCGTCGACCCGTCCGATCCAACAATGCGAGGCATCGATAGAGATGTCTCCGGGGAGGAAGACAATATGGCTGCCCAGCCCTTCGACCAGCGCGATGGCGTCATCTGGATGGATGGCGAATACGTTCCGTGGGCCGACGCCAAGGTCCACGTTCTGACTCACGCCCTGCACTACGGCAGCGCCGTGTTCGAGGGCGAGCGCGCCTATGGCGGGACCATTTTCGAACTGACGGCGCACACGCAGCGCCTGCACGATTCGGCGAAGATGATCGGTTTCGAGATTCCCTATTCGGTCGAGACGATCAACCAGGCCTGCAACGAGCTGCTCGTGCGCGAGGGGCTGAAGGACGCCTATGTCCGCCCGATCGCCTATCGCGGCAGCGAGCAGATGGGCGTGGCGGCGCAGGGCACTAAGATCCACGTCTCCATCGCGGTGTGGGAGTGGCCGTCCTATTTCAAGCCGGAAGAGCGCCTGAAAGGCATCCGCCTCGATATGGCGCGCTATCGCCGGCCCGACCCGGCAACCGAGCCGTCCAAGGCCAAGGCCGCCGGCCTCTACATGATCTGCACCATCTCCAAGCACGAGGCGGAGCGGAAGGGCTATGCCGACGCGCTGATGCTCGACTGGCGCGGCCAGGTCGCCGAGGCGACCGGCGCCAACGTCTTCTTCGTCAAGGGCGGTGTGCTCCACACGCCGACGCCCGACTGCTTCCTCAACGGCATCACCCGCCAGACGGTGATCAAGCTGGCGAAGAAGCGCGGCATCGAGGTGGTCGAGCGGGCCATCATGCCCGACGAGATGGCAGGCTTCGAGCAGTGCTTCCTGACCGGCACGGCGGCGGAAGTGACGCCGGTGTCGGAGATCGGCCCGTACAAGTTCACCGTCGGCGAGATCGCCAAGACGCTGATGGAAGACTACGACGCGCTGGTGCAGCCCAAGCAGCCCGCCATGGCCGCCAACGGCTAGGGCATTGTCTGGCGAGCGGCCTTGGGGATAGGCTGCTCGCCATGAAATCGTCTGTCGTCTGTCGAGACCTGAACGTGATGGGCGGGACGCCCGTGTTCTGCGGAACGCGCGTCCCGGTGCAGACTCTCATGGACTATATCGAGGCCGGGGAATTGATCGATCAGTTTCTCGAAGGCTTCCCTGCGGTTACGCGGCAACAGGTGATTGCCTTCCTCGAACAGGCGAAGGACCGGCTGGTCGAGTCGGTTTCGTGAGGTTCTGCTCGACGAATGCGTTGATTGGCGCCTCTCCCGCGAAATCATCGGGCACGACGTGAAGACGGCGCGGCAGATGGGCTGGGCCACGGTCCAGAACGGCGAATTGCTCGTACTTGCTGCTGGAGCCTTCGATGTCTTCGTTACGCTGGATCGAAACCTGATGTTTCAGCAGAACGTTGCGAACCTGCGGATCGCCGTCATTGTGCTGAGGGCGCGCACCAACCGGCTGGCGGATTTGCAGCCGCTCATTGGCGAATTGCTGTCGGCAATCGCTGCTGCCCGCCCGGGGGCCGTCGTTTCCGTTGGCCAGCTTTGAGCGCCTTGCGCATCGCAAGGCCGCCCCAACAAAAAAGCCGCCGGTCGCCCGGCGGCTTATCAGAGTTTCCGTTCGGCGCCTGCGGGTCGCCGGCGGAATTGGTTAGCCCGCGTTCTGCAGATCGACTGCCTTGGGCCCTTTGCCTCTCTCGTCCGGCTCGGTGTCGAAGGACACTTTCATCCCATCCGTCAGCGGGCCGATGCCGGAACGCTCGACCGCAGTGACATGCACAAACACGTCCTTGCCGCCGCCGTCCGGCGTGATGAAGCCGTACCCCTTAGAGGCGTTGAAGAACTTGACGGTGCCATTCTGGCGCATCGCATGACCTTTTCAGTTCAGTCTCCCGGATGCGGACGCCACACGGTCCGGCGAGGGTTTCCCCTGCCGGGCCAAGCGTCGCCCACGCACAAACTATGATCCACCGAGGAGAAGAAAACAACGTCCAGCGGCGCCGCAGCCCCGGCAGATTGACGCAAGTGTCTGAACGAACGTGATGTTTAGCCGGCAATCGGGCCCCGGCAGACGTTTGGCGGCGATGCCGCGCACCGCTGCCGGGGCGTGTTCGAGCGGTTTCGGCTACGACTTGCCGCCCTTCAGCTTGCTCATCTGAAGAAACTGCAGGACCGCCTTCTCGAAATAGGGCTCGGTGATGCCGCGCCGTACCTTGCTCATGAAGTACTTCTCGAATGCGATCTTGGCGAGGTGGACCCACTTGCCCTGGGACGCCCAGTTGATGTTGCGGGGTGCGTTCTGCGGCTGGGCGATGAAGGCCACGCCCGTATCGCCGAAATCGGCCAGGCAGATGGCGTTCCAACTGCCCTCGTGCGAGGGCTCCTTGTCGGCGATGGCCTCGCTGATATTGAGCGCGGTCGCCGTCACCATGCTTTCGATCATGTAGCCGGTCTTGGGCACGCCCACCGGCACCGGCGTCGGCTCATAGGGCGGAATGGCGATGCACACGCCGACGCCATAGACGTTGGGATATTTCGGGTTGCGCTGGTGCTTGTCGACGATGACGAAGCCACGCGGATTGACCAGCCCCTCGATGCCGCGCAGCGCCGGGATGCCGCGGAAGGCCGGCAGCATCATGGAGTGCTTGTAGGGCAGTTCGTGACGCTTCTTCTCGCTGCCGTCCTCGTTGAGCTCGAGCACATGCGCCTTGCCGTCGGCGAACTTCTCGATCTTGGCGTTGGTGATCCACTTGATGGTGCGGTCGCGCAGCGCGCTTTCCATCAGGCCCTTGGTGTCGCCGACGCCGCCGAGACCGAGATGGCCGATATAGGGTTCCGAGGTGACGAACGTCATCGGCACCTTGTCGCGGATCTTCCGCTGGCGGAGATCCGTGTCCATGATCATCGCGAATTCGTAGGCCGGGCCGAAGCAGGAGGCGCCCTGCACGGCGCCGACAACGATCGGGCCGGGGTCGGCGCAGAACTTATCCCAGGCCCCCGAGCCGCTGACGGCGTGGTCCACGTCGCAGATCGAAGTCGTGTTCTTCTCCGGCCCGAACCCCTCGATCTCGTCGAAGGCGAGCTCGGGACCGGTGGCGATGACCAGATAGTCGTAGCTGATCGATTCGCCGTTCGACAGCTCGATGCGGTTCTCCTCCGGCACCAGCTTCTCGGCCGCAGCGTGGACGAAGTCGATCTTGTGGCGCGCCAGCACCTTGGCGAGGTCGATCGTGATCTGATCTTTCGTCCGCCACTTCACCGCCACCCAGGGGTTGGACGGCGTGAACTGGAAGAAGGCCGACTTGGAAACGACCGTTACCTTGTGAGCCTGAACGAGGTCGGCGCGCAGTTCATAGGCGGCTGAAACACCGCCGATGCCGCCGCCAAGAACGACGATATGCGACATGGTTGTGGGATCTCCCTGGTTTCCTGTCCCTTATACATACAATTTTTTGCATGTATTAAAAGCCCCGGTGCCGCACCGGAGAGAAACCCCAGGGTTTTCGCCGGCGAAGCCGCTGCAATGCCGTTGACCCAGGGCAGCTTACACCAATCCCTGGCTGCAAGGTCTGGTGTATGCGGGGCCGGTCGGGGCCGCAATGACATGCGTCAGGGCCGGGGGCGCGGCAAAAAGGCGGCTGTGGAACCTGCGTGCCCGTATCCGATGGCATTGCCACGCGGCCGGTCGCCTCTTGCCGCGCCACAATTGTGGCCTAGTCTTTCGCAGTGAGGGGAGCCGGATGCCTGGCAGAAGCCGGGTGCGGTCGGCCGGCCCAATTTCCGATTCCTTGGGGGGCTCTCGCCGGTGCCGACCGGCAACAGAAGAGGGAAACGAGGATGAAGCTTCGCTCACTTGCAATTGCCGCGCTCGGCCTGGGGATGGTCATGGCCGTGCCCGCCGTGGCTGAGGCCTATACGAACTACACCACCGACTCGGTCAACTTCCGCGCCGGGCCGGGGGTCGGCTACCGCAGCTACGGCGCTCTGCCGGCGGGCACGCCGCTCAATGTCCAATATTGCCAGCCCGACTGGTGCCGGGCGTCGAGTTTCCTCGGCACGGGCTGGGTGTCGTCGCACTATCTCGCCGGGGCGCGGCGCGTCTATCCGCAGCGCTACTACCCGCGTCCGTACTTCGGGCCCTATCCGACCTATCGGCCCTATCCCTATTACCGGCCCTATCCCTACTACCGCTATCCGCGTTCGGGCTTCTCGCTCCACTTCCGCTTCCCGTAGTCGAAGGAAGCCGCGCAGCCTGCATCGCGCGAACCGCGTTCGTTCAAGACAAAGGGAGCCGCTGGTCAGGCGGCTCCCTTTTCGTTTGCTGATCTCGCCGCCGCATGTCGCGAAGGCATGCGCATCGATCGGCGCATCGATCGGCGCATCGCATCGCCGCGCCGGTCGCGCGTCACCTGAACAGCTTCGGCAGCGTCAGCGTGGGGAACTTCAGTTTCGGCGTCGTGAGCGACTTTATCGTCCTGGTGACCGTCGTCGCGGTGTCGCCGACATAGCGCGCGACAATTTTTGTCGAGCCGCGCAACGCCGGCACCAGCTGGTGCTGATCGTCGATGAAGGGCAGCGCCGTCTTCAGCGAGATGCCCTTGAAGAAGGTTCCATCCCACGCATCGTGCAGCGAGAAGATGCCGTCGATACTCATGTGCAGGAAGCGCCCGATGATGTTGTGCAGGTGGCAGGCGCCGCGGATCGGACACACCTCGACGGCACCGTTGATCATGGCGATGGCAAGCGCGCCGGTGCCGTCGACATAGACGTCGAAGGCGGTGCCGCGCACGCCGATGGTGGCCGTCGGCGTGACGATCTCGTAGGCGTCGTGCTTGGCCTTTCCGGTGATGAAACGGAACGAGCCGCGGGCCAGGTCGAGCACTATCTTTGACCCGGAACCCTTTGGATTATATACGAAATTGTCGAGAACCACGGTCGAGCCGGGGCCGATGGCGAGCTTGGTCTTGTCGCGAAATTCGAACTGGCCGACGCCGGTGGCGTCGGTGGTCACGGTCTGGTTGGCGAAGATGTCGTCGCCGGTCTTGAGCACGATCGACTGACTGTCGAGCGTGCCGGTTACCGACGTCTCGATCGCCGCCGCGCGACCGATATCGGTCGCGGCTTGCGCACCGTCAGGCATCGCCGCGATGACCGCGAGTGCGATCGCGCACGCGACGCTGTGCGACGGGGACAACGGCATCGGTCCAACAAACCTCTTGACGAAGTAACGCGATCGAAGTCGGGCATGATGCACTCGATCGCGATGCGATGCATGCGCAAACGACCTTCGCACAAATTTCGCCGTCTTTACAATTAGCGCGTTGTTAACTCGTAACTTGCACTACTATGTTCGTGTGAGTCGATTCGCAACTCGTCACCGAGAGGAGAAGACCATTGGCAAAGAAAGCTGTGAAGAAGGCGGTGAAGAAGCCTGCGAAGAAGGCTGCGAAGAAGAAAGCCGCCAAGAAGGTCGCAAAGAAGAAATAGTGCGGGCGTCACCGGAGCATCCGGTGACCGCATGAACATCCCGCTCGCCGTCGCGGTCAGACTGACGGACCGCGCGGCGGCGGGAATGTTAGAGTAAAAAGGGGCATCCAAGCGGTGCCCCATTTTCGTTTCTGCTCCCCCATATCGTAACCGACGGCGCAGGCTGCGCCCAGGCGCGTGCCGGCCACGGCGAGATCACATCATGTGGCGCATGTCGGCGGCAAAGGTTGGGAAGGCGTAGACCATCTCGCCGAAATCCGCGGTGGTGATGCCGTGGCGCATGGCCAGCGCGAAGACGTGGATCAGCTCCTCGCCGCCGTGGCCGACGATATGGGCGCCGAGGATGCGCCCGCTGTCGCGCTCGCTGATCACCTTGGCCCAGGCGACGGCTTCCGCGAAGGTGCGCCCGAGAAGCCATTCGCGCATGTCGCTGACCGCAACATGCACGTCGAGGCCGCGATCGCGGGCGTCCTCTTCGGTGAGGCCGATGCTGGCGATGGCGGGAATGGTGTAGAGGCAGGCGGGGATCGCCGCATAATCGGGCTTGTGCTTGGGTCCGTCGACGATGTTGTGGCCGACGAGGCGGCCTTCATAGGTGGCCAGCGGCGAGAGCTGCGGCGTATCGGGAAGCGCGTCGCCGACGATCCATACCGCCTTGTTCGAGGTCGAGCGCAGGTATTCGTCGTGCAACAGGCGGCCGCGGTCGAGCGCCACCTCGCCCAATTCGAGGTCGAGGCCCTCGGTGTTGGCGATGCGGCCGGCGCCGTTGACGACGCGGTCGGCATCGACGGTGCGTTCCATGCCGTCCTCCTCGAAGGTCACGCGCAGGCGGTCGCGGACCGGCGTGATGGCCTTCACGCCGATGCTGCCGCGCACGTCGATGCCGAGGCGGCGCGTCTCTTCCAGGATCTGCTCGACGGCGCCGGCGTCGTGGCGGGGAAGGAAGCGGCCGCCGGCCTGCAGGATGGTGACGCGGGTGCCGGCGCGGGCATAGACATGGGCGAACTCGAACGCGATGACGCCGCCGCCGATGAAGACCACGTCGCGCGGCTGCTCGGTCTGGCTGAGCACGTCGTCGGAGGTGATCGTCAGCTCGGCGCCGGGAAAGTCCAGCGGGCGCGGCCGCGATCCGGAGGCAATGACGATGTGCCCGGCCTCGTAGACATGTCCGCCGGCCCTGACCGCATTGGGTGTCACGAAATGGCCGTGGGCGCGCACCAGATGCACGCCGCGCTTCTCCATCGCGGAAGAAAGCGCCTCCGGTATATGGGCGATCATCCGCTTCTCGCGCCCGATCAGCGCCGCCCAGTCGAGATGCGCCGGTCCGACGTCGATGTGATGGGCGCCGGCGCGGGCGATGGTGTCGAGCGCGTGCGCTGCGGCGACCAGCACCTTCTTGGGCGTGCAGCCGCGGTTCGAACAGGTGCCGCCGAGCTCGGCCGGCTCCAGCATGGCGACTTTGAGGCCGGCGTGGCGGGTGGGCACCGTCACGCCCATGCCGCCGTTGCCGCCACCGATGATCACGACGTCGTAACTGTAGTTGGCCATGCCGCGTCCTCCCTCTTGCGATCCGGGCAAGATAGGCGAGCGGGACGCGGGCGGCGACCCGGTGGCGCAACACTTCGCTGT
This sequence comes from uncultured Alphaproteobacteria bacterium, assembly GCA_963750065.1. Classification (GTDB taxonomy): domain Bacteria; phylum Pseudomonadota; class Alphaproteobacteria; order Rhizobiales; family Kaistiaceae; genus CAVSRC01. The sequence goes on from CAVVPK010000050.1 coordinate 88,455, forward strand.
CACGTGGTGTTGATGCAGATCAGCGTGCCGCCCGGTGTATTCCGGTCAAAGGGGCATCAGGGCGCGAAACCAACGAGGCGTACGGTCATGCACGGCTTCTTTCGCTCCGCCTCTGTGGCGGCTCTCTTTGTTCTCGGCTCCAGCGCCCTGGCCGCGGCAGCGTCCACGTCAGTGACCGTCAGGCTGCTGGACAGTTCCGTCATGGGACAAGGCGCCGGCCCGGGCGGCAACGGCCCCGGCGTGATGGGGCAGGGCCGCGGCTTCGGCATGATGGGCGGCGGCATGATGGGCGGCCGCGGCGGCTACGGCCGTGGCGCGATGGGCCAGGGCATGATGGCGATCCGCACCGACAGGACCACGGTCGAAGCGGGCGCAGTGACCTTCGACGTCAGCAACTGGTCGCGCAACCTCGTCCACGAGATGCTGGTGGTCGCCGTCGCCAATCCCGACGTGCAGCTCCCCTACGACAGCAGCGATCAGCGCATCATCGAGGACCAGATCAAGTCGCTCGGCGAGACCGAGGAGATGCAGCCTGGGGCGGTCAAGACGCTGACCCTCGATCTCACGCCCGGCACCTATCTGCTGCTCTGCAACGTGGCCGGCCACTACGCCGCCGGCATGTGGACGGTGCTGACGGTCACGCAATAGACGCGGGCCCTGAGGGGCCTGCTATCGGTTTCCATGACCAGGTGGTGCTATAGGAATCCGGTCATGGATGTGTTCTACGCCTCGCACTTCGGGCACACCGAGCAGATCGCGCAGCACCTGGCGAAACTCATTAGCGATGCCGGGGTGCCGGCGCACGCCAGCAACCTCGCCCACGACTATCCCGGCGCGGAGCGGATTCGCTCGCCAGATCCCTGCGTGCTGATCAGCCCGATCCGCTACGGCGTCCACCTGCCGCGGGCCAGCAGGCTCCTCAGGCAGATTGCGCCGCTGACGCCCGGCAAGCCGCTGGTGCTCCTGTCGGTGAACCTGACCGCCCGCAAGGAAGGCAAGGCCAGCGCCGAGGGCAATGTCTATCTGCGCAAATGGATCGCCCGCTCCGGCGCGCGTCCGCTGCTGGCCGAAGCGATCGCCGGCAAACTCGAGTACCCACGCTACAACCTGTTCGACCGGACCATGATCCGCCTGATCATGAACATCACCGGCGGCCCCACCGACGGCACGTCGGTCATCGACTACACGCGCTGGGACCGTCTGCCGGAGCTTGCCGCCAGGATTGCCGAGGCGGTGGCGCCGAAAGCGGATTCCGGCGGGTCACGCGCCTGACCCCTTCGGTCAGGCGATGAGGCCGTCGAGCGGCTTCACCGCGGCGCTGTCCGGAAACACCGTGGTCGCCAAAGCGCGTTCCGACAGGCCGAGATGGTCGCGCAGCACGCCCTTGAGCACGGCGCGGAGGTCCGTGGTCGGGTTGAGGTCGCGCTGCTGGTAGAGCTGCTGCGGCTTCAGGCCCGGCCAGTCGGCAACGACGCGGCCGCCCTTGACGGCGCCGCCGATCAGAAATGCCGTCGTTGCGGTGCCGTGATCGGTGCCGTCGGTGCCGTTGATGTGGGCGGTGCGCCCGAACTCGGTCATCAACACGATCGCCGTGTCCTTCCACACCGGCTTCATGGAATCCCTGAGCGCGGCCATGGCGCCGTCGAGCGCGCCGAGCAGTGTGGCCAGCCGTCCCTTGTCGGCGCCCTCGCTGGCATGGGTGTCCCAGCCGTCATAGCTGATGGCGGCCAGCCGCGGTCCGGCATCGTCGGCGAGCAGCCGTCCGGCGCCGGCCGCCAGCGCTGCGAAGGCGGCTTCGATGCCGTGTCCCGGCGGCGACTTGGCGCCGCCCGTGCCCATCGTCAGGTCTTCACCGGCGGCGAGTTTGTTGACGCCGATGCCGGCGGCGAGCACCTGGGCAAGCTGTTTGTCGGTCTCGCCGTAGAGCGCCATCAGCCGCTGCAGCGTGTCGGAGCCCGCGGGGCGGAAGTTCGGCGGCGTCCAGGTGAGGATGGGCGCCGGTCCGCGCAGGATCAGCGGCACGGTGGGGCTGGCGGCCAGCCCGGCACTGCGGTGCACGGCCTGACCGGCAGGCAGGATCTGCGCCACGCGGTTGAGCCAGCCGGTGGTCGCGGCGCGCGGCGCCGTCATGCCGGTCTCGAGCACGTCCTGGCCGTCGAAATGCGAGCGTTCGCGATAGGCGGTGGCAGCGGCGTGGACGATCAGCGCCTCGCCCCGGCCATAGGCGCCATGCAGCTTCGGCATCGCCTGGTTGAGGCCGAAGAAGGAATCGAGCGCCAGCGTCGGCTCCAGTCCGGCGGTGCCGATGGCCAGCGCGCCGCGGATGGCGGCGTAATCGGGATCGCCGACCGGGGGCACCGCCGCCAGCCCGTCCATGGCGCCGCGCAGGATGACCACGACCAGGCGCGGATCGCGCGTGCCGGCGGCGGAGGCCAGCCGGGGCATGTTGGCCCAGGCGACGACGGCGCCGGCGGAAGCGAGGAAGATGCGGCGGGTCGGGCGACGGAGGATTCGATCGATCGGGGGCATGGGCGTCAGGTCCGCTGGAATTCGGGGCTCATGAGAAGCAGGGCGAAAGCCTGCGTCTTCGATTCGGCGCGGGCGATCGCTTGGCTCGTCTGTGGCGACAGGCGTCCGGCAAGAAGGTCGGCGGTGAGTTCGTTCGGCTGCAGGCCGGGCGCGGCGCGCTGGGCCAGCAGTTGCGCGGCGTCGAGCCGGCTCACCATGGCGTCCGGCGCCAGCCACATGGCGTCGCTGGGGTCGTAGCCGGCGGGCGAGCCCGGGTTCCACGGCAGCTCGCCGAGGCTCTTCAGGATGCGCAGCGCCAGTGCCGGCTGCGGCCTGGCGTCGAGCGCGCGCATGGAGGCCCAGAGGAACTGCTGCGGCGTGCGGAACTTGCCGGGCTCGCTCCACGATTCAGGGCTCATGACCAGCGTGCGCGACAGGCTCAGGAGATCGCCGCCGCTGTCGGCGAAGTCGCTCGCCAGCCGGTCGAGCAGCGCCGGCGGCGGATCGTCGGAGACGAAAGACTTCGCCAGCTTGGTGGCGATGTGGCGGGCGGTCGCGGGCTTCGCCGCCAGGTCGCCGATGGCGGCAATGCCCTGCAGTTCGCCGGGCTGATCGTAGACCTTGCCCATGACGGTCTGCGGTCCCGGCTCGTGGGCGGCGGCGCGGAACACGAAGCTGCCGGCCTCTGTGTCCCCGCGCGTGTCATAAGCAAAGGTCCAGCCGGTGAGGATCTTGGCAAGCGCGATCACGTCGGCCTGCGTATAGCCGCCGTTCACGCCGATGGTGTGCAGCTCCATGATCTCGCGTGCATGGTTCTCGTTGATGCCGCGCTTGAGCCGCTTGCCGAGCGGCGAATCGGGGCCGACCGAGACGTTGTTGTTGAGATAGGCCAGCATCGCCGGGTGGCGGGTGGCGGCGAACAGCATGTCCTCGAAGCGGCCGAGAACGTTGGGGCGGATCGCCTCGCGCTCGAAGGCGCCGACCAGCGTGCGCTCGATCTCGCCGACGCTGACGCCGATGGCGAAGTGGTTGGTCCAGAAGGCGGTGAGCCGTTCGACATAGCCGATGTCGGCTTGTGCCGCCCGGTCGAGGCGGGCGGCGACCTCGGCGTCGTAGATGCGTTGTGGCGCCGCCTGTTCCTTCGGCGGCTTGGCCGGCGCATCGGCGGGGGCCGCCATCGCCATTAGCTTGGGCGCCGCGTCACGGGCCTTTTTGCGCTCCATCTGCAATTGGCGCAGCGCGCTCAGCGCTTGCGCCGAACTCGGCAGGCCCGGCCCGTCGAGCAGGGCGGTCTCCGGGTGCAGTTCGTCAATCAGGGCTCTCTGCGGATCGGCCACAATGCGGTCCGTGTCGCCGGGACGCGGTCCAAGGCCGAAGCGGGCGAGCGCCAAGGTGGCGCCATCGGGTTGCATGCAGTCCTCATCATCCACCCGTCGCCCATTGCCCCGGCCACGATGCCGGGCGGCCCCGTTTCACGCGAGGCGCGCCAAGATGTCAGCCCACATCGTGGCGTTCGTGTGGCTGATGCGCCCTGCCTTCAGTGTCGGCGCCGCGATGCCCGCGTCACGCGATCGGCATGTAGATCTCGGTCAGGAGATCGGCCTCCGGCGTCGTGTCCGGGTCGCTGAGATAGACCTCCCAGGCGGAGGACGGCATCGGGATACCGGCCTTCTTCATATGGGCCTGAAGCTTGTCGTAGCTGTCGTGGAGCCTCGCATAGGGCCCGTGATGGACCGCCTTCAGCGCCTTGCCCGACGGCGTCTGGCCGCAATGCAGCGTGCCGGTCAACTTGCTGGTGTCGCACGGGGCGACCGGGAAACCGACATCGATGGTCATCCTGCCGGCGCCTTCGTCCCAGCCACGATAGACCGCAAGCGGCGGGCCGGCGGGCCTGACGCCGCTCTTGTCGATGAAGGCGGCCAAGGCGTCGAAAGCGTCTGCGATGGCCGCCGCGATGTCTTTCGGGTCCATGCCGGTGGCGCGGGTGACGAAGAGCATCGGCCGGGTCTCGGCCTCGACCGTCTCGATGAGCATGGCGCACCTCCCATGTGCCGTGGCCTTGCCTTTGGCATGTGAGGCGCGCCGCGGCCGGGCGCAAAATGGCCTGTTGCCGCACCCCGCTGCGTCGACGCTGCGGCTCGTCGGGCCGCCGGTCAGACTTCGCGCGCTTTGCCCGTTACCTCGTGGGCCAGGATTTCGCGGTCGAGCACGCCGCCGGCGTCCTCCAGCGCCCGGTCCCAGGCCGCGGCATGCTCCGCCTTGACGTGGATCATCACCGGGTCCCAGCTCTCCCAGCGCTCGACGACGCGGATCAGCCCGGGCTCGAGCACGTCCTCGCCGAAGGCATAGAGGATGCACCCGTTCTCCTTGCGGCTGGTTTCCACCACCGTGCGAATGTGTGGGCGCAGTGTATCCATCGCTTCCGGCTTTACCCGGATGTGTCCGCTGATGATGATCACGCTCTCTCTCCCCGATGGGTTTGAAGTGGTCCCCCGCATCACATGCATCTCCCGACGGGCCAGTGACAAGTCGGCATCGGACAGCCCACAATTTGAACAGCTCGCCCGCGTAGGGCGGCGGCCCTTCGCATCGTGACAGGGGCGCTGCCGGTCTGCGAAGCCCGGCCGGTTCAAGGTGGCGCTTCATCCATCCAGCGTTGTCATCCATCCTGAGCACCCGCGCTGTCAGGCCTTCGCCTCTGGCCCACCCGCCCCCCGTTTGGGCCATGCCGGACAGTCGGGTCGGATGACACGCCGCGACGCCGCCCCAGGAGGCGAGGGGCGGCGGTCGCCCTTTCTGCGTCCAGTCGCGCCGCGGCGAAGCGCCGCCGCACCTGTGCTGGGCGGCGGCCCGCCCTATTTCCCGCGTTCTGGTGCAACCGGTGCGATAGCGGACGGGCGGAGCAGACAAGATGGCAGGCGAGGCATTTGGTGCACCGGGGATTGCGCCGACCTGGGCGTCGAGCGACAAGGATTTTGTCACCACGGCGCTCGGCAATGCGCGGCTGTGGGCGACCATCGGCCATGGCATCGTCAACGAAATCTACTGGCCGTCGACCGGCCGGCCCGAAACCCGCGACATCGGCTTCTATCTCATTGGTAAGGATCGCTGGGTCGATCTCAAGCGTGTCAGCCGCTACCGCCTCTCGAAGCCGAAGCCCACCATCCCGCTGCTGACTGTCGTCCACGAAGGCGACGACTACAGCCTGACGGTCGAGTTCCTGCCCGATCCGTGGCGCGACGTGCTGCTCATGCGTTACGCGCTGGAGGGGCCATACCGCCTCGGCCTCATCGCCGCGCCGCATCTCGGCTCGACCGGCCATGACAACGCCGCCTGGGTGGATGCGGGAGCGCTCTATGCCGGCGTCGCCGACCGCGGCTTCTGCGTTACCGCCGACGGGACGATGAGCGATCTCAGCGCCGGCTATGTCGGTGCCTCAGATGGCTGGCAGGACCTGGCCCAGCACGGCCGCCTGACCTGGGCCTTCGCGCGTGCGACGCGCGGCAATGTCGCCTTGTCGGCATCGCTTGCCGAGCCTGCCGGGGTGATCGCCGTCGGATTCGGGCCCGACGCCGACAGCGCACGCCGGCTGGCGCGTGCGGCCTTGGCGGAAGGCTATGCGCCGCTCCGTCGCGATTTCATCGCCGGCTGGGAACGCTGGAGCAGCAGCCTGACCCTGCCGTCGTCGCCGGACGCCGGCCTTGAGGAAGAGGCGCTGATGTCGGCGACGGTGCTCAAGATGCACGAGGACCGCGCCTATCCGGGTGCCGTGGTCGCCAGCATGAGCACGCCGTGGGGCAACAGCAGCAATACGCTCGGCGGCTATCATCTGGTGTGGCCGCGCGACGCCGCCATGGCCGCCTTCGCGCTGATCGCGGTCAACCAGGTCGACGACGCCCGGCGCATCCTCGCGCACGCGGTCGCCGCCCAGGAAGCGGACGGCCACTGGTCGCAGAACTACTTTCCCAACGGCGAGCCCTTCTGGACCGGCATCCAGCTCGACGAGACGGCCTTTCCCGTTCTGCTCGCCGCCAAGCTCAGCGAGATCGGGGCCGAGCCGCTGCCGGGCGTGACCGAGATGGTGCGCCGCGCCGTCGCCTCCATCGCCCGCAACGGGCCGGCCAGCGAGCAGGACCGCTGGGAGGAGAATCCCGGCATCAGCGCCTTCACCATCGCCACCGCCATCGCTGCGCTTGTTGCCGCCGCGCCGTGGCTGGACGAGACAGCGCGCGACTACGCCCTCGACCTTGCCGACGACTGGAACGAGCGGGTGGAGGAGTGGTGCTACGTGGTCGGCACGCCGATGGCCGGGCAGGCCGGCGTCGGCGGCTACTATGTGCGCATCGCGCCGCCGCACAAGAATGGCGGCCTCACCGGCCAGATCGTGCTGCGCAACCGTCATGGCGAGACCATCGAGGCGAGCTGTCTGGTCGCGCTCGACTTCTCCTGGCTGGTGCGCCTCGGCCTGCGCCAGGCGACCGACAAGCGCGTCGTCGATACGATCAGCGTCGTCGACCGGGTGCTCAGGGTGGAGACCCCGTCGGGCGCCGTCTATCGCCGCTACAACGACGACGGCTACGGCGAATATGACGATGGCCGGCCCTATGACGGCGCCGGCGTCGGCCGCGCCTGGCCGCTGCTGGCCGGCGAGCGTGGCCATCTCGCTCTGCAGGCGGGCGAGGACCCCATCGCCTATCTCGACACCATGCACCGCTGTGCCAGCCCGGGCGGCCTGCTGCCCGAGCAGGTGTGGGATGCGGCGCCGATTCCCGAACGCTTCCTGTCTCCCGGCCGCCCGTCGGGCAGCGCCATGCCGCTTCTGTGGTCGCATGCCGAGTTCCTCAAGCTGCTGGTTGCTCGTCACCGCAAGCGCCCGGTCGAGCTGCTCGAATCCGTGCGCAAACGCTACGACGGCCAGGCGCGCAAGGCGAAGAACACGCGCTGGCGCAACGAGACGCCGGCGGCGCATGTGGAGACGGGACGGACGCTGCTGGTCGAAGACCGCCGCCCTTTCACCCTGCATTTCGGCTTCGATGGCTGGCAGGACGTGGCCGATCTGCAGGCGGCGGCGCTGTCCTTCGGCCTGTGGGGTGTGGCCATCGGCCCCAACCTGACCAGCGGCCGGTCGGAGATGAACTTCACCCGCCGCTTCGGCGCCGACTGGGAGGGGCAGGACCACACGGTCGCCATCGCCGCCCGGCCGCAGCCGCAGACGCTGGTGCATCGCGACGGTAGCGGGGAGGCGGACGGCGAGGGCGGCAAGCCGCCGGGCTAGCGCGTGATGAAGGTCTTGCCGGTGGCGCCGTCGACATTCGCCTGGCCGATGGCGACCAGCGTCTCCAGCACGCGCTCGACGGCCTCGCGGCGGTTGCGGCCGCCGCGCGACCCCGATCCAGCCTGACGCCAGTGGTCAAAACCTAACGCTTGAGTCCAGCGCAAACGGCGACCTTCGGGCGCGATGCTTCCTGCAGAGGACGACCCACAGCAGGCGTTCACGTCGCCGCCACGTCAGTACGCGATCCATTCGATCAAGGCGCGATTGACGGCCTCAGGCTGTTCCAGCGTCGAGCCATGACCGCATTCCGGCACCACCACGAGGCGGGCGCCCGGAATTGCCGCTGCCATCTCTTCGGAACGGTCTGGCGGTGCAAGGAGATCGCGATCACCAACCAGGATAAGGGTCGGGACAGAGATGGCTGCGAGATAGGGGCGACTGTCAATCCTTGCGATGACCGCTTCCGTTTGTCGCGCCAGTCCATCCACGCCAACCGTCAAGCCCATCCGGACATTGATTTCGCGAAGAGCCTTATCGTTCTGATGTGCGGGATGCAGGATTCCACCCAAGACCTGCGCCAGCAACGCCTCAAAATTACCGTTACGAGCCTGAGCTACCAGAGCCCGGCGCTGTGGAATTTGCTCGGGCGTGTCTGGACGGGCCGAAGTGTCAATCAAAGCCAGCTTGATCACGCGGTCTGGCGCCTGTCGCATGATCTCAAGACAGATATAGCCGCCCATGGATATGCCGCCCAGAGCGAAACGCGGCGGCGCGGCGGCCAGGATCGCACTCGCCATTTCGGGAATGGTTTCACCCTTCAGCGTGGATGCGATGGTGACCGGTCCATAGGGCCACAAAGCAGCGGCTTGAGGCGCGAAAACCTCAGCCGAACAGAGCAGGCCGGGGACGAGGACGATCGGTGTCATGGTCGCGGATCCAAGCCGTGGGGGCACGCAAACGAGCTTCTACACAACGCCACCATACCGTCGTTTCCCGGCTTTTGGGCCCGCCTGAGCGATGCCTCCGGCGTTGCCGCTGCATCGGGGATCGACGAAGTGGGGTCGGTCCGCCTGTCTCCTGACATCCCCCTGTCAACAAGTCGCCTGCGGTTCCGTCCGCAAGCACTCGCCTTTGCGCCGGCGATCCCCCATATTCGCGTGATGCCACCACGCAAATCCGGATTCTCAGAGGCGCCCCCGGGGACCTACAAGTCGTCCCGCGGAACCTCCATGGGCGGGCTCGGCTCGGCCAAGGAGCGCGCCGCCGTCGGCCTGAGCCCGGTCGCCGGCCTCGATGTCGACCTGGAAGATGTCGGCGCCCTGCCGCAGAACGCCGTCACCGCCACGGTCGAGGCGCTGTCGGCGCTGATCGAGAGCGGCCGGCCGGAGTTCCGCGACAAGACCTGGGTGCCGCACCGGCCGCCGCGGCCGGAGAAGTCCGAAGGCGGCGTGCCGCTGAAGATCGTCTCGGAGCTGACGCCCAAGGGCGACCAGCCGGCGGCGATCGCCGAGCTTGTCGCCGGCATCGGGGCGCAAGAGCGCGACCAGGTGCTGCTCGGCGTCACCGGCTCTGGCAAGACCTACACCATGGCCCAGGTGATCGAGGCGACCCAGCGGCCGGCGCTCATCCTGGCGCCCAACAAGACGCTCGCCGCCCAGCTCTATGGCGAGTTCAAGTCGTTCTTCCCGGAAAACGCAGTCGAGTATTTCGTCTCATATTACGACTACTACCAGCCGGAGGCCTACGTCCCGCGCACCGACACCTATATCGAGAAGGAATCCTCCATCAACGAGCAGATCGACCGCATGCGCCACTCGGCGACGCGTTCTCTGCTCGAACGCGACGACGTCATCATCGTCGCCAGCGTGTCGTGCATCTACGGCATCGGCTCGGTCGAGACCTATACGGCGATGACCTTTGCGCTGTCGGTGGGCGAGCGCATCGACCAGCGCCAGCTTCTCGCCGATCTGGTGGCGCTGCACTACAAACGCGCCGACGCCGATTTCCGCCGCGGCACTTTCCGCGTGCGCGGCGACACCGTCGACCTGTTCCCGGCCCATCTGGAGGACCGCGCCTGGCGCGTGGCGCTGTTCGGCGACGAGATCGAGTCGATCACCGAGTTCGATCCGCTGACCGGGCAGAAGGCGGGCAATCTCAAGCAGGTCAAGGTCTACGCCAACTCGCACTATGTCACGCCGCGGCCGACGCTCGCCCAGGCGGTGAAGAGCATCAAGGAGGAGCTGCGGCTGCGTCTCGACGAGCTGACCCATGCCGGGCGCCTGCTCGAAGCGCAGCGGCTGGAGCAGCGCTGCCGCTTCGACATCGAGATGATCGAGGCGACCGGCTCGTGCGCCGGCATCGAGAACTATTCGCGCTACCTGACCGGCCGCAAGCCGGGCGAGCCGCCGCCGACGCTCTTTGAGTATCTCCCCGACAACGCGCTGGTCTTCGTCGACGAGAGCCACGTCACCGTGCCGCAGATCGGCGGCATGTATCGCGGCGACTTCCGCCGCAAGGCAACGCTCGCCGAATACGGCTTCCGCCTGCCGTCGTGCATGGACAACCGGCCGCTGCGCTTCGAGGAATGGGACCTCATGCGGCCGCAGACGACCTATGTCTCGGCGACGCCGGGCGGCTGGGAGATGGAGCGCACCGGCGGCGTCTTCGCTGAACAGGTCATCCGCCCGACCGGCCTCATCGACCCGCCGGTCGAGGTGCGTCCCGCCAAGTCCCAGGTCGACGACGTGCTGGGCGAAATCCGCGAGACGGCGCTCCATGGCTACCGAACGCTGGTCACAGTGCTCACCAAGCGCATGGCCGAGGATCTCACCGAATATCTCCACGAGCAGGGCGTGCGCGTGCGTTACATGCATTCCGACGTGGAGACGCTGGAGCGCATCGAAATCATCCGCGACCTGCGCCTCGGCGCCTTCGACGTGCTGGTCGGCATCAACCTCCTGCGCGAGGGCCTCGATATTCCCGAATGCGCGCTGGTCGCCATTCTCGACGCCGACAAGGAAGGCTTCCTGCGCTCCGAGACCTCGCTCATCCAGACCATCGGCCGCGCCGCGCGCAACGTCGACAGCAAGGTCATCCTCTATGCCGACCGCATCACCGGCTCGATGGAGCGGGCGATGGCCGAGACGAGCCGCCGGCGCGAGAAGCAGGTCGAATACAATACCGCCAACGGCATCACGCCGGAGAGCATCAAGAAGTCGATCGGCGACATCATGGCGTCGGCGTACGAGCGCGACCACGTCATCGTGCCCACTGGGCTTGCCGAAGAAGGCGCCGCCATCGGCCACAATCTCAAGGCGACGCTGGCCGACCTCGAGAAGCGCATGCGCGATGCCGCCGCCGACCTCGAATTCGAGGAGGCGGCGCGGCTCCGCGACGAGATCAAGCGGCTGGAAGCCCTCGAACTCGCCGTCGCCGACGACCCGCTGGCGAGGAACCCGGGGGAGGGCGGACCGTCGTCCCGTTCCGGCACCAGTCCGAGCGCAGCGAGGCAAGGCCAAGCGGCCGCCGGGCGGTCAGCCCGCCCTCGCGGAGGCGGCGAGCACAGCGAGCCTGCCGTGAGCGACAAGAATCGTCCAAGGAAGAATTCCTTGGACGAGATGACCGTGCGCCGCACCGAAATCCCGATCCAGGGCGCGCGCCCGCAGAAGCCGTCGCTCGATGTCATGGGCCCCGGCACCGACCGCGAGACGCCGGTGCCGAAGACGCGCCCGCATGCGCCGTCTCTCAAGGAAACGCACGAAGTCGATTTCGTCCCCGCTCCTGACGATCACCGCCCGAACCCGCGCTCCTTCGGCGGCAGGCCCGGCAGCCCGGTCGGGCGGGGGAAGAGAAGGCGGTAGGGATGCCGAGCAAATACGATCCACTGAAGAGGCACCTATCGGCCGGGACTTCAGCGAGCTGGCGTGCGGCATTCACGGACATTGAGCGGATTCTCGGCATTGAGCTGCCGGTCAGCGCTCGGACATTCCAGGCGTGGTGGGCGAACGAAAGTGAAGGAACTCACGTGCAGGCGCGGTCGTGGCTTGATGCGGGCTTTGAGACGGCGGACCTCGATCTTTCAGGAGAACGCGTAACCTTCCGAAGAATCCAGAGGATCTGAGAGTCGCTGGATTTATGGCTATCAAATAGCTATATTCCGGCCATGACCGAATACAGTGTTGCCAATGCCAAGAACAATCTCTCCAAGCTCATCGACCACGCACTGGCCGGTGAGGGGGTAGTCATCACGCGTCACGGCCGCCCGGTGGTCGAACTGAAACCTGTCACTCCGGCGCCTCGGCCGATCACCGCCGCCGATGTCGACTGGCTTGCGGCGCGGCGGGTCGGCAGGCCCACTGGGGAAGACGCCGGTACCTTCGTCAGCCGCATGCGCGACGAAGAGTGGGAGCGGTGAGCGTTTACCTCGACGCCAGCGTGCTTGTGCCGATGTTCGTCGCCGACGCTTTCAGCGAGCGCGCTGACGCCTTCCTGCGCGGCTCAGGAACTGAAATCGTCGTGAGCGATTTCGCCGCGGCCGAGTTTGCCTCTGCTATCAACCGTCAGGTTCGGATGCATCGCCTCACCGTGGCGGAAGGGCGCAATGCCTTGGCCAATTTCGATACGTGGACGGTACAAAATGTTGGCGGCGTCGGGATCGTGGCCGCCGACATCGCATCGGCGGGTGCGTTTCTGCGCCGGCTCGACCTCAATCTCAGAACGCCGGATGCGATCCACATCGCGATGGTGCAGCGTCTGGGCGCCGAACTGGCCACCTTCGACGAGCGCATGGCGGAGTGTGCGCTTGCACTTGGCACGACGGTGCGCGCAGCATAGAGACACTTCGTCCCGGCGCCGGAGGACCAGCGCGCCCATCCCCGCGCTCCTTCGGCGGCAGGCCCCACCGCCCGGTCGGGCGGGGAAAGCGGAGGCGATGACAATGCGTCTTGCCATGATCGCGGTGCTCGCCGGCGCGGCTCTCACGCCGCCCGCCCTGGCGGCAGAGGTTCCGGCGGCGACGTGCGACGCCGATCTTGCTGCCGTCGGCGCCAGCTTCGACGAAACACAAGACCGGCTGGAAAAAGCCGCCAACGCAGATCAGGCGGAAAAATGCGCGGCGATCCGCCGCCACGTCGAGGTGATGGCCAACGGTGTCAATGTGTTCCAGCGTTGCCTTGCGGACGATCATGACAAGGGCGAGAACATCGCCCAGCTCGTCGGTTCGACCGCGGATTTCCTCGATATCAGCGATTCTCTCGGCTGTCCGGCGTTCGATCCGCCGAAGATCGATGGCATGGAATAGGGCGGGCGCTTGGGCGCGGCCTCAGGGCAGGCCGTGCCTGCCGCGACGTGGCATGCCCGGCGGCGACGCCGGCAAGAGGGGGAGCGCAACACGCTGTCAGACATCGGGCCGATCATGAACTCGCCGCTCGGCTGGGCGTTCGTCATCGTGGTGCTGGGATGGCCGGTGCTGCTCGGCGGCGCTGTCGCCGGACTGGTCGTCGGCTGGCTGATCGCCCGCAAGACCCGCCCGTACCTTGGCTCGGTCCTCGGCATGCTGGCCGGCCTGGTCCTCGGAGTGATCGGCGTCTTCGCCTTTGCGGACGGGCTTATCGGGCCGTAAATTCCCGTCCCGGTCGGCTACGCCGCGGACGCGGTCCGAGCGAGGAAGGCCCGTTCCGGTATGCCGGCCTTGAGCAGGCTGGCGAACTGGTGCGCCGGCACCGGCCGGCTGAAATAGTAGCCCTGCACCTCGTCGCATCGATGCGCGTTGAGAAAATTCAGTTCCTCGGCGGTTTCCACGCCTTCGGCGACGACCCGAAGCTTGAGGCTGCGGGCGAGCGCGATGATGGCGGTGACGATGATCGTGTCGTCGCCGCCGGTGCTGATCTGGCGGACGAAGCTCTGGTCGATCTTGAGGGCATCGACGGGGAACTTGCGCAGATAGCTCAGGCTCGAATAGCCGGTGCCGAAATCGTCGATCGCTATCTGCACGCCCCTTTCTCTCAGCGCCCGGAGCATGGAAGCCGCGGTCTCGGGGCGCTCGACCAGCACGCTCTCGGTGAGTTCCAGTTCGAGCAGGCGCGGGTCGAGCCCGGTTTCGGAGAGCGTCCCGAACACGCTGTCGAGAAAGGCGTCCTCGCGAAACTCGATCGCCGAGACGTTGACGGCCATGGTCAGCGCCGGCAGCCCGGCGTCGGTCCAGGCGCGCGCCTGTCTGCAGGCCTCGCGCAGCACCCAGGCGCCGATCGGCTGGATGAGGTCGCATTCCTCGGCGACCGGAATGAATTGCGCCGGCGGGACGAGGCCGCGCGTCGGGTGGTTCCAGCGGATCAGCGCTTCCACACCGGTGATCCGCCTGCTGCTCAGTCCGACCTTCGGCTGGTAGTGCAGGACCAGTTCCTGTCGCTCCACGGCACGGCGCAGGTCTTCCTCGATGGATTGCCGCTCCACCGCGCGCTGGTTCATGGCCGGCTTGAAGAACTGGTAGCTCTGGCGGCCCTCTTCCTTCGCCTGGTGCATCGCGGTTTCGGCGTTCTTGCCGAGCGTCTCCGCGTTCATGCCGTCGTCGGGGTAGACGCTGACGCCGATGCCGGCGGTGACGTGCAGTTCCTGCCCGTTGATCGTGTGGGGCCGCGTCACCTCTTGCAGGATTTTGCGCGCCAGGACCGCGGTATCTTCCTCCTGTTCGACTTCCGAAAGCAGGACGACGAACTCATCGCCGCTCTGGCGGCTGACGGTGTCGAAAGCGCGAACGCAGCCGAGCAGGCGCTCGGCGATGGACCGAAGCAGCTTGTCGCCGGCGGGACGTCCGAGCGAGTCGTTGACTTGCTTGAACCCGTCGACGTCGAGACACAGCACCGCGACCTTGTTCGCATGACGCTCGGCGCGAACGATCGCCTGGTCGATGCGGTCGTTCAGAAGCAGCCTGTTGGGCAGCCCGGTGAGGCCGTCATGTTCGGCCGAATGGATCTTCTCCAGCGCCATCGACAGGGCCAGGGCCTCGGCCGCCTTGCGCGCGCTGATGTCGCGGATCGCCGCGGTCACCAGGATGCCTTCGGGACTGTCCAGCGGACTCAGCATCAGTTCGATCGGAAACGCGGTGCCGTCCTTGCGCACCGCCGTCAACTCGATGCCGGTGCCGATCTGTTGTGCCAGCGCCTCGGCCGCGCTGCGCGTGCTGTCGGCGATCAGCCGCTCGGCGAAGCCATGCGGAATGATGTTGGTGACCTTCTGCCCGAGAAGCTCATCGCGGGAATAGCCGAACTGCTTCTCGGCCTGAAGATTGAGAATGACGATGTCGCCGTCCTCGTTCACCACCACCATCGCGTCCGGCGCCGCTTCGAGGAGCCCGCGATAGCGGCCCTCCATCTGCGCCAGATGCATCTCGGCCGTCTTGCGCACGCTGATGTCGCGGATCGCCGCGGTCACCAGGATGCCTTCGGGACTCTCCAGCGGGCTCAACATGATCTCGACCGGAAACGCACGGCCGTTCTTGCAGCGCGCCGTCAGCTCGATGCCGGTGCCGATCTGCTGCGCCAGAGCCTCGGCCGCCGTACGCGTTCTGTCTGAGATCAGCCGCTCGGCAAATCCCTCCGGGATGATATTGGTGACCTTCTGGCCGAGCAGTTCGTCGCGGGGATAGCCGAACTGCTTCTCGGCCTGCAGATTGAGAAGGACGATCTCGCCCTCGTCATTGACCACGACCATCGCGTCGGGTGCGGCTTCGAGAAGCCCGCGGTAGCGGCCCTCCATCTGCGCCAGATGCACCTCGGCGACCTTGCGCACGCTGATGTCGCGGATCGCCGCGGTCACCAGGGTGCCCTCGTCATTCTCCAGCGGGCTCAGCATGATCTCGACCGGAAAGGCGCTGCCGTCCTTGCGGCGTGCCGTCAGCTCGATGCCGGTGCCGATCTGCTGGGCCAGCGCCTCGGCCGCGGTGCGCGTGCTGTCGGCGATCAGCCGCTCGGCAAAGCCTTGCGGGATAATGTTGGTGACCTTCTGCCCGAGAAGCTCGTCGCGGGGATAGCCGAACTGCTTCTCGGCCTGCAGATTGAGAAGGACGATTTCGCCCTCCTCATTGACCACGACCATGGCGTCGGGTGCGGCTTCGAGAAGGTTGCGGTAGCGGTCCTCCGTCTGCGTCAGATATGCTTCCACCGTCTTGCGGACATCGGCGTCACGGATCGTTTGCGCGGGCCGCGATTGGCGGTTCGGCATACGGCTTCCCTTGGAACGCATGGCTCGGGCCTCCGCGGCTAAGTGGCCGGGACATACAGCCAACTGCTATGCCCAATAGATTAACCGCTCGTGCCGGATTGCCGCGGATTCGACGGCAATTGCAGCCGATTCGGTCTCAGGCCTCTTGCCGCCGCCGCGCGGCGCGGCCGGCGTAGAGCAGGCCGTACATGCCGACGGTGATGGCGACCATGGCAAACACCTGGGTGAGCGAGATCGCCGCCCCGGCGAAGACGAGCGCCACCAGCATGGTCACCGCCGGCGCCGGCACCTCGATCGAGCTTGCCACCGACACGTCGAGGTGGCGGATGGCCTGGAACCAGAAGATCAGCTCGATGTAGTACGCCAACCCCATGATGAAGGTCGCCCGCTGCAGGTCGAAATCGGCGAAGCCGGCGATCACCGCGCTTGGGCTGCCGACGACAAGGACGAGCCCGGCCAGGAAGACGCCGGAGACGATGAGCCGCGACAGGGTCACCTGGTTCAGCGTCAGCGCCGTGCGGTTGAGCACCTGCGTCTTGAGCAGGAGATGCGCCGCCGTCCACAGAACCGGAATGCCGAGCGAGAAGACCGACCACCAGGAGACGTCGGCGATGAGGAAGGTGCCGTTGGTGGTCAGATAGACCAGCGCCGCGATCATCAGCGCGGTGAAGGCGAGTTCGGCCGGCGTCTTGCGCTTCTTGAGGAAGATCGCCTCGGCCAGCATGGTCATCAACGGATAGGCCTGCACGACGATCGCCATGCTCACCGGCCCGGCCTTCTCGGCGGCGACCACATACATGTAGGTCGCCAGGCCGAACATGACGCCGGTGGAGACCGCCACTGCGATCGTCCAGGCGCGGGTGCTGTCGGCACCGGCGGTCTCGAACAGCCCGCGCGTCCCCTGCGCCCGTTCGCGCAGGTAGAGCGGCAGCGCGGAGAGGATCTGCCACACCGTCAGCCAGACGGTGAAGGTCAGCCCGTCGACGCCGCCCGGGCGCGCGCTCGCCAGCACGGGCAGGACGCCAAGAATGCCGAGACAGGAAAAGGCCGACAGGATGCCGAGGCGGGGATTCATGCGAGGCCGCCTTGTGGCGGAGGGAGAATGCGGGCGGAAGCTTTAGCGCCGGGACTGGCAGGGGGGAAGTGACACGGTGGCGCGAACCCGCCGGCGGGTGGAACCCGCTGTCCCGCCCGGCGTTTATCCACGCGTGGGCGCGCCGTGCCCCGGTTACCGGAACGTGCCCTCTTGCCGCGGCGCCCCTGCACGCCAATTGGGGGGGCTGGTATCTGGTAGATACCGAGAGATCACGCATCGCTGCAAGGAATGAAATCATGGTCAAGGTCGCAGTCATCGTCGGCAGCCTCCGCCGCGAATCGATCAACCGAAATCTGGCACTGGCCCTGAAGAAGCTCGGCCGCGGGTACGGGCTCGATCTGTCGCTGGTCGGGCTCGCCGACCTGCCGCACTACAATCAGGATCTGTGGGCCGATCCGCCGGCCGCCGTCACCCGCCTGAAGCGCGACGTCGAGGCGGCTGATGCGGTCATCTTCGTCTCGCCGGAATACAATCGCGCACCGCCCGGCCTGGTGAAGGACGCGGTCGATTGGGCGAGCCGGCCCTATGGCAAGAATTCGTGGGCGGGCAAGCCGGCGGCGGTCATCGGCGCCACCACCGGCAAGGTCGGCACGGCGGTGGCGCAGTCGCATTTGCGCGCCACCCTGCTGGTGCTCGACCTCGCTGTCATGGGCCAGCCCGAGGCCTATATCCAGTTGCCGGCCGATTCGATCGACGCCCACCACACCGTCACCGACGAGGCGATCCGCGCCTTCCTGGAGAAATGGCTCGCCGCCTTCGCCGACTGGATCGGCAAGGTCGCCGGCATCGTGCCGGAAGCCGGCCAGCCCGACAGCGACGCGATGGCGGCGGCGGAGTAGGCAACACGACCGGTGGGCGACAGTCCGCCGGGGCGAGGTGTGTCGTGCGCCCGAGGCTCTTCTCTCTCGGTCGTCCCGGGCGAGGCGAAGCCGAGACCGGGGGATCGGTGTCGGCAAGCGCCGCCGGCGCTTAATCTGGCGAGGCCGCGGCGGCGCAGGCCGTGGGCCGCGTCAGCGGCGGCCCATGCGCACCAGGCGCGCAATGTCGCTGCGCGCGATGCCGAGGTCGCGCAGCACCGCGTCGTCGGCTTGTGTGAGCCAGCGCGCCCTCTGCCGGTCACGCCAATAATCGGCGATCGCCCCGCCGGCTCGGGCGAGCAGACGCAGCGTCGCTACGGCGGCGTGGTAGAGCCCGGTCTCGATGCTTGAGGGTGTGACGGGTGCGAGACCGCGCGCGGTGCTGTGGTTGAGTGTGATGAGGGACATGATGGTCTCTGCCTCCGGGCGACGAAGAGCCTGCACCGATCGCGAAGCGCGTTCTTGACGCGAGACTTCGTTCGGGCGCCGTCGTCACCCAGTTGCGCGTTCCCGCGCCGTCCCGCTCCCGCGGGCCAGCTGGCGGAGCCTGCGCACGGGTCCAGCCATAGCACTTCCGGGTAAACCGACCGTTTGCGGAGGACGCGAATTTGCTCGCGAATATCTCTCAGCCGCCGCCGGCACCCGGGCCGACGCGTTGGTGGCGGAATAGGGAGGGCGATGGTTCAGACGATGCTTGGCAGTCGCTTTGGCGTTTTTACGCCGGCTAGACGTTCGTAAAGCGCCTTCGCTTTTTCAATGCGGCCGCCGGCGGCTTTGTCTGCTTTCCGACGTGCGGTTTCCCCCCATGGGTCAGTTGTCTGATAGGACAAAAACGCTGCTGTCGCGGCAAGTTCCAGTTCGATAGGATCTGCAGCAGCGGCCGCCTTGGCCAGTTCAGTCCTTGCGGTCTTGCGGTTGGTGGCCGCGGTGGTGACGCTGTAGATCGAATATAGGCCACCCCAATTCGCGACCTTCTCCTTTTCTTCAATCAGACCCAGAAGCCCCGCTCTTCGTGCGGCTACGGCGAGTTCCGCGCTGTAGGGTCCATAGTGCCTGTATTCAAAAGCAAACCCTTCGCCCAGCCCCGCGACTTCAAGCAGATAAGCGACTTTTTGCAAACGGGTTCGGCCTACCACCTCACCGCCTGCGTCTCGAAGCAAGTCTGCCACCTTTTCCACGTCGCGCTTTCTGCGGCTTTCGAGTGGCATTTTTGAGCCCTTCCTCAATTAGCTTGTCTACTAGGGTACGTGATTCGGCGTCCTCATCGCGAACGTAAGCTCGGTTCAGACGGAAAGTTTGGATTGCACGCACGACGTCAGATTGTTGCCGCAAATCGACTGAAACGTCGGTTCCGACGCTGACCCGGATTTGGTTAAGCGGTCCTTTCGATTCATCAAGCTGCTTGTACGGCTCACGTTCTGCTTCATCCCAAAGGATCCTGGGCATAGGCTCACGTGTGCTCTCACGCTCATGAGCTACCTTCTCCGCAACAGATGCGCATGCCACGTTGATCGCCTGCTCGAGTTCCGGGCTGTGGTCCTGTCCGGTCGACAGCTTGTCGATGATTTTGCGCCGGACATCGATTGCTTTGTATAGTTTTCGATCACGCAGGCGAACAGCGAGTTCGCGTGCAACTGCGTCTATGCTGTCGCAAAATAATGGGAGTGAACCCAAGACAACCGTGTCGTCGAGCGAAAGTAGGTTTTCTATCTTTTCTGGTTCATTTGCGAAGCGAACCAGCGGGTGTGTCTCGGGCAACCCGGTGCTCTTGCGATGACCCGACCGAACTAGAGTGACCACCCGTACCAGAAGCTCAGAGAAAATCTTCTCGGCGCTTCTTGTCGCCTTGTGAAAATACACTGTCGGATAGAGCTGAAACAGGCCGAGGACATAAGCTTCTGCGGCATAGATTGCCTTCTGCCCGATGACAAACGTTTCGACGAATCCGACCGACGCCTCATCCACTCCACGCTGAATCTTTCCTACTTGGAGATTGGCAAGAAGCCACACATAGTCGATTTCCGAATGTTGAGTGCCAGTCATCAGTCGATCCCGACGCATGTAGTCAAGGCGGTCGGCATCAAATTGGCTTGAAACTACGGCGCTATAAATATCGGCAGGACCGCCTTTCACGACGTTTGCAACGTCAGTGGCGAAAGCGGTTCCGAGCTTGTCCAGCGCCTCTGCAACTTCACCTCCGCGAATAAGTGCATCGCTGACGTTCTCGTGCTTGCTCGCAAGAGCAAATTCGCTGAAATCGTTATGAACGTGACCAACGAATTAGCAGCCCAAAGCAAGCCAATTTTGGCAAGGCGAGCGAACCTGCTGGCGATGTTGTCTGGGGGCTATTTGGAAGCGTGGGGAGTCCAGGTCTGCCCGGAATTGGGCAAAGATCGTGAGAAAATCCCGTCATTTATTTTCGAGAATGGGCCGAGAATAAAGTGGCCAAAAAACTCGATAGAAAATGTCGGCCGGAAATACGAGGCCGTTAGGGTCCGACGCGTCGAGGGTCCGGACGGCTTCGTTGATCCGGGGCGGCAACTGGCCCAACGCCCAGAACCGGGAACTCCGCCCTCACGTGGCGACGTCGGGGCATACCGGCCGGCTCGACTTGGCCGCCCACCGGTCGGGGAGGCTCTCTTGGCAGTCGTCAAGGAACTTGCCGCCGATGGGAAATTGGCCAATCGCTCCAGGAAAGAACAAGAGACAATTGTTCGCGAGCGGGCTCGCAAGATTCACCCCAACCTATTCCGGACTGCCACCCGGCCGTCGCGCGGCAAAATTCTGGAAGCGCTCAAGGCCGCTGGGCTCTGAGAATTTGAATTCGAAAGTCCAAAAAGTCCAAGAAGTCCACGAAGGGTTTCAGGACTTGACTTCAATAGACGTGGCATCGCCAGCCCGCGTTTGATCTCTCGGCGGGACAGTGGCGTCCCGCAGGGACCGGCGGGATGAGCCAGCGCAACTATCGCGAAGAGTATCGGCGACGCATCGAGCGCGCCCTCGCTCGTGGTCTGAGCCGCTCCCAAGCCCGTGGCCACGCCCGGCCAGGCGAAGTAGTCCTTCGTCCTCGGGCAAAGGTCACTCAGTCCGATGAAAGGCTGGAGCAAGCCCTTCGGGCTCTGCGGGCGACTGGCAATCAGAAGCTGGCCGCCAAGACCGCCCATGTCTCGCCAGAGCGGCTTCGGCGGTTCGTCCGAGAAAACAAGCTCGCCGAACGTGAAGGTCTCCGCTGGCGGATGATCGATCGCGAGTGGACCATCATCACAGACGGCCACTTGAAGAAAATCCGTGTTGGTAAGCCCGAGACGTCGTCGCTCTTGGGACGATACCTCAGCGCCGTCGGTGCCTTTCTCGACACCAACGACATCTCAAAGCTGGAACCCTTCAGGGGTGTTTCCGCGACCGATATCGCCGGTCGCGTGCATCCGCTCGAAACCCGACCGAACACGCTCTATCGCCTCGCCGCCGCCGGAAGCGAGGGCTTCGAGCAAGTCTACCGGCTCGTCACCTAGCGAAAGGAAAACCTGCAATGAACGATGATGATCTCAAGCGCGAGAAGCGCAAACAGTCGACTTTGGAAAAACTCGACACCAATGAGCCGCGGTGCTCGATATGTGGTGAAACGGACTGGCGTTGTTTCGAGAGGCATCACGTCGCTGGACGAGCCCGCGACCCAATAACGGCGTTGGTGTGTTTCAACTGCCACCGGAAGCTGAGCGATGAGCAGCTGGATCACCCTGCCTCAGAAGAGGCCGACGATCCAACGCTTGATCGAATTGGCCACTTCTTGCTCGGCCTCGCCGACATGCTGCGTCTGATCGTCGAGAAGCTGCGCGAGTTCGGTCATGCACTAATCGATCGTGCGCGTAGCAGCTGCGCTCATGGCCTGGGAGGTGTGTCATGAGCACGCACCAAGTCGATCGGCTTGAGATACGTCTTCGGGCCTATGCGGAAAGAATCCCAAGCGGCTCCGAATCTAGAGGACATTGGCCAAGCAACAGGCGTGGAAAATCGGCTCGGTCACATCCGCGACCATCATCATGGGTTTTGGTGTTCGATACCGAAACGACCACCGACGCCGGGCAGTCGCTTCGCTTCGGGTCGTATCAGGTGCGCGACGCCGATCAGTTGCACGAATCTGGTCTGTTCTATGACCCCACGGCCTTGTCCGATCACGAGCTGGCGGTGCTCTCCGAATTTGCGGCACCCAAAGGTCTTCGGCTGATAAAGCTGGAGGAATTCGTCGACCGCATATTCTATGGAATTGGGTACGACTTGCGCGCGACCATCGTCGGACTCAATCTGCCCTTCGACCTTTCACGAATCGCCATCGGTGACGCATCAGCCCGTGGAGATATGCGGGGTGGGTTCAGCCTGAAGCTTACGAAGGACAAGCGCAGACCGGCCGTCCAGGTCAAGCACCTATCGCGGAAGGCCGCACTCATCCGCTTCACGAAGCCGTTCAAGCAACGACGCTCTCGCAGCGAGCGCAAGCGTGGGGATGTCATTCCTGATCGGCGCGGCCACTTCGTTGATGTCAGAACCGTGGCGGCTGCCCTGTTCAGCCGATCATTCAGTCTCGAAAGCCTTTCGGAATTCCTCAAAGTCGAGCACCGAAAGGCCGCAAGCGACGAACACGGCGGGCCGATCACAGGGTCATATGTCGCGTATGCCGTTCGCGACGTGCAGGCGACGTGGGAATGCTACGCCGAACTCGCGCCCCGCTATGAAGATCTGGGACTTACGGACACGCCGTTGGCGCAAATCTATAGCGAGGCCAGCCTCGGCAAGGCCTACCTCAAGGCAATGACGATCAAGCCTTGGCGTGAGGTTCAACCTGACGTACCGCCACAACTGCTCGCCACGATCATGGGCAGCTACTACGGCGGTCGATCCGAAGTGCGAATTCGGCGGGAACTGCGGCAGGTCGTGCTCTGCGATTTCCTTTCGATGTATCCCACCGTCTGTACGCTCATGGGCCTGTGGCGTTTCGTCACCGCTGAGGGCATGACGTGGCGCGACGCGACCGACGAGGTGCGGTCTTTCCTGAACGCGGTCTCTCTTGCCGATCTACAGCACCGCGAGACTTGGGCAAAAATGATAGCCCTCGTTCGGGTCGCGCCCGACGACGACATTTTTCCCGTGCGTGCGAAGTACGAAGACGAAGGTCAGGCAACCATCGGCCTGAATTATCTCACCGCAGAACAGCCTTTGTGGTTCACCTTAGCCGATTGCATCGCATCCAAGCTACTGACAGGCCGTGCGCCACGTGTGGCCGAAGCACTCGCCTTCGAACCTGGACAGCTGCAATCCGGATTGAAGTCGGTCGCCATTGCTGGGAATTGCGACCACCGCGTCAATCCTGTCCAAGACGACTTCTACAAGTTCCTCATCGAACTTCGGCAATCCGTGAAGCGTAAGCGCGATGGCGCCGCGGCCGCAGAAAGAGAGGAACTCGACACCGAGCAAAACGCTTTGAAGATCGCTGCGAATGCGACAAGCTATGGGATCTTCGTCGAGATGATCGTCAAGGAGTTGGCCGAGCGCATTGCGATGACTGTGCATAGCGTGACCGGCAGCTCGTACCAGCGGCAAGCCACCAAGGCAGAAGACCCCGGTAACTATTTTCACCCCCTGCTCGCGACACTGATCACCGGCGCTGCACGCCTCATGCTGGCGATCACCGAGCGGCAGGTTGCTGATCAAGAATTGGAATGGGCGTTCTGTGACACGGATAGTATGGCTATCGCCAAACCGCAGTTGATGCCTGAGGCAACATTTCACCAGCGCGTTGACGGCATCGTCGATTGGTTCAGACAGCTCAACCCGTACAACTTCGAAGGCTCGATCCTGAAGGTCGAAGGCGTCAACGCAAGCCTAGACGATCCGAGAAAGCGTGAGCCTCTGTTGTGCTGGGCTGTGTCGGCGAAGCGATATGCGTTGTTCAATGTCGACCAGAGCGGCCAAAGAATTTTGCGCAAGGCATCCGCGCACGGGCTTGGCCACCTGCGACCGCCGTACGATGAGACGAGCCCGGCGAAAGGCATTCCCGCACCGAAGGTCCTACTACACGAAATCGGCGTTGAGCTTTGGCAACATGATCTGTGGTGGCAAATTGTCACCGCCGTGTTGGCCAACGAACCCAACATCGTCGACCTAGCGTTTCATCCGAACCTGTCTCGCCCAGCCATCAGCCGATACGCGGCGACGACGCCAAAGCTCCTTCGGTGGTTCCGTAAGTTCAATGCGAGCCTGCCATACGCTCGGCAGGTCAAGCCGTTCGGGTTTCTCCTTTCTTTGTTTGCAGGGAGCCTGTTCACCGACGACGGACCGATCGAGACGCTGGCTCCCGACGGAAAGCGACCAAGGCGCCGATCGACGCATCCGGTGCGACCGGTCGCTCCTTTCGATCGTGACCCCACAAAGGCAGTCCATTTGGCTTTCGATCGTGACAGCGGCGATCCGGTCCCGGCGCGAACTCTGAAGACCTATCAGCAGGTGCTTGCTCAGTACCACCTGCATCCGGAGACGAAATTCACCAATGGCGACTTCGTCGACGTTGGCACCACTCGCCGTCGGCATGTCCATATGTCAGGCATCCGGAACATCGGCAAAGAAGCCGACCACTGGGAAGAGCAATTCTATCTCGGCCTGGATGAAGAGGCGCCAGTCGACCACGGCCTTGCGCCGAGCGGTCAAGAACAGAAGCTGAGCGAACTCCGCGCCCTTGCCCGACAGATGGGGCAAAGGAGATTGGCCGAGAAGCTGGGGATTTCGCGGACGACGTTGGCGCAGTGGCTGAGGGGCAATCTTGGCCGGGCTCGGTGCAAACGCCGTTGGGGAGCGTGAGCTCAAGGGACATCTCGCGCTGGGGGACGCTAAAGTCCGCTCTGGGTGGAAAGCAGTCGTCGCGCCAGGTGTACTGGCTGTCCGCTCTGCGCGCCATCACCGGACATTCGAAGCTTAGTAACCAGTCGTTTCTCATCTGAGGTTTCTGACATTGCTCAAGTCTTCGGGTAGTCGTCGCTTTTCACTCCACGTGGGCCGAACCTCGGAGTTTGAACCGCGACACTAGGCGTACTTCCCCTAGTGTTTCGGTCGCAGGATAATCTCGGTTGCAGCAGCATTGGTAGGACGGAGGGTGTTGGAGGGTGATCATGAAGATGGCCAAAGGCGGCGCAATGATTGCCGCGGTGCTTGCGTCTACGGTGTTGAGCATTGTGCCGGCGCAAGCGTTCTATTGGGACTATGAGAACGACAACTTTGCGGTGGGGCCTGGTGAGGTCGTCGCATATGACCTCGACAGTTGCACGGCGCCGAGTTGCCAAGGCTATTTCGGCTTCACCGCGGGGCACGAGTACAATTATGTCGGCAACGCGTTCAACGACACTGCCTCGTGCATCACCATCGGTCCCAAGACCCGGATCGTCATCTACGAGCACAGCCGCTTTAAGGGCAAGCACAAGGAGTACATAAACTCATCGCAAGATGAGATCGTAGACCAAGTCCTGCCGAGCGACTGGGACGACAAGATGAGTTCGATCAAGGTCTATTCGGTCAACTAGCGAATGCATGAACGCCGTCCCGCCAAGAGACGGCGCTTCTGCGCATGCCAGTACTTCGGCGTGCGCCGAACGAGGCTCCGCGCTCGAACATCGAGAGGTGCCAGATATGTCAATCCGCAGAATGTTGCGAAACGTGGCCATCGTACCTGCAACGATGTCTCTCGTAGCGCTGCCGGCTATGGCGGCGCCGCTGCCCCCGCTGTCGCCAATTGATGTCTGCGGGACGATCCAGTTGGTCAAATGGTTGCCGCGGCGGTCACTTCCACCGGTGGCAGGAATGTCTGGCAGCGCCGGTCGCGAGAGAGGTTGGACGGCGCGGTTCGTTGTCGTCCTGGACAATATTTGCGGCGTGAGCGAGCCGGTGCGGGCGCGGATCAACGGCCTGCTGACGACCTCGTACGACGGTGCAGGCATGCGGCCGCACTCAGGTCAAATCCTGCTGGTTCTCGCCGACGATAGCTCGGAGCAAATGGTCCAAGGGAAGGGGCTGTGCGTGACAGGCTTCTACGTCAGCGGCGATGAGGGTGGGACCTGGACGCACCACGGTGTGGTCCGCTTCTCTGCTGGCGGCTGCCTTTCTCATGGCGAGTAGGTCCCTGACGCTATCCTCCGCCGCAAGGCAAAGACACTGACACCGGCTCCCTCGATCAGAAGCCGGCCGGTGTCAGGAAAAGCACTTCAAAATCGCCTTGCGGGTAGAAATCGGTGATCGTCATCTCGAAGGCGGTCGGCGTCAGCTTGCGGATATTCGAGCCACAGAAGCTCAGCAGGTTGTCCGGGCTGCCTTTGTCTATGGTCACTCGGAACGAACCGATCCCTCCCGCCCAATTGTTGGCTGTCCGGAGCACATAGGAAATGCGCTTTTCGGTGTAGGGCGGATATTCGACGCGTCGCTCTTTCATGGCCGCTGTCAGCGCGCCCTCAAGCGACCGGTCGATGCAATAGCGACGATGGTAATCCTCATATTGCGACCCCGCGAAACGGCCATTCTCGAAGAAATTCAGGCCAACCGTGGCGCCGACGCTTGGCTGGTAACGGTGCTCGACCATGATCGACTGACCGGCCGGGAAGCTCATACGCCACCAATAGGTTGATTTGAGCACCCAGGAAGGCGTCGGATGATTCTTCATGCCGTCGCCGGTATCGTAGCGATCGTTGAAGACAAGCCCGCGGGCGATCCAATCCGCGAGTATATTGTCCGGAAGCTGCTTCAGCGCGTCGAAGGCGGCATCACCAAAGGGGAATAGCGGGACGCCTGCCTGGTTCAGCGTATCGGTGACGTCAAGCGCGCCGGCCAACGCACGTTGCTCAAGATGCACTGCGACCGGCTGGCCTTCCACCGTGGCACTGAAGCCGAGGAAGTTGTCGACCGTCAGGTCGGGCAAAGCCGTATCGCCATAGGGGTTGAAGCGGACGTCCGGCATCGGGAACGCAACGATCGTGTCGACGGCCGTGTCGGTCAAATTGCGAAACCGGTAGGCGACCTGGATCTCCTTAAGGGAAATGTAGAGCTCCTCATGGTCCATGCTGACCGCATCACTACGGGTTAGAACCAGCCCGCCGGTCGCGATTTCAGCCATGGAATCATTCGCCATGGCCGGCGACGAGGCGGCGATGAGAAAGGCTACAAGAAAGGTACGTTTCATCATCTGGTCACCCTCCAGCACGACTTGAAGACAATCACGCGCCAGGGTCCGTGAAACGTCTTGCGGCCGCGATTCCCAGATCCACAACCGGCAGTCGACGCGCTTCCCCTCGACGGCCGCCTGCTGGCGAGATAGCCATCTTCCAAAATGAGATCGGACTTGCCCGGCCGCCCTTGACACATGACCCGCGAGCGTCCGCGCCGCGCTCAAAGCGACGACTCGCGGGCCATGTGGTCAGTGGGGTGCACCGCTGGATCGGCGCTACTGCGTGTACGCGAGTACGGCACCTTGCTCACGCACGGCGATGTGCCCGCGGGCTGTATTGTTCCATTCCATCCGAATTTGGAACCCATGTACGGCCGCCCTGCGAAGGTCGGACGAACAGATCGCTCCATAGGCTTGGTAGCCGACGCCATTGGTATTGCTAGCAACAACCGGCCTGAACGGGTTCTTCAGGGTCAAGGTAGCAGGCCGTTCGCGCCCACCGTTCGGGACGATGATGACCTGAATGCGACCGTCATGGCCCGATCCGCCGCTGGCCGTATTGGTGACCAACAGGCTGAAATTCACACAAGCCGCTCGCGGCGTGACGTCCACCCCACCCCAAGTCCACTCGGCGGAATTTCCCGACGAACGAAGCCAAGTCCAGCCAGAAATATCTGCACCGCTCGCTTGGAAGTCCTGTGGTGTCACTGTGACAAGGTTCTCAGCCAAGGCTGCGCCGATCGGCATGCCCAGCATGTATGCGACCGCTCCAGCGACGATGGCCTTTCCGATCAGATGCTGTCTAGACATTTTGTGCTTCCTTCTCATTACCAGAGCAAAGAAAAGGCAAACTAAACCGCGTCTCTAATCGGCCGATCAAAGCCTATGATCGGCTGAAGGCTCCCAATTATCGTCAGCGGCCCAGCCAAACGAGCCGCTGAAAATGGGGCGCAAATTTAGCTCGGGAGATCATTGTCCTACGACCGAAAGCCCGAGTAAAGCGCCGCAAGCTGGCTGCGTTGTCGCAGTTCAAATTCGGAGTCCGCGGGCATCTCCTCGACCATGTCCTTGCGGCCGAGCGTGGTGCCGTAGAAGAAGCGCAGCGCAGCGACGAACGGGTTGATCGACGCGGGCCGCGGCCGATCAGATGAAGCCGATAGACGCGGACGTCCCCGATGCCGAGCTTGTCCGGCGATTCCAGCGAAAACAGCGGGAGAGGTGCGTCTTGATGAGGACAAAATCGGCATTCCTGACGCGAAACACACCGGCGTCAACCGCCCGGCGACCGTCAGTTCCCCTATGCGATGGGCCGAGCTTGCCTATTTCTTCGCAAGTGCTCAGTATCAGTCGAACGACGGCCGTTATCGGGTGGATGTCACATGAAGGCTTTCATCACGTTATTGATGGCGCTCGTCGCCGCCTTGGCTGGTATTGAGGCGGCACAGGCCGGCAACGAGCGGCTCGTGTACAAAGTCGAGGTGACGGCTCTCGGGACCAGAAGCCAAGGGTGGCACGGTACGCTCTATGAGGAAGATGGCCAGGCGCTCAACCTCCCGCCCGGCTGGAAGGTGACGACGGGAACCGGGACCTTCGTCAGCGTTGCTTGTGGGGCACGATTCTATCCATGCGGCATGATCCATACCGACACGCGTGCTTGGATGATCATGGGCGCCGGCAACGACCTCTCGGCTACCGGTTACTGGGAATATCGCCTCTACGTCACGGCCGAGGGCACGCACGACGAAGGTTGGCGCGGCGAACTTGTGCACGACGACGTCGTCGTCCCGGCGCCGTCGAATCGTGTGCCCTTGCAGGCGCCCATGGGACCGTTCCGGTGGTGGAATAGTCCCGGTCCATGGGGCCGTCACGGCTGGTTCCATGCCTCGTGGGTCAATAACGGGGACG
>CAVVPK010000051.1:0-14597 GCA_963750065.1 uncultured Alphaproteobacteria bacterium
TGCGCCCGCTGGTTCGCCGAAGTGTCCCGTCGAGATGACACCGGGCGTACTTTCTGGATCTGTCCGCTCGGCTGCTCGGGCGCAGCGCCCAATCGCGCCGATCGACTTGTGTCCCGTCACCGGGATGATCCCGTGTGACGCAGAGAAGCTGAGGTGTCGACGCGAGCGTCCTGAGGTTTACAGCGTGTGTGAGGCCTCCACCAGAACGGCCAGCTTCTTGTGCGTGATGTCGAGCGGCACATGGCCGAAGCCGCATTCGCTGGTCAGCACCAGCCGTTCACGTGGGAAATGCGCCAGCGCCGGTTCGATGCGATCGCGTATGACCTCGGTGGTCTCGATGTCGTCACTGCGCTGGTCGATCACGCCGATGGCCAGATCGCCCTTGAAATCCCACAGCTTCCACAGCTCCATCAGGTCGTAGCCGAGCGTGCAGTGTTCCAGCGACACCTCGTCGATTTTCATCTTGCGGAAAGCTGGCGCGAGGTCCGTGTACTTGGTGAAGTAGATCCGCTTGCGGCGCGGGTTGC
Organism: uncultured Alphaproteobacteria bacterium; assembly: GCA_963750065.1. GTDB lineage: Bacteria > Pseudomonadota > Alphaproteobacteria > Rhizobiales > Kaistiaceae > CAVSRC01. Next base: position 528 of record CAVVPK010000051.1, read on the forward strand.
CGCCGCACACATGCAGGCCGATGCGCAGTCCACCCGGGAGTTCGGCGATAAGGTCGTTGAGGATGTCGGCGGCCCATTCGCTCTGCTCCGGCGATTCCGTCCACATTGGTTCGTCGAACTGGATTTCGGTGCAGCCGGCGGCGATCACTTCCGTGATCTCGTCGCGCAGCACTCCGGCCCAGGCTCGGCATAGTGCCTGGTCGTTGGGGTAAAGGTCTTTGCGCTCGTTGACGCTGAAGCGGGTGAGCACATGCGGGCCGGTCACCGTCTGCTTGACGCGGACATGCGACGGCACCGCGTCGCGCGCCACCTTCCAGTTGTGCGCGAGGTTGAAGCGCGGGTTCTTGATCTCGTCGACGACGCGGGGGCATTCGATTCCGAACCCAGCGGTGCCGAACGACAGGCGCGGCATGTCCTCGAACGTCACGCCGTCCACGCGCTTCTGGTAGAAGTAGTACATGTTCTCGCGGTAGCCCTCGCCGTCGGTAATGACGTCGAGGCCGAGGTCGGCCTGGTCCTTGGCGGCCCACTGGATCATGTCGTCGGTCTCGGCTGTCGTGAGGGTCGGCTTCTTCATCGTGTCGCCGACCGTGACCGGGCGTGGATAGCTGCCGACCACCGTGTTTGCGTACCCCGTCGCCATGGTCAGACGTCTCCCAATCCTGCTTCGGCCCGCGCCTCGTTGATGTGTGCGTGCACGCCATCGCTGAAGGAGCGCGGCGTGAATCCGATCTCCGCCGCCAATCGCTGGCCGTCCTGCCAATCGATCAATGGCGTCGAGGCGACCGCTTCGTCGAATTCGATTTGTGCATCGGGCAGCCAGCGCCGCACCGTGTCGGCGAGTTCCCGCGCGGAAACGCAATCGCCGCCATTGTTGTAGGCGAAGTGCTGAAGCTCCGGCTTGAGCGCCAGACGCACGAGCTGTTCGGCGCAATCGTCCTTGTAGATCCAGGTGTCGCGGGCATTCTGCGCGAAGGGCAGGCGGACAGGCTCGCCGATCGCCGGGCGCGAGGCGAACTGCTCCGCCCACAACACCGAGCCACGTTTGCGCCCGTGCCCGAACACCACCGCCGGCCGCACGCAGGCGATGCTCACGCCGTGCTTGGCGACGTATTTCTGGGCGATGTATTCGTCCAGAATCTTCATCATCCCGTAGGTGAAGAAGTGATCGGAGGGCGCGCAGAAATCGTCCTCCCTGACCGGTCGGTCGCCGTAGACCGATTGCCTGGCGCCATAGACCGTCTCGCTGCTGGTGAAGACCAGGCGATCGAGCCCGTGACGCACCACGGCGTCGAACATGTTCACCATGCCGAGCACGTTGACCTTGGCGCCGAGTGCCATGTTCGCCTCGACCTCTGCGCTCATCAGGTAGGCAAGATGGATGCAGTGGCTGATGTCCGGGAACTTGTCGAATATGGCCGCAACCGCGTCCTTGTCGGAAACGTCCATGGTCGCCAGCTCGGCGCCCTTGAGCGTTGCCATGACCGATGTGTCGGGAGACGCTTCGCCGATCACGACCGGGATGCCGCGGTCGAGAAGGTTGCGTACGACGCAGGCGCCGATGAACCCTGTCCCGCCGGTTACGAGAAATCTCATGGCCAATCCCTTATGAGTTTTCGACTTCCCGCGCCCGACTGGCCCGGTGGAGTGCGTTGAGGGCGGCCACGATTGCCGGAGCGCGTTCGCCGGAATTCAGCCCCACATTCAGGCGCTCCGCTGCATTGTGCTGAAATGCCATGTAGCCATTGTGGCGCGGACGGACCCAGGCACCGGCGAGCGTTGCCCAAGTGGCGCGGTAGAAATCGGACGTCAGTGCGTTGATATCCGGATCGCGCCATGCAGCGCCGTGAGCCGGTTGTCCGCCGGCCGCGGCATAAGGCGCGGCTTGGATGGGGCCGCTGGTGACCCAGGCGGCGAACCGCATCGCGTCGCTGGCGTTACGGCTGAAGGCTGAAACAGCGATGCCGGCGCCGCCGAGCACCGAGCCAGCGGCACCGACGGTGCCGAGCGCGGGGATATCGGCGAAGGCGACCCGGTGGCGACGAAAGCCGTCGCGTGCGTAGCTTGAATAGCCATAGATCCACGGCGCACAGGCAATTGCGGAATTCTCATGCGCCATGATCTCCAGAACGGCAATCGGATCCCTCGCAAAGTCAGCCGGATCGAGGGCCGCGGAGAGCTCGCGCAGCATCTCCACTGCGTCGGCCCCGCTGTCCGGTGCAAACAGGTCCGCCCCCGCGACGTCGCTTGGTGTGCCGAGATTGTTGGCAAGCGTGAACAGCGTCATCAGCGAGTGTGGTGGACGCAGGGGGCAGGCCAACAACCCTTGGCGAGCGAGGTCAATCACATCGCTCCAGCGTGCCGCCGGTCGCTCAATCAGATCCGGCCGCCACGCCTGCACCTGTGCGGCTGCATCGATGGGCAGCGCCCACTGCCGACCCCGCCAATCGTAGCTTGCGAACGACGGACCGACACTCTCTCGCGCGAGTTCCGTGAGTGCACTGTCGTCGTCCTGACCGTCGAGTGGGACCAAACAGCCGGTCGCAGCCGCCTCGCCGATATGTGGGTGGTCGATGATCAGCAGGTCGTAGTCGCGCGCCAGATCCTTCAGCGGATAGGACTCGAAATCCTGCAGCGAGCGCCGATCCCAGGTGATGTCGGTGCCATTCTGTTCACGCCAGAGCCGCGTGCAGGCGATGAGCGGATCGTAGCCGCGCGGGTGATCCCAGGTGACCCCCTTCAGGCTGGCTCTCGCCTGACTCACAAGCCGAACTCCGCGCGAATCCTGGCGGAATGTTCGCCAATGCGCGGCGCCGCAGCCGCTGTCAGCGGACGACGGCCGTTCACGCGGATCGGCGAGCGGGTGGTGCGGATTTGAACGTTGTCTTCGCGCTCCACCGTCTGCAGCATGTCGAGGATCTGGAAGCCATCGCTCGCCAACAGTTCGGGCCACTGCAAGACCTTGGCGCACCAGATGTCCGCGGGCTCGAGGATCGCGAGCCAATGCTCTGTCGTCTCGGTGGCAAGATACGCGGCCAGGATGCTCTTGATCTCATCGCGGTCCGTGAACCAGCTCGACGGATCATCGTGGTAGCGATCAAGCGCCTTGAGCTTCAGCAGGTCGGCGAGCCGTGCGATCGGCGTCATGGCGACGGCGAGGTAGGAATTTTTCGTCCGGTAAACGCCATAAGGCGCTGAAAGGTAGGCGTGGGCGCTGTTCACCTTGGAGCGTGCCGGCAGCCGGCCACCGTCATTGAGGTAGGTGGTGAGGACCTCGAACTGGAAATCCACCAGCGCTTCCAGCAGGCTCGTCTCAATGTGGCTGCCCTTGCCGGTGATGCCCCGGCGGACGAGTGCGGCCAGAATGCCCTGCACGATAGCCGCGCCGGCAAGCATGTCTCCGACGGCCAGTCCAAATGGTACCGGCCCCTGTTCGTCGTCGCCATTCAGCCACATGACCCCGGAGCGCGCCTGCGCCAGCAGGTCCTGCCCCGGGCGCATCGCCCACGGCCCCTCGTCGCCGTAGCCGGTGATCCCTGCGTAAACGATCCTCGGGTTGATCGCCGATGCAACATCGTAGCCGAGGCCGAGGCGTTCCATCACGCCGGGACGGAGGTTCTGGATGAGCACATCGGCCTTGCCGATCAGGTGCTTCAGCGCCTGCAGGTCGGTTTCATTCTTGAGGTCGAGCGCGATGCTCTCCTTGCCGCGATTGATCGCGTGAAAGAGGGTCGAATCGCCGCCGATCTCGGTGTCGGTCAAATACAGCCGACGGCATAGGTCGCCGCCGTCTGGCCGCTCGACCTTGATGACACGGGCACCTAAGTCCATCAGCCTCAGCGCTGCATAAGGCCCCGCCAGAAACTGGCTCGCGTCGATGACGACAAGCCCTGCAAGCGGAAGTTCGTCGTTGGTCTTCATCTATTTTGTCTGTCTCTTTTCGACCTGATCGGCGAGCGCGGCAGGATCGCGATAGCGTACGGTCTGCAGGTGCTCGCAGTAGAGAACGAGCTCGCCTTCACCCTTGAACACCTCGTAGCTCGCGCGGATGAGCCCCATCTCGGGATACTTCGGGCGCTTATCGAGGTTGGTGCGGATGGTGTAGATCGTATCGCCGATGAACACCGGCTTGATGAAGCGCAGCTTGTCGTAGCCGTAGGAAAATGCGTTGACGCAGTTGGTGGCGACGAGGCCGAGACCGGCCGAAAAGACGAAAGCGCCGGCGACCAGCCGTTTGCCGAACACGCCTTCGCTGGCTGCGAACATCTGATCCTGAACGTATGGGTGGATGTCGGTGACCAGCAGGTTGAACTGGTGCGAATCGCCCTCGGAAATCGTGCGCCGAAGCGAACGGATCTTCTGGCCGACCGGCCAGTCCTCGTAGAGCCAGTTCTCGGCGTTCCATACCGGAATCTCGGCGTGCTCCGGCGGCATGTCCTTCGGATGGGTCGAGGAGACGCCGACAGTGGGAGCTGACGATGCGTCGTTCATGGGGTGCAGCCTCAGGGTGACTTCGGGACTTCGGTCGCCGGCGCGGCGCTGGAGCGAAAACACGCTTCGCAGAGCGCCATCGTGTGCCAGGCATCTTCGGCCGAGGCGATGAGCGTGTCGTCCTCGCCGGCCGCGAACCGCTGCAGATTGGACATCCGCCCGATGAAAGCGTCGGGGAACCAAACGCCGGTCAGCGGCACTTCCACCCAGCCGTCGCCGTCGTTGATCCACAGTTCGTCCGGCTCGCCGGTTGGATAGTCGAGCAGCACACCGAGCTTGAGCATCGCCGCGCCCTTGTCCCCCTCGAAGCGCATGCTCGCGTCCTGGAATTTCCGTCCGAGCTTGTGGTTGTGATTGATCGAGAACGTGCAGCGGAGGTCGCCGCCGAAATCGATGATCGCCGATGTCCGCGTCTCGATGAGGTCGGACGCGGGATGCCCCATGGTGCGCGCATGCACGCCAACCGGGTTCCCCAGGATCGCGCGAATCAGGTCAAAGTAGTGGATCGAATGCACAGCGATCTCACCGCGTTTCGCGCCCTTGAGGAATGGGAAGAGATCCCACGGCGTGAACAGATTGAGATGGACTTCGACATCGACGAGCCGGCCGAGATGGCCGCGTTCCTTGGCGTCCGCGAGCGCGAGCATCATCGGGGAGAAGCGAAGCTGAAAGTTCACCGCCGCGGTCAGGCGGCGCGCGCGAACGATGTCGAGGATCGCCGTCGCTTCGTTGAGATCCTGGCCCATCGGCTTCTGGATGAGTGCCACTGATCCTTCCGGCAGGCGTTCGAGCACCGAGCGATGGCTGACCGGTGGCGTTGCCAGGTCGAAGACCGCGTTTGGCGTCGTGGTCGCCTCTTCCAGCGAGGCGAAAACCGGCACGTCCCACTTGGCCGCGAGCGTTCGTGCGCGCTCGGCATCGATGTCGAAGACGCCAGCCACCGGGAAACCTGCCTTGCGGTAGGCCGGCAGGTGGGCGTCGTTGACGATGCCGCCGGCTCCGATGATCGCGATCGGCCGGGGCGCCGAAGGCCGCGGCCAGGTCTGGCGCAATGCCGCTGGATCGACTGTCAAAATTCTTCCTCCCCCGCGGTCTCGGCCACGGCTAGCGGCTTCGTCACGCGCTTCTATATAAAAACTATATTCATTAATGGGGGAGTGACGCAACCACCCCCGCACAGCATCGCCGGCTCAATCGGTGTGGAACACCTCGTCCATGTCCGCCCACCATTCATCCTGCTTGCGGGTCTCGAACGGCTCCTGCATGGGCATGCAGATCTTCCACCAGTCCTGCGTAACCGGGTCTGCCGCCATCTTCGCGGCGTCGGCAGCGAAGTCGTCGCCGTGATATTCGAAATAGGCGAACAGCAGGTGCTCCGGCTCCTTCAGGAAGATCGAGTAGTTGCGAATGTTGCAGTCGGTGATCTTCGCGAGCACCCCCGGCCACACCGCAGCGTGCAGCTTCTTGTATTCCGCTATGTGCTCTGCCTTCAGGCGAATGCACGATCCCATCCGCTGCATGGTTTCCTCCCTTTTTGATGCGCCGTCAGCTCAGTCGATAGATGCGCTCGGCGTTGCGACTGAGCAGCCGTTGTTTCTCGTCGTCGCTGGTTCCCTCGAGAAGCGTGTGCGTCGCCGCCACCCAGCGCCCGAGATCGGCGGTGAGCGTGCAGACCGGCCAGTCGCTGCCCCAGACAACGCGGTCCCAGCCAAAGACCTCGATGCAATGCTCAAAGAACGGCCTGAGGTCGGCGACCGTCCAGTTGACGGGGTCGCCATAGGCGATGATGCCGGAGATCTTGCAGGCAACGTTCGGCAGGGCGGCCAGGGCGCGCATGTCCTCGCGCCACGGATCGAGCGCCTGATCCTTGACGTTCGGAACGCCGCAGTGATCGACGATGAACTGCACGTCCGGGCATTTGCGAGCAATGTCCGCGGCGATCGGCAATTGTCGCGCAAGCACGCAGAGATCGAAGCTGAGATTGTGGCGTGCGAGGCGCTTGAGGTTCTCCGCAAAGATCGGCCGCGTTCCGAGTTCGTCCGGCTGCGTGTGGAGCACGCGGCGGAAGCCCCTTACGCCGGGCTTGGCGGCCGACCGTTCAACATAATCGGCGAACCCGTCCTCTTCCGGCCGGCACGAAGCGATGAGCGCGGCCAACGGCTTACCCAGCCCGCCGATGAAATCGGTCTCCGCCTCCATGTCGGCGTCGGCGACGTCCACCTCCATGTGGACGACGTCGGTGATGCCCGCTGCCTTTGCCTGCGGCCAGTAGTCGGTGAGGTGAAAGTTCTTGTCGAGCGCCGGCAGGTCCGCCAGCCACGGATACGACAGCTCGTCTCGGTAGATCAGATGGCAATGGGTATCGACAATTCGCATCACTCTTCCTCCCCCTCGTATTCATCGTCTTCGACTGCCGGCTGATCGCCAATCCCGCCAGACATCCGCGACAGCTCGCCACCGACGGCGATGAGCTTGTCGAGAACGGCACTGGTGTCGGCGGCACCATCGGATTCGCGATGCTTCACATAAGGGCAGGTTAGTGCGGCGATGGCCGCTCCGTTGGGACCAAGGACCGGCACGGACAGGTTCACGACGCCGCGCACCTGCAGGCTCTCCATTTTCTCGTAGCCGCGACGCCGAACCTGTGCGAGCCGGCGATCGAGGTCGCTGGGCAGGTCCTCGCCTGGTGCCGGCTCGTGCTCGTCGAGCATGAAGGCGCGCTCCCTCGGAGAGGCAAAGGCGAGCAGCACGTGCCCGGAACCGGTGTTGATAAGGCCGACGCGCGCGCCGACGCGGATCGCCAGTCCCCAATACCGCGGCGAATTGACCTGGGCGACGACGATGACCTCGCCGCGATCGTAGACGGCAATGTGAGCAGCCTGATGGGTCTCTTGCGTGAAGGCCCGCATCAACGGCATCGCCTGCGAGACCAGGCGGCGCACCGGCGCGTGCTGGTGGGCAAGCGCGAACAGCTTCAGCGTCAGCTCGTAGCGGTCGCCGCCGACGCGCGCGATATATTTGCGCCGCACCAGCCGGTCGAGCATGCGGTAGAACTCGTTCGGTGTGCGTCCGAGCGCCTTGGCGATCTCCGCCTGCGTCAGCCCTTCCTCGGTCGAGGCGAGCAGCTCGAGAATGTCGAGCCCCTTGTCGAGGGCAGGGGCGCGGTAGCGGTCTTCGGGAGATATCTGATCCATTCGAAAAGCCCGTATCCGGATGACAGCCGTTGACGCTCGCGCGGCAGTCATGCTTATCTGCAAATAGTCGCTTCACTTATGAGAGCACGGTAAGCGCCTGACGGGCAAGCGTCAGGACAACATAAGTGTCGGGACACAAAGGGGAGGAAGGCATGAGACTCACGCAAACCGTTGGAGTCGCGCTCTTGACGTGCGCGGCCACGCTGGCGCTGACGATTGGATCGTTCGCGGCCGACAGTCAGTTCGATTACGGCAAGTTTCCCGGCTACACGCTCAAGGTGAAGCTGATCGGCGGCACCCAGTATGAGCATCTCTACACCCGCATCCCCGAATGGGAAAAGATGACGGGTGCGAAGGTTCAGATCGTGTCGTCGAAGAACTACTTCGACCTCGACAAGGAGATCAAGCAGGACATCGCATCGGGCCAGATCGACTACTGCCTGGCGTCGAACCATACCAGTTTCGCCCCGCAGTACGGCGACATGTACATCGATCTGAAGAAGTACATTCCGGAGAGCGAGCTTGCCAAATACGTACCCGGCACGCTGAAGAACTCCGAGATCGATGGCAAGCTGGTGCAGCTGCCGCGCGTCACTGACATCTCCAACATCTACTACCGCAAGAGCCTCTACAACGATCCGAAGAACAAGGCCGCGTACAAGGCCAAGTACGGCAAGGACCTGGCGCCGCCCGCGACGTTCGAGGACATGAAGAACCAGATCATCTTCTTCGCCAACCCGCCGAACCTTTACGGCACCGCCTTCGCGGGCAAGGACGAGGGCGCGACCGGCCGCTTCATGGAGATTCTGCGGGCCAACGGCGGCGACATGTTCGACAAGAACTGGAAGCCGATCTTCAACTCGCCGGCTGGCGAGGCGGCGCTGCAGTGGTTCGTCGACGTTTATAAGGCGAAGGCGGTTCCGGCCGGCACGGTGAACTACGGCTGGGACGAGATCGGCCAGGCCATGGCGGCCGGCCAGCTGGCCATCGACCTCGATTGGCCCGGCTTCGCCGGGTTCTACTCGGATCCCACCAAGTCCAAGATCGCCAACGACCTCGGATTCGCGACGGCACCCGTCGGAACCTCTGGCCACCGTGGCGGCTGGTCGGGCTCGCATTCCTTCTCGGTCACTTCGGCTTGCGACAACAAGCCGGCGGCGGCTTCGCTTGCCGTCTTCCTGACCAACGACGACAGCGAATTGATGGAGGCTGAGGCCGGAAACATGCCGACCCGCACCGCCGTCTTCGCCAAGGCCGAGGACTGGTTCAAAGCCAACGGCAAGCCGCAGATGGCCGAGATGTTCACGGCCTGGCAGGCTTCGCTTGCCGACGCCCGCACGCCGCCGCTGATCCCGCAATGGATCCAGGTGTCGAACGTCATTTGGCCACAGCTGCAGGCGGCCGAGCTTGGCCAGATCTCGGTCAAGGCGGCGCTCGACAAGGCGGCTGCCGATGCGACCCAGATCATGCAGGACGCTGGGCTGCTCAAGAACTGAACCTTTCGGTTGGCAGGGGTCGAACGAACACTCGGCTCCTGCCGCCGCGTCTTTCCTTGGTGAGAGGAAAGAGGGTCGCGGCACCGAAGCATATCGCAACCTCTCTCGTCGTGATGGCGAGGGGGCTCCGCAACGGGCCCGTGGAGGCGAGCCGTGGCCCGAAAGAGAAATCTCCGCGTATGAGATTCTTACGATCACCCCGCGCCGTTCCCTATCTGCTGCTGCTGCCGGCGATTGTGGTGATCCTCTCGGTGATCCTGGTGCCGCTGTTGGTGTCGCTGTGGTCGAGCTTCACCCCCTACATGCTGACACAGCCGTCGTCGCTCTATCGCTTCGTCGGCCTCAGGAACTACCAGCGCCTGTGGGGCAACGCGGATTTCTGGTGGGCGTTCGGCCGCACGCTGATCTTCATCACGGTGGCCCTCAACCTCGAGATGGTGTTCGGCCTGCTGCTGGCGCTGCTCGTGAACCGCATCACCAACGGGCAGCGGGTTATCCGCACGGTGATGATGTTTCCAATGATGTTCTCGCCGATCCTCGTCGGCTTTCTCTTCAAGTACATGCTCAACGATTCGATCGGTTTCGTGAACAACGCCCTCTATTCGCTCGGCCTCATCCGTGATCCGATTCCCTGGCTGATCGACGGCACGCTCGCTAACCTCTCCATCATCGGTGCCGAGGTGTGGATGTCGACCTCGGTGTTCGCTATCCTGTTGCTTGCCGGCCTCATGGCGCTGCCGCACGAGCCGATCGAGGCGGCCAAGGTCGACGGCTGCAATCCCTGGCAGGTGTTCCGTCACATCACCCTGCCGTTCCTGATGCCCTTCATCTACATCGCCATGACCATCCGCTCGCTCGACATCGCGCGCGCCTACGACATGGTGCGTATCATGACCAACGGTGGGCCGGCGCAACGCACCGAGCTGATCTGGACGCTGCTGTCGCGAGTCGGCTACCAGAACGCCCAGATGGGGTCGGCCAACGCCATGGCCTATGTCTCGATCCTGCTGTCGATCGTCTTCACCTATTATTTCTATCGAAAGCTGTCGTCCGCCCGCGCCTTCATGGGAGGTGCGCAGTGAGCGCCTTCTCTGAAACGAGCGGCGAGGTGCCGGCCGAAAACCGGCTGACCATTGAAAAGCCTTGGCAGCGCTGGCTGATTCGGTTCGCGGTGCTGGTCGCCATGCTGATCCTGTGCGTGCCCGGCCTGTGGGTCGTGCTGACCGCCTTCCGGCCAAACGTCGAGGTGCTGGCGCGGCCGACCGTGTGGCTGCCGCAGCACCCCACCTTCGACAATTTCGCCAAGATCTTCGGCCTCTTGCCGCAGCAGCAGGAAGGCCTGCCGGTCCTGCAATATTTCACCAATTCGCTGGTGATCTCGGTAACCTCGACATTCGTCGCCATCGTTATCGGCATGATGGGCGGCTACGCATTCGCCCGCTATCGCTTCCGCGGCAAGGCTCAGCTCTTCGTTGCCTTCATGCTGTCGCGCTCGGTGCCGGGCATCGCGCTCAGCCTGCCGCTGTTCATCCTGTGGAGCCGGCTGCATCTGATCGACACGCCGCTCGGGCTGATTCTGGTTTACATGGCGATCAACATCCCGTTCACCATCTGGCTGACCGACGGCTTCTTCCGCCAGATTCCGGTCGACCTGTCCGAAGCCGCACAGATCGACGGCTGCACGCGCTGGCAGGCATTCTGGAAGATCGAGTTTCCGCTCGCCCGCACCGGCATCGCCTCGGCGGCGATCTTCGCCTTCCTCACCTCATGGAACGAATACGCGCTCGCCAGCCAGCTCAGCCGCACCGTCGCCAGCAAGACGTTGCCGGTGGGGCTGATGGATTTCACCGCGCAGTTCACCGTCGACTGGACAGGGATGTGCGCCATGGCGGTGCTCATCATCATTCCGGCGCTGGTACTGACGTTCCTCGTTCAGAAACATCTGATTGCCGGGCTGACCCTCGGCGGCATCAAGGGCTAGTCTGCTATGGCCGAGGTCGTCCTCAACAAGGTCTTCAAGCACTACGGACGGTTCGAGGTCGTTCACGGCATCGATCTGTCGGTCGCACATAAGGAGTTCGTCGTTCTCGTCGGCCCGTCGGGCTGCGGCAAGTCGACGACCTTGCGCATGATCGCCGGCCTTGAAGAGATAAGCGGCGGCACCATCCGGATCGGCGACAAGGTGGTCAATGCGTTGCCGCCGCGGCTCCGCAATATCTCGATGGTGTTCCAGAACTACGCGCTCTATCCGCACATGACCGTGCGCGAAAACCTCGGTTTCGGCCTGAAGATCGCCAAGGTCGAGCCCGACGACATCAAGCGGCGTGTCGAGGAGGCGGCCGGCATTCTCGGGCTGGAACAGCTGATGGATCGGCTTCCCGCACAGCTCTCCGGCGGCCAGCGGCAGCGGGTGGCTATGGGGCGGGCGATCGTGCGGCACACGGATGTCTTCCTGTTTGACGAGCCGCTCTCGAACCTCGACGCCAACCTGCGTGTCCAGATGCGCACGGAGATCAAGCGGCTACATCGGCAGGTTGACACGACCGCCGTCTACGTGACCCACGACCAGGTCGAGGCGATGACGCTCGCCGACCGCATCGTCATCATGCGCGACGGCCGCATCGAGCAGATCGGCACCCCGCTGGAGGTGTTCGAGAGCCCGGTCAACACCTTCGTCGCCGGCTTCATCGGCTCGCCGGCCATGAACCAGGTCGATGCCGAAGTCGCCAGCGACGACGGTCGCCCGGTCGCGGTCTTCAAGGATGGCACCATGCTGCCGCTGCCGCCGAAGGTCGCCGCCAGGGTCAACGCCGGCGACAAGGTCGTGATCGGCTTCCGGCCGGACACTCTGACCCCAGCCGGTCACGGCATTCCTGGGCGCGGCGAGACGGCGACGCTGGAACGCGAGGTGCTGATCTCGGAACCGCTGGGTACGGAGACCCTGCTCATCATGCAGATCGGTGGGCAGGAAGTTCAGGGCAAGATGCTTAACCCGCGCGTGGTACGCGACGGCGAAACCATGACCTTCGCTCTCGACCTTTCACGGCTGCACGTCTTCGACAAGGCAAGCGGCCAATCGGTGACGCTGTAGGCAGTTCGGGGGAGAGCGTGGCCAGGATCGTCCGTATCGAAGGGTCGATGGTCGACCTTCAGCCGAAGGTGAAGCGAACCGACGCCATCCAGTCGTTCGTCAGCCAGGAAACGCCGATCATCCGCATCGAGGATGCCGACGGCGCGATCGGCACCGGCTACGCCTACACGATCGGCACCGGTGGGCCGTCCGTGATGCAGTTGATCGCACGCTCGTTCGCTCCGGTTCTTCTCGGCCGCGACGCGGCCATGGTCGAACAGATCTGGCGCGACCTGCTCTTCCTCACCCACGCCACCTCGGTGGGTGCGATCACTTCGCTGGCGCTCGCCGCAATCGACTCAGCGCTTTGGGATCTGCGCTGCCGCAAGGCAGGCCTGCCGCTGCACGTCATGGCGGGCGGCGCGCAGGAGCGTGTGCCGCTCTATACGACGGAGGGCGGGTGGCTGCATCTCGAGGCCGCCGCGCTGGTCGACGACGCGCTTCAGGCGCGCGAGCGCGGCTTCGGCGGCTGCAAGATCAAGGTCGGCCGCGAGGTGGGCGAGGATGTCGCGCGCATCGCCGCGGTCCGCGAGGCGGTCGGCTCCGGTTTCGAGGTCTTCACGGATGCCAATCAGGCCTTTAACGTCGATCAGGCGATCCGCCGCGCCCGTCACTACGAGGCGGTCGACATTGGCTGGTTCGAAGAGCCGCTGCCGGCCGACGACGTCGACGGGCACGTGAGGCTGTCGCGCGCGACAAGTTTGCCGATCGCCGTCGGCGAAAGCCTCTACAGTCCGTCCCACTTCCGCGAATTTCTGCAGCGCGGCGGCTGTTCGATCGTCCAGGTCGATGTCGCGCGCATCGGCGGCATCACCCCGTGGCTCAAGACGGCGCACTTGGCGGAGACGTTCAACGTCGCCGTCTGTCCGCATTTCCTCATGGAGCTTCACGTGGCGCTCTGCGCCGCGGTGCCGAACGGCCGCTGGGTCGAGTACATCCCGCAGCTCGATTCGATCACGCATACCGGCCTCACCATCCGCGATGGACACGCCATCCCGTCGAGCGCGCCAGGGCTCGGAATTGATTGGGATTTCGACGCCATCGCAAAGATGGCCGTGGCGGAGTTCTCTTTCGCCCGGCAGACCTAGGCTGGTGCCCCCCGCTCGACGAGATAGAGGTGCTCGCACACCAGCACCGTGTCGCCATTCTGGTTGGCGATGTCGACGGTCTCCACCACGATGCCGTGGCCCGCGCGCTTGGGATGGTCGCGTTTTTCCTTGATCGTTGCCGTCACGGTGATGGTGTCGTCGATGAACACCGGCTTGATGAAGCGCACCCGATCGTAGCCGTATGACATCGCCCGTGGATTGATCGTCGTCGCGGTCATACCGATGCCGACGCTGAGGACGAGCGTCCCGTGTGCGATCCGCTTCTTGAAATCCTGCGTCGCGCACCACTCCTTGTCGACGTGGTGCGGAAAGAAGTTGCCGTCTGCCCGGCGTGGATGACGATATCGGCTTCCGTGATCGTGCGTCCCATGCTGCGCCGCGTGAAGCCCATCACGTAATCCTCGAAGAACTGCTCTGACACCATGTCCCGTTCGCCTGCCTCAGGTTGCTTGTCCAGCGTCTCGGCCGCACGGAGTTGAGCCCGACCAAGAGGTGCGATCTGTACAGCTGGCCAAGTGCTAACTACCGGATAGAGCAACCGAAGGCGAGTCGGTTCGGCATGGCGACCTCCGCGGGGTGCGGAGCCATTGAACTGCACGTTGAAGCGTCCCAGACCGTGCCGGGCGGCTCGTGGCCATCTCAAATCCGTG